>JAQUAI010000015.1 GCA_028687335.1 Gallionella sp.
ACACCACCAACGCCATTGAGTCGGTGAACATGAGCCTGCGCAAGATCACCAAGAACAGGGGCTCGTTCCCAACTGATGAGTCGCTATTGAAATTGTTTTACTTGGCGCTGAATAACATCAGCAAGAAGTGGACGATGCCGATCCGAGATTGGAAGGCAGCACTAAATCGGTTTACTATCCAATTCGAAGATAGGATGCCGCAGCAGTAGAGAAACCCCGTTTACACAAAATTCCGGACACCCCCAAGGTGTGGTCAATATGCCGGTTTCAAGCCGCGCTTTATTACCGAATCATTCATCTCGACAACACTTCGTTCAATTGCGATGCGTATTGCTAGTATTGTGTTGGGCTTTCTCATCGTAGCGAGTGCCGTATCGCTGTACTTAATGAAAAGCGGATCGCTATAAATAGCAATCAACTTATCTATTTCGTCAGTCGTGAACTGCGGCATGATTTCTCGTACAGACAGCGCAAAAGGCCCATTGCGTTCCGTCAATATTTTGAACAGCGATAGCTTTACATCTATCTTGATTTGGTGCCATATATCTTCGGAAACGCCAGTGTTGACTTTCCGAAATCTGAACATGAGCATCTCCAACGTACTGTCATCAAGAAACGAATTGGCCGTCTCTGCTTGCACTTGAATGAGCTTGTCAATTGCAGCTTCCCTTCGCTGGTCATCTTGAGCATTCGCGATGCTGGACATGGTTAAAGAACAAAAATAGCATATTAAGACGCCGATGCGATATGACATTTATATGACCTTTAATCTAAGGGGGCGCCCCGCTTGAGCGAAGGGTGGGGCAAATTGAAGGTTGATGCGAAGTTACTCATCGTTTGCTGTCTATGTCACTTTCGGGCGACTTCGCGCGCTGAATCAGCAATTGACAGTCTGATACCGGTAGTAAACCCTTATTGTTGAATAGTGTGCGAATATTTTTTTCAATATCTTTGAAATCGGCCCGACTCTCTGCCGCAGTAATATGCTTTTGATTGCGTTGCTTCCATAACGAAAAGGCTGCGTCAATCTCAGCTTGCATGGCTGGCTGGTCTGCTTTGCATTTTTCAACGTGGACTGTTGCAAAGACAACTGCGGCAGCTCGATCACTTTCGATCATTGCATTGGTAGGTGTTGCAGTCGCACCTAAAAATATTGCTATGAAAAGTACAGTAACGTTTTTCAATTTGATAGCTTCCAAAAGTAAGCCCAACGTTGTAGGTAAGGGGCGCTGCGCGGCGCTTTATCGCGCAGCGTCCAGCGACCGAAGGGAGCGGCCTTGACCGCAATGTTAGCGGTCATGGGCGGAGGAAGGCGTGAGTAAAAGAAGCTTCAAACTGCCAAACCCCCGTAATGGCCCCTTTGTACCAATATGGGTCGAAAGAAGATGCAGCCAAATTGGCGCTACCTTTGACTTTTACAAGCGCTTCTTTTGCACTACGAAAGCTGATTTCGATGTCGAGATGGCTAATGAAATGATTAACAAAAGGTCCCTCGCGAACATCAGCAGTGTTGTGATACATGCCCAACTGCGGGCCTTCAAACGAGTATTTCTGAGTGCCTGTACGCTTTGAATCGATTGGAAACATTAGCGAGTTAAATGTGTACAACCGAATGGCCTCTCGGTCACCCAAGAAAATTTCTAGTGCTCGCGAATCAAGTGTGACGCCACGAATTGCGTGGGCAGGTGTGCCGTTGATAGATGCAACTGCGGGCGTAAGAGATGGAGTCTGCTGATTCATATGACCGCTAAACGTAATTTAGACACCCTAAAAATCACCGATAAATACACCTTCGAGGTGTCTAATCTGGGATTTTTTAGGGAAGCCTCTGTTTTAATTGGATGCGAAATTTTTGCACCCCCTAAATTGTTCAGATAAAAACGACACAACTCAGTTTTAGGTAATAAGGCCCTCATATTCCCCGAGCCATTCCCCAACCCGTCTTGCGCAGACCGGACATTACCCCTCTTTGAAATATAAATACATAGACCGAAATGCATATGCATTTTCGTGATGGGTCGTGAAAACTCGCCATTAACCAACTTGCCAAAATTAACCAACTAGGTTACCTTTGGGTCGTGGAAAAATTAAAACCTCACTGCGAGTTGTCCGTCGTTAAAGCCATGATTGAGGCCGGAAAGGTGCGCTCAACCCTGTCGGCTTTGACTGGTGGTGCCGCATTGGGGTTTGCTTCGAAGGAATCATTGCAATAGTTAAATCGTTAACTGTGGCTGACTTTTACAAAAGCATGACAACACATAGCAATCACCGTGTTTGGCAAGATGTGTACCGTCCAAGCACGACAGCCGGAGAGGTGTATCTGAAGCTGACGGTCGTTGATGAGGTGCTTATTGTGTCTTTTAAGGAGCTATGAATATGAAATGCCCATCTTGCGCGGCGACTGAGCTGGTGCATGACACTCGCGACATGCCGTACACCTACAAAGGTGAATCAACAGCTATTTTGGATGTGACTGGTGATTTCTGCTCTGCTTGCGGCGAAGCTATTTTGGATGCGCCGGAATCGAGTCGCATCAGTGCGGCAATGCTTGAATTTAATAAGCAAGTGAACGCCTCTATCGTCAATCCGGCTTTTATTGTCAGTGTCCGCAAAAAACTCGGGCTTGACCAGCAGGAGGCGGCTGAGATTTTTGGTGGTGGGGTAAATGCCTTTTCACGGTATGAAAACGGTAAGACCAAGCCGCCATTGTCATTGGTAAAACTCCTCAAGCTGCTCGACCACCACCCCGCTTTGCTGGATGAAATTCGGGCGGCTTGAGTATGGGGTTTACTCAACTACTGTTTCGGCACAAAGGTGAATGCGTCGGAGAAGAACGATTCGTTCGGTAGGGCGCGTTGGGTGGTGAAGTCGCGGTGTGCTGATTCGACCACGACGGGTGCGCCGCAGGCGTAAACCTGATAGCCGGAGAGGTCGGCGTAGTCTTCCAGTACGGCTTGATGGACGAAGCCGCAGCGGCCTTCCCATTTTTCATCCGAGACGACGGGTGTGCAGCGAATGCCGCGCGCTTCCCATTCTGCAATTTTGTCGAGCATGTAGAGGTCGGTGGCTTTGCGCACGCCCCAGTAGAAATGCATGGGGCGTTTGATGCCGATGTGTAGGGCGTGTTCGATGATGGCTTTGATCGGGGCGAAGCCGGTGCCGCTGGCGACAAACAGGATTGGTTTGTCTGAGTCTTCGCGCAGGAAGAAGGTGCCGAGCGGGCCTTTGAAGCGCAGGATGTCGCGCTCTTTCATTTCGTTAAATACGTGATGGGTAAATTCGCCGCCGACGATGTTGCGCACGTGTAGTTCGAGCACGGCATCATCGTGCGGTGCGTTGGCTATGGAGAAGCTACGCGGCTTGCCATTTTTTTGCAGGATGTCGATGTATTGTCCGGCGAGAAATTGCAGACGTTCGTTGGCGGGCAGCTTGAGATAAAGCGCCATTACGTCGTCGGCCAGCTTGACCATTTTTTCCACGCGGCACGGCAGTGTTTTGACTTGGATGTCTTTTACTGCGCTAACTTCGTGGCATTCCAGTGTGAGATCGGAAAGCGGTTTGGCGCAGCAGAACAAGGTTTTGCCTTCGGCTTTGTCGGCGGCGGTGAGCGCGTGTTCATTCGATTTTCCGTGATCTACCGTGCCCTGCAACACTTTGCCTTTGCACGCGCCGCACACGCCGTCGCGGCAGCTGTAGGGCAGGGTGTAGCCGTTTTTCAGTCCGGCTTCGAGGATGGTTTCGTTAGATTCGATAGCGAAAGAGTGATTGCTAGGGAGCAGCGTTGCTTTGAAGGTCATGGCAGGAAAGGCGGATGTTCACGAATGGCGAGATTTTAACGCATAATCCAACCATGAAACGAATCCTGATCGTGGGTTGTGGCGATGTCGCGCTGCGTACTATTCCCTTATTGAATAAGTGTTATCGCATATTTGCGCTGGTACGCAATCCGGCCTATTGCGAGCGTTTGCGCGCGCTGGGTGTCGTGCCCGTGCTGGGTGATTTAGACGATGCACGCAGCTTGCCTCACTTGGCGGGCTTGGCCGATGCCGTGCTGCATCTGGCACCGCCGCCATCGAGCGGTAACGACTCGCGCACGCGGCATTTGTTGGCGGCATTGTCGCGGGGCAAGCTTCCTCGGCGGCTGGTCTATATCAGCACTAGCGGGGTGTATGGCGATTGCGGCGGCGAGCGGGTGAGCGAGTCGCGTCCCTTACATCCGCAAAATGCGCGGGCGCAACGCCGTGTTGATGCCGAGTTGCAGATTCGCACATGGGCGCGGCGCAATCGGGTGAACGCCAGTATTTTGCGTGTGCCCGGCATCTATGCGGCAGCGCGTTTGCCGCTGGAGCGTATTACGCAGGGGGCGCCCGCCATCATGGCGGCAGAAGACAGTTACACCAATCATATTCACGCCGACGATCTGGCGCGCATTCTTGTGGCGGCTTTGCACCGCGCGCAGCCCTGTCGTGTTTATCATGCGGTGGATGATGATGAGATGAAAATGGGCGATTATTTTGATGCAGTGGCAGATGCTTTTGCACTGCCGCGTCCCCCGCGCTTACCACGCGCACAAGTGCAGGCGGCGGTGTCGCCAATGATGTGGTCGTTTATGAATGAGTCGCGGCGTATGAGCAACACCCGCATGAAAAATGAGCTTAATGTCACGCTGTGTTACCCAACAGTAAAAAGCGCATTGGATGCACTTGCATCTGCCGGAAATGCGCCCCATATTCCCAGCTCGGGTTGAGGCTTGGTTGTGCGTTAGGTTCAAACCCCCTCCAACTCCCCCTTATCAGGGGGAGAGCCAGCATGCTCCTCCCCTGATAAGGGGAGGCTGGGAGGGGTTGGGTTCTAATGGGCTCGGGTTGAGCCGACCTACAGATGCTCGGAGTGATGGGGGTGTGTGGTGTTTTTCGTGGACAATAATTGTTATCGTTTTTATTTAAGGAGTGATGATGCGCAAACTGATGACTTCGATGTTGTTGCTGCTGACTTTGGCGCTTTCCGGTTGCGGTTATAACGCGTTTCAGGCGGGTGACGAGCAGGTTAAGGCGAGTTGGGCGGAGGTGCTTAACCAGTATCAGCGCCGTGCCGATTTGGTGCCCAATCTGGTGAATGTGGTGAAAGGTTATGCCGCGCATGAGAAAGAGGTGCTGACCGAGGTGACCGAGGCGCGTTCGCGTATCGGCGGCATTCAGGTTACGCCCGAGCTTATTAACGACGAGCAGGCATTTGCCAAATTTCAAGCGGTGCAGGCGCAGATGACTTCGGCGTTGTCGCGCTTGATGGTGGTGGCGGAAAATTATCCGCAGCTTAAGGCTGATCCCTTGTTCCGCGATTTGACCGCGCAGCTGGAAGGTACCGAAAATCGTATCACCGTGGCGCGTAATCGTTACATTCAGGACATCAAGGATTACAACATCGCGGTGCGTTCCTTCCCAACCAATTTGACAGCGATGTTGTTCGGTTACGCGGTCAAACCTAGCTTTACCGTGGAAAACGAAAAAGCCATTTCGACTGCACCCAAAGTCGAGTTCGGCAAGTAAGCGACGAGCATGATGCGGCGCTGGCTGGCACTTGGCTTCCTCTGTCTGTGCGCGTTCGCGGCAGTGGCGGAGGTTGCCGTGCCGCCGCTCAAGGCGCGTGTCACAGATCTGACCGCCACGCTGAGCACCGCTGAACACGCCGCGCTCGAAGCCAAGCTGCAAGCTTTTGAGGAGAGCAAGGGTAGCCAAGTGGCGGTGCTGATTGTGCCGACTACGCAGCCGGAGGCAATCGAGCAATATTCCATTCGCGTGGTTGAGCAATGGCAGTTGGGGCGCAAGCAAGTTGATGATGGCGTGCTATTGCTGGTTGCGAAAGATGATCGCAAGTTGCGTATCGAAGTGGGCTACGGGCTGGAAGGAATATTGCCGGATGTCATCGCCAAGCGCATCGTCGCCGATGACATCGCGCCGCATTTCAAGCAAGGGCATTACTACGCGGGCATCGATGCCGGTGTGACGCGCATCATCGGCGTGATTCAAGGCGAGGTGTTGCCGCCAGTCGCGCCGCAGCGGGCAAGTGGCAATGCGCCCGATAGCGATTTTCTGATGTATTTCATCTTTGTTGTGATGGCTGGGTTCGTCAGCGCCATCTTGCTTTACTCGCGCTATAGCGGTATCAAAGCCGCAAGCTACAACACGGTGCTGATGACGCTGGCAACATGGTGGATAGGCGGTGCTCTTTTACTGCTCATCATCGTGGCGGTGGTCACATTCATTATTACTCTGCTGCTGCCCGCGCTGACTTCGGGAGGTTCTGGCGGCGGCGATATTTACACCACTGGCGGCAGCTCAGGAATGGGCGGTTGGGGCGGTGGAGATGGCGGCGGATTCTCCGGCGGTGGTGGCGGCTTTGGCGGCGGCGGCGCATCGGGCGACTGGTGATGCCATGCGGAAACGGATACGACAAAGATGATGCGATTTTTTAGACATATGATTTTCGGACGCGGGCGGGCGCGGTATTTCTTTCCGCCTGCGGCGATGCAGCGCATCACAGAAGCGGTGCGCGTTTCTGAATGCACGCATATGGGCGAGCTGTGTTTTACCGTCGAGGTAGGGCTGGGGCTCGCGCAACTTTATGCGGGTGTCGATTCGCGTCAACGTGCGTTGCAACTGTTTTCAAATCTGCGCGTGTGGGACACCGAGCAAAACACTGGCGTACTGATCTACTTGCTGTTGGCAGATCGAAAAGTGGAGATCGTCGCCGACCGAGGTATTGATGCGCGCGTCGGCAAAGCGGGATGGGAAAGTATTTGCCGCGAGATGGAGGCACGTTTTCGCGCGGGTGAATTTGAGCAGGGCGCGTTGCAGGGAATCGCCGCGATCACCGAGCTTTTGAATCAGCATTTCCCGGCGCAAGACCGCAATCCAAACGAATTTCCTGATGAGCCGAAAATAATCTAATCCAGATTTTCCTCTGCCCCCCGTCATACCGGCCTGCCCGCAAGGCAGGCTATCCTGAGTTTATCGAAGGGCCGGTATGACGGCTGAATCAAATATTCCTTAAGCGTGTAACTGGTTTAGCTGTTTGGCGATGACATCGTGATTCAGCCACAACACCGGTGCGGCAGGTGCTGAGGTTTCGTAGAACATCAGCGGGCCAGTACCTTCGAGCACTAGCGCGCTCAGGATGTCGGTCACCAACGCATCGCGGGTTTGGTGCATCTTGGTGATTTCGTCCGAGGTGCCGATCATCAAGTCGGCCAGTTCGGCGGAGTTAGGCATAGGCCAAGCGGCATAGTTGCGGAACCCTTTCATTACGTCGCTGGCGTTGTAGTCGTCAATTTTTTGCAACAAGGCTTCCAGTGTTTGTCCGTCCTGCAACACCGCGCGGCAGGCTTGCCATTGCGACTCTGCCCACGCGCCACCTTGTTCTTGCTTAAGGGCGCGCAGCAGTGGGAATAGGGAAAGCTCCACGCCGACAAAAATATCGGAAGAGTTGGTGCGAATTTCGGGGCAGTTGTACACCGTGGCTTTAATACCCTGCTGCCATGCATCTTCCGCAATGCGTTCGAGGCGCATTTTTGCTTTGCCTTGGGTGTAGCTGGTATAGGTTTGCCACTGGTATTGGTCGTCGATGAGAATTTCGGTGCCGTGGTAGCCGTACGCGGTGTAGCGTACTTGCCCGCCGGTTTTTTCCAGTCGCGCGCGAATGGACGCGCTGCCTTCGATTAGGTGCTGGAAAGTGTTGGCGGTGACTTCGTCAAAATTCATCAGTATCAGTTTGCCCAAGTCGCTATCGAGCAGGGCACTGGATGATAGGAAACGGTCGCCGCGTCCTTTGTAGATGCGGTTGGCAATTGCCAAAAACACTTTTACCTTGGGAATTCCGCCTGCCATGGTGTGCGCAAAAAACGCATTGCTACCATCTGGAATTAGGCTGTCTAGTTCAGCCATGACTTGTGCGACGGAGTCTTTGAAACGCTTTACGCCGACAGCGCGGCATTTTTCGATATGCGACCAATCGAGCTTGTCATCTTGCCAGCTTTTCAGCGTCATGTTTGCCAGCAGATCGGTCGGAGTGGGTTCTCCTGCGGGCGCGTCCAGATCAAAACCTGCCATCAGCGGGACGTTAATAATACGTCCGCCCAAGTTGGCTTCTGCTGTAGCCAGCTCTTCTGCGGTGAGCGCACGCAATGCGTTGTTCTCGTCGCGGCGACCTACGGTGATGCCGACAATGGTCATACCAGCTTTGCGCGCCTCGTTAATCAAGCCGTTAGCGTAACCACGGCCAAACAATTCGCCGAACAGAACAAAGACATCGCCTTTGCGGAAAATATTGGTTTGCGGAACGGCTCTTAAAGGTGTCAATGCGGTCATAAATGAACTCCGGTGATGAATACCGTGATTTTAATAGAGTTGAGCAGATTACGTTGGGTGTTGTTAACTTTTGGACGGGCGAGCCGGATTTAAGGCTCGCCCGATTTTTAGAAGTCGATGCGATATTGAATGCGCGCAACGACATCTAGTTTGCTGGCATCGGTATTGTGCAAGCGGCAGCTAATTATCGAATCAAAACGGCTGTTGCGGTTGATCTGCGCGGTGTAGGAAAAATCGACATTCGCTTCGCGTGCGGCAACCAGCGTCAAAGTCTGCAAAACCTTGGTTGCGCTACTGTTCAACGGGGTTTGCAATACGGTTCCTGCCAGCGACAGCACGTTGTTAACGGCGCGTCCCGGCGTGCTCAGCGTAACTGAGAGGCGGTCATTTTCAGTTACAAAATTACTGCGTGTGCGGCTAACCAGATTGCGTTCAGCGCGGAAAAAGCGTGTTTGATATGTCGCGTGCTCAGCTTCTCCAAGGTTGGCGGTGAAGTTTTCCGTTGGGGGCTCTTCGTTTTCAACAAAACGATACACGACCGAGGAAATGTAGGCAGGCACCTCGGATGGGCTGTTGATTGAGTCGGCGAAACTGCCCGGTGTTTTTGCCAGCGCGGTCAATACAAACAAAACCGGCAGGACACTACGCGTAAGAAACCCTGTTGTACTTTGCATGACAGCCTCCTTGGAGGTATTCATGGCAGCCCCGCTATCTTTCCGAATGGTGAAGACCGGCGGCTTTGCGTCACTCGGTTTCCCGAGTTTTGCCCCATGTTTCATGGCGCACACACTACCCAATGCTGGGCCGGATACCAAGCTCGCCAGTCGGATGGCGGCAAGCGGAAGGAGTGGTGGGTAAGTTCGGATGGGCGGTAAATATCGCGGATGAGCGGTTGTGAGTGCGCTCCGAAAATATTGAGCAATATTCACTCCAAAATGAGGTGCGGCTCGGTGGTAAAATTCGCCCTCGATTTTTGAGCACGCCATCATGCCGCAACCTTCCTTTGTTCATCTCCGTTTGCATAGCGAATATTCCATTTCCGATGGAATGTTGCGCGTGGACGGGGCAGTGGCTGCGGCCAAAGCTGACGGGATGCCCGCGCTGGCACTTACCGATCTGAACAATGTTTTCGGTCTGATTAAGTTTTATAAATCCGCGCGCGGGGACGGTATTAAGCCGCTCGCTGGCTGCGATGTATTCATTACTAATGATGCCGAGTGCGAGCGTCCACACCGCTTGTTGTTGTTGTGCCAATCGCGCGAGGGGTACTTGTTGCTGTGCCGTTTGCTGTCGCGCGCTTATCTGGAAAACCAGCATCGCGGACGCGCCGAAGTGCGGCGCGAGTGGTTTCATCAGGAAGGGACGGCGGGCTTGATCGCGCTGTCTGGCGCGCATTTGGGTGATGTCGGCAGCGCATTGCTGAGCGGTAACGAGTCGCAGGCCAAACAATACGCGCAAGAGTGGGCGGGCTTATTCAGCGGGCGCTATTACGTTGAGATTCAACGCTGTGGTTGGGCCGACGAAGAGCATTACATTCACGGCGTGCTGCATGTTGCCGCTGGGCTTGGTTTGCCTGTGGTGGCTACCCATCCGGTGCAGTTTCTTGCTGCATCAGATTTCAAAGCGCATGAGGCGCGGGTGTGCATTTCCGAAGGGTATGTGCTGAACGACAAACGCCGCGCCAAACAGTTTACCGAGCAGCAATACTTCAAAACTCAGGCTGAGATGGCCGCATTGTTTGCCGACTTGCCCGAAGCGCTGCAAAACAGCGTGGAAATCGCCAAACGCTGCAATCTTTCGCTGGTTTTGGGTAAGCCGCGTTTGCCGGACTTCCCCACGCCCAACGGTGAAACTCTGGACGACTTTTTGCGTGCCGAATCGGAACGTGGGCTGATGCAGCGCATGGCTGCACTTTACCCCGACGAGTCTGTGCGAGCCGCGAAGCTGCCCGAATATCTGGAGCGGTTAAAGTTTGAGACCGGGACCATTATCAAAATGGGCTTCCCGGGTTACTTCCTGATCGTGGCAGACTTTATTCGCTGGGCTAAAGCGTACCGCTCAGCAGCATTTCCGAACGGCGTGCCGGTCGGGCCGGGGCGCGGATCTGGTGCGGGATCGCTGGTTGCGTATTGCTTGCTGATTACCGATCTGGACCCGTTGCGTTATGAGTTGCTGTTCGAGCGATTCCTGAATCCAGAGCGGGTGTCCATGCCCGACTTCGATGTGGACTTTTGTCAGGACGGGCGCGAGCTGGTCATCCGGTACGTGAAAGAAAAGTACGGTGCGCAATGCGTTTCGCAAATTGCTACCTTTGGCACCATGGCATCCAAGGGGGTAATCCGCGATGTCGGGCGCGTGATGGATTTCCCCTACGGCTTGTGCGACCGGCTCTCCAAGCTGATTCCGTTGGAGGGGCCGAAGCCAGTGTCGCTTGCCAAAGCACGCGAGATGGAGCTGGAAATCCGAACGATTATCGCCGATGAAGAAGGCGTAGACGAACTGATGGAGTTGGCCGAAAGTCTGGAGGATATGACGCGCAATATCGGTATGCATGCCGGTGGCGTGTTGATTGCGCCGGGTCAACTCACCGACTTTTGTCCGCTGTATTGCGCCGACTCGGAGGCTAGTGTGGTCAGCCAGTTCGACAAGGACGATGTCGAGGCTGTGGGGTTGGTGAAGTTCGACTTTCTTGGCCTGCGCACGTTGACCATCATCGACTGGGCGGTGCGCTACATCAACAAGCTGGCACAGCGCGAAACCCCAGATGCTGCGCCGTTCGACATTGATAGGATTCCGCTTGATGATGCGGCAACCTACGAGCGGATATTCAAAAACGCAAATACCACCGCTGTGTTCCAGTTTGAATCGCGCGGCATGAAAGATACGCTGATTAAGGCGCGCCCGGATTGCATTGACGATCTGATCGCCCTGAATGCGCTATATCGCCCAGGCCCGATGGATTTCATTCCCGATTACATCAATCGCAAGCATGGCAAAGAGAAAGTCATTCTTCCTCATCCGCTGCTGGAAAAAGTGGTCGGCAGTACGTACGGCATCATGGTGTACCAAGAGCAGGTGATGCAGTCGGCGCAGGTGGTGGCGGGATACAGCCTCGGCGGTGCGGACATGTTGCGCCGCGCGATGGGTAAGAAAAAAGCCGAGGAGATGGCCGAGCAGCGCAGTATTTTTGTGGCGGGCGCAGCGAAGAACAATATCGAGGAAAAGAAGGCGAACGAGATCTTCGATACGATGGAAAAGTTTGCCGGTTACGGGTTTAACAAATCCCACGCTGCGGCTTATTCCGTGGTCGCCTACCAGACTGCCTATCTGAAGTGTCATCACGCGGCTTCGTTCATGGCCTCGACCATGACCTCGGAAATGGATAACACCGATAAGGTCAGCTTCTTCTATCAGGATGCCTTACAGCAAGGCCTGAAGATGCTGCTGCCGGATGTAAATTCGTCGGATTACCGCTTTGCTCCGGTGGACGAAAATACCATTGCCTACGGCCTCGGCGCGATTAAAGGAACTGGGCAAGCTGCCATCGAGAACATTGTTCAGGCACGCGAACGCGGTCCATTCAAAGACTTGTTTGATTTTTGCCGTCGAGTGGATAAGCGCGTCGTTAATCGCCGCACAGTGGAGGCACTCATCAAGGCTGGTGCGTTCGACGGCATCAACGATCATCGCGCCAGCATCATGGCCACGTTGGATGCCGCGCTGGCCAGTGCCGACCAACAGGCGCGTGCGGTCAATCAAAACAGCTTATTCGGCGATGACGAGGCCGATGCGGTGCTCACCGAAAAACTTGCCGATGTGCCGCGCTGGCGTTTGCGCGAACAACTGGCCTACGAAAAAGTTAGCCTAGGCTTTTATCTCGGCGGACACCCCTATCAAGAATATGCGGAAGAGCTGGCTATCTTTATCAAAGTGAAGCTGAGCGACCTGACTTCCTCGTTCGTTGGCAAAACCAACCCGTCGGGAGGTTTTGGCGGGGGCGGAGGGCAGGGGCGTAGTCGCGGCGTGGCGGTGACACTGGCTGGTATCGTCTCCGGCGTGCGCATTCAGCAAACGCGGCGCGGTCGAATGGCCGTGGTGACGCTGGACGACGGCAGCGCGCAAATAGAAATGACCGTGTTCAACGAAGAATACGAACGCAGCCGTCCGTGGATCAAAGAAGACGAACTCATCGTAGTGCAAGGTAAAGCCAGTCTGGACGAGTATTCCGGTAGCGTGCGAGTGAGCGGGGAAGAAATATTTGATCTCGCCTCGGCACGGTCACACTATGCGCAACACCTCGCACTGCGCTGCGATGGCAATGTCGCTGCGGCGCAACTCAAAACCATCATATCTCCTTACCGAGAAGGCAAATGCCCAGTGCTGATTCATTACCGCAATCCCTCAGCAAGCTGCCAGTTACGCTTGAGTGAAGCGTGGCAAGTCACCCTGCACGACGATCTGCTGCGCGATCTGCGTGACGTTTTACAAACGGAAAACGTTAAGGTGATGTACGCAAAAAGTGCTGCGGGAGAGCGTGATTAAGCGGCTATTGATTCGGTTTGGCTCAACCCCTAGCAAGGGCCGTCGGGAGGGGGAGCTTCACGTAGTCGGATTAATGGCATCAGGCAATCAGACACCGGTAACGTCGCAGTACAGCGATTAAGCTGCTTTCATGTCGCGCGCGGCTTCTTCCAGCACCGAGTCAGGAACGCCGCGTTTTCTTAAAGCCTCAATGAAGCGGAGTGAGGCGGCACTAGAAAACTGAGCTTCGTCTTTGCGTAGACCTTCGCTAATGTACGATTTCAGCAGCGTTTGATACCCAGTAAACCCTTTATGTGGTGCGATTTCCTTGAGTGACTCAACCACGTCCACAGGAATGCGCATGGTGATGGCGGTCATGGCGCGGTCTTTGGATAAGCGTTTTTTCAAGCGGTCAGTTAGCATAATCGTATTCTTCCTGTAGTTCTGCGCGGCGCGCAGAAATGATTCTAATAAACAAAGCTTCGAACTCAACATGGACTACATAGAGTAAGCGTCCGGCGGAGTCAAAGCCGATTGCGGCATCGCGTGACTCATTGTTTCGAGACGCATCAACCAGTACAAACAACGGATCTTCAAAAACTGTGGCGGCTTCTTCAAAACGGACTCCGTGTTTGTGCCAGTTGATTTCGGCTTTTTCGCTATTCCAAACGAATTGATCGCCGTTTAATTTGAAGTAGACATCCATGAGATGGCATTTTATGTAGGTGATTTACTATGTCAATACAAATATTGCGCACGTTTTAATTCTGCGGGGCTACAGGCAAGAGTCGTAATAAAAAACCAGTCAGGGATGACTGGTTTTTTTATGTGCTTGCGGGCAAGGCGTATTTGCTTATTTGAAATCGCGCACTTCGGAGGGGATGTTGGTGTTGTCGCTCTGGTGCTGGTGTTCGTAGGCTGTGCTGAAGACTGCCTGCTGGTTCATTTTGGTGGGATGAACTGGGATGTCCATGTTGTGGCAGGTGGTGTCCTCGCAGTAATAGATGACTTTTCGCCCCACGCTATGCAGCAGGCTGTGGTCGAGATGGAATCCCTCTTCGGTCAATGCGGCTTCGATGCCTTCTAGTGTGTAGTTGTGCAGGTTGTACGAAACGCGCAGTACGCAGGGCGAGGCTTGTTCGACGCTTAGGTCGGGCAAGCCTCCCAGCAACACCATTGCGCGTTCAGCATCGTCGGGGTGCTCGGGCGAAAAAGTCAGTTCGCGTGTTTTGTTTAGTTCAAATGGGTTGAGCATAAAGCCTCCCTGTTTATTTCCCTTGCAGTATCTGCATGCCTTTCAGCAGATTCAATGCTTGGTTCAATTGGTAGTCGTTTTTCGAGCCAAACTCGGCAGGCTTGGATTTTGGCGTAGTGGTTTTGCCACTTTCACCGTTGCTTGCCGGAGTGTTCGCTGGGGCGGGTGTTGCGGCTTTATCGCTATCCTTGTCATTGACGAGGTGTTTATCCAAGTCAGCTTCGCGCAGGCGGAAATTGCCTTCCGAATCGGGAGAGGACGGATCTTCAACTACGATGTCGGGCACGATGCCTTTTGCTTGGATGGAGCGGCCACCTGGGGTGTAGTAGCGAGCGGTGGTCAGCTTAATTGCGGCATTGTTATTCAGCGGAAGTACGGTTTGCACCGAGCCTTTACCGAAAGTCTGCGTGCCCATGATAACGGCGCGTTTGTGGTCTTGCAGTGCGCCAGCCACGATCTCCGAAGCCGAAGCGGAGCCGCCGTTAACCAGCACGACCAGAGGTACGGTTTTGATCGAAGCGGGCAGGTCTTTCAAGTAGTCGGATTTGGCCTCGCCGCGCAGATAGTTAGATGGGGTTGCGGACAGGCGCATTTTTGCATCTTCCGTTCTGCCTTCGGTGTAAACGACCAAGGCATCTTGTGCCAAAAACGCAGCTGAAACGCCAACCGCACCGGTCAGCAAACCACCTGGGTCGTTGCGCAGGTCGAGCACGAGTCCTTTGAGGTCACCTTGATTTTGTTTGATGAGATTGCTCAGTGCCGCCGCCAGATTTTCTCCGGTGTGCTCTTGGAATTGGGTGATGCGTACGTAGCCATAGCCGCTATCTGCCAGCTTGGATTTGACGCTTTGCACTTTGATGACGGCGCGATTCAGTGTGAATACCAGCGGCTTGGGTTCGTCTTTGCGTACGATGGTCAGCACGATTTTGCTGCCGGGTTTGCCGCGCATCCGTTTTACCGCGTCGTTCAGTGTCAGGCCTTTGACGAGAGTGTCATCCAGCTTAACAATCAGGTCGCCGCTCTTGATGCCAGCTTGAAAGGCGGGCGTATCTTCAATGGGGGATACGACTTTGACCAAGCCGTCTTCCATGCCGACTTCGATACCCAGTCCGCCGAACTCGCCTTGCGTGCCGACTTGTAGCTCCTTGAATGCTTCGGGGTCGAGATAGTCGGAATGCGGATCGAGGCCGCTGACCATGCCTTTGATGGCTTCGTTAATCAGTTTTTTATCGGAGACAGGCTCGACATAGTCACTTTTGATGCGGCCAAAAACCTCGGAGAAGGCACGCAATTCCTCAATCGGTAAAGGGGTTGCCAACGACTCTTTATCTGCATTGGCGGCCAAATGTAAACTGGCTGCAACGCCAGCAACAAGGCCAATACTGACTAAACCCACTTTTTCAATAAGACGCATACCTATCCTTGGAGTTATTTCGTTGCCAGCCACTTGGCCGGATCGAGCGGTTTACTTTCGTGCCGCAGTTCAAAGTATAAACCGGAATCTTCATTGCCACCGCTGTTGCCGACGGAGGCGACGGTCTCGCCGCCGCGCAGTTCGTCGCCGACTTGTTTGTGCAGTGCCTCGTTATTGCCGTACAAGCTCATATATCCGCTGCCGTGGTCAACAATCAGCAGATTGCCGAATCCGCGCAGCCAGTCGGCAAAGACAACGCGGCCTGCGGCAATTGATTTGACTGGTTGGCCGGACGGGCTGCGCACGAATAAGCCTTTCCACGATACCGTGCTTTCCTCACGGGGAGCGCCAAAGCGATTAGCAACTTCACCGCGAACCGGCAGTGTTAGTTTGCCGCGCAGTTGCTCAAAAGGTTGTCCGGCATAGCGGTTGTCCGGCAGATTGTCATTACGGAAAAGTGATTTTGATTTCGGCTTGGCCAGCATTTTGCCGATTTTTTCTACCAATTGCGTTAAACGGTTTTCGTCGCGTTGTAATCGCGTCACTTCTTTGCGCTGCTGTTTCAGTTTTTGCGAAATGGATTGCAGCACTTGCTGGCGTGTACGTTGCTCTTTTTCTAGTGCCGCTTTGTGTTGCGCATATTCTTTTTGCAATTGCGCCAGCTGGGTGCGCTTTTCGCGTGTTTCGGTATCAACGCTGCGCAACTCGACCAGTGTGGTGCGTAAGTTGGAAAGCAGGGCGGCGCGTTCGCGTGCGATGTATTCGTAATAGTTGAGATCGCGCGCAATTTGTCCGGGATCGCGCCCACTTAACAAAAGCTGGAGATGTTGCTGTCCGCCCGCCAGATATTGCTGATAGAGCAATTTCCCCAGCATGAGTTGCTGCTGCTCCTGCGAGCTGCTGAGTTTGGTTTGTTGTTGGCGTAAATGAGAAAGTCGCTGATCGGCTTCACGCCGTTGTGATTCCAAATGGCCGAGCGCGCGACTGCTGTCGCTGATGGCGCGCTCGGATTCGCGCAGGGAGTCCGCTATTTCCTCGCGCGATTCGCGGGTTTTTTCAATTTCTTTTTGCAGGGTAACGATGCGACTGCGCAGATTCTCAAGCTCCTGTTGTTTGTCGGCATACGCGTTGCCGAGCATTCCGATGAAGCACAACAGCGCGATAAGAGAGCGCAATGGCAAGGTCACGGGCTACAGTTTGATGAGCGACTGCCCTGTCATTTCAGTCGGCTGCGACAGCCCCATCAAATGCAGCATGGTGGGGGCGATGTCGCGTAGCGCGCCGGAGGATGCCAGTGTCGCGGGGCGGCCGATGTACAGGAACGGCACCAGATTCAGGGTGTGTGCGGTATGAGCCTGCTTGGTTTGACGGTCGATCATTTGTTCGGCGTTGCCGTGATCGGCGGTGATGATGACTTCGCCACCGACCGAACGCATCGCCGCAACAATGCGACCGATACATACATCCAATGCCTCGATGGCGCGGGTTGCTGCTTCCATGTTACCGCTGTGCCCCACCATGTCGCCGTTGGCATAGTTGCATACGATGGCCTGATATTGTCCGCTGAGAATCGCTTCTTCTAGCTTGTCGGTCACCTCGAACGCGCTCATCTCGGGTTGCAAGTCATACGTGGCAACCTTGGGCGAGGGGACAAGAATGCGGTCTTCGCCGGGGAACGGTTGCTCTTTGCCGCCGTTGAAAAAATAAGTGACATGTGCGTATTTTTCGGTTTCAGCAATGCGCAATTGGTGCAAACCCAAGCCGGATAGATATTCGCCGAAGCCGTTATGAATGCTTTGTGGCTCGTAGGCGCAAGGCAGATGTTTGAAGTCTTCCCCGTAGCTGCTCAGTGTGACGAATGCGCCCAGTTTCAGCGGGTGCGGACGGGCGAAGCCGGAGAAGTCTGGATCGGTCAGCGCATTGGTAATTTCGCGTGCGCGGTCGGCGCGGAAGTTCATGAATATGACGGCATCGCCGTCGTGCATGGCGGTAGGTGCTGTGCCGATGCGTGTCGGTTTGACGAATTCGTCGCTTTCATCGCGGGCGTAGGCCATTGCTAACGCCTGTTGCGCATCGTCGGCACTAAATTCGGCTGTGCCGTCGGTCAGCAAATCGTAGGCTAGTTGAACGCGATCCCAGCGTTTGTCGCGGTCCATGGTGTAAAATCGCCCGACGATACTGGCGATTTGAGCGACACCAGAAGCTTCGCAGTGTGCTTGTAACGAGGCAAGAGATGATGCCGCGCTTTTCGGCGGTGTGTCGCGGCCGTCGAGAAAAGCGTGGACATAGATCTGTTTTAGTCCGGCACGGGCCGCCATGTTGAGCATGGCAAAAATGTGGCTTTCGTGGCTATGCACACCGCCCGCCGAGAGCAGTCCCATAATGTGTAGGGCGCGGTCATTTTTCATTGCGGTTGCAATGGCTTCGTTTAATGCCTCATTTTCGAAGAAACTACCGTCTTCGATAGCGACATCAACACGGCTTAAATCCTGATAAACGATACGGCCTGCGCCAATATTCAGATGCCCGACTTCGGAGTTGCCCATTTGTCCGCTGGGTAAGCCGACGTGTTTTTCGGAAGCGTCGATCAGCGTGTGTGGAAATGTGGCCCAGAGCGCGTCGAAATTGGGCTTGTCGGCGGCAAGAATGGCGTTGTAGTCGGTGTCTTCGCGGTAGCCGAAGCCATCCAGAATGAGTAGCAGTACGGGCGTGATCTTCATTGCGGTAGAATATTAGGAGAGGGTGATTTTCATAGGGCGCATTCTAGCCGAATTCGTGCTATTTCGCGCAGGGTTACGGGTTTAAATCAAAGAGGTAGAGACATGGCTGGCAAGCTTATAGATCGCGAAGAAGATATTTTGCAGGCGGCGAATTCCATCAAGGCAATCGCGCATCCCTTGCGTTTGAAAATATTATGCGTGCTTGGTGAAGAAGAGGTTAGTGTGCAGGACATCGTCGATCAGGTGGGGACATCGCAAAGCAATATTTCACAACATTTGGCGATCTTGCGCGAGAAGGCAGTGCTGTCCACGCGCAAGGATGCTAATCGAGTGTATTACCGCATCAGCGATCCGCGCACGATCAAGCTGGTGGGCATGATGCGCGACGTGTTCTGTGTGTCGGGGGAGTAGTCGCACTCCCGAATCGCATAAGAATATGCTAATATTCGAGAATATTTTTAGGAGTTGATGTGATTAATAAATCTTGGATATTCATGCTGTTGTTGGTCGGAAACGCATTCGCGGCGGGTGCGCCGACGGTTGTTTCCGTCGAATATCGCGAAGTGGCGCAGAGCTTTAGTGTTGACGGTATGGTCGAGGCGACGCGGCAATCGACGGTGTCAGCGCAGATTGGCGGGCGGGTGAAAGAGATTTCGTTCGACGTGGGCGACCGCGTCAGCAAAGGTCAGCTTCTTCTGCGTATCGACGAGCGCGAAGCGTTGCAAGGGCTGGCTGGCAGTCAGGCGCAAGTTGCTCAAGCGCAAGCTGCGTTGCAAAACGCTAAAGCAAACTATGAGCGCGCCAAGCAGTTGTACGCGCAGAAATTCATTAGCCAAGCCGGGCTAGACAAAGCGCAAGTGGACTATCAGGTAGCCTTGGCACAAGCTGCTGCCAGTTCGGCAGGTGCGAATCAGGCGAGTTTGGCGCACGGCTACACGGCGGTTGTTGCGCCTTATGCGGGGGTGGTTTCGGCGCGTTTGGTCGAGGTGGGCGAGATGGTCATGCCGGGCAAGCCATTGATGACAGGGTTTGATCCGGGCGAAATGCGCGTGATCATGGGCGTGCCACAAAACAGATTGGCTGAAGTGGGAAGTCGGCCTGAAATTCAGGTGGAAATTCCGTCTTTGAACCGCTGGGTCAAGGTCGCTAGCGTGACAGTTCAGCCTGCGGCTGACGCACGCACGCACAGCACGACGGTGCGCGCGTACCTACCGGCGAATGAGCAAGGTATTTATCCGGGGATGTTTGTACGCGCCCACTTTGTAACTGGCAAAGTCAAGAAGCTGGTTATTCCAGCGGGGGCGGTTTTGCGTCGCAGCGAAGTCGTGGCGGTCTACGTCGTGGACGACAAAGGTACGTTTAAATTGCGTCAGATACGGGTCGGCGAGGTGAGTGCTGAGGGTATGGTTGAGGTGCTTTCTGGGCTTAAGGCGGGCGAGAAAATCGCCCAAGACCCAATCAAGGCCGGTATGGCCAAATCGGCGCAATAACACGCAAGCTTAATAATCCGTAAATTACAGTCACGCAGTACATAAATCCGGCACGGCTTACCAGCCAGCCGGATGTATTTTCGGATAGCTGGCGCATCAAAATGAGTTTGGGATTTCCGCACTTTCGCGAATAAAAATTTTTATCGGTAGCACACGCAGACAGACCATGGGTATATCGGGCCGCATCGCTAAACATTTCCTGCATTCGCAGATGACACCATTATTGGCGCTCGTCGCGGTGTTGCTCGGCTTGTTCGCCGTGTTGGTCACGCCGCGCGAAGAAGAGCCGCAGATAAACGTGACTATGGCGAATGTGATGATTCCGTATCCAGGGGCATCGTCCAAAGAGGTGGCACAAACAGTGGCAACCCCGGCGGAGCAAGTGCTGGCCCAAATTGCGGGTGTCGATCACGTGTATTCGGTGTCGCAGCCGGGTATGGCCGTGGTCACGGTGCAGTTCAAAGTGGGTGAAGCGCACATTCCCTCGCTGGTAAAACTGTATGACGTGGTGAACTCCCACGCCGACTGGTTGCCGCCGACCCTAGGTGTGTTGCAGCCCATCATCAAAGCCAAGGGGATTGATGACGTGCCGGTAGTGGCACTGACTTTATGGCGCGATCAAACGTTGGGGGGCGGCCTAGAGTTGACCCAAGTAGCTCACGCTATTGAGGCAGAACTGAAACGGGTGCCGGGTACGCGCGAAGTCACCACGCTGGGCGGTACGCAGCGCATCATCCGCGTCGATATCAATCCGGCGGCGCTGAATGCACATCAACTTTCGCTACAAGATGTTAAGGCTGCATTGCAATCGGCCAATGCCGCGCAGAATGCCGGTAACTTGGTTGGCGACAACCGCGAAGTGCTGGTGCAGTCGGGCAGCTTTTTGAGTGACGCGAACGAGGTTCGCCAGCTAGTTGTCGGCGTATGGGAAGGTAAGCCGGTATTTTTACGTGATGTTGCTGAAGTTGAAGATGGTGCCGATCAACCGAATAGCTATGTGTGGTTTGGTACGGGGCCTGCGGCGGCAGACAAACAGATCGAAAACAAGGGCGAATTTACCGCTGTCACCGTGGCGATTACCAAAAAGCCGGGCGCTAATGCGGTTGATATTGCCAATGCATTGATTGCGCGCGTGGACGACCTGAAAGGCCACGTCATTCCGGATGATGTACGTGTGAGCATCACGCGCAACTACGGCGAAACGGCTAACGACAAGGCGATGAAGCTGATCAAAAAGCTATTTTTCGCCACGCTCGCGGTGGTGGCACTGGTGTGGTTCACCATGGGCAGGCGCGAGGCGTTGGTAGTGGGTGTCGCGGTGATGCTGACGCTGGCGGTGACGCTGTTTGCTTCTTGGGCGTACGGTTTTACATTGAATCGCGTGTCCTTGTTCGCGCTGATTTTCTCCATCGGGATATTGGTCGACGATGCCATTGTGGTGGTCGAAAACATTCATCGTCGTCGCGCGCTGGCACAACATGAGCCACTGTCGGAGATTATTCCTGATGCGGTGGATGAAGTCGGTGGGCCGACCATTCTGGCAACCTTTACCGTGATTGCCGCTTTGCTGCCGATGGCTTTTGTCAGCGGCTTGATGGGGCCGTACATGAGCCCGATTCCGATCAATGCCAGCATGGGTATGCTGATCTCGCTGGCGGTCGCTTTCATGATTACGCCGTGGCTGGTACTGCGTTTCGCGGGCGCGCATCACGAGCAACTCAGAGATGAGAGTGATACACCGTTACACCGCTTTTTCCGCGCGCGTTTGGGCCCATTTCTGAATGGTGAACACGGCAAAGCCGCGCGGCGCAAACTCTGGCTGGGCATTCTGGTGGCGCTGATGCTGGCGGTATTGCTGGCCGTGGGCAAGCTGGTGATCCTCAAGATGTTGCCGTTCGACAATAAATCCGAATTTCAGGTGGTGGTGGATATGCCGAGCGGTACGCCGCTGGAGCAAACCAGCGCGGTGCTGCACGAGATTGGCGACTATCTCGCAACTGTGCCGGAAGTGACCGACTATCAGGCGTATGCGGGCGCGGCTTCACCGATCAATTTCAATGGGCTGGTGCGTCAGTATTATTTGCGCAGCGCAGGAGAGCAGGGCGATATTCAAGTCAACTTGCAGGACAAGCATCATCGTGATCGCAGCAGTCACGAAATTGCGACATCGGTGCTGGCACCGGTCCAAAAAATTGCCAATGCGTGGGGCGCTAAAGTCAAAGTTGTGGAGGTGCCGCCGGGGCCGCCGGTGATGTCGCCTATCGTGGCTGAAATTTACGGGCCGGATTACGAAGGTGCGCGGCAGGTAGCGGGCAAGGTGCGTGAGCAGTTTGCCGCAACGGAAGATATTGTCGCAATCGACGACAGCGTGACCGAGGCTGCCCCCAAATTGCAATTGCAGGTATTGCAAAGCAAAGCGGCATTGCTGGGTGTCGCACCTAGCGATATTGTTGATGCAATTGGTATTGGTCTGGGTGGGCAGGCGGTGGCATCGTTACACGATGAACATGCGAAATACGCACCTTCGCTGCGCATGCAGCTACCTGCGGAGACGCGTAGCCGTATCGATGATGTACTTAAACTCAAAGTGCGTGCGCGTGACAACACGCTGATTCCGCTGTCCGAGTTGGTGCAAGTCATTCAGCTCAAACGCGATTACCCGATTTACCATAAAGACCTGTTGCCAGTGGTTTACGTATTCGGCGATATGAGCGGCGATCTTGATAGTCCGCTGTACGGTATGTTTGGCATCAATGGCAAGACGGACGGTATGGCACTTGCACAAGGCGGGCAACTGGCTAGTCATTTCTTCAAGCAGCCGAATGACCCCTACAGCAGTTACGCGCTGAAATGGGAAGGCGAATGGCAAGTCACGTTCGAGACCTTCCGTGACATGGGTATTGCTTACGGCGTGGGTTTGATTCTGATCTATCTGCTGGTGGTGGCGCAGTTCAAAAGCTATCTGGTACCGCTCGTCATCATGGCACCGATTCCGCTCACCATCATTGGCGTGATGCCGGGGCACGCTTTGTTTGGCGCGCAATTTACGGCAACGTCAATGATCGGCATGATCGCGCTGGCGGGCATCATTGTGCGTAACTCCATCCTGCTGGTGGATTTCGTCAACTTGCAATTACGCGACGGTATGGATTTGCAGCATGCCGTCATCAGTGCCGCCGCCGCGCGTGCAAAGCCGATTTTGTTGACTGGTTTGGCCGCGATGCTGGGAGCGCTGTTTATTCTCGATGATCCGATTTTCAACGGGCTCGCGCTGGCCTTGATTTTCGGCATCTTAGTCTCCACCTTACTCACGCTGATCGTCATACCCGTGTTGTATTACGCGACTTTGTATAAGAAGTTCCAGTAAAATCCAATCCAACTTTTAGGAGTCTTGAAGCATGAATGCAGAACGTATTGTCCGTATCGTTGCCGGTTTTTTTGTGATGCTGTCGCTATCGCTGGGGGTGAGTGCCAGTCCTTTGTTCGTCAGTGAATACTTCCTCTTTTTCACAGCATTTGTCGGTTTGAATTTGTTTCAAAGCGGCTTCACTCAAATCTGTCCGCTGAACAACATTTTGGCAAAGTTCGGTGTTAAGGGCGGTTCTTGCTAAGTAATCTGGCAGCAAAGTTTCGCTTGACCCACATCAGTTTGGCCCTCGTCGGCCTGATGTGGGTTTTTCCATTTCTGCATTACCGTCATCAGTATCCTCTGACAACGTTTTATCAGGAGTGGTGGAGCGCGTTGATTGGTGTTGCTGCTTTGCTGCTGTTAACGGGCAAAGACTTCTGGGCCGCGCCGCGTGTGCCGCGCATCGTGTTGTTGCCGATAGGTTTGTTGTTTGTGATTTTGTTGCAATGGCTGCTGGGCAAGACCGTCTATTTTGAACAGGCCATGCTGTATACCCTGTATGTCCTGTTCGCCGCATTACTCATTATTCTGGGAGGCTGGTTGCGCCGCTGTTATGGCTTGGCGCACGTAGCTTGGGTGTTGTCTTGTTTTCTGTTGGTTGGGGCGGAACTCAGCGCGCTGGCAGGGGTATTGCAACACTTCGGCTGGCATACCCCGCTTGATCGTGTGGTGGTAATGAAAGTTTCCGCTGGTGTGTTCGGCAATCTGGCCCAGCCCAACCACTTTGCCAATTACATTGCGCTGGGTTTGGCATCGCTGGGCTTGTTGTTGCAGCAGCGAAAATGGCATCCGCTGTGGGTGCTCGTGCTGGCATTGCCGCTATTGCTGGTGATGACGCTGAGCGGTTCGCGCAGTTCTTGGTTGTATTTGGTCATGTTTGCCGTGCTGGCGGGCGGGTTTGCTTGGCGTGATGCCACGTTGCGTCCGTTGTTGCGCTACACGCTGTTGCTAATAGCCGGATTCGGCCTGATGCACTGGCTGGTGCAATTTCCGTTCATGTCGGGAGCCGCCACCAGCATTGATACGATGAAGCGCCTGTTCGGCGATGATGCCAGCGGCGGAATTCGGCTTTATTTGTGGCGCGAAGCGATGGTGATGTTTACCCAGTCTCCTTGGCTGGGTGTGGGAATCGGGCAGTTTGCCTTGCATCACTTCGAATTACTGCCGGAGCTAGGGCAAACGGGACTGAGCGGTTTATACAACAACGCGCATAGCATCGTGTTTCAGTTGGCAGCAGAGACTGGACTGGCCGGACTGATCGTATTGTTTGGTACCTTCGGTGCATTGTTGTTCGGTTGCTATCGTCGTGCCACATTCGACGCGGCACACTGGTGGGGATATGCCGCGCTGGGCGTGCTCGTCATCCATAGCCTGTTGGAATATCCGCTGTGGTACACCTACTTTGTCGCCGTGGTTGCGGTGTTGTTGGGGTTGATGGATGAAGAAGAGTATCCGTTGGAGTTGCGCGGCATCGGTCGTTTAGCGGTTGCCGCAATTCTGCTGTTGGGTACCTTGACGCTATGGCAACTCAGCACCAGTTATCATCGTTTAGAGCGCACGCTGGCCTTGCGGCCAAGCTCCAATCAAGATGCGGCAGCGATTGTTGGTATCCGCGAAGGGCTGATGGCAGTGCATTCGGGGGGATTGCTCAAACCTTATGCCGAACTGTTTATGAGTTCGCTGATGGATGTGGACGCGAACAAGTTGCAAGACAAGCTCGATCTCAATACCCGAGTGTTTCGGTTTATTCCTGTCGGCACTGTGTCGTACCGGCAATCGTTGTTGCTGGCACAGGCGGGACGTTTGGAAGAGGCCAAGCAAGTGATGCGTAGGGCACTGTGGTCTTACCCGCGCGATTTTGTCGCGACGCGCGCGCAGCTGGAGCAATTGGCGGAGAAAGACCCCGCGCGATTTGGGCCTCTGCTAGAATTCGCGCTCCAAAAAGAAGGAGAACACCGAAGTGGAATTCATTAGCAGCAACATTTTCCCAATCATGATTGCCCTGTTCAGCGGCGGCATGTTGATCTGGTCGTTTATCGGTAACCGGGTGCGCGGTATTCGCGATGCCGATGCGGTTGCGGCACTGCAACTCATTAACCACAAAAACGCGCTGGTACTCGATGTGCGTGAGGACAGCGAATACAAGTCAGGTCATTTGCTCAATGCCAAGCTGATTCCGCTGGGCAAGCTGAAAGAACGTGTGGGTGAACTTGAAAAATACAAAGCACAACCCATCGTTGTTGTCTGCCGTAGCGGACAGCGTTCTGGCATGGCCTGCGGCATATTGGGCAAGCTTGGGTTTAGCGAGGTTTACAACCTCTCCGGCGGCGTGACGGCATGGCAGAAACAAAACCTGCCGCTGACCAAATGAGCGCCCCAGTCTTAATGTATTGCACCGAAGTCTGTCCGTACTGTGTACGGGCAGAGCAATTGTTGACGCGCAAAGGCGTAACGGTGATTGAAAAAGTCCGCATTGACCTTGAACCGGAGCAACGCGACTTGATGGTCGCGCGCACTGGTCGCCGCACCGTGCCGCAAATTTTCATTGGCGACCATCATGTCGGCGGATGCGATGATTTGTACGCCTGTGAGCAGGCCGGTGAATTGGATAAACTTTTAGCAGCATAACTAACTAGGAAGAACGAGCATGAGCGAAGAAAATCAAGCAGCACAGGAAAATAACCAACCGTTGTTCAACATGGAAAAAATCTATGTGAAGGACATTTCGCTGGAAATCCCTCACGCACCGCAGATTTTCCTCGAACGCGAAAATCCACAAATCGAAGTGCAACTTAACACCCAAGCTGCCGCGATTGATGAAGGCGTATTTGAAGTAACAGTGATGACCACCGTGACTGCCAAATTGGGCGAAAAAATCATGTTCTTGATCGAAGCCAAGCAAGCCGGTATTTTCCAAGTGCGCAATATTCCTGCGCAGGAAGTTGAACCGATTTTGGCGGTGATGTGCCCTAATATTCTGTTCCCGTACTTGCGCGAAGTGGTGTCCGACGTATCGGTGCGAGCTGGTTTTGCGCCAGTATTGCTGAACCCGATTAATTTCGAAGTGCTCTACCAGCAGCAAAAACAGCAAGCTAACGCAGCTGCGACCACGCACTAAAAGATGTTGCGCTGGCTGGCTCCGATCCTGTTGTGCGGCGCGTTCCATGCGAACGCGGTCGATTTCGTCTCGGTCGGAGAATCCAGCGCGGTGTTGTACGACGCACCTTCGCTTAAGGCAAAAAAATTATTTTTGGTGAATCGCTACATGCCGTTCGAGCAAGTCGTCACCTTGGATAATTGGATCAAAGTGCGCGACCGCTCCGGCGGTCTGTACTGGATCGAAAAGCGCTTGTTAAGCAACAAGCGTTACCTGTTTGCATTACCTCCTGTACTAGATGTGCGAGCCGAGCCGGATTTTGCTGCTGCGCGTGTGTTTCAGGTGCGCCAGCAAGTTGCGTTGGAGCGTATTGAGGCTACGGGCACTGGCTGGCTCAAGGTGCGCCACAAAGACGGTGAAACCGGTTATGTACGCAGCACCGAAGTTTGGGGCGAGTAAGCAGGTGATTGGCAAATGAATATCACGATAATCGGTGCGGGGGCTTGGGGAACCGCGCTCGCCATTAGTCTGGCCGCGAATCATCGCGTCACACTTTATGCGCGCGATGCGCAGCAAGTCGAAACAATGCGGCGCGACCGTCTCAATCGCCGCTACCTGCCGGACGCGAACTTGCCCGATACGCTGGGTTTGAGTGCCAGTTTACCGGCGGCATTGGTAGCTGCTGATTTGGTTATCATCGCCACGCCCACATCGGGCTTGCGCAATACCTTGCGACAACTGCAAGCGCATCCCGGCAATTACGGTGTGATCTGGTTGTGCAAGGGTTTCGAGGCGGAGAGTGCCGAGATGCCGCATCAGGTTGTGGCGAGCGAACTGCCTGCCCATATTCCCTGCGGCGTACTCTCTGGCCCCAGTTTTGCGCAGGAAGTTGCACGCGGACTGCCTACCGCGCTGACGCTGGCCGCCTATGACGAGAACTTTGCGCGCACCACGGCGGCGGCATTGCATCATGCCAAGCTACGCATTTATGCCAGTAGCGATGTCATCGGTGTCGAGGTGGGTGGCGCAGTGAAAAACATCATGGCCATCGCGGCTGGTATTTGCGATGGCATGGGCTTGGGACACAACGCCCGCGCAGCATTGCTAACACGCGGGCTGGCTGAAATTACTCGTTTGGGTTTGAAGTTGGGCGGCAAGGCGGAAACCTTGAGCGGCTTGTCTGGCGTGGGAGATTTGATTCTGACCTGTACCGGCGACTTGTCGCGCAACCGTCAGGTTGGCTTACTGCTGGCGCAACAGCATGATCTTAGCTCCATTCTGCATCGTCTCGGGCACGTCGCCGAAGGGGTTTACACCGTGCGCGAAGTACATCGTTTGGCCGCGCGTCTCGGTGTGGAAATGCCCATCAGCGAAGCGGTCTATCGCATCATCTACGACCACGTACCTACGCGCGAAGTGATCGCCGAGTTGCTGAGTCGCACACCGAACGTCGAATAACGGCCTTCTTAGCTGCCACCGTTAAATCCGCATTGCCGCCACGCCTCATACACCGTTACCGCAACGGTATTGGATAAGTTTAGGCTGCGGCTGTGCGGCAACATGGGCAAACGCAGACGGTGTCCGTCCGGCAAACTTGCCAACACTTCCTGCGGTAGGCCGCGACTTTCTGGGCCGAACAAAAATGCATCGCCGCTTTGAAAACGAGTTTCGTAGAAAGGCGTGCTGACTTTTGTGCTCATAGCAAAAATGCGCGCGCCTTCCAATGCGGTAACGCACGCGTCCAGATTGGCGTGTACGCGTAAACGTGCAAACTCGTGATAATCCAGTCCCGCGCGAATCAGCTGCTTATCTTCCAGCGTAAATCCAAGTGGTTCGATCAGGTGAAGTTGGCAGCCGCTGTTGGCGCACAGGCGGATGATGTTGCCGGTATTCGGGGGAATCTCCGGCTGGTAAAGAATCACATGGAACATATGTCTTGTCAGGGTAACTAAAAACGGCTACTTTCCTGCCTGCCAATCAACGCACACATTCACGATGCACTAAAGATGCTCGGGTGCGGCGCGGCAAACATTCAAGATCAGGAGAGGATTATGGCGCGTCCCGAAAAAGTCCGCATGGGCGATTTGCTGGTGCAGCAAAAGTTGATCTCGCAGGAGCAGCTTCAGTTTGCCTTGGATCAACAGAAGCGTAGCGGACGCAAGCTGGGGCGAGTGCTGGTCGATAATGCTTTTGTCACCGAAGAACAAATCTCCGAAGCGTTGGCCAAGCAACTCAATATTCCTTACATCAACCTCAAGTACTACAACATCAATCTCGAACTAGTGCGCCAACTGCCTGAGAATCAGGCGCGGCGTTTTCGTTCTATCGTGCTGGAAGAGCGCAACGGGATGTTGCTGGTGGGGATGGCTGACCCGACTGACCTATTCGGTTTTGACGAGGTCACCCGTATTCTCAAGCGCGACATTGATGTCGCGGTTGTCACCGAAGGGCAGTTGCTGGAAAGCATAGACCGGGGTTATCGCCGCACCGAAGAAATCAGCGGTTTGGCGCGCGAGTTGAGCGAAGAGTTGGGCGACAGCTACATCGACTTCGGTTCGATGACCGACAACGTCGGTGTGGAAGAAGCGCCGGTGGTCAAACTATTGCAAACTATGTTCGACGATGCCACACAGATTCGTGCATCCGATGTGCATATCGAGCCGCAGGAAGGCAAGCTGATGATCCGCTTCCGTATCGACGGCGCGCTGCACTTGCAAACCGAGGCAGACAACAAAATCGCCCCCGCGTTGGTGCTGCGTCTGAAGCTGATGTCCGGTCTGGATATTTCCGAAAAACGTTTACCGCAGGATGGTCGCTTCCATGTGCGCGTGCGTGAGCAGGGGGTGGATGTGCGTATCGCCACCTGCCCGACACAATACGGCGAAGCTGTGGTGATGCGTCTGCTGCGTCAGGACGGCGGCATGGTTGGGCTGGATAAGTTGGGTATGCCAGCGGAGATGCTCAAGCGTTTCCGCGAGATCATCCGCCGCAGCAACGGCATGATTCTAGTCACGGGGCCGACTGGTAGTGGTAAGACCACCACGCTGTATTCTGCCTTGTCGGAAATCAACACCATCGATCAAAAAATCATCACCGTGGAAGACCCGGTTGAATACCGTTTGCCCGGCATCAATCAAGTGCAAGTCAATGAAAAAATCGGCCTGACATTTTCATCGGTGCTGCGCTCCGCTTTGCGGCAAGACCCCGATGTAATTCTGGTGGGTGAAATGCGCGATGCAGAAACCGCGCAAATCGGCCTGCGTGCCGCGATGACTGGACACTTGGTGCTATCCACTTTGCATACCCGCGATGCCGCCGGTACGCTGTTCCGTCTGGTTGATATGGGCACGCCGCGTTTCATGGTTGCCTCCTCGGTACAAGCGGTGATCGCGCAGCGCCTGATTCGTCGCATTTGCGAAAGCTGTGCAGAACCGCATCAACTATCAGCACAGGAAGAAGAGTGGCTGAAAGCTGAGAATGTTGACCCAGCGCAGCTATCGACGGTACACGGGCGCGGTTGCTCGCACTGCAACGGCACCGGTTATCACGGTCGTATCGGCGTATACGAAATGTTGGAAATGGGGCGCGAGTTAGTCGAAGCGGCTGCGCACGATAGCACCACGCATTTCATGCAAGTGGCGCGCAAGCATATGCAGGGGAAAACACTGATCGACAATGCGCTCAATCAGATGCGACTCGGCCACACTACGGTCAATGAAGTTATGCGTATCAGCAACCAGACCGAGGATTGATCGTGGCGGTATTCGCTTACAAAGGTCGCAATGGTCGTGGCGACATGATCGAGGGCACACTGGATGGTGATGATAGTAGTGCCATCGCTAACCAGTTGATGAGCACCGGTATTACACCGGTTGAGATTGTTGCTTCACGCACGGTGCGCGGCGGTGCCGCAACAAAAGCTCAGTCCGACTGGTTTACCAAACTGTTTCAGGAAAAGAAAGTCTCGCATCTGGAATTGCTGCTGTTTAGCCGTCAGATGTACACCCTGCTCAAAGCGGGCGTTCCTATTTTGCGTGCCTTGGCTGGGTTGCAGGAGTCGGCGCAAAACCCAGCGTTTGTCGCGATGATTCAAGATCTGCGCGAAAGTCTGGATAGCGGTCGTGAGCTGAGTAGTGCGATGCGCCGACACCCCAAAGTATTTTCCCCGTTTTACGTCAGCATGGTTCAGGTGGGGGAAATGACCGGTATGCTGGACGAAACGTTTATTCGTTTGTACGACCATCTTGAGTTTGAGCGCGAGATGCGTGAGCGCATCAAAACCGCGATGCGTTACCCTAGCTTTGTGGTGATTGCGATGGCGATTGCCATCGTCATTATCAATCTGTTTGTCATTCCTGCTTTTGCCAAAGTCTATGCCGGGTTTAATGCCGAGTTGCCAATGGTTACCAAAATTCTGATTGGTTTCTCCGGCTTCATGGTGAATTACTGGTTGCTGATGCTGGCGGGCGTGGTTGCTATCCTGATGGGCTTTCGCTACTACATCAACACGGTGGACGGGCGCTTTAAATGGGATCGCTACAAATTCAAGTTGCCCATTGCCGGTGACATCATTTTTAAATCCACATTGGCGCGTTTCGCACGCAGCATGGCCTTATCGTTCAAAAGCGGCATGCCCATTTTGCAAGGGCTGAATGTCGTCGGCATGGTAGTGGACAACGAATTCATGCGCAGCCGCATTGAGCAAATGCGCGACGGGGTGGAGCGCGGCGAAAGCATTTTGCGTACTGCCGTGGCGACCAAAGTATTCAACCCAGTGGTATTGCAAATGATCGCCGTGGGTGAAGAAACCGGCGATATGGACGGGTTGATGTTCGAAATTGCCGCCATGTACGAGCGCGAGGTCGAGTACGAAGTCAAAACCCTGAGCTCCAAAATCGAACCTATTCTCATCGTCGCGCTGGGTGCCTTGGTACTTGTGCTGGCGTTGGGCGTGTTCCTGCCGATGTGGGACTTGGGCAAAGCAGCAATGCACAAATGAGACAAGACTTAGGGCTAAGCCTGGCTAATCCATTAGAGTCAATGAATTCCATTCCTCTGCAAGGGGCGGGAGCAAATAGATTAGCTGGGTTTAAAGATGATGGCGGCAGTCTACGCCGCGCGCGATTTTCCAAAGGCTTTACTTTATTTGAGCTGGTGATCGTCATCATCATCGTAATGTTGATGATGGCGTTGTTTCTGGATCGCGCGCGGTTTTATCAAGAGCAGGCAGAAAAAACCGCGATGGAAGGCATTGTTGCAACAGTACAGAGTGCGCTGGTGTTGCAATACGGCCAATTGATGACACGCGGTCAGACTGCCGATGTCGCCGCGCTGGCGCGAGATAATCCGATCAACTGGCTGCAAAAAAAACCGCGCAATTATCTCGGCGAGTTTTATGATGTCAGCGCGGCGAAACTAGAGACCGGAAACTGGGCGTTTGATCTCAAAACACGCGAATTGGTGTATCTGGTGCGCAATGGTGAAAACCTAAAAATGGAAGGTCGCAAACTCATTCGCTTTCATGTGCTTCAGCAATACGAAGCATCGCGCCTACCCTCGCTACAAAGTGCATCCCCCGAATTGACCGGACTCTCGTTTGAGCCGGTAGTGCCGTATATGTGGTTTGAGTCGCCTTAATTTTTAGAGGATGCAACCGTCCCTCCCCTCGGCAACGGGAAAGGCATTCATCGGCGCTAATGGGTTTTTAGGTTGAATAATGGAGGCTAAGATGACGGACCTTGTTTTATGGCAATCGCTGGCAACATTTCTCATCGTTGGAGCCGTCGCAGGCATCGCTCTAGGGCTACTACTCATTCTAAAGGCGGATAAATTGCCCGCGCTTAATCGCCTCGCCAACCGATGGATCGCGGTTGACCATATTGGTCATGCCTTGGATAAGCAGGTAAGTGTTGAGTCGTGGTTTTATCGTCGTCACCGCATGCTGGGTGCATTCATTTTGCTCGGTGCGACGTATATCCTGATTCACTTTGGCATGTTGATCGAACGCACCCCGTTTATTGCCAAACTCTCTGCTCAAATGCCGCTCACGCTGGCCGAAGGCGTAGCCGACGCGCTGGTGTTGATTGCGCTCAGCGGCGGCGCGGTCGCACTAAGCGTGGGATTGTTTTTATATTTCCGTCCCAGTTTGTTAAAGGACATTGAACAACACTCCAATCGCTGGGTATCAGGGCAGCGTGTCATTGATCCACTGGATGCGAGGCGTGATCATATCGATCACTTTGTGATGCGCCACGCACAACGTGCTGGCTGGCTGCTGTTGCTCGGCAGCATTTGTTTGCTAGCCATATTGCTCCGCCCATCTCTGGTTTAATTCCGCTTATCGGGCAGGGTAATTCCTGCTTGCAATCATAGGGGCGATGCGTTACTTTCTCACCCGTTTGCAAATTATTGTTGCGGCAATTAATGAGCAAACTGTTTCATTTCCGGGAGCTGCGGCTTCCATCACTCGATAATTAGGAGAGTTTTAAGATGAAGAAACAAGCAGGTTTTACACTGATCGAATTGGTTATGGTGATTGTGATTCTGGGTATTTTGGCAGCAACTGCGTTGCCGAAGTTTGTGGATTTGAGCAAAGATGCTCAAAGGGCAAAAGTACAAGGGCTTGCTGGTGCGCTGTCTTCTGGTGCAACGATCAACTACGGTGCTAAGTTAGCGGGCAATGCGGCTGGTTTTGCAACCTCAGGTGCTGGTTGTACCGCAACTTTGGCTGCGAGTTTGGTTGATGCCTCTACTTCGCTGGCTGATTACACTATCGCAGGAACTGCTCCTAACTGCACGATTGCACTGACTGCTGACTCTACTGCGTCTGCCGTGTTTGTTGTGCCGCAAATTTAGTAAACGTAGGGTGCAATAAGCAACGCGCATTGCACCACATGAAGTACAAAACAAAGGAGGCTGCGGTCTCCTTTGTTTTTCGTGGTTCGTCTGACCTTGTTACACTGCGCACTGTGCAATAAAAGGAATATTTTCATGCGTTTGCAAGCCGAACAAATCAACGCCATCAAGCAAGAAGCCGAATGCTTTTTCGGGACTTCCGCGCAAGTATGGTTGTTTGGTTCGCGTGTGGACGACAGTGCAAAAGGTGGTGATGTTGATTTGTATGTGCACACAATGAGTCGAGATGCCGATCAATTGGCGGCAGCAAGATTGTCTTTTCTTGCGCGGCTAAAACGACGCTTGGGTGATCGCAAGATAGATTTGGTGGTGCACCGTGCGGGTAGTGAAAGTTTGCCCGTTTACGAGTTGGCGCGAAAGACGGGGGTGATGCTATGAGTGAGAGCGTGGTTCATCTGGTGTTGTCGCAATGCGAAACGCATGCCCGTCGAATGTTGTGGGCCAAAGGAGTTTTGTCTGCCATTTTTCCGCTCAAGGCAAACCAGTTGTGTGAATTGGACGATGCAACGGTGGCGGTGATGGACCAGTTTGTAAGTCGTTTTGCCAAGCTGCAAGACCTTATGGGGACAAAGCTGTTGCCCTTGGTACTAGAGTTGACAAAAGAGCCGGGTGATTTGGATGCGTTCTTGGATAAGCTCAACCGACTGGAAAAAATCGGCGCACTTCCCTCGGTCGATGAATGGTTGGAGTTACGCGAAATGCGCAATGCATTTGCGCACGACTATCCTGAGGATGGCGAGCAGCAAGCGGCAATTTTGAACCTTGCTTTTGTTGCGGCGGATCGTATGGTTGAAATATTGCATCAAATTGAGATGTTTTCGGCACGTTACGCGCGGCATGAGTAAATTCTACTTTCAGCGCGGATTTACCCTGGTCGAGTTGGTGATGACGATGATTATCATCGGTATTATCGGGGCGGTAGCCGCACCGCGTTTTTTCGACAACAACGTATTTCAATCGCGCGGCTTTTCCGATCAAGTGAAAGCCACGCTGCGCTATGCGCAAAAAGTTGCTATCGCGCAGAATCGTTTTGTATGTGCCGCATTTACCAATAGCAGCGTGACTTTGTCGCTGGGTGCGACTGCGGCGTGCGGCACGCCGCTAGCATTGCCCGACGGCAACGCAGTTTTGAACGCACCGGCAGGCATCACCTTTACCGCCACCCCAGGCGACTTCAATTTTGATCAGCAGGGCACACCGTCTGCCGGGCGGGTAATCAACATCACCGGCGCAACGCAGGCCGTTACTGTCGAGGTGGGGACGGGTTATGTGCATTAGGCAGAGGGAGTTCATCAAATGGGCATGATGGATTTGCTAAAAATGTTGGCAAAATCACAAGTGGATTTTGTTTTGGTGGGCGGCTTGGCTGTTGCTTTGCGTGGCTATTCTCGTTTTACCGCAGATGTCGATGTGGCGATGGCGATGGATAGCGAGAATCTGCGTAAGTTTATTGATGCGGCAAAGTTGGCAGGGTTAAATCCTTCCATTCCTGTACCGCTGGAATCACTTACTCAGCCCGACTTAATTGAGCAATGGCATCGTGAGAAGGGCATGTTGGCTTTTAGTTTGCGTACCGCCGACAGAGTGCCTTTGGTGCTGGATGTATTGGTCAAACCCGTTGTGCCATATGTGGAGTTACGGCAGCAGGCAACCATGCTGGATGTTGGGGAATTACAAATTGCGGTTGCTGGTATTGATCATTTAATTGCAATGAAAACCGGCACGGGACGCAGCAAAGATCAAATTGATATTGAAGAGTTGCGCAAAATTCAGGCGAGCCATGAATAACGCTGAAAAAAATTACCAGATCATTCGCCAGCTTGAAGATGGACGGAACTTCATGCTGGAGATGTATGCGCAAAATCCCGCTTTGTTGAAGACGGCGGACTCGCGCATCCGCGAACTGTTTGAATACAAGCCTGTTGCAGAATGTGAGCGTCCCCCCAAGCAGCGCGGTGCCAGTCTGATCGAGCTGATTATGTTCATCGTTATCGTCAGTGTGGCGCTGGCGGGTATTTTGCTGGTGATGAACCAGACCACGCGCGGCAGTGCCGATCCTTTGGTGCGCAAGCAGGCGCTGGCGGTGGCGTATTCGCTGCTGGAGGAAGTGGAGTTGCAGGATTTTGCCAATCCTGTTGGAGGTTTTACTGGTGCAAATGTACAAGCAAATCGTTCGAAATTTGATGATGTGATGGATTACAACGGTTTTAATCAGGCGGCAGGGATTTATTCGCTAGATGGAGTTGCGCCGATTACTGGATTGGAGGGCTACACCGCAGGTGTAACGGTGATTGATGCCGCGCTGGGCGTTCCCGCTGTCAGTGCGGTACAAATTGATGTAACGGTGACCGCGCCCAATGGCGAGGCGATTACCGCAACCGGATACAGGGCGGCTTACTGATGCGAACCTCGACGTCTCCGAAAATTTTGAAAGGTTTTAGTCTGGTCGAGCTGATCATGGTGATCGTCATCACCGGCATCCTCGGCAGCATGGTCGCGGTATTTCTTAAAGCGCCGATTCAGCAATACATGGATGTGTCGCGCCGTGCGGAGTTGACCGATGTTGCTGATACCGCGTTGTACCGTATGGCGAGTGAAATTAGTACGGCGGTGCCGAACAGTATTCGTCCGCAGGGGAGTGGTTTGACTTACGTTGAATTTTTACCGACCAAAAATGGCGGGCGGTATCGTGCATCGGCAGATTTGAGCGGAGCTTCCGCTGTGGGCGATATTCTCGACTTTACCGCCAACGATGGTTCGTTCGATCTTCTTGGGCCGAGCGTGGATTTGGCGCAGGGTGATGGAATCGTGGTGGGGAGCGTGCAATCGGACGGTAATCCGCCATACGATCAAAGCGCGGCATCCGGTGTGTTGCGCACGGTGCCTGTAGCGGCAGCCGGCACAACTGTGGCTAACATTACGGCCACCCGTTTTCCTGCTTTTGCCCAACTGCCATCGCAACGCTTCGACGTGGTGCCGGCTACTCAACAGGCGGTAACTTATGCGTGCGAGGGCGCATTGGGCGCTTTGGATGCCAATCAAAACGGCCAAGCACAGTTGGTCAAACATTGGGCTTATGGATTTAATGCGGTGCAAGTTGCCCCAGCGGGATTGGGCGGAACAAGCGCCATTCTTGCGGATAATGTCAGTGCCTGTTCGTTTGATTATGACGTGAGTAATCAACGTCTGGGTTTGCTTGGTATTCGCCTCACGCTAACCAGCGGGGGTGAAAGCGTCAGCCTGTACCATGAAATTCACGTGAACAATATTCCATGAACCCAGATTGTTTATTAGCGCTAAGCCAGTCCCTTCCCCCTTGCAGGGGGAAGGTTAGGATGGGGGTAGAGTTGGTGATGTGCCTCGCCTCTATCCCATCCCGCTGCAAGAGGGAGGGGATGTTCTCACTCCTAAAGGATCATCGAGGATGAAAAGGAAATTACAGCACGGCTTTAGTTTGATTTCCGCCATCTTTTTGCTGGTGGTGATTGCCGCATTGGGTGCCTTTGCGGTAACTTTATCAACAACACAACACCAAAGCCAAGCGATGGAGGTAATGGGCGCGCGCGCGTATCAGGCCGCCTTGGCGGGCGTGGAGTGGGCGGCGTTTAATGTGGCTAATAGCGCTTCCGGTGTGGAGTGGGTAGGTTGTACGGCAGCCGTACCCGCTGCGACGATAAATGGGCTGGCTGGAAACCTTGCCCCGTTCACCGTCGCGGTCAATTGTGCGGCGACTTCCGCAGTTGAGGGTACGGGCACAATCTGGATTTACGATGTTTCAGCAGTGGCAAATACCGGGGGAAATCCCGGTGATGTGGGGTATGTGGAGCAGGTGGCAACGGCAAAGTTGGCGCGTTAGGATTTGAGTCTGCGCCTGCGCAGGATAGAATGCAAAATATGGACACAATTGTAGCGAGGTGTATATGAAAAAAAATCAATGGTCACACTTGGGTATCTTGTTGGTAGCCATGTGCGTGGTGGCAGAGTCATCTGCTGTGGTATGTAGTGTCAACAACGGTTTGATTCAGCCACCAAATCCAGACATTCAATTGAATGGTGTGGCGGGTGTGCCTGGCTTGGTGATCGGTGTCGGTGAGCCTGATTGCAAGTTTAATCCGGCACCTGGGTGTAACTCAAGCAAAGGCGTTGTCTATGTCAATGGCGTGGCTACGCCGTTGCCTAACAACACTGCGCAATTGAACGCAGTTAGTGTGGCAAGCACAAATTATGCTGTCGCTGTTGGTGATAATAAAAACGGAATGCCTGTTGCGTTAGTTCAATTTAACGGGACGACTTGGACGGCAATGCCTACGGCTGGAACCGAGCCAAGCTCGGATGCAAACGGCGTTAAAACTTACGGTCCAAATCAGACATACGTGGTCGGCGATCAAGGTATTTACTTTTTTAATGGCACGACGTGGACGCGCCAGCTGAGTACGAACAATGTGCCAATAATTAATGGGCAGAATGTCGGTAAATTTGAAGCTGTCTGGGGGGATGCGACGAATGTATATGCATTAGCTGACAACGGCGCGCTCTACACCAAGGATGTTGCAACTCCTCCTACTGCTTGGACGCGCATTACTGCCGCCTATCCCGCCGGTGCAAATAAGGCTGACTTTCAGGCGATTACGGGCGATGCGGCGGGTAATATTTATGTCACTGGACAAACAGACAATAACAAAGGTTTTGTCTATCAATACAACCCAACAACTGGTGCTTGGACGAACCTAATCACCACGGCTGGCACGTTTGATTTTAATGGCATCGCCATCAATCCTTCGACTGGTGCAATTACTGCTGTTGGCGATAACGGCGGTCAAATCACCTCTGGCCCAAATGGCGCAGCGCCGTGGACGCAGATTCCTGAAGCAAACAATACGAACGATATCAATGCTGTTTATATCGACCCGAATGGCAGCATTTTCTTGGCTGGGCAAACTGCGAATGCGTGTACACCACCTGTAACGGGGCCAGACCATATTTTGATCCAGCACACCGGAAGCGGGCTGACGTGCTCTCCTTCAACAATCACCTTGCGCGCCTGTGCGCAGAGTGCTGCCGCCGACCCCACCTGCGCTAATCTCTATACAGGCGGCGGCGTGACGGTCACCCCTGCGCCTGCGGGTGTTGCTGTCACCATTGGCGTGACAGGCATCGCCACCACCACTGTGCAGCAAGCAACGGCGGGTACGGCCACGCTGACAGCTACGGCCAATCCAGCTGCCGCTGCGGCAACAACTTGTTCGAACACAGTTGCCAATACGGCTAGCTGTGCGATGACATTCAGCGATGCTGGTTTCGTTGTCACTGTTCCCAATCACACCTCCTGCACCAATGCCACTGCCACCATCGAGGCAGTACAGACGGGAGGCGCAGGGCGTTGTGTGCCGGCCTATCAGAATGTGACGCGGTCTGTGAATCTGAGCTTTGCCTACACTAGTCCTGTAAGCGGCACGCAGTCCATTAATGTGTTGTCTGGCTCTAACCTTGCCACCATTACCACGGCCCCAACGACGCACACGCTAACATTTGATAATGTTGGCACGGCGACATTAGGTTTGAGTTATGCAGATGCGGGTCAGCTAACCCTGACGGCAAGTGCCACTGCACCCACAGGGGCGGCAATGACTGGTAGCGGTGCATTTATCGCCGCGCCAGCCAGTTTCGCATTTAGTGGCATACCTGCTGCGCCGCTGAAAGCGGGACAGGCATTCAACGCAACAGTAACCGCCATGAATGCTTGCGCTACGCCAACCGCTACAGCTAACTTTAATGGCACGGTGGCTTTAACTTCTTCTAATCCATTGCCCGCATTGGGCAATGCAACGGCAATTAATACCACAGCGGCTGCATTCACCAACGGTGTATCCAACACTGATCTGACTTGGGATGAGGTGGGCACGATAGATCTGACGGCTAATTTGTCCGCTTATTTAGGTTGGACACTGCCGACTGCCGTGGCAACAACGCAATTATCGGTGGGACGTTTTCAGCCAGCTTACTTTGAGACGCTGGTCACTCCGGTATGCGGGGCGTTTACCTACGCTGGGTCGGTTGCTCCAGCTAAAACAGGACAGCCAATTACGGTGAAAGTGACGGCTTGTGCGAAAAGTGCTAATTGCGGCAAAGTGACAAAAAATTATGACGGCACTACGTATAACACCGCGTTTGCAACAACACTTTCAAATGCGGGGATAACGACTGGATTGGTCAATAATGTTATTCCTGCGAGTGGTTTTGCTAATGGTTCCGTTACGTTAAATGCGTCAAGTGTCAATAAATTGAGTTACAACATGGCAACGCCTGAGGTTGAGTCACTTGTCTTGATGCTTAGAGCTACTGATGCGGATTCGGTCGCTGTAACCTCTACTGGGCATGAGAGCGGAACAGAGATGCGTAGCGGTCGCGTGGCGATTGAAAATGCCTATGGTTCTGAGCTTTTGAATATGCCGATCCCGCTTACGGCTCAGTACTATAAGGCAGCCGCTTGGCGGCTCAATGATGCGGATAGTTGCTCAAGCTTAACTTTGCCTGCGTTGACATTGCAACCTAGCGGTAGCGTGGTCAATAAAACGTTCAGTTCACCTTTGATTTCTGGGAAGGCTAATTTAGAGCTCACTAGTCCAAGTGCGAGTGGTTATGTCGATATCACGCCAACGCTAGATACTTGGTTGCAGTATCGTTGGGACGGTACAACGCTGGGCAATCCGACTGGGCGTGCCACCTTCGGTGTGTATAAGGGAAATAACACTTTCATCTATCGCGGGCGGCGTGGGCGCTAAGTGTTAAATTTCATTGACATCATGCGGTTGCTGAATTAACTTCCAGTCAATCATGCAGATGCCAAAGCTCTCTTCGCTGTTCAAGTCTAAAACCCGCGACGCGGGTTGGGTGGCTGTCGGCGTGGCAGAGCATGGTGTTTATCTCGCGCAGGTTCAGTTTGTCGGTGCGCGTCCCAGTGTGATGCGTTGCGAGTATCACGATACCGGCACGGTGACCTCGGAAGTTTTGGAGCGGGTATGCCGCGAGGCGGATGTCGGCAACCACGCTTTCACTACACTGCTGGCACCGAGCGAATATCAAATCTCACTGGTTGAGGCTCCCAATGTTCCGGTCGCCGAGTTAAAAACGGCGATACGCTGGAAAATTAAAGACGGGTTGAACTATCACATCGACGATGCCACGGTGGATGTGTTGCAGATTCCCGCCAGCCGTTACGGCTCTGACCGTCCGCGCAATCTGTATGCGATTACCGCGCAAAATACAATTATTCAGCAACGCATCGCCCTGTTTGAACACGCCAAGTTGCAGTTGGATGTGATAGATATTCAGGAGACCGCGCAGCGTAATATTGCCGCGTTATTCGAGCAGGAAGAGCGCGCGTTGGGTTTGCTGGTGTTTGATGATAATGGTGGCCTGTTAACCTTTACCTCTGGCGGTGAGTTGTATCTTTCGCGCCGCATCGAGATTGGCGTCGGCCAGTTACTGGATGCCGATGAGCGTTTGCGCGGCCAGATGCGGGATCGTGTCGAGCTAGAGTTGCAACGTTCACTCGATTATTTTGATCGCCAGTTTAATTACCTGCCTTTGAGTCGTGTGCTGGTGTGTGTGCCGGAAGAGTCGGGGTTGGTTGCTTTTCTGAACGGTAACGTGGAAGCCAAAGTCGAGGCGCTTGATCTAGCGCAAGTGATGGACATCGACGCGGTGCCCGCGTTGGCGAATGGTGAGTTTACTGCCCACGCGCTGGCCACTTTGGGCGCAGCGTTGCGCGAAGAGAGTAAGACGCTATGAGCCAGCAGATCAATCTGTTCAATCCGATTTTTATGAAGCAGCGCAAGATGTTTACGCTGCTGACTATGGTGCAGGCATTGGGTTTGATCGTGATGGGTACGTTGTTGTTTTACGGCTATGCCCTCTACCAAGTGGAGCAGTTGCGCGAGCAGTCCAAGGATAGCGATGCGCGTTACGCGGCGGAGCAGGATCGTTTTGTCCGATTTGCCAGTGAGTTTTCGCCGCAGCAGGCCAACCAAATATTGCAGGATGAGGCGCAGCGCTTGGAAAAGCGCGCGGCGGAACAAGCGGAATTGGTTGATACACTCAAGTCTGGCGCAGTTGGCAATACCACTGGCTATTCGGCCTACATGAATGCTTTCGGTCGACAGTCACTACCGGGTTTGTGGTTGACCGGTTTTCATTTGGTCGGCGACGGGGCGCAAATTAGTCTGACTGGCGGTGTGGTCGATCCTGAGTTGTTGCCCGCGTATATTCGCCGCATGAGTTCTGAGCCGGTGATGCAGGGAAAAACATTTGCCGATATGAAAATGCGTCAGCCCAAAACAGACGCGAAAGATAAAACAGCCGTTGCGCGTTATGTTGAGTTTGAGCTGCACTCGCAGCACGCTGGCGGGGCGAAGCCATGAAGCGTTATTGGGAGCTAGTACGCGGCAAAATCGACGAAATGTCCTTGCGCGAACGCTTGATGATTTTTTTGGCAGCGGCCTTTGTGCTGATTTCGGCGCTGAATGCCTTATTGCTTGATCCCTTATTGGCTGAGCAGAAAAGCAAGTCGGCTCAAGTTGTGCAGCAACTGGAAAAAATGAAAGAGTTGCAAGCGCAGATGCAAGCCCTGATTCAGGCCAAACAAGACAACCAGCAGTCGCCGTTGCACCAGCGTATTGCCGCGTTGCGCCAGCAAGTCGACGAGCAAGATGAGTATTTGCAAAGTCGCCGTGACCGGCTGGTTGCACCGGACAAAATGGCGGAGGTGTTGGAGCAGGTGTTGGGCAAACATGGCAAGCTGCAATTGATTGAAATGGATACGTTGGCGGTCACGCCATTGATTGAAAAAGCGGCGGCGGGTGCGGCTCCGAATCAGAGCGTGGATGAGGGGCGGCAGATATTCAAACACGGTGTGACGCTGACCTTGCGTGGCAGCTATGCCGAGTTGACGCGTTATGTCACCGCACTGGAAGGTCTGCCCGTGCAGATGTTTTGGGGCGATGCCCAGTTGCAGGTGGATACTTACCCTGATGCCGAATTGACGCTCACCTTGTACACCTTGAGTCTGGATAAAACATGGCTGAGCCTATGAACGGGTTGAAGATTCTGCTGGCAGTTGTGTGCGCGTGCTGGATGATGGCTGCGGTTGCTGAGACGAATGATCCCACTCGGCCGCCCGCCAATATCAGCGCGCCAGTGGCAGCCGAGTCGGAAGTGGAAAGCCAGCCGACAGGGTTGCAGTCGATATTCATCTCGCCTACGCGTCGCGCGGCGATTATTGCCGGACAAACAGTGGAATTAGGCGGTAAGTATGGCGATGCAAAATTGATTGAAGTGCATGAAGGCAGCGTAGTCTTGCGCGGACCACAAGGGCGGCAAGTGTTGAGCTTGTTTCCCGGTGTAAAAATTACCCGTAAAAATGCGGCAACCAAGTCCACACCGCTGCGTGCGGTAAAAAGCGCATCATCCGGTCGGCATAAAGCGAAGCCGGTAGCGCACAAGGAGGGGAAATGAAAGTTTTATTGGGCCTAGTTATAGCAATGCTGCTTGGTGGCTGCGCGACTCATCCAAGTCATAGCCAGACGGCGGACGCAATACAGCGCGAAATGAATCAGTCGGTGCAACAGGCTGAGCCAGCCAGTCCAGATGCTGTATCGAATGCCTTGCTGCCGCCGTTGGCTGCGGATATGCCACGCGTTGAAAACAAACCGCTGGAAACACGTTTTGATCTTACTGTGAACAACACCCCTGCGAACCAAGTCTTCATGGCTGTGGTTTCCGGCACGCGCTACAGCATGCTGCTGCATCCTGAAGTGAGCGGCAATATCTCGCTTAATCTCAAAGATGTGACGGTGTTTGAAGCGCTGGAAGCGATACGTGAAATGTATGGCTACGATTACAAAGTGGATGGCGCGCGTATCTATGTGCAACCGCTGACCATGCAGACACGGATTTTTCAGGTGAACTACCTGACTGGGAATCGCGAAGGGAAATCTTCGGTGCGTGTTGCCTCCGGCTCGGTTGCAGACATCACCACGGGAAGTAATGCGGCGGCGGCTCAAACTGCTGGGCAAAGCAACCGTGACAGTGCGCGCATTAGCACGACCTCCAGCAGCGATTTTTGGGAAGATGTTGCCAAAGCCTTGCACGCCATCGTTGGCAGTGAAAAAGGCCGCAGTGTGGTGATTAGCCCGATGTCTGGTGTGATTGTGATTCGCGCCATGCCGGAAGAGCTGCATAGCGTGTCGGCCTATCTGAAAGCAGCGCAAATCTCGGTTGAGCGGCAGGTTATCTTGGAAGCAAAAATTATCGAAGTGCAGCTTTCCAACGGCGCGCAATCGGGTGTGAATTGGGCGGCGTTCAAGACTGGGGCGAATAGCGCAATTTCGACTGGGCAATTGGGAAATGGCGCATTTCTTTCTCCGATGACTGCGGGTGCCGCTAATCTGATGGGTGGAGGTGGAACAGTGAGCGCAATTCCCGGTGCGGATATTGTCAATACTGCTACGGCGACTGGCGGATCACTATTCGGTCTGGCATTCCAGACTAGTAACTTTGCCGCCATGCTGGAATTTCTTGAGTCGCAGGGTAGCGTGCATGTGCTGTCGAGTCCGCGCATTGCTACGTTGAATAATCAAAAAGCGGTGCTTAAAGTTGGCACGGACGAATTTTTTGTGACCAAAATTACCGGTGGTAGTACGACAGGTGCGACGGCAACAACCGCTGCAACGGTCACTGCGCCAACGGTGGAAACGACCGCGTTCTTCTCCGGCATCATGCTGGATGTCACGCCTAAGATTGATGAAAACAACGAGATCGTGTTGCATGTCCATCCTTCGGTGAGTCAGGTTTCAACTGTGAACAAGTCGCTTAATCTGGGAACGCAGCTGGGCACCTTTAATCTGCCCATGCCTTCTAGTGCCGTGTCTGAAACGGATAGTGTGGTGCGCGCGCGTGATGGTCAGATCGTGGTGATCGGAGGTTTGATGCGTCAGGCAACGACGGATACGCAATCCGGTTTGCCGGGTTTGCCCAAATCGATCTTCGGTCAAACCAGCAAAGTTTCTGAAAAGCGCGAACTGGTTATTTTGCTCAAGCCCACTGTTGTGGACGGTGATAAAGACTGGTCGCAGGACATTGCGCAAAGCCGTGATCGCATGAGCGAGATGAGCCGTCCGGCTGTCAAATAGCGAGATGTATCGACAGCATTTCGGTCTGCGTGAACTTCCTTTCGGTCTGACACCGGACACGTCTTTTTTCTTTGCCTGTAGCAGCTATCAGGAAGCGTTAAACACCTTGTTGGTGGCGGCGCGCAACGGCGAGGGTTTTATCAAAATCACGGGTGAGGTAGGCAACGGCAAGACGCTGTTGTGCCGCAAGTTTCTCGCCACGCTGAATCAGGGTACGCAATCGACCACTGCCATCGGCACGCAAGACCAGTCCGCCGAAGCGCCGCAATCTCCGCGCTTTGTCACGGCGTACATTCCCAATCCCTATCTGGAGCCGCGTAGTTTGTTGCTGGCATTGGCGGACGAGTTTCGCGTGCCGCTGGAGAAAGATGCCGATCAGCACGTATTACTGAAGGGGCTGACCCAAGCTTTGCTTGATTGCGCGCGCAATGGGCAACGGGCTTTGGTGTGCTTGGACGAGGCACAGGCGATGCCGCTGGAAAGTTTGGAGGTGTTGCGCCTGCTGACCAATCTGGAAACCGAGAAGCGAAAATTGTTGCAAGTAGTGCTGTTTGGGCAGCCGGAGTTGAATGCACATCTGGGGCAGCATTCGATACGCCAGCTGCGCCAGCGCATCAGTTTTCAATATGATTTATCCGGCTTGCTCAAAGATGAGTTGGAACGCTATTTGCGCCATCGTCTGGCAGTGGCGGGATACAGTGGCGAGACTTTGTTTACGTCGGGTGCGGTTGGCAAATTGCATCGCATTAGCGGTGGTACGCCGCGCCTAGTGAATATCGTCGCGCACAAGGCGATGATGTTGGCTTATAGCGAAGGGCGGCAACAAGTGTTGAACAAACACATACGCGATGCCGCCGCCGATACGCCTGAAGTGCGCCGCGACTGGTTGCCTTGGACACTGGGCTTGCTGGGCGGAGCGGTAAGTTTGTCATTGATTTTGGTCTGGCAGGTGGTGCGATGAGCGTCATTAATCAGGTGTTAAACCAGCTTGAGCAACGCGGTGTTCAGAGTGCGCCGGAGCAGGTGCTGATTCGTGCTATTCCGCCACGGCGTACTAACAAAAGCAGGTTGTGGTTTGCGCTAGCAGCCCTGTTGCTGCTGGCGTTAGCTTGGGCGGCTCGGCAATGGCTGCCCAGCGAAACGTTGCCAGTGCAGCCCGCCGAGATTGCGGAGCCTGCCACTGCGGTTGCCGTATCGGCTGACTTGCCTGCATCGCGCTTGAGTTTTGAATTGAGCTCCTTGCCTTTGCCATCGTCGTTACGCGCGCCAGTGCAAGCGGTTGCGCCAGTGGCTGTGCCAGCGCCATCGAGTGCGGTGCCAGTCACTCCCGCCAAACCAGCACCGCAGATCGCGACACAGCCAGCCGAGAGTGCGGCTCCAGTCAAGCGGGTGAGTACGGCGCAACAGGCCGATGCTGAATTTCGCCGTGCCGCTGGGCTGATGCAGCAGGGACGTATTGCCGATGCTTTGACCGGTTACGAAGCTGCTTTGCGCTTGCATGCCGGACATGATGCGGCGCGGCAGGCATTGGTCGCGCTGTTGCTGGAACAGAAGCGCGCACCTGAGGCTGAGCGCGTGTTGCAAGACGGTTTGCTAACCAAACCGGAGCACGGCGGCTTTGCCATGACGCTGGCACGTTTGCAGGTGGAGCGGGGCGCACTGGACACGGCGGTGGCAACACTGGAAAAATCTTTGCCGCACAATGCAGACAGGGCGGAATACCGTGCGTTTTTGGCGGCGTTGTTGCAGCGTCAGGGGCGGCATCAGGAAACTGTTGGTCATTATCAAGTCGCTTTGCATGCGCTGCCGGGCAACGGTTTGTGGCAGATGGGTTACGGTATTTCGCTGGAAGCTTTGCAGCGCCGAGAAGAAGCCCGTGCCGCATTTAAGCAGGCACTGGCCAGTGGTTCGCTGAATCCCGAGTTAAGGAAGTTTGTGCAGCAAAGACTGAAGTAAAAGAGAATGGCGTGAAGTAAACCCATAGAGACATTGTTGTTCTCCGCGTATTCCGCGCCTCCGCGTGAAAAACTTGTCATGCTTTCACGTAATCTGATTGCATCACTAGTGATTCGGCTAGATGATGTTTGAACTCAGAAATGCATACACCCAAACCCAAACCCCTCCCAACCTCCCCTTATCAGGGGAGGAGCGAACTCAGCTCTCCCCCTGATAAGGGGGAGTTGGAGGGGGTTGGTTCTCGTACTTAAAACATCATCTAGCCGGATCACTAGCCCCCCTTCAGCGATGCGGCATCGTTCGGGCAATCACCCATACGTCAATTTCTCGCGCACCTTGTTTGCGGACGGCTTTGGCCAGCGCATTCATGCTCGCGCCTGTAGTCAGCACGTCATCCACCAGTGCGACATGTTTTCCCTGTACCTCGCTTGCACACTCGAAAGCATTGCGTACATTTTTCCGACGCTGATCCCACGGCAAGCCAGATTGCGGCGGGGTGTCGCGCACGCGGCGGCACGCCGTTTGTAATAAGGGTATGTGCAAGCGGCGCGACAAACCGCTGGCAAATAGCAGGGACTGGTTGAACCCGCGCGACCTGAGTTTAGCGGGATGCAAAGGCATAGGAATAAGCAGATCGGGCAAGGTGGCTGGAGTGCAGTGTTGCGCAAAATGCAGGGCAAAGGCATCGGCCAGTGCCAGTTGCTCGCGGAACTTCATCGCCTGTATCAATTGATCAACCGGAAACGCATAGCGGTATGGCGCAAGTGTGCGATCAAAGGCGGGTGGTTTGCGCAGGCAATGGCCGCATACCTGCGCGGCAGGAGAGGGGAGGGCGCATATCGGGCAGCTTGCCGCACCGAGGCGAGGCATATCGCGTTCGCACGCGTTACACCATAAGCCGTCCCAGTTCATGCTGCCGCAAAGTGAGCAGGGTTGGGCGGGGCTGATTCGCTTGATTAGCGTTCGGATGTTCAATGCACTATCGCGTAAAATGGACACCGCAAACTCCTTCACATTTTTTAGCATCATAAACGGCAGTAACTCTCCAGAGCGTAAACAAAATGAATACACCGATCATCCCTCAAACTCAGGCTATCGAATTTGTGCGCAAGGTCGCGCGTGACGACAGCACACAAGGCTGGCGCGTCGCCGAGATCGAAGCCTTGCTCCAACTTCCTTTTGCCGATTTGCTCTATCGCGCACAGCAAATTCACCGTGAACATTTTGATCCGAACGCGGTTCAGCTCTCTACTTTGTTATCGATCAAAACCGGCGGCTGTTCCGAGGATTGCGGTTACTGTCCGCAGTCTGCTTTTCATAATGCGGGTGTCGAGAATAAAAAAATGCTCGACGTAAGCGAAGTGGTAAAGGCCGCCAAAGCCGCGCAGGATGCGGGCGCAGATCGTTTCTGCATGGGCGCGGCATGGCGCGAGCCATCGGAAGAAGACATGGCTGCCGTGGTGGAGATGGTTAAGGAGGTGCGCGCGCTGGGCATGGAAACCTGCGCCACGCTGGGTATGCTAAGCGACGAACAAACTGAACAACTACGCGCCGCCGGGCTCGACTATTACAACCACAACCTCGATACCACGCCCGAGTTTTACGGCAACATCATCAGCACACGCGATTATCAGGACAGGCTGGACACACTAGAGCGCGTGCGTAAAGCCGGGATGCATGTGTGCAGCGGCGGTATCGTCGGCATGGGGGAAAGTCTGACCCAGCGTGCCGGGCTTATCGCGCAACTGGCCAATATGAACCCGTACCCGGAAAGCGTGCCGATCAATAATCTGGTCAAGGTCGAAGGCACACCATTAGCCGACCAGGCCGAAATTGACCCGCTCGACTTCGTGCGCACCATCGCCGTGGCGCGCATCACCATGCCAACTGCACGCGTACGACTTTCCGCAGGCCGCCAGCAGATGAGCGATGCCGTGCAAGCCTTGTGTTTCTTGGCGGGTGCCAACTCTATTTTCTACGGCGAGCAGCTGCTGACAACCGGCAACCCCGAAGTGGAACGCGACCGTGCGTTGATGGATAAGCTAGGGATGTATCCGTTTGCTGATAAGCATTGAGTTGTTTTGTGGTTGCAAAGCAAAACCTTAACCCCCCTCAGTCCCCCCTTGTCAGGGGGGATGACGATACTTTACAGTCAGTACAAAATGTCGAAAGAGAAGCGGATACGCCCCCCCTGTCTGCGGAAGGGTCGCCGCAAAGCGGCGGGGTACCCACCGGCGTACCCCTTGCGGGTGTAAGGGGAGGTTGGGAGGGGTTAGGTTTTTTGCCTTACGATAAAAATCTCACCGCACTCGCCAGAGAAAATCGAAAAAATCCCACATCGGCAGAACTCAAAATCTGGAAAGAGGTATTGAGCCATCGTCAATTTTCGGAATACAAATTTCTGCGTCAGAAACCCATTGAATACTTCATCGTTGATTTTTACTGCGCAGAATTGCGATGGGTGATTGAAATCGATGGTGACAGCCATGCTGAGCAAAAAAATTATGACGAACGGCGTACCGCATTGTTGCAACAGCATGGGTTGAAAGTGATTCGTTACGATAACAATGATGTGCTGAATAACATCGCTGGCGTGTACGATGATTTGATGAAGAGACTTCACTAATGTTTGAAAATTTACAGTGCGAATTGGATAAGCGGAAAGCACAAGGCTTGTTGCGCACGCGCCGCACTTTAGACACGCCACAGTCGCCGCATATCGTCGTGGATGGGATGCCCTATCTCGCTTTCTGTAGCAATGATTACCTGGGTCTTGCCAATCATCCGCAACTTATCGCCGCATTGCAGCAAGGCGCTACGCAATGGGGGGTGGGTGCAGGGGCGGCGCATTTGGTGAGCGGGCATTTCGAGCCGCATCATCAACTTGAGCAGCAGCTTGCCGCATTCGTAGACAAACCCGCCGCGCTGCTTTTTTCGACTGGCTATATGGCCAACTTAGGTGTGGTGCAGGCGCTGGTCGGCAAGGGCGATACGGTATTTGCCGACAAACTCAATCACGCTTCCCTTAATGATGCGATGTTGTTGTCGCGTGCGGATGTAAAGCGTTATCGGCATGGCGATATGGCGCAGTTGGAAAAGTTATTGGGTGAAGCGCGCGCGGGCCGAAAGCTCATCATCACCGATGCTGTGTTCAGCATGGATGGCGACATCGCGCCGTTGTGCGAGATGTTGGCGCTGTGCGAAAGGTACGATGCTTGGTTGTATGTGGATGATGCGCATGGGTTCGGTGTGTTGGGTGAGCGGGGGCGAGGTTCGCTGTTTCATTCATATGGCAACACAGAGCCAAGCGCGTTCCTTCCCCCTTGCAGGGGGAAGGTTAGGATGGGGGTAGAGTTGATGAGTCCCACCACTTCTACCCCCTCCCTAGCCCTCCCCCTGCAAGGGGGAGGGGATGGAAAAGAGGCTGCGATAAACTCTCCCCGCATCATCTACATGGCGACATTGGGTAAGGCGGCTGGCGTGTCGGGTGCATTCGTTGCGGCAGAACAAGTGGTGATAGACACGCTCATCAATCACGCCAACAGCTATGTCTACACCACGGCGACACCACCTGCGTTGTCGAGTGCATTGCTGCAAAGTTTGCAGCTGATTGAGCAGGGCGATGAACTGCGTGCGCATCTCCGGCGGCTGATCGCAAGATTGCGTAGCGGTTTGGCGGGGTTGCCTTGGGCGTTGATGGAGTCGGATACGGCGATTCAACCCTTACTCATCGGCGACAATCAGCGCGCATTGGAATTGAGTGCAGCCTTGCGCGAGCGAGGTATCTGGGTTGCGGCTATTCGTCCGCCTACCGTGCCACAAGGAACGGCGCGGTTGCGCATCACGCTTTCTGTTGCGCATAGTGAGAGTGATGTCGCACAACTGCTGGGAGCGTTGCATGAGCTTGCATGTTGAAGTGACAGGGCGTGGCGAACCACTGGTCATGCTGCATGGCTGGGGAATGCACGGCGGTATTTTGGGCGAAGTGATTACAACGCTGGCGAATGATTTTGAAGTGCATAACGTCGATCTGCCGGGGCACGGATTGAGTTCTGGGAAGCGGGAATGTGGGGCATCTATCTCTTCTTTGGGTGTTGAAAGCGTGCACGCTTCCCCCTTCTCGCTAGATACCATCGTCACCGAATTATCGGCCCAATTTCCGGGGCCGGTGAGCCTTCTGGGGTGGTCCTTGGGGGGCATCATTGCGCAGCATTGGGCGGCGCGCGAGCCGGAAAAAATCAAGCGTCTCGTTCTAGTGGCAAGCACGCCGTGTTTTACCGAGCGTGATGACTGGTCGTGCGCGATGCCGCGTGAAACGCTGGCGCAATTTGCCGCCGAGCTTGAGCAAAATCATGCGGCAACGCTGCGCCGTTTTCTCGCCTTGCAAGTGCGTGGCAGTGAAGGTGAGCGCGAATTGTTGCTGGATTTGCGCGCCAGTTTATTCAGTCGTGGTGAGCCTCAACTCGCGGCATTGCGCGGTGGGTTGAATATCCTGCGTGATGCCGATTTACGCGACGGACTGAAGCAGATCAAATCGCCCACTTTGCTGATTGCGGGTGAGCGCGACAAGCTTACCCCGCCGCAGGCATCGTATTATCTGGCTCAGACATTGCCGCATGCGCGCATGGTTGAGATTGCGGCTGCGGCACACGCGCCATTTTTGTCTCATCCGCAAATATTCAACGAACACTTAAAGAGCTTTTTGCATGAACGAATTTGATATTGATAAACGCGCGATGCGCCGAGCATTCAGCAAGGCAGCCGAGACTTATGATGCCGCTGCGGTATTGCAGCGCGAGGTGTGTATACGCATGCTGGAGAAGCTGGATATCGTCAAGTTGCAGCCCGCGCGCCTGCTGGATGTCGGCAGTGGTACGGGCTGGGGAACGCGCCAATTGGGCGAGCGTTACCCGCAGGCGGAGGTTGTCGCGCTGGATATTGCGATGGGGATGTTGCGTGCGGCACGCGGCACATCCGGTTGGTGGCAAAAATTGTTCAGCGGCAGCAAACAGCGCTTTGTATGTGCTGATGTGGAAGCTTTACCGCTGGCCGCGCAGAGCATGGAAATGGTGTGGTCCAACCTTGCTGTGCAGTGGTGTAATGATTTACCCGCCACGTTTGTCGAGTTGCATCGCGTGATTAAAAACGAAGGCTTGCTGATATTTTCCACTTTTGGGCCGGATACGCTGAAAGAGTTGCGCGTCGCTTTCAGCGGGGTGGACGGTTATAACCACGTCAACCGTTTTGCCGATATGCATGACATTGGTGACATGCTGGTGGCGGCGGGATTTGCTGATCCGGTGATGGAGATGGAGAAAATTACGCTCACCTACGGTGATGTGCGCGCGGTGATGCAAGACTTGCGCAGCATCGGCGCACACAATGCCACGACGGGACGCGCACCGGGCATGCTGGGCAAGGAAAAATGGGCGCGTATTGTGCAAAACTACGAGACCCTGCGCAGCAACGGCAAGCTGCCGGCTACTTTTGAGATTATTTACGGCCATGCATGGAAACCGGTGCCGAAGCAGACAGCGGACGGGCGTGCAATTATTAAAACGGATTTCAAGTTATGAGCTATTTCATTACCGGAACTGACACGGGCGTAGGCAAGACCTTGGTGAGTTGCGCCTTGTTGCACGCATTTGCGGCGCGGGGTAAATGTGTGGCGGGCTTTAAGCCCGTGGCGGCAGGGTGCGGCGAGGATGAGCATAACGACGATGCTGTGGCATTGCGTGCCGCCAGCGGTGTGCCGATTACCTACGGGCAAGTCAATCCGTATTGTTTCCGCCACGCGATTGCGCCGCATCTTGCCGCTCGACATTCTGGCGTGCGTATCGAGTTGGCGCGCATTCTGATTTCGTACCGCGAGTTGTCTGCGCAAACAGATGAGGTGATTGTGGAGGGGGTTGGCGGTTTTCTGGTGCCGCTGAATGACAAACAAAACACTGCTGATCTTGCGCGTGAGCTTGATCTGCCGGTAATTCTTGTGGTGGGGATGCGCCTAGGATGCATCAATCATGCGCTGTTGACGCTGAAAGCCATTGCCGATAACCAGCTAGAATGCGTGGGCTGGGTGGCGAATGTGCTGGATGAGCAGATGCCCGCCCTACAAGAAAATATCGAAAGTTTGTGTGAATTTATCCCCGCGCCCCTGTTGGGTATCGTGCCGCATTTGGGTGTGCCGGATGCGCAACAGGTAGCGGGTTATTTGGATTTGAATCTATTGGAATGCGACGCAACGAATGAGTGAGTTCAGCATCATCGCGGTATTTATGGTTGGTTTGCTCGGCGGTGTGCATTGCCTAGGCATGTGCGGCAGCATTGTCGGCGTGTTCACCGCGCAGTTGCCGCAAGCGGCTGCACGTTGGCCGTTTCATCTGGCCTACAGCGGCGGGCGCATTGCCAGCTACACGCTGGCAGGCGTACTGGTTGGCGCGGTGGGGCAGGCTGGTTTGCTGATGCGCGATGCGGTGCCGGTGCAGCATCTCTTGTTTGCCCTATCCAGTCTGATGCTGGTACTGCTGGGCTTGTATCTGGCCGGATTGTGGGGCGCGATCAAACGTATTGAGCAGCTTGGCGCGGGCTTGTGGCAACGCTTGCAGCCCTATACCACCAAGCTATTGCCAGTGAATACCGTGCCGCGCGCACTGGGATTGGGGGCTTTGTGGGGCTGGTTGCCATGCGGTTTGGTTTATAGCGTGCTGATTACTGCACTGGCTAGTGGAAACGCAACGCAGGGTGCGCTCATCATGGCGGCGTTCGGTTTGGGGACGTTGCCGAATCTGCTGCTGATTGGGATGTTTTGGGAGCGTTGCAGGCGTTGGGTGCAGTCAACTGCGGTGCGTTTGACGGCGGGATTGGCGGTGATGGGTTTCGGTGTGTACGGGCTGGTCAAAGTTGGGTACACGTTCATAACATACGGTTGGGCAGGAGCGTGTCATGTGGCTGCGTAATTGCATACTCATTTTGCTGGCGGTTTTACTCGCCGCTTGCGAAGAACCCAAGTTGCCTTCACCTTTTCACGCGAGTGAGTTGGGTAATAAATATGCCGGTGCCGATTTCAAGCTGACCGATCACAACGGTAAGCCGCGCACGCTGTCCGATTTTCGTGGCAAAGTGGTGGCGATCTTCTTCGGCTATACCCATTGCCCCGATGTTTGTCCCACCACCTTGGCCGATATGACGCGGGTGATGCAGTTGCTGGGCAAGGATGCGGAGCGGGTGCAGGTGTTGTTCGTCACGGTCGATCCCGAGCGTGATCCGCCTGAGATGCTGGTGCAATATGTCCCCGCTTTTCATCCCGCATTTCTGGGCTTGTACGGCGATGTGGAAACTACGGCTCAAGTGGCCAAGGCATTCGGTGTGGTGTACGAAAAACAGCCGACGTCTTCCGGCTACAACGTTGACCACAGTGCTGGCACGTATCTGATTGATCCGCAAGGGCAGGTACGTTTGCTGGCACCTTACGCGCAGCGCGCTGAATGGATGGCGGAAGACATTCGTTTATTGCTGGCTTTGCAAAGGTAACGATGATGTTTAGTGAAGCATTTTTTGCCAGACTGGGAAGCGACATCGACGAATCGACGTTGCCGATACGTGCCGAGCAGATACGCGCGCGCTTGCGCTCTTACCCGATGATGATTATCAGTCAGTTGTTGCTCGCGCCACTGCTGATGATGTTGATGTGGTCACATGTATCTCATACTGTGCTGTTGGCTTGGGGCGTGGCGGTGGCGGTGGGGCATGGCATTGAGGTGACCGGTTTTTTGTTGCATCAGCACGCCACGGGAACTGTTGAGCAATGCCGCATCTGGCGCGCCCGTTTTATTCTTTACACATTTATGGTTGCCTGTACTTGGGGTAGTGTCGGCGTGCTGATGTTTGTGCCTGGCGATTTGGCTTATCAGGCTTTGTTGATTTGTGTGCTGATGGGAATGGCGGCGGGAGCGGTCACGATCAATCCGGTTTATCCGCTGACGCTGTATATCTATTTGATCTGCCTACTCTCGCCGATGTTGTTCAATATGCTGCTGATAGCGGATGGAACGCATTTGGTATTAGCCTCGATGATGGCGATGTTTTTGGTGTTTGTGTTGAAATCGGGCAGTGACTTATCGCGTACTTTTGAATTGTCTTTGCAGCGCAGTTTTGATAATGCCTTACTGGTTAAAAGTCTGGGCGAGGAAAAGCTTCGCGCGGAACAGGCCAATCTGATGAAATCCAAATTTTTTGCCGCCGCCAGCCACGATCTGCGCCAACCCATGCACGCACTGACGCTGTTTGTGGATGTGCTGAAAAATCGTCCGCATGACGAGCAGAGTACGCAGTTGGTGCGGCAGATCGAACAATCTGCCGATGTGATGGGGGAAATGTTCGATGCGCTGTTGGATTTGTCAAAGCTGGATGCGGGCGTGGTGCAGCCGAACAACGAGTGTTTTAGCGTTTTGCCCATGCTTGAACGTTTGCGTGACGAATTTGACTGGTTGGCGCGCGACAAGGGTTTGCGCCTGTTGATGGCCAATTGTCCCGGGGATGTTTATACCGACCAAGTGTTGCTGGAGCGGGTACTACGTAATCTCATTAGCAACGCAATACGTTACACCGAGCAAGGCTCGGTTGCGGTGATGTGCGACAGGGTGACGGATGGACTGCGGATCAGCGTAAAAGACAGCGGAATCGGTATCGCGCCGGATCAGATAAAGCATATTTTTGAGGAGTATTACCAAGTGGGTAATCCGCAACGCGACCGTCGTCGCGGTTTGGGTTTGGGGTTGTCGATTGTCAGCCGTTTGGAACGGCTGTTGGGTTACCAGATGGAGGTCGAATCGACGCTGGGTCTGGGTAGCTGCTTTACGTTCACTGTGCCAAAATTACCCGCTAATACGCGGGTGGATTGAGATCGGAAAGAGGGGCGGTCTTGTTATGAAAATATTATTGGTTGATGACCACGCGCTGTTCCGCGACGGAATGCGCTATGTACTGCAACAGTTGGGAGACAATATCACCATTTTGCAGGCGGGTAATTTTCTCGATGGCGTGACGCTGGCCAGCGAGCATCCCGATTTGGATCTGGCATTGCTGGATTTGAATATGCCGGGCAGTGAGGGGACGACATCGGTGCAGTTTTTTCACGGGCGTTTTCCGCATATTCCGGTGGTGGTGGTTTCCGGTGAGGAAGGTCGCGGGATTATGGAAAAGGTGATGCATCACGGCGCGATGGGGTTTATCAGCAAAAACTCTTCCGCTCAAACGATGCTGTCGGCGCTGAGCATGGTGTTGGGTGGCGGCGTATATATCCCGCCCCAGTTGTTGCAGCAATATCATGCTTCGGCGGATGAAGCGCAGCCGCGAGACCGTCGAATTCGCCGCAACGAGCAGGGCTTGTCTGACCGACAAGTTGAAGTGTTAAAGCTGATCGTCGCGGGCTTGAGCAATAAAGAAATTGCCGGGTGTTTGGCGCTGGCGGAAGGAACGGTAAAAATTCACGTTGCCTCGGTGTTCCACGCACTGGGTGTGAATAACCGGCTGGATGCCGCAAAGATGGCGAAGACGATGAATCTATTGAAGGACGGTCAATGAGCGAAGTCACCGCCGACTTGCAGCAGAACAAATTGTTTTCCTTGCTGCGCGAGGCACGCTGGCTACTGTTCGGGGCATTTGCACTCTATTTTGCTGTGGCTTTATTCGGCTACAACCCATCTGATCCGGCTTGGTCGCATAGCGCAACGGCGGCGCTGGTGAGTAATCCGGCGGGAGAGTTGGGCGCGTATCTGTCCGATCTGCTGTTTTATCTGTTTGGATTTTCCGCATGGTGGTGGGTTGCGCTATTGGCACATCGTGTGTGGGTAGGGTATGCGCATCTGCATGACGACGGTTTGTTTAACAAACGTGCGCTATGGTTGTCGATGAGCGGCTTTGCCGTGCTGTTGTTGTGCAGCAGTTCGCTGGAGGCGATACGCATGTACACGCTCAAAGTTGCATTGCCATTTGCGCCGGGTGGCATCACGGGTGATGTGATCGGCAATGCGCTGATGCACTGGTTTGGTTTTACCGGCGCGACACTGCTGTTGTTAACTTTGATTGCCACGAGTTTCAGCGTGTTTAGCGGGATGTCATGGCTGCGTTTTATCGATGGCCTAGGAGCCTTGCTGGAAACACTTTATCGCCATGCGGTATTGTCTTGGCAGACGCGCCGCGACAAGCGCATTGGCCAGCAGGCTGTGTTGGAGCGTACCGCTATCGTCAAGGTGGAAAAACGCCGCGTGGAAGAGCAGCAGCCGATACACATCGAGATGCCGATGGTTGAAGTGGTCAAGTCAACGCGGGTGATTGAAGAGAAGCAAGCGCCGCTGTTCGCCGAAATGCCCGATTCGCCATTGCCGCCGTTGCATCTGCTCGATCAGGCAACCCAGCACATTGAGGTGGTATCGGCTGAGACACTGGAATTTACCTCACGCCTGATCGAGCGCAAGCTGAAAGATTTTAATGTGGATGTGCAGGTGATTGGCGCGTATCCCGGCCCAGTCATCACGCGTTACGAGATCGATCCGGCGGTTGGCGTGAAAGGCAGTCAGATCACTAATCTGGTGAAAGACCTTGCGCGCGCTTTATCGGTGGTGAGCATCCGTCTGGTGGAAACCATTCCCGGCAAGAGTTGCATGGCACTGGAATTGCCCAACCCCAAACGTCAGATCGTGCAACTATCCGAGATACTCGGTTCTCAGGTGTATGCCGACATGAGCTCGATGCTGACCATGGCGATGGGAAAGGACATCGGTGGCAAGCCGGTGGTGGCCGATCTGGCCAAGATGCCACACGTGCTGGTGGCGGGTACTACCGGCTCGGGTAAATCGGTGGCGATCAACGCGATGATTCTTTCGCTGCTGTACAAAGCCACGCCGCAACAAGTGAAGCTGCTGTTGATCGACCCCAAGATGCTGGAGTTGTCGGTGTACGAAGGCATTCCTCATCTGCTCGCGCCAGTGGTTACCGATATGCGCCAAGCGGCTTCCGGTTTGAACTGGTGCGTGCAGGAAATGGACAAGCGCTACAAGCTGATGTCAGCACTCGGTGTGCGTAATATCGGCGGCTATAACCAGAAAATCCGCGATGCGATCAAATCGGGGCAGCCGCTGACCAACCCGTTCACACTCACGCCGGAGAATCCAGAGGCGTTGGAAGAGTTGCCGCTGATCGTGGTATTCATCGACGAATTGGCCGACCTGATGATGGTGGTGGGCAAGAAGATCGAAGAGTTGATCGCGCGTCTGGCACAGAAGGCGCGTGCTTCTGGCATTCATCTGGTGCTGGCAACACAGCGGCCATCGGTGGATGTCATCACTGGGCTTATCAAAGCCAACGTGCCAACGCGCGTGGCGTTCCAAGTGTCGAGCAAGATCGACTCGCGCACGATTCTGGATCAAATGGGCGCGGAAGCGTTGCTTGGTCAGGGCGATATGCTCTACCTACCGCCTGGTACCGGTTATCCGCAGCGCGTACACGGTGCTTTCGTGTCGGATCAGGAAGTGCATCGCGTTGCCGAATACCTTAAAGCGCAGGGCGAGCCGCAATATATCGACGGCGTGTTGAATTCGCTGGAAGAGGCGGAAGAGGGCGGCGCAGGCGGCGGGGCAACACTGGATGCCGAGGCCGATCCGCTATATGACCAAGCTGTCGATGTCGTGCTCAAGTCGCGGCGTGCTTCGATCTCGCTGGTGCAGCGACAGCTGCGCATTGGCTACAACCGTGCTGCGCGTTTGATCGAACAAATGGAGTCGGCTGGCATCGTCAGCGCCATGCAAAGTAACGGCAATCGTGAAGTGATTGCCCCCAATCGGGAAGGGTGAAGGGATAAGAGTGGGCGGTACGCATAGATTTCCCATTTTTCCCTTCCCTATTCACCCTTCTCCAACCCGGACATAGCGTATGTATAAAAAACTGTTAGTTGGAATTTCCCTTGTCTTGTGTGCCGCAGCCGCCCACGCCGGCGGTATTGATAAGCTCAAGCAGTTCGTTGCGGCCACGCATTCCGCACAAGCCGACTTTAGCCAAGTGCTGCTTGATCCAAACGGTAAAAAAATGCAGTCCGCATCCGGCACTATGCAGTTTGTACGTCCGGGAAAATTTCGCTGGGTATATCAAAAACCGTATGAGCAAATCATCGTGGGTGACGGCGCGAAATTTTGGCTGTACGACCTTGATCTAAATCAAGTCACCGTGAAACGTTTGGATGCGGCTCTGGGTAGTAGTCCGGCTGCGTTGTTGTCTGGTAACAATGAAATCGAGCGCGGTTTTACGCTGAAAGAAAGCGGTAGCCAAGACGGACTAGATTGGCTGCAAGCGGTACCGAAAGCGCAAGACAGCAGCTTTGATCGCATTCTCATGGCATTCAACGAGCAAGCCGAATTGGTCATCATGGAACTGCATGACTCATTCGGCAACAAAACTGTGCTGCGTTTTTCCGCGCTGAAACGCAATCCCTCGCTGTCCCCTCAGCTGTTCAAATTTGTTCCGCCCAAGGGCGCGGATGTGATGGGCGAGTGATTCCATAAAACTTGAGCCATGACTGACCTATTCGCCCCCCACCAACCCGCAGCCCCTCTCGCCGAACGCCTGCGGCCCAAGCACATCGACGAAGTCATCGGGCAGTCGCATCTGCTGGGTGAAGGCAAGCCACTGCGTCTCGCGTTCCAATCGGGCAAGTTGCACTCCATGATCTTGTGGGGGCCGCCGGGTGTGGGCAAGACCACGCTGGCGCGTTTGATGGCATCGGCTTTCGATGCCGAGTTCGTGCCGCTGTCGGCGGTGTTGTCCGGTGTGAAGGACATCCGCGAAGCCATCGCCCAAGCCGAACTCACGCTGCAACAGAATGGGCGTCACACCATCCTGTTTGTGGACGAGGTGCATCGTTTCAACAAGTCACAACAAGATGCTTTCCTGCCCTACGTCGAGCAAGGCTTGGTCACCTTCATCGGTGCGACCACCGAGAACCCCTCCTTCGAATTGAACAACGCGTTGCTGTCGCGCGCGCAAGTGTATGTGTTGCAATCGTTGTCAGAAACCGAGATGGGGCAATTGTTTGCGCGCGCGCAGCAGGAAGCATTGCAAGGCATTACCTTCGATGCGGCAGCGCAGGAGCGCATCATCGGTTATGCCGATGGTGATGCACGGCGTTTGCTCAATGTGTTGGAGCAATTGCAGACCGCAGCAAGCGCCGCCAAACTCAATAAGATAGACACGAAGTTTCTCGATGCTACGCTGGCGCAAAAGATGCGCCGTTTCGACAAGGGCGGCGAAGCCTTCTACGACCAGATCTCGGCGCTGCACAAGTCGGTTCGTGGTTCCAATCCCGACGCGGCGCTATATTGGTTGGTGCGTATGTTGGATGGTGGAGCTGATCCGCGTTATCTGGCGCGACGCATCGTGCGTATGGCATGGGAAGACATCGGCCTCGCTGATCCGCGTGCCATCCAGTTGTGCAACGACGCCGCGCAAACCTACGAGCGTCTCGGTTCACCCGAAGGTGAGTTGGCATTGGCACAAGCCGTGTTGTACATGGCCGTCGCAGCCAAGTCGAACGCGGGATACGTCGCGTATAATGCCGCCCGCGCTTTCGTCGCTCAGGATGGTTCGCGTGAAGTGCCGCTGCACTTACGCAATGCGCCGACCAAACTGATGAAACAACTCGATTACGGCAAGGATTACCGTTACGCGCACAACGAAGAGGGCGGTTATGCGGCGGGTGAAAATTATTTTCCGGCAGGAATGCCCGAAGTGAGTTTTTACCAACCCACCACGCGCGGACTAGAAGGAAAAATCGCCGAAAAATTGGCGCATCTGCGTGAGTTGGATGCGGCGGCAAAAAAATAACGGCAAAAAATTGATCACACGCCCCAGTGTTCGGGCTGTGTGCGTTGGCGAGATACGCGACAGCTGAATGCTATTTAACTCCTACATCTTCATCTTTGGTTTTTTACCGGTCGTTCTGCTGGGATTTTTCTGGCTGGCGCGAGTCAGTCATGCCTATGCCGCCGGATGGCTGGCACTCGCTTCGTTGTTTTTTTACGGCTATTGGAATCCAGCTTATGTTGGTCTGCTGCTAGGGTCTATCGTTTGTAATTATGCATTCGGTATGTGGATCGCCAAGGCGGGGGGCGGGCATCAGGATGCGGAAGGAAGAAGGCTGGGGGCAGGTAAGCCAGCAGGAATACGGAGTATCAACAAAAAGCATTTGTTGATGGTGGCGATTGCGGCAAATCTGGCGTTGCTGGCGTATTACAAGTATGCAAATTTCTTCGTCGGTAGTGTGAATGAGGTGGCGGGGACGGCTTGGACGCTGGGCGAGATTATGTTGCCGCTGGGTATTTCGTTCTTTACCTTTACTCAGATCGCTTTTCTGGTCGATACCTATCGCG
>JAQUAI010000016.1 GCA_028687335.1 Gallionella sp.
AAGCTGTACATAGGACATGAAGGGCTGCTCCTGTAGTGTGGTTGGGTCGCACTGTCCACGCTACCAGACTTGCTCTTCATGTCCGCTTGTTTTCTATACGGTGGTGCACTTGGAATTAGAATTCACCGTTATTGCCATTTGTTGCTCTGCATATCAGATCAACATTGTATGCGCCGTACCAGTTTGGGTAGGTCAAATCACGATTAGCACCGAGACCTGCATTGGGATTAAAAAAATAAATTTGTCCTTCGGCTGCGATATTGGCGGGCGTCGCTGTAATCGACAAATTATCATTAAAAATTAGGCCGGATTTCGGGGTGTTAGTAGTATTCTCAAAAAAGCTGGCCGAATATTTGGAATTTTGTATTAACTCATCACGCGTGATCTTTGGATTTTTGAATCGCGAGTAATCGACATAAGCATTCCATCCAGATAAGTGAGCCATTGACTCATCCGTCAAATTCACTTGTTGAATGGTATGCAACAATGGGGTGTAGTCATGATTCCCCGGTTGAGATGCCAAAGTATTTACTTCCCTCCCGAACAACTGCTCTGCCGCAAACCTAGTTGTGAAATAGTTTTCTGCGTGCTGGCCTTCGTGCCCCATTACAAAAACCAGATCGGCCATACCGATTGTTATGTTTCCATTGTTATCAAGTGGTATCGAGAAAACTTGGCTGTTCGGATTAAAAGCTCCTCCGACACCGCTCAGCGTCGATTTCGCAAACCCCTTAAGATAGCCGCACGCCGCAAGGGTGTTGTATTGGCCCAAGAGTGCAGGAGAAGCATTAAGCGCATCAGTAAAAGTTTTGCTTGCATTCGAATTATTTTTTCCAAAATCATTTAGCAAACTTTGCAGATCGGTATTGATATTAGCCATGATGGAGTCTCCAAAAATTCATTGTTTAAACAAATTAGATTTAACGAACCCAAAAATCCGCATCTTTAGAAGTGAACATTCGAATACTTGCCAAGCAATGATCTCGGGGGAAAAACTCAATTTTTAGAACTCCACTTTCTCCTTTTCGATAATCATTCCAATCAAGAATGTCGCGAATATCTCTGGTTTCACGTTTCAACTCCCATCCGCGTTGCGCAATATTTGGCATAGTCTCTATCGCATTTATGCAGATGCCAGACGGCGGGCGCGGAAATACTACAAAACGCTCCTCTGACGGGCTTTTCCAGCCAAAAAAGAAAGAGGAATCCGTTGGGCCGTTATCAATGATGTGCATATAAAAATTTAAGTCATCGCTGACTTGGTATCGTTTGCCTCGATATGAATTGGGGTATGGCTTTTTTTCTTCCAGATTCAACTTCACACCGAAGATGCTTTCCAACTGCTCCTTCGTGACATAACCATTGGGCAATTCCACAACCTTCAATAGCTTTTCCCATAGTTCATCAGCCGTGAACTGCTGAGACGTTTGAATAGTTTGCTTCTGTGTGTCTGTCATGGTTTTTTCTCCAGAAATATCAGGTGAACCAAAGGATTTCGTTCCTACAAAAAGTAATACAAAAAATAGAAGCATCCACTTCAATATGTTTTTCATGCTGCACTCCTCAGCACAAACACCGAATCATTCGCCGCCCCCCGCGTAACGAGTAGGCCCATCACCACGTCGTCGCCCGCGAGCCCGTCGATGATGGTGAACTGGCCGTCGCTGGTCAGGCTGATGGCGGCAATGCCCATGTCGTTTAGCGATTGCTGTTCGCCCGCGTCGGTGTGGCCATTCTGGTTGGTGTCTTGCCACACGCCAAATTCGTTCCAGTGTTGGTCTTGCGCGCTGAAGAGGCCGTCTTGATTGGTGTCAAAGGCGGACAGTCCTTGCAGGTCGGTTTGGGCGCTGTCGAGGTATTGGGCAAAGCTGATTTCGCTGCCGTTGTCGACTAGGCCATTGCCGTTGAGGTCTCGCGTCAGCAGGCCGTCGCCCGCGCGCGGCCATGCGGTGCGATGTTTGAAGCCGTCGCTGTTGATGTCGAAGAAGATGTTGGAGTCGTTGACATCGGTAAAGCCAAATCCGTCGTTGCCAAGGTCGATGGCGATGGGTTTTTTACCGCCACCCCCACTGCCCAGTGTGGGGTAGTAGGCGCCGCTGTGGAGGCTGTCAATCTGTACGTTGGTGCTGGCACCGCCCGCATCGGTGACGGTGACGGTGAAAGGGTCGGCTGCCGTTGGGTAGGTGTTGGTTGTGTCGCCGTCATAACCGTATTCAGCTACTGGTGCCGTTCCCGGTGTGTTCGGCCCATACCAATTGGTGTAGCTGACGTTGCCGTTGGCATCAACCGCGCCTTCGCCCTTTTGCGCTTGGGCCGTTACGTTGAAGGTAAACGAGCCCGCCGGATCATCTATGTCGGTGACTAGTAATGCGGCTTGGTTGGGGCCGTCGCTGTCAACCCAAGTCAGGATGGTGTCGTGCAAGCCTGTGGTGCCGGTTTTTGCGTCATAGCCGGTGTAGGGGGTGTAGCGCGCTGCGCCCAGTTTGTTGCGTACTAGTATTTTTTCACTGTCATACCAGCGATAGACCGCGTCATAGCCGTAGACAGGCTTAAGGTGTTGGTCGACTGTCACAACTGGGGCATCGTTGATGTTTTGCAGGGTGAGTTCGACGTGGGCGGTGGCGCTTTGTCCGGTGGGGGCTTGCAAGCTGTATTCAAACCCCGCTACGCCAAAGTAGTTGGCTACGGGGGTGTAGTGGATGAATCCGTTGCCATCCAGATAACCCGTGCCGTGGGTAAAGCCGCTGACGCTGGTGAGGCTTAAGGTTTGGCCGCTTAGGCCCGCGAGGGTGTCGAGGTCGGCTGCGCTGACGATGAGTTCGGTGTCTTCATAGCCGGTGATGCCGTCGCGATTGGCTTCGAGCAGGCTTTGGTCGTCGATGCGGGTGACAAGAAGGCTGGTTTGGCCGTTGTGGTTGGTGTCGGTGTAGGTGACTCCGTCGCCTGTCGAAGCCCCTCCTGAGATTGTCGAAGGGTTGTCTTGCCAAACCTTGAGTTCGTTCCATACGGGGTGCAACTGGCTCAACGCCGCAATATTTTTTCTCATCTCAATGTCCCTGTTAAAACTCGAATCACACAGCCCTTTGTTTTTCGATACGGCAATTTCTGAGCTACTGGGTAGCCTAGTTGTTTGCAAAAAAACCATATGCAGTCTCACGATGTGGTGAGCTTGATTTGGTTTTGTGTGAGTGCTGCTGATGCCCCTTGTGCTGCGGTTCGCCGCTTTCCGCACATTCTTGGTGAGGCGGTTGATGTGCTTTGGGTTTGGCGAGTTGGGGCGATTCTGGCATATCTGGGCAATGAGATACATAGACCGAAATGCCTATGCATTTTTGTTAGCCGCTGTGCAGGATGATGGAGGGGTAGCCCCGTACCTGAAGCCTCTTTTTGCGGGATTAGTCGCGCTCAGTCTTCACATTAGAGAGGTAATTCCCCCTTTATTCCGTCCATCCCTTGTTCGCGCGATCCCGATAATAGGCACTACCAGAAAAGCCGTTCGAGGGGTCGGGCGGGACAAACAAGGGGTGTTGCAATGAATTTCCTGATGAGCATACAAAATGCGTTGAACCGCACCGGTGTGGTAACACTGGCGGGGCCGATTTTGATCGTGCTGATTTTGGCGATGATGGTGCTGCCGTTGCCGCCGGTGCTGCTGGATGTGTTGTTTACTTTCAATATCGCGGTTTCCATCATGGTGTTGCTGGTCAGTATGAACACCAATAAAGCGCTTGATTTCGCGGTGTTTCCCACGATTCTTTTGATTACTACGTTGCTGCGTTTGTCGCTCAACGTGGCTTCTACTCGGGTGATTTTGCTGGAAGGTCATACCGGCCCTGATGCGGCGGGTAAGGTGATTGAGTCGTTCGGTCACTTTCTGGTTGGCGGCAATTACGCGGTCGGTATTGTGGTGTTTGCGATTCTGGTGGTTATCAATTTTGTGGTGATTACCAAAGGTGCGGGGCGTATCGCTGAAGTTGGTGCGCGCTTTACCTTGGATGCGATGCCGGGTAAGCAAATGGCGATTGATGCCGATTTGAATGCGGGTTTGATCGGTGAGGATGTGGCGCGCAAACGTCGCGCCGAGATCGGTCAAGAAGCGGATTTCTACGGTGCGATGGACGGTGCCTCCAAGTTCGTGCGCGGTGATGCGGTGGCAGGCATCATTATTTTGCTCATCAATATTGTTGGCGGTTTGGTGGTGGGGGTGATGCAGCACGACCTCGACTTTTCCGTAGCGGCAAAAAATTACACGCTGCTAACCATCGGTGACGGTCTGGTTGCGCAGATACCGGCACTGGTGATTTCGACTGCGGCGGGCTTGGTGGTCAGCCGCGTTGCCAGCGACCAGAATATCGGCCAGCAACTGGTCGCACAGTTGTTCAAACAGCCGCAGGTCATCATGCTCACGGCAGCGATTATTGGCATGATGGGTATGATTCCCGGTATGCCTCACTTTGCGTTCCTGATGCTGGCCGGTGCGATGGGCGGCTTGGCTTATTACTTGTCTGGCAAAGCCCGTGAGGTAGCCGAGAAAGAGCAGTCTGATGCCGCTACGACGATTGCCCCAGAGTCGCTGGAGAGTGCCGAAGCCAGCTGGGAAGATGTTAGCCAAGTGGATGTGCTGGGGCTGGAAGTGGGCTACCGCCTGATTTCGCTGGTGGACAAATCGCAGGATGGCGATTTGTTGCGTCGCATTAAAGGTATCCGTAAAAAATTCACTCAGGATATGGGTTTTTTACCGCCCGCTGTGCATATCCGCGACAACCTCGATCTACATCCGAACGGCTATCGCTTGACGCTAAAAGGCGTGGAGATTGGCAGCGGCGAGGCTTATACCCATCTGTTGTTGGCGATCAATCCGGGTAGTGTGAGTGGCGATGTAGTGGGTATGCAGACCAAAGATCCCGCCTTCGGTTTGGCTGCGGTGTGGATTGAGCCGGCACTGCGCGACCAAGCGCAAATGATGGGCTATACCGTGGTTGATCCGGGCACAGTGGTGGCCACGCATTTGAACCATTTGATGGGTTTGCGCGCCGCCGAATTGTTGGGCCGTCAGGAAGTGCAGCAGTTGCTCGACCATCTGTCCAAAGTGTCGCCCAAGCTGGTGGAAGACCTCGTGCCGAAAACACTGCCGCTGGGCGTGGTGCAGCGCGTGCTGCAAAACCTGTTGGACGAAGGCATGCATATCCGCGATATGCGTACTATCGTCGAAGTGCTGGCCGAGCAGGGCGGGCGCACACAAGATCCATTCACACTAACTTCGATGGTGCGTGTCGCACTTGGCCCAGCCATCGTGCAGCAGCTCTATCCCGGCACGCAGGAATTGCAAGTGATGGCGATGGACAAAGAGTTGGAATACATCTTGATTCAGGCTATGCAGTCGAGTCAAAACGGGCTGGGCATCGAACCCGGCTTGGCCGATACCGTGTTGCGCGAAACACGCAGCGCTGCCGAAGTGCAAGAGCAAATGGGCTTGCCCACGGTGATGCTGGTACCGGCGCAGTTGCGAGATTTGCTGGCGCGTTTCCTGAAACGTGCTATCCCCAATGTCAGAGTGATTTCGCATGATGAAGTACCGGACTTCAAAACCATCCGGGTAACCGCATTAGTAGGAGGCCGAGCATGAGCATGAATATGAAAAAATTTATTGCGCCAACCGCGCGTCAGGCATTGAACGATATTCGCGAAGAGCTGGGTGAAGATGCTGTCATCTTGTCCAACCGCAAAGTGCCGCAGGGCATCGAGATCATCGCCATGGCCGGTAGTGCGGTTGACACATTGGCCGGAAGCAATGGTATTCATGCCATCGCCAAGCCGTTGGTGCAAGCCGCGCCAGAACCGGCACAAATCAAACTCGGTACCAGTGGCGAAAAGTTGATGGATGAATTGCGCGCGATGCAGTCGGCACTCAAACAGCAACTTGCCGATATCAGCTCGGGACGTGCCAGTGTGCGCGAGAGCGAACGCGACACCATGTTGCGCCGCTTGCTCAACTCCGGCTTTAGTGTGGCCTTGGCCTCGATGCTGCTGGATAAAATGCCCGCCCAACAAACGGCTGGCGATAACTGGGTGAAACAGATTTTGAAACGCAATTTGCGCGTGATCGAAGAGCGCGAAGAGGTCACCGAAAAGGGCGGGGTGTTCGCACTGGTTGGCCCCACTGGCGTGGGTAAAACCACCACTACGGCCAAGCTGGCAGCGCGTGCTGTCGTGCGTTATGGTGCAGACAAAGTGGCACTGATTACCACCGACAGCTATCGTATTGGCGCTTACGAACAACTGAAAATCTACGGCAAAATCCTCGGCGTGGCAGTGCATGCGGTGAAGGATATGGACGACTTGAAGCTCACCTTGTCGGCCTTGCGCCACAAGAAGTTGGTGCTGATTGACACCGTCGGCATGGGGCAGCGCGATGATCGCGTGGGCGATCAAAATGCCATGTTTGATGCCTGCGGCGTGAAGCGTTTGCTGCTGCTGAATGCCACGGCCAGCGGCGACACGCTGGAAGAAGTGGTGCGTATGTATCACTGCACTAACGTGGTTGGTAGCATTATCACTAAGCTGGATGAAGCGGTCGGTATGGCCCCCGTGCTGGACGTGGCAATTCGTCACCGTTTGCCGTTGCACTTCATCGCCAACGGGCAGCGTGTACCGGAAGATTTGCATCAGGTGAATGTTGATTTCCTGCTGCACCGCGCGCTCAAGCCAAGAGAAGATGATTCCCCGTTCAGTCTGCAAGGTGTGGATATGCCTGCCATGCAGATGGCGGCACGGCGCATGGAGGCTAGCCATGCGTTCTGATTTGTTTGGCGATCAAGCCGAAGGGCTGCGCCGCCTATTGGTGCGCAACCAGACGCGGGTGGTTACTGTGGTGGCGGGCAAGGCACGCGTGGGCCGTACCAGCGTGGCCGTTAATCTCGCTGCTGCACTGCATCAGGCGGGTAGGGATGTGCTGGTGCTAGATGAAAATCCTGCACCGGGAAATCTGAGTGATCACATGGGGCTGACACCGCGTTTCGACCTGCTCGATGTGGTGCGAGGCCAGTGCCATAGTCAAGCGGCGGTACTGCAAACGGGAGAATTTTCCGTGCTACCCACCGCGCGCGCGATGGCCGCGATGGGGCAATTGAGTCGTGCTGAGCAGCAACAGATGGAGTTGTCGCTAACCGAAGCCAGTACGGGTATGGATGTGATGCTGGTGGATGCCGCAATGCAAGTAAGCAGCGCGAGCGATGGTCATGTACTGACCACTTCACGCGGCGCGGTTTCGTCCGGTTTGGCGGGCGACGCAACCATGCTGGTGGTGACCGATGCCACGGCTAGTGGTATTACCGAAAGTTATGCGCTCATCAAGCGACTCGCGTTGGAAAATGCCCGTAGCCAGTTTGAAATCGTGATTAATAAGGCCGACAACGAAGCGGCTGCACGTGCCGTGTTTGACAATATGGCGCGCGTGGCACGGCAAAATCTTTCCGTTCGACTTTCTTATCTGGGAGGCATCCCGCGCGATGAGCGTTTGCAGCGCGCTGGACAATTGGGCAAGGCGGTGACGGCGGCTTTCCCCGATGCTGCCTCGGCACATGCCTACACCGCGTTGGCACAAGGGCTGCTGCGACTGCCCGTGCCGGATATTGGCAAGGACAATGTGCGCGGTATGTTGCACGGCTTACTCGCACAAGCACGACAACGACAAGTGCCGGAAAAGCTGCTTACGATGTAAACTCGCGTTATGCGTATTTTTTGCAATCACACTCCTTTTTTCGCTCAGCCTAACGGCGTGTCTGGGTGCGCTTATGTATAACGCGCACGGACTTGCCGATAAAGACCAATGCCTGCGCGAATATGCCCCGCTGGTTAAACGCATTGCCCACCAAATGATGACCAAGCTGCCGTACAGCGTGCAGATCGACGACATCATTCAGGCTGGCATGATGGGCTTGCTCGACGCGGCTAGTCGCTACGACGAATTTCACGGTGCTCAGTTTGAGACCTACGCGTCGCAACGTATACGCGGTGCAATGCTGGATGAATTGCGCGAGGCGGATTGGATGCCACGCAGTTTGCGGCGCGATATGCGCCGTATCGAAGTGGCCGTCAGCCGCTTGCAACAGAAGCTGGGACACTCGCCCAGCGAGGCCGAAATTGCGCACGAGCTGTCGATGCCGCTGGAGGAATATCAACACCTGTTGCAGGAAACGCGCGGCGCACAGCTCATCTATTACGAAGATTTTCATGACGAGGATCGCGACGACTTTTTCGAGCGTTTCGAATTTGAAAATGATGCCGATCCGCTTCGGCTGCTGCAAAACGAACGCTTCCGCAGCGAATTGGTAAATGCCATCGAGGGTTTGCCGGAGCGCGAAAAAATGCTGATGGGGATGATCTACGAACAGGATATGAATCTGCGTGAGGTGGGCGAGGTGCTCGGTGTGAGCGAGTCGCGCGTTTCGCAGTTGCACACGCAAGCCGTGGCGCGTTTGCGCGCCAAGATGAAAGGGTATTGATGGACAAGCTCACGTTCCTCGGGCTAACGGTTGGTATCGTCGGTATTCTCACTGGGCAAATACTGGAGGGCGGCGATCTGGCCATCCTGTTTCAGGGGGCTGCGTTCATGATCGTGTTTTTCGGCACGCTGGGTGCGGTGATGGTGCAGTGCCCGCCAAAGATTTTTTTCATGGCCGTCAAAATGGGACGCTGGGCATTTGTTACCCCGCGCATGAGAAGCCGCGAAATGGCGCATCAGCTTGCGGAATGGAGTGTGCTGGCGCGTAAGGAAGGCATCCTCGCGCTAGAGGCCCGTGTCGGCAAAGTGCCTGATCCATTTCTGAAAAAAGGTCTGCAACTTGTAGTGGACGGAGCCAGCGGCGAACGTGTGCGCGAAGTCATGGATGTGGAGGTTCACACTTGGGAGCAATTGCACTGGCAGTCGGCGCGCGCATGGGAAGCGGCGGCGGGTTACTCTCCCACCATCGGTATTATCGGTGCGGTGTTGGGCTTGATGCATGTGATGCAAAATCTGAGCGAGCCGAGCAAACTGGGCGGCGGTATCGCCGTGGCTTTCGTGGCAACTATCTACGGCGTGGCGTTTGCCAACCTGTTGTTTTTACCGATAGCTAACAAGCTCAAATCCATCATCATGCAGCAGACCCACGTGCAGGAAATGATTATCGATGGCTTGGTGGGCATCGCCAACGGCGACAACCCGCGACTGATCGAAAGTAAGTTGCAGGGTTACCTGCGCTGATTCCGCCATGGCACGCCGCAGGAAACGCGCAGAGCATGACAACCACGAACGCTGGCTGATCTCGTATGCCGATTTTATTACGCTGCTGTTCGCCTTCTTCGTGGTGATGTACTCCATCTCATCGGTCAACGAAGGTAAGTACAAAGTCTTCAGCGATTCGCTCAGCATCGCATTCACCAATCAACCCACTAGTGCTTCACAGGACGTGGCCGTTAATCAGCAGGAGCAAATGCTCAAGGCTTTGGTGGACAGGCGCACGGCACGACTGGGTGAGCAACAACGCAAAATACAAAAGCGCATGAAAACACTGGCGGATGGCTTGTCGCAAGTGCTGGTCAAACCTATCGAACAGGGGCTGGTGAGTGTCAATCAAACCCCGCGCGGCGTGGTGCTGGACATCAATGCTAATAAGCTGTTTCGCCCCGGTGATGCCGAGCTACAAGCGGGCGCAAGCGAAGTGCTGCACGAAGTTGCGCTGGCCCTGCAAAAAGAAGTGTTGAATGTCGAAGTCGAAGGACACACCGACGATGTACCGATTCGTAATGCTCGCTTTCCTTCCAACTGGGAACTTTCCGGTTCGCGCGCCAGTAGCGTGGTGCGTATGCTGGTAGAGCAGGGTGTGGCAGAGCAGCGGCTGGCCGCCGTCGGTCTAGCTTCAACCAAACCCATCGTGCAAAACGACACCCCCGAAAATCGCGCACGCAATCGTCGCGTCAGCATCATCATCGTCTCCCCCGCCGTCGAACGCGACGCGGCAACCGGGGGGTAACGAGCCTCAAAACAGAAGTGGCAATGCGCTGTGTTTATTGCTGCTTAATGTGTCTAGCGGCTCCGGCGAGGCGCATTCATTCGACTTTTTCCCGCAGGGGCGGTAGCATCGCCGCCCATTTTTATCGGCCCAGTTTTCGGGCATTGCTCTCCCATGTCTGTTGAAACTCCTGCCCGCGCTTGCGGCATTGATTTCGGTACATCTAACTCCACGGCGGGTTGGTTACGTCCGGGCCTGCCACCCTTGCTGGCGCTGGAAGACGGTAAGTTAACCTTGCCTTCGGTGATCTTTTTTAATGCCGACGAAAACACTGTCAGTGTCGGGCGAGCTGGGCTTAACGAATATCTGGAAGGCTATGAAGGTCGTTTGATGCGTGCCTTGAAGAGCCTTTTGGGCAGCAGTTTGATGGAAGGAAAAACTGAGGTTCAGGGACGTTCGAAGACTTATATCGAGTTGCTGACTCAGTTCATCGCCGAACTTAAGTGCCGCGCCGAAATTGCAGCGGATCGGTCTTTCGATCAGGCGGTGTTTGGTCGGCCCGTATTTTTTGTGGACGACGATAGTGCAGCCGACCGCAAGGCCGAGGCAACGCTTGCTACTATCGCTCGCGCCACGGGCTTCGGTGACGTGAGTTTTCAGTATGAGCCCATCGCTGCGGCCTATCACTATGAACGTCAGATCGACCGCGAGGAATTGGTGTTGATTGCCGATATCGGCGGCGGCACCTCGGACTTTTCGCTGATTCGACTTTCACCGCAACGGGCGCGAATTGTGGATCGGCGCGACGATTTGTTGGCCAACGGTGGCGTACACATAGGCGGTACCAACTTCGATCAGCAACTGAGTCTGGCCGGGGTCATGCCTCTGCTGGGTTATGGCAGCAAGCTCAAACGTGGCTTGGAAATGCCCTCCAGCTATTACATGAATTTGGCCACTTGGCACACGATCAATCAAGCCTATACCCGCCGAACTTGGGCTGACTTGCAGGAGTTGTATTTGGACACCCAAGCGCCTGAAGCTATGGATCGATTGTTTAAGCTGATTCGAGAGCGCGCTGGGCATTGGCTGGCAATGCAAGTAGAGGAAGCCAAAATTGCGTTGTCCGCTGGCGATAGTGCCATTCTGCGTTTGGATAGGCTGGCACCGGATTTGCGGCACACGCTGACCCGAATCGAGTTTGAGCAGGCTTCGACGCAATTGGTAGAACGGATTGCGGCCACTCTGAGTGCTTTGCTGGCAAACGCGGGCGTGTCTTACGAGGCCGTGGATACGGTGTTTTTCACCGGTGGTGCCAGCGGTGTGCCGCTACTGCGCAAACGAATCGCCGCGCTGCTTCCACAAGCTCGATGCATAGAAGGCGACTTGTTCGGCAGCATCGGTGCTGGCCTCGCGGTAGAAGCGCAACGCCGTTTCGGCTAATGGGGCAGTTTGTTGTAAAACAGGACAGGTAAGGCGGAGCCGTTGTAATGGCGGCAGAGAGGCAACTACGCGTTAAGGTTTAAACGCTGCCCAGTGAGCGTCCGCTGCCGGGGGCAAAGTTGGCTTGGCCGTCGGGGCCGTAGACGCTGGATTTTTTGGCGGCGTTGCTGAGTACGGTGAGGGCTTGTTGGTTGTGGCGCAATTTCATGAAGATGAGTTCGCCGTTGGTTTGGTTGGCGCGTTTGGCGTGCTCGCCCAGTTCACCTACGGTTTGCCACAGTGCCTGTTCTTGCGTATCTAATGCGCGCCCTAGCGATTCCATTTGCACGCGCCGCTCGCTCACCAACTTGCTTAGGTTGGCGGCCTGATCGGATTTTTGTTCGGACAGGATGAGCAGGGGTTCGGTGTCGTTTTCAACCAGCAGACGTTCTTCCTTTTCCAGTAGGGCGATAAAATCCTGCAAGGCGCGATGTTCGGCTTGCAGGACGGGAAGCAGGCTGGTGGTTTGCGTCATGCGCGCTTAGGCAGGGTTGGCAATCAGATCGCGCACGGTTTGGATCAGACGGTCGGCGACGACTTCTGAGTTGACTTTGAAGCGTCCGTCGCTGATAGCTTGTTTGATTTCGGCGACTTTGGCAGCATCGGCCACAGGTACACTGGCCATGCTGTTTTCCATGCTATTGAGTTGGCTGGCGGTAGAGCCGAGCGAAACGCTGGTGCTGTCTTGGCGGGTTGGCGCGGTTTGGCCTCCGGCTTTGTTTTTGGCGGTGCGCGCACCATCATTTAGCGTGGGGGGCAGCGGTTTACTGTTTTTGTCGATCTTCACGGTAGTCCTCTCAATCTGACGACGCTTGGCTTGAGTCGTTGGTTACTTTATCGGCTGCGTCCGCTCAAAGTTTAGCCCGTTTTGTGAAATTGTTGTCGTGCCGATGATGTGTGCCGGATTGTAGCGGGGTTTGCGCTATTGGGTAAGCACTACGGTTCCGTCCGCGCGCGCGGTGGCGGAGATGATGCGTTTTGCGCCTATGCGTATTTGCACGGCCTGCCCGGCAGCGGCGTTATTGAGGGCGATGCCTGTGTTGCGCAGACTGTATCCCGCGCCATTTATCAGTACGGCTACGCTTTGTCCCTGCGTTACGGCATAGGGTTCGCGCAGCATGTCCGCGCGCAGCATTTGTCCGGCGGCGATGCCAAAGCGCAAAACTTTGCCGCTGATTTGTGCGCTGTCGGTATAGCCGCTGGACTGTGTGGTTTCCATGTTTTGTGCGACGAGGTCGGCTGTGCTCAGCACATGGCCGGGTGGAAGTTGGCGCGCACTGACGAGGAGGTTTAGCGTGACTTTAATTTGCACGGGAATGAGCACGCTCCATTGTGTGGGGCGTTCGCAACGTACGCCGACCGAGGTGCGTCCGAGTAGGCGGCTGCCATTCGGAAGAAAGGCTTGTAAGTGATCGCACGCGGCGAAGTTTAAGCGCGCGTCGAGTTCATCTACTTGAATGCTGTATTTGCCCGGTAGGGGGGCGGTTTGCTGCTGGACAAATTCGAGTGCGGTTCGGCTGATGTCGGCGCGATCTTGCGGGGCGGCAGTTGCGATGCCGTGCAGTCCGAGCAAAAAGAGGATGAGCAGAGTCTTCATGTGACGGATTGTGCGTCGCGCATGCGCGGGGGGTAAATCCGAAATGAAGGAGAAATATCCCCCTTATCTTCAAATTCCCTTGTCATAAGCGGACTTAGTATGCCTTCCATGAAAAAGTGAAATGGAGGGCATGATGGTTAGCAAACTCGATGATATGACGCGGTTCCACCAAGCGGCTTTGAGCCTGCGGTCGGCACGTCAGGAGTTATTGGCTTCCAATATTGCCAATGCCGATACGCCAAATTACAAAGCGCGCGATATTGATTTCGCCAGCGCGCTGAGAGCGGCCATTGGTGGTGAAGGTTCAGGCGCTACCTCGATGGCACGCACTGCACCCGCACATCTGGATGGTAATGCCGGTTCGACCGTGATGGGCGCGCCGGTGATGTACCGCAAACCAGTGCAGCCCAGTGCCGATGGCAACACTGTAGATATGGATGTAGAGCGCGCCCAGTTCGCCGAGAACGCGTTGCGCTATGAGGCCAGCGTGAAGTTTCTTAGTGAGCAAATGAAAGCGGTGATGTCCGCGATACAAGGTTAGGAGGAATAAACCATGTCGCTCTTCAATATTTTTAATGTGTCTGGTTCGGCGATGGCGGCGCAGTCGCAACGTCTGAACGTGGTGGCTAGTAATCTGGCCAACGCTGACAGCACCACCAGTGCCAATGGTCAGCCTTATAAGGCCAAGCAGGTGGTATTTGAAACTACAGGCATGGGCAGTGCAACCGCGCAGGGTGTGCGAGTTAAGGCGGTGGTGGACGATAACGCGCCGATGAAAATGGTGTATGACCCCAAGCATCCGATGGCCAACAAGGAAGGCTACGTGACCATGCCGAATGTGAATGTGGTGGATGAGATGGTGAATATGATTTCTGCCTCGCGCGCCTATCAAAATAATGTGGATGTGATGAATACATCCAAAACACTGCTGCTTAAAACGCTGACCATCGGTCAGTAAGTCAACCGGTAAAAGGAGAACGAAATGGTCAGCAACGTACAAAACAGCGGGTCGGCAGCAGAGCTTTTTGCTTCGCTGAATGCGGCTGGCAGCTCGGTGGGTAAAACCGATTCTGCCACCGCCACGCAGGATCGCTTTCTCAAGCTATTGGTTACGCAGATGAAGAATCAGGATCCGCTTAACCCAATGGACAACGCGCAAGTGACTTCGCAGATGGCGCAGCTTTCCACTGTGAGCGGAATCGATAAATTGAATACCACGTTGCAGGCGTTGAGCGACAGCATGGCGGCAAACCAGTCGCTGCAAGCCGCCAGCATGATTGGTCACGGCGTGCTGACAGCGGGCAGCGGCATTGATTTGAGTAACGGTAAAGGTTTCGGTGGTATTGATCTGGCGGGTACGGCGGACAAGCTGAATGTCGCGATCTACGATCAGGCGGGTGCTTTGGTGCGCAATATTAATTTGGGCGCACAACCGGCAGGTTTGGTGAATTGGCAGTGGGATGGCCGCGATAACAACGGCGTACAGCGCGGTGATGGCAGTTACAAGTTTGTGGTTGAAGCCGCCCAGTCGGGGCAGAAAGTTGAAGCACCGGGATTGCAGTTTGGCATGGTGAATAGCGTGACGCAGGGCAAGCAAGGGGTCACATTGAGTGTGGGTGGATTGGACGGCGTGGCGCTGTCGCAAGTCCGGCAAATCGTTTAACAGAGGGAGAACATCATGAGCTTTCAGCAAGGGTTAAGTGGTCTGAATACATCGTCCAAACATCTGGACACTATCGGCAACAACGTGGCGAACTCGGGCACGGTCGGCTTCAAAATGTCGCAGGCGCAGTTCGCCGACTTGTTCGCGGTTTCTCTCTCCGGCGGCGGCGGTACGCAAGCGGGTACTGGGGTCAAAGTGGCGGCCATCGTGCAGCAGTTTACTCAGGGCAATATCACCAATACCAACAACCCGATGGATACCGCCATCAGCGGCCAAGGTTTCTTCCGCATGGTCGACCAAAACGGCGCGATTTTGTATAGCCGCAACGGCCAGTTCCAGACCGACAAAAACGGCTTCATCGTGAATAACCAAGGTCACCAAGTGACAGGCTATATGCCGAACCCAACCACTGGCCTGATTAACACTGCGTCGCCAGTACCACTGCAAATCAATGCAGCCGACCTCGTGCCTAAACAAACTTCCAATTTAGCCAACGGCGGTGTGCCGATTACCGCTGGTTTGAATCTGGATTCGCGCAGTGCTTTCCCTATTGGTTTGACGCAGGCTAGTGTGTCTGGCGGGGTGACTGCCTCAGCATTGACTATTGCAGCTGGGGCAAATGACGGATTGAGTGTGACTGTGGATGGCACCGTATCCGGTGCGATTACGATTCCTGCTGGCACTTATACGGCAAGCACGCTGGCGGCTGCGGTGCAAAGTGCAATTAATGCAGATGCGACGCTGGCCTTGGCAAGTAAGAGTGTGACGGTGGCGGCAAGTGCAACGGGGGTTTTGACCATTACTTCTAACTCCACCGGCCCGGCATCTTCTTTGGTTGTCGATCCACTCAGTTCGGCAGACACAACACTGTTCCCCGGCGGGCAAACCGCAGTTGCGGGTGCGGGTGTGTTTAATCCGTTGGATGCCACTACCTACAACAACTCTACTTCGCTGACGATCTACGACAGCTTGGGTTCCAGTCACGTTGCCTCGCTGTATTTCCAAAAGGTGTCTCCCAATACATGGAATAGCTATCTGACAGTGGATAGTGTGCAGGTACCTGTGGCGGGAACCGCGCTGACGCAACTGCAATTCGATACGCTGGGGCAATTAACCGCACCGGCTGCTGTGGCACCGCTGGCTTTGGGGCAGGTGACTTCATCGGTGTTCAATCCTGCTGGTGCTTCGCCGATGGATCTGACATTTGATTTCTCCGCGTCGTCGCAGTACGGCGGCTCGTTCGGGGTGAATAAGATGACTCAAGACGGTTATACATCTGGGCGTTTGAACGGGTTTAGTACCAGTTCTGATGGCACCATTCTTGGTCGTTATTCCAACGGCCAGTCGCGCGCTATGGGGCAGATGTTGCTGGCTAACTTTACCAACCCGCAAGGTTTGCAGCCGATGGGTAACAACGAGTGGGTGGAAACCTCCGGCTCTGGCGGTCCGCTGATCGGTTTGCCGGGTTCGGCCAGCTTGGGGCTGTTGCAGTCTTCCGCTACGGAAGATTCCAACGTCGATCTGAATGCCGAATTGGTGAATATGATTACCGCGCAACGTGTTTATCAGGCCAATGCGCAGACCATTAAAGCGCAAGACCAAGTGCTGCAAACCTTGGTGAACTTGAGGTAATCGAGCCGTTTAGGAGGCTGATATGGACCGTCTAATCTATACCGCAATGACTGGGGCATCGCAGGTGATGCAACAGCAGGCCACGGTGTCGGAAAATTTGGCCAACGCCAATACGCCGGGTTTCCGTGCGGCGCTGAATAGTTTCCGCGCTGTGCCGCTGCTGGGCGAGGGCTTGCCGACACGCACCTTCGTGGTGGATTCGACACCTGGTGCCGATTTCACGCCTGGCGCGTTTCAACCCACCGGACGGCAGTTGGATGTGGCGGTCAATGGCGCAGGCTGGCTTGCGGTGCAGGGGCCAGACGGCAAGGAAGCCTACACCCGCAACGGCAGTCTTACGGTTACACCGACTGGCGCATTGCAAACCCGAACTGGATTGAATGTGGCGGGTGACGGCGGGGCGATCACGATTCCGCCCGACACCGAAGTGACTATTGCCAAAGACGGCACGATTTCAACCGTGCCCAGCAGTGGTAAGGCATCTTCGGTGATCGTGGTGGGGCGTTTGAAATTGGTCAATCCCGACACGGCCAACATGGCGCGCAGCGATGACGGTTTGTTTCGGATGCGCGACGGTTCAACGCCCGCAGCTGATACCAAAGTGGAAGTGGTGCCGGGCAGCCTAGAAGGCAGCAATGTGAATACGGTGGAAGCACTGGTGAATATGATTTCGCTAGGGCGCAAGTTTGAGATGCAAATGAAGATGTTGCAAAACGCCGACAGCAATGCGCGGCAGGCGAGTCAGATTCTCAATGTCGCAGGCTAATGGCCGCGATAACTGAAAGGATAAGATCATGATACGTTCCTTGTGGATTTCAAAAACCGGTCTGGATGCGCAGCAAACGCAGATGGATGTCATCTCCAACAACTTGGCCAACGTCAGCACCAACGGTTTCAAGCGTTCGCGTGCCGTATTTGAAGACCTGCTGTATCAGACCATACGCCAACCGGGCGCGCAGTCGTCGCAGCAAACCCAGTTGCCATCCGGTTTGCAAATCGGTACCGGCGTGCGTCCAGTGGCGGCGGAACGTGTTTTTACTCAGGGCAATTTGCAACTGACTGGAAATTCGCTTGATGTCGCGATTCAAGGCAACGGCTTTTTGCAAGTATTGATGCCGGACGGAACCACCGGTTACACGCGCGATGGTTCGTTGCAGATGGATAGCCAAGGCCAATTGGTGACTTCCAGCGGCTTTACGATTCAGCCTGCAATCACCATTCCAGCCAATTCCAATAACATCACCATTGGCCGCGACGGCGTAATTACCGTGACTCAGGCCGGTTCGACTGCGCCGGTGCAAGTCGGTAGCTTGCAGTTGGCGACTTTCATTAACCCGGCTGGTTTGATGAGCATGGGCGAAAATTTGTATCAGGAAACCGCCTCGTCCGGCACACCTAGCACCAACGTGCCAGGCACCAACGGTGCAGGCTTGATTACCCAGAATTATGTGGAAACTTCCAACGTCAATGTGGTGGAAGAATTGGTGAATATGATTCAGACGCAACGCGCCTACGAGATCAATTCCAAGTCCATCCAGACTTCGGATCAAATGTTGCAACGCCTGACACAGCTATAAGGTGGTCACCATGTTTAAGTTTTCGTTCATCGTTTTGCTGGCTTTGTTGACGGGGTGTGTCACGCCGGCGACAAATGTGCATCAGCCGATGACAGTTAAGCCAGTGGCGCAACAGCCGCAGACCTATCGCGACGGGGCGATTTATCATGCCGGTGCGAATGAGCGGCCATTGTTTGAAGACAGACGTGCGCGCAATGTTGGCGATATTTTGACGATCAATATCGTCGAAAATACAACGGCGAATGACAAGGCCAGTGGCAGCGCCAGCCACAGTGGGTCGATTGCGACCACCACTCCGTCGATTACGCGCAACAGCGCCACAGCTAAACTGCTGCTGACGGGTATGACCGCAACAGGCAGCACGGCAGGTAGTTACGCTGACAAGAGTGCCGCTGCGGGCGCGGTTGATTTCACCGGCACCATTACAGTGACCGTGATCGAAGTGTTGGCCAACGGCAATCTGCTGGTGAGTGGCGAGAAGCAAGTTTCTGTTAACCGCAGTGACGAATACATTCGCTTCTCCGGCGTAGTTAGCCCAGCGGATATTGCGGCGGGTAATGCCGTGCAGTCCACCAAAGTGGCGGACGCACATTTGGAATATAAGGGTAGAAACGGCAAGCTGGACACGGCCTCGGTGCTCGATGTGTTGGGGCGTATGTTCCTGTCAGTGCTGCCGTTCTAACAAGGAGTCGAATGATGTTACGCATCTTATCGGTAGTGTTGTTGACGATAGTGTTATGGCCGGCGGCAGCGAGTGCTGACCGTATCAAAGATGTCGCTAACATTCAGGGCGTGCGCGACAACCAGTTGATCGGCTACGGCATCGTGGTCGGATTGGATGGCAGTGGTGACCAGACCACGCAAACGCCTTTCACGGTGCAAAGCATCATCAGCATGTTGTCTCAGATGGGCGTGAATTTGCCCACTGGTACCAGCCTGCAATTGAAAAACGTCGCGGCGGTGATGGTGACAGCCACGCTCCCCCCCTTCTCCAAGCCCGGACAATCCATCGATGTAACCGCATCATCTATCGGTAATGCCAAGAGTTTGCGCGGTGGTACGCTGCTGATGACACCACTCAAAGGCGGTGATGGTCAGGTGTATGCCATGGCGCAAGGCAATGTGTTGGTGGGGGGCGTAGGTGCCTCATCCGGCGGCGCGCAAGTACAGGTGAATCATCTCAGCGTTGGGCGCGTGCCTGCCGGTGCGACAGTGGAAAGAGAAGTGCCGACCGTACTCGGGCAAGGCGATTTCATCAATCTTGAATTGCGCAGCAATGACTTCACCACCGCCACGCGCGTGGTCGAGGCAATTAACGGACAAATCGCCGACGGCATTGCCGTGGCGCAGGACGGACGTGTGATACAAGTGCGCGCGCCGAGCGGTGGCGAGCGTGTAGCGTTTATTTCCAAAGTGGAAAATTTGGAGATCAATCCCGCGCAAGGTATGGCGAAAGTCATCATCAACGCGCGCACTGGTTCGGTGGTGATGAATCAAGCCGTGATGCTGGACACCTGTGCGGTAGCGCACGGTAACTTGACAGTCATCATCAACACCGATAGCAGTGTTAGTCAGCCGAATGCCAAGGCGGGTGGGAAAACGGTCACAACCGACAAGACGACGATAGATGTGAAGTCGGATCAGGGCGGCCTAGTTGAGTTGCCGCGCGGGGTCAGCCTGAGCGAAGTCGTCAACGCTTTGAATTCCATCGGTGCAACACCGCAAGATCTGTTGGCGATTTTGCAAGCCATGAAAGCGGCGGGCGCGCTGAGAGCGGAGTTGGAGATTATCTAAATGGACATATCGAGCAAACTTGCCCTCGACACCCAAGCGCTGGAACAGCTGCGCGGGCAGGCACGCCACTCGCCCGACCAAGCACTCAAGGCGGCGGCACAACAGTTTGAATCGGTGTTCCTGAATATGATGTTGAAATCCATGCGCGATGCGACCCCGCAGGATGGCATGTTCGATAGCGAGCAAACGCGTATGTTCACCGGCATGCTAGATCAACAGTTGGCGCAGAGCATGTCCAATCGCGGCATCGGACTGGCTGACATCATGGTGAAACAGCTCAGTCGTGGCGGATCGCTGGCGCAATCGTTATCGCCATTGCAGCAATTGAAAACAACGCCGCCTGCTGAGACCAGTATTTCCGGCCTGAGCAACACTGCTCGCCCAACTCCCGCGACAGCACCTGTTGCCGCTCCGGCTGCGGTTTTACCTTCGGCTTTTAACGGCAGCGTGCAGCAATCGTTTGTAGACAAATTACTGCCACACGCCTTAGCCGCCAGCCGCGCCAGTGGCGTGCCGCCGCAATTGATGTTGGGTCAAGCCGCGCTGGAAAGTGGTTGGGGTAAACGTGAAATCAACAATGCGGACGGCAGTAACAGCCATAATTTGTTTGGCATCAAAGCGGGCTCAAGCTGGAAAGGGGAGTTGGCCGAAGTGATGACCACCGAATATCGCAATGGCGTAGCTTACAAGCAGGTAGAAAAATTCCGTGCGTACCCTTCTTACACGGCTGCGTTTAATGATTATGCAAATATGATCGCCAACAACCCGCGCTATGCAGGGGTGTTGCAACAGGGCGGCAATGCCGCAGGAATGGCGCAGGAAATCCAGCGCTCGGGCTACGCAACAGACCCTAACTATGCCGCCAAGTTGACCAAGGTGATGGCGATGTTGGGAAGTGTCGGTTAAAGATTTGGTTCGGACTGCCGATAACCGAAACATAGCAGTCGAATCTGCGAATCTAAGGAACAGTCATGGGAAGTAATCTATTTACTTCGGCGCTGAGTGGCATGAATGCCGCCCAAATCGGGCTGGCCACAACGGAGCACAACATTGCCAACGCCAATACGCCGGGCTTTACTCGGCAAGAGGTGTTGATTGGTTCGCGCGCGCCGCAGTATTTCGGTGGCTCCTTCCTTGGGCAAGGTGTGGATGTGACCGGTGTGGTACGCATTTACGACCAGTTTCTCAGCACGCAAGTGTTGCAGGAGCAAACGCAGGCTTCCTATCTCAGCAGTTATCACACTGCAATTAAGCAAATCGATAATCTGGTTGCCGATCCACTCGCGGGTGCTTCGCCTGCCATGCAGGAATTATTTGCCTCGGCCAATGGTGTGGCGAATGCTCCCGATTCGATTCCCGCTAGGCAAACCATGCTGGGTGGTGCGCAGTATGTGGTAAACCGTTTTCAGGCTATTGATCAGCGGCTTACTGATATTGCCAATGGCTTGAATCAACAGATGACCAGCAGTGTTAACCAAATCAATAGTTTGGCAACGCAAATTGCTACCTTGAATGGCAATATCAAGCGTGCCACGGCGCAGTCTTCACAAGGGCAACTGCCGAACGATCTGCTCGATCAGCGCGATCAGATGATTAACACCTTGAACAAAGAAATTAAGGTGACAGTGCAGAATCAACCGGACGGCACGGCCAGCGTATTTATTGGCAACGGACAGGCGTTGGTAATTGATGAACAGGCGATGGCTTTGCGGCTGGTGCAATCATCACAAGACCCAAGCCGGTTGGATGTTGCCTACCAAAGTAAAAACAAAACGATACCGTTGCAGCAAACTAGTTTGCAGGGCGGTAATTTGGGTGCGTATATTGCCTTCCGCGATCAGAGTTTGGAGCCCACGCGCAACGCACTGGGCCGCGTCGCGCTGGGTATTGCGACCAGTATGAATGAGCAAAACCGGATGGGGATAGATCTCTCCGGTGTGGCAGGTGGCGATATTTTTACGGTGGTGCCGCCTAGAGTAGACAAGGGCGCATACAACACCGGATCTGGCCTGCTTTCCGCCACGATAAGCAGCGTGTCGGCGTTAACTACCAGCGATTATCAATTGCGCGTGGATGCCACAGGGTATTCGCTCATTCGCTTGTCTGATAACACGGTCAGCAATTTGGGCGCGACGCTGCCGCAAACCGTGGACGGCATTACCGTGAACATGAGCGGTACGCCCGCGCCAGGCGACACTTTCTTTATTCGCCCGACCTCCAATGCTTCACGTGACATCAAATTGCTGATTAACGATGCCTCCAAAATTGCAGCTGCTGCACCGATGCGTTCCGCGACGGCTTTGACCAATCTCGGCAACGCGACAATCAGTGCTGGTTCGGTCAATACACCGCTGCCGCTGGATCCGAATTTACAGGCTCCGCTCACCATTGTTTTTGATAATCCGCCAACCACATTTACGGTGACTGGCGCGGTGCCGGATGTGTCCGCTACGCCGATGACCTACACCACCGGTGCCGACATCAGCTATAACGGCTGGACGGTGCAGATCAGCGGTACGCCGAAAGCGGGAGATACTTTTAGTGTCGGACCAAACACCAACGCTGCAGGCGACAATCGCAATGCGTTGCTGTTGGCGGGACTGCAAAATCAAAATCTGTTGGCCAACGGTACAACCGGTTTGCAGGGAGCTTACGGGCAGATGGTCGGTGAGGTCGGAGCCAAAACGCACGAGCTGGATGTGACCAGTCAGGCGCAAAGCAACATGGCAGCACAGACGCTCGCCTCGCAACAGTCGATTTCAGGTGTGAATTTAGATGAGGAAGCGGCCAACTTGATGCGCTATCAAAAAGCCTATCAAGCGGCGGCTAAAGCGATGCAAATCGCCAATACGATGTTTGATGCCTTGTTAGGTTTGGGAGGGTAGGTGTGCCATGCGTGTAAGCTCCAGTACATTCTTTGAAACCAACGTCACCACGATGCAGCAACAGCAGGCGCGTATGCTGCAATTGCAGCAACAAGTCGCCAGCGGCAGACGCTTATTGACGGCTTCCGATGATCCGGTCGCGGCTTCGCGCGCTTTGGATATTAGTCAAGCAGATGCGATGAACACTCAGTTCGGTATGAATCGAATCGGCGCGAATCACGCTTTATCAATGGCCGAGAGTGTGTTGCAAAGTGTCACCACACTTATTCAGGATGTGCAAACCAGTGTGATTTCGGCGGGTAATGCCAGCTATAGCAATGCCGACCGCAAAACACTGGCTGGCCAGTTGAGCGGGCGTTTGCAAGAACTGATCGGGCTGGCTAATAGTACTGATGGCACGGGAAATTTTCTGTTTTCGGGATTCCAATCTAAGGTTTCGCCATTTTCCGACAGTCCTGCCGGCGTAAGCTATTTTGGCGACGACGGTTTGCGCCAGATGCAAGTGAGTGCCGGGCGACAAATGCCTGTCAGCGTGTCGGGTGCGGATGTCTTCATGCGCATCAAAACAGGGAATGGCACGGTTCAGATTCAACCTACCGCCACTAATGCTGGTACGGGTGTTGTAGGCGCTAACAGCGTCGTTAATCCAGCCGCCATCACGGGAGATAACTATCAAATTGCCTTCTCCGTGGTTGCCGGAGTGACAACTTACAGCGTGACCGATACCACAACCTCAGCCGTACTTTCTTCCGGCAATCCCTACACATCGGGGCAGGCGATTACATTTGACGGCATTCAGTTCGATATCAAAGGCGTGCCTGCGGATGCCGATACATTTGATGTTGTACCGAGCGTCAATGAAAGCTTGTTTAAAACGCTAAGCAATCTCGTCACAGCGTTGAATGCGCCGGTTTCCACTCCGCTTACCGCAGCACAGTTGAGCAGCAGCTTGGGGCAGGGCATGGCTCAGCTAGAATCTGCATTGAGCAACGTGCTGAACACGCGCTCATCCCTTGGCGTGCGCATGAACGAGTTGGATGCGCTGCAATCGACCGGCGAAGATTTGGATCTTCAGCTCAAACAAACCCTATCCGGCCTGCAAGATGTCGATTACAACAAAGCCATCAGCGATCTCACCCAGCAACAAATCAACCTGACCGCAGCACAAAAAACCTTTGCCAAAGTCTCCGGTATGTCCATGTTTGACTACATGTAAATCGGCAGGGCGGGTCGAGTGGCGAAAATGTTGTGTCGGCATTTTCGCGAAAAGGGGAAAGGTCAGTCTCGCTAGTAGGTGCAATCTGCGCCGCTACCTAATGTAATTTTTAATAGCCTTGTAACGATGAGGGGTTATCGTGAATTCATTCTACCTAAGGGAGTGATGAACATGATCAACCTCATAACACAAACGTTGCCGCGTCCCGAGCCTATCGTCGTTGACGGTGCAGTGCATCCTGCCGAGCATTTTCTGGACTTCAAAACCTTCCTTTCGCTGCGACGCATGGTGGGGCATCAGCAGAAAAAATCACTCATCGGACGTGCCGATTTTGTTAAGCAACTCACCCTATACTTGCCCGATGTTGCTGCTCGCATCGAAGACAGTGATTTTGGCATTGTGCATTTGGAGGTGGGGACGCTGAGGCTTGCCACATACGAAGCCGTTATCAGGAATGACTTTGCCACTGTGCGCCGACACTTGTTTGTGATCGACGAAGTCTTCAGTCGAGCCGACAAGGAGTTATACGACGCTATCCGCATCTCCTATCTGGAAGCCCTCTTTTTTGGAGTGACTTCTGCTGGACACTTTGAAGCGCGCTGCTTGTTATCGCAGCAAATGGAAAACGTGCTGAAGCAGTCTGAATTGCGCTGGAGTAATGTGTGTAACTAGTTGTGAGCCTGCATTATGCAGGCTCAAGGCGCTATCAGAATCCGTAGCGATGTTGCGACACCTTCTTGCACCAGTCTGTCTAGTAGCGGCACGATGTAGTGAATCGAGAAAGACAGCACGATGAAGCCCAATCCAAGCGTGATCGGGAAGCCTACCGCGAACAGGTTTAATTGCGGCGCGGCGCGGGTCAGGATGCCCAATGCAATGTTGGTGATGAGCAGGGCGGCGAGGATGGGCATGGAGAGTTGCAGGCCGTAGATGAAGATACTGCCGCCCCAGTTGGCTACGGTGCGGTAGCCTTCTAGCGGCAATGAGTTACCTACCGGCAATACGTGAAAACTTTCGACCAATGCAGCGAGCATGGTGAGGTGTCCATTCATGGCGAGGAAAGCGAGTGTGGCGATCATGCCCAGCCAGCGTGCAACGATGGGGCTGTAGCCGGAGTTGATGGGGTCGAAAAAGCTGGCAAAGCCCAAGCCCATTTGCAGGCCGATCAGTTCGCCCGCCATTTCGATAGCAGTAAAGATGATGCGGATGGTGAATCCCATTGCGATGCCGATGATGGCTTGCTGGATGATGATGAGCATGCCCTGCGGCGAGCCGACCTGCACGGCGGGCATGTCGCCAAGCGTGGGTGCGATGACGAGGGTGATAAATATGGCCAGTCCGACTTTGACGCGGCGTGGAATTTGTTTGTTACCCAATACCGGTGCGCTTGAAATGAGTCCGAGAATGCGGGCGAGCGGAAACAGTAGCGTGGCCATCCAGACATCGATTTGCGCACTGGTGATGCTGATCATGGCGGTATTCGGGTAGGGTGACGGGTCAGCCTATCATGCCGGGTATGGCGGAAAACAGGCGTTGCATGTAGTCCACCATAGTATTCACCATCCAAGGCCCTGCGATGATAAGAACCACGAAGATGCCGATCATTTTTGGAATGAATGACAGGGTCATTTCGTTAATCTGGGTAGCGGCTTGAAAGATACTGACGACCAAGCCGATCACCAGCGCGGTGAGCAGCATAGGTGCGGAAAGCATCAGTGTCATTTCGACAGCCTGTTCGCCGATGGTGATGACGGTTTCTGGAGTCATGGCTTGTTCCGCCTTAGGTGTAGAAGCTCTGCGCCAGCGAGCCGAGCAGTAGGCTCCAGCCATCGGCCAGCACGAACAGCATGATTTTGAATGGCAAGGAAATGATGGCGGGTGACACCATCATCATACCCATCGACATCAGCACGCTGGCGACCACCATGTCGATGATGAGGAAGGGGATAAAAATCACAAAACCGATTTGGAACGCGGTTTTGAGTTCGCTGGTGACGTAGGCGGGAACGAGGATACGCATCGGCACGTCATCCGCACTTTGCAGCGGTTCGCTGTTGGAAATACGCACGAACAGAGCTAGGTCGGCCTCGCGTGTCTGGCGCAACATAAAGGTTTTGAGCGGGATGCTGCCTTTTTCCACCGCCTGCATGAAATCCATTTTGTTTTCGCTGTAGGGCTGATAGGCATCGGTGTAAATTTTGTCAAACACTGGCGACATGACGAAGAAGGTGAGAAACAGTGCCAAGCCAATCAATACCTGGTTGGGGGGCGAAGACGGTGTGCCGAGCGCGGAGCGCAGCAGACTCAGCACGATGATGATGCGGGTGAAGCCCGTCATCATGAGCAGCATCGCTGGCAAGAAGCTGAGCGAGGTAAGCAGTAACAGTGTTTGTATGCTCAGGCTGTAGGTTTGCCCACCGCCGGGTGCGGGGGTGCTGGTCAGTGCGGGAAGACCAGTTTCACCCCAAGCGCTTGAGGCTGCGCCGAGCAAGAGCAGAGAGATGATGGAGATAAAGTTACGGCGCATCACGCTTCCCGTTTTTTAGTGCACTTAGTGCATTTCCCAAAACGGCGGCAAACTTGTTATCGGGTATGGGCAAGCTGTCTGTTTCCGGTGCATCCAGCGGTTTGTCGATGGTGTGCAGGGTGCGTATCTGTCCGGGGCCAACACCGACCACCAGCCAGGTGTTGTTGACTTCCACCAACACAATGCGTTCGCGCTGCCCGATGGCGACTCCACCCAGCACTTTGAGGAATTTGCCTGTGCCCTGCTGTGCCACATTCATTCGTTTCAGCATCCAGCCGACCAGCACAATCGCGGCGAGTACCAGCAACAAGCTTACGATAATCTGCAACACACTACCCGAACTAACAGGCGGGGCGGGCGGAACGTAGGCAGGGCGGGCAGCATCGACCGCGTAAGCCATGCCGGGTAGGGTGAGAAAAATATATGACAGCGTGCGATTCAGCATGGCGGGTAATACCGGGCAGGACTAGCGGTTCAAACGGCGTAGTCGTTCGGACGGGGTGATGATGTCGGTCAGGCGGATGCCGAGCTTGTCATTTACCACCACGACTTCGCCTTGGGCGATGAGGAAGCCATTAATCATCACGTCGAGTGGCTCACCAGCGAGGCCGGAGAGTTCTACCACGGAGCCCTGCGCGAGTTGCAACAGGTTTTTAATTGGCATCTTGGTGCGTCCCAATTCCACGGTAAGTTGCACCGGAATATCGAGGATCATATCGAGATCGTTTTGCCCCGTACTGGTACTGGCACTGGCTCCTGCACCGAATTGCTGAAATACGTGTGGCTCAGCAGCGGCGGGCGTGGGTTCTGCGGCAGCCTGTTCGGCCATCGCGGCACCCCAGTCGTCGGCACTGATTTCGTCGGTGGTGGTTTCGTCAGCCATGTTGATCTCCTTCACTGCCGCCAAGCATCTTTTCGACTCGCAAGGCATATTGGTTGTTGAATGTGCCGTATTTACATTCCATTACTGGCACGCCATCCACTGCCGCGATGATATTCGAGCTGACTTCCAGCGGGATGACATCACCATCGTGCATTTTGAGAACTTGTTCCAGCGTCACGGTTGCCGATCCTAGTGTGGCGATCAGCTCCACCGAGGCCGATTGCACCTGCTTGGCCAGTAATTGCAGCCAGCGATGGTCAACCGCCATGCGGTCGCCTTGCATTTGGCTGAATAACAGGTCTTTGATCGGCTCCAGCATGGAGTAGGGCATGCAGATATGAAACGCGCCGCCGTTGCCGCCGAGTTCGATGTCAAACGAGGTGACGATCACCACTTCGTTCGGGGTGGCGATGTTGGCAAACTGCGGGTTCATTTCGGAACGGACGAACTCAAAAGTGAGCGGGTGTACCCCTTCCCAAGATTTGCCGTAAGTTTCGAATGCCACGCCCAGCATTTTTTGAATGATGCGCTGTTCGGTCTGGGTAAATTCTCGGCCTTCCACGCGGGTGTGGTAACGGCCATCGCCGCCGAACATATTGTCGACGATAAGAAACACCAGATTCGGATCGAAAATAAATAAGCCATTGCCGCGCAACGGTTTGGCCTGAATCAGGTTGAGATTGGTTGGGACGTGCAGATTGCGCACAAATTCACCGAATTTCATTACGCGCACCGGCCCGACGGAAATTTCCGGTGTGCGTCGGATGAAATTGAACAAGCCGATACGGAACAGACGGGCAAAACGTTCGTTGATGATTTCCATCGTGGGCATGCGCCCACGCACGATACGTTCTTGCGAAGCTAGATTGTATGGACGAACTCCCTCACCGGAATCAGATGCGGCATCAGCCTCATCCGATTCTCCCGTCACGCCCTTGAGTAGGGAGTCGACTTCGTCCTGTGAGAGAAATTCGCTCATGGCCTTTTCTATTGCACGATAAACGAGGTAAACAGTACTTCAGCAACGCCAGTGTCGGAAGCTTCACCGTGACCGCCAGCAGCATGCTCGGCAGCGGGTGCATGAGCTTCTGCGGGAGCGCCTGCATGCTCTTCAGTAGGCGCAGCTTCGGTATTGGTTTCGGCAATCACTGGGGCATCTTTACGTAGCCCGAGTATGTATTCAACCTGACCTTTGATTTGGTCTGCCAAGGCGTTTTTGCCTTGCAAGGTCGCTAACTCTGAAGGTCGTTTGCTTTGCAGCAGCATATTCACGCGATGCTGAATTTCTGGGTTTGCCTTTTTAATTTTCTCTTCCAGCTCGGGCTTGGTGACCTTGAGCGAGATAGCAACTTGCAGATAGCGGTCGCCTTCTTCGTGGATCAGGTTAGCGGTGTAAGTGCCCAGTTCCATGTATTTTGGTTCGCTTGCTGGATGCGCTTCCTCGACGTGGGCCGCTTCTTCGCCATTTTTGGGCGGATGCGGCTTCATCAGGAAAAATGCGGCACCACCGCCACCGGCCAACAGTACGACAACGGCAATAATGATGATGAGCATTTTTTTGCTCTTCTTGGGTGCTGCATCACCTTCGGCTGGTTTTGCGGGTGCTTTGGACATGTCAGATTCCTTTTCAGTTAATGAGATTATGGGAAATAAGCAGGCTTGATGATAACTCGATTAAGCGATGTTTTTCCATTCATCTCATAGCTTTGTGCGGACTATGCAAAGGTGTCGATCATGCCGTTATGGCGGGATACGCGCGGAGCGGAATTGGCCGCAGGCAAACTGCCCTCTGCGCTGATCTCGATTTCACCGCGACGATTGCCTGATTGGTTCTGATTGCCAGAAAAAGCGCTCGTGTCACGTTCGCGTGGGGCTTGGTCGCTGACGGTGGCATTGCCCAGCGTGATGCCACTGTCAGCCAGCATTTCACGCAGCTTGGGCATAGCATTTTCTACCGCATCACGCACACTGCCGTGCGGTGAAGTGAAGAGCGCGGTGGCCTGATTGTCGGTGATTTTTAGCACGACATTTAACGGGCCCAAATCAGGTGGGTTCAAGCTCAACTCGGCCACTTGATTCTGCGTGGTGCTCAACCACGTCACCTTTTGGCTGAAGTCGGCAGGCCAGCGTGCATCATTTAGCGGGGTGGATACGGCGGCTTGAGCGGCTTGCTGTGGTAAACCGGAAGACATTGATGACAGCACTTGGCTCATGGCGGCACTGGTGTTAGCTGGCTGCGATGAAGCGAGTGTAGGGGAGGCCTCCATTGTTTTGGATAATGTTGGTTCAATCGTAATTTTGCTTTGCGCGTTGCTCAGTGTGGCAGCGAAATTTTGTTGTTTGGTGGCGCTGGCAGGATTGCCATCAAGCGGAGCGGGCTCGTTGGCGGTGGAAGTCTGTTGAGCCGGTTTAGCGGCAGCTGACAAGTCCTGCTCGCTTTGCGGTAAAGCGGTGTTCGTTGCAGGCATTTCTGTGGTGGCGACAAGCGGTGCGGCAGCCGCTTGGGCGGTTGCGGGCAGTGTCGCAGTTTCTGTTTTTGCGCTTTCTGCTGTGTTGCCAGGTAGTGCTGCTTTGTTGGTGTTCGGGTTGAGTTGCGCCAGCATGCTGGCAACGGCTGCCGAGGCATCTGCATTGACGTTGGGTGCGATGGTCGTGGGGTCGATGCCAACCACTGTTTCAGCCACAAGTGCTATTTGTGTGTCGACGGCGATACCGCCTGCGATTTCGTTTGCACTGGCTGCGGCGAGTGTTGCGCCTTGGGCGAGCGTGAGCTGTTGCCCCAGCTCAAGTTGTTGTCCGAGCAGTTCGGCGAAGGGCAAGCCGGTTTCCGCGACATCGCCGCTCTGTGCGGCAGTCAGGGTTTTCCCCGTAGTGGGGAGTGCATTGCTGGCGATGGGCGTGTTAGTCATGATGTTCTCCGCTTATTCCTGTTTGTCTATCATTGAACGTGCCGCTAAGCGACCGGTATGCTCATCCAGATTTTTTTGTTCGGTTTTTTCGGCATCTTGTCTTTCCAGTTGCAGATGACGTTGTTGCAACGTGTCGAACGATTTGAGTTTGCGTTGTGTGGTGTCGAATTCGCCGCGTCCGATTTGAGTTAAGTTTTTGCTTTGCTCAACCGCTTTAGCTTGCTGGGTAATGGCCATGTCCAGTTTATCGATGAACTGCTGAAAGTTGCGTAGATTGGCTTGGTCGAGTCCGTTGCCGGAAGCTTCCTGCATACGGGTCTGGTACTCCTTACGGTACTCGCGCAAGGTTTCCAGCTTTTGTTCCGCCGTTTGTTGCTGGCGCGTCAATTCCCCCAGCTTGCGTGTAGCAGCATCGTTCTGGTGTTGAGCCAGATGCATCAGTGGTTGCAATGAAAAGGGTTTAATCATGATTCAAATTCCTAGTGCATTTGCGTAATCAGCGCAGATAGTTGTTCGATGCTGCTCTGATAAGACTCGCGTTGTTGCATACCTTGTTTCAGGAAGTGTTCCATCAGCGGGTAAATACGGATGGCCTCGTCCAGCAAAGGATCGCTGCCATGCACATAAGCACCGACGTTGATGAGGTCGCGGTTGCGCTGGTAGTGCGCGTACATTTGTTTGAAGCGTTGCACGGCGGCCAAATGTTCTGGGGTGACGATGTGCGACATGACACGGCTGATCGAGGCTTCGATGTCGATAGCAGGGTAGTGTCCCTGCTCGACTAAGCGGCGCGACAGCACAATGTGGCCGTCGAGGATGGCACGGGCGCTATCGGCAATTGGGTCTTGCTGGTCGTCGCCCTCGGTGAGCACGGTATAAAACGCGGTGATCGATCCGCCGTTGTCCATGCCGTTACCGGCACGTTCTACCAGTTGTGGCAATTTGGCGAACACGGAAGGCGGATAGCCTTTGGTGGCGGGCGGCTCGCCCACGGCCAGTGCGATTTCGCGTTGCGCCATGGCGTAACGGGTGAGCGAGTCCATGATGAGCAGAACATGCTTGCCTTGATCGCGGAAGTATTCGGCGATGGTGGTGGCGTAAGCTGCACCTTGTAAGCGCATCAGTGGCGAGGTGTCGGCGGGGGTGGCAACTACCACAGAACGCGCCATGCCTTCCGCGCCGAGAATGTCATTGATGAATTCTTTTACTTCTCGACCGCGCTCGCCGATCAGGCCGACCACGGTGACATCGGCATTGGTATATCGCGCCATCATGCCCAGCAATACGCTCTTGCCTACGCCGGAACCGGCGAATAAACCCATACGCTGACCGCGTCCTACGGTGAGCATGCTGTTGATTGCGCGTACGCCAACATCCAGCGGCGTGTCGATGCGGGCGCGCTCCAGCGGATTGATCGGGCGGCCTTGAAGCGGCATCGACTCGGTATCGGACAGCAGACCGAATTGATCCAGCGGTTTGCCCGCACCATCCAGTACGCGCCCGAGTAGATGGTCACCCACTGGCAAATGTTTTGCGCGGTCGGAAATACGACGGCGCAAGGGTTTGGGTTTGCCGTTTAGCGACAGTGTGTGAATCGGTTTGACCGGTGTAACACGGGCGCCCGGCACCAAGCCGTAAACATCGTTTTCCGGCATCAGGAACAGGCGTTCTCCGGAGAAGCCGACGACTTCTGCTTCTACGACATTGTTGGGCAAATGAATCGCGCAAGTGCTGCCTACCGGCATTTGCAAGCCGACGGCTTCCATCACCAGTCCGGTGACTTTGGTGAGGTGGCCGCAGGCGGGGATGGTGTTGCAGTCGGCTACATAGTTGCGGCCTTCTTCAAGAAGGTTGCACCATCTCCCGGTGTGGTGGGTGGTTAGGCCAGCCATGATGAATCCTGCCCGATGGACTCGACCACTTTTTTCCAGCGCGCGCCAACCTCGGCATCGACGTGGCTGTGAGCGGTTTCGACCTTGCAGCCGCCGCGCTCAATCTGGTTGTCGGTGAAGATTTTCCAGCCGGAGTGGCTCAGTTGCTCGCCCATGCGCTCGCGCACCAGCTCGGCATCGGCAGGATGCAAGACCAAATGCGCGTTTTGATTGAAATGGGGGAGTTCGGCGATAGCATCGCTAACCACTTTGAGGATGATTTCGGGATGAATTTTTATCGTCTGATGCACCATTTTGCGCGCGATTTCTAGCGATAGATCCAACAGCGATTGGGCAACTTTTTCATCCACTTGATTGAGCGCCTGCTGCACGTTGTCCATCATCGCCTGTAGTCGTGCGGTATCCGCCGAGGATTGCTGAATGCCGACGAGACGGCCCTCCTGTTGACCGGCGGTATAGCCTTCGCTATGGGCACGTTGGCGAATTTGAGCCAATTCATCTTCAGAAATAACGGGAGCGGTGGTTTTTTGTTTGCCGCCTCCGAGATCAAATGAGGCAAGTTCCCAGCGCTCGAATGCCGTCAAACTTTCCTTGGGAATGACAATGCTTTGGCCGCCGGTCTGCCGAGTATCGGTATCATCAGACATAAGCATCCTCGTCTCCCTTGCCTGCTAGCGCGATCTGCCCTTCGTCGGACAGACGGCGCACGATCTTGAGAATTTCTTTTTGGTTCGACTCGACTTCGCTCAGCTTGACTGGGCCTTTTGATTCGAGATCTTCGCGCATCATTTCGGCGGCGCGTTGCGACATATTCTTGAAAATCTTTTCGCGCAATTCCACGCTTGCGCCTTTGAGTGCGACGATCAAAGCTTCCGACTGAACTTCGCGCAGGATCAACTGGATGCCGCGATCATCAATATCCAGAATATTGTCGAACACAAACATTTTGTCCTCAATTTTCTGAGCCAAGTCGGGATCGATATTGCGTACGTTTTCCATAACTTGGGCTTCCAGCGTACCGCCCAAATAATTGAGAATTTCTGCCGCAGCCGAGACACCACCCTGTAGTGATTTTTTTCCGGTTCCACCACCGGACATTAATTTTCCCAGCACATCGTTCAACTCGCGCAACGCCATTGGCTGCACGCCGTCCAGTGTGGAGATACGCAACAGCACATCGTTGCGAGTCCGCTCGCTAAAAAACTTCATTACGCTGGCGGCCATATCGGGTTCGAGGTGAACCAGAATGGTGGCGATGATTTGAGGATGTTCGTTGCCGATCATTTCGGCCACCGCACCGGGATCCATCCATTTCAGGCTTTCGATACCACTGGTGTCGCTGTTGTGCATGATGCGATCCAGCAGACCGGCGGCTTTTTCGTCGCCCAGGGCTTTGGTTAGCATGCTGCGAATATAGTCGTTCGAATCCATGCCGATGGTGGTTTTTTCCGAGGCTAGCAGCAGAAACTCATGGAACACTTCGCTGATGCTTTCGCGCGTCAGGTTTTTGATTTCCATCATTGCGGAACTGATTTTCTGTACTTCTTTCGGGCCGAGATATTTCAATACTTCGGCAGCCTCAGCCTCGCCCAGAGTCATCAGGAAAATCGCACTTTTTTGAACGCCGTCACTCATTGCCGTTCACCCATTCTTTAATTACGCTGGCCACAATCTTGGGTTCCTGCTGGGCGATCTGGCGCGCGGTTTGCAAGCTTTGCTCGTAAGGTGCGACTGCGGGCGAGTATTGCCCGCCTTGTTCAGCACCGCCTGCCGCACCGCCGTGAGCGGCATCGCCTTCACCGTGCGCGCCTCCTGCTGCATGGCCGCCGTGAGCGGCATCTTCCGCTGCGACGACAGTAGGATGTGTCAACGGAGCCAGTGCCGGCTTGATGATTTTGAAGATAATGAGGAACATGCCAATTGCGATCAAGCCGTACTTGAGCAATTCTTTGGCTAGCTCAATCATGTCTGCGCGCTGCCAGATTGGTGTTTCTTCGACTGTTTCTTTGTTGTTTTCAAATGCGGCCATCTGCACGTTCAGCGCGTCACCGCGATTTTGGTCGAAGCCTACTGCATCGCGGATCAGGTTGTTGATTTGCTCTTTCTCTTCATCGCTAAAGGGCTTGCTGCTGCTCTTTCCTTTGGCATCGATGGTTACGCGATTGCCATTGACCACCACTGCCACCGACAGGCGTTTGATCGAGCCAACCGGCATAACAGTATGGCGGATGGTGCGATCAACTTCGTAATTGACGGTAGAGTCTTTTTGCGAACTGCTGATGTTTGGCGCATCCGTGGCAGCCGGCTCGGTTGTTGCCGGGGTGGTTAGCGGCGCGGTCGCCGGTACTGGAGGTTGATTGCTCAGCGCGCCGGGCACGCCGCCCCCTCCGTTAATACCGCTACCGTTCAGTGATTCTGAGGATTGTTGGCTGCGCACGGCAGTCTCAGCCGGATTTTGGTTGGGCTTAAAGATCTCGGCGGTTTGCTCGACGCGTGCAAAGTCGATTTCGGCAGTGACTTGGGCGCGCACGTTTTCCTTGCCCAATAGCGGGATTAGCAACGACTCGATGCGTTTGATGTAGTTTTGTTCGATCTGTTGCACATATTTCAGTTGGCTGGCATCCAGTGCCTCGTTGCCGCTACCGTCATGGCTGGCACTGAGCAGGGTGCCGTTCTGGTCAACTACGGTGACATCCTTGGACGACATTTCTGGCACGCTGCTGGAAACCATATGCACAATGGCACTGACTTGCCCAGCATCCAGCATCCGTCCGCCTTGCAGGTTAAGCACCACGGAGGCGGTTGGCTTCAATTGTTCTTTAACAAAAACGCTGGGTTTGGGAATCGCCAAGTGAACGCGGGCCGAGGCAACAGCGCCTATGGCCTGTATGGAACGAGCTAACTCGCCTTCCAATGCGCGCTGATAATTGACCTGCTCGGCGAATTGGGTGATGCCGAAACGCTGATTTTCCATCAGTTCGAAACCGACATTGCCGCCCTTGGGGAGACCTTGGGAAGCCAGTTTCATACGTGCTTCATGCACCAAGCCGGAAGGAACCAACAGGGCACCGCCGCCTTCGGCGAACTTGTAGGGAATGTTGAGTTGTTGCAGGGATTCGATGATTGCGCCGCCGTCGCGGTCAGACAGATTGCTATACAGCACGCGGTAATCGGGGGTTTGTCCCCACATCCATGCACCAGAGAGCAGTGCAATGATCGCGGCAATACCGACACCCAGCCCCAGCTTCTGTTGCAGGGTCATCTGCTCGAATCGATTGTTGTTTTCCTGATCAGCCATGACAGTCCGGTTCCACGTCAAAAAGCCACTAGGGCACTGGACACATTATCGGCGCTGGTGGCAATTTAGATCGGCTAAATAGGAGGGGAAACCGGGGCTTTTTCGACTTATCCAGCCTCGCGCGAGAGGGTTATCGTGCCGCCACTAGACAAGGAGAACCGAGATGAATACTCCCGCCGTAGACAGTTTACTGGCCCAGATGCGCGTCGCAGCCGCAGCAGCGGGGATGCGCGATGTCCGTCCGTCCGCCGCTCCGGCCAGTCAGGTGGATTTTGCTAAAGTGCTGAAATCCTCGCTGGATGGCGTGGCTCAGGCGCAATCGAAATCTGAAGAGTTGCAAAAGGCTTTTGTGATGGGGGACGAGCGCGTGAGCTTGTCGGACACCATGATTGCTATGCAAAAATCGAGCATTAACTTCCAAACTGCCGTGCAAGTGCGCAATAAGTTTGTGCAGGCTTACAACGACATTATGAATATGCAGGTTTAACTTGGATGGTTCATCCAGTGAAGCAAGTGCATTAGAACCACTAGGCTGAGATTAAGCTGGCAAGCAATGTCAGCTTAATCTCAGGTTGTACAGCTCTACGGTTTATCCGAGGTTAAGCCAGTTTGTCGCGTTGTCCCTGCAATTGCACTAGCGTTGCGCTGAACTCTTCCATACGTTTTTTTTCTTGTTCCACCACAGCCGCTGGCGCTCTCGCCACGAAGCTTTCATTGCCGAGTTTAGCTTGCGCTTTATTAATTTCAACGCTCAGGCGAGCGATCTCTTTGTCCAAACGCTCGCGTTCTGCGGCCACATCGATCTCCACCTTCAGCATCAGCTTGAAATTGCCGACGATGGAAACGGGTGCATCGCCAGCCGGTAGTTCCGCTACGATCTCGACTTCGCTGAGTTTGGCCAGTGCTTGCAGATAAGGCGCGAAGCTGTGAAGTTGTGCGGTATCGCCGGCCGCGATCAGCGGCACGCGTTGCGCTGGCGACAGATTCATCTCGCTGCGCAGACTGCGGCAGGAGGCGATGAGCTGTTGCAGCAGTCCGACTTGTGCGTAGGCAGCCTCGTCGGTTATGCCTTTTTCCATCGGATAGTCTTGCAGCATGATGCTGTCGCCGGACTTGTTTGCCAGCGGGGCAACCGACTGCCACAATTCTTCGGTGATGAACGGGATGATGGGGTGGGCCAGGCGCAGCATGATTTCCAGCACGCGTACCAACGTTTTACGCGTCGCGCGTCGCTGGGCGTCGTTGCCATTCGCCATCTGCACCTTGGCCAGTTCCACATACCAGTCGCAATAGTTGTCCCACACCAGCTCATAAGTTGCGCGCGCGGCCAAGTCGAAACGGTAGTTGCGGAAGGAAATTTCCAGTTCATCTCTGGTATCAAGCAACTTGCGGGACATCCATTTGTCGGCGGCGGAGAATTCCAGCGGCAGCGATTCGTCCTGTCCCACATCCTTGCCTTCGCAATTCATCAGCACGAAACGTGTGGCGTTCCACAGCTTGTTGCAGAAGTTGCGATAACCTTCGCAGCGTTGCATGTCGAACTTGATGTCGCGTCCGGGCGAGGCGAGCGAGGCGAAGGTGAAGCGCAATGCATCGGTGCCGAAAGCGGTGATGCCCTCGGGGAATTCTTTGCGCGTGCGCTTCTCGATCTTCTCGGCGTCTTTCGGGTTCATCAATCCGGTGGTGCGTTTCTTCACCAAAGATTCGATGTCGATGCCGTCAATGAGGTCGATCGGGTCGAGCACGTTGCCCTTGGACTTGGACATCTTCTGGCCTTCCGCATCGCGGATGAGGCCGTGTACGTACACGTCTTTGAACGGGATATTGCCGGTGATGTGTTTGGTCATCATCACCATACGCGCCACCCAGAAGAAGATGATGTCGAAGCCGGTGACCAGCACTGACGACGGCAGGTATTGCTTCACGAATTCGTTCTGCGCATCGAACGGTTTGCTCATGTCCCAATCCAGTGTGGAGAACGGCCACAGCGCGGAAGAGAACCAAGTATCGAGTACGTCGTTGTCACGGTCGAGTTGCCCGGCATAACCTGCCTTGTCGGCCAGCTTGCGCGCTTCGTCTGCGTCATGCGCAACGAACACTTCGCCGTTCACGCCGTACCACGCTGGGATCTGATGACCCCACCACAGTTGGCGCGAGATGCACCAGTCTTGGATGTTGTTGAGCCACTGGTTGTAGGTGTTCACCCAGTTCTCGGGATGGAACTTGATCTCGCCGGAGCTCACACATTCCAGCGCTTGTTCGGTGATGCTCTTGCCGTTGTCGCTTGGCTTGCTCATGGCGACGAACCATTGGTCGGTGAGCATCGGTTCGATGACCACGCCGGTGCGGTCGCCACGCGGTACTTTGAGTTTGTGTTTCTCTGCTTTGTCGAATACGCCTGCTGTCTCCAGATCGGCAACAATCTGTTTGCGTGCGGCGAATCGATCCATGCCTTGATATTGCTTGGGCGCGTTCTCGTTGATCTTTGCATCCAGTGTGAGAATGGAGATCATCTCCAACTTGTGACGCTGACCGACGGCGTAGTCGTTGAAGTCATGCGCAGGGGTGACCTTGACCACGCCGGTGCCGAATTCTTTATCGACATATTCATCGGCGATGATGGGGATAGTGCGGTCGCACAGCGGCAGCGTGACTTGTTTGCCGATGAGGTGTTTGTAGCGCTCGTCTTCAGGATGCACCATCACGGCGACGTCGCCCATCATGGTCTCAGGGCGAGTGGTGGCGACCGTGAGGTGACCGCTGCCGTCAGCCAGCGGATAACGAATGTGATACATGAAGCCGTCTTCTTCCTCTTGCACGACTTCGAGGTCGCTTACTGCGGTATGTAATTTTGGGTCCCAGTTCACCAGACGCTTGCCGCGATAGATGAGGCCTTCATTGAACAGACGCACGAAAGTCTCGGTGACGGTCTTGTTCAGCGCGGGGTCCATGGTGAATCGTTCGCGCGACCAATCGGGCGAGGTGCCGAGGCGGCGCATCTGACGGGTGATGGTGTCGCCAGAGAATTTCTTCCACTCCCACACCTTCTCGATGAACTTCTCGCGACCGAGGTCATGGCGCGATACACCTTGCGCATCGAGTTGACGCTCGACGACGATCTGCGTGGCGATGCCCGCGTGGTCGGTGCCCGGTTGCCACAGAGTGTTATCCCCGCGCATGCGGTGGTAACGCGTGAGCGCATCCATCAAGGTCTGGTTGAAGCCGTGGCCCATGTGCAAGGTGCCAGTGACGTTGGGCGGTGGTAGTTGGATGCAGAAGTTGTCTTGCTTGGCGGCATCGAGTCCGGCTTTAAAGTAGCCCGAGTTTTCCCAAGTCGGGTACCAGCGTGATTCGATGTCTTTTGGTTCAAAACTTTTGGCGAGTTCCATTGCGATGTATTCCGAGTGCGGCGAAAGGCCGCGATTATAAAGGAAGGAGTGGGTCTGACGTTAGTACGGGGATGTGTTACTTGTTGCTGTCGTTCAGGTTCAGGGCATTACGCAACAACGCTGGAATTTCGGCTTTGAGTTCATTCAAAGCTTGTTCCAATGCTTGTTGTTGCAGTGCTGCGATTTGCGGGGCGAGCTGCTGCATGAGTTTGCCTTCCAAACGGTGCTGCAATTTATTTAGAAGTTGTTGCAGTTGTTCTTCCGATATTGATGCCTCGGTCTGGATGGTTGGAGTTTCGCTTGCTGTTACAGCTGCATACGCTGTCGGCAGTATTTCGGTTTCTCTCAAAACGGGTAATTCGTTGGGTGAGGGCAGCGGGGCTGCGGGCTGAGCTTCTGTGATGATGGGCGTATCTAATGTGAGCGTGTCGACGTAGGCTTCCGCTTCGATATGACTCACTGCTGTGGCGGGCATGACCACTTCGGTTAGTGTGGGTAGTTCATCAAACGGTTGTGTGCCGACGACATCGGTTAGCAACGGTAGGTTATCGAGTGAATCCGGCGCGGTCGAGGTGGCGTTCATTGTGCGTTTGTTTGGGTGAGGTCGTGGTGGGTTAGTTCGTAACCGCGATCCCGGTAGAACTTAAAGCGCTGTCGCCCGAGTAGTGCGCTTTCATCATTTTTTTCGACGATTTCCATTACGCGGTCAAAACGGCTGAAAAACGTTACGCATTCATCATGCAGGTTAATCAGCAGTTCATGGTGCGGAAACTTTTCTTCAACGTGGCTAACGATGACGGGCATTTGTGCAATTTCCGCTGAGCCGCTTCGGCAATGCGGAATAAAAGCCGTGGACGGATAGTGCCAGAGCAGTTGATCCAGTCTCTCGGCAGTCGCTTCATCAGGCGCATGCAGCACAACACGAATACCGCGCTGCATGGCCTTGTGGCTGAGTTGGCAAGCAGTGCGTAGCTTGTCTTCGCTGCCAGTGTAGAAGTCGACGCGTGTCACTTTGCCGCTGCGCGGTTGATTAGGTATTGCGTGAGCAAGGGGACGGGACGGCCTGTTGAGCCTTTTTGTTTGCCAGATAACCACGCGGTACCTGCGATGTCTAAGTGCGCCCAGCGATATTCCTTGGTGAAGCGCGCCAAGAAACAGGCGGCGGTGATGGTGCCACCTGCGCGTCCGCCGATGTTTTGCATGTCGGCGAAGTTGCTGTCGAGCAACGGTTGGTAGTCGTCCCACAGCGGCAGTTGCCATGCACGGTCGTGCGCTTGTTCGCCAGCAGCCAGTAGCTCCTTCGCCAGTTTGTCTTCGTTGGCGAACAAGCCGTGTGCGACATGACCCAAGGCGATGACGCACGCGCCGGTGAGGGTGGCGATGTCGATGACGGTATCAGGATCGAATTTTGCGGTGTAGGTTAGTGCGTCGCATAAAATTAAGCGACCTTCGGCATCGGTGTTCAATATCTCGATGGTCTGGCCAGACATGGATGTGACAATGTCGCCGGGCTTGGTGGCGGTGCTGCTGGGCATATTTTCACAACTTGGAATTACGCCGACGACGTTTAATTTCAACCCCATTTCAGCAATCGCTTGCATAGTGCCCAGCACGCTGGCGGCACCGCACATGTCGTATTTCATCTCATCCATCTCTGCACCCGGTTTGAGCGAGATGCCGCCGGTATCGAAGGTGATGCCTTTGCCTACCAGCGCGATGGGCTTTTGCTTTTTGTCGCCACCTTTGTATTCGATGGCAATCAGCTTGGCGGGTTGTGCGCTGCCGCGTGTGACGGAAAGGAATGAGCCCATGCCCAACTTTTGCATGTCTTTCTCTTCCAGCACGGTGGTCTTGATATTTTTGTGCGCTTTGGCCAGTGCCAGTGCCTGTGCTGAGAGATAGGTCGGAGTGCAAATGTTGCCCGGCAAATTGCCGAGGTCTTTGGCCAGCGACATGCCGTTGGCGATGGCGGCGGATTGTTCCAATGCGGTTTTGGCAGCAGCGGTGGGCTTCTCCAATGTGGCGAAGGTAATTTGTTTTAGCGTGGCTGGCTTGGCAGGTTTGCTTTTCAGGCAATCAGAACGGTAGGCACTTTCGGCTGCCGCGAATACGGCTTGTTGGATTGCCCAGTTTGCATCTTTGCCAATTGCATCATCGGTGATGAATAGCGCGGCATCTTTTGCGGGAGTGTCTTGCAGAGCTTTGAAGGTGGCGCGCAGGATGTCCACGCTGGTTTTGTTGTTCAATTCGCTGGCTTTACCTAAGCCGACTAGCAAAATGCGCTCAGCAGCGACCCCTGTGATGTTGTGCAGCAGTAGTGTGGTGGCACCTTTTCCGTTGATGTCGCCGCGCGCGATGACATCGCTTAAGGCATGTTGCGCCGCCTTGTCTAATGCTTGAGCTGCTTTGGATAATTTGCCACCATCAAACACGCCGACAACGACACAGCCGCTCTTCAGTTTTTCCGGGCTACCTTGTTTTATGCTAAATTCCACGCGCTTCTCCTTAAGTACAACGATTGACACATCAATGCCGGATTATCCGCAATCTACAAGCCCAAAGTCAAAGCCGAAGCGTATCGGAATATTTCACCGGTCGCTGGTGAGCGAGTTCGTCAGTAACGGACTGCTGGTGTTTGGCGTGTTGCTGGGTATTGTCGTGGTCAGCCAGTTGATCCGTTTTTTGGCCGATGCGGTAAGCGGAAGGCTAGCCGTTGATGGAGTGCTTGCCTTGCTGGGCTTTAGCGCACTCAATTATTTGCCGGTACTGTTGTCGATCAGCCTGTTTGTGTCGATCTTGCTGACGCTATCCCGATGCTATCGTGATAGCGAGATGGCAGTTTGGTTTTGTGCCGGGGTCGGATTGACCCGTTGGATACGTCCGGTGTTGTGGTATGCCGTGCCTGTCGTGGCTTTAATTGCTTTGCTGAGTTTGGTTTTGTCGCCTTGGGCGTTAAAAAAGGCCGATGAATACAAAAATCGGCTGGAGAGTCGCGATGATGTGGCATCGGCCAGTCCGGGAATGTTCCGCGAATCAAAACAGGCCGACCGCGTGTACTTTATCGAAAATGTGAATTTGGGCTCAAATCGTGTCGGTAATGTGTTCGTGCAGACAAGTGAAAATGGCAAGGTTGGCACGATGGTGGCTAAGCAGGGCTTGCAGGAAACCCTGCCCAACGGAGATCGATTTCTGGTGTTGTTGAATGGTACTCGCTATGAGGGAATGCCGGGGCAGTTGAACTACAGCGTGATTGACTTTGAGCGTTACGCACTTCGTATTGATAGTACGCCCCCGAAGGAGTCGCAACCGAGAGCTCGAAATATGACTACATCAGAATTATGGCGTGATCGCACAACGTGGAGTTTGTCTGAGTTGGAATGGCGAGTAGGTTTGCCGATTAGTGCGGCGGTACTTGCACTACTGGCTATCCCTTTATCTTATGTTAATCCGCGCGCAGGACGTTCGCTCAATTTGGTGTTGGCAATCGTCTTGTACATGCTCTACAGCAACATGATTAGCGTGACTAATGCATGGGTTGGGCAAGGAAAGTTGTCGCCGGGGCTGGGGTTGTGGGGAATACACGCATTGATGTTGGTGGTTGCCGTGTTTCTTTTTTATCGCCGCTTGTCTTTGTTTTCTTGGCGCAGGGTGTTGGGCAGATGAGTATTCTGACCCGCTATCTTGGACGTGAGATATATCTCAGTATCGCGCTGGTCTTTGGTGCGCTGATTATGCTGTTCGCATTTCTGGATTTAATCCACGAATTGAATATCATGGGGTTGGGGGATTATCGCCTAGGGTATGTATTATTGTTTGTAGTATTGACTATACCGGGCCACATTTCGGAGTTGTTTCCAATTGCTGTTTTAGTGGGAACCATCTTCGCGTTGGTACAAATGGCGTCTAATTCAGAGCTAACTATTTACCGTGCGTCAGGCGCATCGATATGGCAGATGGTTATTGCTCTGATCAAGATTGCGATTCCGCTGGTATTGGTAAGCGCGCTGGTGAGTGAATATGTGGCACCTCCTAGTGAGCGATGGGCTCAAAAGTTAAGATTGCAAGCACAAAATTCGAAACTTACGTTGAACGAATTTCGCTCTGGGGTATGGGTAAAAGATGAACACAGTTTTGTTAACGTCAAAACCGTGTTGCCTGACACAAGTTTGTCGGATGTTAGTATTTATCGGTTTGACGACACTTATCATTTGCGGGCGATTACCACGGCTAAGCAGGCCAGTTTTGTTGAGCAGGGAAAATGGGCACTCAAGGATGTTGCGGAAACCCGTTTTGAGCATCAAGGTACCAGCATAATAAAAGCTGAGAATCAGGAGTGGCTATCCTCGCTGAATCCATCTTTGTTAAGTGTGTTGTTGGTGGTTCCTGAGCAAATGTCAGCAGTGGACTTATATCAGTACACCACTCATTTGCGCGAAAATGGGCAGAAGACCGAGCGTTATGAGATCGCGATGTGGAATAAGCTGATTTATCCCTTAGCGCTGTTTGTGATGATGGTACTGGCACTCCCCTTTGCGTCTTATCATCGGCGCGGTGGTGGTGTGAGCGGAATGATCTTCATGGGAATCGTGTTGGGCTTGGCATTTCACTTTGTGGGGCGATTGTTTGCCAGTTTGGGAGCACTAAATTCTTGGCAGCCGTTTATCAGCGCAACATCAATGACGGCGTTATTTTTGCTACTGGGGATGACGTTGCTATGGTGGACGGAGCGTAGATAAATACCGCTCCGGTACATCGATTATTGGCTGCGTTTTGCCTGTTCTTCTTTGACCATCTGCCGTACTTGTTCTTTTTTGTCCTCTGGCACTTGGCTGAACGCTTTGTATTTCGCGCGCGCAGCCTGACGCTGCTCTGGCGTTAATTTTGCCCAAGCGTCCAGTCTACTTTGAAACCGTTGTTTTTCTTCCACGCTTAAGTCGCCGTAATGTTCGGCAACTTTGAGCATACTTTCTCGCTGTGCGATCGATAAAGTCGGCCATTGACTAGAAAGTGGTGCAAGTGCTTCGCGTTGGGCGGAATTTAACTCGTCCCATTTGCCGCCACCAGCAGCAAGGCAAGAAAGTGGGAGTAGTAATAAAGCGAGTAGCAGTGCGGGTATTTTTATACGTGTCATTTATCTACGAAAACTTCCATGGGTAAGTCGTCAGTCAAAATTGCTAGGTCAAGATGAGTAGCTGCATGCTGCTGCGCGTGATGCCAATAGCCAGTCGAGCCGGCAATGAGTGCGATAGCAAGCACGAACATGCTCAGCCGATGTTGGTCAAACAAAGATGCAAGATGTAAGCCGATTGTGCCGTCATGCCAGTTGGAACTGTGTTTCGCTGCCATTGCTCGACTTCGTGCGCGTTGCAGCGCGTGACGAGTGGATGCATCCATGTGCTCGGTGGACTTGTTTAGCATCGAAACGATGCGTTTTGGATCAATTTGGCGGGAATCGTTATTCATGGTAATTCAACTCCTTGTGCTTTAAGTGTTGCGGCTAAGGATTGTGTTGCTCGTGAGCAGTGAGTTTTGACGCTGCCTTCCGAGCAGCCCATCGCTTTCGCTGTTTCAGCCGTATCTAACTCTTCCCAGTAACGCAAGAGGAATGCTTCTCGTTGACGAGCGGGGAGTTTGGTCAGGGCGAACTCTATGGCTGCGATGGTGCGGCTTTGTTCCAGCTCATCATCAGGGGTGCCCGGGGTTGAGTTATTGGTGCTGGAGATGTTTTCCAGCGGGTCGCCGTCTTCATTTTCGCTTGTTTGCAAGCTGGAAAATAGTGTTGTCCAAGTATTGCGTACCTTTTGCCTGCGATAGAAGTCGCGAATCGTGTTTTGCAAAATGCGCTGAAATAACATGGGATATTCGCTGGCGGGGTTGTCGCCATACTTTTCCGCTAGTTTGATCATGGCATCCTGCACGATATCCAGTGCGGATTCTTCGTTGCGCACGGCAAAAAGCGCCTGTTTGTAGGCGCGATGCTCCACGGAAGCTAAAAAATCGGCGAGTTCGACGGGGGTGGACAGTTGATTGCTCCTTGCGAGACGGGGGGCATGTTAGCAAATTGGCAGTCAAAATACCCCGTTATCCCTGTGTGGGATGCGGCAAAGGTTGACCAAAACGCCGCTAGCCTTTATCTTACGCGGTTCTTTTTGTGACTAAATTCAGGATGAGCGAGATGGAATTGACTGGTGCGGAGATTGTAATCCGCTGCCTGCAAGAGGAGCAGGTCGAGTATGTATTCGGCTACCCCGGCGGTGCGGTGTTGTTCATCTATGACGAGCTATTCAAGCAGGATAAGGTTAAGCACGTGCTTGTGCGCCATGAGCAGGCGGCTTTGCACGCGGCTGATGGTTATGCGCGATCTTCCGATAAGGTCGGCGTGGCGTTGGTTACGTCCGGCCCAGGCTTGACTAATGCGGTGACTGGTATCGCGACTGCGTATATGGATTCCATTCCGATGGTGGTGATTAGCGGGCAGGTGCCTACTTACGCCATTGGGGAAGATGCGTTTCAAGAAGTTGATGCGGTTGGTATTACCCGGCCATGCGTGAAACACAATTTCTTGGTTAAAGATCCGAAAGATATTGCGCCGACGCTGAAAAAAGCCTTTTATCTGGCTAAAACAGGCCGTCCCGGCCCTGTCTTGGTCGATATTCCCAAGGATGTTTCCAATCAAAAAGCGGTTTACGAGTATCCGTCTTCGATCAGTATTCGTTCCTATAACCCCGTAGGGAAGGGAGATAGTTCCCAGATTAGGCGTGCTGCGCAAATGTTGCTTGAAGCCAAGCGCCCGATGATTTATAGCGGCGGCGGCGTGGTGTTGTCGGGAGCCTCGGCACAATTGAAAGACTTGGTTCAGCTGGTTGGTGCGCCTTGTACCAATACCTTGATGGGCTTGGGGGGCTACCCTGCCAACGACAAGCAGTTCGTGGGCATGCTGGGTATGCACGGTACATACGAAGCCAATATGGCGATGCAATATTGTGATGTGCTTGTGGCGATTGGCGCCCGTTTTGATGATCGAGTTATCGGTAACGTCGAGCATTTTGCCCAAGTGCCGCGCAAGATTATTCATATCGACATCGATCCGTCCTCAATTGCCAAGCGCGTCAAAGTGGATGTGCCGATTGTGGGCGAGCTTAAGCTGGTGCTTGATGAATTGCTCGCGGTATTGCGTAGTAGCAAGCAAAAGCCGGATGCTGGCGATATGGCTGCATGGTGGAAGCAGGTGGATGAGTGGCGTGTTAAGGGCGGCGGTTTGCGTTATAAAAATTCCACGGAAGTGATTAAGCCGCAGTTTGTAATTGAAACGCTGCATCAAATTACCGGTGGTGATGCATTTGTGACCTCCGATGTTGGTCAGCATCAAATGTGGGCGGCGCAGTACTATAAATTCAATCACCCTCGTCGCTGGATCAATTCCGGTGGTTTGGGGACGATGGGTTTCGGCTTGCCCGCGGCGATGGGCGTGCAGCTCATTAATCCGGGAGCAACGGTTGCCTGCGTAACCGGAGAAGGTAGTATTCAGATGAATATTCAGGAGCTGTCGACCTGTAAGCAGTTCCACCTGCCAATCAAAGTGTTGTCTTTGAATAATCGTTACCTTGGTATGGTGCGCCAGTGGCAGCAGTTCTTCCATGGCAACCGTTATTCCGAGTCTTATATGGACGCTTTGCCGGATTTTGTGAAATTGGCCGAGGCCTACGGGCACATTGGTATGCGCATCGTCAATCCTGCTGATGTTGAACCCGCTTTGCGCGAAGCTTTCTCGCGTAAAAATGATTTGGTATTTATGGATTTTCAAACCGACTCGACCGAGAACGTATTCCCGATGGTGCCTGGCGGTAAGGGCTTGTCTGAAGTCATTTTGGCGGAGGATCTGTAATGCGGCACATCATTTCGTTGTTAATGGAAAACGAGGCGGGGGCGCTATCCCGTGTGGCGGGATTGTTTTCGGCGCGTGGGTATAATATCGAGTCGCTGACGGTTGCGCCGACTGAAGACGCGACTTTATCGCGCATGACTATCGTCACCAGCGGTTCGGATGCAGTGATTGAGCAAATCAATAAGCAATTGAATAAGCTAGTCGATGTGGTTTCAGTGATGGATTTAAGCGATGGCGAGCATCTGGAGCGTGAGTTGATGCTGGTTAAAGTGAAAGCGGTGGGTGAAATGCGCGAGGAAATTAAGCGTATGACGGACATTTTCCGAGGCCGTATCATTGATGTTTCGAACTCGACTTACACCATTGAGTTAACTGGTTCGCGCGCCAAGTTGGATAACTTCCTGCAGGCAATTGAGCGCGACTTGATTCTTGAAACCGTGCGTACAGGGACTTCCGGCATCGGACGCGGCGACAGGATTTTGAAAGTTTAGTAGCAGGGGTGGGGAGTGCTCCCCGTCATAATTTTTTGATTTATTAACGAAGAGGGTAACATGAAAGTTTATTACGACAAAGACGCGGATCTTTCTCTGGTCAAAGGCAAGAAAGTCACTATCGTCGGCTACGGTTCGCAAGGCCATGCGCATGCGCAAAATCTGAAAGACTCTGGTGTTAACGTGACAGTGGGTTTGCGCAAAGGAGGCTCTTCTTGGGCTAAGGCTGTGGCTGCTGGGCATCAGGTTGCTGAAATCGCCGATGCGGTGAAGGGTGCGGATCTTGTCATGATCCTGTTACCGGACGAAACAACGCCTCAGATTTACCACGCTGATGTGGAAAAGAATTTGAAAGCCGGTGCTGCGCTGGCTTTTGCGCACGGCTTTAACATTCACTACAATCAGATCGTTCCGCCTGCTGATGTCGATGTCATCATGATTGCCCCTAAGGGTCCTGGTCATACCGTACGTTCCGAATATCTCAAAGGCGGCGGCGTACCGACACTGATCGCTGTGTATCAAGACAAGACTGGCAAGGCTAAAGATATTGCGTTGTCTTATGCGGCAGCCAACGGCGGCACCAAGGGTGGTGTGATTGAGACCAACTTCCGCGAAGAAACAGAAACTGACTTGTTCGGCGAACAGGCTGTGCTGTGTGGTGGTGCGGTTGAGTTGGTGAAGGCGGGCTTTGAGACTTTAACCGAAGCTGGCTACGCACCTGAAATGGCTTACTTCGAGTGTCTGCACGAACTGAAACTGATCGTCGATCTGATGTACGAAGGCGGTATTGCCAACATGAACTATTCCATCTCTAACAATGCCGAGTACGGCGAGTATGTCACTGGCCCACGTGTGATCGCGGGTGAAGCACGTGCGGCGATGAAGGAATGTTTGGCGAATATTCAGAACGGTTCCTATGCCAAGCAGTTTATTTTGGAAGGTCGCACCAACTATCCAGAAATGACGGCTCGTCGTCGCTTGAACGCCGAACATCAAATTGAGCAAGTCGGTGGCCAATTGCGCGCCATGATGCCTTGGATCAGCAAAAACAAACTGGTTGACCAGTCTAAAAACTAAAAAAACAGGAAGGGGGAAGGCGGAGGAGGGTACGGGGAAATCCCGCCACCTCATGCTTTTCCCCTTCTTCTTATCTCTTTCCCCTTTCCAATTATGACCAACTATCCCCACCCCATCATTGCCCGCGAGGGCTGGCCGTTTTTGGCTGCCGCTGTTGTTGTGGCGATTCTGGCATCGACGTTTGTTCCCGGCTTCTTATCGTTTTTGGCATGGCTGGTGGCGTTGTTTGTGCTTCAGTTTTTTCGTGATCCTCCGCGTGTCATTCCGCAAGAGGCGGGAGCTGTATTGTCGCCGTGCGACGGACGCGTTATCAAAGTTGAGCGCACGCAAGACCCTTATGGCGAGCGTGAAGCAATTTTAGTTAGCGTGTTCATGAATGTATTTAACGTACACTCCAATCGTAGTCCGTTGGATGGCACGATCAAAAAAATTCAATATTTTCCCGGTAAGTTTGTGAATGCCGATCTGGATAAGGCCTCAACTGAAAACGAGCGTAATGCGGTTGTTTTGAAAACCAGCGATGATCATGTTGTGACTTTTGTTCAGGTGGCGGGTCTCATCGCGCGCCGTATTCTCTGCTACGTTAATGTGGGGGATGTGCTGACCAAAGGACAGCGCTATGGCTTTATCCGTTTTGGCTCGCGTGTTGATGTTTATTTGCCGCTGGATGCGCAAGTTAAAGTAAGTATTGGTGATAAAGTTGCCGCCACAACAACGATTCTGGCGGCCTTGCCGCAAAAGGGCTAATCTAAGCGCATGGACGAATTTAATACTCGCAAACCGATGACATTGCGCAAGCGTGGTATCTATCTGTTGCCTAATTTATTTACGACGGGTGCGCTGTTCGCGGGCTTTTTCGCCATCGTGCAAGCGATGAACGGGAGGTTTGAGTATGCGGCCGTGGCAATTTTTATCGCGATGGTGCTGGATGGGTTGGACGGACGTGTTGCGCGTATGACTCATACGCAAAGTGAATTTGGTGCCGAGTACGACAGCTTGTCCGATATGGTTTCTTTTGGTGTTGCACCTGCGCTGGTTATGTATGAGTGGGCCCTAAAAGGGATGGGGAAATGGGGCTGGTTCGCGGCCTTTATCTATTGCGCGGCAACCGCTTTGCGCTTGGCACGATTCAATACGAATATCGATGTAGTGGATAAGCGTTATTTTCAGGGTTTACCCAGTCCCGCAGCCGCAGCATTAGTGGCGGGTTTTGTTTGGGTGATGCTGGATTACGGTTATGCCGGTGAGTCGGTGCGCTGGTATGCGGCGGTAGTTACCGTGTTTGCGGGCTTGAGTATGGTGAGTAATCTACCGTTTTATAGCTTCAAAGATTTGAATATGCGTAAAAGCGTACCCTTTTTGGTTATCTTTATGATTGCGCTGTTCTTTATCCTTATTTCCAGCTATCCGCCGGGCGTGCTGTTTGGTTTATTCCTTTGCTATGCCTTGTCTGGTTATGTCCTCTGGGGGATGCGCCGTACGGCAAAATAACATAGGGATTTAACGGTTAGTGCAGGGTTGACCAGTTTGATAGCTGGGCCCCCTTCAGGTATAATGCGCTCCAATCTAAGGCGGGATGAACAGACGGTTCTTCCCGCTTCTTTATGTCCAGATTCGAGGAGTAACCCGTGCCGCAAACAAGTCCTGCCATTCTAGTTTTAGCCGATGGGACAGTGTTTCGCGGAACTGCCATCGGTGCCTCAGGTAGTAGCGTCGGCGAGGTGGTGTTTAATACCTCGATGACAGGCTACCAAGAGATCCTGACCGACCCGTCCTATTGCCGCCAGATCGTCACGCTGACTTACCCGCATATCGGTAACGTCGGCTGTAACCCAGAAGATGTAGAGTCGCGCCAAGTGTTCGCCAGCGGCCTCATCATTCGTGACCTGTCGATGACGGTGAGCAATTTCCGCGCGACGCAATCCCTACCTGAATATCTCAAAGCCAACAACGTCGTTGCCATCGCTGGCATCGACACGCGCAAGCTGACGCGCATCCTGCGTAGCAAAGGCGCGCAGAGTGGTTGTATCGCCACGGGCGACAACGTGGAAGCGGCATTGGCGGCAGCGCGCGCTTTTGCGGGTTTGGCGGGCATGGATCTAGCGCAAGTCGTCACCTGCGATAAATCTTACGATTGGAAACAGCGCGAGTGGGAATTGGGTGTTGGCTATAGCGACATTGCCGAGCCGAAGTTCCATGTAGTGGCTTATGACTTCGGCGTGAAGCGCAACATCCTGCGCATGCTGGCTGAACGTGGTTGCCGCATCACGGTCGTTCCTGCGAAGACATCGGCTGCTGATGTGTTGGCGCTGAAGCCGGATGGTGTGTTCCTCTCCAACGGCCCCGGCGATCCTGAGCCATGCGATTACGCGATCGCGGCGACGCAGAAATTCCTTGAAGTGGGCATGCCTTTGTTCGGTATCTGCTTGGGACATCAGATATTGGGTCTGGCTTCCGGTGCGCAGACAGTGAAGATGAAGTTCGGTCATCGTGGTGCGAACCATCCGGTGCAAGACACGCAGACCAAACGCGTGATGATCACCAGTCAGAACCACGGTTTCGCGGTGGATGCGGCGACGTTGCCCAAAAATGCGCGAGTGACGCACATCTCGTTGTTCGACGGCACACTGCAAGGTTTCGAGCTGACTGATAAGCCAGCGTTCTGTTTCCAAGGTCACCCCGAGGCGAGTCCTGGGCCGCATGACGTGGATGTTTTGTTCGATCGCTTCGTTGCGATGATGGGTGGTAAGTAAATGGCTAAGCGTACTGACATCAAATCTATTCTGATCATTGGCGCGGGTCCCATCGTTATCGGGCAAGCGTGCGAGTTCGATTATTCCGGTGCACAAGCATGTAAGGCGCTACGTGAAGAAGGTTACCGCGTCATTCTGGTGAACTCGAACCCAGCCACCATCATGACCGATCCCAACATGGCGGATGCGACTTACATTGAGCCGATCACGTGGCAGATGGTGGAGAAGATCATCGCCAAGGAGCGTCCTGATGCGATCCTGCCGACCATGGGCGGACAAACAGCGCTGAACTGCGCCTTGGATCTGGCGAAACACGGTGTGTTGGAAAAATACAAGGTCGAGATGATCGGTGCATCGCGTGATGCCATCGACATGGCGGAAGATCGCGAGAAATTCAAACAGGCGATGACCCGTATCGGGCTGGCGTCGGCACGTTCCGCTATCGCGCACAGCATGGAAGAAGCCTTCCAAGTACAGCAAGTGATGGGCTTCCCAACCGTCATTCGTCCGTCCTTCACCATGGGCGGTAGCGGTGGTGGTATCGCTTACAACCGTCAAGAGTTCGTTGAGATCTGCGAACGCGGCTTGGAAGCATCGCCCACCAAAGAGTTGTTGATCGAAGAATCGCTGCTCGGTTGGAAAGAATACGAGATGGAAGTCGTGCGTGACCGCAACGACAACTGCATTATCATCTGTTCCATCGAGAATTTGGACCCGATGGGGGTGCATACCGGTGACTCCATTACCGTCGCACCTGCACAGACATTGACCGACAAGGAATATCAGATCTTGCGTGACGCCTCTTTGGCTGTGCTGCGCGAGATCGGTGTGGAGACGGGCGGTTCGAACGTGCAGTTCTCCATCAACCCAGTTGACGGACGTATGGTAGTCATCGAGATGAATCCGCGCGTGTCGCGTTCATCTGCGTTGGCATCAAAAGCAACGGGCTTCCCTATCGCCAAAGTGGCTGCGAAGTTGGCTGTGGGTTATACCTTGGACGAGTTGAAGAACGACATCACCGGCGGGGCGACACCTGCTTCGTTCGAGCCGACCATCGACTACGTGGTGACCAAGATCCCACGTTTCGCGTTCGAGAAGTTCCCGCAAGCCAACGACCGCCTGACGACTCAGATGAAGTCGGTGGGTGAGGTGATGGCGATCGGTCGCACCTTCCAAGAGTCGTTCCAAAAGGCACTGCGTGGTTTGGAAGTGGGCGTGAATGGATTGGACAGCAAATACACCGACCGTGAAGCGATCTGCGCTGAGATGGGCAACCCCGGTCCTGATCGTATCTGGGCGGTGGGTGATGCCTTCCGTATTGGCATGAGCGTGGAAGAGGTCTTCAATATCAGCAAGATCGATCCATGGTTCTTGGTGCAGATCGAAGACATCCTGCGTCAGGAAAAGACACTGGCAGGCCGCACTCTGGAGAGTTTGACGGCGGATGATTTGCGTGCGTTGAAGCGTAGTGGCTTCGCTGATGCGCGTATCGCTGCCTTGCTGGGGACGGATGATGCAGCAGTGCGCGCGTATCGCCATGCATTGTCGGTGCGTCCCGTGTTCAAGCGCGTTGATACTTGCGCGGCTGAGTTCTCTACCAACACGGCGTACATGTATTCCACTTACGAAGAAGAGTGCGAATCACAACCGACCAACAACAAGAAGATCATGGTGCTGGGCGGCGGTCCTAACCGTATCGGTCAAGGTATCGAGTTCGACTATTGCTGCGTACATGCCGCGCTGGCGATGCGTGAGGACGGCTACGAGACCATCATGGTCAACTGCAATCCTGAGACAGTCTCCACCGACTACGACACATCGGATCGTTTGTATTTCGAACCGCTGACATTGGAAGATGTGCTGGAAGTCGTCGCGGTCGAAAAGCCTGTTGGCGTCATCGTGCAGTACGGCGGACAGACACCGTTGAAGTTGGCGCATGGTTTGGCCAAGAGCGGCGTGCCCATCATTGGCACCTCGGTCGATATGATCGACATGGCGGAAGACCGCGCGCGTTTCCAAGCGATGTTGCGTGAATTGAATTTGAAGCAGCCACCGAATCGTACTGCCAGCAATGTGTTGGATGCGGTCTCAGGCGCGGCAGAGATCGGTTTCCCACTGGTGATGCGTCCCTCCAACGTGTTGGGCGGACGTGGTATGGAGATCATCCATGCACAGCCAGATCTAGAACGTTACATGCGTGATGCGGAAGAACTGGCCAAGACCTATCCAGAGCGTATGCCTATCTTGCTCGACCGTTTCTTGAACGATGCGATCGAGGTGGATGTGGATGCAGTATCCGATGGCAAGCAAGTCATCATCGGCGGCATCATGGAGCACATCGAAGAAGCGGGTGTGCACTCGGGTGACTCTGCCTGTTCTTTGCCGCCGTACTCTCTGTCCGCATCCATGCAGGACGAGTTGCGTCGCCAGACCGTGGCGATGGCAAAGTCACTTAACGTGGTCGGACTGATGAACGTGCAGTTCGCCATCCAAGGCGAGACGGTGTATGTGCTGGAAGTGAATCCACGTGCATCACGCACCGTGCCTTACGTTTCCAAGGCGACAGGTGTGCCGTTGGCGAAGATAGCTGCGCGTTGCATGGCGGGTCAAAGTTTGGCATCGCAAGGTGTGACCAAAGAGGTCATTCCACCGTACTACTCGGTGAAAGAGGCGGTGTTCCCTTTCATCAAGTTCCCAGGGGTCGATACCATCCTTGGCCCTGAGATGAAATCGACGGGCGAAGTGATGGGTGTGGGCGAGACCTTCGCCGAAGCCTTCGTCAAGTCGCAACTTGCCGCCAGCGTGAAGCTGCCAAAAGAAGGCAAGGTCTTCATCAGCGTGCGTGAAGCGGATAAGGCGGGCGCTGCCGAAGTGGCACGTTCCCTCAAGGAATTGGGTTTCACTATCTTGGCGACACGCGGCACGGGTTCGGTGATCTCGGCTGCTGGCGTTGAGGTGACCATCGTGAACAAGGTGCAGGAAGGCCGTCCGCATATCGTGGATATGATCAAGAACGGCGAGGTCAGTCTGATCGTCAACACGGTCGACAGCAAACCTTCAGTGATGAAAGACTCCTATTCCATCCGCCATGCCGCATTGCAAGGTCGAGTGACGTATTACACGACCCTCGCTGGTGCACGTGCGGCGTGTGTCGGTATGCAACATTTGACCGGCTTGCAAGTGTATGACGTGCAATCTTTGCATCGTCGTTTGGCTTAATTTTTAGGAACACCCGTTATGAGCAAGATCCCTTTAACTTTGGTTGGTGCAGAGCTGTTACGCAATGAATTACATCATTTGAAAACGGTAGAACGTCCGGCTGTGATTATGGCGATTTCCGAGGCGCGAGCGCAGGGAGATTTGTCCGAAAATGCGGAATATGATGCGGCGAAGGAAAAGCAGTCGTTTGTCGAGGGGCGTATCGTCGAACTTGAAAGCAAGCTCGGTAGCGCCCAAATAATCGATCCCAAAACATTGAATGCCAATGGTCGTTGCGTGTTTGGCTCGACCGTGGTGATGGAAGATGTGAATACTGGTGATGTTGTCACTTACCAGATCGTCGGTGACGACGAAGCCAACATCAAACACCGTAAAATTTCGATTAGTTCGCCTATCGCGCGGGCTTTGATCGGAAAATCAACCGGTGATATTGCCGAAGTTCAAGCGCCGGGCGGTATTCGCGAGTACGAGGTAGTTGAAGTTCAGTACGTCTAATGCAATAACTCGCGCGTTTAGCGCGAGTTATTATGACGCGCGACTAGCCAGCTGTTTTTTTGTTAACGGCTTTTTCCCTCTGTGACGCGGCATCTGCTTGATTTCGATAAGCTTCTCGTCAGGGTTGGGTTGATAGACTACCAGTACTTTTCCGATGTGCTGCACGGGGGCGGCGTTGAGTTGCTCGCAAATGGATTCGAGCATGGCGGCGCGTTCGGCACGATCATCGTTCAATACTCGAATTTTGATCAGTTCGTGATTTCTCAGGCAGCTGCCGATTTCCCGGATGACCGATTCGCTCAAGCCGGCATTGCCGATCATCACGGTGGGATTGAGGGAGTGCGCGCGAGCCCTGAGGTCGCGGCGTTCGGATATAGTAAGAGATAACATGACAAGCCTTCCAGAAATGAGGCGCGGATTCTATCAGGTTGTTGCCAAAATCGCCGAATGTGCGAACGGCACCGCTGCTCAGGCGTGATTCGGCGCAGTCATTCAATGCTTTCTCCACGTAACGGAACACGATGAAGCCCTCTAAAACCAGTAAACAATGGATGCGTGAGCATATCAATGACCCGTTTGTGCAGCGCGCGCAGAAAGACGGTTACCGTTCGCGTGCCGCATATAAGCTTCTGGAAATTGATGAGCGAGACCATTTACTTAAGCCGGGTATGGTGGTGGTTGACCTTGGCGCAACGCCAGGTGGTTGGTCGCAGGTGGCAGCGACAAAGGTAGGTCGCTCTGGTAAGGTCATCGGCCTGGACTTGCTGCCGCTTGACCCGCTCGCGGGGGTGGATTTTATTCAGGGCGACTTTCGGGAGGAGTCGGTACTTAAGCAGCTGGAAGCTTTGCTGGAAAATCGCCCAGTTGGGCTTGTTATTTCGGATATGGCTCCCAATATTAGTGGCATCCCATCTGCCGATCAGGCGCGCGCTATGTATTTGGCCGAATTGGCGATGGAGTTTGCCGTTGCACACTTAACGCCGGAAGGTAGCTTTTTGGTGAAAGTGTTTCAGGGTGAAGGCTTTGAGACGTATTTGCACCAACTGCGCAGCAGCTTTCGTAAAGTGGTTTCGCGCAAGCCCAAAGCATCTCGTGATCGTAGTAGCGAGGTCTATCTTTTGGCCAGCGGAAAGCTTGAGTAATCGCTTGAATCATAGTCTAATGACCGTCTGGCAGCCGTTGCGCCGATAAAGGAGTTATCTTGAACAATATGTTTAAAAGTATCGCGATTTGGATGGTGGTGGCACTGGTGCTGATGACCGTGTTCAACCAGTTCAATACACACCAACAACAGTCCGCGCAGTCGCAGCTGGATTACTCTCAATTCCTTGAAGAAGTGAAACAGGGACATATCGCCAAAGTAACCATCGAAGGGCGCACGTTAAAAGCGACCACAACCGATGGCAAACGTATTACTACCTATGCGCCGACCGATATCTGGCTGGTTTCTGATCTGCTCAAGTATGGTGTGAGCATCGAAGCCAAGCCGGAAGAAGAGCAATCCTTCTTCATCTCTGCGCTGTTGAGCTGGTTCCCGATGTTGTTACTAATTGGCGTGTGGATATTTTTTATGCGCCAGATGCAAGGCGGTGGAAAAGGCGGTGCATTCTCGTTCGGGAAGTCGCGCGCGCGCATGTTGGATGAAAATAAAGAACGTATTACTTTTGCCGATGTTGCGGGCTGCGACGAAGCGAAAGAAGAAGTCTCCGAGCTGGTCGATTTCTTGCGCGATCCGACCAAGTTCCAAAATCTTGGTGGCCGCATTCCGCGCGGTGTGCTGATGGTGGGCAGCCCAGGTACGGGTAAAACCCTGTTGGCGAAGGCCATTGCGGGTGAAGCTAAAGTACCATTCTTCTCCATTTCCGGCTCCGACTTCGTTGAAATGTTCGTTGGTGTTGGTGCCGCGCGTGTGCGCGACATGTTTGAGCAGGCAAAGAAACAATCCCCATGCATTATTTTCATCGACGAAATCGACGCGGTCGGTCGTCAGCGCGGTGCTGGCTTGGGCGGTGGTAATGACGAACGCGAACAGACGCTGAACGCCTTGCTGGTCGAGATGGATGGTTTCGAAGGCGCAAGTGGCGTGATCGTCATCGCCGCGACCAATCGTCCTGACGTGCTGGATGCGGCTTTGTTGCGTCCTGGTCGTTTTGATCGCCAAGTGGTCGTGCCGTTGCCGGATATTCGCGGACGGGAGCAAATTCTGAAGGTTCACATGCGCAAGGTGCCTGTAGCACAAGATGTGGTGGCCGATATTTTGGCGCGTGGTACACCCGGTATGTCGGGTGCTGACTTGGCCAATCTAGTGAATGAAGCGGCCTTGTTTGGTGCGCGTCGTGGCAAACGCTTTGTTGATATGAGCGACTTTGAGGCGGCCAAAGACAAAATCATGATGGGAGCCGAACGTCGCTCTATGGTGATGCCGGAAGAGGAACGCCGCAATACTGCCTATCACGAAGCAGGACATGCGCTAGTGGCACGCCTGATGCCAAAAACTGATCCGGTACACAAGGTCACGATTATTCCGCGTGGTCGCGCATTGGGACTGACTATGCAGTTGCCGTCTGAAGACCGCTACAGCATGGACAAAATCCGTTTGCTTTCCACGATTGCCGTTTTGTTCGGCGGTCGTATTGCGGAAGAAATTTTTATGGGGCAAATGACCACAGGCGCATCCAACGATTTCGAGCGTGCCACCGACATGGCGCGCAAGATGGTGACCCAATGGGGTATGTCTGAAGCGTTGGGTACGATGGTGTACGGCGAGAACGAGGGGGAAGTATTCCTCGGGCGTTCGGTCACAACGCATAAAAACATCTCCGAGACCACCATGCAGCAAGTGGATGCTGAAATTCGTCGCATCCTCGATGAGCAATATGCACTGGCGCGCAAGTTGATCGAAGAGAATCGCGACAAGATGGAGGCTATGGCGAAAGCATTGCTGGAGTGGGAAACTATTGATGCCGATCAAATCGACGACATCATGTCCGGTAATCCTCCGCGCGCGCCAAAACCGACTCCGGCAGCCAGCCAGCCTGCGTCAAAAGATGAGCCGCCCGTTGCGCCCGCCGCAACACCAACACAGCCTGCACAGGAAACCTGAACGGCGGGGAAGCGTAAAAGGGGAAAAAATCGCACCTTTGATACTAAAGGGTAAAAGCAAGCGCAGAGGTTCCCCTCCCTTTTTCGTCCCCTTTCTCCTATGCTTTTCCACTGCGGCAAATTCCAGTTCGATCTCTCCCGCCCGCTTGTGATGGGCATCGTGAATGTCACACCTGACTCCTTCTCCGACGGTGGGCAGCATGTGTCTTGCGCTGCTGCGATTGAGCATGCCTACCGATTACACGAAGACGGTGCGGATATGCTCGATATTGGTGGTGAGTCTACGCGTCCGGGCGCGTCCCTAGTAAGCGAGCAGGAAGAGTTGGATCGCGTTTTGCCAGTGATAGAAGCATTGCGCGGAATATCGTTGCCGATCTCGATTGATACCTATAAACCAACTGTCATGCGCGCCGCATTGGCGGCAGGTGCAAGCATGGTTAACGATGTTAATGCCTTGCAGGTGAACGGCGGTTTGAAAGTGCTTGCGCAAAGCGACGCGGCGGTATGCTTGATGCATAAACAGGGGACACCGAAAACCATGCAGCAGCGTCCCGTCTATCAGGATGTAGTGCAAGAGGTTGGAAACTTTTTAGGTGAACGCATCGCCGTGATTGAGGCGGAGGGGATAGCGCGCAACCGTATCGCGATTGATCCCGGTTTCGGATTTGGGAAAAGCGTCGAGCATAACTTTGACCTATTGCGACAGTTGGCGCGATTGCAAAGTTTGGGCGTGCCCGTACTAGTTGGCTTGTCGCGCAAATCAATGCTGGGCGCAGTTACTGGGCGCGATGTGGGTGATCGACTCGCTGCCAGTGTGGCGGCAGCATTGCTGGCAGTACAGCGCGGTGCGACCATCGTGCGTGTACACGACGTGCGCGAGACGGTGGACGCGCTCAAGGTTTGGCAGGCGTGTGAGCAATAAAGTTTTCGGTCACGAAAAGTGCGAACACAAGCAAAGTAAGTGAGGCTGAAATCAAAACTGATTGAGAGACATCACGGATATTTCGTGTCTTTCGTGGATAAATAGTGTTTAGATATTAATGAGGCTTGCAATGAGCAGAAAATATTTCGGAACAGATGGTGTGCGCGGACGTGTGGGCGACCATCCCATCACACCGCAATTCGTGATGCAACTCGGATTCGCCGCCGGTAAGGTCTTGGCAAGTGCCGAGCATACGCAGAGCGAGCGTCCTGCCGTACTGATCGGAAAAGACACACGCATTTCCGGCTACATGCTTGAGTCGGCACTTGAGGCGGGGTTGATTGCGGCGGGAATTGATGTCTATCTTGCTGGGCCTGTGCCAACTCCCGCTGTAGCGTATCTCACGCGCGCACTGCGATTGCAGGCTGGTGTCGTAATCTCCGCCTCGCACAATCCGTTTCAGGATAACGGCATCAAATTCTTTTCGGGCATGGGGACAAAGCTACCTGATGCGGTCGAACTGAATATCGAAGCCGAGCTGGATAAGCCGATGCAAAGCAATGCTTCCGATGGCTTAGGCAAAGCCAAACGGATTGACGATGCAGTCGGTCGCTACATCGAATTCTGCAAGAGCACATTTCCGGCCGAGATGAATCTGCGCGGCATGAAAATCGTGGTCGATAGCGCACATGGTGCGACCTATCACATCGCACGCCATGTTTTTCACGAACTAGGTGCTGATGTCATTGCGATTGGTGCGCAACCCGATGGAAAAAATATCAACGACGGCTACGGGGCAACCGCACCGGCAAATCTGCAAAAGGCAGTTGTCGAGCACCGCGCCGACTTGGGTATCGCACTCGATGGTGACGGCGACCGACTGATTATGGTGGATGCCGCAGGCAAACTGTACGACGGCGACCAATTACTCTACATCGTGGCCAAACACCGCCAAGCGCAAGGCATGATGAAAGGTGGCGTAGTCGGTACGCTTATGACCAATCTGGCGTTTGAACATGCCATGCAAAAACTCGGGATTCCTTTCGCACGTGCCAAAGTGGGTGACCGTTATGTGATGGAGCTGTTGCAGGAAAAGGGATGGCAAATCGGCGGCGAAAATTCCGGTCACATTATCTGTTTGGATAAACACAGCACTGGCGATGGTATCGTTTCTGCACTACAAGTGCTGCATGCACTGCGCGCCCAGCAACAAAGTCTAGCGATGGCGGCAGCAGAGTTGGTGATGTATCCACAAGTATTGATTAACGTGCGCGTCACCGGCAAAGCTGCACCACTGCTGGATCGCGCAGAAGTTAAGTCGGCAGCAGCATCAGCAGAAGCTGACTTAAACGGAAAAGGTCGCGTGTTGTTGCGTCCATCTGGCACAGAGCCTTTACTGCGTGTGATGGTTGAGGGAGAGGATGGTGCATTGGTTAGACAGTGCGCGGAGAGGATCGCGGAAGTGGTGCGCGGTGTTGCCAACCAGAATGGGTGATGGGTGTGCCGATATCTGAGGATGTGACCTGTTGTTATGGCTTGCATTCACGGAATCTACTTTAAAAAAGAGTTAAGTGACATTTCGTGGAGGTTTTTGGATATTTTTTCTGGCCAAATACTCTGCGACTAGCACCTGTTTTTGCTGTTGAGTAAATCCTCGATGTCGATGTACTAACTCCTTGAGTCTGCTGTTC
>JAQUAI010000017.1 GCA_028687335.1 Gallionella sp.
CTGAAAAAGCACTTGCAGAAGCGGTAAGAAAGCTGAATCATCGTCCCCGCAAATGCCTCAACTATCGGACTCCTCATGATGTCTTCCTAGAAGCTTGCCGTGGTGCGGTTGCAATGTGAATTCACCACAGTCCATGGAAATAATAGGGGACAGACCACGGTTTTTGATTTCTGTTAGGCTGTTATCGGCTTAACCGTTTGGAGGTTTGCATGCCCCGTCGTGCTCGTATTGCATTACCCAATGTGCCTGTTCATATCATTCAGCGCGGGAATAATCGCCAGTGTTGTTTTTTCGCCGATGAGGATTACCGTCGGTATTTGGATTGGCTGGCAGAATATGCGACGAAAACGGGATGTCGGGTTCATGCGTATGTGTTGATGACGAATCATGTGCATTTGTTGGTTTCTGCCGAGCAGGCGGATGCGGGCGGTGCGTTGATGAAGTTGTTGGGGCAGCGATATGTGCAGTATGTGAATCGTGTTTATCGGCGTAGTGGTACGTTGTGGGAGGGGCGTTTTCGCTCTTGTCCGGTGCAGGAGGAGGGGTATCTTTTGGGGTGTCAGCGGTATATTGAGCTGAATCCGGTGCGGGCAAATATGGTGGTGCATCCGGCTGAGTATCGGTGGTCTAGCTATCGCGCGAATGCGCAGGGTGAGGCGGATGTTTTGGTGCAGCCGCATTCGCTATACGATGCGCTGGGGAATGCGGCGGATGCTCGGCAGGCATCTTATCGTGAGTTGTTTCGCTATGAGTTGGAGCCGGGGTTGGTGGATGAGATTCGGCGTGCGACGAATGGTAATTTTGCTTTGGGGAATGCGCGTTTTGCAGCGGAGGTGGCTTCGATGATAGGCAGGCGGGCTGTGCCGGGTGTGTCGGGGCGGCCTCGTAAGTTGGCTGCGCCAGTGTCGGGTGTGTTGGATTTTGAGTGAGGGCTTTGGCTTTCTGTTTTTGTTTGTTTTTTTATGTGGTTGGTTTTATGAAAATTAAAGATAAGGTTGGTGTTGTTTTTGTTTGTATGGGGAATATTTGTCGTTCTCCTACGGCTGAGGTTGTGTTTCGCCATTATGTTGAGCAGGCGGGGTTGGGTGAGTTGGTTTGTGTGGATTCGGCGGGAACGCATGATTACCACGTTGGTGCTGCGCCCGATGGTCGTACTCAGCGTGCTGCGCAGCAGCGGGGTTATGACATGAGTTTGTTGCGCGGGCGGCAGGTTGAGGTGGGGGATTTTTCTCGTTTTGATTATGTGTTGGCGATGGATGAGGCGAATCTTGCGATTCTTAAGCGCTTGCGTCCGCATGATTCGGCGGGTCATTTGGGTTTGTTTCTTGATTTTGCGCGCCATCATGGTGAGCGTGAGGTGCCTGATCCTTATTACGGCGGAGCGGACGGTTTTGAACGCGTGCTGGATATGGTGGAGGATGCGGCGGAGGGGTTGCTGACGCACATTCGGCAGCGACATTTTAAGTGAGGCGGTGATTCTGGTTGACATGAGAACGTGCGTTCTTTTAAAGTGTCAGCACGTTCGTTCTGTTGAGGTGTTGCCATGAGTGATTACGATCACGTCGAATCTAATCCCAAAGATGCTGAGTATTTGGCCAAGCTGCAAGATTATTATGCCGAGTGGAAGAGCATTCCTTCGTATGCTTCGCTTTGTGAGGTGTTTGGTATTGCGTCGAAGTCTTGGGTAAAGGCTATTCTTGATCGTTTGGGTAAGAGTGGTTTTATCGAGCGTACGCCGGATGGTGTGTGGGTGCCTACGCGTCAGTTTTTTGCCCGGCCAATGGCTGAGTCTTCGGTGCAGGCGGGGATGCCGGTGGCGGTAACGGCAACGCAGGGCGATTATTTGATTATTGATGAGATGTTGATTGATGAGCCGTCCAAGACTACGTTGATTCCGGTTAAGGGCGACTCGATGATTGAGGCGGGTATTCACGACGGGGATGTCGCTGTGGTTGAAAAGCGTATGACGGCGAATATCGGGGATATTGTGGTTGCTATTGTGGATAACGAATTTACGCTTAAAACGCTGGATAAGGAGCGTGGCCAGTTTGTGTTAAGGCCATCTAATCAGGCATTTCCCACGATACGGCCGCAAGGGTCATTGGAGATTTTTGGTGTGCTGGTGGGGTTGATTCGCAAGTATCGTAAGTGAGGGTGTTGCGCTGTTGATGCGGCACTTGAGCGGTTAGCATTAATGAAACACTGCTTAAGTCTCGTTTGTCATTCCCGCGAAAGCGGGAACCCAGTTAAATAAAGGCACTGGATTCCCGCTTTCGCGGGAATGACGACTTAATCGGTACTTCCTTAAACTAAAAAGCCACGAACACTTTCTGTGTTCGTGGCTTTTTTTGTTGTGGTTGAGCAAAAATTAACCGAAGCGGCCGGTGATGTAGTCTTCTGTTTCTTTGCGTTTGGGGTTGGTGAAGACGGTGCTGGTGTCGCCGAATTCGATTAGGTCGCCTAGGTACATGTAGGCGGTGTAGTCGGATACGCGCGCGGCCTGTTGCATGTTGTGGGTAACGATGACGATGGTGAAGTCTTCTTTCAGTTCGTCGATCAGTTTTTCGATGTGTGCGGTGGAGATCGGGTCGAGCGCGGAGGTCGGCTCGTCCAGTAGTAATACTTGTGGTTTAACTGCAATCGCGCGGGCGATACACAGTCGTTGTTGCTGGCCGCCAGATAGGCCGGTTCCGCTTTGTTTTAGTTTGTCTTTGACTTCGGTCCATAGGGCGGCCTTTTTCAGCGCCCATTCGACGCGCTCGTCCATGTCGTTTTTGCCTAGTGTTTCGTATAGTTTTACGCCAAACGCGATGTTGTCGTAGATGGACATCGGGAAGGGGGTTGGTTTTTGGAACACCATGCCGATTTTGGCGCGCAGCATGTTCAGGTCTTGCTTGGGGTCGAGGATGTTTGCGCCGTCCAGAATGATTTGGCCGGTGGCTTTTTGTTTTGGGTAGAGCTGGTACATGCGGTTGAAGGTGCGCAGCAGGGTGGATTTACCGCAGCCGGACGGGCCGATGAACGCGGTGACCATCTTTTCCGCGATGTTCATGTTGATGTTGTTTAGCGCGCGATAGTTACCGTAATAGAAGTTCAGGTCTTTGACGACGACTTTCGGGTTGGCGATATTTTCAGCGTTCATATGCAAGCCTTGCGTTTAGTGAGTGGTGGCGCTTTGTCGGAACAAGACGCGCGCTAAGATGTTGAGGGTCAGTACGCTCAGGGTGATGAGCAGTGCGCCCGCCCAAGCGAGGTTTTGCCAGTCTTCGTAAGGACTCATGGCGAATTGGAAGATGACTACTGGTAAGTTAGCCAGCGGTTGATCCATGTCGCTACTCCAGAACTGGTTGTTCAGTGAGGTGAAGAGCAGCGGTGCGGTTTCGCCGCTGATGCGTGCGATGGCCAGCATTACGCCGGTGATGATGCCAGCACGGGCAGCGCGTAGGGTGACGAAGTTGACGATCTTCCATTGCGGGGCGCCGAGTGCGGCGGCGGCTTCACGCAGGGTGTTGGGTACCAGACGTAGCATGTTCTCGGTGGTGCGAATCACAATCGGGATGACGATGATGGCGAGTGCTAGCGCGCCTGCCCAGCCGGAGAAGTGCTTAACGTGGACGACATAGACTTCGTAGACGAATAGGCCGATCACGATAGACGGGGCGGACAGCAGGATGTCGTTGATGAAGCGTGTGATTGGTGCAAGCCAGCCACGCTGACCGAATTCGGCCAGATAGGTACCGGCCAGAATGCCGATAGGCGTGCCGATCAAGGTGCCGATCAGGCTCATCATTAGGGAGCCAGCAATCGCGTTGAGTAAGCCGCCGTTGCTGCCTGGGGGCGGTGTCATTTCGCTGAAGACGGACATGGTTAATGCTGGTAGGCCGTGATCCAGCAGCGTGAACAATATCCAGCAAAGCCAGAAGAGACCGAATAGCATGGCCAGCATCGAGACCACGAGGCCGATGACGTTGATGATGCGTCGACGTGTGTAGAGATTCATCATGATAGTTTAGGTCGATTGGCCTTCGCGTTGGCCGAGCTTGTACAGCATGAAGCGGGCAAGCGACAGGACGACAAAGGTAATGAAGAACAGGATTAGGCCGAGCTCGATGAGCGCGGAGGTGTATAGCTCCCCGACTGCTTCGGTGAATTCGTTGGCCAGAGCGGATGAAATGCTGTTGCCTGGCATTAGCAGTGATTCGCTTAGTTCGTGTGCGTTGCCGATGACGAAAGTGACTGCCATGGTTTCACCCAGCGCACGCCCTAGCCCCAGCATAATGCCGCCGACCACGCCGATGCGGGTGTAAGGCAGCACGACTTTCCAAACAACTTCCCAGGTGGTTGCGCCTAGTCCGTAAGCAGACTCTTTGAGTAGGGCGGGGACAACTTCAAACACGTCGCGCATGACTGAGGCGATGAAGGGTATGACCATGATGGCGAGAATGATGCCGGCAGTCAGGATGCCGATGCCCATAGGTGGGCCGCTGAAAAACGGGCCGATGTAAGGCAGGACACCGATGTGGTCGTTGAGCCATGGTTCGACGTGATCGGCAAACAGGGGGGCAAAGACGAACAAGCCCCACATGCCGTAAATGATGCTGGGGATGCCCGCCAGCAATTCCACTGCGATACCCAGCGGGCGGCGCAATACGCGCGGTGACAGTTCGGTCAGGAAAATGGCGATGCCGAAGCTGACCGGAATGGCGATTACCAGCGCGATGGCGGAAGTGACCAGTGTGCCGATAATGGGAACTAACGCACCGTATTCATCCGTTACCGGATCCCATTGTGCGCTGGTTAAAAAATTGAATCCAAAGGCATTGATGGCCGGCATGCTGCCGATAATCAAGGAGCCAAGGATGGCAACCAATAGGGCAAGTACCCCAAAGGCTGATAGACGGGTCATGCCGCGAAACAGCATGTCCAACCAAATTTGACGCTTAAGGCGCGCTTCTTGCAGGAACGACGTATTCATTCGGATAGCTATTTTATGTAGTGATCAAGGGGGCATTGCGCCCCCTCGAATTATATCCTGAGTGCGTCACTTGACGCACTTAAGTCCTGCTTACTTCCAGAGTGCTGCGCCTTTGCTGTCTTTGACTTGCTTTTTCCAAGCATCGCGGATCAGCTTGGTGACGCTGTCTGGCAACGGCACGTAGTCAAGGTCGGAAGCCAGCTTGCCACCTTTGGTGTAAGCCCAGTCGAAGAACTTCAACACGGCTGCGCCGGATTCAGGTTTTTCTTGCGACTTGTGTACCAAAATGAAGGTTGCGCCGCTGATTGGCCATGTTGCTTTGCCTGGCTCGTCAGTCAGGATTTCGTAGAAACCCGGTGCTTTATCCCATTGTGCGCCAGCTGCGGCAGCTTTGAAGGAGTCTTCGTTGGCAACGACGAATTGGCCGTCACGATTCTTCAGTTGTACGCTGTTCATCTTGTTTTGCAGAGCGTAAGCGTACTCTACATAACCGATGGAGCCTTTGATACGCTGTACATAAGAGGCAACACCTTCGTTACCTTTGCCGCCAGTACCGGCTTTCCAGGAAACGGCGGTACCTTCGCCAACGGTGGCTTTCCAGTCGGCACTAGCCTTGGACAGGTAGTTGGTGAAAATGAAGCTGGTGCCGGAGCCATCGGAGCGGTGTACGACGGTGATGGCAGTATCAGGCAGGCTTAAGCCGCTGTTCAATGCGGCGATAGCGGGGTCATTCCATTTGGTGATCTTGCCCAGATAGATGTTAGCCAAGGTTTTGCCGTCCAACTTGAGTTGGCCGGAAGCGATGCCGTTCACGTTGATGACTGGCACTACGCCGCCGATTACGGTCGGGAATTGCATCAGGCCATTCTTTTCCAGATCTTCTGGCTTCAATGGCATGTCGGATGCGCCGAAATCAACGGTTTTTGCTGTGATTTGCTTGATGCCGCCACCGGAGCCGATGGATTGGTAGTTCATGTTGGTGCCGCTTTGTGCTTTGTAAGCCTCAGCCCACTTGGCGTAGATCGGGTAGGGGAATGTCGCGCCCGCGCCAGTGATGTCGGTAGCGTGCGAAGCGACGGTGAAGGTCATCGCAGTTGCTGCAGTGATGCTGATGATGAGCTGCTTGAGTTTGCTATTCATGCTTTCTCCATTAGTAATTTAGTACCGAACATTCGGCAGGTTGTCGCAAATGCCTCATTCGACGAAGCGCATCCTAGGGGATGTGTGTGACAGGATTATTACAAAGATGACTTTTATTTGTGCTTGTTATTTGCAGGTGCTCCGAATTATAGTTTCATAATTGTTTAACTATCGAAATATAAGATCATGGACTCTGTTGAGGCGGTAGCGAAGTTGTCGGCATTGGCGCAACCCACACGATTGGCGATTTATCGCCTGTTGGTGGCGCGCGGGCCTGAGGGGGTAATGGCGGGCGGGATTGCGGAAACGCTGAAAGTGTCGCCCGCGACCTTGTCGTTTCATTTTAAAACGCTCAGTCACGCGGGGTTGATTGGCAGTCGGCAGGATGGGCGCTTTGTTTATTACGCAGCAAACTTTCAGGCGATGAATGCGATGGTGGCCTATTTGACGGAAAACTGTTGTGGCGGGGATGTGTCAGCTTGCCAAGCAGATGGCTTAATTTAATTAACTTGGGAGATTGATGATGGAAAGTAATACTTATCGTGTGCTGGTGTTGTGTACGGGGAATTCCGCGCGCAGTATTTTGGGTGAGGTGCTGTTTAATACTTTGGGTAAGGGCATGTTTAAAGCATATAGCGCTGGGAGTAAGCCTGCTGGGCGTGTTAATCCGGGGGCGCTTGAGTGGTTGCAGGATAACGGGTACAGCACGGAAGGACTGCGTAGCAAAAGCTGGGATGAATTCGCGCAGCCAGATGCGCCGGAGTTCGATTTTATCTTTACCGTGTGCGATAACGCAGCCGGAGAGGCGTGTCCGTTGTGGCTCGGGCGGCCAGCAACGGCGCACTGGGGGATTCCTGATCCGGCGCATATTGAGGGTGATGAGGCGCGTCGTGCTGCTTTTAATAAGGCTGCCGAGCAATTGGCGCGTCGCATCCAATTATTTATGAGTTTGCCGATTGATAAGCTGGATAAGCTGACGCTCAAAGAAAAGCTGACTGAAATCGGGCAGATCAAGGATTGATGCGATGAATTTATTTGAGCGCTATCTGACTTTGTGGGTGGGGTTGTGCATCATCGCCGGGATTCTGCTTGGGCAATGGATGCCTAGTGTTTTTCAGGTGATCGCTGCATTTGAGATTGCCCAAGTCAATATCCCTGTCGGGGTGTTGGTGTGGGTGATGATTATTCCTATGTTGTTGCGTATCGACTTTGGCGCGCTGCATCAGGTGAGAGCTCATGTGCGTGGCATTGGTGTGACCCTATTCGTCAATTGGGCGGTAAAACCATTCTCAATGGCATTTCTCGGGTGGTTGTTTATTCGTCATGTGTTTGCCGACTATTTGCCGCAGGATCAGCTTGATAGTTATGTCGCGGGGTTGATTTTGCTGGCCGCCGCACCGTGTACTGCGATGGTGTTTGTGTGGAGTAACTTGGTTAAGGGGGATCCGTATTTCACGCTGTCGCAGGTGGCATTGAACGATACGATTATGATTTTTGCGTTCGCGCCGCTGGTGGGTTTGTTGCTCGGCATGGCCAGCATTGTCGTGCCGTGGGATACCTTGTTTGTCTCGGTGGTGTTTTACATCGTCATTCCAGTCATCATTGCGCAATTGTTGCGCGGACGTTTGCTGGTGCAGGGGGATGTCGCTTTTGCCCAGGCACTGGCACGTATCGCGCCCTTTTCGGTCAGTGCGTTGTTGTTGACGCTGGTGCTGCTGTTTGCCTTGCAGGGGAAGGCGATCGTGATGCAGCCGCTGGTCATCGCGATTCTGGCGGTGCCTATCCTGATTCAAGTGTTACTAAACTCCAGTTTGGCGTACTGGCTTAATCGTCGTCTGGGGGTGGCGCATTGTATTGCTGCTCCTTCTGCCTTGATTGGGGCGAGTAACTTTTTTGAATTGGCAGTCGCGACCGCAATCAGTTTGTTCGGGTTTCAGTCTGGTGCGGCGTTGGCAACCGTGGTCGGAGTGCTGATTGAGGTGCCGGTCATGTTGCTAGTGGTTAAGGTGGCTAATGCGTCGCGCGAGTGGTATGAACGCGGCAATTCTCAATAAAAATGCATTGCGCGGATGGAAAAGGGAAAAAACGGGTTGAACTATCCTGATTCCTTCGGTAGAATCCGCGCTCTTTTGAAAACTGGCTGGAGTGAAGGACATGGCACGTGTATGTCAAGTGACGGGGAAAGGCCCGATGGTCGGGAACAATGTTTCCCATGCCAATAATAAAACCAAGCGTCGTTTTTTGCCGAATCTGCAACGTCGCCGCTTCTGGGTTGAGAGTGAAAATCGCTGGGTCAGCTTGCGCTTGACCAATGCTGCGCTACGTACCATCGACAAGAATGGTATCGATGCAGTGTTGTTCGAACTTCGTGCACGCGGCGAGAAAGTTTAAGGAGATTCATCATGGCTAAAGGCGCACGCGAAAAAATCAAGTTGGAATCCTCCGCTGGTACGGGGCATTTCTACACCACCAATAAAAACAAACGCACCACTCCAGGTAAGTTGGAATTTTCCAAGTTTGACCCTGTGGTACGTAAGCATGTGATGTACAAAGAGACCAAGCTGAAGTAATTCTTGCTTGCTCGATAAAAAGCCCGCTGTTCGCAGCGGGCTTTTTTATTTTCGACTCGCTTCGGGGCGTTTATGCGGTAACCCAAGCTTGAGCTTCGTTGTAGTCGGCAAATACGCGAATGTCGGCATCGACGAACAAGCGCGACAGCCAAGCTTGCCAAGTAATCCATTGGTCGTCGGTAACGACGGCAACTTTATTGAAGTCATGGTTGTGCTCTTGGCTGAAGAATTTGATTTCTTCCCAAGCGACATCGGTGGTGTAGTCGAGCATGCCACGCAAGTCAAAAAGCAGATTCAGTGCGCCGGGTGATGTTAGTTTGTAGCTCGCGCTGTCTTCGAATTGTTTGAAGTCAGCTAGGGTGAACTCTCCCATGATGGCGACGTTGACGAGTTGGGCGGTTTGTTGGATGGTAATCATGGTTGTTTTTCCTGATGCGGTGATGATGTCCGCAAGCTTAGCACACCGCTGGCGACGATGAGTGCGATGCCTATCCATCCGCCGACGGAAAGGACTTCTTGCCATATCAATAGGCCAAACAGGCTGGCAAAAACTATCGTGCTGTATGCCAGTGCGCCGACAACGAGTGTCTCTCCGGTGCGGTAAGCGCGAGTCATTGCTATCTGAGCAAAGGTTGCGGTAGCGCCAATGGCTGCGAGTATCGGCAAATCTGCCAATGTCGGGAAATGTAGTGGCTCTTGCAACATCCAGAGGCCACTTATGACAGTGGCAATTAGATTGAAATAAAACACGACGCGCACCGAAGGTTCGCCCAATAGCCCGAGCTGGCGAACATTTAGCAGGGCGATGCCCGCAAGTAACCCAGAAAGTAAGCCTAAGAGGCCGTATATGAGTTGGTCACGTTCAAGTGTCGGATGTAGCAGTAGTGCGACACCGAAAAAGCCGATCAGCAGTGCAATGCTTAGCACGAGATGAAAGCGCTCTTTTAGTACCAGTACGGTCAATGCGGATAGGAATAGTGACGAGGTGTAGTTGAGTGTGATGGCGGTTGCCAGTGGTAGTGTGGTGATGCAGTAAAAAAACAGGAGCATCGCAACCGTGCCGGATAGTCCGCGCCATACGTGACCGCGCCAGTGGACTGTGGATAGGCTGACTCGGCTATGGCGTAATAATAGATACACGATCAGCAAGCCGAATAAAGAACGGTAAAACACCAATTCGTTACTAGAAAAATCGGAAGCGGAAAGTTTGACCAGCATGCTCATGCACGCGAATAAAAATCCCGCGACCAACATCCAGAGTGAGCCGGTCTTGGTTTTCATGCGCGACGTAGCTGTGCGGGGTGCTTGAGTGAAGAGTGGATCAGAGGTGGTCTTTCATGCTGCGCCGCAGATACTCGTGGAAGTGCAGCATGCCGTCTTCCGTTGGTGATTGATATGGGCCATGCTCTTCGATACCGCGTTGATAGAGCGATTTGCGACCTTGGTGCATGCGGTGGCAGATGATGTCGTCTTCCACCGCCGTCTCGTTGTAAGCCTTCTGTTCTGCTTCAACGAAATCACGCTCGAACATCGCGATCTCTTCCAAGTAGTAAAACTCGACCACGTTGGTGCAGGCTTCTGTTCCGCGCGGGATGAGCGTGCTGATGACCAGTGTGCCGGGATACCACTCGACAGTGATGTTTGGGTAGTAGGTGAGCCAGATCGCGCCGTACTTGGGCAGTTTGTCGCCGTAGTAGCGCAACACCTGTTCTTGCCATTTGCCGTAGACGGGGCTGCCGACCTTGCGCAGTGCGTTGCTGATGCCTACGGTCTGTACGCTGTACTGTTCACCGAACTGCCACTTGAGATCGTCGCAATCCACGAAGTTACCTAGTCCGGGGTGGAACGGTACGACGTGGTAATCCTCCAGATACACCTCGATGAAAGTCTTCCAATTGAAGGCGTATTCATCCACTTGGATGCGATCCAGCATGTAGCCGGAGAAATCCAGATCTTTCATCACGCCCATATTCGCGAGGTCTTTTGCGATGTCGCGCTTGCTCGAGAATAGCAGGCCGTTCCAGTTCTGTAGCGGTGACTTGTTCAGATGTAGGCAAGGGTTCTGTGGGAAGTGCGGCGCACCCATCAACTCGCCATCGGTTTTGTAGGTCCAGCGATGTAGCGGACAGACGATGTGCTGTGCATTGCCGCGACCTTCTAGCATTGTTGCTTGACGGTGGCGGCAGATATTGGAAAGCAGTTCCACGCCGTTCGGGTTGCGCACCAACATCTGCGCATTGCCGTCTAGTACGTGATAGTCGCCCAGATTGGGCACCATCAACTCATGGCCGACGTAATTTGGTCCTTGTTCAAATAGTACGCGACGTTCGGCTTCCAGTACTTTGGGGTCGAAGTACCAGCTTAGCGGCGGTTGAACCGGGGTTTGGGTGAGATATTCAGGTTTTGCAATTTCGGACATACCCACATCCCTCTGTGAATACGGTTTTCAAGGGGCGGGATTGTCCCTTAAATCATTTTTTCGGGCAATTGTTTTTACCCCAGAAGCGGAGATGTCGTTTTAGTTTCAGGGGAAAGTCGTGCTAAATTCGACAGGATTGAAAATCCTTATTTAACGATAGAGAGTGACGTATGAGCCCTTCAAATATTTCTGTAATCGCAATCGACGGCCCTTCTGCTTCGGGCAAGGGGACGGTAGCGCAGCGTGTGGCTGAAACATTGGGCTTTCATTATCTTGATAGCGGTGCGTTGTATCGCTTGCTTGGGTTGGCGGCTGGAAAGTACGGGATTGCACTGGACGAGGAGGTGCGTTTGGCAGAGTTGGTCGGGCGCATAGATATTCGCTTTGAAGGCGAGGATATTTGGTTGGATAGCATTAAGGTGGGGGATGAGTTGCGTACTGAAGAGGCGGGCGCGGCGGCCTCAAAAGTGGCTGCATTACCGCTGGTGAGAGCTGCTTTGCTGGATAAGCAGCGCGATTTTTGTCGAGCGCCGGGCTTGGTTGCTGATGGGCGCGATATGGCTTCTGTGGTCTTCCCCGGTGCGGAGTTAAAGATATTTTTGACAGCTAGTGCCGAAGTGCGGGCGGAGCGTCGTTATAAGCAGTTGATCGGAAAAGGAATGGGTGCTAATATCGCCGCCCTTTTGCAGGATATACAGGCACGCGACGAACGCGATATGCAGCGTAGTGTGGCTCCTCTGCAGCAGGCTCCGGGCGCAATTCTGCTGGACACGACTGCTTTGAATGTTGAGCAGGCCGTTTCCGAAGTGTTGTTGCATTACCGGGCAAAAAAATAGGCCCTGTTTGACTCCCCGTCATTCAGGATCGTCAACCAACCCTCTGTCTGAGCAGAGTTTTTTCTTAGGTGTATTCGATGAACGCAACTGTAGCCGAAGTAATGAACCCCGATAGTTTTGCCGCAATGTTTGAAGAAAGCTTGACGCGCAAGGAAATGCGCGCCGGTGAGCTGATCACAGCACAAGTCGTGCGTGTTGATCACAACATGGTGGTGGTAAATGCCGGACTGAAGTCCGAAAGTTTGATTCCGGTCGAGGAGTTCCTCGATGACAAGGGCGCGCTGGAAGTTAAGGCGGGTGATTTCGTTACCGTTGCGATTGAGTCGCTGGAAAACGGTTATGGCGAGACCAAGCTGTCGCGCGAAAAAGCCAAGCGTTTGGCTGCATGGCACGATTTGGAAGCGGCGATGGAAGAAGGTCGCATCGTTGAAGGCTTCGTCAGCGGCAAGGTTAAGGGCGGCTTGACTGCCATGGTCAACGGCATCCGTGCATTCTTGCCGGGTTCTTTGGTTGATTTCCGTCCTGTTAAAGACACAACTCCATACGAAAACAAGACGATGGAGTTGAAGGTTATTAAGTTGGATCGCAAGCGCAACAACGTGGTGGTTTCTCGTCGTGCTGTATTGGAAGAGACCATGGGTGCTGATCGCGAAGCCATCATGGATACACTGAAAGAAGGCGCAATCGTCAAGGGCGTGGTTAAGAATATCACCGACTACGGTGCATTCGTTGATCTGGGTGGTATCGACGGTCTGTTGCATATCACCGACTTGGCATGGCGTCGCGTGAAGCATCCTTCGGAAGTACTGAATGTTGGCGACGAAGTTGAAGCTAAGATTCTGAAATTTGACCAAGAGAAGAACCGCGTTTCTCTGGGCATCAAGCAAATGGGCGACGATCCGTGGAATGGTCTGGCACGTCGTTACCCACAAGGTACACGTCTGTTCGGTAAGGTCACTAATCTGACCGACTACGGTTCTTTCGTTGAGATCGAGCAAGGTATCGAGGGTTTGGTACACGTTTCCGAAATGGATTGGACCAACAAGAACGTACATCCATCCAAGGTCGTTTCCTTGGGCGACGAAGTAGAAGTCATGATCCTTGAGATCGACGAACAACGTCGTCGTATTTCTTTGGGTATGAAGCAGTGCAAGTCCAATCCTTGGGACGACTTCGCGCTCAACCACAAGAAGGGCGACAAAGTTAAGGGCGCAATCAAGTCGATCACTGACTTTGGCGTGTTCATCGGTTTGGATGGCGGCATCGACGGTTTGGTGCACTTGTCCGACCTGTCTTGGAGTCAGCCAGGCGAAGAAGTTGTGCGCAACTACAAGAAGGGTGACGAAATCGAGGCTGTGGTTCTGGCTATCGATGTTGAGCGCGAGCGCATCTCGCTGGGTATCAAGCAGCTGGAAGGTGATCCGTTCGGCGGGTTTGTTACTGGCCACGAGAAGGGTGCGGTTGTTACCGGTACCGTGAAGGCTATGGATGCCAAGGGTGCAACGATTGCGCTGGAAGGCGACGTGGAGGCCTATTTGAAGGCATCCGAAGTTTCCGCTGACCGCGTGGAAGATATTCGCACGCACTTGAAAGAGGGCGACAGCGTGACTGCCGTTATCATCAATGTGGATCGTAAGAGCCGTGCAATCAATCTGTCTATCAAAGCGTTGAACCGTGCCGAAGAAGCTGCTGCAATGCAGAAATTCTCGTCTGAGAGCAGCGGTAATGCGGGTACCACGAATCTGGGCGCGTTGTTGAAAGCCAAGATGAGTGGTGGCAAGACTGAGGCGTAATTCAAGTACGGTACATAGTAATGACTCGTTCTGACTTGATTGCACGTCTGGCCGAACTGAATCCGCAGTTGCAGGCCAAGGATGCTGAATATGCCGTTAAGGTTATCCTTGACTCACTATCCGCCACGCTCGCGCGGGGTGGGCGTGTCGAGGTTCGCGGTTTCGGCAGCTTTGGTCTGAATTACCGGCCGCCGCGTCAAGGGCGCAATCCCAAGACTGGCGACAAGGTGAAGGTTCCGGCTAAGTATGTTCCACACTTCAAGGCTGGCAAGGAATTGCGCGAACGGGTTTCCGAACCGCAAGCCTGAGGCTGGTGTTGTGTGGGGTGAATATGGCGGCGTACCGTGAGGTATCGCCGCCATTTCATTGGCGCTTCATGTTATCTTTACGGCGGTATTTTCGCGGGAATGTCTCATGCGTTATCTCAATTGGTTGTGGCGAGCTGTGGTGTTTATCGTACTGCTTGGTTTTGCGGTTAAAAACGATCAGGCGGTGACGCTGCGTTATTTTTTTGGCTTTGAGTGGCAGTCGTCACTAGTGGTGATTCTGCTGGTGTTTTTTGCGGTAGGGGCAGGTGTTGGCGTACTGGCTATGTTCGGTAAAGTTTTGCAGCAGCGCCGTGAAATATCGCGGCTAAAGCGCGATATCCGTGTCAAAAATAAGCTTGCGGATATTGGCGAAACTCAGCAACTTCCTATCCAACCTTCCTAATTATTTCCTTCGCTATGGAATTCGAACCATGGATGCTGCTGATTTTTCCTTTGTTTTTTGGCATGGGATGGTTGGCCGCGCGCATCGATATTAAAGAGTTGTTATCCGAATCAGGCACGCTGCCACAGTCGTATTTTCAGGGGCTGAATTTCTTGCTTAACGAGCAGCAAGATAAAGCGATTGAGGCTTTTATTGAGGTGGTTAAGGTCGATCCTCAAACGGTTGAGTTGCATTTTGCTTTGGGTAGTTTGTTCCGTCGTCGCGGTGAAGTGGATCGTGCTTTGCGTATGCATCACAACCTGCTTGATCGGGCGGACTTGGATAATGCTAAACGCGAGCAGGCTGTCTTTGAGTTGGCGCAGGATTATTTGAAGGCAGGTATTTTTGACCGTGCCGAGAGTTTGTTTCTTGAGCTGGAAAAAACGCAGTACGCAAAGCCTGCATTGGAGTTTTTGCTCGAATTATTTCAGAAGGAGCATGACTGGGTGCAAGCAATCGGCGTAGCTAAAACGCTGGCGACCAGATTCGATGTTTCCTACAACAAACTGGCCGCGCTGTTCTACTGTGAACTGGCGGAAGAAGTCGGCGGGGTGGGAGAGATCGTGCGTGCGCGCGAATATTTGCAGCAGGCGCTGAGTGTCTGGCCGGATGCGGTACGAGCCACCATGATGATGGGAGATTTGGCGCTGGCGGAGGGTGATAAGGTGCAAGCGGTTGAGCTATGGAAAAGCATAGAGGAGCAAGATGCGCTGTATCTCCCTTTGGTTGCTGACCGTATTTTAACCACTTTGCGTGAGTTGGAACGTGAGCCTGAGGGGATTGCGTTGCTGCGCGAATATTTGCGCAAGTATCACTCGCTTGACGTGCTGAATGTCGTCTTCGACGGCGTGCTAAAACACGAAGGCGCGGCAGCCGCTTATGAGCTGGTACGGGACGAGTTGAAGAGTAATCCGACGTTGCTGGGCTTGGATAAGTTGCTTGAAGCCCGTTTGCTGGAAGTGACTATGGATAGACGCGCCGACATTGAAATGGTGAAGGAGTTGATTCATCGCCGTACACGCAGTTTGGCAACCTATCATTGCGCGCATTGCGGTTTCAAGGCGCGCTTGTTTTATTGGCATTGTCCGGCATGTCTCTCGTGGGACAGTTATTTGCCGCGTCGTAACGAAGAAACAGGAATAACAGTATGAGTGATCCCAAAGTCATCGTGGCACTGGATTATCCGGGAGCCGAGCCTGCGATTGCATTTGCGCAACGCTTATCCCCCAAGCTATGTCGCCTCAAAGTCGGCAAGGAATTATTTACTTCTGCTGGGCCCGGGTTGGTCGAGAAATTGATGTCGCTTGGTTTTGAAGTGTTTCTGGATCTCAAGTTTCACGACATCCCGAATACCACCGCGCAAGCTTGTAAGGCTGCCGCTAATCTTGGTGTGTGGATGGTCAACGTGCATGCTCTCGGCGGGCGAAAAATGATGGAGACTGCGCGTGAAGCGGTTGAGACGACGGCCCGTCGTCCAAAGCTTATCGCAGTGACACTGCTCACCAGCATGGCGCAAAATGATTTGAGCGAGTTGGGTATTGCCGCCACGCCGGCTGAGTTGGTGCAACGTCTAGCCCACTTGGCGCACGATTGCGGCTTGGATGGGGTGGTGTGCTCGGCGCAGGAGGCTGGTTTGTTGCGTGCGCAGAACGGCAATGATTTTTGTTTGGTCACGCCGGGAATTCGACCAGCCCAAGCTAGCTTGGACGATCAATCGCGGGTCATGACACCGCTTCAGGCGTTGCAGGCAGGAGCTAGTTATTTGGTGGTGGGACGTCCGATTACCAAGGCCGCAGATCCCTTGCAGGCACTGCTCGATATCAATCTTGAAATTGGAGCAGGCGCATGAGTATGTTGCCGCAATTTAGCGAATTAAGCATTTTGGTAGTCGGCGATGTCATGCTTGATCGCTACTGGTTTGGCGAGGTTACGCGTATCTCGCCGGAAGCACCGGTGCCGGTGCTCAAGGTTGAGCGCGTCGAAGAGCGTCCCGGTGGTGCGGCTAACGTAGCGCGCAATATTGCTGCGCTGGGCGCGCAAGTGACCTTGCTTTCTGTGGTTGGCACAGACGAGGCGGGAGCACGTTTGGAGCAACTCTTGCTTGATCAGGGCGGGATAGAAACCTTGCTGCAACGCGATGAAAGTATTTCGACCATTGTTAAGTTGCGCGCCGTTGCGCGCCAGCAGCAGCTATTGCGCATCGACTTTGAAACGCCGCCGAGCCATGAGGTGTTGCGCACCAAGCTTGCAGAATTTCACGCCAAGTTGCCGAGGGCGGATGTGGTGGTGCTGTCTGATTACGGTAAAGGCGGGCTGACGCATATCGCCGAGATGATTCAGGCTGCGCGAGCAGCGGGTAAGCTTGTGCTGGTTGATCCAAAAGGCGAGGACTATGTGCGCTATCGTGGTGCAACTTTGCTTACGCCGAATCGCAGCGAATTCAAACAAGTGGCCGGTGGTTGGAAAGACGAGGCCGAGTTGTGTGCAAAAGCGCAAAAATTGCGCGAGTCTCTGCAATTGGATGCTTTGTTGGTGACGCGCAGCGAAGACGGTATGACGCTGTTTCGAGCAGACGATGTGGTGCACGAGCCAACGCAGACACGCGAGGTGTTCGATGTTAGCGGTGCGGGTGATACTGTCATCGCAACCTTGGCGGTGATGCTGGCCAGCGGTGCGGAATTGCCGGACGCGATGCGCATGGCCAACCGTGCTGCCGGTATCGTAGTAGGTAAGCTAGGGACGGCAGTAGTGACCCGCGATGAAATTATTAAAGACCTCGGGGAAGAAAAACGAGGGGGGTGATAAGGGCTTACTCTTATCCCTAACGTTCTTAGTCCTCCGACCCTTAAAAGGAGTTAAAAATGTATTACATCGTTACCGGCGCAGCCGGATTTATCGGCTCTAATCTAGTTAAGGCGCTTAATGAGCGGGGTGAGCACAACATCATCGCGGTCGACAATCTCAAAAAAGCGGATAAATTTAAAAACTTGGTTGATTGCGAAATTGCTGACTATCTTGGCAAGGAAGAGTTTTTGGAAAAACTGCAAGACGGTTTTTTCGACGGGCTAGTCACCGCTGTACTGCATCAGGGCGCGTGTTCTGACACGATGGAGAGTGATGGTCGTTACATGATGGAGAACAACTACCAGTACACGCTGGAGTTGTTGAATTATTGTCAGAATGAGGAAATCCCGTTTCTTTATGCCTCTTCCGCTTCGGTTTATGGCGGCGGGGGCGTGTTTCGCGAAAGCCGCGAATACGAGTCGCCGTTGAACGTGTATGCCTACTCCAAGTTTTTATTTGATCAAATCGTGCGTCGCCGCTGGCACAAACGCAGTGCGCAAATTGTCGGTTTGCGTTATTTCAACGTGTATGGTCCGCGTGAGCAACACAAGGGGCGGATGGCTTCGGTCGCATTTCACTTTTTTAACCAATATCGCGCCGATGGCAAAGTGAAACTGTTCGAGGGATGCGACGGCTACGCCAACGGCGGGCAGTTACGAGACTTTGTGTCCATTGAGGATGTGGTCAAGATCAATATGTTTTTCCTCGATAACCCGCACCGCTCCGGTATTTTTAATCTGGGTACGGGCAATGCGCAAAGCTTTAACGATGTGGCTGTTGCAACCGTTAATACCCTGCGTCAGGCGGAGGGGAAGTTGCCTTTGAGTCTGGCCGAGCTGCACCAGCAAGGCGTGATTGAATACATTCCTTTCCCTGATGCCTTGCGTGGCAAGTATCAAAGCTACACGCAGGCCGACATTTCGGCGTTGCGCAATATCGGTTATACCGAGCCTGTGCTGAATGTCGAGCAAGGAGTTGGGCGTTATGTTGAGCATATGCTAAAAGCGGCGGGCTAATATGTATTCATCGATTGAGGATTTTGTTGGTAATACACCGCTGGTTAGATTACAGCGCATCCCCGGCGATACATCGAATGTGATTTTGGCCAAGCTTGAGGGCAACAACCCGGCGGGGTCGGTGAAAGATCGCCCTGCTTTGTCGATGATTACCCGTGCCGAGATGCGCGGAGAGATTAAGCCCGGCGATACCCTAATCGAGGCAACTAGCGGTAATACCGGCATCGCATTGGCGATGGCGGCGGCGATGCGCGGTTATAAGATGGTTCTGGTGATGCCGGAAAATCAAAGTGTCGAGCGTCGTCAAACGATGCGTGCTTTCGGGGCTGAATTGGTGTTGACTCCCAAAGCTGGAAGTATGGAGCTGGCTCGTGATACAGCGGAAAAACTGTGCGATGAGGGACGTGGCATCATCCTCAATCAGTTTGCTAACGAGGATAATCCGTTAGCCCATTACGAGGGGACCGCGCCGGAAATTTGGCGCGACACGCAAGGTAAGCTCACCCATTTTGTTAGTAGTATGGGGACGACCGGCACCATTATGGGGTGTTCGCGTTATTTCAAAGAAGTGAGCCCGCGAGTGCAGGTGATTGGTGTGCAACCGGAAGAGGGCGCGCAAATTCCCGGTATTCGCAAGTGGCCCGAGGCTTACTTGCCAAAAATTTACAGTTCAGCCGCAGTTGATCGCCTAGAATCCGTCGCCCAAAACGAGGCCGAGGAAATGACGCGTCGTTTGGCGCGCGAGGAAGGGATTTTTTGCGGTGTTTCTTCCGGCGGAGCGCTATCTGTGGCGATACGTATCTCAGAGCGTGTGGAAAATGCGGTGATCGTATTCATTGTCTGCGACCGAGGGGATCGTTACTTGACTACGGGCATATTCCCAGAATGATGGCTAGATGATGCTAAATGACCTAAAATTAGCCAGAATTTAAAACTGTTGCCGCAAAATACTATAAGAATCAGATGCGACTAGCAGATAGCACGATTGGATTTACTTTGATACGACGATGGTTGTTCACCTTCGCCGTTTTGTTGTCGTCTCATGCTTATAGTTTGGGGATGAGTGAGATTCGAGTTGGTAGCAACCTTGGTCAGCCACTGCGGGCGCAGATCGGTTTGGCTGAAACCGATGGTATCGACTTGATTGATCTTAAGGCTCGAATTGCCAGTGCCGAGGAATACCGTAGAAATGGATTGCACTATCCCGATGGTATTAAATTCAAATTGCGGGTGACGCAGGAAACAGGGCGGTCGCCGCAAATCGAAATTAGTACGCTACGATCTTTGGAAGAGCCTTTTCTCGAACTACTGATCGAACTTGCTGCGCCATCCGGCAAGATGTCCAAATCTTATATCGTCTTACTGGATCCGGCCCCGACTTGATCGCAGCTCCAGCTGTTGAGCCTGTCACGAATACCGCGCCGATAAATGAATCAACTGTAGCGGTATCTCCCGAGTCTGTCGTTACTCCGCCGCCTAGTTTCCCAAAAAAGAAATTGCCTGCTTATGCGGAAAGGCAGTCGCGTACTTCCACATCGGCAGCTTCTAGCAAGAAAAAACGGTCAGCAGTTGTGCGTTCAAACCGCGATAACGGCGAACGAAAAATGTCGGAATCACCTACCAAGACAACGCAATTTGGCAAGCTGTCTTTGACGTTATCGACATCGTTGACCATTTCCAGAAACGCACCGGGAGTGCCTTTGAGTGCCCCGGAAAGTGCTGATGCAGTACAAGAGGAATTGATCGCGCGTGAAAAAACGCTGGGTGAACTCAATGCCCAAATTGTCGAGATGAAAGAGGTTATCAAAGCTTTGCAGGGGCGGCTTGGGATACAGCCGGCTTCTGCGGTAACCGCAGGAGAAATTTCGAGCGAGCTTGGTGCGAGTGCCGTCGCTTTGGCTGCGACAGAAGTGCTTGAGCAACCTGAGATTGCGGTCAAAGTGCCTGTGGTCGCGGCTCCCATTGTGGAGTCAGAGCTAGGTCTAACAGAACGGCGCTGGTTTAAACCGATGGTGGGTGGTTTGTTGATTGCTGTCGCGCTTGGATTGGCAGTATTTTGGTATCGCCGTCGTCAGGAGGCCTATCACTGGTACGAAGGGCCTTTTGATGAGACTGACGATGGTATCGCCGAGAATAATGGCGTGGATGCGGGGGACGTGCAGCAGACTGGTGCAGTGCAATCCCGCGATGTCGGTTCGACCTCCGGCAAGCAGCAGGTGGTTGACGTGGGTTCGATTTCTGGGAAGATGGCTAAAAATAGTGATGTGGGGTCGGTTTCCGGCAAGAGGGCCGTCATGAGCGAGCTGCTTGGTGAGACTTCCGTGAAGATGCCTGCGTATCAAAAACAAAAACTGGAATCCAATGTTCCACCAGAATATGACATGCTGGAAGAAGCGGACGTTTATCTGCGCTTCGGACATGACAAATTGGCCGAGGAGGTATTGCTTGAGGCAATACAAGTGAATCCCAATAATCCGCATGCATATCTCACTCTGCTGGGTATCTATGCGTCGCGCGAAGACTCAACGGCATTTTTTACTTGGGCGCAGAAAGTCAAAGTGCTGGGCGATGCGAAGGCGTGGAAAGAAGCTGCTGAGATCGGGCATAAGCTAGAGCCCGCCAATCCTTTCTATCACTAGCCAGCGCATTCATCTGGGTCATCCGAAACCTAATCAAGCTCAGATGATGATTAGAGCATTCGCACGAACCCTAAAAATCGCGGGTGGCAAACTTGGGTTTTGATAGAGCCGGGTTTTGTGAGAAGTAACGCTTGATACCTCCGACGATGGCGTTGGCCATTTTCATTTGGTAATCCTCGTCGGTCAGGCGGCGCTCTTCGTCTGGATTGCTGATGAAGGCGGTTTCAATCAGGATTGATGGAATATCCGGCGATTTAAGCACGGCGAAACCGGCCTGTTCAACATGCCCGCGATGCAGATCATTGATGTCCCCCAACTCTTTTAGCACATGCTTGGCCAGCTTCATGCTGTCATTGATCGTCGCTGTCTGCGACAGGTCAAGTAATGTGCGAGCCAGATAGGGGTCTTTTACTGCAATGTTTACACCGCCGATCAGGTCGGCTTCGTTTTCCTTTTTGGCTAGCCAGCGTGCGGCGGTACTGGTTGCTCCGTGTTCGGATAATGCAAATACCGAAGAGCCACGCGCATTGGGTTTGATGAATGCATCGGCATGGATGGAGACAAATAAATCGGCGTTATGCTTGCGTGCTTTGCTGACGCGACCGCCGAGCGGGATGAAGTAATCGCCGTCCCGAATTAATACGCCGCGCATTCCGGCTGTCTCATCAATCAAGGCTTTTACTTTTTTGGCAATCGCCAGCGTGACGTGCTTTTCGCGTGACCCTTGTCGTCCCCGCGCTCCGGGGTCTTCGCCACCGTGTCCGGCATCAATCGCAATGATCAGCGTGCGGTTGCGCAGTTCAGGAGTGGACGGATTGATGCGAGGTGGCTTTTCCGGTTCTGCTTCGATGGTGGGCTCGGTTTTCACCGAGGATACTTTTACACTTTCAGTATCAGCCGGAGCAGATGCTGCAGATACTGATGATGCGGGTTTATCCAATAGTGCCATGAGGGGATCCGGCAAGCGTGCCGGAAAAACATCTAGCACCAACCGGTAACCGTATTCTCCCACTGGTTTGAGGTCAAAAAGCTGCGGCTTGGCCTCGGTTTTCAAATCTAATACTAGCCGAACGACTCCCGGTTTGAAGCGGCCGACGCGCACGCTTTTGATGTAGGGGTCATCGCTGCCGACCAGTTTGGTTAGGTTGTTGAGTGCATCGTTAACATCCACATCTTCGAGATCTATCACTAACCGTTCGGGATTTTTTACCGAGAACATATTGTGACGCAGTGCCTGCGGGGATTCGATAGTCAGTCGCGTGTAGTCTTGCGCGGGCCAGACACGGGCCGCGCTGACACTGATTGCGGCTTCTGCCTGGGGTAGGCATAAAGCGAAGAGACAGAGGATTTTTACCAGCGCTCTAGGCATGTCGTTCCTGTTTTGGTGTTGGCTCGGATGTTTGCATCGCGTGCCAGATTGGTTATGGCGAAATCGATTTCAATATCTGCCGCAGGTAGCAGGTTGGGTACTTTTTCAGGCCATTCGATGAATAGCACGTTGCGTCCATCGAATTCGTCGCGAAATCCGGCAGACTCCCATTCGTATTCATCATTCAATCGATACAAATCGAAGTGGCGCAAGTCTAACCCGCCCGCCTGATAGGGTTCAAGTAAAGTGTAGGTGGGGCTTTTTACTCGTCCCGTATAGCCCAGCGCGTTCAGTATGCCGCGTACCAGTGTCGTTTTCCCTGCGCCCAAATCGCCGTGCAGATAAATCACCAAGCCAGGAGTCAGGCACTTGGCTAGTCGTTGCGCGAGAGCGATTGTTGCTGTCTCGTCAGCGAGGTGAACATGGATTCGGCTATCATCGCTGCTATGCAAAATGAACACTCCTGCTTGGTTGATTATGTCGCGCTGAATCATCGTATCCGCTGCTGGGCGAAGGAGCTTGGCTTTCAGTCGATTGGTATTAGCGACACCGATTTGAATGTGGCCGAAAAAGGGTTACTCGACTGGTTGGCCCAAGGCCGGCACGGCGAGCTGGATTATATGGCAAGTCATGGCAGTAAACGCAGCCGTCCGGCAGAGTTGGTGCCTGGTACTTTGCGCGTTATTTCGTTACGCATGAATTACGCGCCGCCGCTTGCGCGTGACGGTTGGCAAGTGCTTGAAGACAGTGAATTGGCTTATATTTCGCGTTATGCGCTGGGGCGCGATTACCACAAAGTATTGCGTAGTCGACTGGCAAAACTGGCGGAAAAAATACGCGCCGAGGTGACAGAATTTAACGGTCGCGTGTTTACCGATAGTGCGCCAGTAATGGAAGTTGAGTTGGCGCGGAAAGCGGGAGTGGGGTGGCGCGGCAAGCACACTTTACTGCTGTCACGGGAACACGGCTCTTGGTTTTTTTTGGGGGAGATTTATCTCAACCTGCCGCTGCCGACCGATGCACCTTTGGCGGAACATTGTGGTACTTGTAATCGCTGCATTGAAGCCTGTCCGACGCGGGCTATCGTTGCACCTTATCAGCTAGATGCTAGACGCTGTATTTCATATCTCACTATTGAGTTGAAAGGGAGCATTCCACTCGAATTTCGCCCGCTGCTGGGCAATCGTATCTACGGTTGCGATGACTGTCAGCTAGCCTGCCCGTGGAATCACTTTGCGCAGCACTCGGTAGAGCTTGATTTTGCGGTGCGTCACGGGCTGGATAATGTCTCATTGCTGGAATTATTTGCGTGGGATGAGTCCACTTTTCAAGCCAAGCTGGCAGGAAGTGCGATTTACCGTATCGGTCACGAGCAATGGTTGCGCAATATTGCTGTGGCACTGGGTAATGCGCCGCACAGCGAGGCGATCAAGCAAGCTTTGCGGCTGCGTTTGGAAAAAGCATCCCCCTTGTTGCGGGAGCATATTGAATGGGCTCTGATGCGACAGTCTGGCCTTACAACAACGGAAAATTAACTGTGCATACCGGCAAGAATTACCACTGGCGTATCGCCGGTTTTTATTTTTTTTATTACGCCTTTATTGGGATGTTCGCGCCGTATTGGAGCTTGTATCTCAGCTCATTGCAATTCAGTGCCATCGAGATTGGAATTCTGATGTCGATGCAGCCGGTGATGCGCATGATTGCGCCAAATGTATGGGGTTGGCTGGCAGACCATACCGGTAAACGACTGCTAGTGGTGCAGGTGGCAGCGACAATGAGCGCGCTGTTTTATTTGGGTGTGTTTTTCACCACCAGTTTCTGGGGGCTGCTGGCGGTGTTGGTGTTGATGAACTTTTTTTGGAGTGCATCAATGCCGCTGGTTGAGGCAACGACACTCAGTTATCTCGGCAAGCATACGGCGCATTACGGGCGTATCCGCTCGTGGGGTTCCATTGGCTTCATCGTCGCGGTAGTCGGCTTGGGCTATGCTTTTGATTACATTGCTATCGGCTGGTTATTGTGGGCGGGGCTGGTGTGCGAAATAGGCATTCTTATTTTCTCCCGCCAGATTCCGAAAACCGAGGTATTGGCGCATCACACTGACAGTCAATCGATCAAACAGATTGTTATGCAGCCGCGTGTGCTGGCGTTGTTTGGTGCTTGCTTTTTGATGTCAGTAGCGCACGGCCCGTATTACACTTTTTACTCAATTTATCTGGTTGAACATGGTTACGCAAAAAGTGCCGTGGGCGGGTTGTGGGCGCTGGGGGTGGTGTGCGAGATTGGTGTGTTTTTTCTGATGCCACAATTGGTGAGGCGATTTGGTTTTGTGCGTATTTTGGGGTTTAGTTTTGCAGCGGCGGTGCTGCGCTTTTTGCTGATTGGGTGGACGGTGGACTTTCTGTCCCTCATTTTGTTAGCGCAAGTGCTTCATGCCGCAACTTTTGGCGCGTATCACGCGGCCTCGGTGGGTATGGTGCACGAATTTTTTCAGGGGAGACATCAGTCCAAGGGGCAGGCACTGTTTGGTAGTTTTACTTATGGTGCGGGCGGTATGCTGGGCGGCTTGGCGAGCGGCCCGATCTGGCAGCACTTTGGCGCCAGCGTGCTATACACGTGTAGTGCGGTGATGGCGCTGCTGGGTTTGGCGTTGGTGTATCGTTTGCGTGGCAGCTAACCTTGATTTAGCCTAAGTTTGGGTATAACTCAAAATTGATGACGGTCAGGATATTCGCTCGTAACGCTAAGTGCATTTTCATTCGCAATCAGGCGAAATATCCGAGCACACGCCGGAATGTTAAACTCTCAGCCATCTCAAATAAACTGACGCTATGACACAAGTTTTTCTGTATGACACCACGCTGCGTGATGGGACGCAGCGCGAAGATATTTCTCTTTCGGTTGACGATAAACTGCTAATTGCAAAACGTCTGGCCGATTTCGGATTTCACTACATCGAAGGCGGTTGGCCTGGCTCTAACCCTAAAGATGCCGAGTTTTTTGCGCGCGCAGCCAAGCTTGATCTGGGGCAAGCTAAACTGGCCGCTTTTGGCCGTACCCGCCAAAAAAATCTGCGCTGCGAGCAAGATGATAATTTGCAAGCGTTGTTGGATGCGGCTACGCCGGTGGTGACGATCGTGGGCAAAAGTTCTTCCTATCATGCTGAAGTGGTTTTGTCCGCTACGCTGGAAGAGAATCTCGCCATGATCCGCGACAGCGTGGCTTATCTGAAATCGCAAGGCCGCGAAGTCGTCTTTGATGCGGAACACTTCTTCGACGGATTCTTGGCGAATCGCGACTATGCTCTAGCTAGTTTGCGCGCGGCGGCTGATGCCGGGGCGGACTGGCTGGTGCTGTGTGAGACTAACGGCGGCAAGCTACCGTGGGAAGTTGAGGAGATCGTGCGCGAAGTGGCGTTGCATATCAAGACTCCGTTGGGCGTGCACTGCCATAACGATAGCGGCTGTGGTGTGTCGAATTCGCTGGCCGCAGTTCGCGGCGGTTGTACGCAGGTGCAGGGAACGATCAATGGTTATGGCGAGCGGGTTGGTAATGCCAATCTGACGACGATCATTCCCAATCTGCAACTCAAAATGAATCATCAGGTGGTATTACCCGAGCAATTACGCGAGCTGACCTCGCTGGCACACTACGTGGCCGAAGTGGTCAATCTCAAGCACTACAACCACGCACCGTTTATTGGACACAGCGCTTTTGCGCACAAAGGCGGGATTCATGTTGCGGCGATTATGAAATCGCCCGATACCTACCAGCATATCGATCCAGCTTTGGTGGGTAATGAAATGCGCTCGGTCGTATCGGAATTGTCGGGGCGCGGCAATATTCAGCTGCGCGCAAAGGCATTGGGAATTGAGCTCGATAACGAGGCGGCGCAGCGTGTGCTCAATCACATCAAAAAACTGGAGCATGAAGGGCTGACTTTCGAGGCGGCAGATGCCAGCATGGAGTTGATTTTGCACCGCCTGAGCCCGGACTATCCACAGCCATTCGAATTGATTGATTATTTTGTGGTGACCGAGCGTCGCCAGAGTCGCGGTTTATTGTCGGAAGCGACGGTCAAGGTCAAAGTCGAGGGCGAAGTAAAATTTGTCGCAGCGGAAGGTAACGGCCCGGTTAATGCCTTGTCGACCGCCTTGCGTAGTGCGTTGGCGGGTATTTATCCGGTACTGAAGACAGTGCGTTTGATCGACTACAAGGTACGTATTCTCGACAGCGGCAATGGCACATCTGCCCAAATCCGCGTGCTGATCACATTTCAAGGTGGTGGTCATGTTTGGACTACGGTCGGTGCCAGTACCAACATTATCGATGCTAGTTGGCGTGCGCTGTCGGACAGTCTCGAATATGCGCTGGTGAAGTTGGGGGGCGCGTCAGCGGCGGCGAGTGCCTCCGCTAGTTGAGCCTTGGGATAGAACAGTGCCTGTGGCATAATCGCCAGCCCCGCGAAGGTGAGTAACAAACAATGAACGCAAAAACTTTATACGACAAACTCTGGGATTCTCATGTGGTAAGGCAGGAAGCCGACGGCACGGCGTTGATTTATATCGACCGTCAATTGGTGCATGAGGTAACCAGTCCGCAGGCCTTTGAAGGTTTGAAATTGGCGCAGCGCAAGCCTTGGCGTACCGCTTCGATGCTGGCCGTTCCTGATCACAATGTGCCAACGGCTAACCGTGCAGCGGGTATTACCGATCCAATTTCGCGTTTGCAGGTGGAAACGCTGGATGCGAACTGCGCCGAGTTTGGCATCACCGAATTCAAGATGGGCGACATTCGTCAGGGCGTGGTGCATGTCATGGGGCCGGAGCAAGGCGCAACCTTGCCAGGCATGACTGTTGTGTGCGGCGATTCGCACACCAGCACGCATGGGGCTTTCGGGGCATTGGCGCACGGCATCGGCACGTCTGAAGTCGAGCACGTGATGGCTACCCAGTGCTTGGTTGCCAAAAAGTCCAAAGCGATGCAGGTGAAGGTTGAGGGTGTGTTGCGTACTGGTGTGACGGCTAAGGACATCGCGCTGGCTGTGATTGGTAAGATAGGCACGGCAGGCGGTACTGGCTATGCGATTGAGTTTACCGGTGGCACGATACGCGGGCTTAGCATGGAAGGTCGTATGACCCTATGCAATATGGCGATTGAAGCCGGCGCGCGCGCGGGCATGGTTGCGGCGGATGAGGTCACTTTTGATTACATCAAGGGACGGCCGTTTGCACCACAAGGCGCGCAATGGGAGCAAGCCGTTGCTTTTTGGCGCACGTTGCATTCCGATGAGGGCGCAAAGTTCGACGCGACTCTTGAATTAGATGCTGCACAGATCAAACCGCAGGTGACATGGGGAACTTCGCCCGAGATGGTATTGGCAATTGATGGCAATGTGCCTGATCCGGCCAGCATCAGTGATAGCGTCAAGCGCAGCGATACCGAGCGAGCTCTGCAATACATGGGATTGACCGCCAATATGCCGATTACGGCGATTCAAATCGACAAGGTTTTTATCGGCTCTTGCACCAACGGTCGTATTGAGGATGTACGTGCAGCAGCAGCGGTTGCCAAGGGTAAGAAAATTGCGGCGAACGTGAAGCTGGCGATGGTTGTGCCCGGCTCGGGCTTGGTTAAGGCGCAAGCCGAACAGGAAGGTTTGGATAAAATTCTGATCGCGGCTGGGTTTGAGTGGCGCGATCCAGGGTGTTCCATGTGTCTGGCGATGAATGATGACAAGCTGTCACCGGGTGAGCGTTGCGCATCGACATCAAACCGTAATTTTGAAGGTCGTCAGGGGCAGGGGGGGCGCACGCATCTGGTTAGCCCGGAAATGGCAGCTGCCGCAGCGATTGCCGGCCACTTTGTCGACGTGAGCAAACTGTAAGGAGACGATGATGAGAGCGATTGCGATGTTGTTGGCAAGCGTGTGGCTGTTGGCTGCGTGTAATACCGTCGAGGGCTTGGGCAAGGACTTGCAAAAAGGCGGCGAAAAAATCGAGAAGGCGGCGAAAAAATAATGCAAAAATTTTCTCAATTGGATGGTTTGGTCGTACCGTTGGACAGAGCCAACGTAGATACAGACGCGATCATTCCCAAGCAATTTCTGAAATCAATCAAACGTTCAGGTTTTGGCCCCAATGCGTTTGATGAGTGGCGCTACCTCGATCACGGCGAACCGGGTATGGACAATAGCAAGCGTCCGGTGAATTCCGATTTCGTGCTGAATCAGACGCGCTATCAAGGGGCGCAAATTTTGTTGGCGCGTGAAAATTTTGGTTGCGGCAGTTCGCGTGAACATGCACCGTGGGCACTGGAAGATTACGGCTTTCGCGTCATTATTGCCCCCAGCTTTGCTGATATTTTTTTCAACAACTGCTTCAAGAATGGCCTGCTGCCGATCAAATTACCTGCCTATCAAGTTGATGCTTTGTTCAATGCAGTGGAAACGAATACGGGGTACAAGCTGAAAGTCGATCTGGAGCGCCAGGTGATTACTGCGCCGGATGGGGCGGTTTATTCGTTTGAGGTGGATGCGCATCGCAAACATTGTTTGCTGAATGGCTTGGACGACATCGGTCTAACTTTGCAGCATGTGTCCGATATCAAAACTTTTGAGACGAAACACAGCGCGGCACAGCCGTGGTTGTTCGCATAATTTTTATTTAAATTGGGAAGCCAGAGATGAAGATCGCAGTCTTGCCGGGTGACGGCATCGGAACCGAAATTGTCGCGCAAGCGATGAAGGTGTTGGAGGCTTTGCGTAGCGACGGTGTCAAAATCGAAACCGAGCACGGTTATATCGGTGGTGCCGGTTATGACCATGCTGGTGATCCGTATCCCGAAGCGACCGCGAAGCTGGCTCAGGAAGCCGACGCTGTATTGCTGGGGGCTGTGGGCGGTTACCAATACGATACCTTGCCGCGTGCTATGCGTCCTGAACAAGGGTTGCTGCGCATCCGTAAGGGGTTGGAGTTGTTCGCCAATCTGCGCCCTGCGCTGCTCTACCCAGAGCTGGCTTCTGCTTCGACGCTCAAGCCGGAAGTGGTGGCGGGGCTGGATATTATGATTTTGCGTGAACTGACCGGCGACATCTATTTTGGTCAGCCGCGCGGTATTCGTACGCTGGACAATGGCGAGCGTCAGGGGTTCGATACCATGCACTACAGCGAGTCGGAGATTCGTCGCGTGGCGCATGTCGGTTTTCAGATTGCGATGAAGCGCAACAAGAAAATGTGCTCGGTCGATAAAGCCAACGTATTGGATACCAGCATGTTCTGGCGCGAGATCGTGACCGAAGTAGCGAAGGAATACCCGCAGGTCGAGTTGTCGCATATGTACGTAGACAATGCGGCAATGCAACTGGTGCGCGCTCCCAAGCAGTTCGACGTGATCCTGACCGGCAATATCTTCGGCGATATTCTGTCGGATGAGGCTTCCATGCTAACTGGTTCCATCGGTATGCTGCCTTCCGCATCTTTGGATAAAAACAACAAAGGGATGTACGAGCCAAGCCACGGATCCGCTCCCGATATCGCAGGCAAAGATATTGCTAATCCACTGGCAACTATTCTGTCTGCCGCGATGATGTTGCGTTATACCTTCAACGATGAGACTAATGCTGCGCGTATCGAAAATGCGGTGAAAAAGGCGTTGGCGCAGGGTTACCGCACTGGAGATATTTACACCGAGGGTACGACCAAAGTCGGCTGTAATGCGATGGGTGATGCTGTTGTTGCAGCCCTGTAAATGAATTGAAATTTAAGCGAGAAATAAAATGAGTAAGCAATACGACGTATGTATCTTGGGTGCAACTGGCGCAGTGGGCGAGGCGATGCTGTCTATTTTGGAGCAGCGCAAATTTCCGGTGCGCAATCTGTATCCGCTGGCATCCAGTCGCTCGGCGGGCTCGACCGTGACTTTTCACGGCAAAGAAGTCACCGTGCTGGATGTGGAGGGGTTTGACTTCTCTCAAGCGCAAATCGGTCTATTCTCCGCCGGTGGCAGCGTGTCCGAAAAGTATGCGCCCATCGCGGCGGCTGCTGGTTGTGTGGTGATCGATAACACCGCGCACTTCCGTTATGACCGTGATATTCCGTTGGTGGTGCCTGAAGTTAATCCACACGCTATTGCTCAGTATAAAAATCGCGGCATCATCGCTAACCCGAACTGTTCGACTATTCAAATGCTAGTCGCGCTCAAGCCTATCAAAGACGCCGTGGGTATCTCGCGTATCAACGTGGCGACCTATCAGGCTGTGTCTGGAACGGGAAAAGAGGCTATCGATGAGCTGGCAGATCAAACTCGTGCTTTATTCAACCATCAAGATGTGAGTGTTGAGGTCTATCCGAAGCGTATAGCGTTTAACGTGTTGCCACACATTGATGTGTTTATGGAAAATGGCTACACCAAGGAAGAAATGAAAATGGTGTGGGAAACCCAGAAGATCATGGAGGATGACTCCATTTTGGTGAATCCGACCGCGGTGCGTGTCCCTGTGTTCTACGGCCATTCCGAGGCAGTGCATATCGAAACCCGCAAAAAAATCACCGCTGATGAAGCGCGTGCCTTGTTGGAAAAGGCACCGGGCGTGCAAGTTATGGATAAACGCGAGCCTGGCGGTTACCCGACTCCGGTGGACGCTGCGGGTACTGATGCAACTTATGTGGGGCGTATTCGTGAAGATGTATCGCATCCGTTAGGTCTAAATTTGTGGGTGGTTAGCGATAATGTGCGTAAAGGTGCGGCTTTGAACAGTGTTCAGATTGCCGAAATTTTGGTTGCGAAATACCTCGATTAAGACATAATGCCAATAATGGTTATCAGCTTGTGCTTGTAACCCTATGTTGTTATTCTGTTTATCGTTCAAAAAAAGATAAGGTGATAGTGTGCAAAAATCACTACTGAAACTGCTCGGGATTATGGCCATTTCGGCGTTGCCTATGACGGCTTGGTCGGTTGGTATGGGAGGCATCAATGTTTCTTCAGCTTTGGGGCAACCGCTCAAGGCTGATATTGAGCTGCTTGCTGTCGGAAAGTCCGATAAACCTAGTCTGGTCGCCCGACTGGCTTCACCTGAAGCCTATAAAGGTGCCGGACTAGAATATCCCTACGGCAATAAATTCAAATTTCAGATTGAAAATCATGCCAATGGCGAACCTTATCTGAAGGTAACCAGCGCGCAGCCAGTGAGTGATCCTTTCGTGAGCTTGTTGGTGGACTTGAGTTGGTCATCTGGTCGCCTGCTGCGTGAATACACATTTTTGCTTGATCCGCCGGACTACGTTGCCGAACAACCAAAGCCGGTCGAAGTGCAGGCGGTTGCTCCTGTAGTTCAGGTTCAGCCTGCTCCGACATCACGTGTTGAGCCAGTTAAGCCTGTGGAAGAGCCAGCGCCGGTAATAGAGCGAAAACCAGAACCTAAGCCAGAGCCTAAGGTGCAAAAACCAGCTCCGATTGTTGTTCAAAAAGCACCTGAACCAGCTGTTGCGCAAAGCATCAGTAGCGGTGAAATTACGGTTAAACGCGGCGATACGTTAAACAAAATCGCGGCAAACAATAAGCCAGCCGATGTTAGCTTGGATCGCATGTTGGTTGCGCTTTATCGCGCCAATGCCGATCAGTTTGATGGCAATAATATGAATCGGGTCAAAGTTGGCAAGATATTGCGTTTGCCTAGCCAAGACGAACTTATGGGTGTATCTCAATCCGAGGCTAACGGCGAAATTCGTGCCCAAGCTGCCGATTGGAACGCCTATCGTCAGAAATTGGCAGGCGCGGCAAGTAGTAGCACCGCAAGCGAAACATCCAGCCAAGTTTCCAGTGGCAAGATCACCAGTTCCGTAGCTGACAAAGCACCTGTCGCGAAAGAGTCGGCGAAGGAAGTGCTGAAGTTATCAAAGGGAGAGGCACCTGGAGATAAGGCAGCAGCTGGTGGAGTAGGTAAGAACTCTGCTGAAGACAAGAAAAATGCCGCAGCAGAGGAGGCTATTGCCAAAGCTAAGGCCGCAGACGAAGAAAAAGCACGCGCGCTGGCATTGGAAAATAATCTGAAGCAAATGGAGCGTTTGGCGCAACTTAAAACCGAAGCAGCGGCGCTGGCACAAGCAGCAAGTGCGCCTGCTGTATCTGCGGTGGAGGCGGCTTCTGCTGTCGAAGCGGTTTCCGCAGTTGAAGCTGTTTCGGCGGTGGAGCCGGTCAGTCAGGTTGTGCCAGTCGCACCTGCGGCACCTGTGGCAGTAGAGACTTCTTTGGTTGACGATGTACTCGCCGAACCATTGTATCTAGCAGGGGGCGCAGCAGGATTGCTCGCACTGGGCGGTTTGGGTTTCATGTTGGCACGCCGTAAAAAGTCTGGGGTTCCAGCCAAGGCTGCAACTGACTTTGGTGCTACAACAGGTCGTATTACGGCACCAGTTGCGCCTTCGCCAGAAACGGGTGACTTTACTTCCACGGTGGCCAAGGAAGTTAGCAGCTTGGAAGCTAGCGAGGATGATGTTGATCCGATCAGCGAAGCCGATCTGTTTCTGAACTTTGGTCGTGATATTCAAGCCGAAGAAATCTTGAAAGATGCGCTGCAAAGTAACCCGTCCAATCATCAGGTTGCACTTAAGTTGTTGGGGATTTACGCCAATCGCAAAGATACCAATTCCTTTGCTAGTATTGCGCGACAACTGCAAGAGTCCGGTGACGAGGCTGCATGGCAGCAAGCTGCTTCAATGGGCGCGAAGTTGGAGCCTAGCAATCCAATGTATGCCGGCGCAGCAACGATTGAAGATGCCGACAGTGCAACCATGCAAACCGCAGCATTGAATGCGGCTCCTGATTTTGTATTGGATGCCGAGCCAGAGGCTCAACAGGCAACGCCAGATTTGGACTTCGATCTGGGCGGTGGTGAAGTGCCTGCACAAAGCTTTGCCGAGGAAGCTACTAAAACCATGGTGCTCGATGCGGACGAAATTTCTGCGACGCAGACAGCAGCAATGGATTTCGACGTAACCTCAACTAATTCATCCACGATAGCGACAGATTTCAATCTGTCGGATTCAGCGGAAGCGACAGCAACTGAATCATCAACTAATTTAGATGACCTGATTTTTGATGTCACTTCGACTAATTCTTTGTCGACGGAAACGGAGGTTGCAGAAACCGCTCCTGCGTCAGCTGATTCGGCAATGGATTTCGTGCTCGATTTCCCAATGGAAACTGCCCAAGCTGCACCTGTTATGCCGACCATGGATATGAACTTGTCCGACATCAGTCTGAATATGGATGATGTTGTTGCAGAGCCGGAAGCGGTGGCGGAAGAGAATCATGACGAGCATTGGCATGAAGTTGCCACCAAGCTGGATTTGGCCAAGGCCTATCAGGAAATGGGAGACTCGGTTGGTGCACGTGAGATTCTTGACGAAGTATTGCAGGAAGGCGATGCTCAGCAATGTGAAGCGGCGCAAGCACTGATAACGCAACTCTGAATGATGTAAAGCCGTGACGGCAGCTCTTAGCGGGGCTGCCGTTTCTTTTTGGGAGTTAATTATGCATCCTGCAACGCTGATTCTGGTTTGGTGTGTGTCGGTGATGCTATTCACCGCATTGCCGCTGTTTGCGATGCTGGCTGCATCGGCAGCAATGTTGTTGCTTGCGGCGCTCTTGTCACTGTCGCGTCTGCGACAGCTGTTGCGACGCACCCGTTGGATTATGCTTTCGCTTTTGTTCATCTATGCCTATACCACGGCAGGGCAGGCACTGATCCCCGCGTGGGGGTTATGGAGTCCGACGCTGGAGGGATTGAGTGATGGGGCATTACAACTTTCTCGTTTACTCGCTGCTTTATCTGGCTTGGCAATTTTGCTACATACCTTGGGACGCGGGGAATTGATTGCAGGCTTGTACCAAATTTTCACGCCATTGGAGTGGCTAGGTATCGCACGAGACAGATTGGCGGTTCGCCTCGCACTAACCTTGCAATACGCTGAAGCCGCATTGCTGCGCGAAAATAAATCTGGTTTGCTCGGGCTTAACGGACTATTTCAGTCCGCTGCGCCGGACACGGCTCAGGAAAATTACATTGAAATTCAGTCGTCACGTTTCGATTATCGGGATGTACTTCTGCTGCTGTTGAGTACGTTGTTCTTGATGCTGGTTTGGTTGCAATGAGAATCGCGCTGGGGTTGGAATATGACGGACGTCAATTTAACGGCTGGCAAAGCCAGTCTGATCGTTTGTCGGTACAAGATCGCCTGCAAGCGGTGCTGAGCGAACTGGCGGCAGCTCCCGTGTCGGTGATTGCCGCAGGCCGCACCGATACTGGGGTGCATGCGTTGGAGCAAGTGGTGCATTTTGATGCGCCAACGGCGAGGCCGCTAACTGCATGGGTGCGTGGTTGCAATGCGTTATTACCGGAAACGATGGCGGTGCGTTGGGCGCATCCGGTGCCAGACGAATTTCATGCGCGCTTTTCCGCACACGGGCGGAGTTATCGCTATCTGCTGATGAATCGCGCCACACGTTCGGCTATTCATGCTGGAAAAATGGGCTGGTTTCATGCACCTCTGGAAATGGAAAAGATGCAGGAGGCTGCGAGTTATTTGCTGGGAACTCACGATTTCAGTGCATTCCGTGCGGCAGAGTGCCAAGCCAAGTCGCCTATCAAACATTTAAAGCAACTCGACATTCGACGCGACGGCGACATCATCACATTTGACGTGAGTGCCGATGCGTTCCTACATCACATGGTGCGTAATATCGTCGGATGTCTGGTGTATGTGGGCAAGGGTAAATATTCGCCGGACTGGCTGGCGGGGGTGTTACAAAGCCGTGAACGTCGTCTGGCCGCGCCGACCTTTATGCCGGATGGCTTATACTTGCGCCACATTCAATACGAAGCCAAGTGGGGCTTACCCCAAAGTCAATCCTTGGATCTTGTTTAGGAATTTTAATGACCCGAATAAAAATATGCGGCATCACGCGCACGGAAGATGCGCTGACCGTCGCCGCCAGCGGCGCGGACGCGGCTGGCTTCGTGTTCTATGCGAAGAGCCCGCGCCACGTGAGTGTCGAGCAAGCGGCGCGGTTGGTCGCAGCACTACCGCCGTTTGTTACCACGGTTGGCCTATTTGTTGATGCGGATGTCGATTTTGTGCGGCAAGTGATGGGAAATGTTCCGCTGGATGTATTGCAGTTTCACGGCGACGAATCGCCGGAATATTGCGCACAATTTGGGCGGCCTTACCTCAAGGCAATTCGCGTCAAGGCGGGGGTTGATTTGATACAATGCGCGGCCCGTTATGCAGGTGCTCAAGCATTGCTGCTGGATGCGCATGTTGAGGGTATTCCGGGGGGGACTGGCGCGACTTTCGATTGGACATTAATTCCCCCGAAGTTACCGTTGCCAGTGATTTTGTCCGGCGGCTTGGACTCGGCAAATGTCGCCGAGGGAATACGTCAGATACAGCCGTATGCAGTGGATGTGTCCAGTGGCGTGGAGTCATCAAAAGGAATCAAGGATGCCGCGAAAGTCGCGGCATTCATCAACGAGGTAAAACGAGCAGATGTACAACTACCCAGATAATACCGGCCACTTTGGCCAGTTCGGCGGTACTTACATGGCGGAGACATTGATCCCCGCCGTGGAAGAGTTGACCGCGCAGTATCTTCGTTTCAAGGACGATCCTGAATTCAAGGCCGAGTTGGCTTATGAACTCAAGCATTACGTCGGGCGTCCTAGCCCCATCTATCATGCTAAACGCTTGTCCGAGAGCCTTGGTGGCGCGCAGATATATCTGAAGCGCGAAGACTTGAATCACACCGGTGCGCACAAGATCAATAGCGCGATGGGGCAAGCCTTGTTGGCGAAGCGTATGGGCAAGAAGCGAGTCATCGCCGAGACGGGCGCAGGAATGCACGGTGTGGCGACTGCGACCGTGGCGGCACGTTTTGGTATGGAGTGCGTCGTGTACATGGGCGCGGAAGATATCCAGCGCCAAGCACCCAACGTGTTCCGTATGAAATTGCTGGGCGCAACCGTCGTGCCGGTCGAGAGCGGTTCCAAGACACTGAAAGACGCCTGCAACGAGGCCATCCGCGATTGGGTCACCAACGTCGAATCCACTTTCTACATCTTCGGTACAGCAGCTGGCCCACACCCGTATCCCATGATGGTGCGCGACTTCCAGAGCGTCATCGGCAACGAAGCCCGAGTGCAAATGCCCGAGATGATTGGTCGTCAGCCGGACGCGGTCATTGCTTGCGTCGGCGGCGGTTCCAACGCCATCGGCTTGTTCTATCCTTATATTGAAGTGCCTAACGTGCAGATCATCGGCGTGGAAGCGGGCGGCTATGGCATCGTTAGTGGCAAACACGCTGCACCGCTCACCGCCAATGCCAAGGTTGGTGTATTGCACGGCAACAAGGTCAATCTAATGCAAGACGAGAACGGTCAGATCATCGAGACACATTCCATCTCGGCTGGATTGGATTACCCCGGTGTCGGTCCTGAACATTGTTTATTGAAGGACATCGGTCGTGCGCAATACGTCGCTGCCGATGACAATGAAGCCATCGCCGCTTTTGATGCGCTGTGCCGTTTTGAAGGCATCATTCCCGCGCTGGAATCCAGCCATGCGCTGGCCCATGCCATCAAGATCGCACCGACCCTAGCGAAAGACAAAGTATTGCTGGTGAATCTCTCCGGTCGTGGCGACAAAGACATGAACACTGTAGCGCGCATCAAGGGAATCACGCTATGAGCCGCATCGACACGACTTTCGCCAAGCTGAAACAACAACAGCGCAAAGCGCTCATCCCCTTCATCACCGCAGGCGATCCATCGCAACCACTTACCGTGCCGCTGATGCATGGCTTGGTGAGCGCAGGCGCGGACGTGCTGGAGTTGGGCGTGCCATTCTCTGATCCCATGGCAGATGGCCCCGTCATTCAACGTGCTTCCGAGCGAGCGCTCAAGAATGGCATGTCGTTGCGCGGCGTGTTGGGCATGGTGGCAGAGTTCCGCAAGCAAGATACGACCACGCCAGTAGTGTTGATGGGCTACGGAAATCCTATCGAGGCGATGGGCTGGGAGGTGTTCGCACAACGTTGCGCCGAAGTCGGCGTGGACGGTGTGTTGACCGTGGATTTTCCACCCGAAGAAAGCCACGATGCGTTCGAGCATCTGCAACGTCACAACATCGCCCCCATCTTTCTGCTAGCCCCCACGACGAATGAGGCGCGTATCCAGCAGGTCGCCAAGTTGGCTCGTGGTTATGTGTATTACGTCTCACTGAAAGGCGTGACCGGCTCGGGCAGCATCGATCTGTCCGCCATCGAAGACAAATTGCCGCAATTGCGCAAACACATCAAGCTGCCTATCGGCGTGGGTTTTGGCATCCGCGATGCAGCCACTGCGAAGGCCGTCGCCAAACTGTGTGACGGCGTGGTGGTGGGTAGTCGCATCGTGCAAGAGGTTGAAAATTCCACAGAACAAAACGTCGTCGCCAATGTCGCGACACTGGTCAAAGAACTTAGACAGGCTATCGACCAAGCCTAAGGAGGATTGAATATGAGTTGGTTCCAAAAATTACTGCCCCCGAAAATTAAACGCCGTGATGGCGAAGCGAAAAAAACCGTGCCCGAAGGTTTGTGGCACAAGTGCCCTAATTGCCAAGCCGTGCTGTATCACTCTGATCTGGATAAAAATCAGAACGTCTGCCCGAAATGTAACCATCACAACCGCATCACTGGGCGTGCGCGTCTCGAAGCCTTGCTGGATAGCGAGGGGCAGTTCGAGATTGGTGCCGAAGTGCTGCCTATCGACACGCTCAAGTTCAAAGATAGCCGCAAGTATTCCGAACGTTTGACTGCTTCGCAAAAAACCACCGGCGAGGATGATGCGCTGGTGGTGATGCAGGGCAGCATTCATACCGTTCCCGTGGTGGCAGCGGCATTTGAATTCAGCTTCATGGGCGGCTCGATGGGCTCCGTTGTCGGCGAACGTTTTGTGCGCGGCGTGCAAGTCGCACTAGAACAAAAGTGTCCGTTCATCTGTTTCGCTGCCAGCGGTGGCGCGCGCATGCAGGAAGGTTTGCTGTCGTTGATGCAAATGGCCAAGACCTGTGCGGCCTTGACTCAACTCAGCGAAGAAAAGCTCCCCTTCATTTCCGTGTTGACCGACCCAACCATGGGGGGGGTCTCTGCCAGCTTTGCCTTTATGGGTGACGTAGTGATCGGTGAGCCTGGTGCGCTAATCGGCTTCGCTGGTGCGCGTGTGATTCAACAGACCGTGCGTGAAACACTGCCAGAAGGCTTTCAGCGTGCTGAATTCCTACTCGAACACGGGCACATCGACATGATTGTCGACCGTCGTGAAATGCGCGACCAACTAGCGACACTCATTACCCTGCTAACTAAGCAGGATGCGGTGACGAAGTTGGAAGCGGCATAGCCGATATCAGTGCTAATTATTGATTACGCCCATGTATGTTCCAAATAAAATCTCGAAGTCGAAGCTCGTATGGAACATTCTTCTTTCGGGCAGTTTGCTTGTTTATGGAACAGTAGGGATATATCTGGATGACATGCTGATTTTCGGCAAGGGCAGGGATACGCACTTTCACGCGGAAACTGCGTGGTTGATATATGTGGCAATGATTTTTGCCTCACTCAATATGCTCTCAGTTGTTGCAGATCACTATGATCAACGGAACAACGAGTTGAAGTACATCAGGTTTGCCAAGATGACTCAGATAATTGGCTTGTTCTTTTTTGCCTTGGCTCTAGTGCTAGACTTTTTTATTTTCAAGACAGGCACTAGAGTATAGCAAGCGTAGGGCGTATAACCACCTAGCATTGCGCCAGATGTATTTACGAGATTGGTGCATGCGCTTCGCCCTTCGACAAGCTCAGGACAGGCTTATTTCACTCTACAAAATCAAATGTCTAAAGCTCTAGCTGACTGGCTATCCCACCTCGAATCCCTGCACCCCAAAACCATCGCACTCGGTCTTGAGCGCGTGGCGCAAATCAAACAACGTCTCCATCTGCAACCCGATTTTCCCGTCATCATCGTCGGCGGCACCAACGGAAAAGGTTCGGTATGCGCGATGTTGGAGGCCATTCTGCACGCAGCTGGGTTTAAAGTTGGCTGCTATACCTCGCCACATTTATTGGATTACAACGAACGCGTACGCATCGCCAAGCAACACGTGAGCGATGCGGAGCTGTGTGCCTCGTTTGAGGCGATTGAGTTAGCGCGCAAAGCACTCCCTCTTCCAGCGAAGCAGAGGGAGCTATTGGCGGCGGATGACGAAATTCCGTTGACCTATTTCGAGTTCGGCACGCTTGCTGCAATGCAGTTGTTTATGGCGCATAAGGTGGATGTCGCCATTCTCGAAGTCGGTTTGGGCGGCAGGTTGGATGCGGTGAATGTGTTCGATGCGGATGTCGCTGTCGTGACAAGCGTGGACATCGATCATGTCGATTATCTGGGCGATACCCGCGAACAAATCGCATTCGAGAAGGCGGGTATCTTTCGCAAGGATCGCGTGGCGATCTGCGCCGATGGTGACGTGCCGCAAGCGATACGCGATCATGCTGCGGATATTGGTGCGGAGTTGTGGTGCATAGGCAAGGAGTTTGGCTTCAAGTCGCATCAGGGGCAGTGGGACTTTTTGGGTACGTCTGGCGCGCGTACTTCACTGCCCATTCCGGCTTTGCGCGGGGCATTTCAGTTGCACAATGCCAGTGCTGTACTTGCCGCGCTGGATGCGCTCAAAGTACGTTTGCCCGTGAGTATGGCAGCAGTACGGCGTGGACTGGTTGAAGTGGAATTGGCTGGACGTTTCCAATTTATACCGGGCAAGCCGACGCTGATTCTCGATGTGGCACACAACCCGCATGCCGCCCGTTCGCTGGCCCATAATTTGAGCAATCTACCGCCAGCGAAGACTTTGGCCGTATTCGCTATGCTCAAAGACAAGGATATGTCTGGTGTGATTCAGGCACTGGATGCGCAGGTTGACACTTGGCTGGTGGCGGGTATTGATGCGCCGCGCGGGGCGACCGCCGCAGAGCTGGTGCGGGTATTGAATGAGGCCAAGGTACGCGGTACGGTGGTGCCGTGTGATTCCATCGTTGCGGCGTTGCATGAGGCAAGCAATCGTGCGGGCGAAAATGATAGAATCGCGGCCTTCGGATCGTTCTACACCGTAGCGGAAGTGATGCACGCGCGTAGACTTTCCATCCCCTGAATTTGACTGGTGCGGCATGGCTAAAGAGTTGACGGATGAAGAGCTAAATCTGCGGCGCAAATCGCGCCGTCGTCTCGTTGGCGCAACCGCGCTGACGCTGGCTGTGGTGGTGATTTTGCCGATGGTGCTGGATAGCCAGCCGAAGCCGATTACGCAGGATGTCGATCTGCGCATTCCCGATCCGAACAAGTCCGGTGAATTCGTTCCCAATGTAGTTGCCTCGTCCGTGCCGGAGGTGATGCCGGAAGCTATTTCGGCTGTGCAGGCTGTTTCGGCAGTGGAAGCCGTCTCTGCGGTGACGGCAATTTCTGCACCATCAGCCATTGCGGTGGTAAAGCCGCAAGCGGCTGCGGCATCTGCTCCGTCCGTTGTTGCACCGCTGGCCGCGCTTAAAGAGCCCGCCAAAGCGGTTGCTGTCGTTAAAGAAACCCCAAAAACAGCCCCTGTTGAAGCAAAAGAAACGGTCAAACCGGACGAGTCGGCTGCTAAAGCTGGCACGGGATATGTTGCTCAAGTGGGTGCTTACGCCAGCATGGCAACTGCCAAGCAGGAACTGGACAAGCTTAAGGGGTGGCGCTTCAAAGCTTATATCGAAAAGATCGGCGATAAATATCGTGTTCGCGTAGGCCCGTATGCAGAACGGGAAAAGGTCGATACCGTGCGCAAGATGCTGGAAAAACATGGTTATAAACCGGTAGTGACGACAACGAAATGACGGGTTTTGATTACGCGGTAGCGGGGATTATGTTGTTGTCCCTGTTGGTGGGAGTGTGGCGCGGTTTGGTGTACGAAGTGCTGTCACTGCTGGGTTGGCCGATTGCGTTTGTACTGAGCCGGATGTACGCCGCTAGCATTGCGCCGATAATGCCGGGTGCGCAAGAAGCGGTAAGGATTGCGCTGGCTTATGCGGTGATGTTCATCGCGGCGCTGATTGTGTGGGGCATTCTCGTGTGGGGTTTCTCTAGGCTGGTAAAAGCGGTTGGGCTGGGCTGGTTGGACGGGTTTCTTGGTTCTATTTTTGGCTTGCTACGAGGTGTATTGGTGGTCTTAGTGCTGGTCTGGTTGGCCGGGCTGACGACTATGCCGGAGCAGGCTTATTGGCGCAATGCGTATAGCAGTAAAGTGATTGAAGATTTCGCCCTGTTGGGCAAAGTGTGGTTGCCGGAGAGTCTCTCGCAACGCATTCATTACGGAAACCGAAGTTAAGGGAAAAACCATGTGTGGAATACTTGGCGTTGTATCGCAAACCCCGGCGAACCAACTGCTCTATGACGGATTGCAGGTGTTGCAGCATCGCGGTCAGGATGCGGCGGGCATCGCGACAGTTGATGGCCGGACATTTCATTTGCATAAGGGTAACGGGCTGGTACGCGACGTGTTTCGCACCCGCAATATGCGCGCACTTAAAGGCAATGCCGGTATCGCCCACGTGCGTTATCCGACCGCAGGCTCCTCGGTGGATCACAACGAAGCGCAACCGTTTTATGTGAATTCCCCGTTTGGTATCGTGCTTGGGCACAACGGTAACTTGACCAATACCGCCGAGCTGCAAAAACAACTCTTTTTGGATGATCGTCGTCACGTCAACACCAGTTCCGACTCGGAAGTATTGCTGAACGTTTTAGCGCACGAATTGCAGAACAATGCCAAAGGAGTACGTCTGGACGTGCCGAGTATTTTCGCGGCAGTTGCGGGCGTGCATCGTCGTTGTCGCGGTGCTTACGCCGTGGTGGCGATGATCGCCGGTTATGGCCTGTTGGCGTTCCGCGATACTTTTGGCATTCGCCCGTTGGTGGTCGGCAGCAACGCAACCGAACAAGGCACAGAATATTTGATCGCGTCAGAAAGCGTGGCATTGGATACGTTGGGCTTCAGTTTCTTGCGCGACATTGCACCGGGCGAAGCGGTGTTCATTGATTTCGACGGCAATTTCTACAGCCAACAATGCGCCGAGCGCAGCGCGCTGAATCCCTGCATCTTTGAATATGTTTATTTTGCCCGCCCAGACTCGGTGATCGACGGTATCTCGGTGTATGAGACACGCTTGAATATGGGGGAATATCTCGCGGATAAACTTAAACGCGAATGGCCGAATCACGACATTGATGTGGTGATTCCGATCCCCGATTCAAGCCGTCCGAGCGCATTGCAACTGGCGAATCGCTTGGGTATTCCGTTCCGCGAAGGCTTCGTGAAAAACCGTTATATTGGCCGCACTTTCATCATGCCAGGACAAGCGATGCGCAAGAAATCAGTGCGCCAAAAATTGAACGCCATCGGGGTCGAATTTAAAGGCAAGAGTGTCTTGCTGGTGGACGACTCCATCGTGCGCGGCACCACCAGCCGCGAGATCGTGCAGATGGCGCGTGATGCCGGTGCGCTCAAAGTGTATTTTGCCTCCGCTGCACCACCGGTAAAGTTTCCCAATGTGTACGGCATCGATATGCCAAGCCGTCAAGAATTGATCGCTACTGGCCGCAGCGACGAGGAAATTTGCAAAGAGATCGGAGCCGATGGACTGATCTATCAAGACCTCGAAGATCTTAAAGCCTCAGTGTCGAAATGCAATCCGACGATTACCCGCTTTGACAGCTCTTGCTTCGACGGTGACTACATTACTGGCGACATCACGGCTGAATATCTGAGTGCGGTGGAAAACGCGCGTGGCGATGCCAAGGCCGAAAAATCCGTCGATGAAGATCAGATGGAGCTGAATCTGGCCATGGCAGCTTCGTCTATGTAAGTTGACGATGCCTGCAAGGCGGTGCTACTTTCCGTCTGCGCCGATTTGAGGAACAGCTTGCGGGCGCATTAAAAATACAGCTAAAGCGGGGGAGACCCGGTTTGGCGCTAAGCTTTCCGGGTTTTTTATTGCGTGCGCGAATGACGCAGGGAGATGACGATGTTCGAAAACGAATACCAACTTGAGACACTGGCGATACGCGCCGGTACGCAGCGCAGCCAATTCCACGAACATAGCGAGGCGATGTTTCTTACCTCCAGTTTTGTGTTCGACAGCGCGGCGCAGGCGGCGAAGCGGTTTGTCGGCGAGGAGCCGGGTAATATTTATTCGCGCTTTACCAATCCGACTGTTTCTATGTTTGAAGAGCGGCTAGCAGCGCTGGAAGGGGCGGAACAATGCGTTGCGACTGCTTCCGGCATGGCCGCGATTTTGGCGACCTGCATGGGTTTGCTGAAGGCAGGCGATCATGTTGTTGCATCGCAAAGCATATTTGGTTCGACGGTAAATTTATTTAATACCGTGATGAAAAAATTTGGCGTGGAGACAACATTTGTTTCTGCTACCGATGTAGCTGCTTGGCACGCCGCCGTGCGTCCGAATACGAAGTTGTTTTTTCTGGAAACGCCGTCCAATCCGCTCACCGAAATTTCTGATATTGCCGCGCTTGCGGCGGTGGCAAAACAATGTGGTGCACTGCTAGCAGTGGATAACTGTTTCTGTACGCCTAGCTTGCAACGTCCCTTGGATTTGGGGGCGGATATTGTCATTCATTCCGCCACTAAATACTTGGACGGGCAGGGGCGTGTGCTGGGCGGTGCGGTGCTGGGTAGCAGGAAGCTCATGGAAGGGGTGTACGGATTTTTGCGCACCACCGGCCCAACCATGAGCGCATTCAATGCATGGGTGTTCCTGAAAGGGTTGGAGACGCTCAAGTTGCGTATGGATGCACATTCGGCTGGGGCGTTACAGTTGGCGCAATGGCTGGAGCAGCAGCCGAATGTGGCGCGCGTGTTTTATCCCGGCTTGCCTTCGCATCCGCAGCATGCGTTGGCGATGAAACAACAGCGCAGCGGCGGCGGTATCGTGGCATTCGAGGTGAAGGGGGGCAAAGAGGCAGCTTGGCGCGTGATTGATAACACCAAAATGCTTTCGATCACCGCTAACTTGGGCGATACCCGCACCACGATCACGCATCCTGCAACGACCACGCACGCACGTATTTCGCCAGAGGCGCGTGCCGCCGCAGGTATAGGCGACGGTTTGCTGCGCATCGGTGTGGGGTTGGAAGCGGTAATCGATATTCAGAACGATCTCGCGCGGGGACTGTGATGGATGTGCTGGCCGCACAAGTCGGTGGGGTGTTGCGTTCGCACGGACTTAAGTTGGTTACAGCGGAATCGTGTACCGGTGGCGGTGCAGCTGCGGCGGTGACCAATATCGCGGGAAGCTCGGCTTGGTTCGAGCGCGGTTTCGTGACTTATTCCAACCTTTCTAAGCAGCAGATGCTGGGTGTTTCACCGCTCACACTTGCACAATACGGCGCAGTGTCCGAGTTCACCGTGCGCGAGATGGTGGAAGGTGCATTGCGCCACAGCGAGGCGCAAGTGGCGTTGGCGATCAGTGGTATTGCCGGGCCGGACGGAAGCACGCAGGACAAACCGGTTGGTACAGTTTGGTTCGCTTGGGGAATTAAGCATAACGGCGTAATCGCGCAACGCCATCATCTTCTTGGCAATCGTGCTGAAGTGCGTGCGCAGGCCGTTCGCGTTGCTCTGCAAGGGGTGATCGATCTACTGAATGCACGCTCAGAGACTGTTTAACAAAAAAAGAACGAACGTTCTGTACAAGTGCGGATTGATATGCCACAATTCCGCATCATTTTTTGAAAGGGGCACACCATGGATGAGAACAAAAGCAAAGCACTTGCGGCTGCATTGAGCCAAATCGAGAAACAGTTCGGCAAAGGCTCCATCATGCGCTTGGGTGAGAGTGAAGTCGGCAAAGACATTCAAGTGGTTTCCACTGGCTCGCTTGGTTTGGATATTGCGCTGGGCGTGGGTGGTTTGCCGCGCGGACGAGTTATCGAAATCTATGGCCCAGAGTCTTCTGGCAAAACAACACTGACACTGCAAGTCATTGCTGAAATGCAAAAACTGGGCGGGACAGCAGCGTTTATCGACGCAGAGCACGCACTGGATCCTGGATACGCGCAGAAGCTGGGCGTAAAAGTGGAAGATTTGCTGATTTCGCAGCCAGACAATGGTGAGCAGGCACTGGAAATCGCCGATATGCTGGTGCGTTCCGGCTCGGTTGATGTGGTCGTAGTGGACTCAGTCGCCGCGCTGACCCCCAAAGCTGAAATCGAAGGTGATATGGGCGATCCGCAAATGGGCTTGCATGCCCGTTTGATGTCGCAAGCTTTGCGCAAACTGACTGCCAACATTAATCGCTCGAACACCATGGTCATCTTCATCAACCAGATCCGTATGAAGATCGGTGTGATGTTCGGCAATCCCGAAACGACCACTGGCGGTAATGCGCTCAAGTTTTATGCCTCCGTACGTATGGACATCCGCCGCACTGGCGCGATCAAAAAAGGCGACGAAGTCATCGGCAACGAGACGCGAGTCAAAGTGGTTAAGAATAAAGTTGCACCACCGTTCCGTGAGGCTAACTTTGACATTCTGTATGGCGAAGGCATTTCGCGTGAAGGTGAAGTTATCGAGCTGGGCGTGCTGCACAAGCTGGTAGAGAAATCCGGTGCGTGGTACAGCTACAACGGCGAAAAAATCGGTCAGGGCAAAGATAATGCACGCGAGTATCTGCGCGAGCATCCGGCTATGGCCCGAGAGATCGAAAACAAAGTGCGTGCTGTGCTTGGCGTAGCAGCATTGGCTGGCGGTGAAACCGAGGAGTGAGCTTTCGTTGCGTGTCCGCGCCATGCACTATTTGGCGCGGCGCGAGCATAGCCGCGCCGAACTGCGCAATCGCCTGTTGCCCCATGTGCGTGAAGGCGAAGATGTCGATGCGGTTCTGGATGAGCTAACCGCACGCAACTGGCTGTCCGACACGCGAGCCGCAGAGCAAATGCTCAGTCAACGCCGGTCACGTTTTGGGGTGCAACGTATCGTTCACGAGTTGCGCCAAAAAGGCATAGGCGACGACCTCATCGCTGATGCACTACCGCAATTAAAAGAAACCGAACTTGATGCCGCACGCGAGGTGTGGCTCAAGAAATTCGGCACACTCCCGCAAGACCAGAAAGAAAAAGCCAAGCAAGCCCGCTTCTTGCAATCGCGCGGCTTTTCTCTCGGCACTATCCTCAATGTTTTACAGGCTGCAGACGAGTCTGATTTATGACGGCTTTTTGCTAACCCAGATAGGCTCAATTTTGTCACCAAAGAGTAGAATGCCTACGCAGCATTCGTTTTCATTCTGGAGGCCATCGTATGCAAAAGACACCAGCTGGGAAAGTTAAAGCAGGAACAGCAAAACAGGTCACAACAACACGGCGTAAGCCCGCAGTACGCGCTGCGGCTAAAGGAGATACGCCACCGACGTTGACTGAACGTGCCGTTCAGACATTTACAGTCAAACAGGCGATCAGCGCGGCGGAAGAATCCAAGCTCACAGCTGTTAAAGATATTATTGCTACGATCAAACCGGGTGATGATGATGCTTTGAACAAGGCATTGACGGCCATTCTGGATGGCGCATCACCCGATGATGCGGCCATGTTGCGCAATGCGTTGCTGCAACGTCCCGATTTGGTTTCCAAACGATCCCAATATCCCGATGACGAGTTGTCGGGTGACTGGCGTGACGGTGGTTACCCCTACAAAAACCTGATGTCGCGCAAGAATTACGAGCGGCAAAAATTCCAACTTCAAGTCGAACTACTCAAACTGCAAGCATGGGTTAAAGAAACCGGGCAAAAAGTTGTCATCCTGTTTGAGGGGCGTGATGCGGCGGGCAAGGGCGGCACAATCAAGCGTTTTATGGAGCATCTCAATCCTCGCGGTGCGCGAGTTGTCGCGCTGGAAAAACCTTCTGAGGTCGAGAGCGGTCAGTGGTACTTCCAGCGTTATGTGCAGCATCTGCCAACGGCTGGAGAGATCGTGCTGTTTGACCGTTCTTGGTACAACCGTGCTGGGGTTGAAAGGGTAATGGGATTTTGCAGCAATGATGAATACAACGAGTTTATGCGGCAAGCGCCCGAGTTTGAGCGCAACCTCGTGCGCAGCGGCGTGTATGTCATCAAATTTTGGTTCTCTGTCGGGCGCAAGGAACAGCGTCGTCGTTTCAAGGAACGTGAAGTTCATCCGCTTAAGCACTGGAAGCTGTCACCCATTGATCTCGCCTCGCTGAATAAATGGGATGAGTACACCAAAGCCAAAGAAGCGATGTTTTTCTACACAGATACGGCAGATAGTCCGTGGACGGTGATCAAGTCGGATTGCAAAAAACGCGCACGGTTGAATGCGATGCGTTATATCCTGCACAAGCTGCCCTATGCCAATAAAGAATTGGGCAGAGTTGGTGTTATCGACCCGCTGCTGGTAGGCCGCGCACATGTCGTATACGAGCGCGGCGAGAAAGAGTCAGCTATTCTTTAAAGAAAAACGATAATCAGACGATATTCCACGAACACTCTGGGAGCGTAGCAAGATGACAGAACAAATGCAAAGCTTGGGACAGTGGGTGGCTTTCCTCAGCAAGGCCGAATTGCCAGTACTTAAGCAGACGGCGCGCGAGTTGACTGCCTTGCGCGAGGATGACACTCACTTGAGTGCGCACGCCGTGTCGCAAATCATCGCGCGCGATCCGATGATGACAGTCAAATTACTGCGCTACCTGCAAACACACAAACGCAAAGCGCAGACAGCCGAAGTCGTGCAGGTCGAACAGGCATTGCTGATGATCGGTCTGGGTACATTTTTCAACCATGTTCCCTATCAACCCCTGGTGGAGGAAGCACTCAAATCCCACTTACCTGCATTACCACCCCTATTGCGTGTTGTTTCGCGCTCTCACCGCGCCTCTGAATACGCTAAAGAATGGGCAGTTGAATTGCGCGATATGCATTTCGAAGAAGTCCGTATTGCCGCGCTATTACATGATATTGCCGACATTCTGATGTGGGCGTTTGCGCCCGATGCCATGCTTAAAATACGCGCCATGCAGCAAGAAGATAAGTCCTTGCGCAGTCGCGCGGTGCAAGAGCAAGTGCTAGGGTTTGCCTTGCGCGACCTACAGCAACGTTTGGCGGAAGAGTGGGGCTTGCCTGAACTGCTGATGATGCTGATGGATGATGCCAACCACTCCAAACTGCGGGTGCGCAACGTTGTACTGGCGGTAAATCTTGCCCGTCACTCGGCAAACGGATGGAATGATGCGGCCTTGCCCGATGATTACCGCGACATCGGCGAATTACTGCGTATTACCGCTGTCGAAGCTATGGTCCGAATTGTGCCTGACGAGGCAGACTCGGTTTGCGATATCAATAAGCCGCACTAGACATCATGTATATCCACTGGGATGACAAGCTGCGCATCGGTAACGACCTCATTGATGATGAGCATCGCTTGATGGTGATGCTATGCAAAAAACTCGACTGTGCTATTCGTGAAAACGTGCCAAAAAATCAACTCGTTCGCACCGTACTCGAGATGAAAAAATTCACCGAATTTCACTTCGTCAGTGAAGAAAATCTCATGCTTGAAATCGGTTATCCGGGTTACGCCATGCACGAGCAAATACACTCGCAGCTGCTACAACAGTTGGATGCTGTTGCCGGTCGCATCAATCACGGCATCGCTGACCCGCAGGAAACGCTGGAGTTTATTTGGCAATGGCTAGGCAATCACATTGAACATGAAGATATGAAAATCGGTGTTTATCTCGACGAACACCGTCGCGCATCAATCAGCCAAGAAGCGTATCGCAATATCTATCCTTGAACACTCTCCAATACTGCGGTTGACTATCAGAAAGCGTGTTTAAGACTAAACGTGCATAGCCATGATGAATCGCCTCCTTGGCTGGAGAACAATACCCCCCCGTTAAGCACAGTCTGCTTATCGATTCTGTGATCAAGCTCTACTCCTGTACGTCCCCAGCTTTGGTTTGTTCTTGGAGTATTGACGGAAAATTGCCTGGCTAATACCTCTCCCGAAATAAGGCCACCGTTGTTGCTACGGTAGGCTATTTCCATGGGAAAGCGTAGATCCGTTTGTTCAGATAGTTTGGATAAAAGCGTCACACCGCCGCGCAACTCATCCGACGTTTGTTTTTGAGATGTGTAAGTGACGGGGAACGTCCCGCCGATCTCGGTATAACCGTTCAGTCGACTTTCACCGTGCGTGTAGGAAAAATAAGGGGAAGCTTCAAACTGACCCAGAGTAGCGACGTTATGCCAGTCACTGCGCAAACGCATTGCCCACGCAGAACCATTTGTATGGCCGATAGAAAGATTTGCAACCGCGCCTACCATATAGCCGCGCGAAATCATTGCACGGTTAGAGCCAAGGTAAACCGTTGTACTTCCCGACCAATTCGAATTCATTGGTTGATAGGCACCCTCCAGCACTAGATAGTTTGCGTCCAACTTGCCACTACCGCCAACAGGCATGCCCTGCCGTGCCTGATTAATGCCAGTGCCAACACCGAGACGCAAGCTTGGTGTCATGTCTTTATAGATACCGAGTTCGCCAATCGAAGCATTGCTGTTATTTGGATCATGGCGAGCAACGTCTCCTGTGACCCAAACGCCAGTCCCCGTTTGGGTAAGGCCATTATCCAGCAAGGTGCGATGGTGTGAGCCAAATAGGACGAAGTTAAGACCTGAGCTGATTAGTGAGTTGACGGAGGCGAGCTGTTCGGTGGGTAATAAAATGATACTTTGGGATGGAGGCGAGCTTGGATTGAAAGCCGGATTGATGCTGCCCGTATTGGCAATGATGCCAATATTCACAATGTCGCTTGTTGATCCGGTTAAGCCAATTGAGCCAGCATTACTAATCGTTAAATTTCCACCTGAATTAGAAATTGTGCCGATACTAATATTCCCGCCTGATGAGTTTATTAATCCACCAGCTATGGCGACATTACCTACCAGATGGCTGGCAGAGATGTTTGCTCCACTTAGATTGGCGAGGGTGGGCGAGGTAGTGGTGATACTTCCTCCTGTGATATAGGGAGTCGTAGCGGCTGTGGCATTTGTCGAGATTAATAAAGCGGAAAATATAATCGTGCGGAGTACGGTGCGACTGATAATTGATAATTGACTATGAGAATGCTGATTCATGAATAATTTTCTTTGCAATGAAGGTGGGTCACTTGGGTGCGATTTTTTCATGCCTATGCCGTAAAGTACATAGACCGAAATGCATATGCATTTACAGTTAGAGACAATTCGACGGGAATGCTATAGACCTATTTTTCTGTCTTCAAAAACGTTTCAATTTGACGGCTAATTTGATCTGTTAATGACGATGCCAAACAATCCAACTCGATGCTGTCCGGCATTGACCTCAACCAAGTGAGCTGGCGTTTAGCCAGTTGGCGTGTGGCGGCGATGCTTTTCTCGGATAGCTCTGTTTTTGAAATCTCACCTTCCATGAATTCCCACGCTTGGCGATAGCCAACGCAGCGCATCGAAGTCATGTCGCGATGCAAGTCGTACTTGTCGCGCAGGCCACGTAATTCGTCCACCAATCCATCTTTCAGCATCTCCGCGAATCGCACCGCGATGCGCTGGTGTAGTACCGCGCGGTCGGAGGGGATGAGGGCGATGGGCGTGATGGCGTAGGGCAGGGGATCTTGCTCCTGATGTTTGATGAGCTCCGACATCGGCTTACCTGATACTAGGAATATCTCCATCGCTCGTTGCACACGCTGCGTGTCGGTGGAATGCAAACGTGCTGCCGTCTCCGCATCCACCTTTGCTAGCTTGGCGTGCAGATGTTCGATGCCGTGTTGTGCGATCTCCGCATCCAGTTGTTCGCGCAACGCGGCATCCGCCTGTGGCAAAGGGCTCAACCCTTCGCGCAATGCTTTGAAATACAACATCGTGCCGCCCACCAGCAGCGGTATCTTGCCGCGCGCTGTGATGTCCGCCATCAAGCGCAAAGCATCGTGGCGGAATGCGGCAGCGGAATACGCTTCGGTCGGGTCGATGATGTCTATGAGGTGGTGTGGTGCGCGTGCGAGCGTGGCGGCATCTGGTTTGGCCGTGCCAATGTCCATATCGCGGAACACCAGCGCGGAATCAACACTGATGAGTTCCACAGGCATGCGTTGCACCAGTTCGACAGCCACGCCCGTCTTGCCGCTGGCAGTGGGTCCCATGAGGAAGATAGCGGGGGGGAGCTTATTCATTCCAAATCCTCATCGCGTGTCTCATGCAACATCAACACCGCCATCACGCTGATCGCCGCCGCGACGGAGATATAGCCGCCCACCCATGCCAAGCCGCCCATCAACACCAGCTTTTGCGCGATGAAGGGGGCGAGCGATGCGCCGAGGATACCGCCCAAGTTGTAAGCCGCACCCGCGCCTGTGTAGCGCACGGCGGTGGGGAAGAGTTCTGGTAGCAACGCCCCCATCGGCGCGAAGGTCGCACCCATCAAGAATAGTTCGAGCGAGAGGAAGGCCGTGATGAGTACAGGTGAACCGCTGCCCAACATCGGCTCCATCAAAAAGCCCGATAGCAGTGCCGCGCTACCCGCCACGATCAATACCGGGCGACGACCGAAACGGTCACCCGCCCAAGCAGACAGTGGCGTGGCCGCCGCCATGAATAACACCGCGACACACAACATCTGAAGAAACTCGGGGCGCGGAATGTGTAGCGTGCTCACGCCGTAACTCAACGAGAACACAGTAGAGATATAGAACAGTGCGTAACACACCACCATCACCAATGCGCCCAATACCAATGGCTTTGCATGGCGGGTAAAGACGAGCGACATCGGAAGTTTCACGCGTTGTTGTGTCTGCATGGCATGGGCGAACACTGGCGTCTCCGTCAATTTCAGCCGCACATAAAGCCCCACCATCACCAGCAATGCACTGGCGAGGAAGGGGATGCGCCAACCCCATTCGCGGAATTCAGCATCGTCCAGCCATTGCGACAGCAACAAAAAACTACCCACCGCGAACAAGAAACCGATAGGTGGGCCCAACTGCGGGAACATGCCGAACCAACCACGCCGACCTTTGGGTGCATGCTCCGCCGCCAGCAAAGCCGCACCGCCCCATTCACCGCCGAGGCCGATGCCCTGCCCGAAACGCAGCAGACACAGCAACGCAGGGGCTAGCCAGCCCACCATCTCGTAACTGGGTAACAAGCCGATCAACATCGTAGAGATACCCATCACCAGCAACGAGGCTACCAGCGTCGTCTTGCGTCCGATGCGGTCACCGAAATGGCCGAACAAGAATGCGCCAAAGGGGCGCGCCACAAAGGCGATGCCAAAAGTGAGGAAGGCGTTCAGGGCCTGCGCAGTCGGGTCGCTGTTGGGAAAAAAGATCGGTCCGATCACCATCGCCACCGCGAGGCCATAGATGTAGAAATCGTAGAACTCGATAGCGGTGCCGATGAAGGAGGCGAAGGCGATGCGCGAAACGAAAATAGTATGCTTCGAGGTACTTTTCATTGAATTGTCGGAGCAGAATTACCTGCTGGGGCTTCCTGTTGTTCTTGTAGCGGAACCCTGTATATCTGCTGCTTTGTTAAAATATCACTTTCATTTTTACCTCCGTCAACAAGAATAATTTCAAGCCCATTGTTGATCACCTTTACATCCCATAAATCGCAGTAATTTTTACAGATATCTTCTGTGTCAGGCAGACTTACCTTTAGAGCTTGTTGCAATACTCCTAAATTCGTGAAGCGATAAATGTGAAGGTTCGTGCCGGTTTGTTGAACAATTGCGTATATTTCTTTGTCATTACAAACAAGTCGATTCATCAAGGCTCCATTAAATGGTAGTTGCACATGACGGGGGATTGCATCCTTATTGGTGAGAATGAACTGATACCCATTAAGACTACTGTTTTCCGTATTTCCAACTTTTTGGAATTTATACATAGGTTCAAGTTGCTCAACCAAGTCTTTGCACTCGAAACCTACCAATCCTCCTTCCATACGAATTCCCTGTTTGGGATAGCGCTCATTATTGGTGAGTTTCTTGGGAGTTGAAATGACGTTTTCCAGAGTAGCCTGAATTGTTGGTGCATTATTTATTGCATCGGCAATGTGTACACGAGCTGCTTCAGTAACAGGGTTGGAGGGCGGTTGTATTGAAGCGCATGAATCTTGAGACCCAAGAGTGCTGAAATATTTTATTAAGGCACCTAGCTTAGTGTTTTGTTTTTGGGGGCCAATACTATCTGCATCAATTTTTTCTTTTAGCTTATTGGTAATAACGCCTGTTGATTGATATTCCGGCCAACGCGCTAGTTCATCTGCGCCGCCCTGCAATAAATTCACAGCCATACCATCGGGAAGTTCTTGAATTGGCATGCGAGTCCATTGGTTTTGACTGTACCTAAAAGCAACTAACCCTTCTTGTGGATAGTCGTATTCTTGGCAGGGACCATATCTAAATACAGGCATAACAACCACAGGGTCAGAGCCGACAAAATCCAAAACCTGAGGGGTGTAGTCGATCCTCCATTTGTGGTTATCTTCCCAAGTGACAAGATCGCCACCACTTTTAAACGAAATTGATTGATGTGATATCGGATGACCACTTGATTCTGTCCGGGTGACCAACAAAGTACGTCCATCTTGCAAGAGAACTTCTTCATTCCATGTTGGCTGTGAATTACTTTTGGAGCAGGCTGAAAGGCAGCAAGCAAAACATGCAGCTATTAGTATTGCTTTATGTGAGTAAATCGATTTCATATTGACCTCGTCAGTGAATGGCTATAGCTGGGATAGCTGTGTTTCTTAACTCCCTATTTCCCACGCATAAACATCGCATCCAACTCATCAACAGTGATCTGGAACCAAGTCGGTCTGCCGTGGTTGCATTGGTCGGCGCGTTCAGTCTGTTCCATTTCGCGCAGGATGGCGTTCATCTCGGGGAGGCTGAGTTGCTGGTTGGCGCGCACGGCGGAATGGCAGGCGAGGGTGGCGAGCAGTTCGTTGCGGCGTTCGGTGAGGGCGCGTGATGCGCCGAAGTCGCGCAGTTCGTGCAGCACTTCTTTGGCGGCAGCTTCGGCTTTGGATTGTTTCAGCATCGCGGGCATGGAGCGCACCGCCAGTGTGGTGGGTGAGAGCGGAGCGATGTCGAAGCCGAGTCTTAACAATGCATCTTGTTCGTCTTCCACGGTGGCGACATCCAAAGTGTCTGCGGCGAAGCTCACGGGGATGAGCAATGGTTGTGTCGGCATCTGCTGCGCGTCGAAGGCAGTCTTGAGTCGTTCGTACACGATGCGTTCATGTGCGGCGTGCATGTCCACCACGATGAGTCCGTGCTGGTTCTGCGCGAGGATGTAGATGCCGGAGAGTTGGCCGAGGGCGAAGCCTAGGGGGTGCTCTTGTGGGGATTGAGTAGAGCCGTGAGGTTCATTGCTCATCGCACCTAAAGCCTGACTTTGTGATTCCAAAACACGATACGTCGCTTGTTGTTCAGCAGCGCCGAAGCGGATGCGTTGTTGGAAGTTTGTAACCCCATCCCCACCCCAGCCCTCCCCTTGAAGGGGAGGGAGTGAGGGGGCACCGTTGTTCTCTCCCCCTTTCAAGGGGGGAGTTGGAGGGGGGGGGGCGGTGCTTCGCATCGTCGCGCTCAACGCATCTTGCAGCGCATGGAACACGAACTGGTGGATGCCCTGGCTCTCGCGGAAGCGCACTTCACTCTTGGCGGGATGTACGTTCACATCCACCAACTCGGGCGGCATCTCTAGGAATAGCACGAAGGCGGGATGACGTTGGTGGTGCAGGATGTCTTGGTAGGCCTGGCGCACGGCGTGCATCAATACTTTGTCGCGCACGAAGCGGCCATTGATGAAGAAATATTGTTCGTCGCGGGTGGAGCGGGAGTAGGCGGGCAGGGCGGCGATGCCGTACAGATGCAGGTTGGCGATCTGGCGTTCGACGACGACTGCGTGTTGGCCGAACTCTGCACCCAAGATGGCGGTGATGCGTTGCGCCAAATCATGCTTGGGCAGTTGCCAAGCGGTGCGCCCGTTGTGCTGCAAGGAGAGCGCCACATCAGGCCGCGACAGGGCGATGCGTTTGAAAGTCTCTTCACACCATGCGTATTCGGTGTTCTCACTCTTCAGGAATTTGCGGCGCGCGGGGGTGTTGAAATACAACTCGCGCATCTCGATGCTGGTGCCGTGGGCATGGGCGGCGGGAACGGCATCGCTTTGCGTGCCATCCACCGCGTCGATCTTCCATGCGTGTGCCGCATCCGCTGTGCGGCTGGTGAGGGTGACTTGCGCCACCGCCGCCATACTCGCCAAGGCCTCACCCCGGAAACCCATGCTGGCGACGCGCTGCAAGTCATCGAGCGAGGCGATCTTGCTGGTGGCGTGGCGCATCAAGGCCAAGGGCAGTTGCGCTTGGGCGATGCCGCCGCCGTTGTCGCGCACCCGTAGCAATTTGATTCCGCCGTTCTCCAAGGTCACCGCGATGTCTGTGGCACCCGCATCTAGGCTGTTCTCCAACAGTTCTTTGAGGGCAGAAGCAGGTCGTTCAATGACTTCGCCAGCGGCGATCTGGTTGATGAGGAGGTCGGGGAGGAGTTGGATGGAAGGCATGCGCGGATTATAGCCGAGGGCAACATCGAAAAACTTGGTGCTGAGGTATAATCACCGACCAGTGCCGTTGTGATAACAACGGCTTCAATATGCTCTGTAAAGAGCCATACCCACAGAATTTCAGGAGGATACATGCGCATAGGCATTCCTGCGGAAACGGTCGCAGGCGAGAAGCGCGTCGCGACGGTACCGGAAGTCGTAGAGAAGCTCATCAAGTTAGGTTTCAAAGTCGCGGTCGAATCGGGCGCTGGTGATGCGGCCAATTGCAGCGATGACGCTTACCGCGCAGCGGGTGCAGAGATCATCGCGGGGGCAGCTCAGTTGTGGGCTAGTTCTGACATCGTGTTCAAAGTAGCCGTCCCGTCTAGTGCCGAAGTCGGCCTGATGCGCGAAGGTGGTGTATTGATTGGCTTCATCTGGCCTGCGCAAAATCCCGAATTGATGCAGCAACTGGCCGCCAAGAAGGCGACCGTACTGGCGATTGACGCGCTACCGCGCATGTTGAGCCGTGCCCAGAAGATGGATGCGTTGACCTCGCAGGCGGGTGTGGCGGGTTACCGCGCGGTCATCGAAGCGGCAAACGTATTTGGTCGCTACTTCAACGGCCAGATCACAGCTGCCGGTAAGGTTCAGCCAGCCAAGGTATTCATCGCGGGTGCCGGTGTGGCAGGTTTGGCCGCGATTGGTACGGCTGCCGGCTTAGGCGCCATCGTGCGTGCAAACGACACCCGCGCCGAAGTGGCCGATCAAGTGAAATCCTTGGGTGGTGAGTTCGTCAAAGTCGAGTATGAAGAAGAAGGCGGCGGTGGCGGTGGTTACGCCAAGGTGATGAGCGAAGGCTTCCAGCAGGCGCAGCGCGAGATGTACGCCAAGCAAGCACGCGAAGTGGACATCATTATCACGACCGCATTGATCCCAGGCAAACCTGCGCCAAGGTTAATCACTGCCGAGATGGTGCAGAGCATGAAGCCGGGTAGCGTCATCGTTGATATGGCGGCTGAACGCGGTGGTAACTGTGAGCTGACCGAGCCAGGGCAAGCTGTGGTGAAACATGGCGTGACTATCGTGGGTTACACCGATCTGAATAGTCGTTTGGCCAAGCAGTCATCCACACTGTATGGCACCAATCTGTTCCGTCTTACCGAAGAGTTGTGCAAGACCAAGGACGGCATCATCAACGTCAACATGGAAGACGATGCGATCCGTGGTTTGACCGTCATCAAGGATGGTGCGGTCACTTGGCCTGCGCCTCCTATCAAAATGCCCGCGGCTAAACCCGCCGCAACTCCTGTTGCCGCACCTGCTGCAAAGGGGCATGGCGCGAGTGGTGCACCCGCTTCGGCAGGCAAGACGGCTGCGATCTTCGCTGCTGCCGCATTGTTGTTCCTGCTCATTGGTGCTTACGCACCTGAAGCGTTCTTGGGACATTTCACTGTGTTCGTGCTGGCGTGTTTCGTGGGCTACATGGTGGTATGGAACGTCACGCCCGCATTGCACACACCGTTGATGAGTGTCACCAATGCGATCAGTAGCATCATCGCCATCGGTGCGCTGGTGCAGATCGCCCCTCCGCTGGCATTAGGGCTTGATCGTCCTGATGCGTGGATCCGCTGGTTGGCTGTGGTCGGTATCGCGCTGACTGCGGTCAATATGTTCGGTGGATTCGCCGTCACTCGTCGCATGTTGTCGATGTTCCGCAAATAAGGATAAAAGAATATGTCTGAAAGCTTGGCAACTGTTTCGTATATTGGCGCGATCATTCTTTTCATCCTCAGCTTGGGTGGACTGTCTAATCCTGAGTCGTCGCGTCGCGGTAATCTCTACGGCATGATCGGTATGACCATCGCGGTGTTAGCCACGGTGTTCGGTCCACGTGTCTCGATGGCTGGCATCCCATGGATCATCGGCGCGATGGTGGTGGGCGGTAGCATCGGTCTGTATGCAGCGCGCAAAGTGCAGATGACGCAGATGCCTGAACTGGTCGCGATGATGCACAGTCTGGTCGGTTTGGCGGCGTGTTTGGTTGGTTTTGCCAATTACATCGATCCGATTGCAGCGTTGAATCTTTCTAGCGCTGAAAAAGCGATTCACGAGATCGAGGTCTATCTTGGCATTCTGATCGGTGCGGTGACTTTTGCAGGGTCACTCATCGCTTTTGGTAAGTTGTCAGGCAAGATCGGTGGCAAGCCACTATTGCTGCCAGGTCGTCACTTCTTGAATCTGATCGGTCTGCTAGTCGTCATCGTGTTCGGCTGGCAATTCTTACATGCTGAAACCATCAGCGCGGGTATGTTCGCATTGACGGTAATGACAGTGATCGCACTGCTATTCGGTATGCATATGGTATTGGCCATCGGCGGTGCGGATATGCCGGTGGTGGTGTCCATGCTGAACAGCTATTCCGGCTGGGCGGCGGCGGCGACTGGCTTCATGTTGAATAACGACTTGTTGATCGTCACGGGTGCTTTGGTAGGTTCCAGTGGTGCCATCCTGTCCTACATCATGTGCCGCGCGATGAATCGTAATTTCATCAGCGTCATTGCTGGTGGATTCGGCACGGGCGGCGGCAAACCAGCTAAGAAAGCTGACGGTGAAGCGCAACCCGCAGGCGAAGTCGTTTCTATCAATGCGCTTGAAACGGCAGAGCTGTTACGCGAAGCCAAGAGCGTGATCATCGTACCGGGATACGGTATGGCGGTGGCGCAGGCTCAACACACAGTCTTTGAGATCACTCAAGTGTTGCGCGAGAAAGGCGTCAACGTGCGCTTCGGTATCCATCCGGTCGCAGGTCGTATGCCTGGTCACATGAACGTGTTGTTGGCTGAAGCAAAAGTGCCTTACGACATCGTGATGGAAATGGACGAGATCAATGCCGATTTTCCTGATACCGATGTCGCCATCGTGATCGGTGCGAACGACATCGTGAATCCGGCCGCACAAGAAGTGCCAGACAGCCCCATCGCTGGCATGCCTGTGCTGGAAGTGTGGAAGGCGAAGACCTCTATCATGATGAAACGCAGCATGGCGACTGGCTATGCGGGCGTGGACAATCCGCTGTTCTACAAAGAGAACAACCGCATGTTGTTCGGCGATGCAAAGAAGATGCTGGACGAGGTCTTGACTGCGCTAAAAGCGTAAAGCAACAAGATGTAAGTCACACAAAGAGCCGCGCAAGCGGCTCTTTTCATTTGAAAAGACATTACTCACGCGGAGGCGCGGAATCGAATTCGGGGAGTTAAGTGACATTTCGTGGAGGTTTTTCCGTCTGTAACGCCCGTGGCTATTGGGCGAAGCGGAATAATTAGACAAGGTGGTAGTCTGATCCGATGAAAAAAACACTGTTCTGTCTGTTCACTCC
>JAQUAI010000026.1 GCA_028687335.1 Gallionella sp.
CATCAGCAAGAAATGGACGATGCCGATACGAGATTGGAAGGCAGCACTAAATCGGTTTACTATCCAATTCGAAGATAGGATGCCGCAGCAGTAGAGAAACCCCGTTTACACAAAATTCCGGACACCCTGTCCCGTCCTAAACTAGGTTGACAGTAAAACGTCGCTTTACCTCTCGTCCAGGTAAGCCGTTAAAGACGCCTGATGCACCGCATCGGGCGTTTTGTATTTTAGCGCCAGATGAGGGCGCTCATGGTTGTAGATATGGATCGATTCCTTAATCATTTGCGTCGCCTCCCTTAAGTTTTTCGGGATCCGCAGCAGGAACTCGTTCTTCAGAATACCGTTCACCCTTTCGGCCAACGCATTCTGATAACAGTCATAACCGTCCGTCATCGAACACGTGATCTCGTGTTTCTCATGGAGTTGTTGGTAGTAGCTGGAGCAATACTGGATTCCCCGGTCAGAGTGATGAATCAGTTTGGCCCGGGTCTTTCTGCCTCTGATCGCCATCTTTAAAGCACGTCCAACCCCTTCCGTTTGCAGGCTGCCGTGCACGTGGTAACCCATGATTCTTCGAGAGTAAGCATCCGTGACCAGACTGAGGTAGGCAAACTTCTCTCGGGTCGGAATGTAGGTGATGTCTGCCACCCAGACTTCTTCTGGCCGGGTGGCGAGCACCTGCTGCGGACCATCCTTGAGCAGATTGGGATATTTGCGGAAGCGGTGATGGCTATCCGTCGTTTTGTGATACGCGCGTTTGGTCGGCACCAAGAGGCGAGCGTCCCGCAAGAGGTCAAACAAGCCATCTCGCCCCAGCTTGATTCCCCGCTCCGCAAACGATTCGCTCAAGAGGTAATGCAGTTTCCGCGTACCGATTCTGGGCTGCCGCAAACGCCGCTGTTCAACGAGGCTGACGACAACCTCGTTCCGCTCCAGCTTGGCTTGGGTGCTGCTCAATTGCTGGTAATACGCCTGTCGGCTCATTCCGTAATGACGGCAGGCCGCCGAGATGCTCAAGCCTTCGACTTGGCTTTGCTCGATGACCTGCCTGAAGGCTTTTTTGGGATTTTGAGTCCGTACTCGTTCTTGATCACATCGAGCATGGCTTCGAACAGGCGCGCTTTCTCGTTGGCCTCCCTGAGCTGGACTTCCAATTCCTTGATCCGCTGGTCGGGCGTTTGGGGTAATTGCCGATCACTCATCTGCACATCCTTTCGAGGGGTGGGCGAAAGATTACGCCAATCCATCCGTCCATGCTTCCGCAACCACACCAGAACGGTTGAGCGGCCTTGTATCCCATAGCGAAGCTGAGCCTGCTTGTAGCTCATTTCGCCCTTTTCGACTTGCTCCACTACGCTCAATTTAAAAGCCAGCGTGTAATCCCGCTGACTCCTTCTTTCTCCTGCATTCATCTGACACTCCTTTCGTCATCGCAAAAAGTGTCAACTTATTTCAGGACGGGTCACCCCCCATAAAAAAGGCAGCCCTGCGGCTGCCTTTTTCACTTGCCTGCATAGAAGTTACTGCACCAAACATCCATTCTGGTTAATCGACGGATTCAGGCTTGTTCCGCTGCCGCCACCGGAGTTGATTTCGGTGTCGGTACTCGACATAAAGGCCGGTGCTTTAGCCAACCGCGACAATACTTGGGTATTGCCGAAACCGGTTTCGCCGCGCCCTAGGTCGAGCTTGTTCTCACCTTGGCTCAGAATGATCTGCCCGTCATGCACTGTGACGTACAAGCCAGGTTGGTCGCCATTTGCCTCGGCACCAAACTCTTTCAGCATATCCACCGTGATGCCGTCTGGGCGCGGTGTATCGTTGTTCAGGATGTCGGCTGGGATGGTCATGATGCGCACGGGCTTGCCGGTCTCTTTCGACAAGCTTGCGGCTTGCGATACGGCAACAGGCAGTGATACGCCCTCATCAGAGATCAGAACCACTTCGCCGTCCCACACGTACACACCTGAGCAACCTTTTTCTTTCCGCTCGTTTTCGGCACACACGCCATCGGCCCATGCATCAAATCCGGTACCGCGAATGCCGATGGTCGCCGTCGCCACTCTGAAGTTGTAATTGTCGTGATTGACGCGACCGATCAAACCGGTAACCACGCGCACGCCGCCTTTAAGCAGGCGCAATACAGCACTTTCCTGATTGTCGGCTTGTTTGTATTTGAACTTCTCCACATGGAAAGCCGTGTTCGGCTGCAAACTTACTCGCCCACCATCACGGAAGGCGACAACCGCAGTCGATTTTTCTGCCGTGTTAAGCAGATCACCTTCGTAGATCGGCGATCCCAGGGTCAGTCTGCGTGTTTTGCCCACGCCGTCTTTGGCAGTTAAATCCCCCTGTACCAGCATGGCACGACCGACCACTTCGGATTGGGTAGTTTTGGCATTGATTGAGGTTTTGGCCGACGCTTGTTCGTCATCAGCACAACCTTTGGTTGCGCAGAGTCGGGTACTAAAATCAGTACCGCGAATACCAATAGTGGCGGCGGCGGCGCGCAGCTTGTAAGCATCAGGATTGCCACGTTTACCGATTAAACCCGTCACGGTGCGGAAGCCGCCTTTGAGTAATCGCATAACGGCGTTGTCAGTCGCGGGCTGCTCTTTGTTGAAATTAAAAGTTTCAATCTTGAGGTTAGAGTGCGGACGCAGTGTCAGCTTGGCACCGTCGTTCATTTGCACCTGCGCATAGCTGTCTTTCGCAGTGATGAGCATATCGCCCGCTAACACTTCGGATTTGGGCCCCATGACCTTGAGCGTGCCGTCGGCACGTTGTGCCACGAGTGTGCCGCTCATGTAACCGACCTTACCCGCCGAGGTGGCCGTTTCGGCTGCCTGCGCCGTCAGTGAAACCGCCAACAACCCTATACACATCAAGATTCGTTTACTCATTTCATGCCTCCACGATTAAGCTGCTATCAAAATGCTGCCGACAACCCCATGTGAGCACGCCAGTCGCCCACTTTTTGCGTTACATCATTTCCGTCATTGATAATTCGCCCTGCATCCAAGCGCAGCGAAAAGGTTTCACCGTAACCAGCGCGCACGCCAAGGCCAGCGGAAGAAATAAAGGAACTGCTACCATTGCTGACTTTGGCCTCGCCCGCATCGAAAAAGGCCAGTGCGCGAACACGAATATCGCCCTTGCCAAAATCGGGTGTGTAGCCTTCAACATTGACGCGCACCCCACTTTCGCCGCCCTCGCTGCCCTCGGAGAAACCGCGCACGCCATCGGCTCCGCCGAGGCGCATCTGCTCACCTTGAATCAATACGTCGTTGCTGTACTGGCCGTTTAGCGCGGTACGCACCTGCCAATCGCCCGCCACCAGCGTGGAGTAACTTGCGCCATAACGGAACACTTTGTAACTCGATTTGGGTTTGGTCAGGTTTACCAGATCGTAAGCTGCAAAATCCGACCCGCGCCCCTTGTTCATACCGGGCAAGTTAGCGGCAAAGGACGCATTAAACGCGACATCGCTCGCCGCATATTTTCCCTGCGCGGCATAGCTCACGCTCAGCGGCATCACCACAATTTCGTTATACAAGGTTGTGACCGGCGGAGTTGTCATCTCGATGCGACTGAAGTCGCGCCAGTCCAAGCCGAAAGACAGCTTGGGGTCGAACACGCCAAAGCGTTCCATCGGATGGTTGTAGCGCGCGCTGAACAACAAGCCGCCACCCTGAAAATTGCTCAGCCCACCGACCACCGAATTGACGTTGGAATAGGCCCCGAAAAAATCCAAGCTGTCGCCGCTTTGGTACAGCGGCACGTGATAGCTGCCGCCCAATACCGTAACGCGGTTGGTGTGTTCGGGCGATGTCTGAAATTGCAGGTTCATCACATGATCTTTGTCGAACATATTGGCGTGGCGAAAGGAGGCACCCAAACGGCTGCGTCCCGTTTCTGGCGAACCGCTGTTGTCCAGCGTCAAGCCCCATGCCGTCGGTTTGCTGTCGGTCACAACCACATTCGCATCAACCTCTTCATCTTTGTCGCCTGCTTTGAGCACCACGTTCAACTGCCGCGCGGGGTTTTCGTTTGCCAGTTTTAACTCGCGCGCAATCTGTTTGGAACGCGGCACACCACCTGCGCGAACCGAGGGCAGCGCATTCAGCACATTCGCCTCGCTGACGAAACGTTGGTCTTTGACGATCACTTTGCCGAAGCGACTTTCCACCGCTTGAAAATGCACGTCGCCTTTTTCCAACTCTTGCTCCGGTAGCAGAATATGCACCGCACTGTAACCGCGCTCGGCATATAGCTCTTCCACCGCCTCAAGCGCACGCTGTACATCGGAAAAATCCTTTGCTTTGCCAACGTACGGCGCAACCGCCGCATCGATTTCCGCCTTGCTCAGCAGAGATGCGCCATCAACGGTGTAACCGCTGATGTCAAAACGCAGAATGGCCGGCATTTCCTCTTGCGCAACAGCTTGCGGCGCAACAGTCAAATCAACTTCGGCACCCAGCACAACCGGCGCGTAAAAAAGCGCGGCCAGCAGCGAGAGCTTAAATCGGCGGTGTGTCATTACAGGCTTCATCATCAATTCACTCATGGTTAACATTATTGGCAAACAGGTAACTGTCGTGGTGCAGCGGTCTCACCCGCCACGGGGGAAACGGCATTCACTTCCGCTGGAACCTGCGGATCGGGTTGCGCCTGCGTATCCGGCTGAGCTGGGGTGGCACTGGCTGCCGAGGGCGGTAGCGCAGAAGGAGGCGGCGCAGGCGGCAAAATCGTATTGAACAAGTTATTGACCTGCGCTGTGGTGATGCGAATAGGCGCTTGAATCGTAAACATCGAAGGCGTAAAGCTCATCGTATAGTTTGTGCTCAGCAAGGTCAGTGTGCCCTGATTAATGGCATACGTTCCCACCGTCTCACCTACTGCCCGATCCAGTGCGCCGCCTAACGTCGTTGCCGCCGTGTCGTTTAATTTCAAACCCGCGACCATGTAGCTCAACAAAGGATCAACATCGCCTTCCACTTTGTTGCCCGCGTTGGCAAGCACACTCAATAGCGCAGGTGTAATGGTCAGGTTGGCGGTGGTAAACCCCGTCACCGTGTAATTACCTCCCGCCACGAGACTGCCTTGATTGATGGCATAAGGGCCGCCCGCAACCGCTTCACCAGCGGCCCGACCTAGTGCGCCGGTAAAACTCGTCGCCTGCGTATCCCATGCCGCCAGTCCCATGCCGCCCACGGTATAAGTGAGCGCATCGGCATTGCCATAAACTTTGCTGGACGCATCAGCCGCAATGCTAATACTGCGCGGTGTAATCGCTAAAGTGCCGCCATAACTAATGGTGTAGTTGCCATTAGATAGCCCGCCGTTAGCTGCGTAGCTACCCACATTTTCACCGGCAACGCGTGTCATCGTGCCGCTCAGTGTGTCGCCGTTAAGTAATGCGCCTGCCGTGACGGTATAGGTCAAGCTCGGATCAACATTGCCGTAGATTTTGCTCAAGGCATCCATGGTCACCGTCAGCGGTGCGGGTGTTACCGTCAAATCATTGGCGGCATAAGCTGTCACGGCATAGTTGCTATTCGCAGCCAGCGTGCCTGGGTTGATGGCATAGGGGCCGCCTGCGACAGTTTCACCTGCGGCACGCGCTAACGCACCGCTAAATACCGCACCCGCCGTATCTCCTGTCGCTAAGCCCAATCCGCCGATGGTGTAAGTCAACAGCGGATCAGCCAAGCCGTATTGTTTGCTCTGCGCATTGGCGGCGAGCGTGATGTTGCGCGGCGTTATAGTGAAATTATTCGAGGTGTAAGTAATCGTGTAATTGCCATTCGCCAGCGTGCCCTGCCCGATGGCATACGGCCCACCTGCAACGGTTTCGCCAGCTGCTCTGGATAATGCGCCTGCCAATACATCGCCGTTAAGCAATGCCCCCGCTGTGATGCTGTAAGTCAGCGTCGGATCGGCGTTGCCATATATTTTGGAAAGCGCACTGGCGGTAATCGACAAAGGCGCGGTGGTGATCGTAAAGTTGTCGGGGGTAAATGCGGTGACTGCATAGTTGCTATTCGCAGCCAGCGTGCCTTGATTGATGGCATACGGGCCACCCGCAACGGTTTCACCTGCGGCTCGCGCTAACGCACCGCTAAACACCGCTCCCGCAGTATCTCCCGTTGCCAACCCTGCCCCACCGATGGAGTAGGTCAACAATAGATCGGCTGTGCCATATTGTTTGCTCTGCGCATTTGCGGTGAGCGTAATGCCTCGCGGTGTAATCGCTAAAGCACCACCATAGCTAATGGTGTAGTTGCCATTAGACAGCCCGCCATTAGCCGCATAGTTACCCACGTTTTCACCGGCAACGCGCGTCATCGTACCGCTCAGTGTGTCGCCGTTAAGTAATGCACCTGCCGTGATGGTATACGTCAAACTCGGATCAGCATTGCCGTAGATTTTGCTCAAAGCATCCATGGTCACCGTCAGCGGTGCGGGGGTCACGCTAAAACCAGCACCCGCGACCGTAATGGAATAGTTACCAGAAGCCAATGTGCCCGTGCCAATACCGACGGAATATCCCCCGCCAACTGGCGAAGTGGAGTCAGCGGTGATAACCAAGGTAGGCGCACCAGTTACATCCGATGTGCCCAACACTTCGCTATTTACAAAACCGCTCACGGTATAACTTGCACTGGGCACAACGCCACCGTAAACCATCGTACTGGGCGTTGCATGAAAAGTTAACGGCGCGGGGGTAATGGTCAAGTTATCTGGCGTGTAGGTAATCGCATAATTACCATTCCCCAAGGTGCCCTGCCCGATGGCATACGGCCCGCCAACAACCGTCTCCCCTGCTGCGCGGGATAAGGAGCCAGTTAGCACATCACTATTGAACAACGATCCACCCGTGATGGCATAGGTCAGTGTCGGGTCAGCACTACCGTAGACTTTGGAATGTGCATTGGCGGTAATCGCCAACGGCGCAGCCGTGATATTGACGGAAGCAGCGGCATAGCTAATGTCGTAACCGAATTGATTGGAATATAAACCCGTCGGTGTCACGGTATAGGTGCCGACATTCTGGCTGGCGGTATTGGCAGCGGCGGTGCCCAACAGATTCGCGCTCGGCGTGAGGCTGTAAACCACCAAGCTGCTCACATCGGTTAAACCATTGTAGGCTCGACTACCGGAAACGGAGACTGTCAGCGGCGTGAGAAATGCTTTCAACAAGGGCGCAGTGCTGCCCGCATAAATGCGCCAAGTATTAGTGAAATCAAACCCGGTAAAACTCGATTGCAGCAGCATTTGCGCGCTTGTCAGTCCCACACCGCCCGCACTCGTTGTTAGGCTGGATGACGTCATATTCCAATAGCTATTGGTCACCGTGCCCGCATTGCCGCCGACCAGTCCGCCAACGAGGCTCCCCCCCACTCACCGATCCCGTATTCGCGTAGCTATTGGTGATGGATGCCCCCGTCGCATTCCAACCAACCAAGCCCCCGACTGTCAACCCGCCACTCACTGTGCCACCGTTCACGTAGCTGTTGCTAATTGCGCCCGCATTGCGCCCGACCAAACCGCCCGCATTGCTAGTACCCGTGCTATTGGAAACCGAGGTATTCAATACAAACGAAGTGTTGATCGTACCGGTGGCTTTGTTACCCCCGACTAAACCGCCCGTATTCCATTTCACGCTACTCACCGTGCCACCGCTGACATAGCTGTTGCTGATCGCCCCCTGATTGTCTCCTACCAAGCCGCCCGCACTACTCCACGCAGCATGCACCGAGCCGCCCGTGACATAACTATTGGTGATTGTCGCGCCAGCCGCGTTCAGTCCCGCCAAGCCGCCAACATCGCTAGAGCTACCGCTCACATCGACACCGCTCACATAACTCCCGCTGATTGAGCCGCTGGTATTACGACCCACCAAGCCACCCGCATTCCAATTATTGCTATGCACCGATCCGCCACTGACATAGCTATTGCTGACCGTACCGGTATTTTCACCAACCAATCCACCTGCGGTATACCAAGCAGCGTTCACCACACCGCCGGAGACATAGCTATTACTGACCGCTCCCTCGTTAAAACCAACCAATCCACCCACCGTGCTGCTACCGGTAATCACCGGGGTCAACAATCCCACGTTACTCACCGCGCCCCCGACTCCCACATAGCCGAATAAACCGACGTGAACTTGAGCAGGGCGGTTGATATTCAAGCCCGTGACGGTATGCCCCAAACCGTCAAACTTGCCAGTAAACCGAGTCGTCGAATTGCCCAGCGGATCAAAGCCTAATCCGGTATTCCATGTCGAAGTCGCAGAGGCATCAATGTTGCCGCCCAGCACGTAATTGCCCGCCAAATTGGAGTTAATGCCCTGCAAGTCGGTCGCCGTCACACTCCCCGCCGCGCCCAATGCCGTGATTACCGTAAAGGTAGTAACAGCCCCATCAGAACCCAACTTGGTGCTGAAGTTATTTCCAGCAGGAAGATTGACGGCCACGCCGCTGCCTAATTTGTAACCACTCGAATTGCCTGCCGCCACCGCCTGCTGTCCGTACTCCAATGCCAGCCTAGCCGTGCCGGAGCCGTTCATGTTGGCATTGATGTTGATGTTGTTCTGCGCATTCAGCGTGAGCTGAGTCACCGACCAACTCACCACGTCATTCACATTCACATCGCCGGATACGCCCGTGGTACCTGCGGTGCTTTGAATAATGACGTTACCCGCAGCCAAACTCGCGGAAAGCGTCGCGCCCGTTACATTGCCGCCCGCTGCGGCAATGGTGAAATCAAACGGGTCGATCAACCAAGTGCCGTTCTTACCGTTTGCGGCCAGCGTGCTCACGCGGGCTGTATCGGCAATATTCACAAAAGCTGCCGATGTTTCGATGAGACCGCCATTACCGGAAACTGGCGCTGAGGCATCCAAGGTTCCGCTGACTCGTACCGTGCCGCTTTGCATGTCGGACAAGACATTAATCTCGCCGCCGCCCACGCCCTTGGCGCTAATCGTGCCACCCGCATCAACGCGCTGACTGGCTTTGAGAACGATCTTGCCACCCCGCAGCGAGGCACTATCAGCACTGACGCTACCGCTGTTTTTAACTACCGCACCGAACAATCCCAGATTGCCTGCATCGGCAACGAGCTGACCAAGATTGGTAACGTTGCCTGCTGGTGAAGTGATGTTGACGCGAAGATTCGGATCTAGACTGTTAACAAGCTCAACGCTATTGCCCGCCGCGAGGAGAATCTCCCCTCCTGGCGCGTTGATAACACCACTGTTATCGACGTTGGGGGCGATGAGGAATATCTGACCGCCCTGTTGGGCGTTAAGGTTGCCTGCGTTGCTGATGTTTTGCGCGCCGGGGACTTTGGTGAAGTTGTAGCGTCCAGCGAGGAAGTCGGCATTGCTCATGTTGAGCGTGCTGGCAACGAGTCCCGCAACGTCAACCACTGAACCCGCACCGAAGACGATGCCGTTGGGGTTAATGAGGAAGACGCGACCGTTGGATTGCAAGGTGCCAAGGATGTTGCTGGGGTTGTTGCCAATTACGCGATTAAGGACGGCAGAGCTGGCACTTTGCTGGATGAAGCGGGTAACTTCGTTGGCTCCGATGCTGAAGCCTTGCCAGTTGATGATGGTGCCAGGTGTGTTGGTGACAGTCAGTGTGTTGCCAACGGTGGCCATGTTGGCTTGACCGTTAACAACAACGCCCCCCATGGGGTTAGCAATGGCCTGCGGCGAACCAAAGGCGATCAGCAGCGCAGCGCAGACTGGCTTGAGCTGAAAGGCAGTTGGTTTCTGATATATTTTTTTGTAGGCGAATTTCTTAGACACAAATAACTCTTACGGGCAATTTCACGGGCGCGATTGTCACACATTCAGTGGGCTTTTTATACTCGGAAGAATGCCTATGCATTCTTTGCCATTGACTATCACACGCGCCTGAGTTACTGATCCTGCACGAATAAATCTAACCTATCCGCCCAAACCCCTATCGTCAGCGCGCCCCGCCCGCTTGAGTACACCACCGAACTTCAACATAAACTGACGGGTCGATTTACAAGCCAACCATGTGCATGGTCAGCTTGCCAAAAACATGGCACGATTAAGCCATCCACCAAAATTTGTTCACCATGCCCCAGTCCCCCTCTTTCCGCTTTACTCCAGCACCAAGCAGCGCGCCAGCCAACTTATCTTGGCAGCAAGCTTTTGCACTGGCGACTGAGCATCAAGCGCAGGGGCACTTGCCGCAAGCGGAACACCTGTTACGGCAAATACTGCAACAACAACCAAACCACGCGCCATCGTTACACTTGCTGGGAGTAATCGCCCATCAATGCGGCAAGCAAGCACTCGCCGCCGAATTAATCCACCGCGCCATCGAACAGCACAGCGATGTCGCGCTGTTTCATGCCAACCTGTGTGAAATTCTGCGCCAACTAAAGCAATGGGATAAAGCCATTGAACACGGCGAACGCGCCATTGCGCTAGCACCCAGCATGGCTATGGCGCACAGCAATTTGGGTATCGTGTATTACGACTGCAAAGATGGAGATCGCGCAGAAATGTGCCAACGCACGGCTCTTGCGCTTGAACCCGACTTTGCGCCCTCGCTCAACAATATGGGCAACATTTACCGCGAGCGAAAACAGCACGGCGAGGCATTGGCGTGGTATCGCAAAGCTGTTGCGGCTAATCCCGCCTATCTCGAACCACTCAACAACCTCGGCGCTTTACTACTCGAAGAAGATCGCGTCAGCAAAGCACACGATGCCTTAGCGCAAGCCCTGCGACTGCATCCGAACTATGCCGAATCCGTTTGCAATATGGGCGGCGTTCATCTCGCTCTGGAGCAAAACGAAGCAGCGCTCGCCCACTTTCAGCGCGCACTCGCTTTGCGTCCGGCATACATCGAAGCGCAGATGGGATTAGCCAAAGCACTACAAGCATTGGAAGCGTTATCCGAGGCTGAAGCCGCCGCGCTGCATGCTCTGCAACTCGATCCAAAAAACGTCAAGGCACACACTTTATTGGCCGAGATTTATGCTGAAAGTGCCCGCCCCGATCAGGCCGAAGCGGAATACCTGCTCACGTTGGCGCTTGATCCCGATAATGACGATGCCCTGCTCGGGTTGGGACATTTGTGTACCGAGAACGGCCAACTTGAACGCGCCGAGGCGCTGTTCCAAAAATCACTCAGCCTTAAACCGGATAATCTAGCTGCGCACATTCATCTCGTTCAAGTCAAAAAAGTGAACGATGGCGACGTGCATTTTGCCGCGCTGTGCGAGCATGAAAAAACCGCGTCGGCGCTTTCCGAGAATCGCAAAATGTCGCTGCACTTCGCGCTAGGAAAGTGTTACGACGACACTCGCAATTACGACCAAGCATTCCCGCATTTTCTGGCTGGCTGCAAAATCAAACGCGCCAAAATAGACCATGACCCAAACACGGCTGCCTCACAGCTTGCTGACCTGAAAAGCCTATTCAGCAAAGCCTATATCGATTCGCTACGAGGTGGCGGAAACCCCACGTCACTGCCCGTATTCGTGCTCGGCATGCCGCGCTCGGGTACCACACTCACCGAGCAAATTATCGCCAGCCATCCCGATGTCTACGGTGCGGGCGAGTTGCCCGATCTATTGCGCATCGCGCACCGAAAAACCGCGCCGGACATCAACTCCTTTCCGGCAAACTTGGGCTATCTCAAGCGCGACATTCTCAATGCATGGGCTGACGAATACATCGATAGTTTGCAAGCGAAAAATCCCCGTGCGGCACGCATCACCGACAAAATGCCCGCCAATTTTTTGCTCGTACCGCTCATTCACCTGATGCTGCCAAATGCCAAAATAATTCACGTCAACCGCAACCCGGTGGACACATGCCTGTCGTGCTTCACGCGCTTATTTCACCGCAAGCAAGAGCACACCTATGACTTGGCCGAACTCGGTCGCTACTACGCTGACTATGCGCGCATGATGGCGCACTGGCGCACGGTATTGCCCGCCAATGCATTCCTCGACGTTCACTACGAAGACATTGTCGCGGATCAAGAAACACAAGCGCGTCGCTTGCTGGATTATTGCGACTTGGAATGGGATGAACGCTGCCTAGATTTTCACAAAACCAAACGCCAGATACGCACAGCCAGTGTCACTCAAGTACGACAACCGATTTACACCTCATCCGTTGAGCGTTGGCGAAAATACGAAAAACATCTAGGGCCTCTGTTTGAAGCATTGGAAGAGTTTTCACCGGAACGAAAATGAGATACCTGCTCTGCCTGCTTGCACTCGCACTCACTGCCTGCGCCGACCTTTCGCCACAAACGCGTTGGCAACATGCCGATGCCTTAGCGCAGGCGGCAAGCTGGCACAAACTACACTTGGACACCGCATCTTTTCAGCTCACCGCCTACGCACCGGATCAACCTGCCGAAACCAATACGCTCACGATTTGAGTTAAGTGACATTTCGTGGAGGTTTTTCCGTCTGTAACGCCCGTGGCTATTGGGCGAAGCGGAATAATTAGACAAGGTGGTAGTCTGATCCGATGAAAAAAACACTGTTCTGTCTGTTCACTCC
>JAQUAI010000018.1 GCA_028687335.1 Gallionella sp.
GCCAGACAGCAGGCTGTCGATTAAATCTGCGGGTAGTGCTTTTGCTGCGGTCATTGCGACTCCTTTCAAAGTGGCGGCAGTTTCCTGCCAAATGACCGTTTACACAAAAATTCTTACACCCTCCACAAGTGATTTGTTATACGATTTGCAACTGCTTAAGCTGAACGCCATCTTTATTTACCCATGCTGTTAGGCCGTTGGCGCTACCACCATGAATTGTTGCTGCCGCAGAACTTGGGCTAGTGAATTCGACATCCTTTTCGAAGACGAATACGCCGTCTTTCTCAACAAGCGCGCCCTCCTCGATAAGCTTGTTACGTTGCACCAAAACGCTTGGCCATTTTTGAGCCGAAGCCCTCTCGTCCAAAACTGCTTCAGAGCCTTTAAGCACAACGATCCCATTCGGTGTCAAATAGCCAGTTGCTACCAAGCCCTTGATGTTGCAATTAAGCAGTTCCTTTTTCTGGTTACCATGTGTCGAAGATGAGGATTTATCCAAGAAAGCCTCAACTCCAAGAACTGGAAGAACCTGCTGCATTTTCTCAAGAAACACCTCCATTTCTTCGCGGTCTGACTCAGGTAACTTTGCGCCACTACCTTGGCTGTTCATCACGATAGCTCGTTCAGTTGTACGCGCAATATCAATCAATCGTCCCTCTAAATACTTAATATGTGCCTTTGTCAGATTCTCATCTTTAGTAACAAAAAAAGTAATGTTGTTCCAAAAGTCTCGCGATAGGTGAGCTTTGACGCGATCTTTAACGCACTCCGCCTCACCAATATAGATTGCGCTTTTATTTGTTTCCGGATCAGTTCCAGTAAGAAAGTAAACCCCTGCCCCTTGTGACTCTTGGCGCTCTAAAACTTTATCAAATTCACTCCTTGGCCCAGAAACAGCTTTCCCTGTCCAATTTGATAGCTCGGCAGTTCGCAATCTCTTGGGATCACCATATGTGAGAAATATTTTTAGAGTTGCTGTTGCCACGTAAGGCTCCTTGTTATTAGTCGGATGTTGTCAGGCAGTCATGAACCCTGACAACTTAAGGTGAAATGTACCGGGGTGAATTCTAAATTTGCGCCAATAAATGATAAGCCCCCATACCTTTGCTCTACGCCGCCATCTTCTCTACTTCCTTATCGATCTTGTCGCTTAACTCTGCCTCGGCGATCTTTAAGTCATAGCTCATCTGCAGATTCAGCCACGATTGCGCATCTGTGCCGAAGTAGCGTGCCAGCCTCAATGCGGTATCGGGAGTGATCGAGCGGCGCTCTTTCACGATCTCATGCAATCGCGTGGCAGGAACACGCAGTGCTTGCGACAACGCATGCACGCTCATCTCCATTGGTAGGAGATACTCTTCGCGCAATATTTCGCCCGGATGTACCGGACGCATTCCGTTTTTAGCCATGTTGCACTCCTTATTTGAACCCGCGTCAAATAATGTACTGCTGTACATTGCAAAAGACTACCTAACAGTCGATTACTTAATTCGTTTTGTTGCCGCCTGATACGCCGCGTCGTCTTTGCGCTTGCCGACCGATAACACCAGCACAACTAGCTCTCCGTCTTCGACCGCGTACACCAAGCGGTAACCTTGTTTGAGCAGTTTTATTTTGTAGCAACCCGCCAATTCGCGATGCAAAAGTGAGCCCGGCACATGCGGGTTTTGCAGGCGTTTTGCCAGCAAGGGTTTGAGTACCTGTTTGATCGCCCCGTCCAGCGCCTGCCATTCGCGCCATGCATCCGGAACGAATTTGAGACGATATTTTTCAGCGGACTTTGGCTCGGCCTGTTTAGAGGTCATCCAGCTTTACCTCGATAGCGCGGTCTTTTTGTTTTAGACGTTCTTTGGCCACGCGCACGAGGTGCAGGTCGTCGATCTCTTCCAGCATGGCTTCGTAACGGTCGGGCGGCACCATGTAGAACGCGGGCTTGTTGTGGCTGAGCACGGCGACAGCACGCCCTCCCGATCCCCTAAGCGCTTCGTTGGGGTTCTTCTTGAATTCCGTCATGCTTACCGACAAGTCGGACAGTATCGTTTCCATTGCCATTTATAGCTCCTTAATAGGCTCATATTACGGAGCCAATTAAGCCTGCTGAAAAGCCTTTAGTCAAGACCGGAACTGCAATACATCCGAATTAGGCTGAAGGGTGTTTGATGCTTTGTGCAACGGGTATTAGCGCGTGCGTTGACCAAAAGTAGTCCCTTTTTCAACCTGCATCTGCTGGTGATTTTTCTTCAATTCTGCATTCACGGCACGACAGAAAATAATTTTGGCTGCACTCTTTTGTACTCGTTCAGATGCTGCACGGTCATCGGGGTGAGTTCTTTGATGGTGACCCATATCTGGAATGGATGTTGTGTCGGGTGCGCGAGTTTGTCTGGCAATGCTGCCCATGCGGCCCAGTCGATCTGCGGCATACGCGCTTGCACTTCCATCGGCACTGCGGCGGCGGTCTTGGACATGCTGGTGAGCAGTTGCAGGGTCTGCATGCGCGTGAGGCGGCTGGCGAAGAACTCGGCTTCGTCGATCTCTTCGGTCAGGGTGACGATGTCCAAGCCGAGTTGGCGCATGAGGCCGAGTAGCGCACCGATCAACATGACGTTGGTTCCTTGAGTGCATCACGCAGCAGCAATGCCACATGGTGTGACTGCCGCGCCGCGCCTTCGCGTATCTGGTGACGACACGAGAAGCCGTTGGCGAGGATGGTCGCATCGGGTTCGGCACGTAGCGCGGGTAACAGATCAAGCTCGGCCATTCGCATCGAGATGTCGGCGTGTTCTGCTTCCACGCCGAAGCTACCCGCCATGCCACAGCAACTGGCTTCGATGAATTCGAATTCGAACTCGGGGATGAGGCGCAACACTTTGCGCAGCGACTTCATCGCGCCCACCGCTTTCTGGTGGCAGTGCCCATGCACCAATGTCTTACCTTGCGGCAGGGGTTTGAATTCGAGGGTGAAGCGTTTGCGGTCGTGTTCACGCGCGATGAACTCTTCGAACAGGTAGACCTGTTTCGATAAAGCGATAGCTGCCTCACCCAAGCCAAGTTTCAAATGATCGTCGCGCAGAGAGAGGATGCACGATGGCTCCAAACCGACGATGGGGATGCCCGCTTCCAACGCCGGACGCAATGCACGATGCATGCGTTGCGCCTCATGCCGTGCCGCATCGACTTGCCCCAGCGAGAGATAGGTACGACCACAACATAAAGCACGCTCGGGTTCATCATCATCGGCCAGTGCTTGCAAGATGCTGACGTTGTAGCCTGCGGCAGTCAGCACTTGATGTGCGGCGTGGGCGATCTCTGGATCGAAATGCATGGCGAAGGTGTCGACAAAGAGGATGAGACTTTTGTCGTTTGTTTCGGGGGAGCTTAACCCCTCCCAACCTCCCCTTGTCAGGGGAGGAGCAGGTTCGGCGCTCCCCCTGACAAGGGGGAGTTGGAGGGGGTTTGAGCCTGAAGGAAAACTGAAAGCGGCAGCAGCAGGCTCCGGCAATTTTCTCTTTGCCGAGATACCGAAGAATCTTTCGCCCAACTGCGCCAGCCACGGCGCACGGTTGCGCCAGCGGATGAGGCTGCGCACGAAACGGCGATGCTGCAATTGATCTGGCAGTGTCGCCACTAATAGATCACGCAAGGACACGCCCGAACGCGCATTACGTTGTGCTTGATATTCGATCTTGATGGCGGCCATATCGACTTGGTTGGCGCATTCGCGTTTGCAACCTTTACAGCCAACACAGAGTTCCATCGCGCTCGCTAAGCGCGGGTCGGCGAAGGCGTCGTCACCCAGCTCGCCGTTGAGCGCGGCCTTGAGCACTTTCACTCGCTCGCCGGGGGAATGCGCAACGTCGTCGGTAGCGCGGAAGCTGGGGCACATCACACCTTTGGGTTTGCGCTGGCATTGTTTGTCACCGATACACACGGCCACCGCTTTGGCGAAGTCGCCGCCTGTCGCGGGGATGCCTGCATAGGCGTCACCCTGCCCTGCTGTTTCGTAGGCTGACCAATCGAGACGGTGTTTCATAGCTCGTATAGGGTGGGTACGATTTTTGTGCCCACGCGTTTGTCGCACATATGCCGCGCAGGAAGAACGAACGAGTAATGGCGCAGCCATTGGGAACCCGTCGACCTTCTCCTTGCGGGGGCAAAAAGCGTGTCCGCCCTACGTACTGATGTATTTGGATTCATAGCAAACGTAGACGCAAATATGGTGCCACCCCACATAAAACGGCACTGGCATCCTTCTACCCCGCACTTGAAATAAGGCCAATCAGCGATTTTGTCGCGTTCGTCACAAGCCAAACCGAGTGTCGTGTGCTTTTTCCAACAGTAGCGCATGACAAAAACACACAAGCACATTAAAACAATGAGTTACGAGCCAGTCACTTCTGGGCACAGTGCTTGCTTATTGTTTGGCAGGCCCTAGTCGGAGGATAAAACTGTGCAATTACCCGTCATCAATAACGAAGCAAGTGAAGCAAAAGCTGGTGGCTGTTCCGCCGGATCGTGCGGCTCTACCGACGATCAAATGAATCACCTGCCGGAGCATATCCGCGAAAAGGTATTCAACCACCCCTGTTATTCCGAAGAGGCTCACCACTATTTTGCGCGTATGCATGTGGCAGTCGCTCCGGCGTGCAATATTCAGTGCCATTACTGCAACCGCAAATACGACTGTGCCAATGAGTCGCGTCCGGGTGTGGTGTCCGAATTACACACCCCAGTACAGGCTGTGAAAAAAGTATTGGCCGTCGCGGCAACCATCCCGCAGATGACCGTGCTGGGCATTGCTGGCCCTGGTGATCCTCTTGCTAACCCAGAGCGCACTTTCGAGACATTCCGCATGTTGTCCGAGCAAGCACCGGACATCAAGCTGTGTGTTTCGACCAACGGGCTATCGCTGCCCGAACAGGTGGAAGAGTTGTCTAAGTACAACATCGACCACGTGACGATCACCATTAACTGCGTCGATCCTGACGTGGGTGCGCAGATCTATCCATGGATTTTCTGGAAGAACAAACGCATCAAGGGACGCGAAGCCGCCGAGATACTGATTGCGCAGCAGCAAAAAGGTCTGGAGATGCTGGTCGCCAAAGGAATTTTGGTGAAGGTGAATTCGGTGATGATTCCCGGCGTGAACGATGAACACTTGGCAGAAGTTTCCAAGATCGTTAAAGCCAAGGGCGCATTCCTACATAACGTGATGCCGCTCATTTCGGAAGCTGAGCACGGTACGTTCTACGGCCTTACCGGCCAGCGCGGCCCGACTCACGATGAGCTGCAAGCATTGCAGGATAAGTGCGAAGGCGACATGAACATGATGCGCCACTGCCGCCAATGTCGTGCCGACGCGGTCGGTCTGCTGGGCGAGGATAGAGGTTCCGAGTTCAGCATGGATAAGGTCGAGCAGATGGAGATCAACTACCCCGAAGCCATGAAAATGCGCGCCGAGGTACATGCCGCCATCAACGAAGAACTGGAAAGCAAACGTCTGGCAAAAGAATCCAAGGTGCAGTTGGTCAGCATCCAAGGGTTGAAGAAAGAAGTCACGCGCCCCGTGCTGATGGCAGTTGCCACCAAAGGCGGCGGTGTTGTTAACGAACACTTCGGCCATGCCAGCGAATTCCTGATCTACGAAGCCTCCAGCGAAGGCGTGCGCTTCATCGGTCACCGCAAGACCACGCCGTACTGCGAAGGCGGCGACACCTGCGGCGACGGCGAAAGCGCACTAGACGTAACACTGCGCGTGCTAGCCGGTTGCGAAGCCGTGCTGTGCAGCAAAGTGGGCTACGAACCTTGGGGGCCACTGGAAGCCGCAGGCATCCAGCCCAACGGCGAACACGCGATGGAACCCATCGAAGAAGCCATCCTCAAGGTGTACGAGGAAATGCGTGCCGCTGGCAAGCTGGAAGCAAAGATGGATGAGCAGCAGAAGGTGGCATAAGCGTAAACAACGTAGCTTGATGTAGGAGCGCAATTCATAGCGCGATAGACAATATCGCCCGATAAATCGGGCTCCTACAGCCACGCAAGTCGGGTTTCATTCCGGCATGTCGGGCTAAAGCCAAACCTACGATTTCATAATTAAGGGAAAGATCATGGCACTCGAAATCATAGAATCATGTACCAACTGCTTCGCTTGCGAGCCGTTGTGTCCAAGCAAGGCGATCTACGAAGCGAAGCCGCATTTTTTGATTAATCCCGACAAATGCACCGAATGTGCCGGGGACTTTGAAGACCCGCAGTGCGCGACCATTTGTCCGATTGAAGGTGCGATTCTCAACGATGACGGCATACCGCTGAATCCGCCGGGTTCGCTCACTGGCATTCCGTCGCAAAAACTGGCGGCCTAAGGAATTTAATCGTGGCCATCATCGTCTTTTACGAGAAGCCCGGATGCGGCAACAACACCAAGCAAAAAGTTTGGCTAGCCGCGTCGGGGCATACCGTATTGGCGAAAAATTTACTGCTCGAAAAGTGGACACCCGCACGCTTGCGTCAATTTTTCGGCGGCATGCCGGTAACCGAGTGGTTTAACCCCAGCGCACCGCGCGTTAAATCCGGCGAAGTTGATCCCGCATTGCAAGACGAAGCCTCCGCGCTCGCGCTGATGATGTCCGAGCCGCTGCTGATACGTCGTCCGCTGATGGACATCGACGGTGTTATTTTTTGTGCCGGCTTTGATGCTGATGCGGTACATGCGTGGATAGGTTTGAACGATGCCAAGCCCAAGGGCGACATCGAAAACTGTCCGAACTTACACCAGTCCAACCCCTGCCCCGCACCGGGAGCGTCCCTATGATACGCATGCCGGATGCTGTCGAAATCGCGCCCGGCACGCACTGGATAGGCGCGCTCGACCCGGGCTTGCGCGAATTCGACATCATCCTCAAGACCGCTAACGGCACAACCTACAACTCGTATTGTGTGCGCGGCGACAATGGCGTGGCCATCATCGACACCGTCAAAGCATCACACGCCGAGGAATTCTTCAAACGCTTGGAACAAGTCGCCCGTTACGATGAGATCACCACCATCGTGCTGAATCATCTGGAGCCAGACCACAGCGGCGCGTTGCCCGAACTAATGCGCCGCGCACCGCAGGCCAAGCTGTATATCTCGACCAAAGGGCAGTTGATGCTCAAAGCATTGGTCAAAGATTCCACACTTCAATACAACGTCGTTGAGACAGGTGATAGCGTCGAACTGGGTGGGCGCACATTGCGTTTTTTCAACACCCCTTTTCTGCATTGGCCTGATACCCAATGCACCTTGGTCGAGCAACAAGGCATCTTGTTCAGCGGCGATGTGTTTGGTTGTCATTTCTGCGATGCGCGCTTGTTCAACGACCGAGTCGGCGACTTTCGCTTCTCGTTTGAGTATTACTACCAGCACATCATGCGGCCTTTCCGCGAGTATGTGTTGAATGCGCTAACCCTACTCGAACCACTCGCACCGAAACTCATTGCCCCCGCACACGGCCCGATTTTGCGCGAAGCACCGCTCAGCTATATGCAACGCTACCGCCAACTTGCCGCCCCGCTGCTGCACAACGAAATCGGTTCCGACAACAAATCACTGCTGGTGTTTTACATCTCCTCCTACGGCAACACCGCGCGCATGGCGCAGGCGGTAGCCGAAGGCGCGGAGAGCATCCCCGCTGTGCGTGTTTCCCTGTATGACTTGCAGGCTGGTGGCAATTTGCCATTTGTCGATCTAATCGAAGAAGCCGACGGCATCGCTTTCGGTTCGCCCACCATCAACGGCGACGCGGTAAAACCAGTGTGGGATTTACTCTCCTCACTCGCAGTTATCAAAGTTAGCGACAAACTCGGCGCGGCTTTCGGCTCCTACGGCTGGAGCGGCGAAGCGATCAACATGATCGAAGACCGTCTGCGCGGACTCAAATTGCGCGTGCCGGTCAAAGGCGTGCGCGCCAGACTCATTCCCACCGATGAAGAACTCGAACAGTGCCGCGATCTGGGCAAGCAACTCGCCCAACACCTCACCGGCAACATCGAACGGCGCGTCATCTCCATGTCTCAATTACTCGCACAGGAACCTTCCCATGCCTAAAGCCAACGTCACCTTTGAAAAACTCGGCATCACCGTCAGCGTCCCAGCAGGCACGCGCCTGATTGAAATCTCAGAAAAAGTCGGTGCCAGCATCACCTACGGCTGCCGCGAAGGCGAATGCGGCACCTGCATCATGCGGATAGTTTCAGGCATGGAGCACATGAGCGAACGCTCGGTACTGGAAGACAAAGTATTGCAGGAAAACATGGCCGGACGCAGCGACCGCCTCGCCTGTCAGGCTCAAGTATTAGGTGGCGACATCGTCGTGAAAGCGTAATTTTTTCCACAAAAAACACGAAAGGCACGAAAAGAAACCCTATCGGTATTGCCATACTCGCTCACAAAAAGAGCCTTATAGCCCTAGGAGAAACGCTAATTTATTCGTCATTCTCGCGTAGTGGGTAAGCAGGCAAGCCGCGTAGCGGATGCTCGCAAAGCGGGAATGACAAAACCGAATAAATCAGAGCCTCCCTAGATGTATTTTGAACTTTTCGTGTCTTTCGTGTTTTTAGTGGACTTAGTTTTTTATTTTTATAAAAGGAGTAACAGCAATGCCAAACATCACATTTTCAAGCCCTTTGCACAAAGACAAAACGGTGTATGCCGTTGCCGGTAGCCACACGGTAACCGTGCTGAAACTGGCCAAAGACAACCACATCCCCATCGACTTCGGCTGCGAAAACGGCGAGTGCTCGACTTGTCTGGTGAAAGTCACCAACCTCACCAACAAAGGCCCGATGGCTGGCCCGCTGACCGACCGCGAAATCGGCGTGCTGAAACAAGAAGGCAAAATCACCGCTGCGCAAATCGACGCGATGAAGGTCAACGATGTCATCACCACTGAATGGCGTTTGGCCTGCCAGATGGTCTTGCGCGACGAAGATCTGTTGATCGAATATCCTAGCAAGTAAGCTCATTATGCAAACCGCGATCATGCTTCCACAGAACACACCGCCTCAATCTGCCGGGCTGTACAGTGAACTCATGGCACATGCCGCCGGTTTGCCCAATGACATGCTGTTCGCGCAAATGATCTGTAGCCAGATCGACAGCGCAGGCGCGTTACCGTGCGGCTTGGGATTAAGCGAGGCGGCCTTTGTCGCCTTGCTCTCCCGCCACTTTCCCACTGCCGAGCTGGTCGTGCGCCAAATCGAGCTGATCGACGACCCGCGCGCGCTAGAGCGCGACGACGTGCTAGCACTCTTGCTCGACCACCGCGCTCAACAAGACGATTCGGAAATTTGGATGGCGGAAATCGTCACCACCGCCTGCATGGCAAACGATCACCTGTGGCAAGACCTCGGACTCTGGTCGCGCCAATATCTCAGTCAATTAATGACGCAAAATTTCCCCTCGCTCGCAGCAAAAAATGTGCGTGACATGAAATGGAAAAAATTCCTCTACAAACAACTGTGCGATAAAGAAGACATCCGCATCTGCCGCGCGCCAAGCTGCGAGGTATGCACCGACTACGACAAATGCTTTGGGCCGGAAGATTGATCCCCACTGACCGTCATTGATGAAACTGGACGCAGATTTTGCCTAAGTAGAAATGACCACCACCAACCACGCTACTGCTGCCTATCTCGGCCTCGCCATCGGCGATGCGCTGGGATCAACCGTGGAATTTATGACACCGCGCGAAATCGCGGCGAAGTATGGCTGCCACGACAAGCTCATCGGCGGCGGCTGGCTACACCTCAAACCGGGACAAGTCACCGACGACACCACCATGTCACTCGCACTGGGTACCTCCATTCTCGCGCTCGGCAAAGTCGATGCCTTGGCCGCCGCGCAAGCGTTTGATGACTGGATGCGCGCCAAACCGGTGGACATCGGCAACACCGTGCGGCGCAACTTGCTGCAATTTCGCAAGACCGGAAACCCAGAAGCCCCCTACTCCGACCATGACGCAGGCAACGGCGCGGCCATGCGCGTGCTACCCGTCGCACTCGCCACCGTGGGGCAAGCCGAAGCCGTCGTACGTGCTGCCTGTCGCGCGCAAGCCCATACCACCCACCACTGCAAACTTTCCGATGCCGCCTGCGAATGCCTGATACTCATGGTGCAAGCCGCCCTGCTCGGCGCGGATAAAAACCATCTGCTGCACACCTACGCGCACCCACTCGCGGCGCAACATCCCGAATTCAAATTCCGCGCAACCAAACAAAGCAGCAACCCCAGCGGCTACATCGTCGACACAATACAAGCCGTATTCCAAAGCTTCTTTGATACCGATGATTTCCGCTCATGCCTGATCGACGTGGTGAATCGCGGAGGAGATGCCGATACAACCGGCGCAATCGCGGGGATGCTAGCAGGCGCAACTTATGGGCTGGAAGAAATACCCGACGCGTGGCTCAAAGTGTTGAATACGCAAACCCGTCAATCATGTGAGATGCAAGCAGCGTCGCTTATCCAAATTGCACAGCGTTAAACGTATTGTTTTGATGCAGGCCAACTAACCGTATCTGACGGGTCAGAAGCCTAAGTAAAGAATCAAGAAAATCGCATGAAGATCAAAATCCTCAGTAGCGCAGAGGACGATCTCGAACTAGGCCACCAATTCTACAAATCACAAGCAGACGGCCTTGGTGCCTACTTTCTGGGTACGCTCTACGCAGGCTGATTACGAACGAGAACAATTTCTCACTTTGCTCTTTCACCGAATGGCAGCCAGTAACACCTTGTGTGATACCATCAACCCATAAACATTGGGAGACTCGCCTTGAAAGTTTTCAAGAACGCGTGGTTTGGCCGCTTTGCTCGGAAAGAAAATATCTCGGCTGATGCGCTTTGGGATGCGATTGAAAGAGCGGAGAAAGGTTTGATTGATGCGGACTTGGGTGGTGGTGTTATCAAACAACGAATCGCCCGCCCCGGAGAAAGCAAGTCCAAGGGTTACCGCAGCATCGTCATTTTTCGCAAGGGTGAATTATCGTTTTTTGTATACGGCTTTTCCAAGAGCGAGTTGGGCAACATCCGTGCTGATGAAGAAACGCAATTCAAGAAAATGGCCAAGCACGTCCTGGCGCTAACAGATGCGCAGTTGAGTGAATTGCTTGCCAACGGACAATTTGAGGAGGTAGTAAAAAATGCCAAAAAAATATCGCAGTGACGCACTTTCCGCTATCCACGAAACGATGGAAGCGTTGCACGAAGTGGGTGCGGTCAACAAACAAACCATGCGCGAGTTCGACGAAACCTGTTTGACACCCATACATACCCTCAGCCCCGAGGAAATCAAATCCCTGCGCCTACGCGAACACATCTCGCAACCGGTTTTTGCACGATACCTAAACGTCTCCAAAAACCTAGTTTCCGACTGGGAACGCGGCGTTAAAAAACCGGGGGGCCCAGCCTTGCGGTTGCTATCGTTGATTCAGAAAAAAGGACTGATGGCGATTGCCTGAAGCCTTGATTGGAATTTAATCCGAACACGTCCCCCACCCTAATTCCTTGGATCAAATGTGATTGCTTGTCTTTTGGTAACCTATTTGTTACCATTTACTCATGAAAATCACGGTTGAAGAATATCTTCGCGAGGACGGATCGAATCCATACAAAGCATGGTTCGACGGTCTCGATGCTCAAGCTGCGGCGAAGATTGTCACCGCCAAATTGCGCTTAGAACTCGGCAACACCTCCAACATAAAGTGGTTTGACGGCATGGGCGAATGCGTCATCGATTGGGGAGCGGGATACCGCATCTACCTCGCCAAAGATGGAGAGTCACTCATCATTCTGTTCGGTGGCGGCAGCAAGCGCGGACAGCAACGAGACATCGACCGAGCCAAAGAACTGCTTGCCGAATACAAGGCTCGCAAAAAAGCTAAGACCGCTGCCAAGAAGGCAGAGCAACGCAAGAGGTAATCAACATGGCACTCACTCGAAATTTTAAGCAAACCGTTGTCGAACGCGTCGAGCGCGATCCCGAATTTGCCAAGGCGCTGCTCGATGAAGCGGCGACATTATTTCTAAGCGGCGAACCGGAAACAGCGCGCCTCATCCTGCGCGATCTCGTCAACGCAACACTCGGCTTTGAGCAACTAGCAGCGATTACCGACAAACCCAGCAAGAGCCTGCATCGCATGTTGTCGCAAAACGGCAATCCGAGCATGGACAACCTCGCGGCCATTTTCAGCGCAGTGCGTGGCCGATTGAATGTCGGTCTTGAGGTGCATACGGTTGAGATGGCGTAAACAGCAGACATGGGTAAATTGCATAACATTCACCCCGGCGAAATACGCCTCGAAGAGTTTCTGATTCCTTTGGAGATCAGCCAAACTAGGCTTGCCAACTCCATCGGCGTACCCCCGCGCCGCATCAACGAGGTCGCGCTAGGCAAGCGCGGTATCACTGCCGATACCGCTTTGCGTCTTGCCAAAGCATTCGGAACGTCAGTGCAATTCTGGATGGGTTTGCAGGACGAATACGAACTGCGCGAAGCGCGGGACTCGATCAAGGATCAGTTGGAACAGATGATGTTGTTGGCGGTGAAATCATGAAGGCCAAACTGCTCCTTCCTCGCGACAACTACAGCGGCAATTTGCTTTGGATGAAGGCCGACCTGCTAGGAAAGGAGACGTTGCTGACCCAGTCACTCCGGGAGATAGTGGCGCTTGGCTATTGGGCAAGCCCCTTTCCAGAGGGGGACGGCGTCACGTTCAACGATAACGGTGACGGGAAATCGGGACAGCAGGTTCTAGCGGATTTCGTTGTGGCGTTTCCTTGGCTTGACGTGGCGATGGGGGAGTCCGGTGATTCCAACCTAGAGTTGGCTGACCTTGAGGCAGAGGCGACAATCACTTGCACGGTGATCGTTCCGCTTGAGCGGGTGTTTTTTGAGGAACCATTTGAACTCGGACCATTCAGGTTTGTATGCCAAAGAGATTTGGATGAAAAACCGCATGATCGTCTGGCGGATTGGGATGGTGACTATCTCCAGTTCGACACCGAGTTGAAGTATCAGGATCTTCTCAGGGTCAATCGGGCTATCGTCCACAACGATGTAGTTATCTCCAAGTGTCTTGCCTTGGCTGAACATGCTCTAGATGTCATTAGGTTTTGCTTCAGCTCTTTTGATCGGCCCGAGTTCACGCCAAATCCTGCGGGGCAGTTGGATGACGGAACTTATGTCGTCGAGATTATTCCCCATGGCAGGACGCATCTGAAGCCGCTCAATCTGAAGGGCATTTCTCGGCCCATGTCAGCGTCGAATAATTGGCTCGGCCCGGAAATTGACGGCAACGATTTTCACGCACGTGAGTTTCTGGTCGCCATGCTAGGCGGGCAGTCCGACGAGCTTGCGCTCAGTGTCAAAGCTGCTCTACGGGCTTGCCGCCAGTCGTTCTACAGTCTTGGCGAGGAATCTAAATTCCTCAACTTAGTGTTCGCCCTTGATGGGCTGGTGTATCCGAAGAAGCATTGGACGGGATGGTTGCACCACACCTATGTCGCAGCACTGGTCTCGCACGGAAACCTAGCTCGATTCAAATCGGTACTCGTGCGCTATTCCGAGCTCTATGCGGATGTCAGAAATCCGTTGGTGCACAAGGGAAAAGACTTCTATGAACTAGCGCAGGAGCCTGCGCAGTGCTGCCAAGACCTGTACGGATTCATTATTGATGTAGTCGAGTTGATCGCAGATCTCAGGCTAACGACTGTGGAAGAACTCAACGCGCAAGCGAAACAATGGCTGGCTACGCCAGCATTCAAGTCCTGCTATGAGGAAGAAATCCAGCGCATCAGCGGTCATCGGGGAGAGCAGGTCAAATTTCCCATTTGGTGATACCGATCAGTCATTCCATCTCAATTGACAAGTTGTGATTATCATATCCAGTGTCGGCTTGTTTGTAGCTTGTGCTAACCATCGGTGATGGTGTCGCAGCGCAGCACGCACGATCTTTAATCTGCCAACCTGAATGCAGCAGCCATTTTCTGTTGCTCGCGCATCGACAGCCCCAACCCAGTCGCAATTTTTGACCACTGCCGAACTACCGTCTGGCAATGCGCGATGATGCTGTTTGCATCGTCGGCTTTCACTCTGAAATAGGGTGCAACAGAAAGAGCCAGTTCCAAATCCATCGCGTTGTCGGCTTGGCTGATGTTGAGTTTTAGTCCATACGAGTCGGCCACCGGGTTCATGTCATAAGCGGGCGACAAGCGCCAGCCTTTGCCGGGTATGAGGATGAAGCCGTGGTTGCGCAGGTGGTCGTCGGTGTTGGAGACGAGCATGTTAAACACGATGCGCGTCCATAGTTCGCGCAGGTCAATGTCGGTTTGCGCGCCGTGGTCTATCAACACGCGTGCGATTTCGAGATAGCTCGCACCAGTCGATGCATCGTCGCCATCCTTGTGTCCGGTGAGTGTCATTGCCGACGCGAAGTGCAGTCGGTGGTTATTTGCTGTGCGATCAAAGCGCTGCACGAGGAAGGTGTGGTGCGGGCTGGCAAAGCGGCGCACCAGGCTGGGCGGCACTTGTAGTCCGCAAACTTGCGCCAGTGTATGCACCAGCATTTCCCATGCGCCCACATCGTGTTCATCGCGCGCACTGGGAAATTTGGCGATCCACAGTTGCCCGTTGGGTTCAGCCACACTGGCCTTGGGGCGCGCGCCGCCAAGTGAGCCGCCGGGTGCGATCAACATGCGCAGCCAGTCATCCCCTTGCGGCGCGGTGTTGTCTTCGTCGCGCTCCAGCGCGAGGCTGGCGGCTTCCAGTTCGCGCAACTGCACAAACGGTGGCGCTGCCACGCCATGTCGATTGTCGAGAAAGTCGCCTTCGTCATTTAGGCGAAAACGTAACGCGCCAACTCGAAATGAATCATGCACGCCCAGTAAATAATCAGACTCCGTCAAACGCACTGATCTATCCGCCAAGCCTGCCCGCTGCTCACGCTCCAAACGGCGACGCATTAACAAACGCCCCCAGCGATCTGGGCTTGCATCGGAGAAAACGCCGAACGTGTCGAAGCCCTGCGCGGGATGTTGATGTCCGCTGAACAGGCCAAGGCGCGGGTCGAGTTGCAGGCCAATCAGGTCTGGATGATTGAGCGCAGGTTTGTCGAATGCGAACTCGAAAATCTCCCGTGCCGCACCGCGCCGCGCATACAAAAAGCCCAAGCGTAATGGTTCGGTCAGGCCGTTCCAATCTGCATACACAGCAATTTCGGCGGATGCGTTAGCCATTTTGTTTCGCGGCGGGATCAATCAAATTAGCCAGCGTTTGCGAACTGGTGAAGCCGGTGTAATTTTGTATTGGCTCGTTCAGCTGCGGCGTTGTGCTCGGCGTTGGCAGCTTCGCATAAAGCTTGGCGCTGGGTTTGGTTTTAGGCAACAGACGTGCATCTTGTAAGTCACGTCCTAGCGTGTCTGCCTGCCCCAGCAGGTTGATATCCTGTTCAATACCCAATACCTGCATCACCGCCAGATACGCCCCCATCGTTACGCCATCTCCGCCGCGCTCCACGCTGCGCAACGTCATAGGTGACATTCCCGCGCGTTCCGCCACCTGCTTGGAAGTCAATTTTCGACGCAAGCGCGCTAGACGCAATCGGTCTCCGAGCTGGTAGAGCAACTCGGCTGTAGAAGGTAATAATGGAGAAGTTTTCTTGGCCATAATATAAATATAATAGCTTCACTTACACTATAAAGCCAGAATATTTACAGTTTAGTGCTTTTGATCGATGTACCTATCAACCCTCTTCCAATCGGTTTTGTACGCTTAGTCGAATGGCTGTAACCAATCACTTGGCAGCTTGCTGCCTTAGTGAGATGGCTAGTTGTTTCACCAGTATCAATCTCCAGCCCTAATTTTTATTGGCCCCACTCTCTCATCGAAGGGAATTGGTAACGCAAATGCACCTTCAAATATCGTCTTTGGATCTCTCCCCATCCGTATATCCTGTTTTTGAATGCTGCCTTTAGGGCAAAACCACTGCCCAGACCGAAGTTCCCAACTCTCGCAATCTGCGCCCAAAATTATCCTTTGCCCAATCTCATCCTTATCGCTTACGCGTATAAATGATCCATTCTCAGGCGATGTGGATTCCTTAGTCCCCGATACTGTCTCCATCGCAGTGTGCCATGGTATGGGGTCCCCCTCGAAAAACATTACGCCAGAAACAGACTCATTTCCATTTTGGTGGCTCTGGTATTTATACGTATCACCATTTTCATTCAAAACCAATTCACTCCAATCCGCCTCAATCCCAACAAATGGATTGGCTCGAGTAAACTCAATCAGTCCATATGCTGTCGAATCCGTAAAATTCCCTTCCTGCATCCAAGCACTAGGATGAGCATCCTTCGGGCCAGTCCACGTTTTTCGCCCCTCACCATTCAGCAATCCAAAAGCGAACTCGCCAGAAAGCTCATATATCTCTTGCACTCTACCTTCCGAGTCAAAAGAAAAATTAACCCGCTTGCCGTCTTCGCCTGTCAATAATCCATTTTCAAAATTTCCTAAGTAAGTTTGAATATTGGTATACACCTTACCGTTTATTTCAACTTTGTAGAGAATTTGCAACTCACCAATCCCCTTAATGGGTTTCCCGTTGCAACTGCCACCAGACCATTTCAGCGCAAATTCTTTCTCCCCTCTATCAGGTTTGGAAAAAAAAGTTACGCAGTTGTTCTTATTCTTGTAAGCATCTGTGTAGTAAGTAGCACCATCTGGCGCAGGCAGTTTGATTCTTTTAGCTGGGCTAAACCCATCAAACGAGGGGGCCTCGCCTGAAAATCGCATATGTTTGCGCACCTGCATCAACCTTGTACCTTCTTCTGTCGCATACAAATCCGAATCGTCCGCAACCGCTGATCTCGGCACTGCAAGAAGGATTATGGAAAAGAATATTGAAGTCACCCCATGAAGAACAACGAATTTGAAGGTATTCATAATTGCAAGTCTCCCCAGTATTAAATAATGAGTTATCTTTCAAGCTTCAGCTATTAATCGTATTTTCAGCATCACGTTTCCACTTCAACATCCGCGCCCTGCCCTGTCAAGCGCAGGATGATGTTCTCGTCCTTTTGATTCGCCGTGCCGAAGCCAGTGCTGAAATTCAGCATCAGGGTGGTTGTGCCAAAAACGATCTGTTGGGTATTGCCGTAGAAATGGGCTTCCACTTTGTATAGGCTGAATTTCGAATCAAGCTCGGAAAAATAAACACAACAATAAAAAACTAGGGTTTAACCAAGCCATCCAACTCGCATATCATGCAGCCATCGCGCATACAGGAGTTACTCATGGATTACGACATTCTCATCATCGGTTCCGGCCCTGCCGGACAACACGCAGCGTGGCAGGCGGCGCGCATGGGTAAACGTGCGGCCATTATCGAGCGCAAACCAAAAATCGGCGGTGCAGGTTTGCAGACCGGCACCATTCCCAGCAAGGCCATGCGCGAAGTCGCGTATTTACTCTCGCGCTCCGGCGGCATGCGTCAGGCACTCTCCCCTGATGGTCGCAGTCGACACGGCCTGCTAGCCGATGCGGTGCGCCGCAAAGAAGCGGTTATCGCGCAACAAGAGTCGGTCATCCTGCAACGCTTGTTAAAGCACGGTGTTGCACTGATTCCCGGCGAAGCCTCGTTCATCGATGCGCACACACTGCAAGTGGCCGACCGCGCGGGCAATACGCGCACGCTCTCGGCTGAAGTCATCTTGCTTGCCAGCGGCTCGCGCCCGCGTCGTCCGGGCAATATCCCGTTCGATAAAAAAACCGTGCTGGACTCCACCTCCATACTCAATCTGCGCCATATGCCAGAAAGCCTGCTGGTGGTCGGCGGCGGTGTAATCGCCTGCGAATTCGTCTCCATCTTCGCCGCACTCGGCGTGCAAGTTTGCGTGGTAGACAGCCACGCGCAACTGCTGGAATACCTAAGCGAAGACGTGGTCGGCGTGCTGGCAGACAGTTTCCTCGGCATGGGGGTCACCTTCCACATGCGCGAACGCGTGCGCGAAATTCGTCAGGAAGAGCACGGCACACTCACCGTACTGGAAAGCGGCAAAGAAATCCGCACCGATGCTGTGCTTTACGCACAAGGCCGCGAGCCAAACAGCGGCGGGCTGCACGTCGAACGCGCGGGCATACGCGCGCAAGATGGCTGGATCGAAGTCAACTCGCATTTCCAAACCAGCGTGCCGCACATCTTTGCCGTGGGCGACCTCATTGGCCGCCCCGCCCTCGCCTCCACCGGTATGGAACAAGGCCGTGCTGCGGTATTGCACGCCTTCGGCGGTGCAGCCCATGTCACAGCGGAAAACCTGCCGATGGCGGTGTACACCATTCCTGAAATCTCCTACGTCGGCAAAACCGAAAAAGAAGTGCAGCAGGAAAACACTCCCTACGTTATCGGTCGCGCCCGATTCAAAGACAGCGCGCGCGGCCAAATCATCGGCGACGCACAAGGTCTGCTAAAACTCATCGTCGATACCCGCAATGAAAAACTACTCGGCGTACACATCGTCGGCGAACAAGCCAGCGAACTCATCCACATCGGCCAACTGGTGATGAACCTAAACGGCACCGTGCGCGACCTAATCAGCAACGTATTCAACTACCCCACCCTAGCCGAGTGCTACAAACTCGCCGCACTCGACTGCACGCACCAAATGGAAACCGGGAAGAAATAGCGGACTATTTAACAACATGAGCCCACCGTGGCTGGTGGGTTGGGTGTAATGAGACGACAGCGTGGACAGCAAACACGTGCCCACCATTTTTGTAGGGCAACCTCACACTCCTGATTGATGCTGAACTGTACCGAGCCAAGTAGGGTAGGCACGCTTTTGTGCCCACGCAGAATCCTTGCGCATCATTCCATTTACCGCGCTTAAACGCCCTACCCTCGCCCCTTGTGCGACAAGTTTTTCGGCTTTGTCGCATTTCCTCCATAGCCGCCTCCTCTGTAACCCTCGCCAATACTGGGGGTTCGTTCTGGCTCGGTTATTGCAAACAGTTATTGCATCATCACCAAGAGGAGCTATTCCAATGAGTCATGCTTTTGAAAACATCTTTTCCGGTTTGTCTGATGGCAGCGTTGTGCCTTATCTCGGCGCGGGTGCGCTGAATGGGGTGATCGACCCGGCATCGGGCAAGGCAATTCCTGCTGATAGCGATAGCCTCATCTTGGCAATGAACAATGGCCAGCCGATGGCTCCCAAGCTGATGTACGAGTTTCCGCGTGCGGCGATGAATGTGGAGTTGAAGCGTGGCCGCTCGGCGGTGAATAAATTTCTTGATGCGACTTATCGCGATACGCAATGGAGCACATCCGCACTGCATCAGTGGCTGGCGCAACAGAAGCTGCCCTATTTAATTGATGCCAACCGCGACACGCAGTTGCAGAAACAATATGCCACCACCCCGCACACACTGATCGTCGGTATCGCGCGCATGGCGGGCACCGGCTACCGCTTCCGCTTATATCAGTACGACGGCGGCAAATATTCCGCCATTGAGCCGGAATCAGTGGATAGCAGCTTGCCTATTTTGTTCAAGCCGTTGGGCACGCCGTTGCCGGAATCAAACTACATTGCATCGGATGCCGATTTCGTCGATTACATCACCGAGCTGATGGGCGGCTTCGCTATTCCTTCGTTCGTAAAACGCCTGCGCCAGAACAAACGCTACCTGCTGCTCGGCCAACGCCTGAACCGCGACACGGATCGTATGGTGTTCTCCGACATTATTTTTGGTGCGGACAAGCCCGCCGGTTGGGCACTCATCCCGCATCCAACCGATAAAGAGAAGCGTTATCTCGACCGGCTCAACATCGAGATCGTGAATGCCGACGTGGCAGATTTCCTGACTGCTGCTCAGGCTTGGAACGGTAGCCTCGCCACCGCATGAGCAAGCATCAGGCAAAGTGGGATGCGCCGCGCCACACACTGGGGTTGGACGAGATGGATGACGCGCATCGCGAATTCATCACCCAAGTGGGCGTACTCATCGCCGCCAGCGATGCGGAGTTTCCTGCACTGTTTCAGGCGCTCGTTGCCCACACCCGCGAACATTTCATGGCCGAAGGTCGCTTGATGCGTGAAGCAAAGTATCAGGGCTTGGGCGTGCATGAAGGCGAACATCACCGCGTACTGGGCGAGTTGCAACAACTCAACCGCACGCTCAAACGCGGCCACTTACCGCTAGTGCGCGCCTATGTGCGTGAGGGATTAGCGGAATGGTTCGATACGCACTTGGCAATGATGGATGGCGCGCTTGTGGCTTTTTTGAAGAAACAAGCACCGCACAACTGAGTAGATACGAATTTGAACGACGGGTAAGTCGGTGGGTAATCGGACGGTAGCTTGTCTTTATTTCAAAAAACCCATTAGAACCTAACCCCCTCCAACTCCCCCTTGTCAGGGGGAGAGCCTAGCCCGCCTCCCTTGAAGCGGGGTAGGTAAGCTGGCAATCCGCGTAGCAGATGCTCACATAAGGGAGATAAAGGGGTTCCGTTCCAGTCACACCGTCCTGACTCTCCCCCTGATAAGGGGGAGTTGGAGGGGGTTTACGTTTGTATTTCTTTACCTTGATGATCTAGCTAAATCAAGCCGCCTTCCAAACTTCCCACCATTTTTTCGAGTCGGACATACGCGCAAATTCGCTACTTGCCTCGCGCTCCCAACTGTCGACTGAAAAGCCTGACTGTTGCAGGGCGGCACTGTATTTCGTGTCCACACCCTGTATGTGCTCCTTCAGCCAAGTCTTAAGGAAGCTGAGCATTTCGAAATAGATCGGCTTGCCATCCACCAGATGTTTTTTGCATAACAGGTCAAGCTGCGCGAGCAATTTTTCGTGCTCCGCTTTGTGGGCATCAAAGTCTTTGTATTTCGCCTGTTGCATCAGACGCTCTTCCAATTCGAAGTGTGTCTGCGTATAGCTCATCAACGCATCCAAGATTCCCGCAATCACCTTGTCCCCTTCGCGCTTGCAAACCGCGACAAACAAACGATTGAGAATATTCACCAGTTCCTGATGCTGATCGTCGATGGTCTGAATATTGACGCTGTACTCGGGAGCCCATTTGAAAAAAACTTCTGTATTTGGCATGTATCCTCCTAACTAAATATCGCCATATGTCCGAACTCCAACAGTAGCAAATAGCATGCCAACTATTTATTACGCCCAAGTTAAAAGTCAGTATTTCTCCGCGTGATAGCAACCAACATTGAGAAAATTACAATCGAGACGCACGGTGCATTGCATGAGGTGTATGAGATCGCCGCATTGGCACACGGTGTCGTGCCCGCGCACAACGTCACCCTCGATCTCAAGAATACCGAAACGACTTTTTCTGATGCCAGCCGCGCAAGCGGAAAAGTTGAGCTCCATCCCATACGACGGCGAATTGCATGATCGCGCGACGTACCGCTATTTCTGGGAAGTGCTACAGAAAGCGAAGATCACCAACGTGGCGATACCTGCGGAAGCGAGTGCGGCGTTTTTTAGTTAAGTGAGAGGAATGTGCAGATCAAACTTGCCATAACAACTGTCCATTCAGATTTTTAGTCTGCTTATAGGGCAGCATTTCTTTGGGTTTATCGCATCCTGGTAATCAACGACAGGTCATTGCGATTGCCTGTCAAATTAGCTTTCAGCTTTCATCGGGTGTGACCATGCGTATCGGGCGAGTCCCGATCTTGGCCCCGGTGACTTCATCCACGGCCACCGCTTTGATTTCTGTCCCTGTTTCTGCATCCAGGAAGCGCACTAATTTACCTCCGCCACGATATTGGCGCCCCCACGCACCGATCATGAAGAGCACTGGCAGAAAGTCGAGCCCAGCAGCGGTCAACACATATTCCTCACGCGGGGGGTGCTCAGAGTAGCGCCGTTTCTCCAGTAATCCCTCCTCAGTAAGCGTGGCCAGCCGCCGGGTCAGGATCGTCGGGGCGATGCCTATGCTTTTCCGGAATTGGTCAAAGCGCGTCAAGCCGCCATGTGCGTCCCGCAGGATCAACAGGCTCCAAGCGTCGCCCGCAAAAGCCAAGCTGCGTGAGATGGGGCACGGGTCATTGCATGTGTTTTTGTCGTTCATACTAAATTGATAGTGACAAGGTTTCAAATTGATAGTAACATCGCTTTCGAATCGATAGTGACAGTTTGACAGGAAGCAATCCAACATACAAGGAGATATGCAATGCAACACTTTTTGAAGGCCGCTGTAATCGGGCTCGCAATGGCTACCACCCTTCTTTCCTCGTCGGTTAGTGCAGCAGATGCGGAGCCCATCGGGATGCCCCAAACCCAGACAACGTCTAGCCAAGTGTCGGTGGATACTTGGAAAAGTGTGACCACGCAGACCATCACGGCAGGCAATATCACCTTCGCCTACAGAGAGTTGGGAAAACAAAATGGCGGAACGCCCGTGGTGTTTCTTGCTCATCTGGCTGCCGTGCTGGACAACTGGGATCCACGGATCATGGACGGCATTGCAGCGAAGCATCATGTGATCGCTTTCGACAACCGAGGCATCGGGGCATCCACCGGCTCAACGCCGAATTCGATGGAGCAGATGGCAGACGATGCCATTACCTTCATCAAAGCCATGGGGCTCAAACAGGTCGATCTGTTTGGATTTTCGATGGGCGGCATGATTGCCCAAGAGATCGTGCTGAAAGAACCACAACTCGTTCGAAAAATGATTCTCGCGGGGACAGGCCCTGCAGGCGGCGAGGGGATCAGCTCAGTGGCAGGTGTGACCTACTGCGACATGTTGCGGGGCTTTTTTACAGGCCAGGATGCGAAGCAGTACCTGTTCTTCACCCGCACACCAAATGGCATCGAAGCCAGTAAGGCCTTTTTGGAGCGGCTGAAAGAACGCTCCGAGAATCGGGACAAGGAAATCTCCGTGAGCGCATTTCTCGCTCAATTGGATGCCCTGCGCACTTGGGGCCAAAAAGAACCGGCGGACCTCTCTGTCGTGAAGCATCCCGTACTCGTTGCCAACGGCGACGCTGACCGCATGGTCCCTACGCCGAACACGCACGACTTGGCTCGGCGGTTTCCGAACAGCACTTTAATCATCTATCCCGATGCCGGTCATGGCGGCATCTTCCAGTTCCACGCCGAATTCATGCCCAGCGCACTTGAGTTCCTTGGCCGCTAAACACTAAACACGATAAGGAGAACGATTTGAATACCTACACCACAGGCAACATCGGGAAGCGCGCGCTGGTGACCGGCGCATCCAGCGGCATCGGCGCGGCAATCGCGCGCGAACTCGCGGCGCTCGGTGTCGATCTCGTGCTGACGGCACGACGCCGCGACGCGCTTGAAGCGGTCGCCGCAACCTGCAAGGGCGTGAAAGTCGAGATCGTCACCGCAGACCTCGGCAAGCCCGATGCCGCGCACGCACTGTGGGCCGCCGCCACTGCCGGCGGCACTATCGATATCCTGATCAACAACGCCGGGTTCGGCTATTTCCGCCGGTTCGACGAAGTCGATTGGGCGCGTGACGCGGAGCTCGTCCAACTCAACATGACCTCGCTCGTCGCGCTCGCGCGGTGCTTCGTTGACGCGCACAAGGCTGGCACTGCGCCTGCGCACATGCTGAACATCTCGTCGACCGGCGCGTACCAGTCCGTGCCGAATATGGCGCTGTACGCCGCGTCGAAGGCGTTCGTGCGCAACTTCAGCGAGGCGCTCCATGACGAGCACCTCGGCACGCCGCTGTCGGTGACTTGTGTCTGCCCCGGTGGTACCGAAACTGCGTTCCATGCCGCGTCCGGCGGGGGCGACTACTCGAAGATCGCGAACGCGTCGATGAAAAGCGCGGAGTTCGTGGCGCATGCCGCGATCCGCGCGATGCTGAGCGGCAAACGCACGGTTGTGCCCGGCCTGCTCAACCAGTTGACGTGCTTCGGTGTGCGCTTCATGTCGCGGCGGCTCGCGTCGCGGGTTGCGACTCAAGTGCTCGGCAAGCCCCGGTTTGTGCTGCCGGCGCGAAGCGTGTCTTGAGATTGCAGCCAGAACCCATCCACACAAGGATTTCAATATGAGCCACACCCACCTCACCGCCACCACCCGCTTTGTGGAAGTCGATGGCGACAAATTCGCCTATCGTCGCTGGGGCAATGCCACGTCAGACCAGCCGCCCATGTTGTTCCTGCAACATTTTCGTGGCGGCATGGACAATTGGGACCCCTTGATGACCGACGGTCTGGCCGAAGGCCGTGAAGTCATCCTCTACAACGGTCGGGGTGTCGCGTCGTCTGGTGGCAAACCGCGCGCCCGCATCGAGGACATGGCCGACGATGCGGCAGCCTTTGTGCGCGCGCTGGGCCTGCAACAGATCGACCTTCTGGGCTTTTCCCTGGGCGGCTTTCAGGCACTGGATCTGACATGGCGTCATCCCACTCTGGTGCGCAAACTGATGTTGCTGGGTACCGGCCCGCGCGGCGGCAACCCCGACATGGAGCAGCGCGTGCTGACCACCGCCGTCAATCCCGTCCCCGATTTTGAAGACTTCCTGTACCTGTTTTTCGGTCGCTCGGCGCAGGCCGAGCATGCCGCGAAGGAGTTCTGGAAACGGCGTCACCAGCGCAAGGACCAGGATCCGCCATCCTCCCAAGAGGCCGCGATTGCACAGATCGAGGCCAACGTACTCTATCTGCCCAGGCTGTCGGAGGACGATCCCTTCGCTTATTTGCGCAGCATTCGCCACCCCACATTCATTCTAAATGGAGTGAACGACGTGATGGTTCCGACCGTCAATTCGTTCTACATGGCTCGCAACATGCCGAACGCTCAGTTGTTCATCTACCCCGACGCCGGTCACGCCGCACAGTTCCAGTACCCGCAGCGCTTCCTGCGTCACGCAGTCCAGTTTCTGAGCGAGTGACGTGATGGTAGCCATAGCCCAAGCGCGCTCTTCACTTCTAAAGGATGCCCGAAATGCTTAAATTTAAGTTTCTGTTGTGGGCACTCGCCCAGATGCTGCAACGAAAGATCAAGAGCAACCCCGACTGCGCACATTTTGTCGGGGCCAAGCGCTTGGTATTTCAGATCCGCACAACTTCCGGTGTCGGTCGCCACTATGTCATCGAAAACGGTGCGATCCAGTCTTTTGACGGATTGACACGGAATCCCCAGTTCATTCTCAGCTTTGCCAATGCTGCCAAAGGTTTCTCTATTCTGTCAGCCAAGGATGCCCAGGCAGCCTTCATCAGAGGCGTGGGCAGCAAAGACTTGACTATCAGCGGCGACTTTCGCGAAGTGATGTGGTTCCAGGGGCTGACGGCATTTCTCCAGCCCCCGAAGATCGTTTCTCCCTATGACAAAACACGTACTGCGGCCCCCATGAAAACAGACCTGATGAACCAACCTTTGACTCTCCCCAACGGCACCGTGCTGCGCAATCGACTCGCCAAAGGGGCAATGAGTGAAACGCTGGCTACCTACTACAATCGCCCGACCCAGGACTTGGTACAACTGTACCGGCGCTGGGGTACCTCGGGGCTGGGAATGATCTTGACGGGCAACGTGATGATCGACCGACGCGCACTGGGCGAGCCGGGCAATGTGGTGATCGAGGACGAGACAGACTTGCCTGTCCTCAGGCAATGGGCGCAAGCGGCAACCGAACAAGGGGCGGCCATCTGGGTGCAGCTCAATCATCCGGGCAAACAATCCACCAAGGGATTGAATGCGTACAACCTCGCCCCCTCGGCTGTGCCTTTCCGAGAGGACATGGCGGCATTGTTTGAGACCCCGCGCGAAGCCACCCCGTCCGAGATACAGGACATCATCGAGCGATTCGGCCGAAGCGCGGCCATCTGCAAGAAGGCGGGATTCGGTGGCGTGCAGATCCACGGGGCGCATGGTTATCTGGTCAGCCAGTTCCTCTCTGCGCACCACAATCGGCGCAGCGACGAATGGGGCGGCAGCCTCGAAAACCGGCGGCGCTTTGTGCTGGCCGTCTACGCGGAAATCCGCCGCCAGGTCGGGCCGGATTTCCCAGTGTCAATCAAGCTTAACTCCACCGACTTCCAGCGCGGCGGCTTTACCGAAGAAGAATCGCTGGAGACGATTCGGGCGCTGGCCGATGCGGGCATCGACCTGATCGAGATATCGGGCGGCACCTACGAGGCCCCCGGCATGGGCGTCAATATGCAAGAGCCAAAGAAGGCTTCCACCGTGGCCCGCGAAGCCTACTTCCTCGAATTTGCCGAGAAGGTGCGTGCCGCTGTGAAGGTGCCGCTGATGGTGACCGGCGGTTTCCGCACAGCAGCCGGCATGAACGCCGCCCTGAGTACCGGCGCGCTGGATGTGGTGGGCGTGGCGCGGCTGCTGGCGATCGACCCCGACGCACCCGCCGCCTTGCTGCAAGGAAGCGACAGCCCGCAGCAGGTGCGCCCGATCAAAACTGGTATCAAGGCGGTTGACCGCATGGGTGTCATGGAGGTGTGGTGGTACGAGCGCCAACTCAAGCGCATTGCAAAGGGCAAATCGCCGCGTCCCGACGAAAGCGGGCTGGCAGCTTTCTTGAAGTCTGCATTAAGCAGCGGTTGGGGAACCTTTCGCACGCGCCGCATGCGGGCGAGCAATTGAGCGCAAACTTTTCACAACGCATAAAACCAAAGGAAAACGACCATGACATTCAAGGCACTACTAACTACCAAAACAGGCGACAAGATTTCCACTGCTTTGGTTGACTTCAACGAAGCCGACCTGATGCCGGGCGATGTCACCGTTGCAATTGACTATTCAACGGTGAACTACAAGGATGCTTTTGCCGTTACCGGGAAGGCACCTGTCATTCGCCAGTACCCCCTGATCCCGGGCATCGACTTTGCGGGCACGGTGGAAGCCTCCTCGCATCCCGGCATTGCCGTCGGAGATCGTGTCGTCGCCAACGGGTGGGGACTCAGCCAAACCCATCACGGTGGATTCGCGCAGAAGGCGCGCGTCGACGGCGAATGGCTGGTCAAGATTCCGGCGCCATTCTCGACAAAAGATGCAATGGCAATTGGTACAGCCGGGTATACCGCGATGCTTTCGGTGCTGGCGCTGGAACACGGCGGTTTGACGCCGCAACACGGCGATATCCTCGTCACGGGTGCCAATGGCGGAGTCGGCTCCATCGCGATCGCCATATTGTCAAAGCTGGGCTATCGCGTCGTGGCTTCGACCGGACGTCCCGAGGAGGCGGACTATCTGCGCAGCTTGGGCGCGGCTGAGGTGATCGACCGCAAGACACTCTCGGAGCCGGGTGCGCCGATCGCCAGCGAGAGATGGGCTGGCGCGGTGGATTCGGTCGGTGGTCATACCTTGGCGAATGTCCTCGCGCAGACCCGCTATCGCGGCGTTGTCACTGCCTGCGGCCTGGCGCAGTCGATGGATCTCCCCGGCTCGGTGCTGCCCTTCATCCTGCGCAATGTGACGCTCGCCGGTATTGATTCTGTCAATGCGCCAAACGAAGTCCGCCATCAGGCATGGTCACGACTTGCGCGCGATCTCGATCTGGAAAAGCTCGCACGCACCATTCACGTGGTTGGCATGGCTGAAGTCCCCGCAGTCGCAGAAAAAATGTTCCAAGGAAAAATTCAAGGCCGCACGGTCGTTGATGTGAACGCATAACCCAATCCCTAAATCACAGAAAAGGAAACACGATGAAAGCAATAATTCTGGAACGTTATAGCAAAAAAGACCGCATGCGCCTTGGCGACATGCCCGAACCCAAACTGGCCGATAACGAAGTATTGGTGCAGGTGCATGCAGCGAGTGTGAATCCCTTGGATGCCAAGATCAAAACCGGCGAGTTCAAACTTCTCCTGCCCTATCGCTTTCCGCTCGTCCTTGGCCATGACGTGGCTGGCGTTGTGCTCCGCGTCGGTGGGCGGGTGAAGAAATTCAAGCCCGGCGACGAGGTCTACTCCCGGCCGGATGACTTCCGGATCGGTGCATTCGCCGAACTGATTGCGATCAAGGAAGACTCGCTCGCGCTCAAGCCTAAATCGCTCTCCATGGAAGAAGCCGCCTCCATTCCATTGGTCGCGTTGACCGCGTGGCAGGCCTTGGTCGAAGTGGCAAAGTTGAAGAGGGGGCAAAAGATTTTCATTCAGGCTGGCTCCGGCGGTGTCGGGATGATTGCGATCCAGTTGGCGAAACATCTTGGTGCGTTCGTGGCGACGACCACGAGCACGGCCAATGTGGAGTGGGTAAAGAAACTCGGCGCCGATATTGTCATCGACTACAAGAAGGATGATTTCGAGAAAAGCCTACATGGCTACGATGTGGTTCTAAATAGTCAGGACGGTAAGACACTTGAGAAGTCCCTGAGTGTGCTTAAGCCCGGCGGCGAACTCATTTCGATTTCCGGCCCACCCACTCCCGTGTTCGCGGATGCAATCAAGGCTCCCTGGTTCGTGAAGCAAGTGATGCGGCTTCTGAGTGCGGGCATCAGAAGAAAATCCAAGCGCCTTGACATCGATTATTCATTTCTCTTCATGAAAGCAAACGGCGGCCAGTTGCAGCAGATCGCTGCGCTCATTGATTCCGGTGCGATACGTCCTGTGGTGGATCGGGTGTTTGCGTTCGAGGCGACCCAGGACGCTCTGGATTATGTCGAAACCGGGCGCGCCAAAGGCAAGGTGGTGGTGAAGATTCGATGAGCACGGCCTTGCCGAGCAGCGACTCCGAGCAAAGCGGAACAATTAACTATAAGGACAAAATCATGACTTCATCTAGAAAAATTGCTGTTGTAACCGGGGCTTCTTCCGGCATCGGATCCGTCTATGCAGATCGTCTTGCTCGGCGCGGATATGACCTCTTGCTCGTCGCCCGACGCGGCGACCGCCTGCAGAATCTTGGCACCAAACTGGAACAGGCTTACGGCATCAAAGCCGAAACGCTTGTGGCCGATCTCGAGAAGGATGAGGACCTCACTCGTCTGGAAACCGTTCTCGCTGGCAATCCCGCCATCCGGGTATTGGTCAACAACGCCGGCATCGCCAGGCTGAATTCCGTTGCCGAGACACCAGTGAAAGAATCCTTGGCGCAGATCGAGTTGAACATCACTGCCCTGACGCGGCTGACGCATGCCGTACTGCCCGCGTTCAAGGAACGCAACGAAGGTATCATCATCAATATTGCCTCGGCATTGGCGCTTCACGCGCTGCCGGTGAGTTCCGTATACAGCGGCACGAAGGGTTTCGTTCTCAATTTCAGTCGCGGTCTACAGCAGGAACTCGCGAACACCGGCGTCAGAATTCAAATGGTGCTGCCTGCCGCCACCGCTACCGATCTTTGGGATATTTCTGGTGTGCCGCTGACGGCATTGCCGCCAGAAACGGTGATGTCAGTCGAGCATCTTGTCGATGCCGCGCTGGCCGGTTTCGACCAAGGCGAGTCGGTCACTTTGCCGTCCATGGCTGATGCCGGTCTCTGGGAAAAATACGATACGGCGCGTTCCGATCTCTTCGCCGCCATGCAAACTGGCAACCCTGCGCCTCGACTCCTTTCGCTTTAGTGGCGTCAAATTTGACCAACCGGATGTCTATAGCGGCGATACCGAAAAATACGAAAGGAGAATCACCATAGAAGCAAATCAGACTCTCGATGCACGCGGCCTCAATTGCCCCTTGCCCATCCTGCGCACGAAAAAATCGCTTACCGCGCTGAGCTCCGGCGACATCCTGAAAGTTATCTCTACTGACCCGGGCTCGCTTAAGGACATCGATTCCTTCTGCGCGCAGACAGGTAACGAGCTCATCTCTTCGCAGCAGCAAGGCAAAGAGTACGAGTTCATCATTCGCAAAGCTTGAGGGAGGTCGTCATGAAAATAGTCGAAGATAAACAAATTGAGACAATGCCAAGCGATCTGGCAAGCCTGGACGCCTGGCTCGACCGAAAGCTTGACGAGAAGCTCGCCCAGCAGAAGGCAGCCCGCACGCCATCGCTGGCCATCATCGCCACCAAAGGCACTATGGACATGGCCTATCCGCCCTTTATTTTGGCCTCCACTGCTGCGGCACTGGGATGGGATGTGTCTGTGTTCTTCACCTTTTACGGTTTGGAGCTTCTGAAGAAAGATCTGCAGATCAAAGTTTCGCCGCTAGGTAATCCGGCAATGCCGATGAAGATGCCTTTCGGGCCGGAATGGTTACAGCATTTCAATATGAATGTTCCGAACTTCGTCGCCAGCAACATGCCGGGCTTCGAAAGCTTTGCCACAGCCATGATGGAACAGACCACCAAAACCAAGGGTGTGCCAAGCATCCGGGAGTTGCGCGACATCTGTGTCGAATCCGGTGTCAGGCTGGTGGCATGCCAGATGACGGTCGATCTGTTCAATTACCGCAAGGAGGAGTTCATGCCGGAAATTTCGGAATGGATTGGTGCCACCAGCTATCTGGCGGGGGCAAAGGATGCGGATGTTTGCCTGTTTGTTTGAAGTGATATGACATGAATAACTATATTTCAAAAGATAATTTGGAGCCGCTTGCGCCTGCAGCGATCACCCCAATGTGGGGTGGTGCGCTACTGGCAGCCGCTCTACTGATCATAACGCCAGCCGTGATCGCCACCGTACTCGATACGCCGGTCGGATTGTGGAAGTCGATCGACGAAGAGACGAATCAACCGCAGTCCTATGTGCGCATTAACGAAGTAAGCGGCGTGCTGAGCGGCAAACTGGAAAAGTTGCTAGATCCCGCAAAGAAAGATGCGACATGCGACAAGTGTACCGACGAGCGCAAGAACCAGCCGGTTCAGGGCATGGCGATCATGCGCAACGTCAAATTGATCGGCAAGGGTGTTTGGGGAGATGGCGAAATCCTCGATCCGAATAATGGCAAGGTGTACCGCGTGCGGTTGAAAGTGCTCGATGGCGGAAAAGTGCTGGAGGTGCGCGGCTATATCGGGCCTTTCTTCCGCAATCAACATTGGGTTCGTGCCGAATAAAGTGGATGCGTCACGCCTGAATGCGCCACTGTGAAGTTGCTGCGCTCATTGATTCCGGTGCGATACGTCCTGCCGTGGATCGCCAAGGTCTACTGCGACCATACTTAAGTAGGTGCTACTGACCGTTGTTGGATGCATTGCAGCCGTCCACATAATTTTTGGATTAGTCCGCTATCTCCAAACAAAAGACAACCGATGTAGTGCTTACATCGGTTTCATTGGTGGATTAGGACGCTTGCGGGCGAGTCTCATTCACTTTCGATTAAAGGCGCATAGAACTTGGTGCCATATGTCGCAGCAACTGATGGATCTTCGATGCCTGTGGCTAAGAATGTGATCGGTGTCACCTCATTGGAAATGTTCGAGCTGGGTGCTTTGACGAATAGCGTCAGTGAAGCACCATGCTGATGTGGGATGAGTAGCGAATCCTTTGAGCCAATAACAGTTTGGCCGATGATGCCGTCAGCCACGCTTACGTTGAAGTGCATATCGCTATCGGTCTTGTTCAATATTTTCAGCTCGTATTTATTTTGAATCGATCCGTCACTCATGCGCACGAACAAAGGTTGGCGCTCTGGTCGGACGGTCAGCGTCACGGATGTCATGTGAGTCAGGCCGTAAATCATCCCCGCTATCGAAGCCAACAAGATGGAGGAATAGATCCAAAGCCAAGGATTCTGGAAGCGCTTCTGGATCGGTTTGCCTTGGATCGCATCTGTTGAGGCATAACGAATCAAACCGCGTGGTTTACCGATCTTGTCCATGATGGAATCGCAGGCGTCGATACACAAACCACAGGTGATGCAACTCAATTGATGGCCGCGACGAATATCCACTCCGGTGGGGCACACTTGCACGCACTGATAACAGTCGATGCAATCACCTTCTGGCGCAACGATCTCGTTGCCCTTGCGCAACTTCCCGCGTGGCTCACCTCGATTGAAATCGTAACTGGGCATGATCGTGCTCGAATCAGCCATCACCGATTGAAAGCGCGCATAAGGACATATCCAGGAACACAGCTGTTCGCGCATCAATCCCGCATATAGATAGGTTCCGGTGATGATCAAGACTATCGTCACCCAAGCTACCTTGGGTAACTGCCAATGAATTAGTTTGTCCCAAAACTCGAATGCATCTACGAACCAGATGGTGAAGCTGATGGCGGTGATCAGGCTGACGACCAACCAGATGAAGTGTTTGGAAACTTTTTTGATGACCTTGTCCGCATTCCATGGGGAGACCTCCAACTTGCGGCGTGCTGTTGGGTTACCTTCGACCTTGTCTTCGATCCAAGTGAACAAGTCCGTCCATGCTGTCTGAAAACACATGTACCCACACCATGCGCGCGATACGACATTGGTCACCACGAACATCAACATGGATGCCGCGATAAAGACCAGCATCATCATCCACATCTCATCGGGTCTAACGGTCAGGCTGAAGCAGTGGAACTGGCTGTGATCGATGTCAAACATCACCGCTTGTTTGCCATTCCATCTTAGGTAAGGCAACAGACAGAGCGTCAGCCATATCCCGACCTGACTCCAAGTCTTCATCGAGCGGAAGAAGCCCGGCATGCGTTTGGCATGAATGGACTTCTCTCCGATATTGACGGGATAGGACTCCAGTTCCTGATATATCTCAGTGACCACACCCACACTGCCAGTCCCCACTTCTCTTTTATTGAGTGCGTTCATCACTCCTCCTCGCTGATTGATCGAAACAGAGAGAATCCTAGAGAGATAGCCGCAATAGTTACAGCATCAGAATCGGATGAAAAAACCATATCAGATGCGATAATGACATCCAACCATCAAACGTACTCCACCCCGTGAAACGCTACGAACAACTTGCCGACGACATCGCCCGCTCAATTCGTGAAGGCTTGCTCGCGCGTGGCGAGCGATTGCCGTCGGTACGGCAGGCGAGTGCGGCACGCAAGGTCAGCCCTTCCACCGTATTTCAGGCCTACTACCTGCTCGAAGCACGCGGGTTGATCTCGGCGCGTGAACGCTCCGGTTATTTCGTCACGGGAGGGGTACTGGGTTTGCCGCCACTACCAGAGCCCAGTATCAACGATGATGCTGAAGTCACCGAGGTGGATGTCAGTGAGCTGGTGTTCGAAGTGCTGGAATCAACACGTGCGCGTAAAGTCGTGCCGCTGGGATCAGCCTTTCCCAGTCCCTTGCTGTTCCCGATGGCGCGGCTGGCGAAAACAATGGCAGCCAGTGTGCAGGCAATGAATCCTTGGCGCAGCGTAGAAGACATTAGCCCAGGTGATGCCGAACTGCGTCGTCAGATCGCATTGCGCTACATGATCGACGGCGTGCAAGTGCCGCCCGACGAGATCGTCATCACCAACGGCGCATTGGAAGGATTGAATCTGTGTTTACAGGCCGTCACGCAACCGGGCGACACCGTGCTAATCGGTTCGCCCACTTTTTATGCGGCATTGCAGTCCATTGAGCGCAACGGCCTGAAGGCGATGGATGTGCCTTGCCATCCGCGCGAGGGAATAGACCTCGCGGCAATGGAACGCGCGTTGACGCAGCACAAACCCAGTGCCTGCTGGCTGATGACTAATTTCCAGAATCCGCTGGGGAGCCTGATGCCGGACGAAAAGAAGAAAGACATGGTCGCATTGCTCACACGCCATAACGTGCCGCTGATCGAAGACGATGTTTACGGCGAACTGTATTTCGGCGACAAGCGTCCCAAACCCGCCAAAGCCTTCGATACCAAGGGCATCGTAATGCACTGCGCCTCGTTCTCGAAATGCCTCGCACCGGGCTACCGCGTGGGCTGGACTGCACCGGGTCGTTACGCCAAGACCGTCGAACGTCTCAAGCTCACCACCACGTTATCGACTTCGGTTCCCGCGCAAATCGCACTGGCCAGTTACTTAAAAAAGGGCGGCTATGATCGACATCTGCGCAGCCTGCGCCACACCCTGCTGCTGCAACAAATCAAGTTCGTCGATGCGGTGGAGCGGCACTTTCCCGAAGGCACACGCCTGACCAGCCCCAGCGGTGGATATTTTCTGTGGGTGAAACTGCCGGATGGAGTGAACTCGCTTGAGTTGCATCGCGCCGCACTAAAACACGGCATCAGTATTGCGCCAGGCCCTATCTTCTCATCACATAAAAAATACACAGATTATGTACGCCTGAACTACGGCCATATCTGGGATGACCAAATCGAAAGCGCCATCGAGACGCTGGGCAAAATAACCCACAAACTTGCCGCCCAAAAAGCCGCTTAAAGTGCGTCCTCAGGCACTCCCCTCATAAGTCGCCGTCAATTTCTCGGAGACAAATTCGGCACGTGAGGTGGCGTTATTTTCTTGGCTGTGTTGGGTACACCACGCAAAAAATTCTTCGGGAACGATACGGCATTCAAGCGCACGCACACCGGAACGCTGAAATTCGCATCGCGCTTTGACCGCCATCGTTTTCCATTTTTCAAACGATGTCTCGAAGCAGTCGGGATCTATCGCGGTGGCGCGTATTTGCGCCCAAGTTTCTGCGGTATACCAAGTCAGCCCGACGATCATCGCCTGACTGCGCCGCTTCGCTTTCAAGCGTTGCTGTAGTGTCGGTTTTTTCACGTGTTGTCCAATGCGGGTTATTCGTCGTCATCCGTCGCAATGACGCGACGCGGCACAGTGGCTGGGTCAGCGGTAATGGCGCGGTATATTTCGATGCGGTCGCCCGGCTTGAGTCCGTCATCCAACTCGGCCATCTTGCCAAAGATGCCAATCTTGTATTCCGCCAAGTCGATATGCGGAAACTTGGTCAGGATGCCGGACTGCTCAATGGCCTGCTGCACCGTAGACTCGTCCGGCACTTCGATGCGCAGCCATAGTTGCTGCGCGGGTTCTGAATAGGCGACACCGATTTGCATTTATTTCTCCCAAACACTGCTCATGTTTACGCCAGACTGTTAATCACGCTTGGTGCAATGCGCTTCGCCCTTCGATAAGCTCAGGACAGGCTTATTGCCCCCAACATTAATTCGCTACCGCTTCAGGCACGGCAACGACTGCCCGCGCCGCACGGCGTTGATCCAACACGCGCTTCCACGCCAGCAGCAATCCCACCACCATGAAACCGCCCGGTGGCAGGATCATCAGCAGGAAGCCTTTGTAATCAGGCACGATGGTAATTTCGAGAAAAGCAAACGCGGGGCCAAGCAGCAAATGCGCGTTAGCGAACAACGTGCCACTACCAAAAATCTCGCGTACCCCGCCGATCACCACCAGCGACAGCGTAAAGCCGATACCCATCATCAGGCCGTCCAGCGCAGAATCAGCCACACTATTTTTTGACGCAAACGATTCTGCACGCCCGAGCACGGCACAGTTCACCACGATCAGCGCGATGAATAAACCGAGGACTTTATAGAGTTCATGCGCCCATGCATTCATGCCCATGTCCACTAACGTCACTAGCGTGGCGATGAGTACGATGTAAACCGGAATGCGCACCTCGGGACTCACAAACTGGCGTACGCTGGAAATGATGATGTTGGAAAGCAGCAGCACTGCCGTAGTCGCCAGCCCCATGCCGAGGCCGTTAGTGGCGGAACTGGTCACCGCCAGCAGCGGGCACAGCGCCAACATCTGCGCGAACACGACATTGTTGCTCCACAAACCTTCGCGGGTGATGCGCGCGTATTTTTCGTTCATTTCAAAACTCCATTCAGTCCACGAAAAACACGAAAAAAACCAAATGCACTGCTTGAAGAACACTCAACACCAGGGGTTGCTTTTGTTCGTGTCCTTTCGTGTCTTTCGTGGACATTCAGGTTTGGTTTCATTTTCCGCCTCCTGCTTCGTCGAGTAACTGAGTCTTGTTACCCTCAAAGAATTCCAATCCGCCCTTCACCGCGTTCACCACTCCACGCGGGGTGATGGTGGCTCCGGCAAATTGGTCGAACACACCGCCGTCTTTTTTCACTGCCCATTTTTCCGCGACAGGATCACCCAAAGATTTACCGTCAAAATCGAATATCCATTTCGCTTTGGCCGGTTCGATCTTGTCGCCCAGCCCCGGTGTTTCCTTGTGGCTGATAACACGCACGCCGAGGATCTTGCCCTCGCGCGACACGCCCATCACACACACGATGTTGCCCGCGTAGCCGTGGCCGATCACCTGATACACCACGGCTTCGACCTTGCCCGCACGACGACCGCGATACACCAGCACTTCGCCCTCTTTTCCCTGCAATGCGACGGTATCTTTGAGCAGATCATTTTCGTATTCGCCCGGCAACACCTGCGCCAGCGATTGCTTGAGATCGGCGGCTTCCGCCGCTTTGATGTCTGCTTCGGTAGCGCGCGAGGCGAAGGCCAGCGCCGCGCTGGTCAGCAGCGCCACGCCGCCGAGCAACATGCCCTGATAGAACAGTTTTCCGCGTAGTTCTTCGAGATTCATCTCACGACTCCTTCTTCACGGCCAGTGCTGCACCTTTGCGGTCGCGACCGTAGATGCGTGGCTTGACGTACTGGTCGATGATCGGCGTGGCCGCGTTCATCAGCAGCACGGCAAAGGCCACGCCTTCGGGATAGCCACCCCAAGTGCGAATCACCCAAGTGAGCAATCCGCAACCGAGACCAAAGATGAACTGCCCCAGCGCGGTGTTGGGCGAAGTGACCGGATCGGTGACGATGAAGAATGCGCCCAGCATCAATCCGCCGGAGAGCAGATGCACCATCGGCCCCGCGTAATGATTGGCATCGATAGTGTTGAACAGCAGCGCAGGCACTGCCACGCCAAGCAGCATGGCGAACGGCGCATGCCAGGTGATGATGCGGCGCGCGATGAGGAACAGACCGCCGATGAGCAGCAGCACCGCCGCCGTCTCGCCGAGACTGCCAGCGCGGCTGCCCCACAACATGTCCATCGGTGCGTAATAACCGGCAAGCGCCTGATCGAGGCCGATGCCGCGCGTGAACTCGGTCTTCACGTGGCCTAGCAGCGAAGCACTTGCCATGCCGTCGATGGGCTGACTGAAGAAAGTGATGCGCAGACTTTCGAGCAGACCGGGCGCTTGCGAAGGCGCGACCCAAGTGGTCATCTCCAGCGGGAACGAGATCAACAGCATCACGCGCGCGGCCATCGCCGGATTGAACACGTTCTGTCCCAGCCCGCCGAACACCTGCTTGCCGATGATGACCGCGAACAGACTGCCGAGTACCGCGATCCACCACGGCGCATACGGCGGTAACGACAGAGCCAGCAGCCATGCAGTGAGAATGCCAGAACCGTCCATGATGACCGGACGCACAGCACGCTGTTGCAAACGCACAACAAACGCTTCGCCGACGATAGCTGCGATGAGCGACACCGCCCACAGGTTGACCGCTGGCCAACCATACAGCCAGAAACCAAACAGCGTGGCGGGTGTAAGTGCGAGCAGCACGGTGGCCATTACTTTGCCGATGGAGATCGGCGCGTGGGCGTGGGGGGAATGGGCGATGGGATTCATGATAGGTAACTTTCCTGCTGCGCAACCCATTCATCCCCTCTCCCTTGCAGGGAGAGGGCTAGGGTGAGGGTAGAATCGTTGCGCAACACTTCTACCCCCATCCCAACCTTCCCCCTGCAAGGGGGAAGGAGCTTGAAATTCAAAGTCGCGCTCATGCTGCCGCCTCCGCTTTCGCCGCCGCTTCCTTGGCAGCACGTTCTTTCGCCTCACGCGCCGCTTTGCGTCGCGCCATCGCCTCGGCGCGTTCGCGCTCAATACGGGCGATGCGCTCGGTGCGGTTGTCGGCTAGTTTTTTAGTCGCCTCTTGTTTGAGTTTGCTGCGCTCCTGTGCGGCGAGGTCGCCCTTGGCGTAGTTGAAGTAATGCACCAACGGGATATGCGCTGGGCACACATAGGAACAGGAACCGCAGGCGATGCAATCCTTCAGGCCAAGATCGACCGCGCCAGTGAGATCGGCAACGCGGATATGTGCGGCCATCTCCAGCGGCAGCAGACCGACCGGGCACGCACGCACGCACGTCGAACAGCGGATGCAAGGCGATGCTTCCGCCTGCCCAATCTCCGCAGACATTAGCGCGAGCACGCCGCTGGTGCCTTTCACCATCGGCACATCGGTGTTGGTGAATTGCTGCCCCATCATCGGCCCGCCCAGAACCAAACGCGCTGCGGGTTGCGCATAACCGTCGGCGAAAGCGATGAGCTCCTGCACTGGCGTGCCGACCAGCGCTTCCACATTGCACGGTGTTTTGATCGCGCCACCACTGACGGTGACGATGCGTGAGATGAGCGGTTTGCCGAAGCGAATAGCCTGATGCACCGCAAAGGCGGTGGCGACGTTGTGCACCAGCACGCCGATGTCGGCGGGTCGCCCGCCAGCGGGAATCTCTTTGCCGGTAAGCACTTGGATAATCTGTTTCTCTGAACCCATCGGGTACATGCTGGGCATAACCACGATTTTGACTTCGCCATCACCCGCTGCGGTACGCATGGCCGCGATGGCTTCCGGCTTGTTATCTTCGATGCCGACCAATATTTCTTTCGCAGCGACAGCCTGCGCGATCAGGCGAATACCTTCGACAATCTCGGCGGCGCGTTCACGCATGATGCGGTCGTCGCAAGTGAGGTAGGGTTCGCATTCGCCGCCGTTCATAATCAGCGTTTGCACACCGCTGTTGCGGCTGAGATTCAGTTTCAATGCCGCCGGAAAAGTTGCACCACCAAGACCCACAATGCCCGCTGCGGCCACACGCGCCGCGATGTCTTCAGGCGCAAGCGTGAACGGCTCTTCCACAGCATTTAGCGCTACCCATTTATCCTCGCCATCGCTCTCTAGTGTGACGGTGGGTACCGGCAAACCGGAAGGATGCGGCGCGACATGGTCGCCAAGCGCGATGATGGTGCCGGAAGTTGGCGCGTGAATAGATGATGAAACCGCTCCCTGCGCATTGGCAATAAGCTGTCCTTTCAGCACCTTGTCTCCCACGTTCACCACTGGTGTAGCGGGCGCGCCAATGTGTTGCTGCAAGGGCACGTAAAGTTTCTTAGGCAAAGGCAAGGGGCGAATGTGGCGTTCAACCGAAAGGCTCTTTTTACCCTCGGGATGCACACCACCGCGCAGGTCAAATAGCTTCATGCTGCGCTCCCTGTCTGCGGTTTGTTCCAATGCCACGATTGCAGTGTCACCGGAATAGGTTGTAGTTTTACCGACTCGGTCGGGCAGACTTCTTCGCATTTGCCGCAGGCGGTACATGCTTCGCGGAACACCACATGAATTTGCTGCGCCGCACCCATGATGGCATCGGTAGGACAGACCTTGAAGCAGCGCGTGCAGCCGATGCAAATTTCTTCTTTTACCTCGGCAATCATCGGGAGCTTATCTGCCACTCCGGAAAGATCAGCCTCGACACCCAGCTTAGCGGCTAATGCCTGCACCAGCGCGCGCCCACCCGGCGGGCACAGCGTGACGGGGGCGCTACCATCGGCCAGTGCCTGTGCCGCACCAGTGCAACCGGGAAAACCGCATTGCCCGCATTGCGAACCGGGCAGCATTTGCTCAAGTTCGGCAACGAGCGGATTACCTTCCACTTTCAGGTAACGCGCGGCGACACCAAGCAACAATCCGAAGACGGTGCCGAGCATGGTTAAGCTGATAATCGCCGAGAGCAACATTTCAAATTTCCTCAAAAGTCTTGATGTAGGGTGAGCACGTTTTTGTGCGCCCCTACGAATTAAGCCAAACCTGCAAATCCCATAAACGCCAAAGCCAACAGGCTGGCTGTTATAAAGCCGATGGGCGCGCCGCTAAATGCATTCGGCACTTGCGCCAATGCCAAGCGCACACGCAATCCGGTGAAGAGCAACATAACGAGCGTGAATCCCAGCGCAGAGCCAAAGCCGTACATCAGGCTATGTACGAAATCACTTTTCTCTTGCACGTTGAGCAAGGCCACGCCCAGCACAGCGCAGTTGGTGGTGATGAGCGGTAGATAAATCCCCAGCACCTGATACAGACCGGGGCTGAATTTGCGGATGACCATTTCGGTGAATTGCACCACTGCCGCGATGGTGAGAATGAAAGCCAGAATGCGCAAATACTGAATACCCAGCGGCATCAGCAGCCAGTGCTCCAGCATCCACGTCATCGCAGTTGTCAGCGTCAGCACGAAGGTGGTTGCCATACCCATGCCGAGTGCGCCGTCCATTTTCTTGGACACACCCATGAAGGGGCACAGCCCAAGAAATTTCACCAGCACCACGTTGTTGACCAGCGCGGTTCCCAGCAGCAGTAAAAGGTACTCGCTCATATATACGTTCTCCTGCTGTCCTCATCGCAAGCCCCGTGCCAGAAAAATATTTCTGCGGGGATGCACGGAAAATCAATCAATTGGCGATGCGGCGCACTGTGTCGGTGCATCAAAACGTTTGTCATTGTCTGTTCATGTCATGCACCGATGTAGCAAACCCGACAAGCCGTCTGATCTTCAGCTGATTGTGCGAAAACAACAATTTTGCGGGCATGGATATTGCTGATACAAAGTTATCAATCAGCATCGGAACGATCATGCCCAAGCTACCTACTTCTCAAACGCCTTACCCGGAAGAACTTGCCAGCCTGCCCACTCACCTGTTCAGACAGGCGGTGGAGCAAGCCGCGCTAGCAATTTCCATCACGGATGCGCGCGCTAACATCCTGTATGCCAATGCTGCTTTTCAGCGCATCACTGGCTACGATCAAAGTGAAATCATCGGCCATAACGAATCCATCCTGTCTTATCGCGTTACCCCCAAGCTGGTGTACGAAAGCCTGTGGGCACAAATACAACGCCAGCGTCCGTGGAACGGCCTGCTGGTAAATAAACGCAAAGACGGCAGCCGCTATCTGGCTGATGTCACGATTACGCCCGTGGTCAACGAAGAGGGTGACACCACGCATTACCTCGGCATGCACCGCGATGTAACCGAAGTACACCGCTTGGAAAGACAAGTGCAAAACCAGAAAACGTTGATCGAGTCGATGGTGGATGCAGCACAGGTCGCCATCGTGTTACTCGACGAACAGGCGCAGCCGCTGCTGGACAATCAGGAATATAAAAAACTGGCCAGCGAACTGGACACCGAACCTGCCGCCATCCTGCTAACCGAGTTGCGCGCCAAAATGGGAAGCGCATTTGAGGAGGCTTATGGCAAGCACCACAACATCGCCGCGCGCGAGATTGCGATCACCCAAAGCAACGGTTTGCAACGCTGGTTCTCCTGCGCCGTTTCTTGGTTTGAAGAACACGATGTTGGTGCAGATGCTTTTTACGAACCGCTGCGCCGTCACTATCTGCTACTGACCATTCAAGACATCAGCGAACTGAAAAAGCAGCAGGAAGCATTGCGCATTAACAGCCTGCACGCCCTCCTCTCCGAACAAGAACGCATTCAAGGTTTGCGCGAAACGCTGGCCGGTGCGGTGTATCAACTGGAAGGCCCTTTGAATATGCTGAGTGCGGTTGCCAACATGATGGAGCGCCGCCGCGATACTGGCAGTGAACTGCCCGCCACCAGCGCGCTGGAAGAGGCTATGAGCAAAAGCCGCGAGGCGCTGGACACTCTACGCGCCTGCATTCCCGATCAAGGCGAAGAAGTGATACAAGCCGTCAATCTCAATGAGGTTTTATCCGATGTACTCAAACTCACCACCCCCAATATGCTGGGTGCAGGCATCGTGGTCGAGTGGCTACCAGTAGAAGGTTTGGCTACGATTCCCGGCCAACCGGCACAACTGGTCAACCTGTTTAAACAACTGGTCGCCAATGCGATTGAAGCAGTCAATGAACAACGCGGCGGCACACGCGAACTGCGTCTGAGCTGCCGCCCGCTGACCGATCATTTTGAAGTGTTTATCGAAGACAGCGGCCCCGGCATCGCCCACGAGCTACGCTACAAAGTCTTCCAGCCGTTCTTCACCAGCAAGGGTGCGGCGCGGCAACATCTCGGCTTAGGATTGGCGATGGCGCAAGAAGTCGCCAACCGCCACGGAGGCACCATCGACATTGACCCCGAGTACCGCCACGGCTGCCGCGTGCGCGTGCAACTGCCGCGTGCAACAGGAGGCCGCCATGAGTGATCTGAATTCCAACGCACAACGCGAAGGCTGGACCGAACTGGAACTGGAAATGCTGCGCACCGAGCTGGAAACGCTGTATCAAGTCAGCAAGGTGTTGTCGCGTTCGCTCGATTTCAAGCAAACGCTGGACGGTATGCTGAACGCGCTGCATGAAGGTGTAGGGCTGGAGCGCGGCATGGTCAGCCTGATGGATAGCGAGAGCGGCGAATTGCAAGTGTCGCTGGTGTATGGCGTGTCCGATACCGTCACCGAAGAAGTCAGCTACCTACCCGGTGAAGGCGTGGTTGGTACCATTCTCAAAACCGGCAACAGCATCGTGGTTGACCGCATCATGGACGAGCCGCGTTTTCTGTCGCGCCTTGGCATCTACAACCCGCAGGGAGCATTTGTCGGCGTGCCTATCCGGGTCGGCAAAAAAGTGGTTGGTGTATTAGCCGCACAACCCGCCATCGGTGCCGAGATATTGCTCAATGAATATGAGCGTTTCCTCGAAATGGTGGCCAACCTGATCGGCCAAAGCGTGCGCCTATCGCAGGATGTGGCGCAGGAAAAACGTGAGTTAACGGAAGAGCGCGACGTGCTGCGCCGCACCGTGCGCGGCCAATACGGTTTCGACAACATCATCGGTCGCACGCAACCGATGCGCCGCATTTTTGAGCAGGTACGACTGGTTTCTAAATGGAACACCACAGTGCTGATACGCGGCGAAACCGGCACGGGTAAAGAGCTGATCGCCAACGCGATTCACTACAACTCACCGCGTGCGCGCAACGCTTTCGTCAAACTGAACTGTGCCGCCCTGCCGGAAACGCTGCTTGAGTCGGAGTTGTTCGGTCACGAAAAAGGCGCGTTTACCGGTGCGGTGGCACAACGAAAAGGCCGCTTCGAACAGGCCGAAGGTGGCACTGTATTTCTCGACGAAATCGGCGAAATTTCCGCCTCGTTCCAGGCAAAACTGCTGCGCGTGCTGCAAGAAGGCGAACTGGAGCGCGTCGGTGGCACCAAGACCATCAAGGTCGATGTGCGCGTGGTTGCCGCAACGCACCGCGATCTGGAGTCGGAAGTGGAAAAAGGCCGCTTCCGCGAGGACTTGTATTACCGCCTCAACGTGATGCCGCTGTTTCTGCCGCCGCTGCGCGAGCGCATGGAAGACATCCCCGACATCGCGCGCTTTCTGGTCGAAAAAATCTGCGCGCAACAGGGGCGACAACTGAGCCTGACCGAGAACGCATTACGTGTGCTGATGCATCACGATTGGCCGGGTAATGTGCGCGAGTTGGAGAACTGTCTGGAACGCGCCGCCGTGATGACCGAGGGCAATGTAATTGACCGCGATGCGGTGTTGCTAACTGGCATTGATGAAAAAATTTCTGCCAGTCGCGGCACGATACAGAACCTGAGTTTGGAAGATCCGCTATTGGACGAGCGTGAAAAAGTGATTGCTGCACTAGAACAGGCAGGCTGGGTTCAGGCCAAGGCTGCACGCTTGCTGGACATGACCCCACGCCAAATCGCCTACCGTATTCAAACGCTGAACATCAAAGTGAAACAGATATAAAACAGGCTCGCGACATGCACGTATTTTGTGTTTTTGCAGCCCCGCTGTTTCAACCTAAAAACCGTAGTTGAACGGCAATCGTGTGTGTTTATCGTGATGTAGGGCAAGGCGGAACGACGAAATGCGTTCAGTAACGCCGCCATGCGCCACGATAGACATGCAATATAGAACGGTCATCTGCGGTTTTTTAGGCTCAAGGAGTCATCATGCAATCATTGCTCGCGGAAATTGGTATCGATAGTGCCGAAATCGCCGGACGGCAAGCTTTTTTGTCTTTTGGCGAACAAGATGCGGCAGCACTCAAAGCACTGCACAACGTGCTTGAGCAACACCGCGACCACTTAAACGAGGTGTTTTACCAGCACTTGCTGCAATTCCCAGAAATCCGCCCCTTGCTTGGTGATGACGCCAAGCTAGCTCGGCTAAAGCAAGCCCAAGCCGTCTATTTCGGCCAGCTCACTGGCGGCAGTTACGATTTGCGCTACGTTGAAAACCGGTTGCATATTGGCGTGGTTCACCAGCGCGTGGGGCTGACACCAAAGTGGTATATGAGTGCGTACTGCAAATATCTGGGCGCGGTCATGCCCCTGATGATGGCGCATTACGAGGCCGACCCAGCACGGGGAAAAGCGGCTTGCGCGGCTTTGCTCAAAGTGGTGTTCTTCGATATTGGGCTGGCACTGGACACCTATTTCCACGCCGAGCACAAAGCGCTGCTACTGGCGCGCAATTACACCGAGCAGATCGTCAGCAATATGCCCATCGGCTTCATCGTGCTGGATGAACAGGGAAAAATCCGTCTGGCCAACAACGCGGTGCTGCGCATGTTCGGCTTGGATAACAACCCATTCTGGCAGGGTAAAACGCTGGATGAGTTTCTCGGCATAGCGGTACTGAATGAAAAAATCAGCGAGGTGCTGACCAGTGCCGGACATTGCAACGACTTTGGCTTTGAGCGCGCCATTGCGGAAGAAAATCGCTCCTATCTGGCCGACATTTCGCTGGCAAAAATGGGCGACGAGCATGTCGTGTTGTTTATGGCTCAGGACATCACACTGCGCAAACAGTCCGAAGAGGAAATTCACCGGCTGGCTTTTTACGATCCGCTCACGCAACTGCCTAATCGTCGTCTGCTGCATGAACGGCTGGCGCAAAGTATGTCGATCAGCGCGCGTAGCGGCAGGCACGGCGCGGTCATGTTCATTGATCTGGATAATTTCAAAACACTCAACGACACGCAAGGGCACGATGTCGGCGATTTACTGCTGAAGGAGGTCGCTGGTCGCCTGATGCGCAATGTGCGCGAGGGGGATACGGTGGCACGTCTGGGGGGCGACGAGTTTGTGGTCGCGCTTGAGTCGTTGAGCAGCCTGACGCAAGAAGCCGCCGCACAAGCCGAAATGGTCGCCGAAAAAATCCGCTTTGAGTTGAGTCTGCCCTATCAGCTCAAAAATTTCGATCACAGCAGTTCACCCAGCATCGGTGTCAGCCTGTTTCGCGGTCATCAAAGCAGTCTGGATGAAGTTTTGAAACAGGCCGACCTCGCCATGTATCAGGCGAAATCAACCGGGCGCAATAAAGTGTGCTTCTTCGACCCCGCGATGCAGGAAGAAATGGAATATCGCGCGGAGCTGGAAAAAGACCTGCGCGCCGCGTTGCGTTTGCAGCAGTTTTTGCTGTACTACCAGTTGCAGGTGGACGAGTCGGGAAGTATTGTCGGCGCGGAAGCACTCATCCGCTGGCAGCACCCGCAACGCGGTATGGTGTCACCCGCCCAATTCATCCCCGTGGCCGAGGAAACCGGCATGATTCTGCACATTGGCGACTGGGTAATCGAGCAGGCTTGCGCCCAATTGAAAATCTGGGAAATGGATCCGGTGATGCGCAAAATCCAACTCTCGGTCAACGTCAGCCCGCGCCAGTTAAGCCAGCCGTATTTTGTCGAACAAGTCAGCGAAGTGATCGAAAAAACCGGAATTCGTGCCTCACAACTCAAGTTCGAGTTGACCGAAAGTTTTATCCTGAACGATGTGGATGAGGCCATCGCAAAAATGCACGAGCTGCGCCGTATCGGCATCCGCTTTGCCATGGACGATTTTGGCACTGGCTACTCTTCACTCTCGTATCTCACCCACCTGCCGCTGGAACAACTCAAGATCGACCAATCCTTCGTGCGCGAGATTCCCCACAACAAAAACAGCAGTGTGATGGTACGCACGATAGTTAATATCGCCCATAACTTCGGCTTGGAAGTCGTCGCCGAAGGTGTGGAAACCGATGAACAACTGGCGTATTTGCGCCAATACGGCTGCAATAAATTCCAAGGTTATCTGTTCGGAAAACCAGTACCGGTAAAGGCATTCGAAGATTTGTGTCGCCCAGCGGCATGAAACTTGCTGCCTTGAGCACAAGGTTGAAAAGCTGACAATTCGACCGATAGGCCGGGAGGCAGAGCCTCCCGTTTCATCACTCAAATATCACGAGAGCGACATGTCCATCAAAAATATCAAAGGATTTTCCGACCAAGCCAAAACCGATGCGGAACTCAAAGAAAAACTGCTCGCCTGCCAAAAGGTGCGCGAGTTGTTGACGCTGGCAAAAGAACAGGGATTCGACTTCATCGAAGATGAGCTGTATCCGCCCAACGAGCCGCAATTCACCGCCGACCAGCTTTCCGAACGGCTTGCCAAAGCGCTGCTGCGCGCCTGATTGGCATGAGTACCACCGCACCAAAAGACCGGGTAAACACCCGGTTTTTCATCACCTACAGCGGCGTAAAGTTACCGTTCAAACTGGTCAATGAACTGCAAGCCGATGAAACCGAAAACCGGAACACCTACCTGCGCTGCTACTTCGACGCGCAAGAGCAACTCACCGGATTCGACAAACTCGCCTATGGCGACATCGAACTGCAACACCGCTACAGCTACCACGACAACGGTCAGTTGAGCGTGGCCGAAATTACCGACATTGACGGTGAGGTAACCCTGCTAATTTTCGATGCCAAGGGCAATCCAGCCTAAAGAAATTCAGCGCGAAAACCAAGGAAATGATGCGGATCGCGCTTAAAAAAGGCAGCTAAAAAACCGATGTAAAAATCAGCATTCCAACACGACAAAAGCGACCACCATGTCGCGTTCGTCGCTGATGGAAAGGTGATGTCCATTGATGCCGAGTTGTGCCATGTGCATGCGCAACACTTCGTCGAATACAAACTGTGGCTTACCCAGCCCGTCATGGACGACGCTGATACGACGCAAGCTTACCGGATGACGTAATCCGCTGCCGACAGCTTTGGCCAACGCTTCTTTGGCCGCGAAACGCTTGGCCAGAAAACGCGCCTGAGCCGGGTGCTTCCCGTACTCAGCTAACTCCTGCTCGCTCAAAATTCGTTCGGCCAAGCGCTGACCGTGTCGCGCCCACATCGCGTCGATGCGCGCGGTAGCCACGATGTCGGTGCCGATGCCGTGAATCATGGCGCTGCGCTTAGCTCCGGGTAATCAGTGTTTTCATCTTGCGCACGGCGGCATCAAGCCCGATAAAAACCGCTTCGGAAACGATGGCGTGGCCGATGTTGAGTTCGACGAGCTCGGGAATTTCGACGATGGGCTGTACGTTGTGGTAGTGCAGACCGTGCCCGGCGTTGACTTGTATGCCTCGCGCGTGCGCGTGCGCCGCTGCCACTTTGATTCGCTCAAGCTCGAAGTGCCGTGTTGGCACGCTGTCGGCATCGGCGTAGCTGCCAGTATGTAGCTCGATCACCGGCGCGCCGCAACGCTCAGCCATGTCGATCTGCTGTTGATCGGGATCAATGAACAGCGAAACGCGGATGCCCGCTTCAGCGCAACGTTCACAAGCTGCTTTGACCGCATCGAAATAACGCACCACATCCAGACCGCCTTCCGTCGTCAGCTCTTCGCGACGCTCAGGCACCAGACAAATATCGTGCGGCTTGATGCGCAAAGCATTGCTAATCATTTCTTCGGTCACGGCACATTCCAGGTTCATGCGCGTTTGCAGCATGCCGCGCAGGATGTCGACATCGGCATCCTGAATGTGGCGACGGTCTTCGCGCAGATGCAAGGTAATCGCATCCGCACCAGCTTCTTCGCATACCAGTGCAGCACGCACTACATTGGGATAACACGCACCGCGCGCTTGGCGCAAGGTAGCAACATGGTCGATATTCAGTCCGAGTTTCATAGTTTTTGCAGGTCCTTGATTAGTTCTCGTGTGTGCAGTGTTTTGCCGCCCAAATGGTGGTTCAACAACATGCGCATCAGCTGTTTGCTCTGTTGTGCGGTAAGCGGATCGGCGTAATCGTCGGCGCACATATCCAATAAAGTTTTGCCTAAAATCGGCAAGCCCGCATGGGTATTACCATCGTCCGGCAAAGCCCCGCTATCGACGGTGTAACGATAGCAGACTTCAGCGAGTATCGGTCTATCGCTGCCTGCCTCGTGCGCCAGCACCGGTGCGTAACCCAGCTCTTGCAGCAGATGCTTTTCGAAGCAGCGCAGAGTGGCGGCATGATCCCTTTCGTGGGCAAAACGATAAAGCGTGGCGCGGTAGTAATCGAACAGTTGTCCGTGCGGGTCGTCGCGCGCCAACAGGTTAAGCAATAACTCGTTCAAATAAAAACCGCACATCAGTGCCGTGCCCTGCAAATAAGGCTGACCGCCCTGCCATTCGGCGCTGTGCAGCGTACGCACTTCGCCCTTGCCGAACCAAGACAAGGAGAGCGGTTGAAAATTCATCAGCACACCGCGCAATACGGAACGGGGGCGTCTCGCACCGCGCGCCATGATTGCCAGCCGCCCGTGATGGCGGCTGAACACATCAAGGATCAGGCTGGTTTCGCTGTAGGGGTAACTGTGCAGAATGAAAGCGGGTTCATCCTGTTGTTTGTGGCGATTCGACTGGGTCATTCGTAACCGAGTGAACGTAGTACGCGCTCATCGTCCGCCCAACCGCTACGGATTTTGATGAACACTTCGAGATAGACTTTACCGTCGAACAGCTTTTCCATATCCAGACGCGCCTGCGTGGCAATCTCTTTCAGCTTTTCGCCTTTTTTGCCGATCAGCATCGCTTTGTGCGCTTCTTTGTCGACCAGAATTGCGGCATTTATCCGACGCAATTTGCCTTCCATTTTGAATTGCTCGATCACCACACTGGTTGAGTAAGGCAATTCTTCACCGGTAAAACGGAACACTTTTTCGCGCAACATCTCGGCTGCCAAAAAGCGTTCGCTACGGTCGGTAATATCGTTCTCGTCGTAGATCAATCCGCCCGGTGGCAGATGGCGGCGTATCGCGCCGAGCAAGTCGTCCAGTTTCAAACCTTGCTTGGCACTGACCGGAATAATCTCAGTAAATTTGAAGTCTTGCGCAACCCGTTCTGCAAAAGAAAACAGTTGGCCTTTGTCGGCCACTTCATCAATCTTATTAATCACCAGCAGCACCGGACGATTGTCCGGCAACAGCTTGACCACTTCGCGGTCGCGCTCGTCGTAACGCAATGCTTCCAATACAAACACGACAACTTGCACATCACGCAGACTGCTAGTGACCACGCGATTCATGCCACGATTTAAGGCATTGAGATGTTTGGTTTGAAAGCCCGGTGTGTCAACAAACACATATTGCGCTTGCTCGTCAGTCAAAATACCGTGAATGCGGTGACGGGTTGTTTGCGCCTTGCGCGATGTGATACTGACCTTTTGCCCGATCAGATGATTTAATAAGGTGGATTTGCCCACATTGGGCCGTCCGACAATCGCCACATAGCCACTACGAAAGTCTTCCGTTTGTTCATTTGTCATATTTTTAGCTTCTTTTAGAGATTTTTTGTCGGCGTGCGACGTGCCCCTAAAGATAACAGATTTAACTATCCCCAGTAATTTGAAACGCCCGCCAGCCTTAAAAAACGTCAAAAACAGGGGCAAAACTTAAAACAGAGTGACAGATCGAAGGTAATCCCGACTTTTTCCTCACATTTCACTTGCCATACGCGCCAATATCTACAACAATCTGCGGCAGTTTTTAACCACCAAAGGGAGTAATCGCATGAACCGTAAAGAACTCATCGAAGCACTGGCAGCAAAAACTGAAAGCACCAAAGCTGATGCAGACCGTAATATCGCGGCCCTGATCGAAATCATCTCCGCAACGTTGAAGAAAGGCGACAACGTTGCTTTGGTTGGTTTCGGTACGTTTGAAGTGCGCAAACGCGCAGCACGCGTAGGCCGTAACCCAAAGACTGGCGCTGAGCTGAAAATCAAAGCATCCAAACAGCCTGCGTTCAAACCAGGCGCAACGCTGAAAGCGACTGTCAACGGCGTTAAGAAGTAATCATTCAAATAGCAACCGCCGGCAGTCTGGCGGTTGCTGCTTGATTTCCCCGCAATACCTTCCCCGCCTCATCGCTCGACCGAGCAACTTTCCACCCAAGGTATCAACCCGTAGCACTTATCCATTTGGGTTTGTGCATCACGCTCTCGCCTACCCATTTCACTGGTACGGATATTGCTGAACATAGGGCTCCTACATTCATTTACGACAAAGGTGCCCCATGCTATTCGATGCTTACGAACAAAAAGGTCTGCTGTTCAACATGAACTTCAAGGAAGCCGAAGGTAATTTCGCCTCCTATCGCGGTGATTTGGTTTTGGAACTAGGCGAAGTTGGCGATGCCCACGGACATCTCAAACCACCCGTGTACACCATCAAAAACACGATCGTGCTAGCCGAAAACGACAAGATCAAATTGTATGTTGGCAGTCTCGACGAACTGGCTTTGCTGCCTAAAGTATTGGATTACTACAAGGCTGATTTTGCAGCTGATGTAAAGCTCATCATGTTTGTAGTGAACATCAACAAGCCAATGGTGATCGAGCTAGATAGCCTCAGCATTGCCGCTATCGGCATGCAAGAAGGCTTGATCTGGAACGAGTTGATCGACATCGCGGCGCTGGATAAAGGCGACTTCAAAGGCCAATCTCCTACGCAAAAAATCGTTACCGTAAACAAAGCGCTGTCCGACTTCAAACCTAAGGGCGACAAGGTGTCGTTCGAAGAGGCATTGACTCGTACTGTTGAGTTAAAACGCGCCGGTCGCGGACCGGTGTGATGTGTTGTTGCCGATTGTTGCACTTACAACAATCAGCAACCTCGGCAAGGAGCAGATATGGCACGCATCGGACTTTTTTTTGCCAGTAGCACTGGCAATACGCGGCGTATCGCCAAAGTCATCAAGAAACGTTTTGACGATGACACCATGGCAGATGCGCTCAATGTCAACAAAGCCACGCCTGAGTTGGTGGCCGGATATTCGCATCTAATTTTCGGTACCTCTACGCTGGGCGGTGGACAGTTACCCGGTCTTTCCACGGATTGCATGGGTGGCGGTTGGGAGGAATTTCTGCCGCAACTCAAGGATGTGGATTTCAGCGGTAAAACTGTTGCGCTGTTTGGTCTTGGCGATCAGGGAAAATATCCCGATGAGTTCGTCGATGCGATGGGTGAGATTTATCACTTTATCGTTGCGCGCGGAGCCCGTGTTGTTGGTCAATGGCCCGCCGACGATTACGAATTTATCTCGTCGAAAGCTCTGGTGGACGATGAGTTTGTCGGGCTTGCATTGGACCAAGAAAATCAAAAGCTGCTCACCGATGCGCGTGTGGAAACATGGCTAAAGCAAATCGCCCCGGCATTTGATCTACCGCTTTAACTCGGATGATTCATTAGGGGATACTGAGCAAGGAGCAGCGCGACGTGGCAATTTATTAAAATGCATTAGACCCACAGGATTGCCGCGCTACGCTCGCAAAGACAAGCAGTCCCACTGGATTGCCATGCTGCACTCGCATAACCAGCCACTTGCCAGCTTGCTGGCTTGGCTAGTGGCTTCATCAATGACGAACTGGGTGAATAAATCAGAATTCCCCAATGAATAATTTGAATTCCATGTCGTCAGCGACGATGTGAAACAGCATAAACGCGCCCCGTTTTATTGCTGGCACGCTATTCGCTTTATGTCTTGTAGGAAAACCGACAGGACACCATCATGAAAATCGCCGCCACCGAATATGCCACCCACACCGCCCACGACGAATTGCTCAACCGCGAGCTGTTGCCGCGCGCTGCGGCGCAGCCTTTATTCGACTATTTGAGCACGCTCAACGAGAGCGAGTTGGCGGCACGCTGCGAGGCTGTAGATGCCACTATCATGGCGATGGGCATTACGTTTACTGTGTATAGCGACTCAGGCAACATTGACCGCGCTTGGCCTTTCGACCCTATTCCCCGTGTCATGGCACGCAAAGAATGGGAGCTTATTCAAGCCGGCTTAAAGCAGCGTCTGCGCGCACTCAACCTCTTCATCAACGACCTCTATAACGAGCAGCGCATCATCAAAGACGGCATATTCCCTGCCGAGGTGCTTGAGGGTTCGGGCAATTTCCGCCCGCAATGCCAAGGCATCTCGCCCCGCTTTGGCGTTTGGGCTCACATCTGCGGCACTGACTTGGTGCGCGACCGCGACGGCACCGTGTATGTACTGGAAGACAATCTGCGCGTTCCTTCTGGCGTTTCCTACATGCTGGAAAACCGCCAGATCATGAAGCGCATTTTCCCCGAAGTGTTTCGCACCACAAATATTTTGCCGATAGACGACTACCCCACTCAGCTTTACCAGACGCTGGCGGCGCTTTCCCCGCGCCCCGGAGAGCAACCCGTGATCGCCGTACTCACACCGGGCATCTACAACTCCGCCTATTTCGAGCATAGCTATCTTGCCCAGCAGATGGGCGCGTATTTGGTAGAAGGCTCTGATCTGGTGGTGAGCGATGATGACGTGGTGTACATGAAAAGCATCACTGGCTTGCAGCGCGTGGATGTGATCTATCGCCGCATCGACGATGCCTTCCTTGATCCCGAAGTATTCAATCCCGATTCGCAACTGGGTGTGCGCGGCTTGATGCGCGCATGGCGCAAAGGCAATGTTGGCATCGCCAACGCGCCCGGTGCGGGCGTGGCTGACGACAAAGTCGTGTATGCCTTCGTGCCACAGATCATCAAATATTATTTAAACGAAGAGCCGCTGCTCGCCAACGTGCCCAGCTATCTGTGCATGTATGAAGATCAGCGCGAGTATGTGTTGGCGAATCTGGACAAATTGGTGGTGAAGCCCGCGAATGAATCCGGCGGCTACGGCATGCTGATCGGCCCGCGCGCCACAGCGGAAGAGCGTGCGCAATTCGCCGAGCTCATTCGTGCCAACCCGCGCAACTACATGGCACAGCCCACGCTCGACATCTCCACCGCACCGACGCTGGTGGACGGCCAACTCGCGCCGCGCCATCTCGACTTGCGCCCCTTCGTGCTGCAATCCGACAAGCTTTACGCCACCACCGGCGGACTCACGCGCGTAGCCTTGCGCAAAGGCTCACTGGTGGTAAATTCGTCGCAAGGCGGGGGTAGCAAAGACACTTGGATCGTTGAAGAAGGAGAACTGTAATGCTTGCCCGTGCCGCAGAAAATTTATATTGGATGGCGCGCTATCTGGAGCGCGTCGAAAACACCGCGCGCCTCATCAATAGCACCACTCATGTGCTACTTGACCTGCCGCTGGGCGCGACGTTCGGCTGGGAAAATTTGGTCGAAATCGCTGGTTTAGATAATCTGTTCGAACAAAATTATCCCGAAGCCGACGAACAGGCCATCATGCGTTTTCTTATCGAAGACACACGCAACCCGAGTTCAATTTTGTCCTGTGTGCAATATGCGCGCGAGAACACCCGCACCCTGCGCGAAGTGCTCCCAGCCGAAATGTGGGAGCGTATCAACAGCCTGTATTTGTACGTGCGAGACAATGCCACCATCGCCTGCCGCAGCCGACGCGAGCGTTACATGGTGTTGAACAGCATCATCGAACAGCGCCACGCCATCGTTGGGCTGGTATCAGGAACCATGGCACACGACATGGCATACCAGATCATCAAACTCGGGCGCAATCTTGAGCGCGCCGACATGACTACGCGCATTATCGATCTCAATTCTGCCGTGCAATATCCCCAAGACGGCGCGCTACATGAAACACTGATGGAACGAGTATGGATGGGCACGCTGAATTCGCTTTCCGCCTACCAGACCTATCGCCGCCTCGTTTCCATGCGCGTAGACAACAATGGTGTGGTCGCCTTTCTGTTGCACGACATGCGCTTCCCACGCAGCGTCGAGCATAGCCTGAGCGAAATGGAGTCATGCTTCAAACTGCTGCCAAAATCGCAGCAACTGCAACAACTCACCGCGCAGCTACGCCACAAAACCGCCCAACACATCACCGACAATTTGGACGCGCTTGCGCTGCACGAGTATCTCGACCTACTACAGGCAGACTTGGGGGAGATACACAACGCACTCACCCAGAACTATTTCCACGCTTATCAGGACGGACTTCCGCCGGTTGATAACGGGCAAGGTGAAATCGAGTTTGCCCAGCAGTGAAACCGCGTGTTAGTGTTGCGCGGTGAACACATTTTTCTTTATGCCACACGTGGCATGAACTGACCGACCACCGAACCCGATAAGACCCACAAAATGACCTATTGCGTTGCGATTAATACTGAGCAAGGATTGATCTTCTGCTCCGATTCCCGAACCAATGCGGGCTTCGACAACATCTCCACCTACTCCAAGATGCACACCTTCGTCTGGCCGGGCGAGCGCACTTTCGTATTGCTCTCTGCGGGTAATCTGGCCACCACGCAATCCGTGGTAAAACGCCTGTGGAGCGACATCGAAAGCAACGCCGTCGTCAACCTGCGTAACGTCGCCAACCTGCTGGGCGCATCCGACTACATCGCCAGCATCAGCGCCAGTGTGCAAAAACAACATAGCGAACGTGATACTGCTGCCACCAACTTCGAAGCTACCTTCATCTTTGGCGGACAAATCGGCAAAGACAAACCCGAAACCCTGCTGATCTACCCGCAAGGCAACTACATTCACGAGTCGGACGAGCATCCCTTCATGCAAATCGGCGAAGTGAAATACGGTAAACCCATTCTTGATCGCGTCATCAAACGCGCCACCCCGCTAACACACGCCGCCCGTTGCGCGCTCGTCTCGATGAATTCCACCGTACGCAGCAACCTCACTGTCGGCCCACCTATCGACCTGCTCATCTACAAAAAAGACAGCCTCGATTTCGGCCATCGCATGACACTGACCGAAAACGACCCGTTCGCCAAACAGTTATCCGAAGCGTGGAATCAGGGCTTGATACAAGCACTGGAAAACCTGCCCCGTTTCCCTTGGGAAGGCTAACAGGCGCTTGCTTTTCTGTTTAAAAACATCAAAATAAAAACATCCCAATAACCGTTGCTTGAGGCTGCGTATGAGTTACTTTCGTAAGATGTTGCATCTGACATTACTGCTTGCAGGCATGGCCGTTTCCACCCACGCCACCGCGCAACCCAATCAAGAAGAATTATTGTTGGATGTATTCCGGGGCGTTCTCGGCGGACGTGCCGCAGCCGTTCAAGCCCCCACCCCGCAAGACGAATTATTCAAAGAAGTGGTTGAGCGTGGCAGCTGCAAACAAACGCGCGACAGTGGCACGTTTTGCGAATACAAAGTCGGCAAAAAACTCTGGCTTTCCATTCGAGATGTCGGTGGCCGTGAAGAAGCCATCGTCTTCCAACACTCCGACTGGGATGAGGACTACTACGCCGTTTTACATGGCGGCTGTATCGCAGTCGTACCCGGCGCGCTGAATCAGAGAAAGTTCGCCAATTATGATGGCGTATACATCTCACCCAAAAATGGCCGCCTGTTCCGCGCACTGGCAGAGTGCCAAAGTGCTAGACGTTGACGCTGTAGAAACCCCCATTTCAACTACAAATTCCAGCGGTGATTTTTACTGCGGCGCGCGTGACCATCATCCACTTCGAGTTTGATATTTGCTTTGGTTCACGGCGCAATGTGGGCATGAATAGACTTTTTCTACAGGGGCGTTAGGGCTTACGTTATGCGCATAATTAGAGTTAAGTGACATTTCGTGGAGGTTTTTCCGTCTGTAACGCCCGTGGCTATTGGGCGAAGCGGAATAATTAGACAAGGTGGTAGTCTGATCCGATGAAAAAAACACTGTTCTGTCTGTTCACTCCC
>JAQUAI010000027.1 GCA_028687335.1 Gallionella sp.
CTATGCCGATACGCGTAATATCCATTTCACACCTCCCTCTATATGACTGATGGTTTGGAATCTTCAGTCTGGCACATCACGATGCCGTTTAGGTGAGAGGTGTCCATTCCATTGCCCTACGCGGGCTGCTACCAGAAGCAGGGCAAGTACAAGCAATGGATGCTGCCGAACGTCTGCGTGCTGCACTCGCCTCCGCACAAGTGAATCTGGATAGCGGCTTGCCGCTGCATTTCACTGCTTCCTTCGGTGTAGTCACACTTGAAGAAAAAGACACCAACATCGATATATTGCTAAACCAAGCCGATCAGGCGCTCTACCGAGCCAAGAGCCAAGGACGTAATCAAGTGTGTTTGTATCAGAGTGGAGTGTAGGGGAGTGCTTTACATTCCAAGCAAATAACTTGATCGCAAGTTGATGAGTGTGAAGAGATGGGAGGCGAATGATATTGTCCCGTGAGCGATTCCGTCTTTGAGATTTCGATTATCCAAAGAAGAAGCCCGCGAAAAGCGGGCTTCTTCTTTTTTGCCTCGTGCACTGGATGTTGTTGCTTAACCCACCAACTCCTTCAACACGAACGGCAGGATGCCGCCGTTCTTGTAGTAGTCGACTTCGATGGGTGTGTCGATACGCAATAGCACGCTGACGTTCTGTTTGCTGCCGTCTTTGCGTGTGATAGTCAGCGTCACATCTTGTTGTGGTTTCAGGTTGTCGTTGATGCCGACGAGGTCGAAGCTCTCTTCGCCAGTCAGGTTCAGACTCGCCACGCTGTCGCTGCCTTTGAATTGTAATGGCAACACGCCCATACCCACCAAGTTGCTGCGGTGGATACGTTCGTAGCTCTTGGCGATGACGGCCTTCACGCCCAACAACTGTGTGCCCTTTGCTGCCCAGTCACGCGATGAACCCGTGCCGTATTCTTCGCCGGCAAAGATCACGGTCGAGGTGCCATCGGCGATGTGCTTCATCGCAGCATCGTAGATCGCCACTTGCTCGCCCTTGTACAGGGTGTAGCCACCTTCCACGCGAGAGCCATCTGCATTGGCGGGCAGCATCAAGTTCTTCACGCGCACATTGGCGAACGTACCGCGCATCATCACCTCGTGGTTGCCGCGACGTGAGCCATAGCTGTTGAAGTCTTTGATCTCCACCTTGTGTGCTTGCAGATATTTACCTGCGGGCGTGGTGGACTTGAAGCTACCAGCAGGGCTGATGTGGTCGGTGGTGACGGAGTCGCCAAACACGGCCAAGGCCTTCGCGTTCTTGATGTCGCCAATCACGGGTGTCGCGGCATCGAAGAACGGTGGACGAGCGATGTAAGTGGAATCGTCCCACTGATACAGATTACCCGTTGGCGCTTGGATCGCGTTCCACAGTGGCAGGTCTTTGGTGAGGTCGCTGTACAGTTTTTGATACACGGCCGGGTCAGCTGCGAACTTCATCACGGTCTGTACTTCGGCGCTGTTCGGCCAGATGTCGCGCAGGTACACGGGCTGACCATCTTTGCCAGTGCCCAGCGGATCGGTGTCGAGGTTGATGTTCATCTTGCCCGCGATGGCGTAGGCCACGACCAATGGGGGCGAAGCCAAGAAGTTCGCCTTCAGGTTCGGATGGATACGCGCCTCGAAGTTGCGGTTGCCGGAGAGCACTGCGGCGCAGACCAGACTATTGTCAACGATGGTCTTTTCGATGTCTTCACGCAGCGGACCTGCGTTACCGATGCAGGTGGTGCAGCCGTAAGCAGCGACGCTGAAACCCAGTTGTTCCAGAGAGTGCAACAGACCTGCGTTGGTCAGATATTCGGTCACGACGCGCGATCCGGGCGCGAGAGAGGTCTTGATGTGCGGTGCGACTTTCAGGCCTTTAGCGACTGCCTTCTTCGCCAACAGACCTGCTGCTAGCAACACGCCGGGGTTGGAGGTGTTGGTGCAAGAGGTGATCGCGGCGATGAGCACATCACCGTTGCCGATCTCCAAACCATCTTTGCCTGTGGCGTAACGGGTGTTCAATTTATCGGCAGGCTGATTGAAACCATTCTCTGCGACCGGTTTGCTGAACAGGGTGTTGAAGGTGTCTTTCATCGCAGGCAAGGCGATGCGATCTTGCGGACGCTTCGGACCGGCAAGTGAAGGGACGATGCTGTTCAAGTCCAATTCCACTACGCTGCTGTAGTCGATGCTGCCTGCAGCGGGGATGCCGAACAGACCTTGTGCTTTGAAGTACGCTTCGAATGCAGCGACCTCGTCCGCAGTGCGGCCTGTGTTCTTCATGAACTGTACGGTCACGTCATCCACGGGGAAGAAGCCCATCGTTGCGCCGTATTCCGGTGCCATGTTGGCGATGGTGGCGCGGTCGGGCAGGGTGAGGGCGGAGGTGCCTTCGCCGAAGAACTCGACGAACTTGCCGACCACTTTGTGTTTGCGCATCAGCTCGGTGACAGTCAGCACCAAATCAGTGGCGGTCACACCTTCGCGCAACTTGCCTTTCAAGTTCACACCGACCACGTCCGGTGTCAGGAAATACACAGGCTGACCCAACATGCCCGCTTCCGCCTCGATACCGCCTACACCCCAACCGACCACGCCGATGCCGTTGATCATGGTGGTGTGGCTGTCCGTGCCGACCAAGGTATCAGGGTAAGTCACGCCGTCTTTCTGGATCACGCCACGTGCCAGATATTCCAAGTTCACTTGGTGCACGATGCCGATGCCGGGTGGTACGACCTTGAAAGTGTCAAACGCCTGCATGCCCCATTTCATAAAGCGATAGCGCTCGGTGTTGCGCTCGAACTCAAGTTCCATGTTGGTCTTGAGCGCGTTTGGATTGTTGTAGCTGTCGATCTGTACCGAGTGGTCGACCACCAGATTCACTGGCACCAATGGCTCAATCACTTTAGGGTCTTTGCCTGCTTTGGCCGCCGCATCGCGCATGGCGGCGAGGTCAGCCAGCAGTGGCACACCGGTGAAGTCTTGCAACACGATACGCGCCACGATGAAAGGAATCTCTTGTGTGCGGTCAGCGTTCGGCTTCCAGTTCGCCAGTTCGCGGATATGTTGTTCTGTCACCTTCTTGCCATCGCAGTTACGCAACACCGATTCCAGCACGATGCGGATAGAGACGGGCAGGCGCGAGATGTTGCCGATGCCTGCTTTTTCCAAAGCGGGCAGCGAGTACAGCGTGGCTTGTTTACCGGAATCAAGGTTGAAGGTTTGGCGCGAATCAAAGAGATTATGAGACATGGTTTATAGCTCCGAATGGCGAAAATTAAGTGATGCAGGATTATAGCCTCAGCACTCCCTTGCTTGCAGGCGAGCAATAGCGGGCTGTGAAAAAAACACGCTAAATCGGGGTTTTGTAGGAATTTGTCTGACATACAAGCCCACCCTATTCGGCTAGCATCGCGAACCGCTATTCGTATAAAAAGGGCCGTTGTGCCTATTACTTGGGATATTTCACTGGTTGCACTGTCAGTTGTGATCGCCATCATCGGCTCGTTCACGGCGCTGACGCACGCCCAGCGTATGCGCGAAAACACTGGGCGCACTGCGACGTTATGGATGGTGGCGGGAGGTTCGACGCTGGGCGTGGCGGTATGGTCTATGCATTTTGTTGGCATGCTCGCATTTCAGTTACCGATTCCGATTGGTTACGACCCAATGCTGACACTGACCTCGCTGATTCCTGCGGTATTGGCGGCCTTACTCGGCTTTTGGGTATTGCATCAATCGGTGGTGACGCTTAAACGTGTTTTGCTGAGCGGGCTGGTAATGGGGCTCGGTATTAGTGCTATGCATTACACCGGTATGGCTGCGCTCAAAATGATGCCCGCAATCAGTTACGAGCCTGGGCTATTCGTACTTTCTGTGCTGCTGTCCGTATTCGCCTCATGGGGGGCGCTGATCATCATGTATCACGAAGAGTGGTTTGAGTTGCCATCGGTACCGCGTTTTGCGCTGGGTGCGGTGTTGATGGGTTTTGCTATCTCGTCCATGCACTACACCGCCATGTGGGGTATGCACATTCCCGCAGGAAGTATATGCAGCGTCAACGCGCTGAATATCGATCCCAATTTGCTGGCGGCTATGATTGCACTAACAACCTCGCTGTGGTTTGGCGGCGGCATTATGGCCAGTCTATTTGATCGGCGTATGGCGCGGCAGAATGCGTGCGCGCTGGCTGAATTGGAGGCCGCGCATGAGGCCCTGAAATTCAAAGCGGAGCAGCAGGCGGGGGAAATGTTGCAGCACCTGCGCGACAGTGAGGAACGTCTGCGCATGACCCTGAAATATGCGCCGGATGCGGTATTCATCACCGAGCAGGATGGGCGCATTATTTACGTGAATGACAACGTCATATCCATGCTGGGTTATACCCGCGAAGAGCTGTATCTGGGTATGACAGTATTTGATCTGGCACCAGCTGACTGGCGCGAACGCTACCATGCCGGAGCAAAGCAAATCGTTTCGTCCAATGACCGATATTCTTTTGAAGTGCGTCTGCTAAAAAAAGACGGCAGCAAAATCCCGATGGAATTAAACGCAGTGTTGTTGCCGAACGGTCGTGTATACGGATCGTGCCGCGACATTACCGAACGCAAGCGTAACGAACAGCAAATTCATCAACTGGCATTTTTTGATTCGCTTACTGGATTACCCAATCGTCGTTTGCTGATGGATCGCGTGGGACAGGCAATGGCAATCAGCGCGCGCAGCGAGCGATACAGTGCATTGATGCTGCTCGATCTGGATAACTTTAAGCAGCTCAACGATAGTAAAGGGCACAACGCCGGCGACTTACTGTTGCAGGAAGTCGCCAAGCGTTTGCAGGCTTGCGTGCGCGAAGGTGATTCGGTTGCCCGTTTGGGTGGCGACGAGTTTGTTGTCATGCTCGAAACGTTGAGTGGCATTAGCGATGTGGCGGCAGAGCAAGCAGAGTTGGTTGCGGAAAAAATTCGTGCGGCACTGAGTGAACCCTGTTTACTGGAAAACTTGCGTTATCAAACCTCATCCAGCATTGGTGTCACCCTGTTCCGAGGGCATCAAGAGGCGGTCGATGTGCTGTTTAAGCATGCCGACATTGCCATGTATCAGGCCAAGCAGGCCGGACGTGATGCGATTCGTTTCTTTGATCCCAAGATGCAAGCCGCTATTGATGCGCGTATGGAGCTTGAGGCAGAGCTGGAAAAAGCGTTGCACGAGGGGCAATTGTGTTTGTACTACCAGATACAGGTGGACACGCTGGGACGGGCGTTGGGGGCAGAGGTGCTGATGCGCTGGCAACACCCCGTGCGCGGACTGGTATCGCCAGCGCAGTTTATTCCCTTGGCGGAAGAAACTGGGTTGATTGTGCCGATGGGGCTATGGGCTTTGCGCACAGCCTGCTGGCAACTCAATACTTGGCAGCACGATCTCATGGCTTCGGATTTATCGCTAGCGGTCAACGTCAGCGCCAAGCAGTTCCGTAAGCCGGATTTTGTCCAGCAGGTCAGCCGGATTTTGCTGGAAACCGGCGCAAAACCATCTCACCTTAAACTGGAACTAACCGAAAGCACCGTGCTGGAAGATGTCGAAGACACCATCCACAAAATGCGTGAGCTGAAATTGCTGGGCATCAGCTTCTCGATGGACGACTTCGGTACTGGTTATTCCTCGTTGCAATATCTGAAGCGCCTGCCGCTGGATCAGATCAAGATTGACCAAAGCTTCGTGCGCGACATCGCCACCGACCCCAACGATGCCGCCATTGTGCAGACCATCATCGCCATGACCGAAGCACTCGGCTTGAATGTCATCGCGGAAGGTGTTGAAACCAAAGAGCAGCAAGAATTTCTCGACTTGCGCGGTTGTCATGCCTTCCAAGGCTATTTCTTTGGCAAGCCTGTCCCGCTGGATCAGTTCATGCTCCGGCTTAAAGGTGGTGTGTGATGCAAGCCACCAATCAGTCATCCTTGTTTTGGCAGCGGCTGCTGCACAACTTTCTGCCTGCTGCTCTGCTGATTTGTACGCTGGGCATTATTTTTTATTGGGCCGAATCCGCTGAAGACGAGACGGTGCTGATAGAAAACGAAAAAGACCATACCCACGCCGGGATCGAGGATGTCAATCGTGCCCTACTGAGCGTGGCACGCGATGCGCGATTTGTGGCTAACTTGGATACCTTGCTGGTAAATATCAAAGCGCCCGGCAAAGACGTTGCGGCTCCGGCGGTGCGCGACTTAAAGTCCTTTCTGGAACGCAAACGCATTTACAGTCAAGTGCGCTGGATCGACGAGCGCGGCACGGTGCGCTTGCGTGTCGAGTTGGTTAATGGTCATGCGGCACTATTGCCTGCCGAGGCCGATGTTAGCAAGTTGCAGCGTTATTATTTCCGTGAGGCGATGCAGATTGAGCGCGGGCTGGTTTACCTGTCCAACATTGATTTGGAGATGGACGGCGATGTCATTGTGCAGCCGCATCATCCTGTTATGCGTGCCGCAGTTCGCGTGTTTGATGAACACAGCCGGGCGCGCGGTATCGTTGTGCTGACGTATTCGGCGCAGGATATGTTTGCTCGTATCGACCGCGTCAGTCACTCTGCCGACGCGACTTGGATGTTGCTCGATCAACGCGGTTACTGGTTACACAATGCGCAAGCGGAGCTTGAGTTTGGCGCGCAATTGCCGCACCGAAAAACACTGGCGGAAAAACATCCGCAGGCGTGGGAGAAAATGCGTGGCAGCGCGTCCGGTCAGTTCAAAGATGGGTTGGGAAGCTTGTGGTTATTCGAGGAAATTTCCCCCTATCAAGCCATTGCCGAAGATGGCGAGGTGGCGATTCCGCAGATGTATTGGAAGCTGGTTAAGCATGTTGATGCCGCCCAGCTTGGTAGTATTCATCAAAATCTGCTGGTCAAACTGTTGTGGCTGATCGGGGGTGTGCTGGTGTTGGCATTCATGGTCAGTATCCGGCTGGCGCGTATTCAGTTGACCAAAGAAACACGCGAAGCAGAGCTGAGTAGTGCGTTGCGCGAACTGGAACAGCAAAAATTTGCGCTCGATCAACATGCCATTGTCGCGATTACCGATGTGCAAGGAACGATCAGTTACGTCAATGATAAATTCTGCATTCTTAATCGCTATACCCGCGAGGAATTACTGGGGAAAAATCATCGCCTGCTGAATTCTGGGGTGCATGACAGCGAGTTTTTTCGAGCGATGTATCACCGCATCGCGTCCGGCAAGGTGTGGCACGGCGAGCTGTGCAATCGCGCCAAAGACGGTAGCTTGTATTGGTTGAATACCACGATTGTTCCGCTACGGGGCGACAACGGAAAACTGCATCATTATGCGTCTATCAGCACCGACATAAGCCGGACGCGCTTGCAGCAGACTATGCTGGAAGAGGCGCAGCGTTTGGGCAAGCTTGGACATTGGCAGCTCGATCTGAGCAGTCGCCAGTTGAATTGGTCAACGGAGATTTTTCATATCTTCGAAATCGACCCGCAACAGTCGCCCGCCTCATACGATGCATTTCTGAATTTAATACATCCCGATGACCGCGACTTGGTGGACACCGCCTACAGCAGTTCTGTGGCGAATCGCACCAGTTATGCCATTGAGCACCGCTTGTTGTTTCCCGATGGGCGCATCAAATGGGTGAGCGAATGCGGGAGTACGCACTATGATCGCCAAGGACAGCCAATGCTGTCGCTGGGTACGGTACAGGACATCAGCGAACGTAAACGTTCGGAAGAAAAGCTACGCATTTCCTCCATCGCGTTTGAAACGCAGGAGGCGATCATCGTTACCGATGCGCAAGCGCGCATCATCAGTGTCAATAAATCATTCGAAAAACTTACCGGTTACAGTGCCACAGATGCGATAGGAAAAAATCCGAGCATTCTCAAATCGGGTAGGCACGATGCAGCGTTCTACAATTCGATGTGGTACAGCTTGCGTGAAAACGGTTCTTGGTCGGGCGAAATGTGGGACAAGCGCAAGGATGGCACGTTGTATCCGAAGTGGTTGACCATTACCACGGTGCGTGATGAGACAAATGCGATCACGCACTACGTCGCCATTTTTATGGATATTAGCGAACGTAAGCGGGCGGAAGAGGAAATTCATAGGCTGGCATTCTTCGACACGCTGACGCAATTACCTAACCGCCGCTTGTTGATGGATAGGCTGGATCAGGCATTGGCAACTGGCCAGCGCAACGGTTCGCACGGCGCGCTGATGTTTATGGATTTGGATAACTTCAAAACACTGAACGATACCCAGGGGCACGACATCGGTGACTTGCTGCTGATTGAGGTTGCTGCGCGGCTGAAGCGCTGCGTTCGGGAAAGCGACACGGTGGCGCGTTTGGGTGGCGATGAATTTGTGGTCATTCTGCAAGAGCTCGGCGATAGCTCGATTCGTGCCGCTAATCAGGCTGAGACGGTGGCGGAAAAAATCGTCGCTACATTAAATGAGCCTTATTTGCTGAATAACTACGAACATCACTCCAGCGTCAGTGTCGGTGTGTGTTTATTCCACGGCAAGACAACCAAGGTTGAAGAGTTGCTCAAGCGTGCGGATACGGCCATGTATCAGGCCAAGCAGGGCGGGCGCAACATGGTGCGTTTCTTTGAGGCATCCATGCAGGCGGCGGTGGAGTCGCGCGCGACATTGGAGAGTGGTTTGCGCAACGCGCTGAAGAAAAAAGAGATGCAGCTTTATTACCAGTTACAGGTGGATGAAGAGCATCACATCACTGGGGCCGAGGTGTTGCTGCGTTGGTTTAATGCCGAGCATGGTTTTGTTTCGCCTGCGCAATTCATTCCTATTGCCGAAGAAAGCGGTTTAATTTTGCCGATTGGTGCGTGGGTGCTGGAAACAGCTTGTCAACAGTTGCAGGTGTGGGCGCAAAATGCGGGTACTCGTCCGTTGGTGCTAGCCGTTAACGTCAGCGCACGCCAATTCCGGCAGGCCGACTTTGTCGATCAGGTTGATGCGGTGTTGCGTCGTTTCGATTTTGAGCCGTCACGTCTGAAGTTGGAGTTGACCGAGAGTCTGGTGCTGGTGAACGTGGATGACACCATCGCCAAAATGAATGCGCTGAAAAAACTCGGCGTGAAATTTTCCATGGATGATTTCGGTACGGGTTATTCATCGCTGGCTTATTTGAAGAGCCTACCGCTGGATCAGTTGAAAATTGATCAGAGCTTTGTGCGCGACATCGTGGTGGACAAGAACGACGAGGTCATCGTACGTACCATTATCGATATGGCGCGCAACTTCGGACTAAACGTCATCGCGGAAGGCGTGGAAACCGAGGAGCAACTGGAGATATTGCAGCGTAACGGTTGTGTAAATTATCAGGGTTACTACTTCAGCAAACCGGTGCCACTGAAAGACTTTGAGGCGCAGTTGAATAAATCTCTACACCATGACACCAAGCGTGAAAAATATATTGGAACGGGGATATAAGTCATGAAGATGAGTAAATTGATAAAACTGATCGACCCGCGCCGTAGTTTGCGTGCACAAATCAGTCTGGCCAGCGCAGCAATCGCGTTGGGCTTGTCTGCACTATTGAGTTTTTATGCAGCGGATGCGAGCCGCATGCAGATCGAGCAGGAGCAAGGAGCGGCGTTCGTTAAGCGCGCAACGCATGCCTTGGATGTGCTAGATCGTGGCATGTTTGAACGCACGCGCGAAATTCAGAATGCAGCTGTACTGGATGAGGTACGCGACCCCAAGGTGCCGGTTGAGCGCAAGCGCGAAATTCTGGAGCGTTTGCAATCCAGCTTTAATGCCTATGCGTGGATCGGTATTTGCGATGTAAATGGGGTGGGGCTAGTTGGTACCGGCAAATATCTGGAAGGAAAAGACTTGTCGAAACGGCCTTGGTGTACTCAGGGGCGTAGCAGCTATTACATTGGCGATGTACACGATGCTTTGCTGCTCTCGAAACTGTTACCCAATCCCAGTGGTGAGATGTTTTATTTGGTGGATGTTGCCGCGCCGGTGATTGATCGCGATGGCGTCTTGTTGGGCGTGCTATGCGGCCATATTTTCTGGACTTGGGCAGCCGAAGTGCTGGATAGCAAGCAAACGCCAGGGCAAGATATTTTTTTGCTGAGTAAAGACGGCAAAGTGCTTTCTGGGCCGGAGCAGGCGTGGGAAGATTTTGCCGGGCTGGCGCCACAAACTGCGCAGCAAGTGAGCGGCGAGGCTAAGTCTGGCTACCATCTGGAAACTTTCCGTGACGGTAAGACCTATCTGGTTGGCTATGCTAAATCTTCCGGTTATCGCGAGTATGGTGGCCTGGGTTGGACCTCGGTGGTACGTGAAGATGTCACTACAGCCTTTGCGCCAGCGCAGCAATTACAGCACCGCATCTTGCTGGTGGGTGTGTTGCTTGGCGTGCTGTTTGCGTGGATTTCATGGTTGATGGCAGGGCGTATCGCGCGCCCAATTTATCGCATCAGTCGTGCGGCGGAGCATGTTGCGGCAGGAGAATTGAGTTATGACGTTCCGCTGACAAAAGGCGACGACGAGGTGGCGCACTTGTCGCAATCTATACACGATATGGTGGCCAACCTGACCCGTGAAATTCAACAGCGGCGCGAGGCGGAGAGTGCTTTGCGGTTGTCGGCCAAAGTATTTGAACACAACAGCGAAGCCATCATGATTACCGATCACGAGAATCTGATTTTGTCGGTCAATCATGCGTTCGAGACGATTACCGGCTACGTCGGTAACGATGCCATCGGTAAAAACCCTAGCTTGTTGGCTTCGGGACGGCACGACAAGGAGTTTTATCGCGGGATGTGGCAAACACTGACCGAGCAAGGATTGTGGCGTGGCGAGATATGGAACAAGCGTAAAAATGGCGAGATATATCCCGAATGGCTGACCATATCTCAAGTGCTCGACGAGCGGGGTAAGCTGACTAATCACATCGCCGTATTTCTTGATATTACCGAGCGTAAAAAGGAAGAAGAGCGCATTCAGTATCTGGCTAACTTCGACGTAC
>JAQUAI010000028.1 GCA_028687335.1 Gallionella sp.
AAGCTGTACATAGGACATGAAGGGCTGCTCCTGTAGTGTGGTTGGGTCGCACTGTCCACGCTACCAGACTTGCTCTTCATGTCCGCTTGTTTTCTATACGGTGGTGCACTTGGAATTAGAATTCACCTGTTGACGATTGATACTCCACCAGAGAATTCTGGACACACCCGTGCTTCTGCTCCATAGCATGCGGTTACCCTGAAGGGACATAGTTCGGAAAACGTAAATGTTCAGTTAGATCAAAGGAAGTATGTTCCTGTGAAATTGGAAAGTAATCCTAAGCAATTCTCACAGCCACAACAGCGATGCTCTTGTGATGAACTGGGCACAGACTGGCTCTGCCAGACTGTAGATTGTTTCATTGGCACAACAGCGCTGCTCTTGTGCAAGGCCTCGTCACAGACTTGCGATGCAAGACTGTGGCGCTGTTTCAAATCCGTGTCATGCGCGCAGTGGTATCACGTCCGCGCCAGCTTCAACCTTATCGAGATAGTCGGCCCACTGTTGCATGATGTCGCGTCGTTCGCCGAAGTATGAGGTGCGCACGTAGGCTGCTGCGGTTTGGTTCTCCACCGCATGGGAGAGCATCGCTTCCAATACTTCCCACCTGTGGCCCATGTCACCCAGCACGGTGCGCGCCAAGCTTCTGAATCCGTGCCCCGTCATTTTGCCTTTGTAGCCGATGGTCTCGATGATTTTAAGTATGGTGTTTTCGCTGATGACCCGTCCTGATGTGTTGCGGTTGGGGAATACATATTCGCCTTGTCCTGTGATGGGGTACAGGTCGCGCAAAATTTTAACGACTTGATCGGATAACGGTACGGCATGTTCTTTCCGTCTGTCTCCCTTGCCTTTTCTTCCGGTTTGCTCTGCCGGAATGACCCAGCATTTTTCCTCTAGGTTGAAGTCAGCCCATTTGGAAAAGCGCACTTCGCTGGTGCGGGTGGCGGTGAGCATCAGCAGGCGTAGAGCGGCTATGGCAATCGGGGAGACTTTGGCCTTGTTTTGGTAGGTGGTGAGCGCGCGCAGGAATGCGGGGGCTTCTTCGGTCGTTATGCAGGGGAAGTGTTCTACCTTTGGGCGATCTACCAATGCCATGCGGATTTCTGCCGGATTGTATTTGGCGCGGCCAGTGGCGATTGCATACTTGAATACTGTGCTGATGGTTTGCAGTAATCTATCTCTTGTCTCAAATGTGCCGCTTGCTTCCACTGTCCGCATGATGCCGACTATTTCCATCGGCTCAATCTCGGTAATCGGGCGATCACCTATGACGGGCATGGCGTATTTTTCCATGTTGCCTTGCCACTGTTTAGCGTGTCCGGCTGTCCACATGGGGGATTTAATTTTGTGGAGTTCAGCGGCAAGGTTTTTGAAGCTGTTTTCAGCGATCTGTATTGTTTTTTGTTTTTCCTGCTTTGTTGCTTGTTTGATTGCGCTAGGGTCGCCGCCATTCGCAAGTAGCTTGCGCGCCTGTTCGCGCCGATCTCTTGCTTCGGAGAGGGTAACGTCTGGATATACGCCGATGGATAACATTTTTTCTTTTCCACCGATACGGTACTTGAGCCGCCACCACTTTGAACCTGTAGGTTGCACCAGTAGATACATGCCGCCACCGTCCGCCATCTTGTATGCCTTGGCCTCTGGCTTGGCCTTCTTAATCGCCATTTCAGTTAGCTTGCTCATGATCTCACCATTTGGGGGTTGTTGATTTATGCAATGGGGGTTGTATTATTAAATCAACCCCCAAATAGTGCAAGCTTCAATGAGATTGGGTGATGCCGCGTGAGCATTAAAAAACCCGCCAATGCTATATGCAGTGCGGGTTTTAGGGGCTTATTGAGATTTCTTGAGACTAAGAACTGGCGGAAGCGGTGAGATTCGAACTCACGAAGGACTCTCATCCTCGCTAGTTTTCAAGACTAGTGCCTTCAACCACTCGGCCACGCTTCCTGTTTAAGCAACTTTGACATCGTAAACCGGCATGCCGAATTTGCGAAGGCGCGCATGATAACCGAAATCCCCCATTCTTCCCAAGCCGATGGTTGCAACTTTTATGCTGCTTCGGTAGTCTCACACCCGTTGTGCGCAATGACGCACTACTTTGGAGAGAAAACACAATGCAATACCAGAACGTAACAACCACTATCGGCAGCGCCGTCAACGAACAAAACAAGGTGTTGCGCAACACCTACATGATGCTTGCGCTCACGATGATCCCAACTGTGATCGGCGCATTTATTGGCACTTCGATCAACTTCTCTTTCATGGCGGAACATCCGATCATTGCCTCGCTGGCTATGTTTGGCGTGATGATGGGTATGTTGTTTGCCGTTGCTGCTTTGCGTAACAGTGTGTGGGGTGTTGTCGCATTGCTGGGCTTTACGTTTGTTGCGGGTGTGTTGCTCGGCCCGATTCTGCAAGTTGCGCTGCATTTGAGCAACGGTGCGCAGCTCATCGGCATGGCTGCTGGCGGTACCGGCCTGATTTTCTTCTCGCTAGCCACTATTGCTACGGTGACGAAGAAGGATTTCAGCTTTATGGGCAAGTTTTTGTTCATCGGGCTGATTCTGCTGATCGTGGCTTCGCTGGCAAATATGTTCTTCCAGATTCCGGCCTTGTCGCTGACGATCTCGGCTATCGCGGTGATGCTTTTCTCTGCTTACATTTTGTATGACGTAAGCCAGATCGTTCATGGCGGCGAAACCAACTATGTGATGGCGACACTCAGCCTGTATATGAACATTTACAACCTGTTCATCAACTTGCTGCAATTGCTGATGGCCTTTACCGGCGAACGCGAGTAAGCACACTCATCCCCGCGCAAGCGGGAACTCAGAAAGGCGGCGCAAGCCGCCTTTTGTTTTATCAACGGAACTGAAAAATGGAACTGAAAGACTTTCTGCAACAACTGAACAATGCGCCCGAAAGCGTTTGCTTCAACGACACCATCGCGCTGATTGATGCCCTGTACGACTTTACCCCGACGGCTTTTATCAACGGAGCGACGCGCAACGAGGCTGGGCAAAACAACGGTTCGTGCAAACTGTTTTCGTTTGCGAAACTTAACGCCCTGTCGCCGCAACAGACGCTGTGCTGCTTTGGCGATTATTACCGCAAGGATGTGCTCGGCAATCCGGCGGGGACTGACCACCAGAACATTCGTAATTTTATGCAGCGCGGCTGGGATGATATTCAGTTCGAGGGTGTCGCGTTGACCACGAAACACCCGTAAACCGTGGCGTAGCGTGCGGCCTATTTGGGCTTGCGCTGCTCCGGCATGAGTTTGGAAGCCAGTAATTCGTCACCAGCATCGGCATCGATGGTGTCGCCCGCCGCATTTTCCATCGGCAATTCGGCATCGTTCCAGCCGCGAATACCGAGTTTGAGCGAGACAACATGGGTAAAGCCCATTTGTTGCATCACGTCGGCGGCGAGTACCGAGCGTTTGCCGGAGCGGCAAATCACCACGATTTCACGCTCGCGCCCGCCCGCCAACGCCGGGACGGTTTCGTCATAGTCCCACTCGCACGATTGTTCGAGCACGCCACGCGGCACATTGACCGAGCCGGGTATGCGCAACAAGGCAAACTCGCTCGGTTCGCGTATATCAAGCAACAGGGGAATGTCACCGCTTTGATACCGCTTGCCGAAATCCCACGGAAGCACTTCTTTGATGCGGACAAGTGCCTCGGCCACCAATGTGTCGTAAGTTTTCATGGCAGCTCAAATACCGCGATAGATTCGACGTGCGAGGTTTGCGGGAACATGTTCATCACGCCCGCCGCCTTGATACGGTAGCCGTGTCCATTCACCAGCACTTCGGCATCGCGCGCCAAGGTAGCCGGATTGCAGCTGACATAGACAATAAGCTTGGGGGCGGTATCAGGCGTAATTGCATTCACCAACGCAATCGCGCCATCGCGCGGCGGGTCGATCAGCCATTTGTCGAACTGGCCGAGCTTGGCCAGCGTTGCCGCGTCTATCTCGAACAAGTTCATCGCCTGAAATTCAGTATTGGCGGACAAGTTATTGTGCGCAGCACTTTGCATACCGCGCCTCACCAAAGCGGCACTCCCCTCAATACCCAGCACGCGTGCGCCGCTGCGTGCGATAGGCAGAGTAAAGTTGCCCAAGCCGCAGAAGAAATCAGCGATCTGCTCTCCCGCTTGTGGGGACAGCAGACGCAACGCGCGATGCACCATAACGCGGTTGAGCTGGTGATTAACTTGGGTAAATTCGGTCGGTGCGAAAGGCATTTCGACGGCGAACTCGGGCAGGCTGTAAGTCAGTGCGGGCGAATTGAGCGGGTAAAACGGCACAACGGTTTCCGGCCCCTTAGTTTGCAACCAGAACTGAACCTCATGTGCATCGGCAAAACTACGTAAAGCCGCCTCGTCCGCCGCGCTTAACGGTGCCATGATGCGCAGCACCAGCGCATCAACCTTGTCGCCGCAGGCAACTTCGATCTGCGGTAATTGTTCGCGTATCGACAAGCTTTCTACCAACTGCGCCAATAAAGGTAATAAGGCAGATATTTTCGGCGGCAGTATTTCGCAGCGCGACATATCGGCCACATAACTGCTGCGCTTTTCGTGAAAACCAACCAGTGTTTTGCCTTTTTTGATGACGTGGCGCACCGACAAGCGCGCACGCTGGCGATAGCCCCACGGCATGCCGTGTATCGGCGGCAAAATCATTTCGGGTTTGACCTTGCCAATGCGCTGCAAGTTGTCTTCGAGAATGCGTTGCTTCACTGCGATTTGCGCGCGCTCTTCCAAGTGCTGCATAGAGCAGCCGCCGCACACGCCAAAGTGTACGCACTTAGGCTCGATGCGCATAAACGAAGACTTGAGAATATCGACGACTTGCGCATTCTCAAAACTCGGTTTTTTGCGATAGGAGGAATAGGTCACACGTTCGCCGATGAGCGCGCCCTCGATGAAAATAACTTTGCCGTCCGCATGAGCGACACCGCGCCCCTCCTGATCAATGGAGGCAATCGTCACAACTGTGGATGGATGAGTATTTTTATTCATGTCGTTAGCTCTTGAAAAATCTGCGCTCCAGCGCGATACCTACCATCCCCGCCGCCGTGCTCGCCCACGCCCAACCAAGCAAAACACCTGTGGCATTGGCCAGCATGTCGGCGTATTCAAACGAGCGATAGCCCGTCATCCCCTGTAAAAACTCCATCGACACGCCCATCGCAACCAAAGCCAGTCCAACACGCACACGCTGCTTGCGCAATTGGTAAACCTGCGCAAACCACAGCATCAGCAAGCAATAGGTTAAGGCGTGCTCCAGCTTGTCAGCATTGAGGAAGCGCACAGGATCGGGCGGATTAGGGGTGAGTGAAATATAAAAAACCGTTGTGATCCACAACGCGCCCAGCACCAGCCAAATAGTACGTAATTTAGTCATGCATCAGCCTTTATTCCAAGCGGCAAGATATTCGGCCCAATGCGCTTCGCTAGACTTTGCCAGTGAGCTGCGCACCAACTCGCATTCCTGCTCATAGCGCGCTTTGGAAAACTGTCCACGCATTAATTGAAAGCGGGCAAACACAAGGTAAGTGTTCACCACATCCGTCTCGCAGTAATTGCGTATTTCGGCCAAACGCCCCTGCTGATACGCTTCCCACACCTTGCTGCCGTCCATTCCCAACTTACCGGGAAAACCGATGAGCTTGGCCAGCTCATCCAACGGCGCATTCGCACGCCCTGTGTACATCGCCAGCAAGTCCATCAGATCGAGATGGCGCGCATGATAGCGGCTGATGTAATTGTTCCATTTGAAGTCTCTGTCATCCTCGCCCTGATCCCAGTAGCGCGGCGACTGCACACCGTGAATCAAACCGCGATAGTGCAGCACCGGTAAATCGAAGCCACTGCCATTCCATGACACGATCTGCGGCGTGTATTTTTCGATACCGTCAAAAAAACGTTGAATCAGACTCCCCTCATCCTCACCCGGCTCGCCCAACGACCAAACCTTAAAGTTATCGCCCTCGCGCAACACGCACGAAATCGCCGCGACGCGCTGCAAGTGATGCTGAATAAAGTCGCTGCCGGTCTTATGGCGGCGCATCTGAAAAGCCATCTCAGCAACCTCTTTGTCGCTCACCGCATCGTCCAACTCATACAGCTGGCGCAAACCGGCAATATCGGGAATGGTTTCAATATCAAAAACGAGCGTAGGGTTCATCGCGAAAACACAGAAAAGGAGCGGGGCGAGATATTACCAAACCAGCAACGGTATGCCGCAGGAAATTACAGGTTTGCTCTTATAAGGGCTCGCACATAATGCTCATAGTGTTGGACAAAACAAGAAATGGATGCGGCTCGTTAAAATTGAACCACATCCAGCACCAATCTAGACTGATGCCCATCGTTCCCAAGCGAAGTGAGCAACTAAAAAAACAGGAATTCAATGCCCCGCATCATTGACTGCCACTCGCAACGCCCCTGTTGCCCCTCCTCCGCCAGTCATCTGAAACGCTGCCCAGTAGCGGGGATTGGGGTATTTATTGCGCAAAGCAATTTGGGCATTACGCAATGATCCGGCCTTGGATTTCCCGGCCTTAACATCTCGGTAGAAGTTCACCATCAGCGTCTCGGTGGCCTGGTCGTCAATCTCCCATAAGGTTGAGATCACATGGTTTGCGCCGGCATACAGAAAGCCGCGTACCAATCCCACCACGTCATCACCGTTGGAGACTTTTCCCAAGCCAGTTTCGCAAGCGCTCAAGGTCACCATATCCGCATCGAGTTTCATCGAATAGAGTTCGCTGACGGTCAATTGGTCTTTTTCGTTATCGACTGAGTTGGTAGCCAGCATCAGTGCCGAGCCAAGCGGGTTGTCCGAATTGAATTTGCCGTGCATGGCAAAGTGCAGGTATTTGAAACCAGCGCCGTGTTCATTCAAATTCTGCTTGCTGGCTTTGTTACCGAGCAAGACTAATGATTTGGGGAAGATTGCCCCGATGGATTTGGCTTCCTGTTCGGCATAGGCAAGGTTGTATCTTGAGTCGCCCAGATTCGGATTGCCCAGCACTAGAATGTTGCCGACTTTATCTTCGGTGTGTGACTTGCCGATGAATTTGATGGTGGAGGCACTAGGCAGGAAGGTGAGTTGGTAACGGTCGATCAGGTAGCTTTTGCCATCGAATAGTGCGGCGAATGGCAGGTAGTGCAGCGCGCCATGCGGGGCGATGATCAGCTTGGCGGTTTTGACTTCGGCAGCAAGGGGGGCGATGAGGCGGGTATGTAGTGCTTGCGCTTTGTCGTTGTAGTTTGCGTCTGTGGCTTGTAAGGCTTGACGGAAGGCTTCGATCTCGATTTCCAGTCCGTCTCGTTGCAGCTTGATGGACTTTATGTTTTTGCGGTCTACCAGAAAGGCGTAGAGGTTGTTCTTGTCGTAGTAGTAGCTGACGATGGTTTCGTCGTTAGGTAGATTTTGCAGTATCTCTGAAGTTTTGATGGGGGTGACGGATACCAGTGAGGCGAGCTCGGGCGGGAGGGCTGCTATGCTCTGCGCCGACTCGTGCTTGAGGTTGCGGATATGGTCTGCGGCAGCACTTGCATCGGCTTTGGCTGATTCGGTGGTAGCGGGCTCGCCAGTCTTGGGCAGGCTGCGCGTTGCCGTGGGTAGGTCGCCTTTGAAGATGGATAGGCTGTCGGCGCTTTGTTGCTGGGCAAGCGCCAGCCTAATCTTGTCACTATCGGCGGGGGCAACACGGAAGTCTTGTTTGTTGGCGAACATGTCGACCAGTGCTCGGGCTTTAGAGCGTTCAGTGATGAGGAAGGCTTCTTCGGCTTTGTCGGCTTGGATCAGTAGACGTACCAGTGATTGATAGACGGCTTGTTTGTCGCCAAAGAAACCAATACGCGCACCTTCGCTATTGATGGTGGAGCGTTGCAGTTCGATCTCGTCGATGGCGCTGGTGTAGTAGCGCACGGCATCGTCGAGTTTTCCTTCGCCTTCGGCAATCTGTCCGCGATCATAGAGAGCCGCCCAGTAGATGCCGCCGAAGGTTTTGATTAAGGGGGCGGCGAGTAGTTCGTCGAGTTGCTTTTTAGCTTCGTCGGTGCGCTTTGCTTTGAAGCGGATGTGCGCCATCTGGAATTTGGTGGGGAGAGTGTGGGCATCGGAGGTCAATGTCACCGCCGCATTAAATACATCGAACAGTTTGAATGGGTCCCCTCCTAAAACACCCAATACAGCAGAGAATATACCTGCACTCGCAACAGCCAGATTCTCACGGTCATATGAATCACTCTCAATGAGTTTCACTGCATCGTCAAATCGTTCTGTTGCTAGGTACATCTGGACTTTTAATGCAAGCCGCTGTGCATTGATTTTTTTATCAGAAAAACTAGATAAATCTTGAATCAATGCTTCAGCTGCTTTTTGATATTGCTCACTTTCTGCTCTATCCCCCGCTGTAAAAAGTGCAGCCGCCAGCAATGAATTGGTTTCAGCAAGAGTAACCTTATGGTTATATATGCCTACTTCCTTGAAACCACCCCCAAATCTGAGCTCATTTTCAACAACCAAGCTGTGGGCAGAAATAAAACGAGCGTCTTCAGCAAGTGATCGTTTGCCCAATTTAATTGCTTGTGAATAGTTGCCTGATTCTAAATACGCCCTTGCCTCAATAAGCATTAACCCAGCTAATGTTGGGAAGCCCTCATGTGAAGGCAAATTATTTTTAAAAATAAGTCCGCCCACCAAGGATGGTTCATCACCCACCTTCGCCTTCCATTTTTCTGCTGTATTAACGCAACTAAATATCCGCGAATAATCTCTGACTTCAAACAATTTAGAACATACTTTATATAAACCCACCCAATCATTTTTTTGTGGATTATGAAGTTCATTCAAATCTACAAAGGGCTGGCTCTTGTTTACCAGCGAATCAAATTCCGCATGCAGTTTTTGTAATGGAGTTACGGCTGAAGACGGAGCATCACTCTCCAACGCCGTGGCTGAATGAATGCTTAGCTGATATGCAAATAAAGCAACGAGAGAATGAAACAGGAATGAACGAAGAGATTGCAGAGGGAATTGTTTTAGGCTCATCACGCTGACTCCTTGGGTCGCCAAAAGTCAGCGAGATTATTTGGGAGCACTCAATTTACACAAAACCAATTAGGAAAGCCAATATATGGCAGAATATTCCTCAACCCATTCAGGCCATTAAAGTATTTCAATGAATACTCCACAACTGAAATCTTGTTTTCATTTCAAACGGCCTTTTTTTCAACGGCTCTTCCTAGTGATCGTTTTTTTAGTATCAGGCCAACAGGCTTTGGCCAGCGAACACAAGGCCAGAGAGGCTCAAGATCAGCGTTTTGGGGTTGTCACGAAAATTCAGGGCGATGTGATTGCAAGTGAGTTATCCAAATCAAGTGTTCGTAATTTGTATGTAGGAAGCCCCGTTTTTGTCGGCGAACGCATTCGAGCTACCTCACTAGCTGAAGCCGTCATTGAAACCGAGGATGGGGGTGCCATTGCCGTGCGTCCGGGTGCTGAATTTGTGGCTATCAAGTTCGCTGCGGAAGGAAAGCAATCTGACAACCTAACTATCAATCTAGTGACAGGTTCGCTCCGAGTAATCACAGGATGGATTGGTAAGTTGAATCGTTCTGAGCATCGTATTTCAACGCCATTTAGCTGGATCGGCATACGAGGCACAGACCATGAACCCTATGTCCTGCCAGAAGCGTTGGCAAACGCGCCGCAATATGCGGAAGGAACGTATGACAAAGTAAATCGCGGCGCTACGACTTTAGGAGAAGCTGGTCACCTCCTAGAGATTGAGGCGGGGCAGGTGGGCTTTATGAGGAAGGTATTGCCCAAGAAAAATACTAGAGGGCTGATGACGCTTTTGATGCCGGTTTTGCTTGATAAGGTCCCAGAGTTTTACGTGCCAGGGCAATTTGATGCTGAATTAGATCAATTTTCAAAAACATCAGACGCGTATCTTTCTCAAAAACTCGAACAACGAATCCACGGCGAGAATAATGCATCTTGCATACCGGCAGACATAGCTAAAGATTGGTTGACTCAGTTTGATAATCACGTAAAGCATCAAGATGCGCGCGCTGTTTTAGACCTTTTCTCAACTGACGTTACACTCCAAGCAACAGTTTTGAACAATCACGGCAAAGCAACAACAATCGAATTTGATCGTCAGGGGTTTGCAGAAAGCACAGTGGCTGCAACAAAAGGGCTGAAAAATTACTCACAAAGAAGATTAACGATTGAGGCAGAAAATATTGAGCCTGAGCTCAGTAATGCCTGCAAAAAAGTCAGCGTCAGCTCCGTCGTGATTGAACAGGGTCAACAATCAGGTAAGCCATACCGTTTAGAGTCTAAGGAAAAATACACTTTGGAATTACGAGATGGGAAATGGATCGCAGTTAAAGCTCAAACGATCCAACAATAGCTCTTATTAAACGAGAGAAGACAGGTTTTCGGCTTTTGCTGAAATGAGGTGTGCCTCCTCATGACTAAATCGAGGTTGGCGTATAACAAGCCCCGCGCATAAAAAGAGGGTGTAAGAATTTTTGTGTAAACGGTCATTTGGCAGGAAACTGCCGCCACTTTGAAAGGAGTCGCAATGACCGCAGCAAAAGCACTACCCGCAGATTTAATCGACAGCCTGCTGTCTGGCTATA
>JAQUAI010000002.1 GCA_028687335.1 Gallionella sp.
GTGACTGCGCTTGATGGTACCCAATCGACCGTCAAGATCACCGTCAACGGCACCAATGACGCAGCCGTCATCTCAAGCGCCAATGACAACGGCATCAACGCCGATGTGGGGGTTGTAACGGAAGACATTACCCTCAGTGCCATTGGCACCCTCAACGTGGCAGATGTCGATGCGGGTCAAGCTGCGTTCCAACCACAAACGGCCACAGTGGGTGCTTATGGCAGCTTCACCTTGGCAGCGAACGGCGCGTGGTCATACGCGCTGAACAACGGCTTGCCAGTGGTACAAGCCCTAGCAGTAGGACAAACCCTGAGCGAAACGTACACCGTTACCTCACTAGACGGCACGCAATCTACAGTCAAGATCACCGTCAACGGCACTAACGACGGAGCCGTTATTAGCAGCGCCAACGCCAACGGTATCAACGCCGACGTAGGTAGCGTGACCGAAGATACCGCATTGAACACATCGGGCACGCTCACGATAAGCGATGTTGACGCAGGACAAGCTGCATTCCAACCGCAAACAGGCACAGTGGGTGCCTATGGCACCTTCACCCTGAACGCAGCAGGAGCATGGACATTTGCGTTGAACAACACTTTGCCAGCGGTACAAGCATTGGGCGTAGGTCAGACCTTGAGCGAGACCTACACCATCACCTCAATAGATGGCACCGCCAGCACTGTCAAAATCACAGTCAACGGCACCAACGACGCCGCCGTGATCAGCACCGCGACATCGAACCTGACCGAGACCGATGCCGTCCTCACAACGAGCGGCACACTGACGATCAGCGACGCGGACAGCCCAGCCACCTTCGTAGCGGGCACCATTGCAGGAACGTACGGCTCAGTCGCAATTGATGCAGCAGGCAACTGGGTGTACACCGCAAGCAGCGCCCACGACGAGTTTGCCGCTGGCACCACCTACAGCGACACCTTCACCGTGACCAGCGCTGACGGCACCACCAGCAGCATCACCGTGAACATCCTGGGCACCAACGACGCCGCCGTGATCAGTGGCACAAGCACAGGTTCTGTGACCGAAGATGTCGCCGTGTCTGGTGGCAACATCAGTACATCTGGCACGCTGACAATCACGGATATTGATAGTCCTGCGTTGTTTACCCCAGCAATTTTGGCTGGTGCTTATGGCAGCAGTTTGACGATTGATGCGGCGGGCAACTGGAACTATGCGGCCGATAACGCGAATGCGGCGATTCAGGCACTGAATACCGGTGATGTATTGACTGAGCAATTTACAGTGACGGCGGCCGATGGCACGACAAGCACCATCGATATCACGATCAACGGTGCGACCGACAATACGCCGCCTGTGTGCACAGCCGTTTCTGTTACTAGTCCTGAAGATCCGGTCGCTCCGCTTCTGATCACATTGTCAGCGACAGACGATGGCTCCATTGCTAGCTTTACTTTATCTAGCTTGCCATTGACGGGACGTCTCTACCTTGATGCGGCTATGACGCAGTTGGTGCCAACAGGTATGGCTTTGACGGCAACAGGCAATGCGCTGGCGCTGTACTACAAACCACCGACGGATTGGAATGGCACAACCTCGTTTGATTACGTGGCAACCGATAACTTGGGCACTAACAGCACAACGGCGACGGCCAACATTGCGATCACCTCGGTTGATGATGGCACTCCAGTTGCGGTGGCTGATACCTACAACTTGGCGGCAGGAACAAGCATTAGCTTTAATACCTTGCTGAACGACACGTTGTTTGATCGGGCAGCAATCACATCCTTTACGCCGCTGGCTGGGTTGACGCAAAACCCAGATGGCACGTTCACCTTTACCGCAGGTGCTGTTGTCGGTGCGCAGACCTTTAGCTACACCATCACTGACGATACAAACCAATCGAGCACTGTGACAGTCACGCTGAATGTTCAAAATGCTCAAGATGACTACATTACGGTAGATGAATCTGCTTTGTGGAATGGTACTGGTGGAGGAAGTGCGGTAGTTAGTGGCAATTTGTTTGCTAATGATGGGCCGGGCAATACGGCTTTGACCAGCATAGGCGGCGTAACAGATGGTGGCGTAGGCGACTTGGATGCACGTGCAGGCTACATCCAAATCAATACCGGAACCGGTAATTTGCTGGTGCAATCAAGTACAACAGCGGTTGGCGGTACAGCATTGGGTGATTACACCTATACGCTAACAGCGCCAGCGTTGAATGGCTTGCCGGGTTCTGCGACCGATCTGTCTGCGGCGCAAACTTTTGCTTACGTCGGGAGTTCCACATCCGGTGCGCTGCACGTCACGGTAACTGATGATGCGCCGAGAGCTACCGGCATGGTAGTAGAGGTGGCAGAAAATCCGATTCCGGCATTTAACATCGTTCTGACACTCGATTTGTCCGGCAGTATGACTGCCGATGCGTATACGGGCGGTGTGAAACGGGTTAATGCAGACGGCACCGCTATCCACACAACTCGTATGCAAATGATGCAGGATGCAACGGTCGCGCTGGTGAACGAATATTTCAATCAGTCGCCGAACGTGACGGTGAGTATCGTGCTACTGGGTACGACAGGGGGCTTGCTCAATGGCGGCCTAGCCTATACCGATGCCTTCAGTGCGGCAGCGGCAATTAATGGATTGACGACTCCGGTGAATACAGGCGCAGCAGTTGTTAGTAGCGTGTTGAGTGCCACGGCCACCGCCGTGTTGGGAGGCGGGATACAAACGACAAACTACTCGAATGCGCTGACGCTCACCCAGACAGTGATGGGAACAGGGGTGGTAGGCAAGGAAAATGTGGTGTATTTCATCTCCGATGGTGATCCTACTGCGGGGATTATGACTTCTGCGCCAGAATTGGCTTATGCATCATGGGCAAGCACCAACAACATTAAATCTTATGGTGTGGGTATTGGTACAGGTGTTAGTGATACCACTTACCTCAACTTAATTCACAACGTTGATGCGGTGGGCGATGGCTCAAAAGACCCAGCGATTTTGGTGCCTGATTTGAACGATTTGGGTCAACAGTTGTTGTCTACGGTGCCCCAAGGTTATGGTGGCAATGTGGTGATTGGCGATGCGGGCGCGGGCGCGGTATTCGGCGCTGACGGCGGTTATGTTAAGAGCTTCTCGCTCATGCTGGACTCCAATGGCGATAATGTTCCCGATACAACCGTCACATTTGCCTACAACGGCATTAGTAGTATTACAGCGACTAGCGCGGGATATCTGAACGGAACGGTCTATGTAGGTAGCTCGATCACGCTGGATAATCTCAAGGGCTTTGCTTACGGCAAGTTGATTTTTGACTTCACCACAGGCGACTACACCTACTACACCGGTGGCATTGCACAGCAAGGCGACACCTTTGTGCTGGAGTCAACCATTACCGACAGTGAAGGTGACATCGCGGTTTCGCAACAGACTGTTAAGGTGGTTAACGGCACACCCGTTGCTCACGACGATGTTGATACGCTAATCGCAAAAACAACCTTCTTGGAAGGTAATGTGATGACTGGCACTGGCACAGATGGCGGCGTTTCTCTGGGCGGGCAAGTCACCGCGTTTAGCGTTGAGGGTGGCGGCGTGGATCGCATTGTGGACAATGCCCAAGTTAGTTCCATCAACTTCCATGGCGTGACATTTACATTAGGCACTTGGAGCGCGGGCGTGTTTACCCCTGCGGCAGCTTCCGGTGTTGGCGTTGACAATCAGGGAACGACTTACAACTACACTATCAGCAACGGACAGCTGACTTGGACAGCGGCTACAGGTGGGCAACAGTTGGTATTTGGCAGCAATGGTTATTACAAATACACCCCACCTGCCGATTCAATTGCACAATTGGATGCATTGCCTGTGCTGAGCGTGTCCAATATCAGCGTGACCGAGGGTGTTAGCCCGTACGCAGTATTCAGTGTGGGCTTGAGCAAAGTTTCTTCCGGCCCAGTCGGAGTCACATTGATGTTGACTGATGGTACGGCAACTTCCTTTGCTGGCGATTTTGCAACGACTATAGAAGTTTCCACCGATGGCGGGAAGACTTGGACTGCCTCCACAAATGCCACGATTCCAGCGGGTGCAACAGCGATCTTGGCGCGCACCTTGCTGACCAGTGACTTGATCGCCGAAGCAGTGGAAAACTTTACGATGACTGCGACGCGGACATCCGGTCAAACAGCCAACGCCAGCGCAGTTGGCACAGCGACAGTGTCCGATTCGCTCGCCGCGTTGCCAACGATCAGCGTTTCGGATGTAGTGGTCGATGAAGCCGGATTGACGGCAACTGTGATTGTCAGTTTGTCTCAACCTGCGGCAGCAGCAGTGACGGTGACGTATGCCACGGCGAATAACACAGCACTTGCCGTGACGGATTACACCGCTGTTGCGCCGACTGTGTTGACGATTGCTGCCGGAGCAAAGTTTGCCAGCTTTACCGTTCCCATCGTGAACGATTTGGTGGCGCAAGGTGATCACAGCTTCTTTATTAATCTGACAGCCCCGTCGGTCAATGCAACCATCGCTGATGCGCAAGCCGTGGTGACTATCCGCGACAACGCTGCCAACGTGGCAACGGCCAAACCTGATTTATTGGTATCCAATGCTGCTGCGGTAGAGGGCGTGGATGGCTTTGCGGTATTCAATGTGGCCTTGACGCAACCTAGCCCGGTTGGGACGACCTTTACCTTGGCCTTAACGGGAGGTGCGGCAGCAGGACAAGCAACGGTTGCAACTGACTTTGCTGCTGCGATGGAAGTCTCTACCGATGGCGGCCTGACTTGGCTGCCGTATGCGGCAGGTGTGACGATGCCAGCTGGTCAGACGAGCGTCTTGGTGCGCACGGCTATCGTGGATAATCTGGTGGCGGAAGTGAACGAAACATTCACACTGACAGCGACTCCCGCCGTCGGCTCTTGGCTCAACGTGGCCACGGCTGTGGTGGGTACCGGTTTGATTGTAGATAACGATGCGGCTCGTCCGTTTGTTTCCATCACCGATACCACCGTGGTTACTGAGGCAGCAGGCGCCTTTGCTACTTACACTATCAATCTCAGCCAGCCTGCAACGGCTGCACTGGCGCTGAATCTGGCCATTGGATTGGGTGGTACGGCGACAGCTGCTGCCGATTACACCGCCACGATTCAAGTTTCGACCAATGGCGGCGTTACTTGGGCAAATGCAACGGCGGTAACAATTCCTATCGGCGCAAGCACCGCGATGGCTCGTGTGGCATTGGTGGATGACACGATTCTGGAAGGTGATGAGACGATACTGTTGACGGCTACCCCCGCAGTGGTGGGATCAACTGCCAATGGCGTGGTGACTGGCATGGCGACTATTGCTGATAACGATGTCGCAGCCAATGTTCCGGTGCTGACGGTGTCCGACAGCCCGATCACGATTGAGGGCGGCCTTGCGACCTTTACCTATACGCTATCTGCGCCAGTCGTTACGCCGTTTACTGTTACCTTTACGGCAGCTAACGGAGTTGCTAATGCGGAGGGAGCTGGTATCGGGCGTGCTCGCAGCGGCGGGACGAGAGACTTTACGGCTACCACGCTACCCGTTGCGTTCACTGCGGCGAGCCCGTTAACGGGTACATTTACCGTGGCTACGATCAACAATGCAACAGATGTGGATACGGCACTTGAACAATTCTATGTGAACATGACGACAGCCACCCCGACCTTGGTGACATTGGCTACGACGCAGGCCGTGGGCTACATTGCCAATGCCTCAGTTGTTCCACTTGTCCCCTCGTTTGTGGTGACAGGGTCTTCCGTGCTGGAAAGTGTCGGTTTTGCTAACTTCACGGTTAATTTGTCACAAGCACCGACAGTACCGCTCACCCTGAACCTTGCTGTTACGCCGGGCTTGCTTAATCCGGCTACGGTTGGTTTGGATTACAACACGGCAATGGAGGTCAGCACGGATGGTGGCGTAACTTGGGCACCTGGCGCAGCGGTCACGATCCCAGTGGGCGTGTTGACAGCTCAAGTGCGCGTACCGGTGGTGAACGATGCTACGCTGGAAGCGAATGAAGTGTTGACCCTGACAGCTACCGCTGTGGCGGGTACGGCAGGAAATACTAGCGCCATAGGCGATGCCACAATTCTCAACGATGATTTGCCATTGCCAAACTTGATGGTGTCCAGCCCAGTTGTGGCACTAGAGGGCGGCTTTGCTCAATTCACTGTGGCATTGAGCCGCGCCAGTGTGACTCCGGTGACGATTGATCTGACCCTCAATGCGGGAACGGCGACAACGGCGGATTACACCCCAGCTATGGAAGTGTCCGCTGATGCCGGAGTGACTTGGACAGCTGTAGTGGGTAATGCTGTGACAATCACTAGCCCCGCTACCAGTGTGCTGGTACGGACTGCCACGATTGCGGACGGGCTACCTGAATCAACGGAAAGCTTTACGCTGTCTGCCAATGTGGCGACGACAGGTTTGACATCCAACACAGCTGCCACCGGTATTGCAACCATCGTTGGTGATGTGACTCCAGTGGTTAGCATCGGTGATGTACGCGTGGATGAGGCCGCAGGTATCGCAGTCGTAACGGTCACTTTATCGCAAGCAGGTAGCGGTAATTTGTATGTGGACTGGGCCACCGCAGATAGCACTGCCGTGAGTGCAGTGGTGACAGGAGTGAATTCTGACTACACCTCAACCGGCGGCACTATTACGTTTGCCCCAGGCGAAACCAGCAAGACCGTAACCATTGATTTGAGTACCGATGCGGTCAAAGAGGTGAATCAAGCCTTCTTCGTCAATCTGACGGCTAACGCGCAGTCTGCCGGTTCGCTGATCTTGGGTGATACACAAGGGATCGTGACCATTACCGATACGTTGTCGAATAACGATAGCTTAACAACAGTGCTGTTCACGGCGGCTCCGTTACCAGCAACGGGTGTGACGGTTACCGCACTGAGTGCGACCAATGCAGTCGTGGCTCCGCTGTATGGCGCAACCGGGGTGGGCGTGGTTGATGCGGCCATCAATATGCTGGAAACGCTGGCAATTAACTTTGACCCGCTGGTGCATCCGCAGGGCGTGCAAAACATAACACTCAATATGAGCGCGGCACCGATTGGTACGGCAACATTAAACTGGGCTTACACCTACAGTGCTTATGCGATGGACGGTACCTTGCTTGGACGTGTCAGCAGTATGTTGCAGATCGTGACACTGCCGAGCGAGTGGGGCTATATTGGTCGCGTGGAAGTATTGGCACCGAGCGGAACCATTGCGCAAGCACCATTGGCGTTGACCAGCATGTCGTTCAACACGATTGGCGTAAATCCAACCACGACAGCAATTCCATCCGAGGTGGTGAGTTACACGCTGACAGACAGCAATGGCGATACTTCGTCGGCCACGTTGACGTTGAACTCAATCACCAACGAGTACTTCGGCTCCGCGCTGGTTGATACATTGGTCGGGTCGAGTGCGAACGACGGCATGTATGGTTTAGCGGGTAACGATACGCTGGCGGGCGGCTTGGGCAACGACTTGATGGATGGCGGGGCTGGCATTGATACGCTCGACGGTGGTGCAGGTAATGACGTGCTGGCGGGCGGCTTGGGCAACGACAGTCTCATCGGTGGTCTGGGCGACGACAGATTGCGTGGCAATGAAGGTGATGACACATTAGATGGCGGCGACGGTATTGATCGTCTGGAGGGTGGAGCAGGCAACGACACCTTACTCGGCGGCATTGGCACAGACACCTTGCTGGGTGGCTTGGGCAATGACTTGTTGACTGGCGGTGCAGACTCCGATGTGTTCGCTTGGCAGTTGTCGGATCGAGGCGCGTTTGGCGCGCCTGCAGTGGATACGGTCACTGACTTTGATCCGGCTGCCGCAGTGGCCGGTGGCGATGTGCTTGATCTGCGCGACCTGTTGCTGGGCGAACATCAGGCATCTGGTGCGGGCTCGTTGGCTGGATATCTACACTTCGAGCTGGTTGGTGCTGATACCAAAGTGCACGTCAGCAGTACGGGTGGTTTCTCCGGTGGTTATGTGACATCGAAGGAAGATCAGACCATCATATTGCAAGGAGTGGATTTGGTTAGCGGTAACAGTAACGATCAGCAAATCATTCAGAACTTGCTGAACGCGAACAAGCTGATTACTGACTAAGTAAGCTGTTCTTCACCCGCAAAACCCACGGATGCTCTCCGTGGGTTTTGCATTTGTAAGCGTGGTTTTGGGCAGTGCGCGGTGCGTACCTGACTAATCAGGTGAATTGCTAATGCAGGAGATGCGTACCTGTTTCAGCCAAAACCGGAAGCGCGGTTTGAGTGGTCGGGGTGATCCATTCGGCTTTGATTGCTGCGGATTCGATGACTTGGCTGAGTGCGTGCGTCAGGTTTTCATCCAGATTCAAATCAATGCCTTGGCCTTGCGTGGGGTGTAGCGAAAGTATTTGATTGGTTCCGGTGGCGGCGACGCGGACTGAAATGCGCGTGAGTAGGATAGGAATTTCACCTAGTGGGAATAATTCGCCGGGTTGGTATTCGGTTTGGAAGTCGCTGTTTTTCACGGTTTGCTCGCGTGAGTACTCGCTGTATGCGCTGAGCGTTGCAGCCGGAACAGTGGCACCAGTATGGGTGGCGGCAAAACGGTCGGCTATGGTGCCGAACGTTTGGCGCAACAGCAGCATGAAACGGCGCGTGATCCAGAAGCGGACTTCGGAGCCGTCGGTGGTGTTGAGTCGCAGCAGGATGCGATCTTGTTCTTGATCGTGCGTGGCGTTGAGTTGGCGGAGTGTGGGTAATGTGCTCATGGTTTATCTGATTGCGGGGCCGGTTGCGCCGTCGAAGCCGAGTGTGTAGAGGGCGTTGAGTTCGGGTTGGTTTGCTACGCCTTCGGCAAAAACTTGTAAGCCGATGCCGTGTGCAATGGAACATACGCCGCGCAGGAAAGACTGATTGCCGGGGTTGTCTTCGAGGCCGCGCACAAAGCTGGCATCAATTTTTAGGTAGTCCAGCCCTAGATCATGCAGTAATCCGATTTGGCTGAATTGCCGTCCGAAATGCTCTAGGCCGATGCGGCAATGCAGTGTTTTAACTTCGAGGCAGAAGTTGCGGAATGCGTCGTAGTGTTTGAACGCGCCCGACTCGGCAATTTCCAGCCACAGTCGAGGCAGCTCATTGTTGTATTCGCGTAGCAACTTTTGCAGGCTTTCGCGGAATTGTTTGTTTTCGAGCGAGCTGGCCGACAGATTGACGGCAACGCCCGGCAGGTGCGGATCGGCCGCTAACTTAAGTAAGCCTAGCTGGATTGCGCTGAGGTCGAGATCGCTCGTCAAGTTCAGCCGTTTGGCGATGGGTAAAAACTGTCCCGCCGGTAACCACTCGCCCTGCTCGTAAAGTTTGATGCGTAACGGGCACTCTAGATGAATGGTGTTGCCGCTGCTATTGCTTACTGGGAAGGAGACCAGCTTCAGCCAATTGCTATCAATAGCCTGTTTGAGTAACTGCGCCCATTCGCCAGCGGAGTGCGGCAAGTTGTCGTGGTTTTCAAACGAAGTTTGGCAGGCGCTGTTGTCTTCTGTGGCTTCGGCATCAGCCAGTGCCGCATCGACTTGTGAAAGTACGGTAGTGCTATCCATCCCGAGCGGGAACGTGCCCATGCCGATAGAGGCAATGGGTGCGTCACCTACATAAGGTTCGGCATCGCGCGCCAGTGCGTGCAGCAAGCTGCTGGCGAATTCCGTGATATTGACATCGGCTGGCAGCAGCAGGGCAAAGTCGGCTCCGTTCATACGGGCGGCCACGGCATTGCTGATGTCGCTATCGGCAATGCTTTGGGACAAGGTTTTGCCGATGCGCCGTAATAACTCGTCAGTTCCCGCACGTCCCACCTGATTGTTAATGGTGGCGAGGTCGGCAACACGCATGAACAGCAACGAGCCCCCGTTTTGGTTTTCGTCGCTCAGTGCGGCTTGCAGGCGGGCAAGGAAAAAGCTGCGGTTGTAGAGGCCGGTGAGCGGATCGCAGTTTGCTTCCTGGCGGATGGTCTCTAGCCGCGCGGCTTCTTCGTCGAACATGCTCTTGAGGCGGGTGACGGTGGCATTCATCGCGATAGCGAGTTGGCGCAGCTCCGGTACGCGCGGTAGATCAATGGTGACGAAACGGCGTTGAGTGATGGCTTCCGCCTGATTGATGACGGCATCTAACGGTGTGCGCAAGCGACGCAGTATCAGTGTGCCGAGATAGCCGCTGACGAGCCCAGCCGACAATAGCGCAAAGGCCAGTTCCCAAAAACTTTTCCATAGCGCGCGGTAGGCAAAGCGGCTGTGGCTGACTAGCGTGACGGTGCCGAGTTGTTTCCATCCACCGGAGATTTGTGCGTGTCCCGGCACCGAGTTAATGGGAAGCAGGCGTGAGAACCACGCCGGAACGTCGCTTTCATTCGGAGCGGCGGTGCGCTCGGCGATGACCTCTCCGAACGGATCGGATACGCGGATGAGTTCGTAGTGTCCGCTATCGAATAATGCTGATACGGTAAGTTCGATTTCGACCGCATCAGGATTGCGTTGGCTAAGCGATAAAGCCAATGCCAGGGCGTTGTCGCTATTTTTGAGTGCGAGTTGTTCGGATAGGTAATTGCGCGCAGAAAGCGAAGACGCAAGTAAACTCCCCGCTAATGCGAGCAAGGTACTGATGATGACGGCAAGCCAAATTTGACGGTACATGGACATGAATGATGTCTCCCTGATAACTAGTTTATTCGAAACCCTCGGCTTTGGCGCGGGACAGTAATGTTTGCCAGCGTGATAGTTTGCTGGTGCTGGCGGGTGCGTTGTTGCTGGTTGCGGTGCCCCAGATGCCTTGGCTGTTAAAGCTGAAAATCGGTAATAAGTCGATGCGGCGTGATGCCGGGCGGATGTCGGTGATGAGGCTGTCGAGTACGAGCGGTTCAGCATCGGGGGTGGCGTAATAGGCCAGAACCATGTGCGCCTGAGTGATGTCGCTGCGGGGGCCGCCGATACGCGCCTTGACATAAACCAAGCGTAACTTTTCTACAGGGATGCCCGCGTGTACTAGGGAAAAGTATTTGGCGATGGAAAAATCTTCGCAATCGCCGCTACCTTTGGCCAGTGTTTCCATTGGCGTTGCCCAGTAGTCGCTTTGCCCCCAGATCACCTGATCGTCGTTGGATTGGATGTTGCGATTGAAAAATTCGTTGAGGCGAATGAGCTTTTCCGGTTCCGGCAAAGAGCGGGATTTATTCAGTGTGGATTGCCAGTTTTCGAAGATATAAGGCTGTCCGCCATAGCGTTTGAGCGCGGTTAATAGTTGGTTGAAATCTAGCGCAGAAACAATTGACCAGTGCAAAAATAGCAGTGCCGCGAGCCAAAATGTCACGCGCTTTAAGTAACTGCTTGAATAAATTGGGCTTGGCACGTTAGAATTGTAAAATAGTGTAGTCTATTGAAGGGGTAAGTGTTTGCTGTGTGTTACATTCGCGCCCGTTGCTTAGACCCTAGTATCCTAAAGTTATTCAAGAATCTATCAGAAAAAATGGGCTAGGCGGGCTGAATCAAATTATTTATCAAGTTATTGGCGAAATTAAAGGACATTATGAAATCAAGGGGCGTAATGAAATTAGGAGGTGCCATGCGCACAAGTGCGTTGTTGGTACTGCTGTTATCTTTGCCGGTTGGTGAGGCGGTTGCTCAGGTTCAAACACTAAAAGAGGTTGCGCAAAAAGCGGTATTGCAGAACCCTGAAGTGTTGCAACGTTGGCATGCTTATCAAGCAAGTGATAGTGAGCGCGAGATGGCATTCGGCAATTATCTTCCTAAAGTAGATTTGTCCATGTCGAGCGGTAAAAATTACCGCAATGACACGCTTATTCGGGACTTGAGCTATTCGCAGCGTACCTCCACGCTGACCTTGACCCAAATGTTGTGGGATGGTTTTGGTACGCGTAGCCAAGTGCGCCAGTTTGATTATGCCAAACGTGTGCGTATTCACGAATTGCACGAGGTTTCCGAATCGATCGCTTTGGCCGCAGGTCAGGCGTATTACGATGTGTTGCGTTACCGCAAGCTAGTGGGTTTTGCCGAAGATAATTATATTCGCCATCGCTCGGTATTCGTGCAGGTGCAGGAAAAGGTCAAGGCCGGCGTTGGTCGCCGCGTGGACTTGGAGCAGGCCTCCGGTCGTTTGGCATTAGCCGAGGCAAATCTGCTGACCGAAACTTCCAACTTGCATGATGTCAGCGCTCGCTTCTTGCGTATTGTCGGTGAGCAGCCGGCCGTGGAAATGGATGTTGCAGAGTTTGCAACTACAGCGATGCCTGCTGATGTCACTGCCGCATTGCGTCAAACAGAAGAGCACAACCCCAGCTTGCGAGCTGCAATTGAAAACGTTCGTGCCGCCGAGGCTTCGGTGGATGTGCGTCGCTCAACATTTCAACCGCGCGTTGATTTGCGTTTGCGCCAAGATCACAGCACCAATTTGAGTGGTTACAGCGGCCCATCCAATACACGGGCGGCGGAAGTGGTGGTGAACTGGAATCTGTTTAATGGCTTGAGCGATAAAGCCAGTGTGAAGCAATACAATGAGCTACTCAATGAGGCGCGCGATATTCGGGATAAAACCTGTCGTGATGTTCGCCAGACGGCTACGATTGCCTATAACGATACGCGCAAGCTAAGTGAACAAATTGGTTATTTGGAGCAGCATCGTTTGTCTATCGAAAAGGCGCGTGATGCTTATCGCAAACAGTTCGATATTGGTCAGCGTTCACTGCTTGATTTGCTGGATACGGAAAACGAGTTATTTCAAGCCAAGCGTGCCTACGTCAATGCCGAGTTTGATTTGAAGGTGGCTAATGTGCGTACCTTGGCAGGATCGGGCGTGCTGCTGTCTTCGCTGGGCGTATCTAAGCTGGATAATGATCTTGCCGCTCAAGATTGGAATGCAGGGGCTGAAGCCGCAGCGCAGTGTCCACCGGAAGGCCCGCAGTTGTATGTCGCCGACAAAACCGCGCTGGACGCGAAAGCGGATGAAATCGTACGTGAGCAGGCCCCTGTTCTTGCCGCGCAAGCTATGAATACCATTCCGCAGGGTGTGAGTGATGCCTTGCAAGTATGGGCTAAAGCATGGCGCGCACGTGATTTGCCGCTTTATTTGAGTAGCTATGCGCAAAATTTTGTGCCGCAAACCGGTATTACGTGGGATGCATGGGCGGCAGAGCGCAAACGTATTATTGGCAAAGCAGGCCCAGGCGAGGTAACGCTGGAGTTGATGGATGTGAAGATTAGTGCAACCGATCCGAATCACGCATCGACTACTTTCAAACAGAAATACCATTCTCCTGTTTACAACGATGAAGTGACCAAGACTTTGGATTGGGTCAAGATGGACAATCGATGGTTGATTCAACGCGAAACTGTGTTGCCGTTGGTTGAGCATTGATTGCGGTCGAGCACTATCCCTTAGTTGTTATTAGTGGCGCGTCGAGTGGCATTGGTTTAGCCCTCGCGCGCCATTATCTTGAATGCGGCGCAACTGTCGCCGCATTTGCCCGTCGTGCCGAGTTGCTGCATGCGCTGGCATTCGAATTTCCCGGAAAAGTTTTCCCTTATGCGCTTGACGTGCGTGATGCCGCAGCCGTTCAAACCGCTGCGCATGACTTTATGGCGCGCGTTGGTGTGCCTGACATCGTCATTGCCAATGCTGGGGTGAGCGTTGGGACGCTGACCGAGTATGCCGAAGATATAGATGCATTTAAGCAAGTGATGGATATCAATGTGCTAGGTATGGTGCATACCTTTCAGCCTTTTATTGCCGCAATGCGACTTGATGCAACTCAAGGTGGCGGGCGCGCAAGCGGAACTTTGGTGGGTATCGCCAGTGTCGCCGGTTTTCGGGGGCTGCCGGGTGCGGGTGCCTATTCGGCATCTAAAGCCGCAGCGATTTCCTATCTCGAATCATTACGTGTTGAGTTGTACGGCAGCGGTGTGCGTGTGGTGACCATCTGCCCCGGTTATATCAAGACACCAATGACTAGTCTTAATCCCTATTCCATGCCTTTTATTTTGGAGGTGGATGACGCAGCAAAACGCATGGCGCGAGCCATTGAGCGCGGTGCTTCGTTCAGCGTTGTGCCTTGGCAGATGGGGATTGTGGGGTGGTTGATGAAGCGCTTGCCCAATGTTTTGTATGACCGTTTGTTCGCCAATGCGCCGCATAAGCCGCGCGGATTGTTGAAGAAGTAAGGGGCGGTTTTAGGGCGCGGCGCAGGGGCGGTCTGCGCGTATTCGCATGAAACGTGCAAAGCGCGGAAGGCCGGTTTTTTCATTGAGTCCGTTGTAGCGGTAGCTTACCCAACAACCCAATGCGGGCGGCTTGCGGCGCTGCTCATCCGACAAGCCGGAGCCGAGTTTGAAACGCAGGCCAGCCTCAGTCTCAACAATGAGCGCACCAACTTCCCCCGCATATTTCCCTTTGCCGATCTGATGCGCGACTACTCTGGCTTCGGCATCCTGATGACGCTTTAGCTTGAGTAAATCATCGCTACGCGCGGCGCGATAGTGAGATGTGCCGAGATGCAGCATCAGTCCCTCGCCGCCTTGTTTGATGACGCGATCCAGCATGGATTCAAGTTCGCTATGGTTGTTTAATTTGACTTGAGTAACGTGTTGTAACCAAGGTTGTGCGATATGCATGACCAAGCGCTGCAATGCGGCATTGCGTTCGTCAAAGGTGCCGCGATGGGCGGGTAAATCAAACACCATGAAGTGGAGTTTGCGCCAAGCGGCATCATCAGGGGTTCGTTGGCGCACAATGGAAACGGTTTGCGAAAACTGCCCGCGCGCAATCCAAAGTTCGCCATCCAGCGGTGTGTTCGGCCAGCCAGCAGTGAACCAGTCTGGCGCATGAATCAGTTCGCCGCCGCGTGTCAGTAATTGATGCCCATCCCAGTAGCCACGCATCCCGTCGAATTTTTCGCTAACCCAGTAAGCATTGAGTGGAATATCTTTGCGGTACAGGTTCGCCAGCATCAGCGGCGGTGCGGGCAGTTCACTGGCCGCCAGTGCCGTCGGGGCGAGAGATAAGTAAAGTGCCAGTCCCAGCAAAACGATGTGCGTAAACACAGCGCTTCGGGGAATGAAAAAACTAGCCAGCCAGTTTTTTCTTGAGCACATCATTCAGCTGGGCTGGGTTTGCCTGACCTTTACTCGCTTTCATAGCGAGCCCGACAAAGAAGCCGAACAGTTTGTCTTTGCCGCTGCGGTATTCCGCGACCTTGTCGGAATTGGCTGCGATGATGTCATCCACCAGTTTTTCAATCGCACCCGCATCAGAGACTTGTTTGAGGCCTTTGACTTCGATGATGCTATCCGCCTCGCCGCCTTCTGCCCACATTGTGCGGAATACTTCTTTTGCGCCGGAATTGGAAATCGTACCGTCGGCGATGCGTTGCAGCATGCCACTGAGTTGACGTGCGCTGATCGGAGATTGCGCGATGTCCAAGCCGTCACGATTCAATTGTGCGCTCACTTCGCCAATGACCCAGTTAGCGCAGATTTTTGCTTGTGTGTTGGCATCTCCAAGTGCGGCTTCGAAGAAGTCCGCCATTTCACGCGAAGCGGTGAGTAGGCACGCATCGTATGCCGATAGACCTAGCTCACCCGTATAGCGGGTTTGTTTGGCCAATGGCAGCTCGGGCAATGTGGCACGCACTTGATCTATCCATTCTGGTGAGATTTCCAGCGGCAATAAATCTGGGTCGGGGAAGTAGCGGTAATCGTGCGCATCTTCCTTGCTGCGCATCATGCGTGTTTCACCTGTGTCGGGGTTGAATAGCACGGTGGCTTGTTGAATCTTGCCGCCGTTCTCGATGGTGTCGATCTGCCATTGCACTTCGTAGTCGATGGCCTGTTGCATGAACTTGAACGAGTTCAGATTTTTGATCTCTCGGCGCGTACCCAGCGGTTCGCCTTTGCGGCGCACCGACACGTTCACATCGCAACGGAACGAGCCTTCCTGCATGTTGCCGTCGCAGATGCCGATCCAGCGCACTAGTGTGTGCAGCGCTTTTGCATAAGCCACAGCTTCGGCAGCAGAGCTCATGTCTGGCTCGGAAACAATCTCCAGCAACGGTGTGCCAGCGCGATTGAGGTCGATGCCGGAGACGCCTTGCGATTCGCCGTGCACCGATTTTCCTGCGTCTTCTTCCAAGTGGGCGCGCGTGATGCGCACAGTCTTTTCGTAAGGCTTTGCGTTGCCCGAGAGAGGTTCAACTTGGATGGTCAACGCACCTTGTCCTACTACCGGTAGGTCCATCTGACTGATCTGGTAGCCCTTGGGTAGGTCGGGGTAGAAGTAGTTCTTGCGAGCAAAGACGGAGCGCGGTGCGATGTGCGCGCCCGTCGCCAAGCCGAACTTGATCGCGCGTTCCACCGCGCCTTTGTTCAGCACTGGCAACACGCCAGGCAAGGCCAAGCTCACGGCATCCGCTTGTGTGTTGGGTTCTGCGCCGAACGCAGTCGATGCGCCCGAAAAGATTTTAGTGTTGGTCGAGAGCTGGGTGTGTACTTCCAGTCCGATGACGATTTCCCACTGCATATTTGTGCCTCAATATAGGCGGACGAATGATCGTCCAAGTTTACTTAATTGGCGTAACCCGATTGGCTGTGGCGGGCGGTACCTGCCCAATTACGTTAGTTTCGATTTCCCCAGTATTTGTAGGCTCCAAAGTGACGGTCACAATCAACCCTTGTTTTGCATGTGCGTCACATATGTAAGCTTCTGTGTTTGGTGCCCAAATCGCAGTTGTATCCGGTCGTCTTAAACGAACTCCAAAATTATTGGGGGCGAGATTGGTGCAGCCAGGAATTATGCAGCTCATAGTATTTTCTCCTTATCAAGTTTCTTCGCGGCAGAATTGAGTCTGACTATCTTGTCCCAATTAATGCTGCCATCATCTACGCAATATTTTTCGATGAAAGACTTTGTGAAGCGCGTGTTTGCTTTTCCGTATTCGACATCAAATTCGTCATTGCGCTGTCTTGCTTTGTGCCCGAGAGGCTCAATCAAATCAAGATAAAGATGCGAATCACCACTAACAAGTGTCCAGAAATTTTCGCCACAATATTTGAAGTAATCGCCCTTGTCTGGTGAATTGTCTCGACCATAGCAACAACCATTCACGGCAATAACATTTTTGATCGTTCCATTTTGACGAAGGACAATCTTCGCTTTTTTGAAGTTATCCTGCATTTTTTTAATTTGGCTTGAGTTTCCCCAATTAGGGCCGGATTTGATTGAAACAATATAGCGCGCCTCGTTCTGTGTGAATTCCAAATCAATTCCCTCAATCCCAGATTTAATTCCACCTTGTGTGATTGAACACGCATAAATCGCCACATTTTCAAGGAACGCCCCGAAGATTGTCTCTTCTTGCGAAGAGAGGTGCGCATCGAGAATGGCTTTGACTAAACCACCTGCTGAATTGATGTTCTTCGCCTTGAATAAATATGGATTTTTGCGCATTAGCACCTTATCAAGATCAAGTCCTGTCAGGCTTTCCAATCTGCGCTTGTGGAATTCAGGTATTTTTTGTTCGATGTATGCGGCAATCTTGTCCTTCATGGTGTCACCTTATACTGAGCTCGTTTTTGCAACAGCACCATTTGCCGTTCTTCAAACTTTTCTCGGGCTAATTCGCAGTACTCAGGAAGGATTTCAATGCCTATGGCATTGCGATGTAACTCCTTCGCGACATCAAGAGTGGTGCCAGAGCCTGCGAAAGGATCAAGTACAAAATCTCCCTCATCGGTAAATAGCTTGATAAACCATTCGGGCAAAGCCTTGGGAAACGCTGCACTGTGTTTTTTATTGCCGCATTCTGTGGCCATATGAAGAACATTGGTCGGATAGGCCATCGTGCGTTGTGCCCAATTGGCGATATTCTTTCCAAAGCCACTTCCTACCTGTGAGTCATAGCGAACGATGTCGTTTTTGCCGAGAGATTTAAGTCGAGCATCAGCCCAATCACCCATTGGAACCATGACAGACTCTTGGTTCATTTTGAATTTACGTGATTTTGTGAAGTGTAAACAACGCTCCCATGAGTCGCGAAAACGGTTAGGCCATTTTCCGGGGTAGCTATTTTTCTTATGCCAGATGTATTCCTCTGTCCAATACCAACCCTGTTTGCGTAGGGCCAATATGAGTTCCAGTACATAGGTGTGACGTTCACCATCCTCAGCTTTTTCTTTAATGTTCAGTACGAAGGAGCCAGTAGGTTTGAGTACACGCAAGAATTCGGCTGAACGAGGTAAAAACCACTCAACGTATTGCTCTGGCTTTATGCCGCCATAAGTTTGAATGCGTCGGTCAGCATAAGGCGGAGAGGTGATAATCAAGTCGATTGAATCGCTGGCAGCTTTGCTCTTGAGAACATCAAGGCAATCACCTTGTTGGATTTCTATTCTCAAGGTCATAGGATGCCCTGTGGCGCGCGGCTGTGCCAGTCGGTCGCCAGTTGATATTGGTGCGCCACGTTCAGCATGCGCGCTTCGTCGAAATAGTTGCCGATGATCTGCAAGCCGACTGGCATGTTGTTGTCACCAAAACCGCAGGGGATGGACATGCCGGGCAAGCCCGCCAAGTTCACCGCGATGGTATAGATGTCGGACAGATACATCTGCACGGGATCGTCGCCTTTTTCACCCAGTTTGAAGGCGGTGGATGGCGAGGTCGGCCCCATGATGATGTCGCAGTGTTTGTAGGCTTCCACGAAATCTTGGGCGATGAGGCGGCGGATCTTCTGCGCTTGCAGGTAATACGCGTCGTAGTAGCCGTGGCTCAGCACATAGGTACCGATCATGATGCGGCGCTTCACTTCGCTGCCAAAGCCTTGCGCACGGGATTTTTCGTACATGTCGTTCAAGTCGCTGTAATCGGGGGCGCGGTAGCCGTAACGTACACCGTCGAAACGTGACAGATTGCTGGAGGCTTCTGCCGGTGCCAGCACGTAATAAACGGGGATGGATAAACGCGAATTGGGTAGGCTGATGTCAACCACGGTTGCACCGAGCTTTTTGTATTCGGCAAGGGCGGCTTCGACCGCCTTGGCCACGTCGCTGCCCATGCCTGCGGCGAAGAACTCTTTCGGTAAGCCGATGCGCAGGCCGTGCAGCGGTTTATCTAGGTCGCGTGCGTAGTCTTCCTTGTCGCGTTGCAGGGACGTGGAATCGCGCTCGTCGAACCCAGCCATGGTGTTCAGCATCAGCGCCAGATCTTCCGCGTTACGTCCCATCGGGCCTGCTTGGTCGAGGCTGGAGGCGAAGGCGATCATGCCGTAACGCGACACCACGCCATAGGTCGGCTTCAAGCCGGAGATGCCGCACAGCGCGGCAGGTTGGCGGATAGAGCCGCCGGTGTCGGTGCCTGTTGCAGCTGCGCACAAGCGAGCTGCTACGGCTGCCGCTGTGCCGCCGGATGAACCGCCGGGCACGCGTGCGGTGTCCCACGGGTTTTTCACCGAGCCGTAATGCGAAGTCTCATTCGACGAGCCCATGGCGAATTCGTCCATGTTGGTCTTGCCGAGATTGATCGCGCCCGCGCTGTTGAATTGCGAGATGACGTGCGCGTCGTAGGGTGAGATAAAGTTGTGCAGCATCTTTGAGCCGCAGGTGGTCAGCCAGCCTTGAGCACAAAAAATATCTTTCTGTGCGATGGGGATGCCGGTCAGTTCGGTGGCATCGCCCTTGGCAAGCCGGGCATCGGCAGCGCGCGCTTGTGCCAAGCTCTTGTCGCTGTCTAGCGTGACGTAAGCGTTGAGTGCGGGATTGTGTTGAGCGATGCGGTCAAGGTAGAGCTGTGTCAACTCGACGCTGGAAATCTGTTTGGCACGCAAATCTGCGGCCAGTTGGCGTAGTGATTTATTGAACATGTGCTTTACTCGATGACTTGCGGAACAAGGTACAGACCGGCTTCTGTTTGCGGGGCGATAGCCTGAAATGCCTCGCGCTGATTGCTTTCAGTGACGATGTCCGCGCGTAGGCGTTGCGCCAAGTCTTGGCTGTGCGACATCGGCTCGACACCGTTGGTGTCAACGGCCTGCATTTCGGCGATGAGTTCAAAAATACCGGAGAGTTGGTCGCGTGCGGTTTCAATCTCCGAGTCGGTCATGGCTAGACGGGCGAGTCGAGCGACTTTTTCGACATCCTGAGTACTTAAAGACATAGTAAAAACTTTATAAGAATAAGGCCGATAGGTTATCATAGAAGGGTTTATTGACGCACCTCTTTGACTACGGGACACGACATGTTTGGATTTTTTAACGGCTATTTTTCTAACGATCTCGCTATCGACCTCGGTACCGCGAATACCCTGATCTGGGTGCGCGGACAAGGTATCGTGCTGGATGAACCCTCGGTTGTTGCGATTCGCCAAGAGGGCGGACCCAACGGCAAGAAGGTTATTCAGCAAGTCGGTCTTGCTGCGAAGCAGATGCTGGGTCGTACGCCGGGCAACATTACCGCGATTCGACCAATGAAAGACGGTGTGATTGCCGATTTCACCGTTACCGAGCAGATGCTCAAGCAGTTCATTCGTCGTGTTTACAAAGCCAGCATTTTCAGCCCTAGCCCGCGTATCGTGATTTGCGTGCCGTGCGGCTCTACTCAAGTGGAGCGTCGCGCGATTCGTGAGTCGGCGGTGGGGGCCGGCGCGCGCCGCGTTGAGCTGATCGAAGAGCCAATGGCGGCTGCTATCGGTGCTGGTCTGCCGGTGGAAGAGGCAACAGGTTCGATGGTGGTTGATATCGGCGGCGGTACGACGGAGGTTGGTGTGATCTCGCTGGGTGGCGCGGTGTACTCCGGTTCGGTACGTGTCGGTGGCGACAAGTTTGACGAAGCCATCATCAACTACATCCGTCGCAACTACGGCATGCTGATCGGCGAAACCACAGCGGAAGAAATTAAGAAAACCATTGGTTCGGCTTTTCCGGGTAGTGAGGTTCGCGAGATGGAAGTGAAGGGGCGTAATCTGGCCGAAGGCGTGCCGCGCAGCTTTACCATTTCCAGCAACGAAATTCTCGAAGCGTTGACCGACCCGTTGAATAGTATCGTCAGTGCTGTGAAAACCGCACTGGAGCAGACTCCGCCAGAATTGGGCGCGGACATCGCCAACAAAGGCATGGTGCTAACTGGCGGTGGCGCTTTGTTGCGCGATCTTGATCGTTTGCTGATGGAAGAAACGGGCTTGCCCGTGCTGATCGCGGATGATCCTCTGACCTGCGTGGTGCGCGGCTCGGGACGTGCGTTGGAAAGCATGGATAAGTCCACCAATATCTTCACGACCGAATAATTTCCATCGAATAATTCTGCCACTTTCTCATACCGCGATTGATGGATAACACGCAATCTTTCCAGTTCTTCAATCGCGGCCCCAGCCCGGCGGTGCGGCTGGTGTTTTTCTCCGTACTTTCCCTGTTGCTGATGTTCGTCGATACGCGTTATCGCTATCTCGAATCAAGTCGGGCGGCTTTGTCCGTGGTACTTTCTCCGGTGCAGCATATGGCGACATTACCGGGCAAGTTGCTGACGGATGCGGGTGCATTTTTTCGCACGCAGCACGGGTTGGTGGAAGATAACCACACTTTGCTACAACAGCACGATCAGGACAGCGCTCGTCTGGCTGAACTGAATGCCTTGCAGCAGGAAAATCGGCAGTTGCGCACTCTGTTGGAGTTGCCACAGCGTGTCGAATTCAAGGCGCAGTTGGCCGAGATTGTGTACGCCGAGCGTGATGTATTCCAGCGCAAGCTGATGGTCAACAAAGGCGCGACGACAAACGTGCAACTCGGTCAGGTGGTGATGGATGACGGCGGAATTGTCGGCCAGATAACGCGCGTGTATCCGTGGTTATCCGAAGTGACTTTGGTGACTGAAAAAGATCACGCCGTACCGGTGCAAGTGTTGCGCAACGGCTTGCGTACGGTGGTGTTTGGCGCGGGCGACACCAGTCAGTTGTCACTGCGCTATATGCCGGTTAGTTCCGATATTCAAAATGGTGACTTGTTGGTGACCTCCGGTATTGATGGCGTGTATCCGCCGGGGATTCCGGTTGCGAAAGTGGTGCGTATCGAACGTGATGCTGCCTATCCTTTTGCGCGGGTGATCTGTTTGCCGGTGGCGGGAGTAGATCGCCATCGTCATTTACTGATTCTGCCCAACTTGCCGTCCCCGCCCGCGCTTCCTGATGCCTCGCTGGCACAAGCGGCGAGCGCCGTGGCCGTGGTGAGCGAGAAAAAATAATGGCCTATTTTCCATCCCAAAATTCAGAGATTAACCGCCCAGTTAGCACCGTATTTATCGTGATCAGTGTGTTGGCGGCGTTGTTGCTTAATGGCCTGCCCTGGCAAGGTGTGTGGCTCCATCTGCGTCCCGATTTCGTGGCGGTGGTGATGTTGTACTGGTGTACACACAAACCGTTGCGTGTGGGCATTGGCCTAACTTGGTTTGTCGGCATTCTGGCTGATGTGGCGGATGCCAGCTTGTTTGGGCAGCATGCTCTGGCGTACACCCTGCTTGCCTTCGGTGGCGTGGTGCTGCACCGACGCTTGCAGATGTTTGATTTGCGCCAGCAAACGACGCAGGTATTCGGTATTTTTGTGCTGACCTACAGCGTGTATGCGCTGGTGCATTGGCAGGTCAACGGCTATCTGGTGTGGAGCTACTTTTTCGGCTGTCTTACTTCCACTCTGTTATGGATTCCGCTCAGCATGGCCTTTCACACCATGCGGCAATTGCGCATGGATCGTGAACGCCCATGAGCAAACATGTCGAGCTAAAAAACCACCAGCGCGAGATTTACTACTTCCGGTTACGGTTGGCACTCAGCATCGCTTTTGTGATGACACTGATGCTTATTTTGTTGGCCCGTTTTTTCTATTTGCAGGTAGTACGCCACGATTACTACCAGACGCTGGCAGAAAGTAACCGTATTTCAGTGGTGCCGATTGTGCCCAATCGCGGGCTGATCCTCGACCGCAACGGTGTGGTAATGGCGCACAACTATTCCGGCTACACGTTGGAGATCACGCCAAGTAAAACACACGGACTGGAAGAAACGATCAACGAACTTGCTACGCTGATCGAAATAACCCCGAAAGACCGCAAGCGTTTTAAAAAACTGTTGGCCGAGCGGCGCGACTTTGAAACGCTGATGATACGCAACCGTCTCAGCGATGAAGAAGTGGCACGTTTTGCCGCACAGCAATATCGCTTTCCGGGAGTCGAAATCAAGGCGCGCCTGTTCCGTGACTATCCGTTTGGAGAAAAAACCGCGCATCTCATCGGTTACATTGGCCGTATCAATCAGACCGATGTCGAGCGATTGGAAGAAAATGATTTGGCGGCCAATTATCGCGGCTCTGATTACATCGGCAAGGCCGGTTTGGAGCAGAGTTATGAGAGCGAGCTACACGGTACAACTGGCGTGGAAGAGGTTGAGGTTGATTCCGGCGGGCGGGCGGTGCGGATGTTGTCGCGCAGCGCGCCGGTGTCGGGTAACACGCTGGTGTTGAGTGTCGATGCCAAGTTGCAAGAAATTGCTGAGCAGGCATTTGGCAACTATCGCGGCGCGCTGGTGGCGATTGATCCCCGCAACGGTGAAGTGTTGGCTTTCGTCAGCAAGCCGGGTTACGACCCCAGCTTGTTCATCGATGGTATTGATCCGCAGAACTGGGATGAACTCAACAACTCGCCCGACACACCGCTGAATAATCGAGCTCTGCGCGGACAATATCCGCCGGGTTCCACTATCAAACCGTTTATGGCGCTAGCCGGACTGCATTACGGCGAGCGTTCGCCGTCGTACACGATTAGTGACCCCGGATTTTTTACGCTGCCGGGTAGCAGTCATCAATATCGCGATTGGAAAAAAGGCGGTCACGGCAGTGTCGATTTATTTAAATCCATCGTCGTTTCCTGTGATACCTACTACTACGGTCTGGCCACACAGATGGGGATAGACCGTATTTTTGAATATCTCTCCGGTTTCGGCTTCGGTAAGAAAACGGGGATCGATTTGGGGCGGAAAACCGAACAGGGTTATGACGGTGAGTCTTCCGGCTTGCTGCCTTCGCAGGAATGGAAAATGCGCCGCTTCAAGCAGAAGTGGTATGCGGGCGACACGGTTTCGGTTGGTATCGGGCAAGGGTATAACCTCGTCACGCCAATGCAGCTGGCGATGGCTACCGCGACGTTGGCGAACAACGGCGTTGCGTATTTGCCGCATCTGGTGCGCGAAGTGCGCAGTACGCGCAGTGGTGAAAGTCGGCTGATCGTACCCAAGCAAACCGGAGAGTTGAAAATACCGGCGGATCAGATTGACTTGGTCAAGCGTGCAATGCTGGCCGTAACGCAACCGGGCGGAACCGCCTCGCAAGCTGCGCAGGGTGCGCCGTATCACATTGCCGGAAAAACCGGCACGGCGCAGGTGGTCGGCATGAAGCAGGGTGAAAAATACGATGCTAGTAAGCTGGATGAGCGTCATCGCGACCATGCGTGGTTTATTGCTTTTGCTCCAGCCGAGCAACCTACCATCGCTCTGGTAGTACTGGCTGAAAACGGCGGCCACGGTGGCGGGACGGCTGCGCCGATTGCGCGCAAGGTGATGGATTACCATTTGCTCGGGAAGGTGCCGCAACCGCTGCCGGACAGTGCGGCAACAGGAGAACCTGAACATGACTAAACGCCAGTTATGGTTGCGTTTTACCGCGCACCTAGATATGCCCTTGCTGCTAGGGCTTGGACTGTTGATGTTAACCAGCCTGACAATTTTGCATAGTGCTGACAACGGTGGCTGGGGGCAACCGTTGAAGCAGGTGCTCAACATCCTGGTGGGTTTCACCGCAATGTGGATTGTTGCCAATCTTCCCTTGCATTACCTGATGCGTACCGCGCTGCCGATTTACACGCTGGGCGTGGTTTTACTGATTGGCGTTGCCCTGTTTGGCGACATAAGCCACGGTGCTCGGCGCTGGCTGAATATCGGCATTGCCACGATTCAACCATCCGAGCTGATGAAGATCGGCGTGCCGCTGATGATGGCGTGGTATTTCGAAAAGCACGAGGCCACTTTGACGGCAAAAAACTACATTGTCGCCACGCTTTTACTTTTGGTGCCGGTAGCATTGATCGCACGCCAGCCCGACTTGGGAACCGCATTGCTGATTTCGGCCAGCGGTTTTTATGTGCTATTTCTGGCTGGGCTGAGTTGGAAGGTGATCGGTGGACTGTTTGTTGCCGCGCTGGCCAGCGCACCGGTGATGTGGTCGATGCTGCATGATTATCAGCGCCACCGTATCGAGATGCTGTTTGATCCGTCGCAGGATGCCTTGGGTAAGGGTTATCACACCATTCAAGGCATGATCGCGGTCGGCTCAGGTGGGCTGTTGGGCAAAGGGTATCTGAATGGCACGCAAACGCACTTGGACTTCCTGCCAGAACGCACCACTGACTTTATTTTTGCCGTCTATTCGGAAGAGTTTGGTTTACTCGGCAATTTGATTTTACTTGGTTTTTATCTGCTGGTGATCGGGCGCGGTTTTATCATCACGGCGAATGCCTCCACTTATTTCACGAGGCTGATGGCAGGGTCGATTACGCTGACTTTCGCTACTTATGCCTTCGTTAATATGGGCATGGTCAGCGGTATTTTGCCCGTGGTTGGCGTACCGTTGCCACTGATGAGTTACGGCGGCACATCAATGCTGACCCTGATGTTGGGTTTTGGTATGCTGATGAGTATTGAGACACATAAAAAACTAGTTAAGACTTAAGGGGGGAGCATGAGCAAGCAAATCATCGCGGTGTTGTTGGCAAGTTTGGTGTTGTCCGCCTGTGGTAGTACGTCGCAACGCAAAGTTGAAACTCGCAGCGCGCCCGCACCGATAGAAAATCGTTCCGTGGGAGTCGCAGCCACAACAGCAGCTGTAGTCGAGGCCCCTGTGGGTGGTGGTTACTTGTCGGGCGATGGCCCTGGAGCTAATGCTCCGACCGATATTGAAACGATTCCCGATGCCGTGCCGCGCAACGAGCCTTTGCATCGATACGCCAATCGTCCGTATGTGGCATTGGGTAAAACCTATACACCGCAAAAAACGGCAGGAAATTTCCGTGAGCGCGGTATTGCGTCTTGGTATGGCAAAAAATTCCACGGTCAGCGCACGTCCAGCGGCGAGGTTTACGATATGTACGGCATGACGGCAGCGCATCCGACTTTGCCGATACCGAGCTATGTGCGTGTGACCAATGTGGCAAACGACAAGTCGGTGGTGGTGCGGGTGAATGATCGCGGACCTTTCTTGCACGAGCGAGTCATTGATCTTTCCTATACCGCCGCGCACAAGCTTGGCATCGTCGGCGCGGGCAGCGCGGAAGTTACTATCGAAAGTTTGAGCGCATCCGAGCATTTGGCTACCGCACCAGTTAAAAAATCTGCGCCAGTGGAGAGTCGTCCTTTAGCGAGCAGCGAGCCAGTTACAGAAGCGCAGCCCGCAAAAATCATCACGACAACACGCGGTAGCAATATCTACTTGCAGTTGGGTGCATTTAAATCCACTCAAGCGGCGGAAAGTTTCATGGCAAAGATGCGTTCCGAGTTGGGCAGCGTGGATAAAGAGTTAAGTCTGTTCGTTAAAGACGGGCTCACGCGGGTGCATATTGGGCCGTATAAAACGCAGGATGCGGCGCGTAGTAGCGCAGTAGAAATGCAAGATAAGCTGGGTTTCAAGCCGATGGTGAATTTGCACTAGCCGGTCGTCGCGGCGAAGGCAAGATGGCTGTGTTTCGGCTAACGGACTATTTATTTTTGTCAGACACGGTGCGGCTCTTAGCTTGATAGAGCCGATAGTGTTCGTTCTTGTCGCCTTTGCGGCTGCCTTCCCAGATCAACTGCCAGCGCGCCTCATTCAGCAAGGGGGCGCTGACGTTTTCGCCTTGAATCAAACGTAAATCGCAGCGTTCTACATGATCTGCTCGTGTGGTGATACCGCCGAAGTAATGCAACATGGCGCGCTGCCCGTCACCTAGATGTGATCTGCCGATGCAGCGATAGTGATCGGGTAACGCGGCCTGCATCGACACAACCATGTGGCGATAACTTTTGCCGCTATCCAACCAAGGCAACCATAACGTCATGGTCAACACCCAAGTAAGCGTGATGCCTGCGGCCCAGTTGGTGACTGCGCGACGCATTGAGCGTCCGACGCGCCAGACCAACACTAGCCAAAGTACGCTGGCGATGAGGGCGAGCGTAAATGGTGTGCTCTGTAATGCTGGTTCAAATCCGGGTTGGTAGTCTTTCAGCCATTGCGTGATTTTGGCGTGGTTATCCAATAGCAAACCGGCCCAGCCCCACCACATCAGAATTGCAACTAGCGCAAACGTCATTAAGCCGAACCAGTCCAGTGCATTCGCCGCACCGCGTTTCAGCGCGGAGAGCGAGGCTGTGGCAAGTAGTGTGATCGGCAACAGCATTGGCAGTGCAAATACTTCCTTGATGTTGGGCACCAAACTCAGCACGATTAACATCACTAAAAAGCTAACCAAAGGCAGTTGCAAGTCGTCGCGCTGGGGCAGGCGGTGGCGTGATTGCCATACTACCCACGCGGCGAGCGGGAGCGCTGGCCACGCTAGCCAAGGCAGATTTTTGGCATAGTAAAGCGAGTCTTTATTCGGGCCGCCCGCCGCGTAATTGATCCAGTTGCCGATGTTATGCGACCAAGCCCAGTCGGTGAATAGCTGCGGCGAGTATTGATACAGTAACAGCGGCCAGATGGTCAGCCAAGGCAATGCAAAAGGAAGGGCGAGCATGATGCTGGCAAGGTAGCTGCGGTCACGCCAGCGTGTAAACAGCAAGGGCAGCGACGCGGCGATGAGTATAAATAAAACGGGGGCGATAAAGCCTTTGGACATAAAGCCGATACCTACACCGGTACCCAGTAGCACTCCCGCGCGCAGTATGCGTTCTTGGCTGTAGGAAAATCCGAGCATCATCATCGAACAGCCCGCCAGCAAAGCAAGGTCGGTAATCATCTGATGTGCGCGCACCATCATGCCGACACAGCCGATCAAAATAATGGCGGCCGCCCAGCCGCGATTTTCACCGTACAGCTTGCGTCCGGCTAGGCCGACGAACAGCAGAGTCAGGGCAACGTAAAAGCCGCTGGCTAAACGTGCGCCATCATGTGGCGGCAGCCAAGACGAAAAAGTCTGAGCGAATAATGCGGCAGTCCAGTAATACAGCGGCGGCTTGTCCATATAAGGCTCGCCCGCCAAAGTCGGCACCAGCCAATTACCACTTTCCAATATTGAGTAAATCAGCCCGAAGCTGTACGCCTCATCCGGTTTCCATGGATCGTGCCCGATCAGTCCGGTGAATAGCCACACAAAAATTAACCCACCAAGCAGAATGGCTTTGGCGGGGGTAACTGGATGCGGGTCGTTGGGGCGGATGAAATACATAAATCTATTGTCCACGAAATACACGAAAACACACGAAAAAAGAGATCAGCGAATTCCGTCGTTGCTTATGCAAAGGGCTGGCGTGTGTTGCGTACCTTTCGTGGATAGAGTCTGGCGTTACTCGACGATCTTGATGCGTTGCCCAACCTTGGGCTCACCGTCGGGATAGTGACCGTTAATCAGGCGCAGATAGCTTTCGGCGGATTTTCCCAGCGGCGAGCCTTGGGCTAGGCGAGCATAGGTTTCACCGGGGCGCACGGTAATAGCGCGCACAGTCAGCGGTTTGAGTAACTTGCGTTCACGTTCGGTGAGAGCGTGGAAGCTGCGCACGGTATCAATCACATCATTGCGGTAAGTTGCCAAGCCATCGCGGGTTTTGGCTTGAGCTTGCAAAATATAAGCCTGATGGTTGTGATAGATCACCCCGGCAGTTACGCTGGGCAAGTCGATCAATGCGGCGGGCAATCCGTTGACTTCCAGTGGTTGAATATTCGCGCCATAGCCGACCATGCGGCGGGCGTATTCAGGCGGAGAGCCTTGCGGTTTATCGTCCATTTTCATCTGCATCATTGCTATACCTTGCGGGCTGACTGCCACAAGCGAGTCCGGCTGGTTGTGAACTTGCCAAGCTTCGGGGAAGTTCACCGCGATGCCGAGATCGCCATGGTAAAAGCGGTTGTTGCGGACGACACCCTGATCGAGGCTGTCGCCGAAAACAATACCGTCAGTCGCATCAAGGAATGCACCGCGTCCCTCGATGGGATTGGCGACAGTCTGTTTGCCTGCCTCGCCAACAGCCTGCTGCAAGCGCGTGTCATTGTCGGGGTGGGTGGCAAACACGCCGTGATAGCGCCGAGGTTCGCGCCCTTCCTGTTTGGCCAGTTCGGCATCTTTCAATTCTTGATTTTTCAGCACGCCAATTACTTTAATGATGGCCTGCGGGTCATATTCGCTACGCGCCAGATAATCCGCGCCAAGACGATCGGCCTCCAGCTCATGATCGCGCCCATAACCAGAGAGCAATGCGCCGCCTACGAGATTCACCAGATTCTGCGAGCCCGCGTTGTTGATTTGGGGAACGAAAATGGACGCGATAGTCAGGCCGATATTTGCGGCTTGCGCTGCACTTTGCTGGCGCACCCCGTGGCGCGCTGTGACGTGGCCGATTTCATGGCCGAGTACGGCAGCCAACTCGGCTTCGCTGTTGAGATAGGCCATGATGCCGCGTGTGATGTAAACATAACCACCAGGCAAGGCAAATGCATTGATCTCGGGCGAATCAAGAACAGTGAAGTGGTATTCCAGATTGGGGCGGTGGCTCTGCTTGGCGAGGCGCTGGCCAACGCGATTGACGTAATCCTGCACCGCTTTCGATTCGTACACCTTGTATTGCTGTTTGACCTGCGCATCGTTTTGTCGGCCAACGGCGACTTCCTGCGCTTCGGACATCATCACGAAATCATTTTTACCCGAGACCGGATTTTGGGCGCAACCGGAAAGCAGGCTAAGGGCTAAGGCGATAAACAGGAAACGCATGGCAACTCCTCGAATAATGCGGGATTGAGATGTCGATAATTTAACCTGACTGGCCGGTGATAAAAATCAATCTATGTGGCGGCAGGTTGATTCGCTAAAAACAAAAAAGGCAGCAAACGCTGCCTTTTGATGTGTTCGCCGTGCGAAGTTCCTTACGCGGCTGCTTTTGTGCCGTATTTTTGACGGAACTTATCGATACGACCAGCAGTGTCAACGATCTTCTGTGTGCCAGTGTAGAAGGGGTGACACTCGGAGCAGACTTCGACGCTCAGCGTTGGTTTGCCGATGACAGATTTGGTCTTGAAGCTGTTGCCGCAACTGCAAGTTACGGTGATCTCTTGGTAATTCGGGTGGATGTCTGCTTTCATTTTCTTTCCTTATGTTCGGTTTGGTGCGGCGGGTGTACGCACTCACAGGGGCGCGCATTATCCATAAAAACCCGATGCTGTGCAATTTTTTGTATTTTTCTCATCGGGTTGGGTGTGGCGTTGGCTGGCGGGAGCGGCATCGCTTACACTCCACCCACAACTGCTACCACGATTTTGAGATATGTCCAATTTAAGCCGAAATGATTACCGCACACTCGCGCTGGCCGCCTTGGGCGGTGCGCTGGAATTTTACGACTTCATTATTTTTGTCTTCTTTGCTGCTGTCATCGCACAGCTGTTTTTCCCGCCTGATATGCCGGATTGGCTGCGCCAAGTGCAGACCTTTGGCATCTTTGCTGCTGGATATTTAGCGCGCCCGCTGGGCGGTATCATCATGGCGCACTTTGGTGATCTATTCGGGCGCAAACGCATGTTCATGTTGAGCATTCTGCTGATGACGCTGCCCACGCTGGCCATCGGCCTGCTGCCGACTTACGTCAGTATCGGTATTTGGGCTCCGTTACTGTTGCTGGCATTGCGTGTGATGCAGGGGGCGGCCATTGGCGGCGAAGTGCCGGGTGCATGGGTATTTGTCGCCGAGCATGTGCCAGAAAAACACGTCGGCTTCGCCTGTGGCACGCTCACGGCAGGGCTTACTGGCGGGATTTTGCTGGGCTCTCTGGTGGCTACGGCGATTAATCAGTTGTACACCCCGGCGGAAGTCGTGGCTGAAGGCTGGCGCGTCCCGTTTATTATCGGCGGGGTATTCGGATTGATTTCGGTTTGGCTGCGCCAGTATTTGCACGAAACACCTGTGTTCAAAGAAATGCAGGCACGCCAGCAATTGGCTGACGAGTTGCCCCTGAAAACTGTGGTGCGCGCGCATCGCCCCGCTGTGGTGCTGACCATGCTGATGACTTGGTTGCTGTCTGCTGCCGTGGTCGTGATGATTCTGATGACGCCGACGCTGGTACAAAAGCTGTATGCCATTCCTGCTGCAACTGCCTTGCAGGCGAATAGCATTGCCACGCTATTTCTGAGTATTGGCTGCGTGTTGTTTGGCGCGCTAGCGGATCGCTTCGGTGCGGGACGAGTTTTGGCTGCGGGATGTGTGATGCTGGGCGTGACCTCGATGTTGTTTTACCAGCAGATGGCCAGTGCGCCGGAAAACATCTATGGCTGGTATGCCCTGTGCGGTTTCTTCGTCGGGGTGATTGGTGTGGTTCCCAGTACGGCGGTGCGGGCATTTCCGCCGGCGGTGCGTTTTTCCGGCTTGTCGTTCTCGTACAACGTGGCGTATGCCGTGTTCGGCGGCTTTACACCGGTGCTGATTAGCTTGATGCTGCCTTGGGATCGTATGGCTCCAGCGCATTATGTTGCGGTGCTGAGTGCGGTGGGGGTAAGTATCGGTCTGTATTTGATGCGGCGCGAGGCGGCGGTGATTAGATAGGGGTTTTGTGCGACAATGCGCCCGCAAAACTCAAAGAGCGTATGGATGCGCCGAACGAAATTCTGGCAGTTTCTGCCCCAACTCGGGATAGGTAGGAAAGACTCTTGGATAATCTCAAGCAATTGATCGCGGCTGATATGTTGGCGGTTGATCAAGTCATTCGTGCACGGTTGCACTCGGAAGTGCCGCTGGTCAATCAGGTGGGCGAGTACATCATCAACAGCGGCGGCAAGCGTCTGCGTCCGGCATTGGTGGTTTTGTCGGCGCTCGCGTTTGACTATCGCGGCAAGCATCACCACGAGCTGGCCGCTGTGGTCGAGTTTATTCATACTGCCACGCTGCTGCATGACGATGTGGTGGACGAATCTGACTTGCGTCGCGGTCGCGAAACTGCCAATGCCATGTTCGGCAATGCTGCCAGCGTGCTGGTCGGCGACTTCCTGTACTCGCGCGCGTTCCAGATGATGGTTGATGTCGGGCAGATGCGCGTGATGCAAACCTTGGCCGATGCCACTAACACCATTGCCGAAGGCGAAGTGTTGCAGTTGCTCAACTGTCACGATGCCAGCGTCGATGTGCCGAATTACATGCGCGTCATTCATTACAAAACTGCCAAACTGTTTGAGGCTGCCATGCGCCTCGGGGCGATTCTCGGCAATGCCTCGCCCGCCGAAGAAGAGGCCGCAGCCAATTACGGCATGCATCTTGGCACTGCATTTCAGCTGGTTGACGACGTGCTGGATTACTCCGCCGATGAGGCGCAAACCGGCAAGCACTTGGGCGACGACCTCGCCGAAGGCAAGCCAACATTGCCACTGATTTATGCCATGCAAAAAGGTACGGCGGAACAGGCTGCAATTGTGCGCGAGGCGATTGAGCAGGGTGATGTGAATCAATTTGGTGCTGTGTTGCAAGTGATACGTGACACAGGCGCGTTGCAATTCACGCGCGAACAGGCGCAACGCGAAGCCGATGCGGCATGTGCGCAAATTGCCCAGTTTGCTGATTCAAATTACAAACAGAGTTTGCTAAAATTAGCCCACTTCGCTGCATCGCGGCAATTCTAGCTTCATTTTGTTTCAAGTCGGAGCGTGGCTCAGCCTGGTAGAGCACTGCGTTCGGGACGCAGGGGTCGGAGGTTCGAATCCTCTCGCTCCGACCATTCTTAAGTTAATCATTTAATTCCCTCATCGCTCCCGAGTCGGCACTGGTTTGATTTCGGGTTTGCGGTATGAGTAATCCGGTTATTTTTCATGCTCCCATCCATCGAACAACGTCTCGCTTTTGAACTTTCCGCCAAACCGCAACAAGTTGCCGCCGCCGTCGCGCTGCTTGATGAGGGGGCCACAGTGCCGTTTATTTCGCGCTATCGCAAAGAGGCCACCGGCGGGCTGGATGATACGCAATTGCGCATGCTGGAAGATCGGCTGAGTTATTTGCGCGAGTTGGAAGACCGGCGTGCCACCATCATTGCGTCGATCACCGAGCAGAATAAGATGACACCGGAATTGCTGAATGCTATCAGCCATGCCGAAGACAAAACGCGTTTGGAGGATTTGTATTTACCCTACAAGCCCAAGCGGCGCACCAAAGCGCAAATTGCGCAGGAGGCTGGCTTGTTGCCTTTGGCAGATGCGCTGCTGGCCGACCCGATGCTGCATCCCGAAGCGCAGGCAGCCGCTTATCTGCGTCCCGCATTTACCACCGAGAACGGCGACAACCCCGGTGTGGCCGACACCAAAGCTGCGCTGGAAGGTGCGCGCCATATATTGATGGAACGCTTCGCCGAAGATGCCGAGTTGCTACAGGGCCTGCGCGAATATTTGCAAGCGCACGGTGTGGTCGAATCCAAAGTGGTTGAGGGGAAACAAGCTGAGGCGGAAAAATTCGCCGACTATTTCGACTACAGCGAAACCATCAACACTATCCCCTCGCATCGGGCGCTAGCCGTGTTTCGCGGTCGCCGCGAGGGAATGCTGGATGTCACTTTACGGCTCGACAGCGAAATCGAAAAGCCGAAATGGGATGCTCCGCTCAATCCCTGCGAGGCGCGTATCGCCAAACGTTTCGGCATCATCAATCAGGCTCGTCCGGCCGATAAATGGCTGGGCGAGGTAGTGCGCTGGACTTGGCGCGTGAAAAGCTTTTTGCATTTGGAAAGCGAACTGATGGGTGCGCTGCGTGAGCGTGCCGAAAACGAAGCCATTCATGTATTTGCACGCAATTTGAAAGACCTGCTGCTGGCTGCACCAGCCGGACCGCGCGCGACGATGGGGTTGGATCCCGGCATTCGTACTGGCGTGAAAGTTGCGGTGGTGGATCGAACCGGCAAGGTACTTGATACTGCTGTGATCTATCCACACCAACCTAGGAATGACTGGGATGGCGCGCTGCATACCTTGGGAAAACTAGCGGAAAAACATCAAGTCGCGCTGATTTCCATCGGCAATGGCACCGCTTCGCGTGAAACCGAAAAACTGGCGCTCGACCTCATCAAGCAGCGTCCCGAGTTGAATCTCACCAAAATCGTCGTTTCTGAAGCGGGTGCATCGGTGTACTCCGCCTCCGAATTTGCTTCGCGCGAATTGCCGGAAATGGATGTGTCGTTGCGCGGGGCGGTATCCATTGCGCGCCGTTTGCAAGATCCACTGGCCGAACTAGTGAAGATCGACCCCAAGTCCATCGGGGTGGGGCAATATCAGCACGATGTGAGCCAAGTGCAGTTAGCTCGTTCGCTGGACGCGGTGGTGGAAGATTGCGTGAACGCAGTGGGCGTGGATGTGAATACCGCTTCGGCTCCGCTATTGGCGCGTGTATCTGGTTTGAGCAGCAGTGTGGCGCAAAGTATTGTTAGTTACCGCGACGCAAACGGCATGTTCACCAGCCGTTCCGCGCTGAAAAAAGTGCCGCGCTTGGGCGACAAAACTTTCGAGCAAGCGGCGGGATTTTTGCGCATCATCGGCGGCGATGATCCGCTTGATGCCTCGGCGGTTCACCCCGAGTCTTATCCGGTGGTGAAAAACATTCTTGCCGATCTGCAAAAAGGCATCAAAGAAATCATCGGCGACAGCCGTTTGCTGAAGTCGCTCAATCCAAGCAAATACGCCAATGAGCAATTTGGTATCCCCACCATCAGCGACATCTTGCGCGAGTTGGAAAAGCCGGGGCGAGACCCGCGCCCGGAGTTTGTCACCGCAACCTTCAAAGAGGGCGTGGAAGAGATCAAGGATCTGAAGCCTGACATGATCCTCGAAGGCGTAGTCACTAACGTCGCGGCGTTTGGAGCCTTTGTTGATATCGGCGTGCATCAGGACGGGCTGGTACACATTTCCGCTTTATCCAACACCTTCGTCAAAGACCCGCACAGTGTGGTCAAAGCTGGACAGGTGGTTAAAGTCAAAGTGTTGGAAGTGGACGAAAAGCGCAAGCGCATCGCGCTCACCATGCGCTTGACTGACAGCGCGGCACAAAGTGGCAGAGCCGATGTGCCGCGCGACAAAGCCAACGATGCAAAGCGCATGGCGCAACACAATCAGCGTGCGGCGCAGCAACCGGTGGCGAATAGCGCGATGGCCAACGCTTTCGCCAAGTTGAAAGGCTAAATTGTCCCGTTCGGCACACAGCGTTTTACGCGACACGTTCGGTTATGCCGAATTTCGCGGCGCGCAGCGAGACATTGTCGAACATGTAATTAGTGGTGGCGACGCACTGGTGCTGATGCCAACCGGCGGTGGCAAATCGCTGTGTTACCAGATTCCTGCTTTGTTGCGCGACGGTGTCGGTATCGTCGTATCGCCGCTGATCGCGCTGATGCAAGATCAAGTCGATGCGCTCAAACAGCTGGGCGTATCGGCGGCATTTTTGAATTCCAGCCTGGACGCGGATGCGGCGCGCGAAGTATCGCGGCAAGCCTTGCATGGCGAACTGAAGCTGCTTTACGTCGCCCCCGAGCGGCTGATGACGGAAGGCTTTCTCGGCTTGCTGGAGCGACTACAGCAAGACAACGGTATCGCCTTATTTGCCATTGACGAAGCGCATTGCGTTTCGCAATGGGGGCATGATTTCCGTCCCGAATACCGCGCGCTTACTGTGCTGCACGAACGTTTTCCGACAGTGCCGCGTATCGCGCTTACTGCCACGGCCGATGCCCCGACGCGGCGCGAAATCGTCGAGCGTTTGGCGCTGGAACAAGCCCGACAATTCGTATCCAGTTTTGATCGTCCCAACATCCGTTATCGCGTCACGCTCAAAGACAACGCGCGCAAACAGTTACAGCACTTTCTCGAAAGTGAACATCCTGATGATGCTGGTATCGTCTATTGCCTATCGCGCATAAAAGTCGAAGAAACGGCGGACTGGTTGAAACAACAAGGCTGGGATGCGCTGCCTTATCACGCCGGGTTAGATGCTTCTGTGCGCAACAAAAACCAGCGTCGTTTTTTGCGCGAAGAGGGTGTCATTATGGTTGCTACCGTCGCGTTCGGTATGGGCATCGACAAACCCAACGTGCGCTTCGTTGCTCATCTCGATCTTCCTAAAAGCATGGAAGGTTACTATCAGGAAACGGGTCGCGCCGGGCGCGATGGCCTGCCTGCAAATGCGTGGATGGCTTACGGCCTAGGCGATGTTGTTTCGATGCGCCAGATGCTAATGTCCGGCGAGGCAGCGGAAGAACGCAAGCGCGTGGAGCTGCAAAAACTCGATGCGCTGCTCGGCTTCTGCGAATCCACTGCATGTCGCCACCAAACCATCTTGCGCTACTTTGGCGAAGAGCATCCCGGTGCTTGCGGTCAGTGTGACAACTGCCTATCGCCGGTGGATACCTGGGATGCCACGCAAGCGGCGCAGATGGCATTGTCTTGCGTTTACCGAACAGGGCAGCGCTTCGGTGTCGTGCATCTGATTGATGTGCTGCTCGGAAAATCAAACGCCAAAATCGAACAATTCAACCACCAGCAACTCAGCACCTTTGGTATCGGTAAAGAGTTGGTGGCGGCTCAATGGAGTAGTGTCTATCGTCAACTCGTCGCGGCCGGATTGCTCACCGTTGATATGGAAGCCTACGGCGGATTGCGTCTCACTGAAGCCGCCCGTCCTGTGTTGCGCGGCGAACAAGCAGTGTGGCTGCGCCGCGATGTGCAGCCTGCTAAACGCACCGGCAGCAAAATCGAACGCAGCACCCGTGCCCGCGAAGCCTTTGCCGGAGCCAACGACGACCCGCTATGGCAAGCCCTCAAAGCCAAACGCATGGAGCTGGCACGCGAACAAGGCGTACCGCCCTATGTCATTTTTCACGACAGCACATTGCTGGAAATGCTCAATCGAAAACCGCAAACGCTGGATGAAATGGGACGCATCAGCGGTGTCGGGCAAAGCAAACTGATGCGCTATGGCGATGACTTTTTGGAGGTGTTGGAGCAGCGATGACTTTTGGTGTCGCGCATGTTTGGCTGCGCTACGGTCTCGATGAAGTCGTTGTGATAAATCGGCAATCGAGCTAGGGCGCTCCAATGACCGACTTGGTGAATAAGTCAGTATCCCTTTGATGCTTTATATTTTCTGAAAAATCCGAAGATCGCACGGTTCAAGTTATATGTTCCTCGCGCCCCATAGCTAATCAGCCTTTGCTTAACTTCCTCCTCGCTCTATCACAAACAACTTTAGCTAAATTCTGCAATTCATTGCTTTATAAGCATATTTTATTTTGATTAAGAATATGCGCTAACTCATTGTTGCAAAAAGAAAAACTCTGTTTTCTTGCTTGACCCTCCCAGATATTTTCAATATAGTGGGCGCAAGTGGTAAAAAGTGGGTAATAGTGGGGAAATGGCAATGTTTCAGGGAGCGGTACAACTCAATCTAGATGGCAAGGGGCGCTTGGCAATACCAACGCGCCACCGTGACATGCTGCTCGCGAATTGTGCGGGCCAGTTGGTGTTGACTGCTGATGCTGATGGTTGCTTGTTGATGTATCCGCAGCCTGAGTGGCTGCCTATCCGCGAAAAGTTGATGCAGCTTTCCGCGTTCAATCCGCGCATTCGTGCGCTTCAGCGTTTTTTGGTGGGTCATGCGGAAGATGTCGTGATGGATGCGGCAGGCCGTGTCTTGGTTTCTCCTACGTTGCGCGCTTATGCGGTGTTGGATAAGCGGGTGATGTTGATCGGGCAGGGTAATAAATTCGAGTTGTGGGATGAGGCGCGTTGGCAGGCTCAGCACGAGAAGATGATTGGCTTTACCGACGGCGATCTGCCGCCGGAGCTTGAAGGATTCACTTTGTGAGTGATGGGTTGGCTCACGCCACCGTCCTGTTGAATGAAGCTGTCGAAGCCTTGCGCATTAATCCGAACGGGATTTATGTGGATGGTACGTTTGGTCGCGGCGGGCACAGTCGTTTGATTTTGAGTCGGTTGGGTGAATGTGGTCGCTTGGTTGCGCTGGATAAAGACCCAGCAGCGATTGCGGCGGGGCAGGCGATTGGTGATGCGCGTTTTCAGTTGGTGCATCGCGGTTTTGAGTATATGGCCGAGGTGTTGCGCGAGCAGGACATCACTAAGGTGGATGGCATCTTGCTGGATTTGGGGGTGTCGTCGCCGCAGTTGGATGAGGCTGGGCGGGGTTTTAGTTTTCGGTTCGATGCGCCGCTAGATATGCGCATGGATACCAGTAGTGGGATGACGGCTGCCGAGTGGTTGGCGGTAGTGGATGAAGGTGAGCTTGCGGAGGTGATACGTGATTACGGCGAAGAACGGTTTGCTAGGCAGATTGCAAGGGCGGTTGTTGTTGCGCGCGCAACTGAACCGATCAACACCACGAAGCAGTTATCCGATCTGGTTGGCAAAACGGTACGCACACGTGAAACAGGGAAGAACCCGGCGACTCGTACCTTTCAGGCTATACGGATTTATCTCAACCGGGAGCTCGAAGAGCTTGCGCGGGTCTTGCCAGAGTGCGTGACGTTGCTCAAACCGGAAGGTCGTTTGGCGGTGATCAGTTTTCATTCGCTGGAAGACCGTATGGTCAAGCGCTTTATGCGCGAAACAGCTGAGGGTGACAAGTTGCCGCGCAATGTGCCGATTCGTGCCGATCAAGTGCCGCCCGCACGGGTGAGGTTGGTGGGTAAGGCGGTGATGGCGGGTGAGGCGGAGGTGTCGGCCAATCCGCGCGCGCGCAGTGCGGTGATGCGGGTGTTGGAGCGTACCGATGTTGCGTAGCGGGAATGCGCTGAATGTGTTGTTGCTGTTGGTGGTGGTGATTTGTGCGTTGAGTCTGGTGACATCGCAACACAAGGCGCGCAAGTTGTACATCGAGTTGCAAAACGAGAAAGAGCTCGCGCAGGAGATGGAGGTGGAATGGGGGCAGCTGCAGTTGGAGCTGAGTACTTGGGCCACACCGGGGCGGGTGGAGAAGGTCGCTGTGAAGCAGTTGCAGATGCAATTGCCGCAGAGCGGCCAAGTTCAATTTATACGGATCGTGCCTGACGGCCAAACGAAAATACAACCATGAGCTATGCGGCGAGCGCAAAAAAGGAGATCCCGGCAAGTCTGCCCGGATGGCGCGCCTCCGTGTTGTTTGTGCTGCTGCTGGCGGGGCTAGTTGCTTTGCTGGGGCGTGCGATTTACTTGCAGGGTTTCCATGACGATTTTTTGCAGGCTAAGGGTAACGCGCGTTACAGCCGCGTAATCGAAGTCAACGCCCATCGCGGCATGATTACTGACCGTCATGGCGAAGTGCTGGCGATGAGCACGCCGGTAGAGTCGGTCTGGGCAAGCCCTGCGGATGTCGTGATCGACGACAAGCAGTTGCGCAAACTTGCGCAGATCCTTGGAGTGAAAGCGGAGGAGCTGAAGAGCAAACTGGCCGACACTTCGCGCGATTTTGTTTATCTCAAGCGTCAGTTGCCGCCAGAACAGGTGGATAGAGTGGTGCGAATGAATCTGCCGGGAATTTCATTGAAGCGCGAATACCGCCGCTACTATTCGGCGGGCGCAGAAACAGCGCAAGTGCTGGGTATTACTGGTCAAGATGACAGCGGTCAGGAAGGGCTGGAGTTGGCATTGCAGAGCCACTTGGCGGGTAAGCCGGGCAGTCAGCGTGTGATTAAAGATCGGCGTGGACGCATTGTTGAAGATGCGGGCAGTCTGCATGCGCCCAAGCCGGGTGGCGATGTTGTGCTGAGTTTGGATATTCAAGTTCAGCATGTGGTGTACCGCGAGTTGGAGGCGGCGGTGAAAGATCATCACGCCAAAGCGGGTGCGGTGGTCGTGCTTGATTCGCGCACCGGCGAAGTACTTGCACTGGCTAATTATCCTAGTTACAACCCGAATATTCGCGCTGATGTTGGCCCGCAGGGGATGCGAAATCGCGCTATTACTGACTTGTTCGAGCCTGGTTCGACGATGAAGCCGTTTGCGGTAGCTGCGGCACTGGAGCAGGGCAAAGTTAAGCCGGAAAATCTGATCAATACCGAACACGGTGTGATGATGGTGGGCAATCGTAAAATTCACGACTCGCATCCTGAGTCACTGCTCACAGTTGCGCAAATCATTCAAAAATCCAGCAACGTCGGCGTGGCCAAACTGGCTTTGATGTTGTCGCCCGCAGTGATGTGGCAAAGCTTGTCGGACAGCGGCTTCGGCGAACTGTCTGGTAGCGGTTTTCCGGGCGAGGCGGCGGGCAAGTTGCGTGATCACAAAACTTGGAAACCGATTGAGCAGGCAACCATGTCTTACGGGCATGGCGTTTCGGTGAATCTGCTGCAATTGGCGCGTGCCTATACCATCTTTGCCAACGACGGCGAATTAAAGTCGGTTTCCATGATGAGGTTGGATGCGCCAGCGGTGGGGGGGAAAGTGTTCAGCGAGCGCACTGCGCGGCAAATGCGCGACATGATGGAGTTGGTGGTGCAGCCGGGTGGCACGGCACCGCTGGCGCAAGTGCCGGGCTACCGCATCGCCGGAAAAACCGGCACGGCGCACAAGCTGGAAGGTGGCCGATATGTCGATAAATACGTGGCCTCGTTTGTTGGCTTAGCTCCCGCATCTGCGCCGAGATTAATTGTGGCAGTGATGATCGACGAGCCGACTGGATTGTATTACGGCGGTCAGGTGGCAGCACCTGTGTTCAGCAAAGTAGCAGCAGCGGCGTTGCACGCGCTTGATGTGCCGCATGACGCACCGCTCGACAATGTCATTGCACCGCCGACGGATATTGTTAGGGAGGAAGTGTGATGAACTTTCCTCTTGAGCAATTAAATAAATTGAATGTCGCGCTTACGCGTTTGGTGACGGATAGCCGCGCGATTGTCGCGGGCGATACGTTTGTTGCATACCCTGGTGAGTATCAGGACGGGCGGCGGTTTATCGCCGATGCGATTGCACGCGGCGCGAATGCGGTGATCTGGGAAGCGCACGACTTTGTTTGGGATGAGAGTTGGCAACTACCCAATCTGGCGGTCGATGATTTGCGTCACAAGGCGGGATGGCTGGCCGACGAGGTGTATGGCAACCCATCGCAGCAATTGCGCGTGATTGGTATCACCGGTACCAATGGCAAGACTTCGATCAGTCATTGGGTCGCTCAAGTGCTGAGCGAGGCAGGGCAACGTTGCGCCATGGTCGGTACGCTGGGCAACGGTTTTGCCGGTGCGTTGCAAGCCAGCGCCAACACCACGCCGGATGCGATTCGCGTGCACGGCTTGTTTGCCGATTTCGTGCGTGATGGTGCGCAAGCGGTGGCGATGGAAGTGTCTTCGCATGCGCTGGCGCAGGGACGCGTGAACGGCGTTAATTTTGATATCGCTGTGCTGAGTAATCTCAGTCGCGACCATCTTGATTATCACGGCGATATGGATCATTACGCGGCGTGTAAACGTCGCCTGTTTGACTGGGAAAAGCTCGGTTATGCCGTGCTTAATCTGGATGATCCGTTTGGCGCGCAAGTGGCCGAGACGCTGGTGGCGCAAAGTGTCGAAGTGGTTGGCTACGGTATGAGTGATAGCGCATTGGCGCTGGCAGAGCGGCTCGGCATTCGCATGGTGTACGGCAATCTGCTGGAGATCGATGGCAACGGGTTGAAATTGGATGTGCATTCCAGTTGGGGCGGAGCGCAAATCGAGAGCGCATTGATTGGACGCTTCAATGCCGCCAATTTGTTGGCCACGCTGGCGGCAGTGTTGCTGGGCGGCGTGCCGCTGGACGTGGCCGCGCGCTTGTTGGGTAACGTAGTCGCGGTCAATGGTCGCATGCAGCGTTTGGGTGGCAACGGCAAACCAGTCGTGGTGGTGGATTACGCGCACACACCGGATGCCTTGGAAAACGTGCTGCTGACACTGCGTGAAATCAGCGATGCCAGCGACGGCAGACTGGTATGCGTGTTCGGTTGCGGCGGTGATCGTGATAAAGGTAAGCGCGCCATGATGGGGCGCATTGCCGAACGCTTTGCCGATCATTGCATCATCACCGACGACAATCCGCGCAGCGAAGATTCGCAGCAGATCATTGCCGATATTGTTGGTGGCATGACACAAGGAAACCACGAAATCGTGAGTGATCGCAGTGAGGCGATACGCCGCGCGGTGACTCAGGCTGGTGCATTCGACACAGTGTTGATCGCGGGCAAAGGGCACGAGGATTATCAGGAAGTTGCGGGTGTGCGCCATGCCTTCAGTGATGTGGATGAAGCAACGCGTGCGTTGCGCGCATGGAAGGAGCTCGCATGATGCTGCTTTCGCAAGCCGTTGTGGCATTGAATGCGCAAATGCAGGGAGCTGATGTGCGTTTCACCGCAGTCTCCACCGACACGCGCACTATCCAAAAGGGCGACCTGTTCATTGCGCTCAAAGGCGAAAATTTTGATGGTGCGAAATTTGTTCCTGATGCTTTAACGGCTGGAGCTGTCGCAGCCATTGTGAGTGTTGAAGGTTACGCGCAAATCCGCTCGACTCTCGATCCTCAATCCCCGATTTTGGTTGTGGAAGATACCCGCATTGCACTCGGTCAACTTGCCGCGTACTGGCGCGCTCAATTTGATATTCCGCTGGTCGCTATCACAGGTAGTAATGGCAAAACCACAGTAAAAGAAATGCTGGCGGCGATTTTGCGCGCGGGCAACGAGGACAGTGTGTTGGCGACTAAGGGCAATTTCAATAACGACATCGGCATGCCGTTGACGCTGCTCAAGCTGCGCGCAAGCCACCGTTATGCCGTGATTGAAATGGGAATGAATCATCCCGGCGAGATTGACTACCTCACGCGAATTGCAAGGCCGAATGTAACGCTGGTTAACAACGCCTCTGGGGCGCATTTGCAGGGACTGGGTTCGGTTGAGGCGGTGGCGCGCGCCAAAGGCGAGATATTTGCCGGGCTGGGTGAGCAGGGAATCGCCATCATCAATGCCGATGATACCCATGCCGCATTGTGGCGCGCTTTGTCTGGCGCGCATCAGGTTGTGGATTTTTCGTTAAGCCATGCTGCTGCCGTGCAAGGCAAATGGTCGGCGCAAGGCTATGGCGGTGTGTTGCATGTGCGTACGGCGGCGGGCGCCACGGATATTCGCATGCAAGTGCCGGGCGAGCACAACGCGCGCAATGCACTGGCGGCAACCGCAGCTGCGCTGGCTTTGCGGATTCCGTTGGTGACGATATGTCAGGGGCTGGAAGCATTCGGCGGTGTGGCGGGGCGTTTGCAGCGTAAGCAGGCATTGCATGGCGCGGTTGTCATCGACGATACCTACAACGCCAACCCAGCATCCATGTACGCGGCTTTAGAAGTATTGGCGCAGGCAAGCGGCAAACGCATTTTTGTATTGGGTGATATGGGCGAGTTGGGCGACGACGCAGCGCAGTTTCATCGCGAGATCGGTGTTGCCGCGCGCGAGCTGGGAATTGAGCGACTGTTCGCTTTAGGCGGGCTGAGTGTGTTGGCTGTGCAAGCGTTTGGTAGCAACGGCGAACACTTTAACGAGATCGAAGTATTGCAACAAAAACTAGCCGCAGAGCTGGATGCGCAGACCACCGTGCTGGTGAAGGGGTCGCGCTTTATGAAAATGGAACGCGTTGTGCAGGCATGCGCAGCGATACGGGAGGAAACATGCTGCTCGCATTAGCTCAATGGTTGGCCGATGACATTCGCACTTTTGCGGTGTTTAACTACATCACCTTACGTGCTGTGATGGCAGCGATGACTGCGTTAATTATCTCTTTTGTACTGGGGCCGTGGACGATACGCAAACTGGCCGAAATGAAGATCGGTCAATCGGTGCGCACCGATGGGCCGCAAACGCATCTGGTCAAAGCGGGTACGCCGACCATGGGTGGCGCACTAATTCTGATGTCGGTTGCCATCACTACGTTGTTGTGGGGCGATCTGCACAATGCCTATATCTGGGTGGTGCTGTTTACCACGCTGGGTGTGGGAGCTATTGGCTGGGTGGATGACTATCGCAAAGTAGTACATCGCAATCCCGATGGTTTATCCGCACGCGCCAAGATGTTCTGGCAATCGCTCATTGCGCTGGCGGTGGGCATCTATTTGTGGAATCACGCGACATTGCCCGCGCATACCGAATTCATTGTGCCGTTCTTCAAGCATTTGGTTATACCGCTGGGCATGGTTGGTTTTATCGTGCTGGTTTATCTCACCATCGTGGGAAGCAGTAATGCGGTGAATCTCACCGACGGTCTGGATGGGTTGGCGATCATGCCAACGGTGATGGTGGCGAGTGCCTTGGCGATCTTCGCTTATGTCGCAGGTCATGCAGGATTTTCGGCCTATCTAGGGGAGCCAGCCATTCCCGGTGCAGGTGAATTAGCGATCTTCTGTGCTGCTATTGCGGGTGCGGGTTTGGCCTTCTTATGGTTCAACGCCTACCCCGCCGAAGTGTTCATGGGAGACGTGGGGGCATTGGCACTGGGCGCGGCCTTGGGAGCGGTCGCCGTCATCATCCGTCAAGAGTTGGTGCTGTTCATCATGGGCGGTGTGTTCGTGGTGGAGGCGGTATCGGTGATGCTGCAAGTGTCTTGGTTTAAGTACACCAAACGTAAATACGGCACGGGCCAGCGCATCTTGCTGATGGCTCCGCTGCATCACCATTTCGAACAAAAAGGCTGGAAAGAGACTCAGGTTGTCGTCCGTTTTTGGATCATCACCATGTTGTTGGTGCTGATCGGTTTGGCGACGCTCAAGTTAAGGTAAACGATGAATCAATTGCGTAATCAATCAGTGTTAGTGATCGGCCTCGGTGAGACCGGGCTGTCGCTCGCACGTTGGTTGACTGCGCAAGGGGCGCAAGTCTGCGTGGCGGACAGTCGCGCCACCCCGCCAGGTGCGGACACGCTGTACAAAGAATTGCCGCAAGTGGATGCGCATTTTGGCCCGTTCCGCGACGAGTCACTGGTCGGTATTGACCGCATCGCCATTAGCCCCGGTGTGCCGCTGGCAGAGCCCTTCGTGCAGCGTGCGATTGCACGAGGGATTCCCGTGGTGGGTGACATCGAGTTGTTAGCACAGCAACTGGCAACCAACGACTATCGGCGCAACACTAAGGTTATCGCCATCACAGGTGCGAATGGCAAAACCACCGTCACCAGCATGGTTGGAGCAATGTGTGCTGAAGCAGGATTGGATACGCAAGTCGCAGGCAATATCTCGCCTGCTGTGCTGGATGCGCTTAGTCGGCGTAGCCAACAGCCGCAAGTGTGGGTGCTGGAGTTGTCTAGCTTTCAACTTGAGACGACGCACAGCTTGGATGCCGATGCTGCCGTGGTACTCAACGTGACCGAAGATCATCTGGATCGTTATGACGGCAGCATGGATAAATATGCAGCAGCCAAAGCGCGCATCTTCCAAGGTGACGGTGTGCAGATTGTGAATCGAGATGATGTGCGTAGCGCGGCAATGAAAATTGCAGGGCGCAAGTGCATTAGTTTTGGTTTGAGCTCCCTCCTTGATAAGGGAGGGATGGTTGATTTTGGTATCTCACACGAAGGCACCATCATTTGGCTAATGCAAGGTACGCAGAAAATTATGCGTGCCGATGAGCTGCAAGTGAGTGGTTTGCACAATGTGGCAAACGCACTCGCGGCACTGGCTTTGTGTCGTTCGTTGGAGCTACCCCTTGCGCCATTAGTGAAGGCACTGCGTAACTTCAAAGGGTTGCCTCATCGCGTGGAGATGGTCGCCGAGATCGGCGGAGTCACTTATTACGATGACTCCAAAGGTACAAATGTCGGTGCGACCGAAGCGGCGCTGAATGGATTGGGGAAACAGGCCGTGGTAATCCTCGGCGGCGATGGCAAAGGACAGGATTTCTCGCCGTTGAAAGATGCGGTGGCGAAACACGCGCGCGCGGTGGTGTTGATCGGACGCGATGCGCCGTTGATCGAGCTGGCGTTGCAAGGTTGCGGCAAGTCGATACAGCGTGCGCGTGATATGAATGAAGCCGTGCGCTTGGCCAGTGTGGCAGCGCAAAGCGGCGACGCGGTATTGATGTCGCCAGCGTGTGCCAGCTTCGATATGTATCGCAACTATCTGCATCGCGCCGAGGTGTTTATTGCCGCCGTGCGGACGTTGGAAGTCGCGGCAGAAACGGAGGGTGTCTGATGGTTTCCATGGTCAAGACACGCACACGTCCGCCGCAAGCACAGTATGACGAGCTGCTCATCTGGGTATTGGTGGGGCTACTTACGCTTGGCTTTGTGATGGTCTATTCGGCTTCCATTGCTACAGCGGAAGGCAGCAAGTTCACTGGCTTTCAGCCCACTTACTACATGTTGCGGCACGGTATTTTTCTGCTGGTGGGCGTGATGGCGGGCGTGATGGCTTTCCAGATTCCAGTCGAAACATGGAAAAACTATGCCCCGACGCTTTTCGTTATCGGTACGGTATTGCTGGTGCTGGTATTGATTCCGGGTATTGGCAAGTCGGTCAACGGCAGTCAACGCTGGCTGTCGCTGTTCGTCATCAATTTGCAGCCGTCCGAGTTGATGAAGCTGTTTGCAGTGATGTATGCGGCTAGTTACACCATTCGCAAAACCAAGGATAAAGATACGTTCTTTAAAGCGTTCTGGCCGATGTTTGCGGTGATGGTGGTGATTGGTACCTTACTTTTGTCTGAGCCCGACATGGGGGCCTTTGTGGTGATTCTTGCCATTGCCGTCTGCACGCTATGGTTGGGCGGTTACAACATCAAAGTGTTCGGCGCGCTGATGGTTGCCTTGCCGCTGGCATTCGCCGCACTGATCCTCACTTCACCGTATCGTTTACAACGCGTCATCGGTTTTATGGATCCATGGTCGGATCCGTACGGCAAAGGCTACCAACTCAGTCATGCGCTGATCGCTTTTGGTCACGGTGAATGGTTAGGTGTGGGGTTGGGGGGCAGTGTCGAAAAACTGTTCTACCTACCGGAAGCGCATACCGACTTCCTGATGGCAGTCATCGCCGAGGAATTAGGCTTGGTCGGGGTGGCAATGGTGCTGGTGCTATTCGCCATGTTTGTGATCCGCGCATTCCAAATCGGTCGTCACGCGGCGTTCCTTGAACGCAACTACTCGGCACTCGTGGCGCAGGGGATTGGCGTATGGATAGGCGCGCAGGCCATGATCAACATCGGCGTGAATATGGGTGTATTGCCGACCAAAGGATTGACTTTGCCTTTCCTCAGCTTCGGCGGTAGCGGCATCGTGGTGAATTGCATCGCGGCAGCGGTGCTGCTGCGTATCGATTTTGAAAACCGCCGAGTTGCGCGAGGTTTACCAGTATGAGTATTGGACAACTCGTCATCATTGGGCAGAAAACGAATCGGTGCGGTCCGGCGGTTTCGGCGCAGGCTAACTTGCGTAAGCAAGTTAAGCCCCAACGGGGCGGCCATAACCAAAACCGCCGAGTTGCGCGAGGGCTTCCGGTATGAGTCGCACAGCGATGATCATGGCAGGCGGTACTGGCGGACACATCTACCCGGGATTGGCAGTGGCTGATGCCTTGCGCGCGCAAGGTTGGAACATCGTTTGGCTGGGCGCGCCTAACAGCATGGAATCTGAGTTGGTGCCCAAGCATGGTTACCCCGTCGCGTGGGTGAACTTCTCTGGCGTGCGCGGTAAAGGAGTGATGCGCTTGCTCACGTTGCCGTTCACTTTGTTGCGTGCATTAGGTCAGAGTGCGGATGCCATCTTCCGTCATCGGCCCGACGTGATCTTGGGCATGGGCGGTTACATCACTATGCCCGGTGGATTGATGGCTGCCATCTTGCGTCGTCCACTGGTCATCCATGAGCAGAACTCTATCGCGGGTATGAGCAACAAGGTGTTGGCGAAGTTATCCACTCGGGTGTTGAGCGGCTTTCCCAATGTATTGAAGGGCACGCAATGGTGTGGCAATCCTGTGCGGGCCGACATCGCGGCGGTGGCTGAACCGCAAGCGCGTTTTGCGAACCGCAGTGGCAAGTTGAACGTGCTGGTAGTGGGAGGCAGCTTGGGTGCGCAGGCTTTGAACGAAGCGTTGCCGAAAGCGCTGGCGCTGATGAGTGAAGCAGAGCGGCCGAACGTATTGCATCAGACCGGCAAAAAACATTTCGAGACCGTGCAAAAGTTGTATGAGCAAGCGGGTATGCAAGCAGATGTCCGTGCGTTCCTCGATGACATGGCGAACCAGTACGCGAATGCCGATGTGGTGATCTGCCGTGCAGGTGCGCTCACTATCGCCGAGTTGGCGGTAGCGGGTGTGGCGAGTGTGCTCGTTCCGTTCCCTCACGCGGTGGACGACCACCAGACCTACAACGCGCGTTTCCTGAGTGAGCAGGGCGCGGCGGTGTTGTTGCCACAGACCGAATTGAATGCAGAGAAGTTGGCGCAATTGTTGCGCGAGATGACAAGAGAGAAGTTATTGGCGATGGCGCAAGCCGCACGTAACTTGGCGAAACCGGATGCGACACAGCAAGTGGCGCAAGTTTGTGTTGCGTTAGCAGGATAGGAAAACCATGAAACATAAGATCAAACACATCCACTTCGTCGGTATCGGCGGTTCCGGCATGAACGGCATCGCCGAGGTGTTACTCAACTTGGGCTTCCAAGTGAGCGGTTCCGACTTGGCCGAGAGCGGCGTGACGCAACGTTTGCAGACTTTGGGCGCGACCATCCATTACGGTCACGACACCAACAACCTGCAAGATGCTGATGCAGTCGTGACCTCGACGGCCGTGAAAGCGGATAACCCTGAGGTGGTTGCGGCACGTGAGCGTCGCATCCCCATCGTGCCGCGCGCGGTGATGTTGGCGGAGCTGATGCGCTTGCGTCAGGGCATCGCGGTGGCGGGTACGCACGGCAAGACGACCACGACCTCGCTGGTGACCAGCGTGTTGGCGAAAGGTGGCTACGACCCGACCTTCGTCATCGGCGGTCGTCTCAATAGCAGCGGTGCGAATGCGCGCCTCGGTACAGGCGAGTTCATCGTGGCAGAAGCGGATGAGTCGGATGCGTCCTTCCTCTACCTCACGCCGATCTTGGCGGTCATCACCAACATCGATGCCGACCACATGGAGACCTACGGCCACGACTTCAACAAACTGAAGCAAGCCTTCGTCGATTTCATTGAGCGTCTGCCGTTCTATGGCCGTGCCATGTTGTGCGTGGATGACGAGAACGTGCGCGACATCTTGCCGCGTATCAGCAAACCCATCACGACCTATGGTTTCAGCGAAGGTGCGCAGATCCGTGCGGTGAACGTGCGTCACGAAGGCGGCAAGATGCGCTTCACTGCCTTGTGCCGCCACAACACCGTGCCTATCGATCTGGATGTGACGCTCAACTTGGCCGGTTTGCACAACGTGTTGAACTCACTCGCTGCCATCGCGGTCGCGCTGGAAGTGGGCGTGTCGGAAGAAGCCATCGTGGCCGGTTTGGCGGAATTCGAGGGCGTCGGTCGCCGTATGCAGCGCTATGGCGAGATCCCGCTGGCATCGGGTGGCTCGTTCACCCTCATCGACGATTACGGCCATCACCCCGTGGAGATGCGCGCGACGCTGGCGGCGGTGCGCGGTGCATTCCCCGACAAGCGTTTAGTGCTGGCATTCCAGCCGCATCGTTTCACGCGTACGCGTGACTTGTTCGAAGATTTTGTGAAGGTGATGTCTGGTGTGGACGCATTGGCGCTGGCGGAAGTTTATGCGGCAGGTGAACAACCTATCGTTGCAGCGGATGGCCGTGCCTTGATGCATGCCTTGCGTGTGGCAGGCCAGAACGAAGCCGTGTTCGTCGAGAACATCGCCGACATGCCGCAGACCATCCTGCAGATGGCGCGCGATGGCGACGTGGTACTGACCATGGGCGCGGGCAGCATCGGCGGTGTGCCGAATCAGGTCAAGCAGATGAAATGAAGATGAGCGAACCGACACAGTTCACGGCAGACGGACTTCGCGGCGAATTGAGCTGCGATGTCGATATGCGCCGCCATACCAGTTGGCGTGCGGGCGGTGTCGCCAAGCGTATGTATCAAGCGGCGGACTTGGCCGACCTGCAACGTTTCTTGCAGCAATTGCCAGCTACTGAACCGCTGATGGCGGTCGGTCTGGGCAGCAACCTGTTGGTGCGCGACGGTGGTTACCTCGGCACGGTGGTGTTGATGTTGGGTGCGTTGACCGAGCTGCGCATGGACGGTGATCTGATCTACGTGCAAGCCGGTGTGGCGGGTGCCAAGTTGGCACGTTTTGCGGCGACCAATAATTTGTGCGGAGCGGAGTTCTTCGTTGGCATCCCGGGAACGATGGGCGGCATGTTGGCGATGAACGCGGGTTGTTATGGCAGCGAGACATGGCAGAAGGTGGAGCGCGTGCAAGTGTTGACGCGCCGTGGTGAGTTGATCGAACGCTCGCCGCAGGAATATGACATCGGCTATCGCCATGTCACTTTGCTTGAAAAGAGCGAAGAGTACTTTGTTGGTGCGTGGTTGAAGTTGGAAGCCGGTGATGTGGAAAAGGCGCGCCAAGATATCAAGGTGTTGATGGAAAAACGCAGCGCCAGCCAGCCCTTGCAACTGCCTAACTGTGGTTCGGTGTTCCGCAATCCGGAAGGCAATCACGCGGCAAAGTTGATCGAAGGTTGCGGGTTGAAGGGCAAGACCATCGGTGGCGCGCAAGTGTCGGAGAAACACGCCAACTTCATCGTGAACATCGGCGAAGCGACAGCGACGGATATCGAGAGTTTGATTAACGAAGTACGAGCAACGGTATTGAGGCAGACGGGTGTCGAGTTGCATCCCGAAGTGAAGATAGTTGGGGAGGCGGCATGACCACGGTGCGCGAAGCGGCGGTGCGGGGAATGCCGCGAGCCACCGACGACTCAGAGCGTGAAATGGTGATGGATTTTATAGAGGTGGCTGAGTGACTAGATTTGGAAAAGTGGCGGTGCTGTTCGGCGGACGTTCGGCAGAGCGCGAAGTGTCATTGAAGAGTGGCGCGGCGGTTCTGGCGGCGTTGCAACGCAGTGGTGTGGATGCGCACGCATTCGATCCCGCGAAGCGTGATCTGCACAACCTGCTGGACGAGCGTTTTGATCGCGTGTTCATCGCGCTGCACGGACGTTATGGCGAAGATGGCACGGTGCAGGGCGCGCTGGAGTTGATGGGCATCCCCTACACAGGTAGCGGCGTGATGGCTTCCTCCATCGCTATGGATAAGTGGCGCACCAAGATGATCTGGCAGGCGGCGGGTTTGCCTATCCCTGACTTCATGTTGATCAACGAGCGTAGCGATTGGGATGCGGTGGTCAAGCGTTTGGGTCTGCCGCTGTTCGTGAAGCCAGCGAATGAAGGCTCCAGCGTCGGCATCAGCAAAGTGAAACAGGTGAGTGAGCTGAAGGCAGCTTACGAAGAAGCTGCCCAGCACGACAAGTTGGTGATCGCAGAGCGCTTCATCGGTGGCGGTGAATACACGGCAGCGATCTTGAATGGTCGTGCGTTGCCGGTCATCAAGATCGAACCCGCGAACGAGTTCTATGACTACGAGGCGAAGTATCTGCGCGATGACACGCGCTACCTATGTCCTTGCGGTTTGAGTGCCGAGCAAGAAGCCGAGATGCAAGCACTGGCACAGCAAGGTTTCGCCGTGATTGGTGGACAAGGTTGGGGGCGTGTGGACTTCCTGCGTGGTACAGATGGCAAGGCCTATCTATTGGAAGTGAACACCTCACCTGGCATGACTGACCACAGCTTGGTGCCGATGGCGGCACGCCAAGCGGGAATTGCTTTCGAGCAGTTGGTGCTGCAAGTGTTGGAAGCTGCGCATGTGGGATAACGCGCCATTGTTGCGCTTCATCGCGAACATGATGTTCGCCGGTTGCGCGCTGGCTGTGTTGTACGGTGCGACGCGTTATGTCGTGCATGTACCAGCGCTGTTGCCTTTGCAATATGTGCGACTGGAAGCGGTGCCGCAACGGGTAGTGCCAGAAGAGGTGTTGCGTGTAGCGCGTGAGGAGATCGACGGTAATTTGCTGACGGTGAATATCGATCACCTGAGGCAGGTATTAGAGCAGCTGCCTTGGGTGCGTCAGGTGGGTATTCGGCGGCAGTTTCCCGATGGACTCGTAGTGCAGGTGGAAGAGCATGAGGCTGTGGCACGCTGGAACAACAATGCGCTGGTTAATCGTCAAGGAGAGGTTTTTGTGGCGGATAGCGAGCTGAATTTACCTGATTTTATCGGCCCAACTGGTACGTCAGCCGAAGTGCTGGCAGCACACACGCGTTTTAGTCAGCAGATTGCCGGACTTGGGTTGCAGGTGAAACAGCTGGCACTGACTCCGCGCCATGCGTGGCAGATGAAATTGGATAACGATGTGGTGCTGGAGTTGGGGCGCGAGGATGTCGAGCAACGTTTGGCACGTTTTGTCACGACCTATCCGTATAGCTTGGCCAATATTCAGGGCGGCCTGAAATATGTGGATTTGCGTTACCGCAACGGATTTGCGATCAAGGGTTGAAGGAAATATCAGTGGAGAACAAACGATGAGCAGATATAAAGAAACCAAGCATCTTGTGGTCGGGCTGGACATCGGTACTTCCAAGATCGTGGCGCTGGTCGGAGAAGTAAAGCCGGACGGCACTATGGAGGTGATCGGCATGGGCTCGCATGTCTCCGATGGGATGCGCAAGGGCATGGTGGTAAATATCGAGGCGACAGTGGGTGCGATACAGCGCGCGCTGGAGGAAGCCGAGCTAATGGCCGATTGCAAAATCACCGAGGTTTATACCGGCATTGCGGGCAGCCATATACGCGGCATGAATTCACGCGGCATGGTGAAGATCAAGGAAAAAGAAGTGGCACAGCCGGATATCGACCGCGTGATCGAAACGGCTAGTTCGATCAGTCTGTCCAACGATCAGCAGATTTTGCACGTGCTGGAACAGGAGTTTTGTATCGACGGGCAGGACGGTATCAAAAAGCCTTTAGGTATGAGCGGGATGCGATTGGATGTGCAGGTTCATATTGTTAGCGGTGCGATTGCTGCCGTACAAAACATCATGAAGTGCATCCACCGTTGCGGGCTGGAAGTGAACGAGCTGATTTTGCAACCGCTGGCATCTAGCAAAGCGGTGCTGGAAGAAGACGAGAAAGAGCTGGGCGTGTGCATTGTCGATATTGGCGGCGGCACTACCGACATTGCGGTATTCACCGGTGGCTCGATTCGCCATACCGCTGTTATTCCGATTGCCGGCGATCAGATCACCAACGACATCGCGATGGCTTTGCGTACGCCAACGCAGGATGCCGAGGACATCAAGATTAAACATGGTTGCGCGTTGCGGCAGTTGGCCGACGAGGGCGTGATCGAAGTGCCTGGTGTGGGCGAGCGCGGGCCGCGCATGCTGTCGCGCCAGACGCTGGCGGAGGTGATTGAGCCGCGTGTGGAAGAGTTGTTTTCATTGGTGCAGCAGGAATTGCGTCGCAGCGGCTTCGAAGACTTACTGTCATCCGGCATTGTCTTGACCGGCGGTAGCAGTGCCTTGCAGGGCATGGTCGAACTGGGTGAGGAAATTTTCCATATGCCAGTGCGTCTGGGTATACCTAAAAATGTGGGCGGCTTGTCGGATGTGGTGAAAACGCCGCGTATGGCGACCTGCGCCGGTCTGTTGTTGTACGGGCTTGAGCATCATGTGCGCAACGAGGAGACGCGCGCCAAAAGCAGTTCGTTTGATGATGTGCTGGCGAGGATGAAGGCATGGTTTCAGGGGAATTTTTAAAAGTGGGCGGAGATCGCGGCGTGCAGCCGAAAACTGGATAAATGTTGCGTCCGGTGTGGAGATGTTTTTTGGTTTTGGTTCAGGGATGTTTTACAAGTAATCAGGAAATTTTAATAAGGAGAATGCGATGTTTGAAATCATGGAAGCTGAAACTCAAGATGCAGTGATCAAGGTAATCGGTGTGGGCGGCTGCGGCGGCAATGCAGTCGATCACATGATCGAGCAGGGTGTGCAGGGAGTCGAGTTCATCGCCATCAATACCGATGCGCAAGCGTTAAAACGCAGCCGGGCGCGTACCCAGCTGCAAATCGGTTCGAACATCACCAAGGGCTTAGGTGCTGGTGCAAAACCGTCGGTCGGGCAAGCTGCGGCGGAAGAAGATCGTGAGCGCATCCGCGAGATGATCGACGGCGCAAACATGGTATTTATCACTGCTGGTATGGGCGGCGGTACGGGAACCGGTGCAGCTCCCATCGTTGCGCAAATCGCCAAAGAGCTCGGTATTTTGACCGTCGCTGTGGTGACTAAGCCTTTTGCTTACGAAGGCAATCGCATGCGTTTCGCCAAAGCGGGTATTGATGCGCTGCATGAACATGTTGATTCGCTCATCATTGTTCCGAACTCCAAGTTGATGGAAGTGCTGGGTAGCGATGTGACCGTGCCTGAAGCATTTAAGGCAGCCAACGGTGTGTTGCAGGGGGCGGTGGCAGGTATCGCCGAGGTTATCAATGTGCCCGGTCTGATCAACGTCGACTTCGCCGATGTGCGTACCGTGATGTCTGAAAACGGCATGGCGATGATGGGTTCCGCCGTGGCCAACGGCCCTGACCGTGCGCGTGTGGCAGCTGAGCGCGCGATTGCCAGCCCATTGTTGGAAGATGTCGATATGTCCGGTGCGCGCGGCGTACTGGTCAACATCACTTCCAGCGCAAACCTCAAGCTAAAAGAAATCGAGGACGTGATGGAGTGCGTCCAGTTTGCTGCCGAAGAAGCAACGGTGGTGGTTGGTTCGGTATTCGATGAAGCGATGGGTGAGGAATTGCGAGTGACCGTGGTGGCTACTGGTTTGGGCGCGCCACTGGCACGCAAGCAACCAAAGCCGGAAATCGCGTATCGCGCCGATGAAGGTCTACGCACGGGTACTGACAATCAGTTGGTCAGTAGCGGTTTGGACTACGCGACACTGGATACGCCAACTGCCTTCCGTACCGGTCGCCGTGAGCAAATTGAAGCGTTGGAAAAGTCTGGCCAAGATACCTACGACATTCCAACTTTCTTGCGCAAACAGGCAGACTGAGTCAGGTCGGAACGGGTGAGCGTGATAAAATCGACGCATGATTAACGCGCTCAATTCCGCTATGGTTAGGCAACGCACTTTGAAAAGTCCAGTCAGCGTCACAGGGGTCGGCTTGCATAGCGGTCAGAAAGTGTCGCTGTCTTTGCGTCCTGCTCCAGTTGATGCGGGCATTGTGTTTCGCCGCGTCGATCAAAAGCCCGTGGAGGAAATTCGTGCCCGTGCAGACTTGGTACATGACACACGGCTGTCCACCTGTATGGAACAGAACGGCGTGCGTGTTGCCACGGTCGAGCACTTGATGTCGGCTTTTGCCGGACTGGGTATCGATAACGCCTATGTCGACTTGGATAGCGCCGAAGTACCCATCATGGATGGCAGTGCCGGTACGTTTATCTTTCTCGTGCAGTCGGCTGGTATCGTCGAGCAATCGGCGGCTAAAAAATTCATTCGGGTGAAAAAAAGTATTGAGCTTAAGCAGGGGGATAAGTGGGTGCGTTTCGATCCCTATCCCGGCTACAAGCTTACCTTTACCATCAACTTTGCCCATCCGGTGTTTGCTCATGCCAAGCAACATGTAACGGTGGATCTGGGGGAGCAGTCGTATGTGCGCGACATCAGTCGGGCGCGGACTTTCGGCTTCATGCAGGATGTCGAGAACATGCGCGCGCAGGGTTTGGCGCTGGGCGGCAGTTTGGATAATGCGATTGTCATGGACGAATATCGCGTGTTGAATGCCGATGGTTTGCGTTTCGAAGATGAGTTTGTCAAACACAAAGTGCTGGACGCCATCGGCGACCTGTATATGTTGGGACATCCTTTGATAGGTTCGTTTTCCGGATTCAAGTCGGGGCATGCGCTGAACAATGCTTTGGTGCGTGCTTTATTGGCCGACGAAACGGCGTGGGAATGGGTGACTTTCGATAATGCCGAGAAAGCCCCCGATTTTCTGCGTATGCAACTTCATGCTGCCTGATCCATGCTGATTTTGCGCATGTTTTTGTTCATGGTGATTTTGCTGCTGGTATTCACCGGTACGCTCTATCTGTTTACTCGTAATCGCGGTTATCTGGTGTTCGCACGGCAGTTGGCGCGTTATGCGGGTTTGGTTGTCCTCATCTTTGCGCTGCTGTATATACTGGAACGCTATGTGTTGGTGGGGTGGAACGTTTTTGTTTAGGCGGCTTCCAAATTTTTAGAAGTGCTCTCTGATGGCTTGGCGCGATTAAAACTAATATTTGCTGCTGACCAATTTGGCCACGGCTCGTTTTAGTGGCGAATCGGGCAAAGTTTTTTCCAACTCGTCAAAAGCCGTGCGCGCGTTGCTACTGATTTTGCGTGGCGTGGACTTTTCTTCATAAGTCGGGTTCTCGACTTGCACCTTAAAGCGTATTCCGCTAACCTCGCAGCCCCTGTTTTTCAGCGAAACGACTAATTCCGGTTCCATCTGGCGCAGCTTTGCGGCAATGGATGAGTTGTTTACCGCCACGGTCAGCACGCTGTAATGCAGCCCCATGACGCGGCATGCGGCAACGAAACGGGGGGTTGTCACGCTATTAAAATGGCGTTGCAAACTATTCATCTGCTTCACTTTATCGAGCAGATTGCGCATCTCAGGTTGCTGGTTCAGCAGGGATTCGAAGCGCTGGGTCATCGGGATTCGGCAAAATTTTTGGGAAGGGGAGGCATGAATATTATTCTGGTTTCCGATCGCTTGGCAAAGACTCGTAGCATTTCGCTCGGCCCGTGGCAGTTGTTGGGTTTGGCTGTGCTGGTGTCAATTGCAGTTTGGGCGGCGGCACTGACGGCGCAGTATGCACTGTTGCGCTTTGCGCCGGAAAGTTTAAACGACGGCATTCGCACGCTGATGGCCAAAGTGCAGAGCGAGGAAAGTAAAAAACGTCAGTCTTATGTAAATAGCAGCTTGGATATGATGGCCGCCAGAGTCGGTCAAATGCAGTCGCAATTGCAACGTCTTGATGCCTTGGGGGCACGCTTGGCCAAATTGTCGGGGATGAATCCAGAAGAGTTTCGTTTTGACCAGCCGCCGGCACAGGGTGGGCCGTTGGTGACCCAGTCCGGTTCGGCGAACAACGCGAACAAGTTGCAAGCGGAGTTGGAGCGTTTGAGCAAGTTGGTAAGTGATCGTAGCGACAAACTGATGGCCTTGGAGACAATGCTGCTACAAAATCAGTTGAATCGTAAATTATTGCCCTCCATTGTGCCGATTGATGGTGGTTTTTACTCGTCTAATTTCGGCTGGCGCGTTGATCCTTTTACCGGGGCGAGCGCAATGCATGAGGGGGTGGATTTTATGGTGGTCGCAGGAACTCCCATTCATGCATCTGCGGGTGGTGTGGTGGCCTATGCGGGCTATCATCCCCAGTATGGTAATATGGTCGAGATCGATCATGGCAACGATGTAATCACGCGTTATGCGCACGGTTCGCGGTTGTTGGTCAAGGAGGGGGATGTGGTGCGGCGCGGCGATAAAATTGCCGAAGTGGGCAGCACCGGTCGCTCTACTGGGAACCACTTGCATTTCGAGGTTCGCTACAAAGGCATCGCCCAAAATCCTGTTCGCTTTTTGCAGAACGCCGCCGGTTGAAACCGATGAATGATAGTAAGGGTGAGGTGATGGATTACCTCACCCTTTTTTCGTAATTAGAGAATGTAAAGATATGATTTCCAATGTTCTGAAAAAAGTCTTCGGTAGCCGTAATGATCGCCTGCTCAAGCAATATCGCGCGACCGTGCTTACCATCAATAAATTGGAGGCGGGCATCGCGCAGTTGAGCGATGAGCAGTTGCGCCAAAAAACGGAAGAATTTAAGCAGCGGCACGCACAAGGTGAGTCGCTGGATGCGCTGTTGCCAGAAGCGTTTGCTGTGGCACGCGAGGCGAGTTCGCGTGTGCTGGGTATGCGCCATTACGACGTGCAACTGGTCGGCGGTATGGTGCTGCACTACGGCAAGATTGCCGAAATGCGCACCGGCGAAGGCAAAACACTGATGGCAACGCTGCCCGCATACCTGAATGCCTTGTCTGGTAAGGGCGTGCATGTGGTGACAGTGAACGATTACCTTGCCGCGCGTGACGCAGCGTGGATGGGGAAGCTGTACCGCTCCCTGGGTTTGTCGGTAGGTGTGATTCTGTCGCAGATGCCGCATGACGAGAAAAAAGCGGCTTATGCAGCCGACATCACCTACGGTACCAACAACGAGTTTGGCTTCGACTATCTGCGCGACAACATGGCGACGCAGTCTGCCGAGCGTTTTCAGCGCAAATTGAATTTCGGTATTGTGGATGAGGTGGATTCGATCCTGATCGACGAAGCACGCACCCCGCTTATTATTTCCGGTCAGGCGGAAGATAACGTTGATATCTATGTGCGCGTCAATCAATTGGCGCCGATGTTGCGTCGCCAAAAAGACGAAGAGTCGCCTGGTGATTTCAGCGTGGATGAAAAAAATCATCAAATACTGCTGTCCGAAATCGGCCACGAGCATGCTGAACAAATTCTGACTGAAGCGGGTTTATTGCCTGCTGGAGGCAGCTTGTACGATCCAGCCAATATCACGCTGATTCATCATTTGTATGCGGCCTTGCGTGCGCACAATTTGTATTTCCGCGACCAGCATTACGTGGTGCAAAACGGGGAAGTAGTGATCGTTGATGAATTCACCGGACGTTTGATGTCCGGTCGTCGCTGGTCCGATGGCCTACATCAAGCGGTGGAGGCCAAAGAAGGCGTAGCCATTCAGAAAGAGAACCAGACGCTGGCTTCGATTACTTTCCAGAATTACTTCCGTATGTATAACAAGCTGTCGGGCATGACGGGCACTGCTGACACCGAGGCATACGAATTTCAGCAAATTTACAGTTTGGAAACCGTCATCATTCCGCCGCACCGTCCGACGGTGCGTAATGACATGATGGACAAGGTTTATCTGACGACAGCGGAAAAATATCGTGCGGTGATTGGTGACATCAAAGATTGTTACCAGCGTGGTCAGCCGGTACTGGTCGGAACGACTTCCATTGAAAGCTCCGAGTTGTTGGCGCAGATGCTGGAGCAGGAGGGCATGCCGCATCAGGTGTTGAACGCCAAGCAGCATGAACGTGAAGCCGAAATTATTGCGCAAGCGGGACGTCCCAAGATGATTACTATTGCGACCAATATGGCTGGTCGCGGAACCGACATCGTGTTGGGCGGTAATATCGAGAAAAAGATCGAGTTTATTCGCGATGATGCGAGTCTGGACGAGACCAGTAAAGCGCAACAGATCACCGCGCTACAAACGGAGTGGAAGCAGGTGCATGAGCAAGTGCTGGCAAGTGGCGGTTTGCACATCATTGGTACCGAGCGTCACGAATCGCGCCGTGTGGATAACCAGTTGCGTGGTCGTGCCGGTCGTCAGGGGGATGCTGGTTCTAGTCGTTTCTATTTGTCGCTGGAAGATCCGCTGTTGCGTATTTTTGCGTCGGATCGCGTGGCTGCGATCATGAACAAATTCAAGCTACCCGAAGGCGAAGCCATCGAACATAGCTGGGTGACGCGCGCAATTGAAAATGCGCAGCGCAAAGTGGAAGCGCGCAACTTTGATATGCGCAAGCAGATCCTCGAATACGATGATGTCGCCAACGACCAGCGCAAAGTGATTTACCAGCAGCGTAGCGAATTACTGGAAAGCACCGATATTTCGGAAACGATTGGGGCCATGCGCGACGGCGTGCTGAATGAAGCAATCGATCAGTACATTCCACCGCACTCTATGGAAGAGCAATGGGACGTGCCCGGGCTGGAAAAAATGCTGGCGGCTGAATTCCGTCTTAATCTGACGCTGGTGCAATGGCTGGATCAGGAAAAGTCGCTGGACGAATCTGGTCTGCGCGCTCGTATTGCAGGTCATGCGCGCGAGCTGTATCAGACTAAAGTTGAGTTAGTCGGGCCGGAAATGCACCATTACGAGCGCATCATCATGTTGCAAAGCTTGGATCAGCACTGGCGTGAACATCTTGCGTCACTCGATCATTTGCGCCAAGGCATTCATCTGCGCGGTTATGCGCAGAAAAATCCCAAACAGGAATACAAGCGCGAGGCATTTGAGTTGTTTGCCGTGATGCTGGATGCGATCAAGCGCGAAGTCACGCAACTGCTGATGACCGTGCAAGTGCGCGATCAGGCGGATGTGGCCGAAGTGGAAGCTGCCCCCGCACCGGAAAATGTGCAGTATCATCACGCCGATTACGACGAGGCGTTGGGCGGCGAAACTGCAGCTCCGGACGAGGATGCAAAGCAACCCTTCGTACGTGCCGATCATAAGGTGGGGCGCAACGATCCGTGTCCGTGCGGATCGGGCAAGAAATACAAGCAATGTCACGGCAAATTAAGTTGATTCTCGAAAGGAGTGAATGATGTCACTGGTAATCGATACGTTGCGTACATCCGCAGTTACTGAAGAGTTGAATGATGCGGAAGTGGATATTTTGGCAGGTCTGTGCGATGTGAAAGAGTATGCGTCTGGCGACGCAATCGTCACCCCGGGTGATGCACAACCCGATAATTTATACATCCTAGCCAGCGGTGACATCGAAGTCGAGATCGATAGCAGTGGTGACAAACAAGTTATTCACGTGCTCAAGCCTGGTGACTTGGCGGGCATTATCACTTTTGCAGGCGGTGCGGCATCTCATGTCAGCGCGACACTGCGTGCCGTTGGCGCGACAAAAGTGCTGAGCATCGAACGTGCCCGTTTTGAGACGTTGATCAACTCGCATCCGATGATTGTCTATCGTGTCATGCGCGGTGTGGTGCGCAATGTGCACGGCATTGTGTGTCGCGTGAACACCCAGTCTGCGGAACTGAGCAATTACATCTATCGCACCCACGGTCGTTACTAGGAATCGAACATGCCGGTGAATTTAAGCACGCCCGTTGCGGCTAACCTTCTGCCCGTTGCGGGCGTTTCTTTGGGTACCGCTGAGGCGGGTATCAAGCGTGCAGATCGCAAAGACCTGTTGGTGATGCAATTGTGCGACGGCGCACAAGTTGCAGGTGTGTTTACCACCAACCGTTTCTGCGCTGCGCCGGTTATCGTTGCGCGTGAACATCTCGCGCAGGGCGACGGCATACGTGCACTGGTGGTCAATACCGGCAATGCTAATGCGGGCACGGGGGAGCAGGGTTTGCAGGACGCACGCACAACCTGCGCAGCATTGGCTGGTGTGCTTGGTTGCAAGCCGAGCCAGATTTTGCCCTTCTCCACCGGTGTCATCATGGAGCCGTTGCCGGTGGCAAAAATTGCTGCTAGTTTGCCGCGTGCTGTTGCTGGTTTGGCTGAAGGCAATTGGTATGACGCGGCGCATGCGATCATGACCACTGACATCGTTGCCAAAGCGTATTCGCGTCAGGTGAGTGTGGGCGGTAAGACGATTACCGTGACTGGCATCGCCAAAGGTTCCGGCATGATTCATCCGAATATGGCGACTATGCTGGGCTACATTGCCACTGATGCAACCGTGCCGCAGGCACTGCTGCAAACCATGGTCAAAACAGCCAGCGATGCCTCGTTCAACTGCATTACCGTGGACGGAGACACCTCGACCAATGATGCACTGATGCTAATCGCCACAGGCAAGAGCGGAGCACAAATTGATGCTACGAACTGTTCAGCTTTGCAGAGCGTTATCAACGAAGTGGCGATTCTCTTGGCACAAGCCATCGTGCGCGACGGCGAAGGTGCCACCAAATTTATGACCATTAAGGTCGAAGGCGGCAAAGATCAGGCCGAGTGCAAGCAAATCGGCTATGCCATTGCCCATTCCCCGCTGGTGAAAACCGCATTCTTTGCTTCCGATCCGAATTTGGGACGCATCCTTGCCGCAATCGGCTATGCGGGCGTGGTCGATCTGGATGTCGAAAAATTGCAGCTTTATCTGGATGAGGTGTTGGTGGCCGAGAACGGTGGACGTGCAAAAAGTTATCAGGAAGAAGATGGTGCCCGTGTGATGCAGCAGAGCGACATCACCATCCGCGTGGTACTAGGTCGTGGCACGGCAAACGCGACGCTATGGACGTGTGACTTCTCCTACGACTACGTCAAAATCAACGCGAGTTATCGTAGCTAGTCTGTCCTTTTTACAGACCTGAATGGATAAACTCGATCAATTCTTTCAGCGCGCCGATGCACTATTGGCGCGTTTGGAAAAAATCCTTCCCGTTGCAAAATCAGCTAACCCTGACTGGTCAGGCGCTGTGGCATTCCGCTGGCAGCGTCGTGATGGCAAGGGGGCTTTGTATCCCGTTCGCCAGCTTCACAAAATCACCCTGAATGACTTGCGGGACATCGCCGAGCAAAAACAGCGCATCGAACAAAATACGCGTCAGTTTGTGCAAGGATGCCCAGCGAACAATGTGCTACTGACTGGCGCGCGTGGCACTGGAAAATCCTCGCTCGTCAAAGCCCTGCTCAATGAGTACGCAGGGCAAGGGCTGCGCCTGATTGAAATAGGCAAAGACGGCCTAGCCGATTTACCCGAAATCATTGAACTGGTAAGCGAGCGGCCTGAGCGCTTCATTTTGTACTGCGATGATCTTTCCTTCAGTGACGACGAACCAGGTTATCAAGCCCTCAAGGCCGCGCTGGACGGCTCCGTTGTCGCCCTGTCCGATAACCTCCTGATCTATGCCACCTCCAACCGCCGTCATCTGATGCCGGACTACATGCGGGACAATCTCGCTACCCAATATGTCGGCGATGAAGTGCATCCGGCGGAAGGCGTGGAGGAAAAAATATCGCTCTCAGAGCGATTCGGATTGTGGATATCGTTCTATCCATTTACTCAAGACGAGTATCTGGCGGTGGCCGAACATTGGCTGGCACATCACGGTTGGAAGCAAGGCATGACAACTGAAGTGCGCACGGCTGCATTGCAGTGGTCGCTTATGCGTGGTTCACGGAGCGGACGGGTTGCGGGGCAGTTTGCGAAAGATTGGTGTGGTTGGCATGTCGCAAAATAAGATCGTTGACGTTGCTGCCGCTGTATTACAAAGACCGGACGGCTCCTTCCTCTTGGCGCAACGCCCTGCCGACAAAATATGGGCGGGCTACTGGGAGTTTCCTGGTGGTAAGTTGGAGCAAGATGAATCTGCCCGCGATGCCTTGGTGCGCGAGCTACGCGAAGAGTTGGGTATTGAGGTGGAAACTGCGTATCCGTGGCTTTCGCGTGTATTTACTTATCCGCACGCCACGGTGCGACTGAATTTTTTTCGTGTGACGGCATGGCATGGAGAGCTGCATCCGCATGAAGGCCAGCAGTTTTCATGGCAAGTCTCTTTTTCGCGCGGTAAGGAGCGGGCAAGGATTTCGGTTGAGCCTATTCTTCCCGCCAATGCGCCGATTTTGCGTGCGCTGGAATTGCCGCCGCTGTATGCGATTAGTAATGCTGCTGAGTTGGGGGAGGAGGTGTTCCTCTCAAGGTTGCAGGCGCGGCTGGATGAGGGATTGGGATTGGTGCAGTTGCGCGAAAAAAATCTCTCCCGTGATGCGTTGCGTGCGCTGGCACTGCGCGTGGTGGCACTGGCTCACGCGCGTGGTGCAAAGGTGCTGCTCAATGGGGATGTTGCGCTGGCACAGGAGGTTGGCGCCGATGGTGTGCAGCTGACCTCTTCGCAGCTCTCTGGATTATCTGAAAGGCCTGATGTGGCGTGGTGTGGTGCTTCGTGTCACAACGCCGAAGAATTGCGCCGAGCCGAGGTATTGGGCTGCGATTTTGTTTTGTTGAGTCCGGTATTGCCGACGTTATCGCATCCGGGTGAATCTGGGCTGGGTTGGGCCGGATTTGCTGAATGTGCGGCGGGGGCGACTATTCCGGTTTATGCTCTGGGCGGGCTGTCTGGCGGGGATATGCTAAACGCTTGGCAGCATGGTGCGCATGGTATAGCTCTGTTGCGTCAAGCTTGGGTTTCTTGATTGCCGGAATCTTGTTCGCGTTGTTCGACGCGATATTCTTCGTTGGCCCACTTGCCTAAATCGATCATTTTGCAACGTTCGCAGCAGAACGGGCGGAAGCGGTTAGTCGTATCCCATGCATGCTCTTTGCCGCAATGTGGGCAGGTCACCACGGGGGCGCACTTGTTTTGCGACATTGTATTAACCCAGCGAGCAAAAAGTCAGATCGAACGGAACGTCTTGTTCGAACAATGTGGATTTTGCAGCATAGTTGGCCGTGATGAAGCGAATGTTAATCGCGTATTTGTTTGCGCCAACTTCGGGAATACACGCGAGTTCACCGGATAAAGTGAGACGCAGCATTTGTGCGACACGCCCCCCCTGCATTTGCTGGAAAGTGCCTTGGTGTGCCGTGAAGTGCATGACTTTTCCGCTTTCCCGCAGCAGACGTAGCACAATGGTAAGTGCGGTCTTTAGCGGCATTAGCGGAGCAAGCCAGTCGTGCAAAAACTGACGGCGCAATGTGATGTTTTGCTGTTGCCAGTAGTGGTAAGACGGCAAATCAAATTCGCAGGTGCCCCCGGGCATGCAGGTACGTTGTTTGATGCCCATCAGCCATTCATTTTCGCGTAAGTGTTGGCCGATCTTGCCAGTCATGGAAAGTACGGCGGAAGCGGCAGTCTCGATTTCGTTCAGAATTTCATCCAGCGCATCTTCAGAAATGGCTGGGTTGTTATGCAATGCTGCCAATACGCGTTTTTGACGCTCAAGCTCTTGCAGCAAGTCAGATTTGAGATCGGCGCGTGAGGAGACTTCGAGAATTTCGAACAGAATGGTCAGTGCGATGTGATGATCGGTGCTTTGATCCAGCTCAATGAAGCGTTCGATGCGCGCGAAAAGATCCTCCAGTCGCAGCAAGGTGCGGACTTTTTCATTCAGAGGAAATTCGTATTCGATCACGTTGGCCGACGCGTATAGGTGGATGGCTGCGAAAGATATAGGGAGAGGCGGGTCACGTCAATGGTTCCCTGTCGCTAATTGACATAGACGCTCGTGCAAGAGGGCGATTTGCAATGGCAAGTCGTCGGTATTACCGTCATTATCAATAACGGTATCAGCCAGCGCGTTTCTGCGAGTTGAGTCCAGTTGCTGCGCCATGATGGCATGAATGGTTGCGGCATCCAATGCGCTGCGCGCAGCAGTGCGGGCAACTTGGCGTGCTGTGCTGCAATTGACCGCGACGGTGTGATCCATCCAGTCGGCATAACAGCCGCTTTCAAACAGTAGGGGAACGACAACTAGTGTGTAAGGCGCATCGCTGGGGCTGCTGGCAAGGCGCATTGTTTCAGCCTGAATTAGCGGATGTAAGAGGGCTTCAAGTTTTGATTTTGCTGCGATGTCGGTAAATACCAGTGTGCGCATGGCATTGCGGTCTAACGCACCTTCCGCTGTGATGAACTCAGCTCCGAATGCTTCGCGTATTGCTGCTATGGCGATGCCGTTTGCTTGGGTTAGTTCGCGCGAAATGATGTCGGTGTCGATTATGCGGGCGCCACGTTGAGCCAACAGGTTCGCCACGGTGGACTTACCTGAGCCGATGCCGCCCGTAAGTCCGACCAGATAGTTCACGGTGCCGCCAGTAGTTGCAGATAACTTTGCGTCAGCGACACTCCCCAGAATAGCGCAATCAATCCGCCGCCCGCCAGATAGGGGCCAAAGGGAATGGGAATATTACGCCCCTGTTTGGTGAGAACGATGAGGGCAATGCCGACCACCGCACCGACCAGTGACGAGAGCAGAATAATGAGCGGCAGCATTTGCCATCCCATCCACGCGCCCAATGCTGCCAGTAGTTTGAAGTCGCCGTAACCCATACCCTCTTTGCCCGTGATCAGCTTGAATAGCCAGTACACACTCCACAACACGAGATAACCGAAAATTGCACCGAGTACGGCACTGTGTAGCGTGGTGAAAGTGCCAAACATATTGACTAGCAAGCCGAGCCATAGCAATGGCAGGGTAATGTCATCCGGCAATAGTTGCGTATCAAAATCGATGGCAGTTAATGCCAGCAGCGCCCAGATCAACGCCAGCGCAGCACAGGCGGCAAAGCCAAAGCCGAAATGCCATGCGGCATAAGCGCTTAGTACCCCAGTGATTGTTTCCACCACCGGATAGCGGGGCGAGATGCGGGTGCCGCAGCCTTTGCATTTACCGCGCAGCCACAGATAACTCAGCACGGGAATGTTTTCCAGCGCGCCGATGGCATGGTTGCACTGCGGGCAGGCGGAACGGGGAATAACAAGGTTGTAGCGCGGGGTGTCAGGCGGCGATTCGCCGCGCAACTCGGCACATTGGGCGTGCCATTCACGCTGCAACATGATAGGTAGTCGGTGGATGACGACATTCAAAAAACTTCCTACCATCAGGCCGACGAATAGAACGACTCCGATGAAGGCGGCGGGTACCGCCTGCATAAGATCCAGCAACGCCGTCAAACCACTTGACCCATCTTGAAGATAGGCAGATACATCGCCACCACCATGCCGCCGATCAATGTACCCAGCACCACCATGATGATTGGTTCCATCAAGCTGGATAGTGCCTCGACCGCGTCATCCACTTCAGCTTCGTAGAAGTCGGCGACCTTGCTTAACATCGAGTCCAGCGAGCCAGCTTCTTCGCCGATTGCAACCATTTGCAGCACCATGCTGGGGAATACTTCGGTGTTTTGCATTGCCACGGTCAGGCTGTTACCCGTGCTGACCTCGCGCTGAATGTACTTGGTTGCATCGAAATACACCGCGTTACCGGCTGCCCCAGCGACGGAGTCGAACGCCTCTACCAGCGGTACGCCAGCCGCGAACATGGTAGATAGCGTACGGCTCCAGCGTGCGATAGTTGCTTTGCGCACCAGCTCGCCGAAAATGGGCAGCTTAAGCAGAAGACGATCCATCACCATCTGCATCTTCTTGCTGCGTTTCCAGAAATAGAAGAAGGTGTAGAAACCGCCGCCGATGCCGCCGAAAATCGCCCACCAGTACGTGACGAAGAAATCGGAGATACCCATAATAAACAGGGTTGGTGCAGGCAGGTCAGCACCAAAGCTAGAGAACAGTTCTTTAAACGCCGGAATCACGAAAATCATAATCACCGCAGTGATAATGAATGCGACGACGATAATCGAAACGGGATAGAACAAAGCCGATTTAATTTTGCTCTTGATCGCCTGAATTTTTTCTTTATAGGTTGCCAAACGTTCTAGCAAGCTGTCCAAAATACCCGCTGCTTCACCCGCTCCGATCAGGTTGCAATACAACTCGTCGAAGAAGAGCGGATACTTTTTAAATGCTTGCTGCAAGCTGCTACCGGTTTCAACATCGGTTTTGATGTCAAAAAGAAGTTTAGCAACCGACGGGTTGTTATGTCCCTTCCCGACGATATCGAACGCCTGCAACAGCGGCACGCCGGATTTCAGCATGGTCGCAAGTTGGCGGGTGAATAACGTGATGTCTTTATCCGATACGCTTTGCGTGCTGCTGCGCAGCTTCTTGATTTTGGTGACGTTGATGCCTTGGCGGCGCAAGTGTGCCGAGACACTGGCCTCGCCTGCGGAGCGCATTTCGCCCTTGACCAGTTTGCCGGTCTTGTCTTTGCCTTCCCATAGATAGGAATATTCTTTTGCTTTTTCGGTTTTCGATGCGGTCTTGGGTGCGACAGCCATGAGGGTCCCCTTGAATCATGATTCTGACGTTGGCGGGCATGATGCCGAGCTTTGCCTGTCTTGTAAAGACGTGTTTTGTCAGGTTTTCTAATGTTTTCCGTTAGTTCGCAAAGGAAAGACACGAACGACTTTAACTACGCGATCCTGTATCTGAATAATTTCCATCGGATAGTCAGCAATTTTCAGGCTGGTTCCCGGTTCCGGTATGTCCTGCAAATGCTCCAGAATCAAGCCGTTTAGCGTCTTTGCACTATCGGTCGGCAGGTGCATACCGAGTTTACGGTTCAGTTCACGCAAGCTGCTGCTTCCTTCCAGCAATAGGCTACCGTCGCTTTGGCGCAGAAACTTTCCGGTCTGCGTCGGCGACTGGGTGGTGAAATCACCAACAATTTCTTCGAGGATATTTTCCAGGGTCACCAAGCCGAGCAGTTCGCCGTACTCATCCACTACTAAGCCGATGCGCGATTGTCTTTCCTGAAATTGCTGCATCTGTTTCAGTAGTGGTGTATCGGACGGGATGAAATACGGCTCCATCAAAATACTGCGCAATGCTTCAATATCTAAAGTTTCTTCCTGTAGCAACGGCAACACCCGCTTGATGTGCAGAATGCCGATGATGTTGTCGGGTGAGTTTTCAAATACCGGCATCAGCGTGTGATGGCTGGTGATGATCTGATGGCGAACCTCTGTCGCATCGGCGCAGATATCCAGCGCCTCGATTTGGTTGCGCGGTACCATGACATCATTCACAGTGATACGTTCCAGATCAACGAGATTGAGCAACATCTTTTGGTGTTTGCGTGGTAAAAAATGTTCGGCATCAAGCACCATAGTTCGCAGCTCTTCCAGTGTCATCTTCTGTTTGCTCTGGTCGGTTTGGATACGAATGTGCAACATCCATAACATGCCCTTAACCATGCCGCTGGCGACCGATACCACTGGGTGGAATAGTGTGATGAGCGGGGTGAGTAAATAGCTGGCGGGGAGTGCAATGCGCTCGGGGTGACTGGCGGCAATGATTTTCGGCATGATTTCGCTGAACACCAATAATGCGAAGGTGATGACCAGCGTTCCCAGCAAAATTGCCAAATCGTCTTGTCCGAACAGTCGCAGGATGATGATATTGGTTACGGCTGCCGCAGCAACGTTGACCAGTGTATTGCCTAGCAAAATTGAGCCCAGCAATTTATCAACCTTACCCAGCAGTTTGTTGACCAGCTTGGCACTGCGGTTGCCCTTGCGAATCAAATTATTCAGGCGATAACGGTTGATCGCCATCATGCTTGTTTCGGAGCCGGAGAAGAACGCGCTACACAACAGCAGTACGATCAGAATGCCAAAAAGTGCGTTTAATGAAATGTCGTCCAAAGCAGCGTTACGAGAAAATAAGACAGTCGGATGGTGTGCGAGCGTGCCTGTGCTGTCAAGCCGTGCGACGATAGGCGTAGCGCATCAGCACTGCACCCGCCACGATCATAGGCAAGCTTAGCCACTGTCCCATGCTGATACCCAGCGTCAGCAAGCCGAAGATGCCATCATCCGGTGTGCGGGTAAATTCCGCGAGAAAGCGGAAGCTGCCATAGCCAATCAGAAATAATCCCGACACAGCACCGACCGGGCGAGGTTTATTGGAATAAAGCCAGAGCAGTAGGAAAAGCGCGATGCCTTCCAGCGCAAATTCGTAAAGCTGAGACGGGTGGCGCGGCAGTTTATCCACATGCGGAAACACCATGCCCCATGCCGCTTCGGTTGGTCGTCCCCACAGTTCGCCGTTGATGAAGTTGCCGATGCGTCCCGCGCCCAAACCCAGCGGTACCAATGGCGCGACAAAGTCCATGAGTTGCAGCCACATCAGTTTGCGGCTGCGCGCAAACAAAGCCATCGCAAGCAGTACGCCGAGGAAACCGCCATGAAACGACATGCCGCCTTGCCATACCGCCAGTATTTGTAAGGGGTGCGCAAAGTAGTAGTCGGGGTTGTAGAACAGCACTTCGCCTAATCGCCCACCCGCGACCACGCCCAGTACGCCGTAAAACAGCAGGTCATCGAGAAATTTCTCATCCCATCCTGGGCGTTTGAGCGTCTTCAATCGCTGCCTACCCAGCCAGATGAACAGACCAAAGCCGAGCAAATACATCAGCCCGTACCAATGGATGCCAAAAGGGCCGAGGTGAATAGCGACGGGGTCGAACTGGGGATGGATCAGCATGGTGATGAGGGGCTAAAGGAAATCAAGTCGCCGAACTTTTGACCCGGATGATACGTATCACCTCGGGAATTTTACGCACGCTGCGCATTACGTTGGCGAGGTGTAGTCGGTTGTTTACCTCCAACGTGAAGTGCAGGGCAGTGTACTGACCTTCGTTGCTGAAGTTGACGTTTTCGATGTTGGACTCGGCTTCAGCAATGGCTGCGGCTACTTTGGCCAGCACGCCGCGCTGGTTGGAAACGATCAGCTTGATGCCGACATCGAACGGGCGACTGATATTTTCATCCCACACAACATCCAGCCATTGCTCGCCGCTACTGCGTCCGCGCCGCAGGGTGTTGCAGTCATGCGTGTGAACCACCAGTCCCTGACCGCTCTTGATAATGCCGATGATAGGGTCGCCCGGAATAGGACGGCAGCATTTGGCGAACTGTACCGCCATACCTTCGGTCCCCTGAATGGTGATGACCGAGTTCGCTGGGGTCTCTTTGGGTATGGCTTCTCCATTGCAAACCAGTTGCCGCGCAACCACCATGTTGAGACGTCGCCCCAAACCGATGTCGGCCAGAATTTCCTGTTGGGTTTTAACGCCGGTTTCGCGTAGCAGCTTGTTCCAGCAGCCTTCCTGTATTTCCGATGGTTTGACGCCCAGCGTATGCAGCGCCTGATTGAGCAGGCGTTCGCCGAGTTGGGCGGATTCGCCCGACTGCATTGTTTTGAGGAAATGGCGAATGTGGCTGCGCGCCTTGCTGGTGGTGACGTAGCTCAGCCAAGCGGGATTGGGTTTCGCATGTGGCGCAGTGACGATTTCGACACGGTCACCGTTGCGCAGCTCGGTGCGCAGTGGTGCCAGCTCCTGATTGATTTTGACCGCGATGCAGCGGTTGCCGACATCGGTGTGCACGTTGTAGGCAAAGTCCACCGCCGTTGCGCCGCGCGGCAGCGACATGATCTTGCCTTTCGGTGTGAACACATAAACTTCGTCGGGAAATAGGTCGATTTTCAGATGTTCGAGAAACTCGGAAGAGTCTGTGCTCTGGCTCAGGCTTTCCAGCAGTTCCTGCAACCATTGATGGGTTTTCTTGTGCAGATCGTTGATTGAGTTGTGCCCGCTCTTGTATAGCCAGTGCGAGGCCACCCCGGCATCAGCGATACGGTGCATTTCCTGCGTGCGTATCTGTATTTCGATGGGCGTACCAAATGGGCCGAATAGCGTGGTATGCAGCGACTGGTAGCCGTTGGCTTTGGGGATGGCGATGTAGTCCTTGAATTTGCCAGGAATGGGTTTGTACAGTCCGTGCAGTGCGCCCAGCGCGATGTAGCAGGAATCGACATCCTCCACCAGTACGCGGAAACCGTAGATGTCCAGCACCTCGGCGAACGCCAGCGACTTACTTTGCATCTTTTTATAGATGCTGTAGATATTTTTCTCGCGCCCGCTCACGTCGGTGTTGAGCCGTTGTTCGTGCAGGCGGCGGTTGATCGAGTCGAGAATTTTATTGACCACCTCGCGGCGGTTTCCTCGCGCGACTTTGAGCGCTTTCGAGAGCACGTTATAGCGGTTGGGATGCAGATGTTTGAAGCTCAAGTCTTCCAGTTCGTGGAATAGGTCATGCAAGCCAAGCCGGTTGGCGATGGGGGCGTAAATATCCATCGTTTCGCGCGCGATGCGCTCACATTTTTCGCGCGACATTGATTCCAGCGTGCGCATATTGTGCAAGCGGTCAGCCAGTTTGATGAGAATAACGCGCACATCACGCGCCATTGCCAGCAGCATTTTGCGGAAGTTTTCCGCCTGTGCATCTTCACGGGTCTCGAACTGAAGCTTATCGAGTTTGCTTAGACCGTCGACTAAGTCTGCCACCGGTTTGCCGAATTGCCCGGCTACCTGCTCGGTGGTGATGTCGGTATCTTCGATAACATCGTGCAGCAGCGCCGCGACGATGGCCTGCACATCCATGTGCAGCGGTGTCAGGATGCGGGCAACAGCGATGGGGTGGGTAACGTAGGGTACGCCGGATTGGCGCAATTGGCCTTCGTGTGCGGTACGACTGAACTCGACAGCTTGGCGGACGTACTCGACATCCTGCGGCTTGAGATAGGCCGAAACTTCCTCGATAAGCAGGTCAGCGTCGGCCATACGGTATCAAGGCTTTAAGCCATTCCGCGATTGAGAATTTCTTTGCCGACTTTGCCTTCGCTAATTTCGCGCAGTGCAACAACAGTCGGCTTGTCCTTGCTTTCGCTGACCAGATGAGCCGCTCCGTTGGACAATTGGCGGGCGCGATAGGCGGCAGCCAAGGTCAACTCAAAACGATTGGGGATTTGCGACAGGCATTCTTCTACGGTGATACGAGCCATGATTTACTCCGGTTGCTGTAACTGGTTGATTAAAATTTGATGACGGGACAATTGCCGAGCGGCTTTGAGTCGGGCGGAAAGCACGACAGCGTTGAGTTCGCGCAATGCCTCGTTCATGTTGTCGTTGATAATAACATAATCGAATTCGGCGACGTGGGCGACATCATCGCGCGCTGCAGCCAAACGCTTGGCGATCACCTCCATGCTGTCTTTTCCGCGCCCGGCGAGGCGTTGCGCCAACGCTTCCATCGAAGGAGGAAGAATGAAAATAGTGACGCAGTCGGGGAAGAGTTTGCGTACTTGGGCTGCGCCCTGCCAGTCGATTTCCAGTAACACGTCACGGTCTTGGGCATTATTGCGGGCAATCCACTGCTGCGAAGTGCCATAAAAATTACCGTATACCTCGGCACTTTCCAGAAACTCGCCGCGTTGCGCCATGGCTAGAAAATCGGTGCGGCTGACAAAATGGTAATCACGCCCGTCCTGCTCGCCCGCGCGCGGTGCGCGTGTGGTGTAGGAAATTGACAAATCAATTTGCGGGTTGATATTGAGCAAGGCCTGTACCAAGCTGGTCTTGCCCGCGCCAGAAGGCGCGCTAATAACGAAAAGGCTGCCTGACATGGTGGGCTCCGAATTTATTCCAAATTTTGAATCTGTTCGCGCATTTGTTCGATGAGAATTTTCATCTCCATCGCGCTACGTGACACCTCGGCATCGACCGACTTCGAGCCCAGCGTGTTGGCTTCGCGGTTCAACTCCTGCATCAGGAAGTCCAGCCGCTTTCCGACTGCACCGCCTTGCGTGAGGATACGGCGCATTTCGACCAGATGGCTGGACAGGCGTGAAAGCTCTTCGTCCACGTCGATTTTGCTGGCGAATAGCGTGATTTCCTGACGTACCCGGTCATCGTCAGCGCCCTGCATTGCATCGCGCAGGCGCGCTACCAGCTTCTGCTCATAGGCGGCAATGGCGGCAGGAACGTGCGGCATGACACTGCCGCGCAGCGTTTCGATTTTCTCCACACGCTGGAGTAAAAAGTCTTTTAGCTTCTCACCTTCGCGTGCGCGCGAAGCGGAAAACTCCTGCAATGCTTCCTGCAGCAAGGTCAGCAGGCTACTGCGCAACTCGTCCGCCGAAGCAGAGGGTGTTTCCAATACGCCGTTCCAACGCAGCACATCGGCTACGCTCAAACTGCGGGCATCCGGCAGGGCTTGCTGCACATCTCGGTTCCAGAGAGCCAGTTGTTGTACCAATTCGCGGTTCAGCGTTGCGCCGCTTTGGGCGGAGCGCGCGGCATAGTTGATGCGGCAATCGACTTTGCCGCGCTGCAACTGGGTGGTGATGGCCTCGCGCAATGCGCTTTCAACGCTACGCAGCTCATCCGGCATCCGCAATTGGATGTCCAGGTAGCGGTGATTAACTGCACGTAATTCGAGGGTCAGCGAGCCGCTGGGGAGTTCCGCGCTGGCGACGGCATAACCGGTCATACTCAGGATCATTGTGGATATCCGATAAAAAGACTGTGAGGGAGCGCCGCATTATATTACGATTGCGCCCAGTGAATTCCCTCGATATACCCATGAACTTCTCGATACACCAAGCCAGCCACATCGGTAATCGTAAATACAATCAGGATCGGGTTGCCTACGCCTACAACAACGAGGCGTTGCTGCTGGTGCTAGCCGACGGTATGGGTGGACATTTGCACGGCGAGTTGGCGGCGACTTCTGCCATCGAAACTTTCGTCGAAACCTTTGGCGCACACGCGCAGCCGCGCATTGTTGATCCAAAAACATTCCTAGCCGACACGATGCGCCACGCACATGGGCGCATCATGAGTTTCCCGCATGACAAAGACAAAGGTTTCCCCGGCACTACCTGCGTTGCAGCACTAATACAGGATGGCATGATGTATTGGGGGCACGCGGGTGATTCGCGTCTGTATGTGTTGCGCGACGGTGCGATTTTGACCAAGACCCGCGATCATTCGATGGTTTATCAATGGCTTGAGTGGGGCATCATCAACGCCGAAGAAGCGCGCGTACATCCGCAGCGCAATCAGATTACCAATTGCCTCGGCGGTGTAGAGGATATGTTCTACATGGAGCCTGGCGAACCGCTCAAACTGCAAGCGGGTGATGTGTTGCTGCTCGGCAGCGACGGCCTATGGGGCCCGTTTGAAGACGCAGAGTTGGCGCAGGCGTTTGCTGGACACACCGTTCCTGAAACACTGGATAGCCTGATCGTGCGTGCCCGCGAACGCGAACAGGGACATTCCGACAACGTCACCGGCCTAGCGATACGCTGGGGCAGCAGCGAAGAATCACATCTGTCCGCCGAGGCGGTCAGCTTCGTGCTGGAAATCTAATCTCGCTGTGTTGCACAAGCGAGTCTTAGTTGTTAAATCCCTCTAGTTTGTATAACCACTGCACTCCGATGGGCGAGTTGCAGTGCTGTTGATGTTGCATGCGACACGCTTAGCATTCGATTACCTCAAAGCTCTCCAGCTTCGAGAGTGATGCTCCATATCAGTTGTCGCGTCCGTTATAATTCGCGCCGTTATCTGCCGCTCATTTCAGGAAAGTTTTGATGCCATTGCCTAAACCTTTGCTCGCCATCCCTCTCGCACTTGTTACCATCGTTGCCGTTGTGTTCGCCGCTTATACGTGGGTGGCGTTGACGTGGAACTACTCGGAGGGGGAGCGCGCGGGTTTCATGCAGAAGCTTTCGAAGAAGGGCTGGCTGTGCAAGACTTGGGAAGGGGAGCTTTCGCTGGTGGCATTGCCCGGTGCGGCACCTGAGAAGTTCTTTTTCACCGTTCGTGAAGATGCGGTGGCAGACAAGATCAACAAGTTTGTCGGGCAGCGCGTGGCGTTGGTGTATGCAGAACACAAAGGTGTGCCCACCAGTTGTTTTGGTGACACCCCATATTTCGTATCAGATGTAAAAGTAGTACAACCTTGATCGACCATGCGTTCCCTTATGCAGAGGTAGCTCCGCATTTGTGACACAGCAAGACTACTCAAACTTTAATTAATAGGTATTCATCATGCGTCCCAGTTCCAGACTAGCCAATCAGTTGCGCGATATTCGCATCACCCGCCACTACACCAAACACGCCGAAGGCTCGGTGTTGATCGAATGCGGCGACACCAAGGTTATTTGTACCGCCAGCGTGGAAGAGCGCGTGCCGCCGCATAAAAAAGGCAGCGGTGAGGGATGGGTCACGGCGGAATACGGCATGTTGCCGCGCTCCACCGGTGAGCGCATGGGGCGTGAAGCGGCAAAAGGAAAGCAGTCTGGCCGCACGCAGGAAATTCAGCGTTTGATCGGACGCAGCTTACGCGCCGTAGTCGATCTGAAAAAACTGGGCGAACGCACTATTCAACTTGATTGCGACGTGATTCAGGCTGACGGTGGCACACGCACCGCCAGCATCACCGGCGCGTTCGTTGCATTGCATGATGCGGTGAGCGGCTTGATGGCGAAAGGGCTGGTGAAAGAAACGCCGCTCAACGATTTTATTGCTGCCATCTCGGTTGGCATCTATGAAGGCACGCCCGTGCTCGACCTCGACTATGTCGAAGACTCCGCCTGCGATACCGATATGAATGTGGTGATGTTAGGCAGCGGCCACTTTGTCGAGATTCAAGGTACGGCAGAAGGTCACGCGTTCTCGCGTGCCGAGATGAACGCACTGCTGGACTTGGCGCAGGGTGGCATTGCCGATTTGATCGCGCTGCAACGTAAGGCACTTCAAAGTTAAACGGATTTAAGGAGTCCTCGCCATGAACAAAATCGTTCTTGCTTCGGGTAATCCCGGCAAATTGCGCGAATTCGAACACCTGCTCGCACCGCTGGGTATCGAAGTCGTGACGCAGGGGCAACTCGGCATCAGCGAGGCGGAAGAGCCGCATCACACCTTTGTCGAGAACGCATTGGCGAAAGCGCGCCATGTTAGCCGCGAGAGCGGATTGCCAACATTGGCCGACGATTCCGGTATCTGTGTGCATGCTTTGCACGGCATGCCCGGCGTAGTGTCAGCGCGTTATTCCGGCTTTCCGAAATCGGACGAGCGCAATAATCGCGCCCTGCTGGAGGCTATGAAAAACATCAATGACCGTCGCGCGCATTATTACTGCGTGCTGGTGTTGATGCGTTCCGCAGGCGACCCGCAGCCCATCATTGCGGAAGGCGAATGGCACGGCGAGATCGGGCGCACTCCCAGCGGTGAAGGCGGCTTCGGCTACGACCCGTTGTTCTGGCTACCCGAATTCGGCAAGACCGCCGCCGAACTCAGTCACGATGAGAAACACGCCATCAGTCATCGCGGCAAGGCGATGAAGGTGTTGCTTGGCAAACTCAACAAGGCGTAGAGATGAGTCGGTCATTTGCTTATCGAGTGTTGGGAGCGTTGATGCTGATGGGCCTTGTTGGCTGCTCATCTATGCAAGTGGAGAATCGTGTCGACTCTGTTGTAGAGGATGTTCGTAAAGCGGCATCTGTAGGATTCATTGATACGACGATTGATTACTCAGAGCCTGACTTAATTATTTTTGGGCATGCATATAACGACTCACATGTAGCTCGACTAATGCGTTCCATAAAAGATCGAGGTGTTACGCTTGTCGAAATTGAGCCTCAATATTTCGAACGTACCCGTGTATCTAGATTTCGTTTGGCAGTCGTGGCGGTGGGAACGCTGCGCAAATGGAATGGCCCAATTACACTTAAATTTCCAATGACTACCAACCCCGCAGTGTTGAAATCTGATGCGCTGGCTTTGTTTACACTCACCGATTATCTGTTCATTGCGACTATTGGGGATGGGCAGCAAAGAAAGGCTGTAATTCGTTGCCCCGATGGGTCGTCAGTTATTGTGCAAAAAGGAAGAGCTCTTGGCGATAAGGGGGCGATAGTTGAAGAAATAAGTGAACGATCAATCATCCTTATCGGAAAAGATGGGGTTCAATATGAGCTCAAAATGAGCGACGAACTCAAGAGTGCGGGGCACTATCGACATAGTGCCGAGTGACATTTCTGGTGCGCAGTGTTTATTGGCACCCAATCATCCTTCATGACTATTCACTCGTTGCACCTTCATTCACTCAAAGCGCAAGCCGTAAGCTTTCAGGCATTACCGCCCCTCTCTCTTTACATCCATATTCCTTGGTGCGTGCGCAAATGTCCTTATTGCGATTTCAATTCGCACGAGGCGCGTACGGCTTTTCCCGAGCGGGAATATGTGGCCGCGTTGGTTCGCGATTTGGAGATGGCGCTGCCGCAAATCTGGGGGCGCAAGGTCTATACGGTTTTCTTTGGCGGCGGCACGCCTAGTTTGCTGAGCGGTGATGCGGTCGGTGAGATATTGCGGCAAGTGAAGATGTTGCTGCCGCTCAGTCACGATGCCGAGATTACGCTGGAGGCGAATCCGGGTACGGTGGAGGCAGAGAAGTTTGCCATGTTCCGCGATGCGGGAGTCAACCGCCTTTCGCTGGGCATCCAGAGTTTTAATGATGCGCATCTGCGCGCATTGGGGCGCATCCACAGCGCTGATGAGGCCGGACACGCAATTGATATTGCGCGGCGACATTTCGACAACATCAATCTTGATCTGATGTACGCGCTGCCGAGCCAGACCTTGGAGCAGGCCTTGCAAGATGTGCGCACGGCTTTGTCGTTCGCGCCGCAGCATCTGTCTTGCTATCACCTCACGCTGGAGCCGAATACGCTATTCCATCGCAATCCGCCATCGCTGCCGGATGACGATGCCAGCAGCGATATGCAGCAGCAGATTGAAGCGCTGCTGGCGGACAACGGCTATCAGCACTATGAGACTTCCGCATTCGCACTTGCCAATCGTCGCGCAAAACATAATTTGAACTACTGGAAATTTGGCGACTATCTCGGTATTGGTGCGGGCGCGCACAGCAAGCTCAGCTTTCCCGATAAGGTCATTCGTCAGGCGCGTTACAAGCAACCGCAGGCCTATATGCAGCAGGTGATGCAAGGTGCGCCGATACAAACGGAACATGAAGTTGGTACGAGCGAGTTGCCGTTCGAATTTATGATGAATGCATTACGCCTGAATCAAGGATTCGACAGCGCATTGTTCAACGAGCGCACAAGTTTGTCTTTGCTTGGTATTCAGCGTGAACTGGCCGAAGCGGCACAGCGCGGGCTGCTGTTTCGGGATCACCAACGCATTGCCCCCACGCTTTTGGGGCAGCGTTTTCTCAATGATCTGTTAGAGATTTTCCTGACGTCGGAAAACTAAATCCCACACTCCGTGCCCGAGGTTGATGCCGCGCTTTTCAAACTTGGTGAGCGGGCGATAGTCGGGGCGGGGGGCGTAGTCCGTGGCGGTATTAGCTAATGCGGGCTCGGCGCTGAATACGGCGAGTATTTGCTCGGCGTATTCCTGCCAGTCGGTTGCGGCGTGGATATAGCCACCGGGCTTAATTTTGTTGACCAGTTGGGCGATAAAAGGCGGCTGAATCAGGCGGCGTTTATTGTGTCGCGCTTTGTGCCACGGGTCGGGGAAAAAAATGTGGACGCCGTCCAGCGTGCCGTCGGCGATCATGTCGCGCAGCACTTCCACTGCGTCGTGGCGGATGATGCGGATGTTGCTAATCTGTTCCATGTCGATCAGCTTGAGCAAATTACCCACGCCCGGCGTATGCACTTCCAGACACAGATAATCGTTCTCAGGATGCGCTTTGGCGATGGCAGCGGTACTGTCGCCCATGCCGAAGCCGATCTCCAGTATCTTCGGCGCGCTGCGGCCAAAAACGCTATCGAGGGCTAGCGTTTGGGTTTGATATTCGATACCGAAGTGCGGCATCAGTGTATCGACGGCGCGTTGTTGAGCGGGCGAGAGATGGCCTTGACGCAGAACGAAGCTGCGGATGTGGCGATTCTTGAAGTCGTTGGTGTCGGTCATTGGATTGATCTTGATGGATCTGGGGGGCATGCACCCTGCGGCAGGCGCAGGGCGAATGGGTTGGTGATTAGCTGCGTACCGAGCTGATGATGCCTGCTGTTGGCGAGCTGGGGCTGGCGCTGTATAGCTTCTTCGGCATACGTCCGGCGAGGAAAGCCTCGCGTCCGGCTTGTACGCCTTTTTTCATTGCGGAAGCCATCAGCACAGGATTCTGCGCGCCCGCGATGGCGGTGTTCATCAGCACGCCGTGGCAGCCCAGTTCCATTGCGATAGCCGCATCGGAAGCCGTACCTACACCGGCATCCACGATCACCGGCACTTGCACGCGATCCATGATGAGTTGCAAGTTCCACGGATTAAGAATGCCCATGCCCGAGCCGATCAACGAGGCCAGTGGCATGATGGCGACGCAGCCGATGTCTTCAAGTTGTTTGGCGATGATAGGATCGTCGGAGGTGTACACCATGACCTGAAAGCCGTCTGCCACCAGTGTTTTGGCCGCTGCAATGGTTTCGATGACATTCGGATAAAGCGATTGCGAGTCGCCCAGCACTTCTAGTTTGACCAGGCTGTGCCCATCCAGCAGTTCGCGTGCAAGGCGCAGCGTACGCACGGCATCATCGGCGGTGTAGCAACCGGCGGTGTTGGGCAGGTAAGTGAATTGCGAAGGCGGCACGGCATCCAGCAAGCTCGGTTCGTTGGGGTTTTGACCAAGGTTGGTGCGACGAATCGCCACCGTGACGATTTCCGTTCCGCTGGCATCCAGTGCCGCGCGCGTCTCAGTGAAATCTTTATATTTGCCGGTGCCAACCAGCAGACGTGACGAATAGCTTTTGCCTGCGATGATGAGTTTGTCGTTCATTGTTTTATTCCTGATTTGGGTTAACCGCCGCCGACTGCCACTACTAGTTCCAGTTTGTCGCCATCGACGATCATCTGTTGCGCAAACTGGCTGCGCGGCACGATTTCACCGTTGCGTTCCAGTGCGATGCGTTTGCCGGTGTAGCCCAGTTCTTCGATGAACTCGGCCACGCTGAGAGCTTGATTGAACTGGCGTGATTCGCCGTTGATACTGACCGTTATCACTTCGATTGTCCGTGTTAGAATGCGCGCCGCATTCTACACCAAGCGGGTGTAGTTCAATGGTAGAACGGCAGCTTCCCAAGCTGCATACGAGGGTTCGATCCCCTTCACCCGCTCCAGATTACTCCTTGGTTTTTCCGCTGTGTTGGTCGTGCATAACGATATGCGCCACGAACCAAATCGCCAAAAAATTCGCAATAACCGCCACATAGCCCACGTGTTCGTAATGCACCAGACTGCCGCTTGCATCTTGTGTGATGAGAAATCCGGCCAGCGTCGAAGCCAGCCCCATTGCCAATGATTGCATGGTGGCATTCAGCGACATAAAGGTGCCGCGTAGTTTGGGTTGTGCTGCCGAGGTGATGATCGCCATCGCCGGAATCATGCGTCCCGATACCAGCACGAAGAATGCGGTGGTGCCAAGTAGCCATAGCCACAGCGGAGCCGCGCCGATATGGGTGACTGCTAGCAGTGGAATCAAGGCAAATAGCGCGACAATCCGGTACACCCGCACTTTGCCGTGTGCATCCGCCCAGTGGCCGATCATGCGCGCGGTAATTAAAGTTGCCGCGCCACCCGTCAGATAAATAAGAGGAATGTCATGCAGCGAAATTCCCACATTGCCCACTGCGTATAGCGTGATGTAAGGGATCACGGTAAACCCTGAGAAAATAATCATGGCTGAAAACAGCAGCGCGCGCAGATGGTTTGCATCGCGCAGCACGCCGAATAGGGCGCTGAACGGGTGCGCCTGTTTTTCCGCACTGATGTGATGGCGCAACTCAGGCAGGATGCGCATACCGACGATGATGAATAACACGGTCAGCACGGCGATCAGAAAAAACGGTGCGCGCCAGCCGAAGTGGTTTGCCAGCCACAGCGAAACAGGCACGCCCGCAATAGTTGATACTGAAAAGGCCGCCGATATCATGCCGCCCGCTTTGGCGCGGCGCGCGAACGGAACAACATCACCGACCACGGTGTGCACCATCGCGCCGAGCACGCCGCCAAATGCACCAGCCAAGCCGCGTGCGACGATCAGCGTCAGATAACTTGGCGCTAAGGCGCATGCCAGTGTGGCAATGCCGAATATGGCAAACATTACCAGCAAAAAACCTTTGCGCTCAAAACGATCAATAAAGGTAGCCGCCAGCAAACCGGAAAATGCCGCGCTGAAACTGTAAGAGGCAACCAGCAAGCCGAACTCGTGCGTGCTGATGCCGAATGCAGCAATCAGCATCGGGCCGAGCGGCATCATCACCATAAAGTCGAGAATGTGACTGAACTGGATACCTGCCAATGTGAGCAGTAGATAGCGTTCGCGTTGCGGGGAAAGTGAGTGGTGCATGGCGGCGTGAAATATCGCGTGAACCGCATTCTATCAGGGGGCGCGAGGTGCGCCGAGTCGTTGGCTACTTCTTTGTTGCCCAACTCGCATCAAGTAGTCTGTCCTTTTTGTCCTGCGGTACGCGTTGCATGAATAGGCAGTGTGCGCTGTGGATGGCGATACCACGGTCGCGGGTGACGTAGCCGACGATGTCTTCCGGCGCTTCCGGTTTGCAGCATTTAGCCATGCGGATGACGAGATTGTTTACGCCTTCGATGAGTACGCCGGTTGAGGATGTGCGCGGGGTGGCGGGGCGGGTGTTGGTCGCCGGCGGTGCCGCAACTTTATTGGGCAACTCTTGCTGGATGGCGGTACCGGCGCGGCGTGCGGTGATGTCGCCGCGACCGAGTGCGGCGAGCAAATCATCTGGCTTGTTGTAGTGCAGTTTTTGCGCGAGCTTTTCCTGATTGATATCGCTTACGCCGAGTCGTTGCAACTCGCGTTCGAGGATCATCCGTCCTTGGGCGATGCTGTCATCCAGGTTTTGCGTGGCAAACCAGTGCCGCACTTTGGCACGGGCGCGAGCACTTTTCAGATAACCGAGCGCGGGATTGATCCAGTCACGGCTGGGCGCACCCTGCTTGGTGGTCAAAATCTCGATGCGCTGTCCGGTTTGTAGTTGGTATTTAAGCGGAACGATATTGCTGTCGACTTTGGCACCGCGCGTACGGTGGCCGAGGTCGGTATGGAGCGTGTAGGCGAAATCAACCGGTGTTGCGCCTTTGGGCAAATCTATTACTTTTCCTTGCGGGGTAAAGACGTACACGCGGTCTTGCAGCAACTCATTTTTGAATTGCTCGCGCAGATCGTCGCTGTCGGCTAACTCGGCTTTCCATTCCAGAATGCTGCGCAGCCAGGTAATTTTCTCGTCAAAGTCGGCATCCGATTTTTTGTTTTCTTTATAGCGCCAGTGTGCGGCGACACCGAGTTCGGAATCGTGATGCATTTGTTGCGTGCGGATTTGCACTTCCAGCGCCAGTTCGCGCGGACCGAATACGGCGGTGTGCAGGGAGCGGTAGCCGTTGCTTTTGGGGTGGGCGATGTAGTCGTCGAATTCGCTGCTGATCGGTTGCCACAGCTCGTGCACGATGGAGAGGGCGGCGTAGCACTGCTCGACATTTTCGACGAGTACACGCACTGCGCGAACATCGTAGAGTTGATCGAAATCGAGATGCTTACGCTTCATCTTGTTGATGATGCTGTAGATATGTTTGGGGCGGCCGCTGACCTCGCCTTCGATTCCCGCCTGCGTCAATGCTTGTTTTAATTTGGCGAGAATGTCGGCGATGTAACGCTCTCTGTCCACGCGCCGCTCGTCGAGCAGCTTGGCAATTTTTTTGTAGAGCGTCGGCTCCAGATAGCGCACCGACAAATCTTCCAGCTCCCATTTGATTTGCCACACACCGAGGCGGTTGGCCAGCGGCGCAAACAGGCTGCGTGTTTCCTGCGCGATGCGTTGCTGTAATGCAGGCTCGGCAGCAGAAAGGTCACGCAGGGTTTGGGTGCGTTCGGCGAGTTTGATGAGCACCACGCGTATGTCTTCTACCATTGCCAGCAGCATTTTGCGCAGACTCTCGATTTGCTGCGCGGCCTCGTCTTTGTCGGTGCCAGCGTGGGGCATTTCGCTGAACTGGCGTATCTGTTCCATGCGTGAAATACCTTCGACCAGCACCGTGACATTACGTCCAAAACGCGCGTTCAATACCGTTGCCCAGTCGTCCAGATAAGCGGGGATGGCGTGCAAAATGGCGGCGATGACGGTCTCGCGGTCGAGATGCATGCCGAGCAAAATCGAGGCCGAACCGAGTGCGTGTTGCAGCAGCGGTGTGCCGGTCAGATTGGTTTTGTCATGGTAGAGCGGTGCGGCAAATTCGCATGCAAGACGCATCGCTGCCGTGTCCGCAGGGATACCAGCATCGGCAAGCGCAGCCAGCCATTGTTGAATGGCGGTACTGTCTTGCCCGGTAAGCGGCGGCAGATGCTGGGTGGTGGCGACCACGATTCGATCAGGCGTTGCTGATTTTTACAAGCTGCGCGAGTTTATCTTTCGCCGCGCCGCTTGCAATCACCTCAGCTGCTTTTTTCACCCCGTTCTCTAGCGTGTCGCTCAATCCCGCCACGTAAATCGTCGCGCCCGCATTGAGCAGCACGATGTCGCGCGCTGCGCCGGATTGGTTATCCAGCACGTCGAGTAGCATGAGGCGGGAGGCTTCCACATTGGCCACGCTGATGTCTTGCAATGCTGCGGTGTTCAGCCCGAACTGTTGCGGATGCACGGTGTATTCACGCACCTCGCCGTCTTTGAGCTCGGCGATTGATGTGCTGCCGGTAATGGTGATTTCATCCATGCCGTCCGCACCATGAACCACCATAACTCGCTTGCTGCCGAGGCGCTGCAACACACGCGCCTGAATACCGACGAGATCGGGGTGGAATACGCCCATCACCTGTTGTTTTGCACCAGCCGGATTGGTCAGCGGGCCGAGGATATTGAACAGAGTGCGTATGCCCATCTCACGACGTACTGGCGCGGCGTGCTTCATCGCGCTGTGATAATTGGGGGCGAACATAAAACCGAAGCCGACCTCATCAATGCAGCGTGCGGTTTGTTCTGGCGTGAGATTAATGTTCACACCCAACGCTTCCAGTACGTCGGCACTGCCCGATTGCGATGACACTGAGCGTCCGCCGTGTTTGGCGATTTTGGCTCCCGCAGCGGCAGCCACGAAGGCGGCGGCAGTGGAAATGTTGAACGTGTGTGCGCCGTCACCGCCTGTGCCGCAGGTATCGACTAAGCGGCTGTCATCCGCAATTTCCACGCGGGCGGAAAGCTCGCGCATCACTTGTGCGGCAGCGGCAATTTCACCGATAGTTTCTTTCTTCACGCGCAAGCCGGTGATGATGGCAGCAATCATCACTGGGGTAACTTCGCCGCCCATGATCTGACGCATTAACGAGATCATCTCGTCGTGAAAAATTTCGCGGTGGTCGATGATGCGCTTGAGCGCGTCTTGCGGTTTCATGGTTTCCCCTCTAGAAAATTCTTCAACATATCGTGTCCGTGTTCGGTGAGGATTGACTCGGGATGGAACTGCACACCGTGCACGGCCAACGTCTTGTGACGCACGCCCATGATCTCGCCATCGTCCGTCCACGCAGTCACTTCCAAACAATCGGGGATGCTCTCGCGCTCGATGACCAGCGAGTGGTAACGCGTGGCGGTGAACGGGTTCGGCAATCCGGTGAACACGCTGTTGCTGTTGTGATGGATGAGCGAGGTCTTGCCGTGCATCAAGGTCTTGGCGTGGATGATCTTGCCACCAAAGGCTTGGCCGATACTTTGATGGCCGAGGCACACGCCCAACAATGGGATCTTGCCCGCGAAGTGTTTGATGGCGGCGACCGAGATACCCGCTTCGTTCGGTGTGCAAGGGCCAGGTGAGATCACGAGATGTTGGGGCTTTAGTCTTTCGATCTCTTCTACTGTGATCTCGTCGTTACGATGTACGACCACATCGGCCCCCAACTCGGCGAAATATTGCACGAGGTTGTAAGTGAAAGAGTCGTAGTTGTCGATCATTAGCAGCATGGGGAGTCCTGTTCGTTCAAATGCCTGTTCGGGCGTGCGATGCGAGGCCGGATTATCCCATGCATCAGTGCGTGCGTGCATCTACCGATGTGTTTCTTGTCTGATTGGTAAAGTTGAATTGATACTTGTTTTGGGGTGTATTTACTCATTAAAAGTAAATCGTTGCCGATATTCTATGGGTGGAGCGGTTTGCCGAATTGGCGCATGTCTTGATTGGGAGGTCGGCGAAATGAAAAGTCTTGAAAATATGAGGTTGTGGCATCGATTTATGGTGCTACTCGCTTGCGTGACAGTGGGTTTCGCGGGATATGGCCTATGGTCGTTTAAAACGTTGGCCGAGTTGAAGGTTAACGGCCCGATTTATCAGCGCATTGTGCAAGGCAAGGATTTGGTCGCGGATGTACTGCCGCCGCCGGAGTACATTATTGAGTCTTATCTGGTTGGCTTGCAGTTATCGGTAGCCAGTGCGGACGAGCAGGTGGCCCTGATATCGCGGCTTAATGTGTTGAAAAAAGACTACGACACTCGGCATGAGTTTTGGGAGAAAGAAGCATTGGATGGGGAAATCGCCAGTGCTTTACTGAAGCAGGCGCACATGCCCGCACTGGCGTTTTATAGCGTTTCTTTTGAAGAATTTATTCCCGCGTTGCAGCGTGGCGATGTGTTGGCCGTGCAAGCGGCGATGACGAAAATGCGCACACATTATGAAATGCATCGGGCCGCAATTGATCAAGTGGTTCAGTTGGCGAATACGCGTGTCGCGGATGATGAGGCGGTAGCCAAAAAGAAAATTGAATTGGCTATGGCATTGATGTTGGGGGTTTTATTGTCGGCAGTTGTGGTGACATTGGCTTTGACAATCATTATTTCCCGTTCAGTCACACGACCGCTCTCGCTGATGCAGTCGAGAATGATCGAAATCAAAAATAACCATGACTTTACCCATCGAATCGGCATTAATAGTCAAGATGAACTGGGTGAAACGGCACGCGCATTTGATGAGTTGGCGGCGGGCTTACACGATACATTGATTCACTTGCTGGGCAGTGCGTCGGATGTGTCGCGTGCGGCGCAAACATTGTCGGTTTCGTCGCAGCAAGTTGCATCCAGCTCCGGTGAACAGAGTTCGGCTGCCGCTGCCATGGCGGCTTCCGTTGAGCAGGTGACGGTAAGTATTGCCCGAGTTTCCGAACGGGCACGCGAGGCCAAACATGTGTCGCTTGAATCGGGAAATCGTTCGGTACGCGGCGAGGAAGTGATTTCCAATGCAGCCAAGGCAATGCTTGAGTTGGCTGAGGCAGTCAAACAGGCGTCCGGTTCCATCGGTGCGCTGGGGGAAAAGTCGGGCCAAATTTCATCAGTGGTCAAAGTCATTAAAGAGGTTGCCGAGCAGACTAATTTGTTGGCTTTGAATGCCGCAATTGAAGCCGCTAGAGCAGGGGAGCAGGGGCGCGGATTTGCGGTTGTAGCTGATGAGGTGAGGAAGCTGGCAGAGCGCACATCCAAGGCTACAGAGGAAATATCGGGCGTGATAGAAACGATGCAATCTGGTACAAGTGCCGCGATTTTGGTGATGAATAATGCGGTTGCTCAAGCTGATGGTGCGGCGCGTCTGGCTGGAGAAGCAGGGGCGGCGATTGACTCGATTAAAGGAGGGATTGCAACGGTGGGTGGTGTGGTGACTGATATTTCCATTTCATTGGATGAGCAGACGCAGGCCAGTAATGATATTTCCGTTCATGTCGAGCGGGTTGCGCAGATGGTGGAAGAGAATAATGCCGCTGCAGCACAAACTGCCGATGCGGCGCTGAACTTGAAAAAGTTGGCGGTGGATATGCGCGAAACAGTGGGTAAATTCAGGCTGTAATGGCTACGTTATTTGGCAAGAGGCAGTCCGCATATATCCGCCGCGATGGCTTCGGCAACTTTGATGCCGTCCACCGCAGCGGAAAGAATACCGCCCGCATAGCCTGCACCCTCGCCGGTCGGATAAAGCCCTTTGGTGTTGATGCTCTGAAAATTATCGTCGTTGCGTTTGATGCGGATGGGCGACGAGGTGCGTGTTTCCACGCCGGTCAATACCGCGTCCGGCAGATCGAATCCTTTGATCTGTTTGGCAAAGGCGGGTAATGCTTCGCGGATGGCGGCGATGACGTAATCCGGCAGGGCGGTGGAAAGGTCGGTCGGGGTAACACCAGGTGTGTAAGACGGGACAACTTCGCCAAGACTGGTCGAGGCGCGTCCTGCGAGAAAGTCGCCGACACGTTGTGCTGGTGCGTTGTAATTCTCGCCGCCCAACTCGAAGGCCCGCGATTCCCAGCGCCGCTGAAATTCAACACCTGCCAGCACGTCGCCCGGATAGTCTTCCGGCGAAATACCCACCACGATACCGCTGTTGGCATTGCGTTCGTTACGCGAATATTGGCTCATGCCGTTGGTCACCACGCGACCGGGTTCCGATGTGGCGGCCACCACCGTGCCACCGGGGCACATGCAGAAGCTGTAGACCGAGCGTCCATTGTCGGCGTGATGTACCAGTTTGTAATCAGCCGCCCCCAACTGCGGATTGCCCGCGTAGTCGCCGTAGCGCGCGCGGTCGATCAACGACTGCGGATGTTCGATGCGGAAGCCTATGGAGAAAGGTTTGGCTTCGATATACACGCCGCGCCGATGCAGCATCTCGAAAGTGTCGCGGGCGCTGTGGCCGATGGCTAGAACTAAGTGGTCGGTGGCGATCTGTTCACCGTTACTTAGTATCACGCCGCGCACTTGGCCGTGTTCGATTTCGATGTCATCGACGCGACTGCTGAAACGAATTTCACCGCCTAGGGCGATGATGTCTTCGCGCATTTTTTCCACCATGCCGACCAAGCGGAAAGTGCCAATATGCGGATGGCTGACATACATAATTTCTTCCGGCGCACCGGCTTTGACGAATTCGGTCAGCACCTTGCGCCCGAGATGGCGCGGGTCTTTGATCTGGCTATACAGTTTGCCGTCAGAGAATGTACCCGCACCGCCTTCGCCGAATTGCACATTCGATTCTGGGTTCAACTCGTGTTTGCGCCACAACCCCCATGTGTCTTTTGTGCGCTCGCGCACGGCCTTGCCGCGCTCAACGATGATGGGGCAAAAACCCATTTGTGCCAGAATCAGCCCAGCGAACAATCCGGCTGGGCCCATGCCGATAACGACTGGGCGAGAACCCAAATTTTTCGGGGCCTGTGCGATAAAGTGATAGCGGGTGTCGGGAGTGATTTTGACGTGCGGGTCTTTGCTGAAACGTGCTAGTAAATCAGCTTCGTTGCCGACCTCGACATCGATTGTGTAGCTAAACATCACCGCACTTTTTTTGCGTGCGTCTACGCCGCGTTTGAATACGATGTGGCTGAGTATGCCACTCGCACTAACGCCTAGTTTTTGAGCAATCGCAGTACGAAGGTCATCCGCCGTGTGATCTAGCGGGAGCTTGATCTCATTTAATCGCAGCATGATTTAGCGATGAACCTGCGCGTCTAGACCGTCCAGTACCATCTCTGCCGCACGCAACACGGCACGCGCTTTGTTCTGCGTCTCCATCCATTCGCTATCCGCCACCGAGTCGGCGACGATGCCCGCACCCGCTTGCACGTACAGCGTCTTGTCTTTCACCACGGCGGTGCGTAGTGCGATGGCGACATCCATGTCGCCGTTGAAGCCGAGGTAGCCCACTGCACCTGCATAGATGCCGCGCTTGGAAGGTTCGAGTTCGTCGATGATCTCCATCGCGCGCACTTTCGCCGCACCAGAGACCGTGCCTGCTGGGAAGGTCGCTTTAAGTACGTCCATCGCATCAAGGCCTTTCTTCAAAGTGGCCTCGACATTGGAGACGATGTGCATCACATGCGAGTAACGCTCGATGACCATCTTGTCGGTGAGTTGCACCGTGCCGCGTTCTGCCACACGACCGATATCGTTGCGACCAAGGTCGATGAGCATCAGGTGTTCGGCCAGCTCTTTCGGGTCCGCCAACAACTCGGCTGCCAGCTCAACATCCTGCTGCGCTGTCTTGCCGCGTGGGCGGGTGCCCGCGATAGGGCGTACGGTGACAGTGTCACCTTCCAAGCGCGCCAATATCTCGGGTGATGAACCGACCACGTGATGGTCGCCCATGTCGTAATAGAACATGTAGGGCGAGGGATTGATGCTGCGCAAAGCACGGTACAAGGACAGCGGCGATGCAGGGAAAGGTTGCGACATACGTTGCGACAACACGACCTGCATGATGTCGCCGTCGAAGATGTAGTGCTTGGATTTTTCCACCGCCGCTTTGAACGCCGCCTCGCCGAACTCGGACTTCGCTTCGACTGCTTTTGAGGGCGGCGCGTAAGGGATATCGACCGGCAGGCGCATCATGCCGATGAGTTCACGCAGCCGGTCGCGCGCCATCGGGTATGCGTCGTCTTGTGTCGGATCGGCATATACGATGAAGGTGAGCTTGCCGGAGAGGTTGTCCACCACAGCCAGTTGCTCGGTGAGCATGAGCAGGATGTCCGGTGTGCCGATGACATCCTTCTTCACCGTCTTAGCCAAACGCGGCTCGATGTAGCGCACGGTGTCGTAACCGAAATAGCCCGCGAGGCCGCCTGTGAAACGGGGCAAACCAGACAGCGGTGCGACCTTGAACTGCGCTTGATAGGCGCTGATGTAGTCCAGCGGATTCTCAACCTCTTGCTTGGTCTCACCTTTGGGCGTGGTCAGCGTGACCTGCTTGCCGCGTACCGTGATACGCGTCTCAGCAGGCAGGCCGATGAAAGAATAACGCCCAAAACGTTCTCCACCTTGCACCGATTCCAGCAGATAGCTGAAAGGCTTGTTAGCGAGTTTGAGATAGAGAGAAAGCGGTGTATCAAGATCAGCGAAGGTCTCCGCAACTAAAGGGATGCGGTTATATCCTTGCTGGGCAAGAGTCAGAAACTCTTGTTCTGAAATAGGTGACAACATAAACAACTCCTAAAAATAAATGAGGGTGATAGCGAACTAGTTGTTGCTGTTCACCATCGCCAATCAGTCGTTTTCAGGAATTGATGTGTCATTTTTTAAGCTCGTTTGATGAGTGGTAATACGCCAGTTAGATCAGGAATCACCGCATCCACGTTGAGCGTTTCAACAGGCTCGCCGTGGTTGTAACCGTAAGGTACGCAGATGATAGGGCAACCTGCAGCACGTGCCGCTTGTGCATCGCTGAGTGAATCGCCGACCAACAACAGTTGCTCGATAGCACAGCCGAAGAACTTCGCCGCGTGCAACAAAGGCATGGGGTGTGGCTTCTTCTCTGGCAAGGTGTCACCCGCCAACACGATGTCGAAGTATTTCGCCATGCCGATACCTTTGAGCAAGGGATGGGTGTAACGCTCGACTTTGTTGGTGATGCAACCCAAACGATAGCCCGCCGCCTTCATCGCATCCAAACCCGCGATCACGTTGGGGAACGGTTTGCTCTGCAACAACAGCTCGGTGTAATGCTTCTCGAATATAGGTAATGCCTTGTCGAACGCCGCCGCATCCGGCTCGGCATGCATGTCGCCCGTGAGCGCACGCTTCACTAACCAGTGGATGCCATTCCCGATGTAGCTCATCAGCAAGTCTTGCGACACGGGCGCACGGCCCATGTCGCGCAACATGCGATTCGCCGATTCCGCCAACTCTGGCGCGGTATGCAAAAGCGTACCGTCCAGATCGATGACGATTGCGGAGATTGGAAGCGGGAAGCTGGCTTGAGTCATAAGTTTAGTGGCCTGCGGGCTTGTGTTCTTCTGGTGCTACATGCTCTTTGGCTGCGGGAGCATGGTCAGTTTTGTCAGCCGGTTTGGCTTCGCTGGATTTAGGAGCAGGTTGGGTTGCTGCTGGCACACCGCTTGCTGGAGAATGTTCAGCGGTTACCGTGGCGGCAGCCTTTTTCGCACCCATGGTTGGGTCAAGCTTACCTTCGCGGATGTCTTTGTCCGCACCTTTCCAGCCAGTCAGCACGGAAGTTGGGCTATGAGCCTCATTCTCTTTCATGCAGTCTTCCGGTGTTTTTTGCGAAACGCGACAGGCATAACCAACCGCTTCCGCGTCATAAGTTTTTCTATCCGCCTCGCCCGTGATTCGGTCGCAACCGACCAGTGCGAGCATCGCTAACAGCAATACCGAGCCACGGGCGCGCATGGTGATTACGCCTTAACTTTGGCCAACTCGGCACGCAATTCGCCGATGATGGTGTTGTAGTGGTTTTTGTCGGCAGCGTTGTATTTGCCGAACACAGCTGAGCCCGCAACGAAAGTATCTACTCCGGCTTCAGCCACTTCTTTGATGTTCGCTGGGCCAACGCCGCCGTCGATCTCCAGACGGCATTTGTAGCCGCCTGCGTCGATCATCTTGCGCACTTGGCGTGCTTTGTCCAATACGTGAGGGATGAACTTCTGGCCGCCGAAGCCTGGGTTAACCGACATCAGCAGGACCATGTCCAACTTTGGTAATGTGTATTCCAATATGTCCAAAGGTGTCGCTGGGTTGAATACCAAGCCGGCCTTGCAACCCAACTCTTTGATGAGGCCGATGGTGCGGTCGATGTGCTCGGAAGCTTCTGGGTGGAAAGTGATGTAGGTCGCGCCTGCTTTTGCGAAGTCAGGGATGATGCGATCCACTGGTTTCACCATCAAGTGAACGTCGATGTCTGCTGTCACGCCGTGCTTGCGCAAGGCTTCGCAAACCAGAGGGCCGATGGTCAGGTTAGGCACGTAGTGGTTGTCCATCACGTCGAAGTGCACGATGTCTGCGCCAGAAGCGAGTACGTTGTCGACTTCCTCGCCCAGTTTGGCAAAGTTGGCGGAAAGGATGGATGGGGCGATTTGGTACATGGGCAGGCTCCAGTTTGTTTAAATAAGCCGCAATTCTAACCCAATACGCTTGAACTGCGCAGCGACTGGGCTGGAGTGTCACTTGAGTTTGCAGGGCTTTCATAGAATGTAAAAAAAAGTATCCTTGATGCAAGAGGGGGTGATCCCCGCGCGTAGAATCGCGACCGATTTTACATTTTGATTTTTTGAGGGTTTGCGTAAATGCGTATAGCTTTGTTGGAAGATACTGAAACGGATGCGGCGCGGGTCAAGGACTGTCTGGCGACGACAGGACATTCTTGTCATCACTATAACAATGGCAAACGTTTGATTTCAGCGTTGATGCATGAAAGTTTTGATGTGTTGATTCTGGATTGGAATGTGCCCGGTATGGATGGCAGCGAAGTGTTGCAATGGGTGCGTAACAATCTGCCTAATCCGCCGCCGGTTTTATTTGTCAGTGCGCGCGACAATGAAATGGATACTGTTGAAGCGCTGGTTAACGGCGCGGACGATTATCTGATCAAGCCCGTGCGTTGTGCGGAGTTGCTGGCGCGTATCAATACTTGCGTGCGCCGTGTATACAAGGCTGAGGCGGTAACCACACCAGTGGAATACGGGGAATGGGCATTCCAGCCTTCGGTTCGTAGTGCAAGTTTTCGTAACGAGGCGCTGGATTTAACCGGTAAAGAGTTTGAGCTGGCGCAGTTTTTGTTCCGTAATGTTGGCCGCTTGTTATCGCGTGGCCATATCTTGGAATGTGTCTGGGGCTTGGGAAAAGAAGTGCCTACGCGTACACTGGACACTCATATCAGCCGCGTCCGGCTGAAGTGCAAGCTGTTCCCGGAGCACGGTCTCCGATTGGTTTCCATTTACGGATATGGTTATCGTTTGGAGCAGGCTACACCTTTAAGTCAATAAACATCGGGGAGCGCAATGAAGTTGGCCGTTACATTTCTCATTTTAGAAGTCGGTTTTGAGAGGTACGGTCAAACGGCTGAACAGGCGCGCCCCGATCGTTTCGCACATCGTACTCAATGCGGTGACTTTTCGCTTTCATCTCCCACTTAAGCAAGATAATGCCAGGCCGCCGCCGCTTTTTTCGACAATCCTACGGCCGTAGCGTATTTATCGAATGGCTGCTGCTGCTGGCCGTTTTATTGCTACTCACCGCGACAGCAAGTGCGCTACGTTGGCTGGAGCGGTTTGATAACACTATGTACGATGCGGGTCTCGCGCTATGGTCTCGGGTGCCGACCGAGCAAGTGGTGATCATTGCCATTGACGATGAGAGCCTTCAGCAAATCGGACGCTGGCCGTGGCGCAGAGTGGTGCATGCCGCAATCCTGAATAAATTGACGGAAGCCAATGTCGGAGCGGTTGGCATGGATGTCATTTTTGCCGAGCCGGATCAGGACGAGCAGATGGGCGATGTATTGCTGGCCGAAGCGATGCAACGCAACGGTAAGGTGGTGTTGCCTGTATTTTCCACTACTCTGGCGGGGAAAGTGCAGGAGGTTCCGCCGCTTCCCTTGTTTGTTCAGGCGGCTGCCGGAGTGGGACAAATTCACGGAGAGTTGGATCAAGATGGGGTATTGCGCAGCATCTATCTGAAAGAAGGTAGCACGGCTGCGAACAAGCTTCATTTTGCACCGACATTACTAAGCGTTGCGCGAGGCAGTCAGTTGGCTTTGCCGGGCGCACGTCTACAAAGCGATCCTGCAGCGGGGTGGCAGCGGGACTATCAGTTTCAAATTCCCTACGTTGGCGCACCGGGAACCTTTCGGCAAATTTCTGTTATTTCATTGTTGCGCGGTGACGTGCCTAAGCATTTCTTGCGGGGCAAGATAGTGCTGGTTGGTGCGACTGCAACGGGCATGGGTGATTTGTATCCCACTCCGGTATCGGGCAAGTCGCAAGCGATGGCAGGGGTGGAAATTCACGCCAATATTATTGATGCCCTGATCAATCATATTGACGTGCGATTTTCCGCCAGTGGGATGCAGTTGGCATATGCCGTCTTACCTTGGTTTTTGGCAATGATTTCATTTTTGTATTTCGGTCCGCGCCAGGCATTGGCAATGACGGCAGGTTTGGGCTTGAGTGTAATGCTGATGTCGGTACTGTGTTTGCGCTTCGGGCAGATATGGTTGTCGCCTTCAGCAGCGCTAATGGGGCTGGCACTGTGTTATCCCCTGTGGAGTTGGCGGCGTTTGGAAGCCAGTATGGGATTCATGCGTGGAGAGGTGTTTGCGCTTAACCGCGAGGCATCGCGTCTGCCCGGCGTGTTGCCCGAGGTTTCGGCTGAGTCTAATATGACAATGGTTGATCCGGTTGCGGCTCAGATCATAGAAGTGCATGAAGCAACCGAGCGCATGGAAAGCTGGCGGCATTTCGTCGAGGATGTATTGCGCAATCAATCTGACGGCTTATTGATGGTGGACGGACAAGGCCGAATTTTATTGGCTAATCCGAACGCCGCAGCATTCTTGGGTTACGGTGCGACAGCTGCATTGCGTAGTAAGCCGCTAGATGAAACTTTGGCACGATTCCCTTGCGCACAGACGGGTGGCTGGGCGAGCATGATCCAGCAGGCACAGGGTGATTATGTGGTGCAGGCCGAGACACATACCAAACAGGGGCAGGATTTGTTGGTGAGCATCATCGCCACGCGCAGTGAACTTAACCGTCCGGTGGGGTGGGTGATTAATCTTACTGACATTAGTCGCTTGAAAGACTCCGAACGTCAGCGTCAACAAATGCTCGACTTTTTGTCGCATGACATGCGTGCGCCGCAGGCATCTATTCTTGCGCTGTTGCAGTCGGAAAATGAGCGCCCCAGCGAGTCGCATGGTGCATTGCATGAAAAAATCGCGGCCAACGCACAACGCACACTGCATTTGGCTAACCAGTTCATGCAGCTGTCCCGCGCGGAAAACTTGCGCGCCGAACAGTTGGAAGAATTGGACTTGGTGACGTTAATGCACGACGCAATTGATGAAGTATGGCCGCAGGCCGAGGCGGCACGCATTAAGATACAACGCGACTTTTTGCTGAGTGATGCGACTGTGTCGGGTGAGCCGCGTTTATTGTTCCGCGCGCTGGTTAACTTGCTCAGCAATGCGATTAAGCACAGTCCCGCAGAATCAACAATACGCTGTGTGCTGCGTCGTCAGGGAGAGGACTTTCGGTGCGAGATCATCGATCATGGAGAAGGTATTCGCGCGGAGGATTTGCCGCGTATCTTCCAGCGTTTTATTCGTCTCGAAAACGCCAAGCATCATGATGGTGCGGGTTTGGGTTTGGCACTGGTGGATATGGTGGCGCGCAAGCATCGGGGGCGCATTGAAGTCGCCAGTAAGCTGGGTAAAGGCAGTCGCTTTAGCCTTTGTTTGCCGATGCAACTAACCCAGTAGCATTTTTGTTGCGATTCCAATAAGCAGGAGCGCGAACATCTTGCGCAGCCCGCCCACTTTCATGCGGTGAGCCACCTGAGCACCGAGCGGTGCGGTTACGATGCTGGCGGTAACTACCCATAATAAAGCGGGCAGATAAACGTAGCCTAAATGGGCTGATGTTAGCGCAACCTCATTCCAGCCGATAACGACATAACCCAGTGTGCCGCCGCACGCAACGGGAAAGCCGATTGCTGCCGATGTGCCAATTGCTGTGCGAATAGGCACATTGCACCAGATCAGAAATGGCGTAACGATAGTTCCCCCACCCACAGAAACTAGGCTGCTCAACCAACCGGTAAACATTCCGGTAAGCGTCATCCCTGCTGCGCCGGGTAATTGACGCGATGCATGGGGGCGTTTGTCGAGCAATATCTGGGCGGCGGCAAAATACACGAATAGGGCAAAAAAGATCACTAATCCGCGCGACGAGATCAGGGCGGCAGACGTTGCGCCCAGCGCGGTTCCCAGCAAAATTCCCGGCGTAATCGAACGCACTACAGACCAATTTACCGCGCCATGCTGGTGATGCTTGCGCAGACTGGCCAGTGAGGTAAACAGAATAATCGCCATCGAAGTGCCCAGCGCCATATGCATGCTGTTGTCCGGCGCAAAGCCCTGCCAAGCAAATAACATCAGCAAAACCGGTACCAGCACAGTGCCGCCGCCAACTCCGAATAGTCCCGCCAAAAACCCCGCAACCGTGCCCAGCGCGAGATAGGCGAGCACCCATTCGGTTGCGATCATTTAATAAGGTGTTCCGTGATGAATTCCCACTCGGACGGATCTAGCGGTGTAATGGAGAGGCGATTGCCACGTTGCAAGGTGCGCATCCGCTCCAGTTCGGGATGGTGGCGTAATTCATCAAGGGAAATAAGTGCAATTTTTTTGATCAACTTCACATCCACGTTGAACCAGCGTGGTGTTTCTTGTGTTGCCTTAGGGTCGAAATATTTGTTGTTTTGGTCGAACTGGGTCGCATCTGGGTATGCCGTGCTACTGACTTGAGCGATGCCCGCGATGCCAGGCTCTTTGCAGTTGGAGTGATAAAACAGCACGCCGTCGCCGACACGCATTTGGTCGCGCATGAAATTGCGCGCCTGATAGTTGCGTACACCGTACCAAGCCACCGACTGATCGGGAAGCTTGGACAGATCGTCAATGCTGACATCAGAAGGTTCAGATTTCATTAACCAATAGCGCATTGTTACCCCGAAGCGTACCCGCAAAAGAAAAGTGCGGCTTGCGCCGCACTCCCCGAATAAAGCCCCCCGCCTGTGCCGCTCTGGTTCTGCATCTTGAACCTAGGGTTCAAGTGGGCTGCGCTCCGGCCGCATCAGGTACATCCGCGAGGGACGCGCACAACAGCGACTTAATGGATTGCAACCTTACGCATCGCGTATTGGTTCTAAGAATATAAGAACCTCACGAACACCGCAGGGGACAACCGTTTAGAACAGATCATCCTGTTCTGCCAGCGTTTGATCTACCGCCGACTCCATGGCCGATATTCTACGCTTCAAATCAGCCAGATCAAAGCCTCGGCCGACCTTGGTTGAAAGTAATTCATGGGCAATGTTGAGTGCCGCCATGATAGCGATGCGCTCGACATTGGCGATCTTGCCCGAATCCCGAATTTCGCGCATTTTCTTATCCAGATAAGCCGCCGAGTCAAGCAACGCACCCCGTTCTTCTTCCGGGCAGGCCACGCGCAGATCGCGATCCAGAATTTTAATATCCAGTGTTTTTGTAGGGGTGCTCATGCTTGATCTTCGGGCAGGCTGGCAAGTAATTTTTTCAGGCGTTCCTGAGCGCTATCCATCTTGTCGCCGCAGAGGCGGTTATCGCTGAGTGCGTGCGCCAACTCTTGCCGCAGCCGTTGATTTTCCGCGCGCAACTTGCCGCTGAACTGAATCAGTTGCGTGAGTTTGTGTTCCAGAGCATTCAATTCGCTATCCATGAGGTGAATATAGTTGCAAAGATGTTGAGTCGTCAAACGGTAAGCGAGGGTATTTCATGAATTTATTGATTGCGTGATAAAGTGCGCGCCACTTCAAGGTGCCGTGTGGCGAGTGTCATACGGTTAAACGGGAAACAGGTGCGAAAGTTTCAATGCCTGTGCTGCCCCCGCAACGGTAAGTGAGTGTGGGTTTGTCGAAATGCCACTGTGAGCAATCATGGGAAGGCGACAAATCAAAACTTATGAGCCCGGATACCGGCCTGGAAGTATTGGTTCGGGAAATGCTGCGGGAGGCGCATGGACGGTATCTTCGCGGTTTTCGCCGCCGTCTGCCTTGTGTGGTATTTCCTGTGTTTATAACGTTCCAACGGGGACGCTTGGAACTTACTTGGAAATATCTAAAATGAAACAAAAACTCATCGTTGTCGCCCTTTTGGGTGCGCTTGCTTCACCATTTGTCGCGTGCGCGGATGTGCCTGTGCTGGACGAAATTGTTGTTACCGCGACACGTGTTGCACAACCGCTCAATCAATCTTTGGCACACACCTCCGTCATTAGCCAAAAAGACATTTTTGCCTCACAGGCGGTTGATGTTACTGCGCTGCTAAAACAAGTCGCGGGTGTTGAAATTTACCAGAGCGGTGGGATTGGCAAGCAAAGCAGCTTATTTATGCGTGGAACCAATTCCAGTCATGCGTTGGTATTGTTGGATGGCGTGAGAATAGGCTCGACCACTTCGGGGATGACGGCTATCGATCAGTTGATGCTGGACCAAATCGAACGCATCGAAGTCGTGCGCGGCAATGTCAGCAGCCTGTACGGTTCGGAGGGAATCGGCGGGGTCATCCAGATTTTTACCAAACAGGGTAAAGGCTCGCCGGGACTCAATGCCAGTGCGGGGTTCGGCACGCATAATACGCGGCGAGCAGCGGCGGGATTCGGCGGAAAAGTCGCAGACACAGCATTTAATGTGCAAGTTTCGACCTTTAGGAGTGATGGCGTTTCAGCGGTGAAGTCTAATCTGGTGCCGGGCGTCAATCCAGACAAAGATGGTTACGAAAACACCAGCTTTTCCACCAATTTACGACATGATTTCAACGCCAATCATCAGTTGTCGTTTTCCTTGTTTGATAGTCGCGCGAACAGCCAGACTGACAATTCTTTTGGCTTGATAAGCGATGTGAACAAAAGTACAGCCAATGTGCAGAAAATGGCACTGGTTTCGGATAATCAATTGAGCGATATGTGGCAAAGCAAGGTGCAGTTGTCGCAGGGAGTGGACGATACGCAAAACTTTTTGAACGGTGTGCCGGACTTGGGTTTGGGTGCGCAGTTCAAAACCACGAGTAGTCAAATCTCTTGGCAAAATACCTTGCAACTGGGCGAACATAACATGCTGAATATCGGTATCGAGCAATTGAAGCAGCGTGTATCGAGCAGCACGGCATTTACCCGCACCACCCGCATTGACGATAGCGTGTTTGCCGGTTACACCGCCATTTATGGCGCACATCAGCTGCAGCTCAACGTGCGTCAGGATCGTTATTCGGATGCCGGTAAGGCTGACACCGCATTTTTGGGTTACGGCTACGAGTTTAATCAAGCCTGGCGGATGACGGCCAGTACGGGGACCGCATTCAAGGCCCCAACACTGAACGACTTGTTCTATCCGTTTGTTAATTATGGGTTTGGTTTTTCCTATACAGGTAATCCAAATTTGCGGCCGGAGCGTTCCCGTAACAACGAACTCGGGTTGCACTATGCGTCGGACGGGCAGCGTGCCGATGTGGTGTATTTTGACAACCGCATCAGCGACCTGATCGCCAACAATAATCTTCCTGCCAGCACTATGCTTAATTTGAGCAAAGCGCGTATTGACGGTGTCGAAGCGGTATACGCCGGACAGTTTGACGACTTTGCCGTAAAGGCGGCACTGACCTTGCAAAACCCGCGCGACAGCCAAACTGGGCTAGCTTTGTTGCGCCGAGCAAAATCGTTTTCAAACGTGGCGGTGACAAAGCGGTTCGGCGCGTGGCAGCTGGGCGGTGAATGGCAGCATAGCGGTACGCGTGCCGATATTGACATCAACACGTTTACCCGCACGACACTCGCCAGTTACGATGTGGCGAATGTGACCGCCAACTACGCGCTGGACAAACAATTGTCGCTATCGTTGCGTGTGGACAATCTGTTTAACCGCGATTACATGCTGGCACATGGCTACAACACATTGGGACGCACACTTTTTGTCGGGGTAAACTACCGGCAATAATATCGGCAAGGGCGGCATTGCCGCCCTTGTTTTTTGCGGCTTGGTATACTGTCGCCACTATTGAATACAGTTCTTGAAACAGGTGATGAAATGAACACGATGCAAATTAAAAATATGGCGATATTTGCCGCACTGGTTGGCTTGATGGCGGTTACGCGCGACCATCATTTTGGCTCTTCGCTGCATTTGCCGGATGCCTCGCTTGCGGTATTCCTGCTGGCGGGTTTTTATTTGCCGCGCTGGGTATTTCCGTTCCTGCTGGTCGAGGCGGGCGTGGCGGATTATCTGGCCATTAACTATGGCGGTGTGAGCGGATGGTGTTTTTCGCCCGCTTACTGGTTCCTGATTCCTACTTATTTCTCGTTGTGGTTCGCCGGACGTTTTTATGCGCAACGTCATCAGTTCACAGCTCGCAGCCTGACCGAGTTCGCGGGCATTTCCTTGGCAGCTACGACTGTTGCATTTTTAATTTCCAACATCAGCTTTTATCTGTTTGCAGAATACTTTGCCGAGATGACTGCACTGCAATATGCGCAGCAACTGACGCAGTACTTCTCGCCCTATTTGCAAGGGGCATTCCTGTATCTCATCCCCGCTGCGGTTTTGCACATTGTTGCCGTGCAGGCGACTCGCGGCGTTGCGCAGAAAATCTGACGGGTGCATGCCGCACCCATGACCAGTTACCAGCTTTACTCGCGCCTGCTCGGCTACGTTAAGCCGTACTGGCGCGTGTTTGCCGTTTCTCTGCTTGGCATGATCGTGGTGGCGGCGACTGAGCCTTTGGTTCCCGCGCTGATGAAGCCGATGTTGGATGGCACATTCGTGCACAAAGATCAGGAGATGATGCGCATGGTGCCCGCGATCATCATTCTCATTTTTTTGGTGCGCGGCATCGCAACATTTATTGGAACCTATGCGATCAGCTGGGTGGGAAATAAGTTGGTGATGGATTTGCGCAACGAAATGTTCCGCAAACTACTCAGCTTACCTACTCGCTATTACGATGATCACGCCACGGGCTCGCTAATTTCAAAATTGACCTTTGATGTCACGCAGGTGACTAGTGCGGCAACAGTGGTGGTGACTATCACCGTGCGCGACTCTATTGTCATCGTTGGGTTGCTCGGCTGGTTGTTTTATTTGAACTGGAAGTTGACTCTGTTGACGCTGCTGATGGCACCGGTCATTGCTATCATCATCAGCACTATCAGTAAGCGTATGCGTACCAGCAGTCGCGATACTCAGCAGGCGATGGGCGACATCACGCAAGTGATCGAGGAAAGCGTTTCCGCACACAAGGTAGTCAAACTGTTCGGCGGGCAGACCTATGAGGGACAACGCTTCAATGAACAAGCCAACTGGGTGCGTCGCCACGCCATGAAGCAGGCTTCGGCCGCTGCGGCGAATGTACCCATTGTGCAAATGGTGGCCGCGCTGGCGCTGGCTGTGGTGGTTTATCTGGCCACGCTGCAATCGAATGCCGATGAAGTGACCGTGGGCGGTTTCGTTTCTTTCATCATGGCGATGCTGATGCTCACCGCGCCGCTGAAACGTCTGACCGGAGTCAGCGAATACCTGCAACGCGGTTTGGCCGCAGCCGAGAGCGTATTTGCTTTGCTGGATACGGAAAGCGAAGTGGATCAGGGTACGCAACAAATCGGACGCGTACGCGGCGAATTACATTTCGACGGTGTGCAGTTTGCTTATGCGCAGGATGCACGTCCTGCTTTGCAAAACATCGAATTGGATATTCGTGCCGGGGAAAATGTTGCGCTGGTGGGGGCTTCTGGTAGTGGCAAGACCACGCTGGCCAATCTGGTACCGCGTTTTTATACGCCCACCGCTGGACGCATTATGCTGGACGGGTATGACATCACAACACTGACATTGGCCAGCCTGCGCGCCAACATCGCGCTGGTTAGCCAAGAAGTGGTGTTATTCAACGACACGCTGGCTGCGAACATCGCCTACGGCCAGATGCGCGAAGTGAGCGAAGCCGAAATCATCGCTGCCGCCACTGCCGCGCATGCGATGGAATTTATTCGCGAATGGCCGGAAGGTTTGAATACCCTTGTGGGTGAGCGCGGAGTGAAGTTGTCAGGCGGTCAGCGTCAGCGTATTGCTATTGCCCGCGCCATTCTTAAAGATGCGCCTATCCTCATTCTGGACGAAGCTACTTCAGCGCTGGATAGCGAGTCAGAGCGCCATGTGCAGGCCGCATTGGAAACACTGATGCAAGGACGCACCACGCTAGTTATTGCGCATCGCCTATCCACTATCGAAAAAGCGGACCGTATCGTGGTGATGCAAAAAGGGGAAATCGCCGAGATCGGCACCCATGCCGAACTCATTGCGCATGACGGCACCTATGCCCAGTTGCATCGTATTCAATTCGGTTTGACGGCTAGCGCAACATAACCCCTTCAGCGATGTTGACAGGCGCGAAGCATCCCGCTACATTTCATACCCAACCATTTCACTCAACCACTTCAACTCAGGAGATCCACATGGCCGTACTAGTTGGCAAGCAAGCCCCCGATTTCAACGCGGTTACCGTAATGGGTAACAACGAGATCAACGAAACTTTCAATCTGAAGAAATTCATCAGCGGCAAATACGCTGTGATTTTCTTCTATCCGCTGGACTTCACCTTCGTGTGCCCGTCTGAGCTGATCGCGTTTAACCATCGTCTGGACGAATTCAAGAAGCGCAACGTCGAAGTGATCGGCGTGTCTATTGACTCCCAGTTCACCCACCTTGCATGGAAAAACACTCCAGTTGAAAAAGGCGGTATCGGCCAAGTGCAATATCCACTGGTTGCCGATGTGAAGCACGAAATCTGCAAAGCCTACGACGTTGAGTTCGACGCTGCGGGTGTCGCATTCCGTGGCTCCTTTCTGATTGACCGCGCTGGTGTCGTGCGTCACCAAGTGGTGAACGACCTGCCGCTGGGTCGTAACATCGACGAAATGATCCGCATGGTTGACGCGCTGCAATTCACCGAAGAACACGGTGAAGTGTGCCCAGCCGGTTGGAGCAAAGGTAAGGCTGGTATGAATGCTTCGCCGGAAGGTGTTGCAAAGTATCTGGCTAATCACGCCAAAGAGCTGTAATTTTTCCGTTTAATCGGTAAAACACTAAAGCCACCGCAAGGTGGCTTTAGTGTTTTGTGGGGTGTAAAAATGGGATTAGTTGCGCGCCAAGCTAGCCAGCTGAGCATCCTCGACACGAATGTGATGGATTAGCCAGTCGCGCATATAAGCCAGTACGTCGAATTGAGCTACCAGCGGATTAATGTGCAGTTCGTCGTAAAACTCACCGATTTTTTCCTCGAAAGCATGGTGCTGGTGTAGCTGACGGCCAATGCCGTCATAGGCGTAATGGCTCATCATTTGTTCTTCCGCGCGGAAGTGGATTTTGGCGTAGGCATCCAGCGAGCGAATCAGGCGCGCCACTTGGCGTGTACCGCGCTTGTTGACCACTACCGCATACAAGTCATTAATCAGATCGAATAGGTAACGGTGATGCTCATCGATGGTATCGATGCCGACGTTAAGATTATCATCCCAAGAAATCCAAACATTTTCACGTCGACGGATCGGCGGCAACGTGAGGACTTGTTTCGGGTCGATGATGTCGTCGCGGTACAGTTCACGGATACGCAAAATTTCCGGCATCGCATCGTCGAAAGCGCGCACCACAGCCGGGTCGAAATGCTTGCCCGCTTCGGATAGCACCCAGTCGTGCGCGGTATCCACCGGCCATGGCTCTTTGTAGGGGCGGGTGGAGGTAAGTGCATCGAATACGTCGGCGACAGCACAAATTCGAGCCAGTAGCGGAATGTTCTCGCCCGCCAGTCCGAGCGGATAACCTTTGCCATCCCAGCGCTCGTGATGCGAGCCGGCGATGTCACGTGCGGCCTTGATGAGCGCATCGTTGCCCGCGAGAATTTTCGCACCGATCTCCGCATGGCTTTTCATCACTTCATATTCTTCCGGTGTCAGCTTGCCGGGTTTGAGCAGCACGGCATCGGCAATGCCAATCTTGCCGACATCGTGCATCGGGGCGGCGATGTAAAGCAGTTCTCGGTCATCTTCGGGGAGGTGTAGTGCCTTGGCAATGGCCTGTGCAAAGTTGGTCATGCGCATGATGTGCCAACCGGTTTCGTTGTCGCGATATTCCGAAGCAACGCCGAGACTGCGTATCGCTTCGGTACGGGCTTCCTCCAACTCCAGCTCACGGATGCATAGCGTTTCGTTAATCAGGCTACGCTGCACCAGCCCTGACAAGGCGCGCGCTAAATCGTTGAAAAAATCGGCATGAACAGGGTTCAGCGTGTAGTTTGTCGGGGTGAATAGAACGATATAACCTTTTCCCTGTTGTTCGATATGCAGCGGCAACAGCAACATGCGGGCGAGCGCACCCTGAGGGCAGTCGGTATCGGTAAAAAGAATATCTTCGGTCTGACAGCAGTGCGCAACTTGGGGATTGCCGAATGCCGACGATTGCCATTGCATCGGGGTTTCCCAGCTGGGTGACATACCAAACTGGGCGACCTGAAAATAGCGTCCGCGCGGATTGAGTAGCATTACCGCACCACGCTGTTCAAGCGGAAGATCGGGCAGACTATTCAAAATAGTGAATAGGTTGTCTAACAAGCTATCGAGATCGCTGCCGCTATGACTGGCTATCGTTAATTCGAAAACCAGCTTTCTGATGGCAAGCAATTCTTCTTCTTTGTTCATGCGCACCTCACCCTGAGTGACCCGATCAAAGCCGGTATTTTTATGCGCATAGTGTGCCCGATTTTTTAAAAACAGGGGAGGTGTAATAAGGGTTTTTTAAATCGGGATTTGTGTACTGTCTCGCCGCAGGATTATCCGGTTAAAATTCGCGCCGTTACCTCATTCGCAGGATGCTCCCATGTTGCTCTGGTTCGTCATTCTCTATCTGCTTGTTTCTATAGGTATCGGCCTGTACGCCGCCACGCGAGTGCATAGTGCGCGTGACTTTGCAGTGGCCGGACGACACTTGCCCTTGCCTATCGTAACTGCGACGGTATTTGCCACCTGGTTTGGGGCTGAAACGGTACTGGGCATTTCCGCCACATTCGTCAAAGAAGGTATGGGTGGTGTTGTGGCCGATCCTTTTGGTGCCGCGTTGTGCTTGATTCTTGCGGGTCTGTTTTTTGCCAACAAGCTGTATCGCATGAATTTGCTTACCATCGGTGACTTTTACCGCGTGCGCTACAACCGGGCGGTGGAGCTGATTGCGGCGGTGTGTATTGTGGTGTCGTATCTGGGCTGGGTGTCGGCGCAAATTATGGCATTGGGGCTGGTGTTTAATGTGGTCAGTGGCGGCGCGGTGTCGCAGGAAATGGGCATGGTGATCGGTGCGCTCATCGTGCTGACTTACACCACTTTTGGTGGGATGTGGTCGGTGGCTTTGCTCGACTTTGTGCAGATGACCGTGATTATGTGCGGAATGTTATTTATCGCTTGGTTTGTTAGCGGCATGACTGGTGGCGTGAGCGCGGTTGTGAGTCATGCCGAAGCGGCGGGGAAACTGGACTTCTTCCCCAAGGGTGACTACACGCAGTGGGTACCTTTCATTGGCGCATGGTTGACTATGATGCTCGGCTCGATTCCGCAGCAGGATGTATTCCAGCGCATCACCGCCGCCAAAAACCAGAAGACGGCAGTGCGCGGTTCTGTGTTGGGGGGCTCGCTGTATTTTATATTCGCTTTTGTACCGATGTTTTTGGCGTACTCCGCCACGCTGGTCGATCCGGCTGTATTTGGTGAATTGCTGGAGCAGGATTCGCAACTGGTGCTCCCTACACTGATTTTGGAGCACACGCCGGTGTTTGCGCAGGTGATATTTTTTGGCGCGCTGCTATCGGCCATTATGAGTTGCTCATCAGCAACGTTGCTGGCACCCTCGGTTGCTTTCACTGAAAATATTCTTAAGCACTTCGTGTTCAAACACATGAGCGACCGCGAGTTTCTGCGTGCCATGCGTATCACGCTGTGGTGCTTCGGCGCGGTAGTGTTGAGCGTGGCGCTGAATTCGGAGCTGAGCATTTTTAAGATGGTGGAAAGCGCATACAAAATTACGCTGGTGGCCGCGTTTACGCCGCTAGCATTTGGGCTGTACTGGAAGCGGGCGAATACGCAGGGGGCGCTGGCCGCCATGGTGATGGGCTTGTCCAGTTGGATGTTGTGCGAGGTGTTCGAGCCTTCTGCTATCTGGCCGCCGCAACTGATCGGACTGCTATTCAGCATCACTGGCATGGTTGTCGGTTCGCTCTTGCCCAATCTCATGGGGGAACACGCCGAGCCGCACCGGCATCCGAATCACCACATTGCGCCGCTGACTGAGTAAATTAAACTAGTGTCATGCTACTGTCACAATTCCTTCATACCATCGCAAGCGTTGTGTAACGAAACGGAGAAGAAATGACGATTGCGAACATATTACTGGTGGAAGACGAGCCGGCAATTCAGGAGCTGCTGGCGTTCAATGTGGCCCAGGCGGGATTCAATGCACTGCGTGCCGCAGATGCCGACTCCATGTGGAAACAGATACAAACCAAAGTGCCGGACTTGATTTTGCTCGACTGGATGCTGCCCGAAACCAGTGGCATTGTGTTGGCCAAACAATTACGCGCAGATAGCCGCACGCGCGACGTACCGATTATCATGCTTACCGCGCGCGGTGAAGAGCGCGACAAGATACTTGGCTTGGAAGCAGGGGCTGACGATTACATCACCAAGCCGTTTTCGCCGCGCGAGTTGATGGCGCGTATTCGGGCGGTATTGCGTCGCCATGCGCCGGTGTTGTCGGAGGACGTGGTTGCGCTTGGCGGAATTGAATTGTCGCCAGTTACCCACCGCGTGCTCGCCAAAGGGCATAACATCGACATCGGGCCGACTGAATTTCGGCTACTGCAATTTTTTATGACCCATCCCGAGCGAGTGTATGCACGTGCTCAGGTGTTGGATCAGGTATGGGGCACGCAAGTGTTTGTCGAAGAACGCACGGTGGATGTGCACATTCGCCGTTTGCGCGCCGCTCTGGAACCATTTGGTTTGGATAGTTTGATACAGACTGTGCGCGGTAGCGGTTATCGTTTTTCCACGCATTAACAACAGGAGCAGTTTTGCAAGATTTCTGGTTTCGACTAAGTTTGCCGATGGTGTTCGGCGGCATGATCGCATTGATGTTGTGGGGGATATTTTCCGCCACGGTCGCGCTGACTTTTGTGGCGTTGTTGCTGCTGGTGATGATGACTGTGCATGCGCGGCAGCTGCATCGTCTGGGTACCTGGTTGCAGGATCCGCGCATCGATACCATGCCCGAAGCAGGCGGGGTGTGGGACGAGGTTTTTTCGCGTTTGCACCGCATGGTGAAGCGGCATAAAAAAACCAAACAGGAATTGGCCGACGAATTGCAGCATATCGAGCAAGCAACCGCAGCTTTGCCCGAGGGTGTGGCGATTTTGAACGAAGCGAATCGGATTGAGTGGTGCAATCCCCTGTCGCAGGAGCATTTTGGCCTGAATAGCACGCACGACTTCATGCAGGATATTACCTATCTGGTGCGCCAACCTGAGTTTGTCGAATACCTTCAGGCAACTCAGCGTACCGAACCGCTGGTTTTGAAATCGGCGCGGCATGAAGATTTGATATTGTCGATCAAGCTAATTTCTTACGGCGGCGATAAGCGACTGCTGATTAGTCGAGATGTAACCCAATTGGAACGTATCGAGTCAATGCGTCGCGACTTTGTTGCTAATGTCTCGCACGAATTGCGCACGCCGCTTACCGTGGTTAACGGCTTCGTTGAAAACTTGCAGGATATGCCTGACCTTGGTCGCGCCGAGGCGCAACGCGCCTTGCAATTAATGAGTGAACAAACACAGCGCATGGAAAACCTAGTTTCCGATTTGCTCACGCTGTCGCATCTGGAAAATGATCACAGTGCGATGCGCGAGGAAAGTCTGGAAATGCGCGCGCTGCTGGATGCGGTATTGCAGGAAGGCCGCTTGCTCAGTGCGGGCAAGCATACGTTGCAACTTGAGTTTTCCGGCAATGAAAAAATATCCGGCAATCGTGACGAGTTGCGCAGCGCTTTCGGTAACTTGGTCTCCAACGCAATTCGCTATACACCGCAAGGCGGAAGCATTTTGCTGCGCTGGTATAACCGCGCCGGACAACCGGTTTTTTCCGTGCAGGACAGCGGCATTGGTATCGCGGCACAACATATTCCACGTCTGACCGAGCGCTTTTATCGCGTTGACCGCAGCCGTTCACGCGAAACCGGCGGTACCGGTTTAGGCTTGGCTATCGTTAAACATATTGCTTTGCGCCATCAGGCGGCACTCGAAGTGCAAAGCGAAGAGGGACGCGGAAGTACATTTTCACTGGTGTTTTCGGTGGCACGTACAAGCTGATCCTAGCAGCAATTTTATCGCGTAAGTCGTAGAATCACTGCGACTGCTACTACGCGACCCGTCATGAAAAACAATTTATTCGAGCTGCTGACTTTCAATCAGTCATTCACTGAGGATGAGCAGCACTTGAAATTCAAAGTGGTTTTCCTCAATAGCGTATTTCTGATGGCGGGGGTAATTGCTTTCGCGATGGGCTTCTACCGCTGGCAGCTCAGCCCGTTGATGGGGGCTATCGAATTTACTTTTTCAGCGTCAAGTGTAGTGGCGCTGATTTACCTGCGGCACCATAAAGAAAAAATCGAGTTCATCAGTTCACTAGCGATTGCATTGTGCTTCTTGTTGTTTTTTGCCATTTTCTTGCTGGCACCATACAACACCATGCGTTTGGCGTTGTTTTTCCTGCTGTCAGCGGGGGCCTTTTTTCTGAAGGGTGCGCGTATTGGGTTTTACTGGCTGCTTTTTATTTTGGCAGCCATCCTTGCCGGATATGGGCTGGGCGATACTACCTACTCGCTTATCGATATTGTTACCGCCTGCATTTATCTGGTCGCGTTATTTGTTATTTTCTGGAACTATCAGGCAATTAGCCTGAGCTATCAAACCCGCGAAAAAGAACTCAAATTACAGGCGTTGCTAGACCAGCGTTGGCGAATGGCACTGGAAGGTGTGGGCGATGCGATGTGGGACTGGCATATTCGTACCGATGATTTTCACTATTCGCGTGGCTATGCACATGAGCTTGGTTATGAGGAAAGCGATCTAGGTTATCAGGCCAGCACAATTCGGCAATTAATCCATCCGCAGGATATGTCCTTTGCTCGAGAAACGATGCGGGCCTACCTAGGCGGTGAGATGGGTAGTCACTACGCGGCTGAGTTGCGGATGCGCTGCAAAAATGGTTCTTACAAGTGGGTGTTGTGTCGTGGCAATGTGATTGAGCATGATGCTGAAGGGCATCCCGTGCGCATGATAGGCACGCATGTTGATATTAACCGAGCAAAACAGCTCGAGGCTGAGTTGCTGGTTTCGCAGCAAAAATTGCGGGATGACAAAATGCTGTTGCAGGCTGTTCTGGATCACGCCCCGCTGGGAATTTGGATGACCGACCCGAACAGTAAAGTGCTGTTCGTCAATAAGACCTTTTGTGGTGCTACCGGCATTGATGAGGCGCAGTTTCTGCAAGCGGCAAGTTACATCGAATTGTTGCCGCCCAATGTCGCCTTGAGTTGCGCTCAATCGGATCGAGAGTGTATGCAGCAGGATACGCCGCACGTTTCATCCGAATGGATTCCCTTTGTTGACGAGCGCGAGCACTTACTGGAGATTATCAAAGTCAGACTGACTCATCCTGATGGCAGTGTGCGCGGGGCTATCGGAATTGCTGCCGATGTGACCGAACGCAAAGAGCATGAGCAACAACTGGAACATATTGCCCATTACGATGCATTGACTGGCGTGCCGAACCGAGTGTTGTTGGCAGACCGACTTGCGCAGGCATTGGCGCGCACTAAGCGCGATCATGGATTGATGGCGGTGTGCTATATCGACCTAGATGGATTCAAGCCGATCAATGACGCGCACGGGCATGCTACCGGTGACAAGGTACTGGTTGAAATTACGCGGCGTATTAAAGAAGCGATCCGTGAGGACGATACTGTGGCGCGGTTGGGTGGGGATGAGTTCGTCGTGTTGTTGCTCGGCTTGCAAGTACCGGAAGAGTGTGTGGGTAGCTTGCAGCGTCTGCTTGATTCAATCAATCGGCCAATCGCGTTAAGCGGCGCTATGGTCACGCTTAGTGCCAGCATTGGTGTATCGCTTTATCCTGAAGATAATCAGGATGCCGATACTTTGCTGCGTCATGCAGATCAGGCGATGTATGTGGCAAAACAGTCGGGGAAAAATCGTTTCCACCTATTTGATGCGAAGAGCGATCTGCGTGCCCGCTCGCATCATGAGTTGTTGCAGCAAATCCGCACGGGGTTGGCGCGGGGCGAATTCGAGTTGTATTACCAACCGAAAGTTGAGATGCACACGCGCAGCCTAGTTGGTGCAGAAGCGTTGATTCGCTGGAACCATCCGCAGCGCGGCTTGCTGCTGCCCGCCGAATTTTTGCGCGCAGTGGAAAATACCGAATTGGAAATTGAGTTGGGCGATTGGGTTGTAGCCAGCGCGCTAAAGCAATTAAGGTTATGGCGCGGAGAGGGAAAGCAAAATTTCGAGTTGAGTATCAATGTGTCGGCCTATCACTTGCAGTCGGCCAGTTTTGTGGACAAGCTGAAGCGACAGGTGACCGGGTGCTGCGCGAAACCGTGCAGCGGTTGTTTGCAAATCGAGATATTGGAAACCGCCGCGCTGGACGACTTGAATAAGGTTGGCGACATCATTCAGGAATGCAGAGCATTCGGCGTGGGTTTTGCGCTAGATGATTTTGGTACCGGTTATTCTTCGCTCACTTATCTGAGCAAGCTGGCCGTCGATACACTCAAAATCGATCAGTCATTCGTGCGCGATATGCTGGATGATAAAGGTGACCGCGCTATTGTGCAGGGCATCATCGCGCTGGCAAAAGCGTTCGATATGGGCGTGGTCGCGGAAGGTGTGGAGAATGAAACGCACTTCCAAGCCCTGCTGGAAATGGGGTGCGAGGTGGGGCAGGGGTATGGCATTGCTCGCCCGATGAGCGCGGCAGCACTATCTAAATGGCAATAGCTCTGTGCGTTATGTGGGGATGTAACTGACCCGTTCGTAATCGATACCGTGTTCGATACTGAAGCCCATTTTCACGTTCAGTCTATTACCATCGGCATAAAGAATTTCGACCACCCTACCGGCATGAAACCAGTCGCGCGGGATGACTAGGCTGGAAGGGATTTTCAGCGCTGGTACCGCTTGCAAAATAAAGGCAGGAACATATTTTTCCGAAATGCTGAGATTGATGCCGTAGGCGCGCATGCTTACCGCATCGGCTTTGCCGGGCAAATAACGAACGCCGATTTGCAGCTGTCCTGAACGGGCTACCATAACCCAGGCGGTTGCACCGATCAGAAAAGTTTCTGCATCCGAAGGTTGTAGTCCGACAACTTGGTTATATCCCAAACGTCCGCCCACGGTATCTTCGCGCGTCAGACGCGCCCCGAGGATGCTCTCGTTTTCCAAGTTCCATTCTTCCAGCGGGTGACCTTGATCGGTTATCGCTTTCTGATTGTCATGCAACATGTGCCCGAAAGTTTCAATTTGTCTGCGCGCTACGCTGTCGATGGTGACATCGCGTCCCGGCTGGGTGAACGATTTTCCGGTTATGTGTGCATAGATGCCATCCAGCTTGTAGCAAAGTAAAGCGTGCTGCGCGACTGGATGGCGTTCGCCGAAACGGGTGTTGTGTTCTTCGCACCAGCATTGGTGCAGGTAGGCCAGTAGATGGCTACAGTCATCCGTTGAACAGTGTTCGCACAAGTCGAGTTGTTGCGGAGTTTGGCCCTGTTGCAACAAAATGGTTTTGACGCGAAGCAATTTGGAGAGTGGAACCATCGCCAGATAGCGCATGGTGTTGTTGTGTTTGACTTGCTTAACCGGACTGATGCCGTGCGTACTGGATAGATCGACTGCTAGCGGCTGTGCATCACCTTTGCTAACTGTGTAAGTGTTACCGACTGCGACAGTGTTGCTCCAAGTATTGAGCCACAGATCCAGTAATTTGAGTTGCGAGCGGGTAAGTTCGGCTGGGCGTGCATAGCAGGCCAGCAAAGTTTTGACGTAAATTTCGCGACAACTGCGCCCAGCATGATTGGCGATAAGCGGGTCACCGACGGCAGTTTCATGCAGATTGTTCGCTTCGGCAAATGCGTAGAGCTCGTGCAGTTGGTGCCACAGTTTTGGTTCGAAGTCGTAGCCGGTGCGTAAGTATTCAAAAATTTCTAAACCGCTGAATAGCAGGCAGCGCTGGCATAACACCGTGCCGTAGTCGGCAAGCTGCTTGTCACCCGCCAGATAAGACTGCAAGCAGCGTTGATAGCCCAGCACCAGTGCCTGCCATAACTGCACAATGGCGATGAATACTGTCAATTCATTTTCATTTAATGGCAACGGTTTGGCGATCAGCTTTTTGGCATAGTCATCCTGCACAAAACCGACAGTTTCGCGCAGCAGTTCCAGCGTGTGAAAACGCTCGATACCGCGCATGGGGAAACGGTTGAGTTCACGAATTTGTGTCAGCAATAAGCTGTGTGCCAATTGCAAGTTGGTCAGCTGTAGTTGTCCCAACCATTGAGCGCAGGAGGCCGCATCCTTGAATAAAGGATTGGCACGGTCATCGGTGGGCTCAAGTGGTAGTGTCAACATCGCTTGCTTACTCTCTATGATGCGCGGCTTACCGTCAAGCTATACATGGAAGCAAATTGCTTCGCCTTGCGCCGCAAACAGCTCAGACAGCCGCGCAAACAACTCGCTATTATCGCGTTGGCTGTGCCATGTATTGTTTTGCCAAGCATAGTGAAAGCCGCCCGACTTGGCCGCAACCCAAATCTCGCGATTGATGTCATGGCGATTGATGATGATTTTCTGGCCGTTGTCGAACTCGATCTCCAACACGTTGCCGCTGCGGTTGCACTCGACATCGCCGCCGAGTTGATCAACGGCAGTTTCGATCTGTGCAAGTGCGGCATTGGCCAGTTCGTTGAATTCAGCATCCGTCATTTATAATCCCGCCTGTTCATCTAATTGTTGGAAAGTCATTCATGCGCCTCGCCATTATCTTGTTATTCGCTTTGCTGTTGCAAGGCTGCGGTCACAAAGGTCCGCTCACCCTTCCCGCGCCGCAGGCGCAGCCATCATCACCGGAGCACTGAAATGCAAGAATACTTTCAATATCGCGGCGATGCACTATGCGTTGAGTCAGTGCCGCTGGCAAACATTGCGGAGCAATTTGGCACGCCTTGTTACGTTTATTCACGTGCCGCATTAACGGACGGATTTAACCGTTTCAAACAGGCTTTGCAGGGGCGCGATCATCTGATCTGCTACGCGGTAAAAGCCAACTCGAATCTCGCTGTGCTTAATGTGTTCGCGCGCATGGGAGCTGGCTTTGACATTGTCTCGGGCGGTGAATTGCAGCGAGTGCTGGCGGCTGGTGGCGATGCCGATAAGGTGGTGTTCTCTGGCGTGGGCAAGAGCGAGGCGGAGATGCGCATGGCGTTGGCGGCTGGCATTTTGTGCTTTAACGTCGAGTCGGCTCCTGAGTTGGATAAGCTCAATCAAGTTGCGGGCGATATGGGGAAAATTGCGCCGATCAGTCTGCGCGTGAATCCCGATGTGGATGCCAAAACGCATCCCTACATCTCCACCGGCTTGAAGCAAAATAAATTTGGTGTTGCGTACGGCGAGGCCATTGCGCTTTATCGCAAAGCGCATGCCTTGCCGCATTTGCGGATTACCGGCATGGATTGCCACATCGGCTCACAACTGACCGAGACCAGCCCGTTTATCGCGGCAGTGGAAAAAATATTGCTGCTGGTTGACGCGCTGGCAAACGAAGGCATCCGGCTGGAGCATCTTGATTTGGGCGGTGGCCTGGGCATTTGTTATCGCGACGAAACACCGCCCGCGATTGCTGATTATGTGCAGTCACTACTGACTGCATTGAGCGGACGCACCGAAAAGCTGGTGCTGGAGCCAGGGCGTGTATTGGTAGGCAATGCCGGTGCATTGCTGACCCGGGTGGAATTTATCAAGCCGGGCGAAGAGAAAAATTTTGCCATCGTTGATGCGGCAATGAATGACCTGATGCGTCCCGCGTTATACGATGCGTATCACAACATTCTGCCTGTGCAGCGCGAAAATCTGGCGGCGCAAACCTACGACGTGGTTGGCCCCATCTGCGAAACCGGTGACTTTATCGCCCGTTCGCGCGAACTCGCCATCGCGCCGAAAAGCTTGCTGGCTGTACTCTCCGCAGGTGCATACGGTATGAGTATGAGTTCCAATTACAACACGCGTCCGCGTGCGGCGGAAGTGATGGTCGATGGAGAGTGCGTGCATCTGGTCAGGCAGCGCGAAACGGTCCAGGAATTGTTCGCTGCCGAAAAAATAATTTGAGTGCTGTTGCAATTTTCGCAATTGATTTATCACAAACTTGTTGCAGGAATTTTTGAACGTCGATACAGTTCCGATGCCGCAAGCGTCTAACGCATTAAACTCGGGGCGTTTGGGTGTGTAGTGTCGCAGTGAATGTTCTAAATTTTTATGGAGAATGAAAATGGCAACATCCGATACCAAGAAGAAAGCACCCGCCGCCAAACCCGCAGTAAAAAAGGCAGCAGCAAAACCGGCAGCAAAAAAAGTGGCAGCAAAACCAGCAGCAAAAAAAGTAGCCGCAAAGCCAGCAGCGAAAAAAGTTGCAGCTAAGCCCGCTGTCAAAAAAGCAGCCGCCAAACCAGCAGCAAAAAAAGTTGCAGCTAAAAAGCCAGTCGTGAAAAAAGCCGCAGCTAAGCCCGCTGTCAAAAAAGCAGCCGCCAAACCAGCAGCAAAAAAAGTTGCAGCTAAAAAGCCAGTCGTGAAAAAAGCTGCAGCTAAACCCGCTGTCAAAAAAGCAGCCGCTAAGCCCGCAGCGAAAAAAGCAGTCGCCAAAAAACCAGCAGCCAAAAAACCGGCTGGCGGCATTCTGAAGGCGTAACTCTGCATCGCAAGGGGCGGTTGTTTCATCCGCCCTTTTTTTGCGTCTCCGATTTGCTCTTACTCAAGAGCTGGGTGTGCTTTCTGCGCTAGATCAGGAAGATCGTCGCTAGTCCCAAGAAGATAAAGAAACCGCCACTGTCAGTGATAGCGGTAATCATCACGCTTGCGCCGATGGCGGGGTCGCGTCCCAATTTTTCCAGCAGTAAGGGGATAGCCAGGCCAACCAGCGCACCAACGCACAGATTGAGTACCATTGCGCTAGTCATGACCACGCCGAGCGCGATGCTGTGATAGAGGAAGTAGGCGAACAAGCCGGCGATTCCTCCCCACACCACACCGTTCAATCCGCTGATGGCCAGCTCTTTCAGAATCAGGCGGCGGGCGTTGGCTTGGGTGATTTGTCCTAGCGCCAGCGAGCGAATGATGATGGTCGTGGTTTGGTTGGCCGAATTGCCTGCGATACCAGCGACGATAGGCATCAGCGCAGCCAGCGCGACAAACTTTTCGATTGTGTCCTCAAAACCGCCAATCACACGCGAGGCAAAAAATGCTGTGCATAAATTTAATGCCAGCCAAGCCCAGCGGTTTTGTGCCGATTTCCATACCGACGCAAAAATATCTTCCTCTTCGCGCAAGCCGGCTTGATTGAGCAGGTCGGTGTCGGATTCCTCGCGGATGAAGTCGAGTACCACGTTCACTGTCACGCGGCCTACCAGTTTTCCATCTTCATCCACTACGGGGGCGGAAACGAGGTCGTAACGCTCGAACGCCTGCGCGGCTTGATCGGCCTTGTCGTCTGGGTGAAGTTGAATGGTCTCGGTTTTCATCAGCGTGCCGACGATTGTGTCTGGCTCGTTGACCACGATCAGATTAATCGGGAGCACGCCCTTGAAGTGATCGTCGCGGTCGACTACGAAAACTTGGTCGGTATGATCCGGCAGTTCGTCGAAGCGACGCAAATAACGCGATACCACTTCCAAAGAGACATCCTCGCGCACATGCACCATGCTGAAATCCATCAGCGCGCCGACCGAGTCTTCTGGGTAGGACATGGCCGAGCGCAACTGCTCGCGTTCCTCAATGGAGAGCGACTTGAACACGTCGCGCATCACGTTGTGCGGCAGGTCGGGAGCGAGGTCGGCGATTTCGTCGGTATCGAGTTGCTCGGTTGCCTCGACCAGTTCGTCGCGGCTCATGGTGGCGATCAGCGATTCGCGCACGGCGTCTGAAACCTCGATCAGAATCTCGCCGTCGCGTTCCGCTTTGACCAGTTCCCACACCAGCAAACGCTGCTCAATAGGCAAGGCCTCAAGGATGTAGGCGATGTCGGCTGGATGCAGGTCTTCCAATTTTTGGCGCAGCTGTGCCAGATGTTGTTTGTGCAGCAGTGTGTCGAGCAATGCGTGTCGGTCTGAGCGCGGCAATTCCTGATTATGAGCAACCACCTCTACCAGCGCGTGCTTTTCGAGCAAGTGCTGTACTTGCAGCAAGTGTTGCGGCAAGTTGTCGGTGTGTTGCGTATCGTGTGGAATGTCAGTCATCGCGCCAGCCCTGAAGGTGGCGCGTATTGTAAAGAAAACGCCTGTGCGGGGTTAGGGAATTTCGGCGTAGTTCATGCGCGCGAGAATGATGCCGGTTTTGCGTAGCAGTCCGCGTGCCTCACGGTGGGTATCGTAGTAACGCGGATTGGGAACCATCGCCGCCATCTTGGCAGCTTGTCCAGCGGAAAGTCCAGCAGCGCTGGTGCGGTAGTAATGGCGCGCGGCCGCCTCGGCACCGAACACGCCGTTACCCCATTCGATTACGTTCAAATAAATTTCAAAGATGCGCCGCTTATCCATCACGGCCTCCAACATCAGCGTAATGATAGCCTCTTCACCTTTGCGCCAAGGTGTGCGCTTGGTCGAAAGAAACAGATTTTTGGCGAGTTGCTGGCTGATAGTGGAGCCGCCCGCCACAATCTTGCCCTTCTTCATATTTTTCTCGTAGGCCTTTTGGATGCCTTCCCAGTCGAATCCCTCGTGATCGACAAACTTGGCATCTTCCGAGGCGATTAGCGCACGCTTCAGATTATTGGAAATTTTTTCGTAGGGTACCCACTGGTGCTTTAACTCGGCATTAGGATTCTTATCCTGCATGACCTCCAGACGGTCTTCCATGAACGAGCTGGTTGAGGGATCAAACTTTACCCACCAAACGATATGGGCAAAAATGTAGAGTTGATAGAGCAGAATCAGCGCGAACAGCGCGAGTGTGATGCGCCAGAGCCAAGCACCGAAAGTTTTCATGCTGTGCGCAATCTGGACAATACCGCATGGGTGTCGGGACGCACACCACGCCAAATGAAAAATGCTTCAGCGGCCTGCTCAACCAGCATGCCCAACCCGTCGGCGACACGCGCACCACGTTCGCGGGCGAACGCCATGAACGGCGTCTCGCGTCCATACATCATGTCGTAAGCCAATGCATCGGGAGCGAAGATGGTTTCCGGCAGCGGTGGTAGTTCATTGCTGAGCCCGCTCGAAGTGGCATTGATGACGATGTCGAATTGCTGTCCAGCCAGGCTGTCGAAACTGTGCGTTGCGATGTGTCCATGCGCTGCGAAATGCCGCGCCAGCTCATCAGCCTTGGCTGTGGTGCGATTAACGACAGTCATGGATGCTCCGGTTTGCAACAGCGGCAGCACGACACCGTAGGCCGCACCACCTGCCCCGAGCAACAGCACACGCTTGGCATCAAGGCGTGTCTGCAAATTTTCTTGAATGTCGCGTCCTAGCCCAAGTCCGTCTGTGTTGTCGCCAACGATGCTGTCATCGCGCAAGAGCAGCGTGTTGACTGCTTGGGCGGACAACGCCCGTTCGCTGAGTTCAGTGGCAAGTTTGAAGGCTTCAAATTTGAACGGCACGGTCACATTGCATCCCCGATAGCCCGTCGTGCGCAGCCGCGTGATTGTCGCGGCGAAACCATCCAGTGGGGCCTCGATCGCCTCATAAGAAATATCTTGCCCAGTCTGAGCCGCGAACATCGCATGGATGAGCGGCGACTTGCTATGCGAAATGGGGTTGCCGATGACGGCGTAGCGGTCTGTCATTTTTTATGCGTACTGAGTGGCGAGTAAAGGCGGACGCGATTATAGCTTTACTCATCACTCGCTACTTGGCCCTCATTACGTGCGTAAGCAAGCCACAGCCTGTCATCGCCCATACGATGGCGGCTCCGGCTGGCAGATCAAACCAGACGGAGAGTAGCAAGCCGCTGGCATAGCCGCCGAGCCCGACGGCGTAAGCAGTGAGTTGTCTGCGGTGCTTGATGCGGTAAGTGGCAAGGGCAGGAACGATCAAGCTGGCGAACACGAGATACACCCCAGCCAGTTGTACCGAGGCGGTGACAGCTAGCGCGAATGCGGCATAAAAGCCCAGTGATCCCAAGTGTCGTTTGAGCAATGGCCATGTGAGCAGTAAAGCTGTGCTTAGGCAGGCGGTGGCGATGAGTTGGGTATGGTTGACCCATAAAATCTGGCCGATCAATAAGTCTTTCAGATGCTCGCCCGAATGGGCATCATGGCTCAGTAGCAGAATGCTGCCGCTGGCAGCGAGGACGAATAATAAGCCGATGATGGCTTCTTGTGTTTCGGCGTGGCGGCGTTCGGCATAAGCCAGTAGTCCCGCGCCCAGCAGTGCGCTGGTTACGGCGATGCTTTGTACGGCGACTGGGTGTTCTGCCATGCCGAATAGTCCGGCGATCACGATGCCCAGTCCGGCGATCTGCGCCACGGCGAGGTCCGCAAAAATAATGCCACGTTGCAGCACTTTCATGCCGAGCGGGATATGGGTGACGAGAATCAGCACGCCAGCGATGAAGGCGGGAATGAGAATGTCTAGTTCAATGGTATTCATAGCTAACTTCTCCCGTTCAAAAATGGCACGAACGACGCGAAAAACCCCGCAGGGTATGCGTCGCGTCGCTCATGTTTTGCGTAGATCATGCAGCTATTTGGCACCTGCCAACAAGCGCGCAATGGTGTCGTCAAATAAGCTGAATAAATCGCTGGCCGCAGCGTTACCGCCCACCGTGTAAGGCAGTTCGACTGCCGCGATGTGCGCGCGCTGGGCGATCCATTGCGAAGGCCGGACATCCTGATAAGCGGCACGTAGCACCATTTTGGCGGGATGTTGTTTGAGCTCGTTCAGCACTTGTCCCAGATGTGCCGCACTAGGCTCCATACCCGGCTTGGGTTCCAGCGCGGTGATTTCTTGCAGGCCGAGCCAGTTGCTCAGATATGGAAAGCCTTTGTGCTGCACGACGATCGCTGTACCTTTGAGCGGGGCGGCTTGCTGTTCCCATTTCTTCAGTGCCGCACGCCACTGCTGCTTAAACGCGACGAGCTTGTTTTGGTAATGCGTCGTATTCGCTGGATCGAGTTGAATCAAACGTTGACTTAGCGCATCTGCAATCGGCAAAAAATTCCGCGCATCGGTTTGGATGTGTGGGTTGCCTTGGGCGTGTATATCGCCATCAGCCCGATCCAGACGGGCGGGAATGTCAAGCATGCGTACCGCGCTGGCCGCTTCGAAATAACCGCTACTGCCGGGATGAATCGCGCTGTTGCCCGACTCGCGCAGCACCACCGGCAGCCATGCCATTTCAAGCTCGGCACCAGTACATACCACTAGATTGGCGCGGCGAGCTTTGGCGATCAAACTCGGACGCGCTTCGATGCGATGCGGGTCTTGCAGTGCGCCAGTGGCGGTGTAAATGCTGACTTGGTCACCGGCCAGTGTTTGGGTAAGTGCTGCCCATTCGGGTTCGCAGGCGAATACGTTGAGTGCGGCATGGGCACTATTGCTGAACAATACCAACAAGCTTGCGCATAACAGGTTTTTCATTTTTTTCTCCTTAGTACTGATGTGCGCCGTGCGCGCCCAGACTCATGATGTATTGCACGAACATTTGCGTGTCTGGCAAGCCTTGCCGCGAGTTGTCGCGCGCGAGTTGCAGGCGTAGACGCGAGAATTCACTCGGGCTGTAGTCCAGCATCAGCGAAGTGCGCGTGGGGTTGAACGCATAGTTGCCGATGACATTTCCCGCGTTGAGCACACCGATAGCGGCAATGCCGCTATCGAGACGGTCATAGCGCAAGCCCGCGCGCCAGTGCGGCATGAATTGGTACACGCTTTGCAGATACCAGCCGCTTTGTGTGACGCTGTAGCTGTCGGCGATATTCGCCGTGGCAAGGTCGTAAGTCAGCAAACCATTTTCTTTGCGCCGGAAATATTCACCCTGCACTTTTACATAACGGTCGCGCATATTGCCGTTGGGCGAATACTTCCAGACAAAATCCAATCCTGCGGTCTGGCTGTCGCCGCTGAAGCTATTACTTACCCCGCCCGCCGTTCCGGGTAAATCCGGCACACCGTCGCTGATACGGTTGTCGGCGCGGGTTTGATGCAGCGAAACGCCCGCCCGCCAGCTATGTTCGATACCGATGTCGTCCGCGATATGCGCGAACAGCACACCCGAACCCGCGCCGTTTTTCACACGGTCAGAGCCCGGAAAGCCGCGTCCGCGTCCCAGTTCGGCACCCAGTTCGATAAACATGTCGGTCGGTGCTAGCCACTTTGCCTGTAGTCCGTCTTCACCCAATTGATTGCCCCATAGTGCGGCATAAACCAAGGGCTGATCGACAAAATCCCAAGCATGGGCATGTTGCTCGTTTAGATAGCCCAAGCCGGAAAAATAGCGGCCAAACTTGAGGTTAATGCCATTCCCCAATGCTGAAGTTTGTACATACGCATTTTCCACGCTGATGCCACCCGCAGGATCGAGTGCTAGCGTGGCTACACCGCGATAGTTCGCGTCAATGTTGGCGGCAATGCCTAACTCCGATTCGCCGAGGTTGAAGCCTTGCTCGTGCCCCATATTTGGGCTCATCGCAAAGCCGGTGGCGGGTACGGTGGGGTCTTGTTGCAGTGAGCCGTAAGTGCCGCTCAAAATCAGCGACAAGGCGGGATTGAATGTTCCCTCGCCACCGTTTGAACTGGAAGCGGCGGTAGGTGTGGCGACGGTTTGCTGCACCGTAGTTTGTGCCTGTTCGGCAACTGCTTCGGCACGTTTTCCGGTCGACTCGGCTTGCTGCAAACGCTGTTCCAGCTGGGCGATGCGCTGCTCGTAGCTTTGCCTTAGTTGCTGGATTTGCTCGCGGATAACTTGCAAGTCGGCATCCGTCGCGGCGGATGCATAGAGCGGAAGGGATAACAGCGCGGCAAGTGTCGCGCTCAAATAGATTTTTTTGGACATGAATGACTCCGTATAAAACAATCGAATTGATGGTGTGCAAGAGCCCGATGCCTCGGACTCCTGCAGATCAGGATTGGGCTTAGACGGAGTAGGGCGGTGCGCGCGCCGCAAACGCGGCGAAGGATGGGGTGTGGTAAGCGGTGAGTGTGGTGGCGGTAAATGGCTCGCCGATACGGGTAGTCGTAAAGTGCGGCAGCGCATTGTTGCCAAGCGCACTACCGAGTTGCGCGTAGCTGGCGCACAAATCGCACTGCTTATCGTGCGGCAGTGTTTGCTCTTGCTGCTGTTCGGCCAATGTATGCGCAATGCCATGCATCGCGCCGCCGAGCTGAACAAACAGCAGAGCGAAGACGAGCAAAAATCGGATGGCTAGGGAGCGTTGCATGGCGCGGATTCTAACGGTTAATAACGCGGCTGTGAATTATAAGGGGAGTCACTCGCTCTCCAGCCGGTCTGACGATGTGAACGACCAAGTGCGGGTGATAGTGAGGATGTCGACATCTTTGGTGATGTCCGGTGGTAAGGGCGAATAGGGCGCGGCAAGTTTGACGATGCGCATCGCGGCGGCATCCAGAATGCGATGACCGGAAGAGCGGCTGACTTCAAGATTTTCGATACTACCGTCGGCGCGGATTGAAACGCTGAGTTGCAGTTTACCGAATAGTTGTTGGCGGCGAGCTTCTTCCGGGTAGTTCAAGTTACCGATGCGTTCGACTTTGACGCGCCAGTCTTCGATGTATTGGGCGAAGCGATATTCTTGGGTGCGCGCACCGATGAATTTGCGGCGCGGCAAACGCTGATAAGCATCCCAATCTTTGCTGATTTGCGCTTCCAAGCGGGCTATTTCCAGCGACTTTTGCACCAGATCATCGCCAGTGTTGATGTTGGTGCTTTGAGCCTTTTTCAGGTCGGGCTGGGCAACAGTGTAGTTGCTTTTTAATTGGGTCAGCATGCGCTTGGTTTCATCTTCCAGTTGCGCGACTTTTCTGGTGTTTTGCTCGGGGCTGAAGGCTTTATCGTCACTTAGTGTCGGCAGTGGACTTTTCGCCTGCCGGTCTTCGGCGGTGTTACCGCCGCCGTCGAGATTGTTTTGTGCCAGCGCATCGGCTTTTTCCGGTTTTGATTTTGATTTGCTGTTGACCAGCACCACTTGCAGTGGCTGCATGAAATCCGATGCGGTGCGAGGATCTGGCAGTACCAATGCCACGCCAAACAAGGCAAAAGAATGCAGCGCGATGGAGATAATCATCGCGAAAGAAAGCGGGACTTTTAGTGCTGCTAGCAAGCGTTTTCCTCGGCTGGCTCGGGTTGCGTTAGTGTTTCGATATGGCGCGTTTGTACTTCCAGGTCAAGTAGGTCGATCATGCCTATCCCCAGTCGCACACGGCTACCAGCAGGCAGTTCGGGCAGCGAATGCGCGCGGAAGATTAACGGAATATCGGCCAATCGCACCAAGTTTTCGCGTATCAACGTTGCCTCGACTTCCTCTATTTTTTCCTGCTGTAACCAGCGCAGACACCAATAGCGTTCCATTTGGCGCTGGAAATCGTTGTAGACGGAATACATGGTATCGAAGTCGCGCATCGCGGCATACAGCGCAGTGTCGTTCTTCGGATAAACCGCTTCTTCATCACGCAGCATGGCGATAATCTGGCGCTGGTTTAGCAGGTCAACATAGCGCCGCAACGGCGAGCTGGACCACATGTATTGCGCCACGCCCAAGCCTTGATGCGGAGCAGCCACGGTACTCATCTTTACTTTGCCGTTTTGTTGCGTGCGGTAAATGGCAACAAAACCGTGTTCGGCGATGTGTTTGCCCCACTCGCTGTTGACCAGAATCATCAACTCGGAAACCACCTTGTCGATAGGTGAGCCACGACGGCGATTCGAGATGGTGATGCGATCATTTTCGACATGGAAGTTGTAGTCCAGTTGCTGCGTGCTGTTGTCGGAAGGTTTGCCGCGTGCGAGTTCGAGCTTTTGCGATAGCTTCCACAAAAGAGCCAATTCTGGCGCGTAAGCGTAATCCAGTTTTCCAGCGGCTAACGTCTCTTCGTTGAACAGCGGCTCCAGTGTGTCGTGTCGCAAATTGGCAGCGATATGCACCTGCTCGACGCGGCTGGTGTAGCTCAGTATCGCCAGTGTTTCCGCTTCGACTTCGATATACATCGACAGTGCCGGACACGTGCGGTCAGCACTCAGCGTGAACGCCTCAACCACGCTATTCGGCAGCATGGTGATTTTGTTACCCGGCATATATACGGTGGAAAGCCGCGATGCGGCGACTTGGTCGGCAGCTGAGTCGCGCGGCATACCCAAGGCAGGCGCGGCAATATGCACACCCACGCGCCAGTTGCCATTTTCCAGCGACGTGACCGAGAAGGCATCATCAATCTCAGTGGTGGTGGCATCATCAATACTAAATGCCGAGACATCGGCCACGGGGAGCGGCTCCCATGTCGCCAATTCCAGCGGCGGGAAGCCGGTTCCCTTGGGGAAGTGCTCGTGCAAAAACTTTTGGAAGTGATAGTCGTGCGTATTCGGAATGGCGCCGCATTGGTGCAACAAGTGAGCCGACGACAGGTGCGTTTGTGCGCAGGCATCTTCCAGTGCTTTTACTTCGATGGTATTACGATCCGGTTTGTAGAGCAGTTGCGCCAATTTATCGGCAAATTCCGGTGGTAGTTCGAAACGGCATAATTGTTCGACAAAGCGAGCTTGTAATTCCAGTTGCAGGCGCTTGCGTTCGGCACCCGCTAACGCGGCTTTGAGCACATCGGGTGGCGCGGCGCGGTAACGCCCTTTACCTTTTTTGTGAAAATAAATAGGTGCGCTGTGCAAACGCATCAATGCGGCTGCCGCTTCCAGCGAGTTGGGTTCGTGGCCGAAGTACTCTGCTGCAATTTGCTCGAAGCCGAACTCTTCCGGCGGGCAGCATTCCCACAGAAAGTCGACTTCAATACCAGAAGCAATTAGCTCTGCCTGAGCCATAAATTCGGAAAGGGGCGGTTGGGTAAAACGCAGCATCACATTTGCCGCTTTGATCTTGCTGCGCTTGCCGGACAGACTCTCTATCTGGAGCGAGGTGGTGTTGTCGGACATGATGCTGCCGACTTTAAAACTGCCGTCTTCTTCGTAAAGGATATTCATGGGGTGATGCCGGAAAAATTGGCGCGAATTATACCAGTGCAACACGTTTCTTTCTGGTACGCAGGCAACAAAAAAGCCGACTCGCGTCGGCTTTTGGTGGGACTGTTAGTACTTATTTTTGTTCCAAAATCCAAGCAACGAGGGTGTTGATTGATTCGTCGCTGACGGACTTCGATGCCGCTGGCATTGCCATGGAACCGAAGGAGCCCGAGCCGCCCTTGCGAACTTTTTCAGCCAGCTTGGTTGGCGCTTCTTTGTCATCTTTATATTTTGCAGCAATATCTTTCAATGCTGGGCCGATAACTTTTTTATCGACAGCGTGGCATGTAGTGCAATTGCTTTTCTTAAACAAAGCTGCGGCATCGTTGGTCGTGTCGGTAGCGTCGGCAGCGAGCACGGAGCAAGAGATAGAAAACGCCGCAGAGGCCGCGATCAGGCGAAAAAATTTCATAATAGTTTCCTTGTGATTAACTGAGTATTGCGTTGCGCTATCCCGATGTTCATCGGGGTATAAAACGGAGAGTTCATTGCAAACGCAAGGACATTGACCTGAGTGATTGATGCTTGGTTCCGTGCGCGTACAAAAAATATAGGCAATAAAAAAGCCGACTCGCGTCGGCTTTTTTATTGAACTGTGCCAGGTTTACTTCTGGCTCAAAATCCAAGTGACTACAGTCTTGATCGAATCGTCGCTGACCGATTTCGCGGTGGCTGGCATCGGCATCGTGCCGAACGAACCGGAGCCGCCGCTGCGGACTTTGGCTTCCAGCTTGGCTTGTGCGCCTGCATCAGCTTTGTATTTGGCTGCGATGTCCTTCAGTGCAGGGCCGACAGATTTGCGATCCAGCACATGGCAAGTGCCGCAATTGGCTTTCTTGAATGCGGCTGCGCCGTCTTCGGATGCGAATGCGGTGGAAGAAACGACCAGTGCTGCGGTTAGTGCGATCAGAGTACGAACTTTCATGGTTTTCTCCTTGAGTTAAAAATGCTGCGGTGATGCTATACCGGTTAAATTTTCCGCAATTTGACTTAAATCAAATGCGGCATGCGGCGATTCAGACTGCCATTCTTTCAGCGAGTTCAACTAATGCCGAGCGCGCAACTGCGATTAGGGTTCTTATTCTGCCGTGATTACGATCTCATTGCACTGTTTAACAGTTACACGACTCCCGCATGGGCGGCTTGCTCGTCTGCGAAATAACTTGAACGTACCATCGGGCCGCTCGCAGCATGGCTGAATCCCATTTCTTTGGCAGCGCGTTCAAACATTTTGAAGGTGTCTGGGGTAACGTAACGTAACACCGGTAAGTGTCCGTCGGAGGGTTGCAGGTATTGGCCGATGGTGAGCATTTCAACATCGTGCGCACGCAGGTCGCGCATGACTTGCAAAACTTCCTCGTCGGTTTCGCCCAGTCCCAGCATCAGGCCGGATTTAGTGGCAACCTGGGGAAATCGAGCTTTGAAGTGTTTGAGTAAGTTGAGCGAATGGGTGTAGTCAGCGCCGGGGCGGGCTAGCGTGTATAGGCGCGGTACAGTTTCAAGGTTGTGATTGAGCACATCGGGCAGGCCACTTGCCATCGCGTCGAGGGCGACTTCCATGCGACCCCGAAAATCCGGTACAAGCGTTTCGAGTTTAGTGGCGGGTGATGCGGCGCGGATGGCGAGCAGGCAGTTGGAAAAATGTTGTGCGCCGCCGTCGCGTAAATCGTCACGGTCAACGCTGGTGATGACGACATATTTGAGTTTGAGTAGGCCGATGGATCGCGCCAGATTTTCCGGTTCATTGGTGTCTGGTGGCAGCGGCTTACCGTGTGCTACATCGCAGAATGGGCAGCGACGGGTGCAGACATCACCCAAGATCATGAAGGTGGCCGTGCCTTTGCCGAAGCACTCGCCGATGTTAGGGCAGGATGCTTCCTCGCACACGGTATGCAGCTGGTGCTCGCGCAGCATGCGTTTCACTTCGTTGTAGCCTGCGCCGCTGCCGGATTTGACGCGTATCCATTCGGGTTTGCGCAGACGCTCTTGTAGCGGAACGATTTTGATTGGGTTGCGTGCGGTTTTTTCTTTGCCGGTTTGCTTGTCGGGTTTATTCATGCGATTTATTTCTCAAGTGATGTTGCAAGCCGTGAATCAGATTTTGTGCCAGTTGTGCTTGTAGCTCATTGATCGGAACGGTGACGCCAAGTGCTACTGCCTGAGTGACTCCGAGTCCGGCATAGCCGCACGGGTTGATGTGGGTAAAGGGAGTTAAGTCCATGTCCACATTGAACGAAAGACCGTGATAGCTGCAACCGTTTTTAATTTTTAATCCGAGTGCGGCGATTTTGTTTTGGCCGACATATACGCCGGGTGCATCCTCGCGGCCACTGGCAGCCACGCCGTATTCGCCCAGCAGGTCGATCACGGATTGTTCCATCAGGCGTACCAGTTCGCGCACGTTGATGTGCCAGCGGCGTAGATCGATTAGCAGGTAAGCAACGATCTGGCCGGGGCCGTGATAAGTGATCTGTCCACCGCGATCAATCTGTACGACGGGAATGGCGCTTGGATTGAGTAGATGTTCCGGTTTCCCCGCCTGACCTTGCGTGTAGGTTGGCGGATGTTGTAGCAGCCATATTTCGTCGCGAGTGTCGCGCGTGCGCGCGGCGGTGAAGCGTTGCATATCGCGCCAAGTCGGCTCATATTCAACCAATCCCAGCGTGTGGATGGCGGGAGTGGCAAGATGGGCGAGCAGCGCAGGAATTTTCTCTTCCCGGTTCATAACACCATCACCACCATCGGGTGGTCGCATAATTCCTGATAGATGGCATCAAGTTGTTCGCGCGAAGTGGCGCGGATGGTGCAAGTGAGGCTGACATAGCGCGCGGTTTTGCTGGTACGCATTTCCATGCTTGAGGCAACAAAAGTTGGGTCGTGTTTGTTGACGACTTGCAGTACGGCTTGGGCAAATCCGGCTTGCTGCTGGCCAAATATTTTGAGCGGAAAATCGCTGGGATATTCGATCAGGCTATCGCGGAGTTCGGTTTTTTTTGAGTCACTCATTTGCGCATCACATCACGTTTAAAGTCTTGGTAGAGTTGGTACAGGCGGGTGAACATCATGCCTGGCTTGCCGTTGCCAACTGGCTTATTGTCGAGAGTAGTGATTGCCAGCACTTCTTTGGTGGATGAGGTCATTAGCAGTTCGTCCGCATCAAACACCTCGGCTTTGTCTATGCGCCGCACCTCATGCGGAATGGCATTGGTCTCGGCAAGTTCGAGTATCACGTCGTAAGTGATGCCGGGCAGCATGAGGTGATCTTTGGGCGGCGCTAACAATATTCCGTTTTTCACCACGAAGATATTGCTGGCCGCACCTTCGGTAAGAAAGCTGTCGTCACGAATCAGAATCGCCTCGGCACACCCAGCATCAACGGCGGCTTGGCGTAGCAATACATTTGGGAGTAGAGAAATGGCCTTGATGTCACACCGCAGCCACCGATTATCGGACACGGTGATGCAGTCAATGCCGCTTTCCAGCAGTTCGGCGGGTGGATGCGTGAGCGGATTGCTCATTACAAACACAGTCGGGCGAACCGGAGGGTTGGGGAATGCGTGATCGCGCTTGGCTGCGCCGCGCGTGACGTGCAGGTAGAGATATTGGTCGTTTTTGCCGTTGCGTGCGATGACTTCGTTGACGATGTTGATCCATTCGCTCAGGTCGTGCGGGTTGGGTAGCTGAATGCAATCTAGACTGTGTTGCAGGCGTGCGAGATGTTCTTCCAGCCGGAATGCGCGCCGCGAATAAACTGGAATCACTTCGTACACGCCATCGCCGAAAATGAAGCCACGATCCAGCACCGAAACTGTGGCTTGTTCGACTGGCATGAATGCGCCATTGAGATAGATCATGCGCGGGGCCTTATTCGAACAACAGGCGGATGGTGTCCCAGCCGCGTGAAAATACGTTTGCTAGTGGCACGGCAGTGCTGACTTGCAGTGGATACTCGGCATACTGCTTACCGCCGATTGCGAGTTTCAGAATGGCAAGTTTTTCTCCGCTGACCACGGGTGCGATGATGGGGGCGCGGTGTTCAAGCGTGGCTTTGAGTTGCGGCAAACTGCCTTTGGGGATGGTTAGGAATAAATCTTGGCGGAAGGCAAGTTCGGCATATTTTTCGGTACCTTTCCATACGCGTATTTGGGTGACTGTCTGGTCTTTTCGATACAGGCGTACCACATCGAAATGTTGGAAGCCGAAATTGAGCAGCTTTTGACTTTCGATGGCGCGTAGATTGTCGCTGGCCGCGCCGAGCATGACCGAGATCAATCTGTGGTTGTCGCGCTTGGCTGAGGCAACGAGACAGTAGCCTGCAGTTTCGGTATGCCCTGTTTTTAAGCCATCAACATGTGGGTCCAGCCAAAGCAAACGGTTGCGGTTCGCCTGAGTAACGTTGTTATAGGTGTAGTCGCGCTCAGAAAATAGACTGTAATGCTGCGGAAAGTCGCGGATCAGCGCCGTTGCCAGACGCGCCAAATCATTCGCCGTGCTGTAGTGCTGGGCATCGGGCAGGCCGCTTGGGTTGGCGAAGTGAGTTTGGCTCATGCCTAGTCGTTTGGCCTCTTTATTCATCAAGTCGACGAATCCAGATTCGCTGCCCGCTATATTGATAGCTAGTGTGATGGCCGCATCATTGCCAGACTGAATGATGAGGCCTTTGAGTAGCTCGCTCACTGCGACAGTTTGTCCGGCGCTTAGCAACATGCGCGATTCCCCGCCGCTTTGTGCTTTGACCGCCGCTTCGGGCACAGTCAACTCTTGCTCGATGTCGAGTGTGTCATGGGCAAGTGCGTCAAAAGCCAGATAGGCCGTCATTAGCTTGGTCAGCGAGGCGGGAGCCATACGGTCATCGCCATTTTGATTCACCAGAATCTGATTGCTGGTGTAGTCATATAGAACGTAGGACTTGGCCGCCAGTGTCGGGGCGGTTGGCATGGCCGCCAAGTTGGTCAGTGGCAGCAGCAGGAAAATAGTCAGTAATAGGCGTTTCATTGCGGGTTTGAGATTGTTCTGTGGTGTGGATTATAGCGCGCCAAATCTGGGCTTATGCCACTTATCGGGTAGGGGAAGGACACGGTCTGTTACAAAAATGCATATGCATTTCGGTCTATTGTTTTACTGGATTCGAGTCGGTATAAAGTCAGCAATGAAAACAAAGAAAGACAATATGAATATGCTTACAGCTTCGGTAGAGGTGACTCGCACGGTTATGGAGCATTCTGTGCCGTTACAGGGTTTGGCTGATCGCCTGAATTTATTTGGCTTGGCTGAGGCTCATGTGCAATGGAAGGCGCGGCTTGGACATTACGTCGAAGGGCGTTTGCGCGAGTCTTACGAGGGGGTAATGGTGGGGCAGAGCGGGATGTGCCAGCTGGGCTCACTCATTAATGGCAGTGCGCTGGTGGCATTCCATCACACTCCCGCATTTCATGCCTTGCGCGAGGCGCACCGCGATTTCCACATTTACGGTGATTTGGTGTTGGAACGTCTGCAAACGGGGGAACGTACTGGCGCTAAGGCCGCCTACTATGAACTCTACGTTCCCGCACTGCATCGTTTGATTGAGGCACTGGCAACCATTCAGCGCCAGCTGTAGCCTTTGGACTAAACCGCGTTGGCCAGTTGCCGAGCTTGCTCGGCAACGGTTGCGATCTCTTCCTGAATGGCTTCTGCTTTACTTGGATCAATTCCCAGATCAACCCATTCCTGCTCGGTGATTTCTTGTGCCGTGTGTTCGGCCACACCAAAGGCGGATAGCATTTTCTCGGCGTAGTTAACCAAGCTGACCAACGGTTGACCAATTTCAGCATCCGGTGCTTCTGGTGTGTGGTGATAGCGCATAACGGCAACGATTTCTTCCGGCAAACTCCAGTGGATGCCAAGTTGTGCGCCGATCTCACCGTGATGAATGCCGAGTAACTCAGTTTCGATTTGCAGTAACGATGTACCGTCGGCGGTGCTTAGTTTTTCGTGCAACGCATTACTGGCATCGGTGTCGAGATAGCTCAGTGCGTTGTAGCCGATGTCGTGCAACAGGCCGGCCAGAAAAATTTGATCATCCATCGGGCGGACGCGTGCGGGCATGTGTCTGGCGATAACGCGCATGGCGATGGCGATAGCCATGCTGTGTGTCCACAAATCGGTGGCTTTCAGCTTGCCTTCGGGCATTTTGGTGAGCGCCGACATGGTGGCAATACCAATGGCAACCGATTTCACGCGTGTTAGGCCGAGACGCATGGCGGCATCGCTGACGGAAGTGATTTTGCCCGGAGCGCCGAACAATGAAGTATTCGACAGGCCGATGATTTTGGCCGATATTTGCGGGTCTTGAGCGATGAGTTTAAGGAGTTGCGCTTCGCCTTCATCCGTATCCAGCGGTAAGGCCAGCAGTTTTTGTGCGATGACCGGCATGGCCGGGAGCGTGTTGATGCGTTCCAGAGATTGCTTCAGATCGATGCCGCTAGTCATGCCAAATTCCTCCTGATGAGTGTCTTTCGGTTTGTTTTTATTATTGCTGCCATTCTATCCAAGCTGCGCGTTTATGTCACAAGATGTCGCCGAGTTGGGAAACTTGAATGCCCAACTCGTTTGCTAGCGCGGTGATGTCGTCAGCTTTGGCGGGATCAATGCCGAGGTCGAGCCAGTCAGCTTCAGTAATTGTGTCGCAGCCGTGTTCATTAATGCCAAAATCCGGTAGAAGCCGTTCTGTTATGTGTAACAGGCGAATCAGTGTGCTTGATTGCCCCATTTCGTCGACATACGGGGGGTGGTGGTATCCGGTAACGGCGACGATTTCGGCAGGTAAATGCCAGTGGCGAGCCAATTGAGCTCCGATATAGCAGTGCGTAAGCCCCAATGTCTCCAGTTCCAATTCGATAATCGGTTGCTTGGCTTGCATGCGTAACTGGTAATGCAACTCGTTACTCAGGTCAAAATCCAGATGGTGTAGCACCATAAAGCCGATATCGTGAAGTAGTCCGGCAAGAAAGATATGGTCTTCCGGGGGGCGTGTGCTTCTTGGTATTTCTTGTGCGATAGCGCGCATCACAATAGCAATCACCATGCTATGGACCCACAAGTCATGCGGATTAAAATGCTTGCTCACAGGGGCTTTGGAGAGGCCGGATAAAGCGGCTACGCCGAGCGCCACGGACTTGACCCGGCTCAATCCAAGTAGGATGGCCGCATTCGCGATGCAGGTGATTTTCATGCTGCTGCCAATGGCTGGTGAATTGGCAAGGCCGACGATTTTTGCAGAGAGTTGGGGATCTTGCTCAATCAGATGCAGCAACTCGGCTTCGCCTTGTTCGGTGTCGAGTTGCAGAGCGAGCAGTTTTTGGGCGATGACCGGCATTGCCGGAAGTGCATCAATGTTGGAGAGAGCTTGCTTGAGTTTTTTGCGGGTATTCTCGTCAGTCATATTGATTTTTGCCTAGGGTTGTACGTGAGTCGGCGCAACTATACGAGAGATTTTGCCGCGATGCGAGGATAGCTTACTCGGGACGGGAGGGGGGTTTGCTCAGTTTGCGTTGCAAGGTGCGGCGGTGCATGTTTAACGCGCGTGCCGTGGCGGAGATATTGTTGTCGTTTTCGCGTAGTACGCGTTGAATGTGTTCCCATTCCAGCGCGTCGATCTTGGTGGGCTGAACTTGAATCGGTTTGCTGGCATCGGCTGCATGCGCGAATGCAGCGACGATTTCGTCGGCATTGGCTGGTTTGGCGAGGTATTGGGTTGCGCCGAGTTTAATGGCCTCAACCGCAGTGGCGATACTGGCATAACCAGTGAGCATCACGATGCGAGTATTGGGGTCGAGTTCGTGCAAAGTGCGCACCAGTTCTAGGCCTGATGCACCGTCCATTTTCAGGTCGGCCACGGCATATTCCGGTGGGTTGGTTTTTGCGAGCGGAATGGCGGTTTCTACACTGTGCGCGACGCTGACGCTGAAACCACGTCGTTCTAATGCTTTGCTCAGCACTGTGCAAAAAGTGATGTCATCATCGACCAGCAATAAAGAAGGATTTTCGTTTTCGTTCATGCAGTTCTCGTTAGGGGCAGAATAATTTCAGTAGTCGCACCGCCACCGTCGCGATTGGATAAGCGCACCGAGCCCCCCAATCGTTCGATTGTGGCATTTGCCAGCAGCAGACCAATACCGCGACCTTCCTGTTTTGTGGTGAAAAAGGCGGAGCCGGCGCGGGCTGCACTTTCCGCTGTCAGCCCAGCACCGTGATCGTGAATCTGCAAATGCCACACATCACTTTCACACCGCGAGTAAATATCAACCTTTTGCGGCGATGCATCGGCGGCATTGTTTAGCAGATTCAGCAATGCGGCACGTAAGGAAGTGTCGATTGCGTAACGTGGTGCAGAGGCGGATGCCGAGGTGTGATAGTGATAATGAACAGTCGGGCGTAGCAACTGCCATTCGTTTAGCACGGCATGCAAAAACTCTTCGGTACTTTGTTCTTCGGGACTTTCTTGCGCGTGACTGAGCAGGCCACCCAGAATGCGTTTGCAGTGGCGTACCTGATCGTCGAGGATGTTCAGATCGGCAACGGTTTCGGGATGCGCTGCAGCATCGTGGCGCATTTCGCCTATCAGCACTGCCAATGTCGATAGCGGCGTACCCAGTTCGTGGGCCGCACTGGCGGCCTGCGTGCCGAGAGCAACGATGCGTTCGTTGCGCAATGTTTCTTCCCGAGCGCGATTCAGTTCGGCATCGCGCACTCGAACTGCGCGGGCCATTTCCACCACGAAATAAGCGACTACCACCGCGCTGATGAAAAATCCTAGCCACATTCCCAGCACATGCGTGTTGAAAGCATCGCTCAGAAAGTCGCTTACCGAATTGTTTACTTCCGGCTCTGTACGGCAGAAGTCGGCAACGGGAGGTTCGTCCATCGCGGCATGATCGTGATGCTGGTGAGTGTCGCTGGCTAACGTGGCTGGCGGTGTGGCGTGATCGTGCCCAGTGCCGCTTGGTAGTGGTACGTACCACACCATCAGCAGGCTATAGCAGGCCAGCGTGAAGGCTGCCATTGCCCAAGTTAGGCGGCGCGATAGGGTAGCAGCGGCAATGACTAATGGAAGTAGGTAGAGCGAAACAAACGGATTGGTAGAGCCACCGCCGAAATACAGCAGCACGCTTAATACAATCACATCCGCGCATAGCTGGCCGAATAACTCTTTCGGACTGACTGGATAATCGCGCGTCAGTCGCCAGCGGGTCCATGCATTAAGTGCTGCCGAACCGGCAACCGCTCCCAGCATGGGTGCCCAAGCAAGGTCTTGGCTGAGGAAGCGATACACTAGCAATAGCGTGACACATTGCGCGGCAATAGCCGCGTTGCGCAGCCAAAATAGGCGGCGTAGCTGGGTATGGCCGGTTTGGGCGGCGAGCAGAGATTGATTCATGGTTGTGATTCTACCGACTCAAGCTTGTATCGGGGGTGCGGCAAATCGCCGCAGGGTGCGGCAATATGTCGCATTCTCAAGTCATGGGTTATGGTGAATAATCATCTCGCCAAAAGACCTGCTCTGTATCTCTGTCATGTGCGACGAACCAGCGACGTTGCGCGTGTATTCTCCCTAGCGACCTCCCTTGGAAATACGGGGTGGGCTCTTTTGGTGTAGTACTGGCTTGTAGCTCTATAATCGCTCCCCAACTTTATACATCGGATTGCATACATGAAAAAAGTCACCCAGATACTAGGCACTGCCGCACTGATGTTTGCCTTCACTTGCGCACAGGCCGATGATGTCACCGTACAAAATGCATGGTCACGCGCTACTGCACCTGGGCAGAATGCCGCGATGGCAGACATGACAATCACCAGTCAGCAGAGCGCCGTACTGAGCGGGTTTGCTTGCAAAGTATGTGCTGTCGCTGAGTTACACAGCATGACGCACGAAAATGGCGTGATGAAAATGCGCGAAGTGAAATCCATCGAACTGCCTGCAGGTAAAGCTGTAAACCTAGCCGAGGGCGGTTATCACCTTATGTTATTGGGTTTGAAAAAGCCGTTGCAAGCGGGTGAAAACGTGCCGCTGACATTGAATATCACCACGGGTAAAAAGACCCGTAAGATCGACGTTCAAGTGGAAATTAGACCGCTGGTCGACGTGCAGTCGCAAGCTGGTCATGCGGGGCATATGCATCACCACTAAAATACGAAACAAATGACGGATAAACGGGCGGCCTAGTGCCGCCCGTTTTTATTTCACGATGAGAGTCTGTGCTTGACTTACGGCACTCGGGTCGAGTGACTCGTGCGATAAAAAGTTGCCAATTTTTTTCAAAAGATGTTTTTTACTATACCCAGATAAGTAACTATCAATATATAAATCAATTTGTTATAAAAAAATGCATATGTATTCTGGTCTATACATTTTTTGCTTTTAGTCGATTAATCTCACATCCTCAGAGTGGGTATGAAATTCGGTTGAAAGAGCTGTCTCAGCACGGATCATTTAGTGACGATGCCTGAGTTATCCGAAGAATACTGCTCGTGCCTAAACGGCAAATCTTCAGACAAGGAGAAATCATGGACTGGATAATCAAAATCCCGAGCTTAAGAATCAAGCTGCTTTTGATTGCAGGAACCGGAACCGCCTTTTTGCTATCCGCTGCATTGTTTGGTTTGTGGCTTTCATGGAATAGCCTGAGTTACTTCGAAAATGACGTACTTAAGAGCGTCGCTAGTGAACGGCAAATTCTCATCGTACAAAACGATTTCAAGAAGCAGGTACAGGAATGGAAAAATGTTCTGCTGCGCGGCAAAGATCCTGTCGCACTTGAGAAATATTGGAAAGAATTTCAAAGTGACGAGCGTAAAGTTCAGGAAAGTACGCGCTTGTTGCAAGCAAACTTGGCCGATGCCAAAGCGGCGGAGATGGTCGGGCAGTTTTTGCTGGCTCACCAAACAATGGGTGAGAACTATCGCAAAGGTTTGCGTGATTTTGAGGCGAGTGGCTGGGATAGTAAGGTTGGAGATAGCGCGGTAAAAGGGATGGATCGCGCGCCAACCGAGTTACTGACGAAGGCGGCTGAGCATCTCAATATCTCGCGCCAGCAAACGACTGAGCGAGTTATTGCCGAGGGGCATCAGGGTGCTTATCTGAGTCTTTCTATCATTGCTGTCGTGATTATGCTCACTGCGGGTACGTTTTTCTGGATGATTCATGTAGGGATCATTACTCCGGCGAATAGGCTCATGCAAGATATCTCGCAAATTGCTCAGGGCGATTTTTCAAATCCTGTGGGCAAGTCAACTGACGATGAAATGGGCAAGATTGCTCATCATGTAGAGCAGCTTAGACTTGAGTTGGGTAAGGTTATCGACGAGATCGGTCATACCAGTACGCAAGTGGCAGACGCGGCCTTGCACCTTGCCAATGCGGCCGAGCAGGTTTCTGCGAGCTCGCACCATCAGCATGAAGCTACATCGAGTACCGCTGCCGATGTGCAACAGATGGCAGTCAGTATCTCTTCCGTCTCCGAACATGCAGGGGTGGTTAAGCAAATATCCGAAGACCATCAGATGCATTCTGAAGGCGGTCGCCACAGCATGGCGGCATTGAAAAATGAAATCAACGCGGTCGAAATTACAGTCAGAAATATTGCCGTATCAATTGAGCAATTCATTAAGAGTACTCAGGCCATTACGGCGATGACTAATCAAGTCAAAGGGTTGGCCGATCAAACCAATTTACTTGCCCTGAATGCTGCGATTGAGGCTGCTCGTGCAGGCGAACAGGGGCGGGGATTTGCCGTGGTCGCGGACGAGGTACGCAAGCTTGCGGAAAAATCTGCACAATCGGCCAATGAGATCGAAGTCATTACCAATGACCTCAATCAGCAATCCGTTGCCGTGGACGATGCTGTCAAAAAAGGGCTGGAGTCATTACTCAATAGTCACACTTGCCTTGATGATGCAATCTCCACGCTGGGCCAAGCTGCACAGTCTGCAACCCAAGCGGCTCATGGCGTGAGGGGAATCGAGTCTTCGGTCAAGGAACAACTTGTTGCGAGTGACGATATCGCACGAAATGTTGAAGAAATTGCAAAAATGACAGAAGAGCACAAAGCTGTCGCAGCCGAAACGGCCAGGTCAGCCAACACATTGCAGGAACTAGCTTCTTCCATGAAGTTGAGTATCAGTAAATTTAAAACGGCTGCGGTTGCGGCCTGACAGTTGAGTGGGCTGTCTCAGCGCGAATCTATTGCCGATGATGCCCGAGTTAATGCAGTTATCTGACAACACTAAAGAGGAGTGACGGATATGTTTTCAATCGGAAATCATCGTGAAGTAGAAACGCTCAAGGTAAAGTTGCGCGACTTTGAGCAGTTGTTGCAAGAGCGCGAGAGTAGCGTGCTGTCACTCGAACAGGAGCGAGAGTTGATCGTCTCGCAATTCAACCGTTCGTCCGAAATGGCCGGTATGCAAGGGGAGTTGTTTCAGCATATGAATTCGTATGCGGAATCGACCAAAGAAGTGCAGACTTCGCTTGCTACATTGGCGCAGACAATGAAGCACGAACATGATCAGATTGCGGAAACCACTGGCGAGTTGGGAACCAATCTGGTTGCGGTGGAGCGCATCTCGACGAACCTGGAGCAGATGGCCAACAAAACGACGGAAATTGCCGTGAGTGTCGATCATTTAAATGAACGCACCAGTCAAATCGGCGGCATCGTCAAATTGATCAAGGAAATTGCCGACCAAACTAATCTACTTGCGCTAAATGCCGCTATCGAGGCGGCGCGTGCGGGTGAGCAGGGGCGTGGTTTCGCGGTTGTCGCGGACGAGGTGCGCAAATTGGCCGAGCGCACATCGATTGCTACAAGTGAAATTGGGCAATTGGTCGGTGCGATTCAAAAAGAGGCTGCCGAGGTCAAGGCGATGGTGTCGGTCAGTCCGCAACAGGCAACGAACTTCCATAAAGATGGGCAGCAGGCGGCCAATAATATGCGGCATATGATGGAGGTCGCCGTGCAAATGAGGAGCACGATAGGCGTATCCGCCCTGCGTACTTTTATTGAAATCGCCAAGGTTGATCATCTGGTTTATAAGTTCGAGATATACAAGGTGTTCCTCGGCATTTCAGGCAAAAAACCGGAAGAGTTTTCCAGTCATCACGGATGTCGTTTGGGTAAATGGTATTACGAGGGTGAGGGAAAACTTTGTTTTTCCCATTTGCGCGGTTATCGCGAGATGGAAACCCCGCACCAGCAGTTCCATGAGCGCGGCGTGGCGGCTGTCACGGCTTTTTTCAATGGCGATTACAGAAAAGGCTTGGCAGCTATCTCGGATATGGAGAAATTCAGCTTCCATGTGCTTGAGGCGTTGGAGGTTATCGCGGAAAGCGGTTCGGAAACTGTATCGGCAGCGGATTACAAAGGTTGTCGGGAGCGTCCGCAACACCACTAAGTGTGAGCGCAGACTACTCGCGAAACGGGCGGCCTGATGCCGCCCGTTTTGTTTTTCTGGTGTAGAATCCGCGCCACTTTTTGAGGAGTTAATCATGCCTATTTCCCCTTCTGCCGCCGACAAAAAAGCACGTACCCTTTCCGAGGCGATGCCGTATATCCAGCGCTTTTTCGACAAGACCATCGTGGTGAAATACGGCGGCAATGCGATGACTGATCCCGCTTTGCAGGCAAGTTTTGCCAGCGATGTGGTGTTGCTTAAGTTGGTAGGGATGAACCCAGTGGTGGTGCACGGCGGCGGGCCGCAGATCAACGATCTGCTTAATCGGGTGGGTAAGCAGGGCACTTTCATTCAAGGTATGCGCGTCACCGATGAAGAGACCATGGATGTGGTCGAGATGGTGCTGGGCAAAGTGAATAAAGACATCGTCAACCTCATCAATAAACACGGCGGCAAGGCAGTCGGTTTGACGGGGCAGGATGGTGCGTTCATTCGCGCCACGAAAATGTTGCTGGAAAGCAAGGATGAGCCAGGCAAGATGCTGGATATCGGTCAAGTCGGCGAGATCACAAAGATTGATCCGTCCATTATTAACTTCTTGGATTCTGGCGACTTTATTCCGGTGATTGCACCTATCGGTGTTGCTCCAGATGGCGAAACATTGAATATCAACGCCGACCTCGTGGCGGGCAAGCTGGCCGAAGTGCTGAACGCCGAAAAGCTAGTGTTGCTGACCAATACGCCCGGTGTGCTGGATAAGGATGGCAATCTACTGACCGGACTCACGCCCAAGCAAATCGACGAGCTGGTTGCCGACGGCACATTGTCTGGCGGCATGTTGCCCAAGATCGGATCTGCACTGGATGCCGCGCGCGGCGGAGTCAAGGCGGTACACATCATCGACGGTCGCGTCGAACACGCTTTGCTGCTGGAGATTTTGACCGACGAAGGCGTGGGTACGCTGATTAAGAGCAAGTAGGCGCGCGATTCGTTGCGCGATACCTTGGTGGCATCGGCGGATAAATCTGCTGCTTGTGGGATGGTGATGGAGTGTCGATGAGCAAGGTGTGGATTTTTGATTTGGACAACACGCTACACAACGCGACACCGCATATTTTTCCGCACATTAATCGCAGCATGACAGCGTATTTGCAGCAACATCTGCAATTGGACGAGGCGGCGGCGAATGAGTTGCGTATGCATTACTGGCAGCGCTACGGTGCCACGATGAGCGGACTGATGCGCCATCACGGAACCAAGCCAGCGCACTTTCTGTGGCACACGCACCAGTTTCCCGAGTTGCACAAGATGGTGTTGCGCGAGCCGCGTTTGCGCCATGTGTTGCGAGCACTGCCGGGCAAGAAGGTGGTATTTACCAATGCACCTTTGCACTATGCCGTGGCGGTGTTGCGATTGCTGCGTATCGACGGCTTATTCGACGAAGTGGTGGCGGTGGAGCAGACTCGCTTTCGCCCTAAGCCGGATGTGTTCGGATTTATGCGCATATTGCGTCGTCATCGCGTTACGGCTGCGCAATGTGTGATGGTGGAAGATAGCGTGGAAAACTTGCATGCGGCAAAGCGTTTGGGAATGAAAACGGTGTGGGTTAGCGATTCAACAAAGCATCCGCCCTGTGTGGATGTGAAGATCAAAGATGTGATGCAGTTGTTGCGGTCACACAGACAATAAACGAGGTGAATATGGCAGCGAAACCTGGCGAACGAAAATTACAAATCTTGCAAACCGTGGCAAGCATGCTGGAGCAACCTAAGGGTGAAAAAATCACCACGGCTGCGCTGGCAGCCAAGCTGGAGCTTTCCGAGGCGGCGCTATATCGTCACTTCGCCAGTAAAGCGCAGATGTTCGAGGGTTTGATCGAATTTATTGAGCAGTCGGTGTTTGGCCTGATCAATAAAATCACTCAGGAAGAAAAAAGCGGCCTGCAACAGATCGATGCGGTCGTTTCGTTGCTGCTTGGTTTTGCGCAAAAAAATCGCGGGATGACGCGTGTGCTTACTGGTGATGCGCTGGTGAATGAGGATGAGCGTTTGCAGCAGCGCATCAACCAGATACTCGACCGCATCGAAGCTACATTAAAGCAATCGTTGCGTATTGCCGCGACGCAGGGCGAGATGGGTGAGGCGGTGGATGTCAGTGCGCATGCGAATTTGCTGCTGTGCTATGTGTTGGGACGCTGGCAGCAATTTTCCAAGAGCGGCTTTACGCGCGATCCGTTGGTTGGTTGGCCAGTGCAGCGGGCAATTTTGCTGGGTAAATGATAGGAGACTTGAGTGATTCTGATCCTGGGTTCCAACGTCGATGAGCAATCGGCTGAATACAAACAACTACTGGTGCATTTGGCAACGCTGCAAGGTATTCAAACGCGGGTGCATATCGAGCGCGGCAGCGAGCAAAGCCTGACCGAAATATATCTCATCGGAAATACCAAGGCGCTTGATCTGGCGGATATGCAGACCTTGCCCTGCGTCGAGCGGGTGGTGCGTGTGTCGGAAGAATATCGCGTACTCGGACGGCACAAAGACGAGCAGCGCGAGACACATTTCGAATACAACGGTGTGCGCTTCGGTCAGGATACACTGCATGTGTTTGCCGGATTGTGCGCGGTGGACAACCGCGAGCATGTCGAGATCATGATGAAAGCGGTGCGCGATAGCGGTCAGGTTTGCACGCGCATGGGAGCATATAAACCACGCACCAGCCCGTATGCTTTTCAGGGGCACGGTAAAAACTGTCTGCCTTATGTGTTCGAGCTGGCGGGCAAGTACGACATCAAAGTCATCGCGATGGAGATCACGCACGAATCGCATCTGAATGAAATTCTTGAGGCCTTGCACCAAACCGGCAATCCGACTGGCGTGATGCTGCAAATTGGCACGCGTAACACGCAAAATTTCGAACTGCTGAAGATTGTTGGCCGCCAGACCGAGATGCCCATCCTGCTGAAACGCGGTTTCGGTATCACCTTGGACGAGTCGCTAAATGCGGCGGAATACTTGGCCTCGGAAGGCAACCGCAAAGTTATCTTCGGCTTGCGCGGCATGAAGACCAATATGGGCGACCCGCATCGCAACTTCATCGACTTCGCCCATGTGCCGGTGGTCAAGCGGCTGACGCGTATGCCGGTGTGTATTGATCCCTCGCACTCGGTGGGTTCGCGTGCAACCGATCCCGATGGCATTCTCGACATGATGCACGTCACCGCACAGGGTGTGCTGGCTGGGGCGAATATGGTGCTGGTCGATTTCCATCCGCAGCCGCCCAAGGCGTTGGTGGACGGGCCGCAAGCGATGCTATTAAGTGAGTTGCCGTATTTCCTCGAAGACGTGCAGATCGCGCGCGAGGCGTATCTCAAACGCGTTGCTTTGCGTCGTTGTCAGGGCTGAGTCATGACGCGTAAGAAAAAATTATTGATCTGGGTCGCCTTGCTGGCTGTTTCGCTGGTTGCTGCGGTGATGATTCTGCAAAACCCGCTGGGAAAATTGGCCAAGCTGGCAATCGAGGAATTCGGTCCAACGCTGACGCAGAGCAAAGTGACCGTTGGCAAGGTGAAAATTTCGGCGGCGGACGGGCATGGTCGCATCACCAATCTGTTTGTCGGTAATCCCAAAGGCTTTAAGACCGACTATGCGCTGAAGGCGGGTTTGATCGACGTTGTTATCGAGCCAGCAAGTGTCACTGAAGACGTGTTGGTAATACCCAGTATCGTGATTGATGCGCCGCAAATTACTTACGAGAAAAATGGCGACCTGAGTAATTTCGACGCGATTCAGCGCAACGTTGAAAAGGCGGTCGGCGCGAGCAAAAGTGATAGCGATCAGAGCAGTAAGAAAATGATTATCGGCAGCTTCGTGATTCGCAATGCGCAGGTGAGTTATCACGGCATGCTTGACCTGACCTTACCCGACATTGAGTTGCACAACATCGGCAAGAAAAATGGTGGCGCAACTTCGGCTCAGGTGGTTAAAGCGATTGTGACGGAGTTGAATAACAAGTTGATGCTAGCGGTTGCCAAGGCCGCCATCATTGGCGGTGTAGGCGGCGTTGCAGTTGGCGCGGGTGCGTTGATTAAAGGCTTGCTTGGTAATTAAGATTGCTGGGTCAAGCGCGTGATGTAGGCGGCAAATTCGGCATCTTCACCGCGCAACAAATTGGGAAGGGCCGCGCGAAAATCAGCCCGCTCGCACCACTCACCCATGTAATCTTCCCAAGATGACCAGCGACGGCGTTGCTGGTCTGACATCGCGGTTTCGTGTAGCAGCAGATAAGCACGCTCAAATAGCGAAATCAGCATGCTGAAAATAATGAACATGCGTTCTTGCTGCTCTGCTGTTAGCACTGGTGTTTCTTCGGTGGCAAAGAGACGTAGATCGGGATTGTCCAATGCGATTTTGAGGAAATCCTGATAGTTGTCAGAAAGCAGTTGATAGACCGCTTCCTCCTCGTTGTCACGCTCTTTGCGTTGCTCGTAGATGAATACCAGAATCGCCAGTGGCAGACCGATTACGGTCACCACATAACTGAGCAACTCCCACGTTTCTAGGGTCACACCAACCCCATTGTCACCAGCGCAATAAAGGCGGCAAACAAGGCGAAGTGGCTGATACCTTCGATGGCATTAGTTTCGCCGTCATGTAGGTTGTTCATCACCGTCAAGAATGTCAGCAGCAATAAACCACCTTGCACGGGTGTGAGTGCCATGATGATGCGCTCGCCGTTAAATAGCGCGATGGCCTCAATCACTGGCAGCGTCAATAGCACGGTTGCCAACGATGCGCCCAGCGCGATATTCACCGTGGTCTGCATGCGGTTTTGCTGCGCGGCTTTGAGTGCGGTCAGAATCTCTGGGCTGGCGGAAATCAGGGCAACCAAAACAGCAGGAATGCTCTTGGGCAAACTGCTGCCAGCCAATCCCGCATCCAACAATACCGACAAAATTTCAGAGAGCAGGCCGACTAGAGTGATCGCGCCCAGCATGATGCTCACATGCAGGCTATTCGGGCTGTGTGTCTCGTCATGCGCTTCTTCTTCCGTCTCGCTGGAGTACTCGAAGAAAGTGCGGTGTTCCACGGTTTGCAGACGCAGGAAACCGGCATACATCACCGCCATGATGACAATGGAGAATATCGAGTAGATATGCCATTGCGCATCCGGCACGAAGTCAGGGATGAACATGCCGATACCGATGGCGACCAGCAGCATGGCGACGAAAGAATTGCCGGAGTCCACGTTGTATTTTGAGCTGCCGTGTTTCAGCCCGCCGACGATGGCGGCGAGACCGAGAATGCCGTTGATATCAAACATCACGGCGGCGAACACTGTATCGCGTGCCAACGTAGGATTGGGCTCGCCCATCAATAGTACGACCAAGATCACCACTTCAACTGAGACCGCAGCCAGCGTCAAAATGAGTGTGCCGTAAGGCTCGCCGAAGCGTATTGCAAGCACTTCCGCGTGATGTGCAATGCGGAAAGCCACGCCGATGATGGCGGTGAGTATCACCAGTAGTAAGCCCCATAGCATCACACCGCCGTGTTCGACGGCACTGTGCTCTAGGGCAAAACCGATACCGAGCATGGCGAGTGCGATGAGAATAGGAAATTCGGATTTAATGTTTTTCATATGTGCTAATTGATTGAAATAAAAATGAAAAGTGACTGTGTTCGCTTGACGTGGATAGGCTTGCTCACTATTATGCGCCCCTATAAGCACAGGGGATAACTAACTGTCGCACAACGATTTCCAATTATAGAGTATTGAGAGGCAATATCATGGCTGAAGCTAAAGCAAAACCCGCAGCAAAGAAAACAACCACAAAGGCCCCGGCTGAAACTGTGGTGAAAAAAACTACTGCGACTGCCACCGCCGCAAAAACTAAAACGGCTGCGGTAAAGAAAACAGCAGCAACAGTCGCCGAGAAAAAACCTGCCGCGAAAAAAGTTGCGCCAGCCAGCACTGAGGTGGCAGCCAAACCTGCTGTGAAAAAACCTGCGGCGAAAAAAGCGACCACCAAAAAAGCCGCTAAACCTAGTGCGGAAGAACGTTACATCATGGTGCAGACCGCTGCTTATTACATCGCGGAGCGCCATGGCTTTCAAGGTGACAGTGCTGCCGATTGGGCAGCCGCCGAAGCTGAAATCGCTGGGTTGCTGGGCGACTGATTTAGCCTAGTATTGCGCAAAAAAGCACATGTGTCATGCATGTGCTTTTTTTATGGCGTTGGTTAAGCCGAAAGTTCGCAGAAATATTTCGTATTTTTTAGAGTTAAGTGACATTTCGTGGACAAATGCTTTTAGGATAAATGCCATGCATATCTGGGTTGATGCGGATGCCTGTCCGGCGGTCATCAAAGAAATTTTGTTTCGCGCCGCACAGCGCACGCAGATCAACACCACACTAGTTGCCAATAAGTTGCTGCGTGTTCCGCCGTCGGCTTTTATCCGTGCGGTGCAAGTGCCCGCTGGATTTGACGTGGCAGACAATCATATTGTGCAGCAGATTCAGGCGGGCGACCTAGTGATTACCGCCGATATTCCTTTGGCAGCACAAGTCATCGAGTGCGCTGCTCACGCACTCAATCCGCGCGGCGAGTTTTACACTGCCGACAACATCAGCCAGCGGTTGACGATGCGCAATTTTATGGAAGAGTTACGCGGTAGCGGCGTGGATATTTCGGGCCCCGCCAGCTTTAGTCAGCGCGACCAAAAAGCATTTGCTGCGCAGTTGGATCGTTTTCTGGCGAAGCGTCGTTAGCTAATCAGAAGGGGGCGGCGTTGCCTGCTTGGCTAATCGTTCTATCAGGCAGTTATCTAGTCGCACACAAAACTGATTAGCTGGATTCCGAGGCAAGCTCGGAATCACGGCTTAATGAAATACTTATAACAACACGCGCTCAATGCCGCCGTCATTGGCATCGGCGACATAGTCTTCCATCCAGGTTTTACCCAGCAGATGTTTGGCCATTTCCACCACGATGTAGTCGGTAGAAGTGTTGCTATCTTCTTCATAGCGACTCAAACCTTGGAAGCAGGCTGGGCAGGAAGTAAGCGTTTTGACTTCGCCGGTGTAGCCGTCGGCGCGTAACGCATCGGCACCTTTGCGCATTTCTTCTTCTTTGCGGAAACGCACTTGCGTCGCGATGTGCGGTACGGACAAACCGAAGGTTCCCGCTTCGCCGCAGCAGCGGTCATTCAATGCAATGGGTGTTGCCATCAACTCGCTGGCAACCTTGAGCGGCGCATAGGTCTTCATTGGTGAGTGGCAGGGGTCGTGATACATGTAGCGCACGCCCGTTGCAGCTTCCAGTTTTACCCCCTTCTCCAGCAGATACTCGTGGATGTCGAGCAAGCGGCAACCGGGGAATATTTTTTCGAACTGATACTTCAACAGTTGATCCATGCAGGTGCCGCAAGACACGATGACAGTCTTGATGTCGAGGTAGTTCAGCGTGTTCGCCACGCGATGGAACAGTACGCGGTTGTCGGTGGTGATTTGGCTGCCCTTGTCGTCAAAACCGGCAGAGGTTTGCGGATAGCCGCAGCACAGGTAGCCGGGTGGTAGCACGGTGATGGCTCCGATGTTGTATAGCATCGCTTGCGTTGCCAATCCCACTTCCGAATACATGCGCTCGGAACCACAGCCGGGGAAATAAAACACCGCTTCTGAGTCTTCGTTGACTTTGCGCGGATTGCGGATCACTGGGACCATCGTGTTGTCTTCGATGTCGAGCAGACCGCGCGCTGTTTTCTTGGGTAGATTACCCGGCATCGGTTTGTTGATGAAGTGAATCACCTTGGCCTGAATGGGCGGCTTGCCCACGCTGGCGGGCGGGTGCGCCACCTGCTGGCGGAACAGCCCTAGATGTTTGGCGATGCGGTAACCCAGACGTTGTGCCTTGTAGCTCCACTCGAACATCACCTTGCGCAGCAGCTTGGTAGTAGTTGGGTCGGTCGCGCTGAGGTAGAACATGGACAGCGAGGTGACTGGGCTGAATTTTTTCTGGCCTTGCTTGCGCAGGAAGTTGCGCATCGCCACCGACACATCGCCGAAATCAATGTCCACAGGGCAAGGGTTCAGGCAGCGGTGACATACCGTGCAGTGATCGGCCACATCGCCAAATTCTGCGAAATGCTGGATGGATACCCCGCGCCGTGTTTGCTCTTCGTACAAAAAGGCTTCGATCAGCAGCGAGGTGGCAAGAATTTTATTGCGCGGCGAATAAAGCAAGTTCGCACGCGGTACATGAGTGCTGCACACCGGTTTGCACTTGCCGCAACGCAGACAGTCTTTGATCGAGTCGGAGATGTTGCCTAACTCGCTCTTCTCCAAAATCAGACTTTCCAGTTCCATCAAGTTGAAGCTGGGCGTGTAGGCTCGCTCCAGATTACTGCCCGGCAGCAATTTTCCTTTGTTAAAACGGCCATCGGGATCGACTTTCTGCTTGTACGCGACAAAAGGCGAAATCTCGTGCTGTTCGAGGAAATCAAATTTGGTGATGCCGATGCCGTGTTCACCGGAGATCACGCCGCCCAAATCTTTAGCCAATTGCATGATGCGATCCACCGCGCCATTGGCCTCTTGCAGCATGGCGTAGTCATCCGAATTGACTGGAATGTTGGTATGCACGTTGCCGTCGCCCGCGTGCATATGCAAAGCGACAAATACACGGCTTTTCAACACGCTCTGGTGGATAGTGCCGCACTGTTCCAATATCGGTTGGTAAGTACTACCGCTGAACAACTGGCGCAATGGTTCACGCAGTTCGCGCTTCCACGAAGCGCGGATGGAGTGGTTTTGAAGTGCATGGAAGACAGTCAAGTGCTGAGCTGTTTCAGCATTCAGTGCCCGGAACTCGGCGCTGTCTGCGCTGGCATCGAGATTTTCCTGTAGCCATGTCCAGCGGGCGCGCACATCGGCGAGTAATTGCCGCGCGGCCTGCGGGCGATTGCCGAGCAACTCTTCATCGCCCAGTTGTGCATCGTCCTGATAACGCAACGGCAATTCGCCTGCAAAAAATACGTCCAGCGCATCGAGCAACTTGAGCTTATTGCGCATCGATAATTCGATGTTGATACGCTCTACGCCGTCGCAGTAATCGCCCATGCGCGGCAGCGGAATAACCACGTCTTCGTTGATCTTGAAAGCGTTGGTATGTTTGGCGATGGCGGCAGTACGGGCACGATCCAGCCAGAACTTTTTGCGCGCTTCGCTCGATACGGCAATAAAGCCTTCGCCGTGGCGCAGGCTAGCCAGACGCACGATCTCGGAAGCGGTTTCTCCCGTGGCACGCTCATCGTCGCTCACTACATCGGCGATCAACACCATCTTGGGGCGAGTGCCGCGCTTGGATTTGGTGGCGTAACCCACCGCCTTCAGGTAACGCTCGTCTAAATGTTCAAGACCGGCAAGGAATACCGCCGCGTTTGCTGTGCCGTCAGGCTTGAACATCGAGGTGATCTCGACGATGGCGGGCACGGCTTCGCGCACTTGGCCGAAGAATTCCAAGCACACCGTGCGGGTATGTGTGTGCGCGCGGTGCAAAATAAAACGCGCCGAGGTGATGATGCCGTCGCAGCCTTCTTTCTGAATGCCGGGCAGACCGGACAAAAATTTGTCGGTCACATCTTTGCCAAGTCCAGTCTTGCGGAATGCGCTACCGGGGATAGTCAAAATTTCCGGTTCGCCGACGGGCGTTTTGCCGTTTTCCTGATAACGGCTGATGCGGAAGCTGGCGCTCGCGGCATCGTGAATTTTGCCGAGGTTGTGGTTCAGGCGTTCAACCGTCATCCACAAGCCATCGGGTGTGACCATTTTCCACGAGGCCAAATTGTCCAGTGCGGTGCCCCATAGCACGGCTTTTTTGCCGCCCGCGTTCATCGCTACGTTACCGCCGATGCACGAGGCATCGGCTGAAGTCGGGTCAACAGCGAACACCAGTCCGGCTTGTTCGGCGGCTTCCATCACGCGCCGAGTGACTACGCCTGCACCACAATGGATAGTGGCGTAGGGCTGGTGCAAGCCGGGCAGTGTCAGCGGCTCAACGGCAGAAATTGCATCCAGTTTTTCGGTGTTGATGACAGCAGAGTATTTGTCCAGCGGGATCGCGCCGCCGGTGTATCCCGTGCCGCCACCGCGCGGGATGAGTGTAAGTCCCAACTCGATACAAGCGCGCACCAGCGGCGCGACTTCATCTTCAGTATCGGGATGCAGGACAACAAAGGGATATTCCACGCGCCAGTCGGTTGCATCGGTTACATGCGATACGCGCGCTAAGCCGTCGAACTGAATGTTGTCCTTGCGCGTAATTCTGCCCAGCGCGCGCAGGGTGCGCTTGCGTAATTCCAGTGTCGTTTCAAAATCGGCGGCAAATCGCTCGACCGCTTTGTTGGTTAATTCGAGTAAGCGTTTGACCTTGTCGTTATTCTGGCGGCGCGCCTCGATGGCGCTCAGGCGGTGATAGAGTGCGCCAATCAATGCTTGGCGGCGTTTGCGGTTGCCCAGCAGGTCGTCTTCTAGATAGGGATTGCGCATCAGCACCCAAATATCGCCCAACACCTCGTACAGCATTTGTGCCGAGCGGCCAGTGCGTCGTTCTTCGCGCAGGGTGTTGATGATGTCCCATGCCTCGCTACCGAGAATGCGCATGACGATCTCGCGGTCGGAGAACGAGGTGTAGTTGTAAGGGATTTCGCGTAAGCGTGCGGTCATGGTGCGGCCAGATTCTGCAAAGCGCACATTCTACCGCAATGACGTGTCTGGCTCGACCCCTGAAAAGAGAGGGAATTACGGCAAAAGGTTGTGTAGATACCCGTCAGACAGCGCCGTCCAGCGAATTAAGGAACGGCGCGTCGGAAATCAACCGTTGATCTGGACGAACAATCTAGCGATTTGGGTTTGGGTGCGTGACGAATGGGTGTTGTATTCACCTTCGTTCAGCAGTTGAAGTGCTTTCTCAGGCTGTTTTTTTGACACGGCTTCGACGATTTCACCGGCGGCAGAGTGAAATTTCGCGTGCGAGTCTTTCAGTTCGTGGAAAGACGGCAGATGCGAAACGAATATCGCAGCATCGCTGTAGATCCATTTTCCCAGCGCGCACTGATTGTCTTTGCAAATGACAGCATGATCGAGGTGTTCGTGAGAAAGGCCGGAGATATGGTTTTTCAGGCGTATTTTCCAGTTGCGATGTGCTTCGATAGCGCCAACGAAGTCTAGTCCGTGCACCATTTTTGTCTCATGGATAGCACCGACGGTTGCCGATGTGCTGCTGGATAATGCGGAATCCTGTGGGGCCAGCGGTTTTTCTTCCGCGATATTTTTGAACCAGCCGAATAAACTCATAACTCTCTCCGTAATGTAATTTTTATGTTTTGCGGGCCGCATTTTAGGGAGCGACGGTTGTGCGAAATGTGTCGGAATGTTGCTTGGTGGTATTACTTTGCAATCAGTGACATTTTTGTCGTAGGGGAATATCCGGCGGGCGGGGCTGTTAGAATCGCGCCAACTATTTGGAGAGTGGTATGGATCAGCAGATTCCCAGAATTTCCCATTACGAACGCATAGGCGGCGAAGCTGGCATTCATGCCTTGGTGCAGCGTTTTTATCAGTTGATGGACGAGTTGCCGGAGACTTACGGCATACGCAAGATGCATGCGCCTGAGCTGGATGGCGCGGCGAGTAAGCTGAATAAGTTTTTGTCTGGCTGGTTGGGCGGGCCGCAGTTGTATGTGCAGGAATTTGGCGAACCGTTTTTGCGGCGGCGACATTTTCCGTTTTCTATTGGCAGTTCCGAGCGCGATCAATGGATGTTGTGCATGAATCAGGCTTTACAAGAAACGGTGGCAGACGAGGGGTTGTGCGTGGAGCTATCCCTCGCTTTTTCCAAGGTGGCCGACCATATGCGTAATCAGGCGGGTTAATTATGTTGCATGCATTTACGCTCGAAGCGGGGCATCTCAAACGTACTCATCTGGATGAAGGTGACATCGTATCGCCGCAGCCGATCTGGATAGATGCTGTTGCCATCAGCGATACCGAGCACACCTGGCTGGAGCAACACTTCAACATTGCGCTGCCTAGGCCGACCCATCTACGCGACATCGAGGCGAGCGCACGCTTCTACGAAGAAGGCGATGAGCTGCATCTGCGCTCCGATTTTTTGTACGGCAAGGAAATGGATTCCGGCAGTGTCGCGGTTGCGTTCGTGCTGTGCGGCAACACGCTCATCAGCGTGCATGAAGAAGACCTGCCGTTGTTTCGCTTGCTGCGTATGCGGCGCAATGGGCAGGCGGGCGACATAGCCGATAGCCATGACGTACTGATTGACCTGTATTCGATGGATGTCGAGCTATCTGCCGATGCGCTGGAGGAAGTGTATGCCGAGTTGGGCGAGGTTAGTCAGCGCGTACTTGGCGATAAACCGCTGAATGACAAAGATGCCTCTGAAGTGCTGGCACGTATTGCGCGCGGGGAGCATATTAATGGCCGCATCCGTCGTAATGTAATGGATACGCGCAGGGCGATTTCATTTCTGCTGCGCAGTAAACGGCTCACCGCTGCGCAGATGGAAGAGGCGCACCAGATCGTGCAGGACATCGACTCGCTCGACGGACACACCACCTTCCTGTTCGACAAAATCAACTTTCTGATGAATGCCACCATTGGCTTCATCAACGTCAACCAAAACAAAATCGTGCGTATGTTCTCGGTGGCCTCGGTCGCCCTGCTGCCCCCCACGCTGATTGCGTCTATTTACGGGATGAATTTTGCCAACATGCCGGAGCTATCTTGGCGCTTCGGCTATCCGCTGGCACTCGGCCTAATGGGTTTGTCGGTGGGGCTGCCGTTTTGGTTTTTCCACCGCAAAGGGTGGTTGCGCTAAGTCCGCTCTTCCAATAACTGTTTGAGTACCGCGCCCGCCAGCATCATGCCGAACAATGGTGGCATGTAGCTGATCGTGCCGTTCACCGCGCGCGCGCGGCCACGGTCTGTGGGCTGCGGCGGCAGCGGCGCACTCGGCACCTCGTCGGAAAACACCGTCAATATCCCCTTGCCGATGCCATGGTGCTTGCGCAGACGTTGGCGCATCTGCGCGGCAAGCGCGCACATATTGGTCTTGCTGATGTCGGCAACTTTGATGCGGCTAGGGTCGCGGCGATTGCCCGCGCCCATACTGGAGGCAACCTTCAATCCGCGCTTAAAACTTTCTGCTACCAATGCCTCTTTGCAGGTTAACGAGTCGATGCAGTCGATCACATAATCGCAATCCGCAGGCACTAGCTCGTTCACATTGTCGGTAGAGAGAAACGTGCGCAACACGGTCACTTGGCAAGCAGGATTGATATCGGCAATGCGCGCGCGCATTAGCTCGGCTTTAGACTGTCCCACGGTGGACAGAAGCGCGGGCAACTGGCGGTTGATATTGCTTTCAACGATCACATCATGGTCGAGCAGCGTGAGTCGGCCGATACCTGCGCGCGCCATTGCCTCGGTGCAATACGAGCCGACCCCGCCCATACCGGCGATAAAGACGTGCTTGCTGGCTAGCGTGGCGATACCTTCATCGCCGACGAGAATGTGGGTGCGGGTGAATTGAGGGGAAAGTGTATTTTTCATGGGTGGATTATACGGTTGTCAGTTGCCAAGTATGCGGTGTGCTTTTTAAGTCATAGCGATGTTAAGTACATCCTGTTAAACCAGCTAGTTAAATTGCCTATAGACACAGCAAATGAGACCTAGGTCTCATTTCTTAATCGATGAGCGAGTTGTAAAATTCTACAAAACCAAATTTGATGTTGCTCCTTCCGAAATATCTCGGCTGTGTTGGGTAGCACGAACTATCCGAGGTGTGTGATATATGCGAATCGCCCTGTTAGAAACGTTTGCAACCGATACTCATCTCATGCGATTGGCTTTGGAAAATGCAGGGTATCGGTGTGACTGTTTTGATCATGGAAAAAAACTGATCTCCGCATTACAACGCGACCAATACGATGCACTGATACTTGGTTGGCAAGTAGCTGACATGAGTGGTATGGAAGTTTTGGCTTGGGTACAAAAAAATTTCATGACCCCGCCGCCGGTGTTATTAGTCAGTTCAGTCAATGAAGAGCCGAATGTAGTCGATGCGCTGGTCAACGGAGCGGACGACTATATCGTTAAACCGATTAAAGGTGCCGAGCTGGTTGCGCGCGTTCAGGCCTGTTGGCGACGGGTTTATCGGGCAGATGCAAACTCTGTCCTGATACGCGGGGCTTGGGCCTTTTATCCTAGTACGCGTGTGGCATATTACAGAAACGAGAAGCTTGATTTGACTGGTAAAGAGTTTGATCTGGCCTATTTTTTGTTTCGTTATGCAGGGAGTTTGCTTTCACGTTCCCATATCATGGAAAACGTATGGGGTCTTGCGACGGAAGTGCCTACCCGCACCTTGGACACGCATATTAGCCGGGTACGTTTAAAGTGCCATCTTTTACCGGAGTATGGCTTTCGGCTGGCATCTGTTTACGGGTACGGCTATCAGCTGGAAGTGGTGGCATCAAGCCTTGAATTTAAACCTGAGTCTGTGGGGCTGGCGGCATAAACCGTATAGCGTGACAGCCAGTGTGGTGAATGGATTGTCACAATGCGAAAACAAAAAACATCGGCTTGTCTGGTGGCCGTAGTAGATGATGATCGGGCGACATACAACGTGGTGCGGCGCATTGGCGGCGAATTCGGGTTGAACGTACAAGCCTATTCTTCCTGCATTGACTTTGTGCAACAGGAATTGCAGAGCAATCCTAATTTGCACTGTTTGGTCATCAATTTGAGACTGACCGGTGATGGTGCTGACTTCTCCATGCTCTGTGAAAAAATTCGGGACATCCCCAAAATTTGCATTGCACCAAGTGGAGTCATATTGCGCGGGTTATCGACATTCCCTTTCTTGTCCGATGCAACGGGAGTTCGTTTCCTTCAATATCCCTACACCATTCAGCAAATGCGTGAAGCATTGCAAGAAGGTATCGAGTCTTATGCAAGATGGGCGCTGGATCGCGGCGATGCCCTGCGTGTCAGCGAAGGATTTTCTGCATTGACCCGCCGTGAGTTAGACGTGTGCAAATTGGTTGCATCAGGTATGACGAATGCGGATGTTGGTCAAGCATTGGGAATTTCCATTAAAACCGTCAAGGCTCATCGAGGCAAAGTGATGAGCAAAACGGGTGCCAGTTCGTTAGCCGATTTGGTACGACGCTTTGACGGACTTCAGCGCTCGCGGTGAGCTCTCTGTAGTGCGGACTTATAACTCAGGAATAGAAGGTCAATGATGGACTACGTGGCATTCCCGAAAATAGGCAGCATCGCGCAACACTCAGTACTGCGAAGTGATTTTAATATTTCTGCCGGACAAGCTGCCAAGCTGATGGATGAGCGAGGGGTCAGTAGCATTGTTATTGGTCAGGAAGATTCGCATTACGTGTTTTCGGTTGAAGACGTGCTGAAACATGCTCATGACGGCGGGGACATGAGTTTGCTAATCGCAAATCTCCCCATGCGGAAAATATCCTGCATCAGTGATGATCTCAGCGTGCTGGCTGCACTGGATATGCTGGAGAAAGAGGGGCAGCATTATCTCGGTGTAATAAACGAGAAAAATGTTCTTGTTGGCATTGTCACTTATACCGATATTCTAGGATCGATAGACCCCACCATCCTCATGGAACGCAAGACCATAGGCGAAATGGTTTCAAGAACAGATCCCGTTGTTTTTACGCCGGACTGGATATTGGAAGATGTGCTGCACCATTTTCGCACTACGGATGATGCCATCATCATTGTTGAAGAAAATAAACCCGTGGGTATCATCACCACACGAGATATTTTTCCGTTGTTATCCTCAGGTGGAGATGTCAGTCAGCCGTTGGCCTACTACATGACAATGCCTGTCATTGTGACGACCAGCCATAGCTCTATCCATGATGCATTACTCCAACTCAAGCGCAATCACATCAAACGGGCAATCGTGGTCAATGAACTGGGAGTGCTCACAGGTGTTGTGCCGCAAACCGAGCTGATCGGATTCGCGTATGGCTCATGGGCAAATATTTTGCGGCATCACGCCACAGAGTTAAGCGAGTTGATCGGCTTGCTGGAAGAAAAAAATAGAACGCTGGAAGCACTGTCATATACCGATGCTCTAACGGGTATCGGAAATCGTCGCATGTTGCATCGCGAAATGACCAACGAGATCGAGCGCATTCAACGCTATCGAACGCCCTCGTTTTCGCTTGTATTGGTTGATATCGACGTATTTAAACAAGTGAATGATCAATATGGGCATGATGCTGGTGACAAAGTGCTGTGTGGCTTGAGTAAGCAGATGACCGAACTGATACGTAAGAATGATATTGCCGTCAGGTGGGGAGGTGAAGAATTTGCCGTGATGCTACGCAATACGCCGTTGGTCGCCGCACGAGATTTTGCCGAGCGATTGCGCACGCTGGTTGAGGCAACAAAATGGATTGGGGATCATCCCGTCACCATTAGCATTGGAGTGGGCGAATTTCTGCCGCAAGAACGCGAAGACACATTTTTTCATCGCATTGATCGCGCCTTGTACCGAGCAAAAGATGCGGGTCGAAATCGCGTTGAATTCGATGCGGGATGATCAGGATAAAACCGACAAGGCGTTATGTGTCGTAGCTTGTTCGATTATTTCTGTTGTTGTGTGCCGCAACTCTGCCAGCGTTTGCGCGATACGGGCAATGTATTCCGGCTTGTTGGGCTCACCACGCGCCAAAAAATCTGGCGGTATATCAGGTGCATCCGTCTCTAGCACGATACTTTCCAGCGGTAATGTTGTGGCCAGGTCACGCAGTTTGGTCGCACGCGGATAGGTCATCGCGCCGCCGAATCCTAGTTTGAATCCCAGTTTGATGAACTCATCCGCCTGCTGACGACTACCGTTGAAAGCATGCGCGATTCCCCCTTTTACTTTGTGCTGGCGCAGATTCTTCAAGATGGTGTCGGTTGCTTTGCGGATGTGTAGCAACACGGGCAAGTCGAACTCGCGCGCTAACTTCAGCTGTTCCACAAAAAAGAATTCCTGTCGTGCTTGGTCGTAGTGCTTGATGAAGAAGTCCATGCCGATCTCGCCCACGGCGATGGGGCGATACTGTTGCAGGAATTCGCGCAACACCAACAAGTCATTTGGCATTGCCGTGTCGGTGTACATCGGGTGAATGCCGTAAGCGGGGGCGCAGCCCGGATATTGTCCGCACAGCGCGCGCACGATGTCGAAATTGGCGCGGGCGACAGAGGGTACGATGATGTGCTTCACGCCAACGGCGTGCGCCTCACGTACGATGTCAGCTTGCGTGTCGCCAAATTCTTCGGCATCTAAGTGGCAGTGGGTGTCGATAAACATTTTGGTGTCTGGTGATCTCGGTGAAAGGGTTGTAAAAGCGCGACTCATCGCGCTCCTACAATATTCGAATCGTTAATCGTTAGCACGATCTTTCCTACCATGCCGCCCGCTTCGATGAGTCTATGCGCTTCTACTGCTTGTTCGAGTGGCAGGGTATGCGAGACATGGACTTTAAGCTTTCCCGCATCAACCATCGCTACGGCTTGTTCCAATATTTTACGCTGGCGCACGCGCTCGTCGTGCAAGCCCAGCACTTGCGGGGTAAGCATCAGGTCGTAGCAAAGCGATAGATTGCGTAGGCGTGCTTTCTGCACGTGCGCCGCGTCCAGTGGGGAGGAGAGAATGCTCACCACTTTGCCGCCAATGCAGGTCGCATCGAGCGATTTCAAAAAGGTGTCGCCGCCCACGGTGTCGTACACCACGTCTGCGCCTGTGCCGCTTGTCCAAGCTAACGTCTCTTGAACGAAATCTTGCACTCTGTAATTGATGATCTTTTTCGCCCCGAGATTGCGTGCGATGTCGGCTTTGTGGTCATCGCTCACTGTCACGGCGATGTGTGCACCGAGGTGGTGTGCGAGTTGTACTGCCACTTGCCCAACACCACCCGCTGCGGCATGGATGAGGATAGTCTGACCGGCTTGTAGGTTCGCACGCTCTACTAACGATTCCCACGCGGTGATGAACACCAGCGGCAATGCAGCCGCTTCTTGCATCGAGAGCTTCGCGGGTTTTACGACGCAGAAGTCTTCGTGCAGCGTGGTGTATTCCGCATAACTACCCGGCTCATCGCCCAAGCCACCGTTGCAGAAGAACACCGTATCGCCAACGTTGAATCGCGTCACCGCACTGCCGATGGACTCCACTACACCAGCACCATCACAACCAAGGATGGTGGGTAGTTTGTCGGGATGGTACGCAGGCTTGGTGCGCAGCTTGGTATCGACAGGATTTACGCCAGCCGCCGCGAGCTTTACGCGCAGGTGATGTGGCGAGGGTAGGCTCGGCTGGGGGATGTCGCGCAGTTGCAGGACATCCACGCTTCCAGCAGCAGTGGTGAGGATGGCTTTCATGCATTTCTCCAGAGTGCTAACCCTCCCTAGTCCTCCCTTTTCAGGGAGGGGGCAAAATGACTCCTCCCCTGACTGCGGAAGGGTCGCTGCGAAGCGGCGGGGTATCCACCGGCGTACTCCTTGCGGGTGCAAGGGGAGGCTGGGAGGGGTTTGCGCTATGTTAAACTTGCCCCATCAATTTAGCGAGGCAACACCATGTCTGGAAACACATTCGGCACCCTCTTTACGGTAACCTCTTTCGGCGAATCACACGGCGCAGCCATCGGTTGCATCGTAGATGGTTGCCCACCCGGTATGGAGTTGAGCGAAGCCGACATCCAACTTGACCTCGACCGCCGCAAGCCCGGCACCTCGCGCCACGTCACCCAGCGCCGCGAATCGGACACGGTGGAGATCCTCTCTGGCGTGTTCGAAGGCAAGACCACCGGCACCCCCATCGCATTGCTCATCCGCAACGAAGACCAGCGCAGCAAAGATTACGGCAACATCGCCGACACCTTCCGCCCCGGTCATGCCGACTACACCTATTGGCAGAAATACGGCATCCGCGACTATCGCGGCGGCGGACGTGCCTCCGCGCGTGAGACGGCAGGGCGTGTGGCCGCAGGAGCCATCGCCAAGAAATGGTTAAACGAAAGATACGGCGTCACCGTGCGTGGCTACCTCGCACAGCTCGGCGAGATCGTTGTGCCCTTCAAGAGTTGGGATGACGTGACAGCGGAAGGCAACAGCTTCTTCGTGGCGGATGCGAGTTACGTCGCACAGTTGGAAGACTACATGGACGCGCTACGTAAATCGGGAGACTCCATCGGTGCCAAGCTCGCTGTCGTTGCATCCAATGTCCCCGTTGGTTGGGGCGAGCCTGTATTTGACCGTATCGATGCCGACATCGCGCATGCCCTGATGGGTATCAACGCCGTGAAGGGCGTCGAGATCGGCGCGGGTTTCGATTGCGTCACCCAGCGTGGTAGTGAACACGGTGACGAGCTCACCCCGAATGGTTTCGCTTCAAACAATGCAGGCGGCATCCTCGGTGGTATCACCACAGGCCAAGACATCGTCGCGCAATACGCCATCAAGCCGACTTCGAGTATCCGCATCGAACGTAATTCCATCAACAAAGCGGGCGAGGCGGTGAAGGTCTCTACAGAAGGTCGTCATGATCCTTGTGTCGGCATTCGCGCTACGCCGATCGCGGAGGCGATGTTGGCGTTGGTGTTGATGGATCATGCGTTGAGGAATAGGGCGCAGTGTGGGGATGTGGTTTGTGAGACGGTGAAGTTGAGATAGGGTGAGGTGGCATGTCAAAATTTTCGCAACGATATGGCTACATGCCTGTGGAGAAAGCATTTCAACGTGAGTTTGCTGATACAGCGTTACGCACCAAACTATGGAATGTTCTTAAAGTAACAATTTGGGATAGATACGACCATAGTAATTACAGCTTAAGGTCGACCAGCGAAAACATTGACTTGATGCTAAAACGCCTCTGGTTTCACTTTTTTAACAAGGATCTAGATACTCTCCCTGAGTTTTATTCGCGAGGCAGATCGCAAGGCGGTTACGATCAACTCAAGGAACATTTTTTTAATTGCGAGTGGTTCGCGATCTACGATTTCATTGAAGAAATATCCACGCAAAGCAATTTACTTGATGAAACGGCGCGAGAGTGGATTAACACAGTTCTAGAAGAGCAAAATGCAGCGTATCGTTTTGTGGGCGAGGAAATTGCTGAGATTACAGACAAGCAAGAGATTTTAGCAATTGAGGATGCCCTAGAACATCCAGAAAAAGCTGTGCGCATACATCTTGAAGCCTCCCTGCGAATGTTGAGTGATAAGCAATCGCCGGATTACCGCAACTCAGTAAAGGAATCCATTTCTGCAGTTGAAGCAGCATGTCGTTTAGTAGCCGGAAGTGAATCTTCCACGCTTGCTGATGCGCTTAAGAAAATACGTAATCTACACCCGGCACTGTCTAGAGCATTTAATCAGCTTTACGGTTATACAAGCGACGCATCTGGAGTACGGCATTCACTGATTGACGAATCGAACATTACGTATGCGGATGCAAAGTTCATGCTTGTAGCTTGTTCTGCATTTGTTTCTTACTTAAAGGTTTCGGCAAAATAACTTTTGCTCATCAATTAAAGTGAAAACCGTCGGGGGTTGCCCGACAGCAAGTTCCTTTCTTTTGCTTCGCCAAAAGAAAGGAACCAAAGAAAAGGCGACCCCGGTGCGCCGCTGCTTCGCAGTACCCTGCGTTGCTCAGGCAGTCAGGCCTCCTCATAAACTCGCACGACCTGCTACGCAGTCACGTGCTCAAACATATTCGTCGGACTGCCCCTGACTGCCTTCCGCTACTCGGCGGCGCACAGGGGATGGAAAGTCAAAGGCGGTGAGGCGGTTTTGTGTGCGCTGCGCGCACGAGTTTTTTGATTTGAGTGAGGCGGGCAATGCCCGCCTCACTGGTGTTGGGGTTTGAGTTTTAGGTTTTGATTTTCATTCCCTTCTGTAGCGCTGAGGGCGGGCGATAAAATTGGGGAGAAGGCGAGCACTGTTTGAGCACGTGGCCGCGTAGCGGATCGTGCGAGTTGCGCAGCCGCCCAATTTTATTGACCGACCGAAGGAACCCGAAGGGCGATACAGTAGGGTCGCCTTTTCTTTGGATACTTTCTTTTGGCGAAGCAAAAGAAAGTATCTAGCTGTCGGGCTACCCCCGACGGTTTTAGTTTTAGCTCCTGTTCCGTTTTTTAAACTTTCCCCCACCGCGTGAGATCATCACTGTCAGCCCCCGTAGGGCGACAATAAGCGCAGCGCATTGCGCCGTATGCGGCTTAACCGAATTCTTTAACGATGTGTTGTTGTCTTCGGCTGATGGCGAGGAGTTCGTCGATGCCTTTGAGTTTGACTTGCCAGCCGCTTTCGCCTTCTTCCCCGCCTTTTTCAAATCCCTCGATGGCTTCTTTGGCAACTAGGCAGTTGCGGTGGACGCGTACGAAGCGGGCGGCGAATTCTTTTTCCAGTGCGGTGAGGGATTCTTCGAGTAGGTATTCGTGTTCGAGGGTGCGCACGGTGATGTATTTGAGCTCGGCACGCAGGAAGAGGATGTGTTCGACGGGCACGAGTATGATTTTGCCGCGCTCGTGAATGGAGAGGTGTTTGCGCGGCTCGGGCAGGAGTTCGCGCAGTACGGCGGTTTCCACTGGTACAGCTTCGCGCGCGCGGGTGAGTGCTTCAAATAGGCGGCCCAGACGGATAGGTTTGAGCAGGTAGTCGATGGCGTGCAGTTCGAAGGCTTTGATGGCGTAGCTGTCGTAGGCGGTGGTGAAAACGATGACGGGGGGCTTGGTGAGTTTGGCCAGATGTTGGGCGAGTTCGATGCCGTCCATTTCTGGCATGCGAATGTCGAGCAGTACCACGTCGGCTGGGGTTTCCAGTAGTTTGTTTAGAGCCTCTTGGCCGTTGCCTGCTTCGCCCACTATTTCTAGGGGGAGTTGTTCGCTGCAATCGCCGATTAGGTCACGCAGCCGCGAGCGGGCGGGGGGTTCGTCATCGACGATGAAAACGCGCAGGGCGAGCTCAAGGGTGGTTTCCATTTATCTTTCCTTTTCGCTGTAGGGCAAGGTGATTTCGACGCGGTAGTGTTCCTTGCTTGCGTCCACACGATAGTTGGCTTCTACATCAAACAGCAGTGCCAGTCGCTCGCGGATGTTTTGCAGTGCCATGCGGTTGCCTTGGTGGCGCGGGGTGTCGCGCGGCGGGCAGGGGTTTTCGACTGAGATGCGTAGGTCGTGTCCGGCACGTTGCAGTTTGACGGTGATGGTGCCGCCTTGCATTAACGGCTCGATGCCGTGATAGACGGCATTTTCCAGTAGCGGTTGCAGCAGCAACGGCGGGATCAATGCTGCGTTGCTAGTCTCGTTTAATTGCCAGTCGAGTTGTAAGCGTTCGCCCATGCGCAGCTGTTCCAGCGCGATATATTGCCGACAGAGTGCCAGCTCTTGGCCGAGCGGAACGAGGTCGGGGGCTTCGGTCATGGCCATGCGAAACAGGTCGGACATATCTTCTAATGCGGTTTCGGCGCGCTTGGGCTGGTTGCGCACGATGCTCAGCACGGCATTGATGGTATTGAATAAGAAATGCGGGCGGATGCGCGCGCGCAGTACTTGCAGGCGGGCTTCTTCCAGCGCTCGTGACAGTACGCGCGTGCGCCAGCGGAAATACATCAGCAGCGTGGCACTCATGCTGAGTGCGATAACGACTTGACGGAAATCGGAAAAATTATGATCGTGAAATTCCGGTGGCAGAAAGAGTTCGGCGGTAAATAGGTGCATGGCCAATGCGATGAGCGTAACCGATACCATGACGGCAAGCGCACCATTGCGGTAACTCAGCCGGCCTAGTAGGGGCTGCGCTAACCACAGTAGCAGCAGGCAGGAAAGTAGCGTGGGCGTGAGCAGTGCTGCACTTTGCATTAGCAGCGGCAGGATGTCATCCCAGCGTCCGGCGAGCAGAAAGGCTTGTAGCAATGCCAAGCCGTTGCAGATAAGCAGGATGCGTAAGGTCACGCCGAGGTTGCGAAAGTCCGGTAACGTCTCGGTCAATGTGGGGTTTTGTTTTATACTGCGCGCCTTATTCATGGCGGTGATTCTGAGACAAGTGAGGGCGGCGATGCAAGACAAAGATACCTGGTCGGGACGTTTTAGCGAACCAGTGGCGGAACTGGTGAAACGTTACACGGCATCGGTCGATTTCGACCGCAAGCTGGCGTTGTTCGATATTCGCGGTTCACTGGCGCACGCGCAGATGCTGGCGCATTGCGGCATTATCGCGGCACAGGATTTGAGCGACATTCAGCGCGGCCTCGGGCAGATTGAAGGGGAGGTAATTGCCGGTACCTTTGAGTGGTCGCTTGATCTGGAAGATGTACATCTGAATATCGAGAAACGGCTGACGACGCTGGTTGGCGATGCGGGTAAGCGCCTGCATACTGGCCGTTCACGCAACGATCAGGTGGCAACCGATGTGCGTTTATATTTGCGCAACGCCATTGATGATCTGGTGCATCTGATTAAGGCACTGCAAAGCGCCTTGCTTGATCTGGCCGAACAGCACACCCAGACCATCATGCCCGGCTTTACGCATCTGCAAGTGGCGCAGCCGATCAGTTTTGCGCACCATCTGATGGCCTATTTCGAAATGCTCAAACGCGATGCCGAGCGTTTGCATGATGCGCGTCATCGCGTGAATCGCTTGCCTTTGGGTGCGGCTGCGTTGGCGGGTACGAGCTATCCGATTAATCGTGAACTGGTGGCCGAGTTGCTGGGCTTTGAAGCAGTATGCGAAAACTCGCTGGATGCCGTATCAGACCGCGACTTCGCCATCGAGTTTACCGCTTGCGCCGCGCTCATCATGACCCATCTGTCGCGTTTTTCTGAAGAGCTGATTTTGTGGATGAGTCCGCGCGTCGGCTTCATCGACATTGCTGACCGTTTCTGCACTGGCTCGTCCATCATGCCGCAGAAAAAAAATCCTGATGTGCCTGAGCTGGTGCGCGGCAAAACCGGGCGGGTAAATGGCCATCTGGTCGCGCTGCTGACGTTGATGAAAGGCCAGCCGCTGGCCTACAACAAAGACAATCAGGAAGACAAAGAGCCGCTGTTCGACACGGTTGAAACGCTGACCATGACCCTGCGCATTTATGCCGACATGATAGGTGGCATCAAAGTTAAACCCGACGCGATGCGTACTGCGGCATTGCAGGGCTATGCCACAGCGACCGACCTCGCCGACTATCTGGTGAAAAAGGGCGTACCGTTCCGTGACGCACATGAAGCAGTGGCACTGGCAGTGAAATTTGCCGAACAAAAGGGTTGCGATCTGGCCGATATTGCGCTGGCTGAGTTGCAGCAGTTCTCCGCTCATATCGCGGATGATGTGTATCAGGTGTTGTCACTGGAAGGTTCGCTTGCGTCGCGCAATCACATCGGCGGAACCGCCCCGAATCAAGTTGCCGCCGCGATCACACGGGCACGCATTTATCTCGCCTCATAACGCCTCCACCCCGCATCGGATACGCGGGCAAAAAAATGGGCACTCATTGCGAGTGCCCGAATAGGAGGAGAGTATGAAGGGTCTAGTCGTTGCCAACTACAGCCTCAGTACCCAGAGCGGACTATAACGAGCCGTTCTACAAAAATGAATAGACCGAAATGCATATGCATTTTTTAATCTTACGGTCATCTTGCACGATGAAAGCCATATAAATAAAGGGTTTTTTCTGGCGCCTCTTTTTTGCGGAGGTATAGTGCGATTACTCTTCCAGTAATTTTTTTAGTTCACCGCTCTGATGCATTTCAGTCATGATGTCCGAACCGCCGATGAATTCGCCTTTGATGAACAAGGCGGGCAATGTCGGCCAGTTGGCATATTCTCGTAACGGCGCGGTCAACTCAGGATATTGAATCATGTTGATGCAGGCCGCATCAGTTGCGCCCACCGCTTGCAGAATGCGGATCGCGTTGGCTGAGTAACCGCAACTTGGAAGCTGTGGTGTACCTTTCATATAAAGCGCAACGCGATTTCCGGTGACTTGTTCGTGGATAACTTGTTTGAGATCTGTGGTCATGATTTATTTACCCGAATTAAATGGTCAGGTATTTTAACCGCGCTGGGACGCTCGGACAAGACTTGGTTTTTGAACTGATAGAATGATTCGCATCATCACGCAAAGAGGTATTTATGTCCGCATCTGTTCCATCGTCGCTTGAGCTGCTCGGCTCGGGTATTGCCTCATCTTCTGCTATTGCCGCCGCGTTGGAGCGCGCGCAAATGTTCCGCGATTTTGATTGGGCGCAAATCCAATCGCTTTCGGCCTATGTACAAATTTACCGCGCCGCACCGGGGATCGAATTGTTCCGCGAGGGAGAGCAGGGCGACTTTATGTGCGTTGTGCTGGAAGGTAAGTTGGAAATACGCAAGGAAGATAACGCGGGTGTGCGCAAGACGGTTGCCACCGTGCTACCGGGGCGCAGTCTGGGCGAGATGGCGATGATTGATGGTGAGCCGCGTTCGGCTACGGCAGTGGTAATGGAGCAGGCAGTACTGGCGGTGATTTCGCGCGAAAACTTTGCCCGTATGCTGCACGATAAAAGCGCGCTGGCCGGTAGGTTGTTGCACAAAATTGCACAGTTGCTCAGTCAGCGTTTACGCCAAACCAGCGGCATTTTGGTGGACTACCTAGAAGGCTGAGTACCGCCACTGACGCGTTCAACTCCGGCCAAATCGCGGGCCGAAAATACGTGTTCAAATCCGGCGTGTTGTAGCAGTGCGCGCACGCGTGATGCCTGATCGTAACCGTGTTCAAGTAACAGCCAGCCATTGCTATTTAAGTGTTGTTTTGTGTTCGCAATGATGCGGCGAATATCATCTAAGCCATCCGCGCCCGAGGCGAGTGCGCTGTCAGGCTCAAAGCGTAGGTCTCCCTGTGCAAGATGCGCATCATCCGCCGCGATATAGGGCGGATTGGATACGATTAGATCGAAGCACTTGCCTTGCAAGTTTGAGAACCAGTCGCTATGCAGTAGCTGCACATTCTGGATATTTAAATTCCGCGCATTCTCGCGTGCGACAGCCAAAGCATCCTGCGATGCATCCACCGCGACGACATCAATATCGGTTCGCGTATGAGCGATGCTCAGCGCGATAGCTCCGCTACCGGTACCAAGATCGAGCACCTGAAATTTTCTATCCGAACGGGGAATCCGTTCCAGCGCTAACTCCACCAGCAACTCGGTATCTGGGCGAGGGATTAGCGTCGCCGGTGTGACCTTGAAATTTAAACCAAAAAACTCGCGCTCGCCGAGGAGGTAGGCGAGCGGTTCACCGCTTAAGCGGCGTGCCAGCAACGCGGTGTAATGCGTCAGTTCGGTAGGCGCGAGTTGACGCTCGGGATGGGTGAGTAGATAGGCGCGATTGACCTGCAAGGCGGTTTGCAACAGGGTTTGCACTTCGATGCGCGCGGTAACGGTATCCAACGACAGCGCCGTTTCCAGCGCGGCCTTGTCTTGTGTCAGTAGGGATTGAATGGAGTGCGGCATGGATTAAGCACCTCAGATAGGGTGCAATAAGGCAACCCTGAGCGCTCCTAAAAACATCCGGCGCAATGCCCGTTGGTTATTGCGCCCTACGTCACTGTCACTGCGTAAAGTGTTGGCTCGGTCAGATACCATCATCCGCCATTGCGGCAAGTTGTTCGGCCTGATGTTCGGCCATCAATGCACCGGTGAGCTCGCTGATATCGCCGTCCATGATGGCATCCATCTTGTACAGCGTGAGGTTGATACGGTGGTCGGTGACGCGTCCCTGCGGATAGTTGTAGGTGCGAATGCGTTCCGAGCGGTCGCCGCTGCCCACCAAACTTTTGCGTGTAGCGGCGATGTGCGCGTTTTGCGCGCGCACTTGCGCGTCCATGATGCGAGCGGCGAGCACGCGCATTGCCTGGGCTTTGTTCTGGTGTTGCGAGCGTCCGTCCTGACACTCGACCACCACACCCGTCGGGATGTGGGTAATGCGCACGGCGGAATCGGTTTTGTTGATGTGCTGCCCACCCGCGCCGGACGCGCGGAAAGTGTCGATGCGCAAATCAGATGGATTTAGCACCACGTCGTTGACTTCGTCCACTTCCGGCATGATGGCCACGGTGCAGGCAGAGGTGTGTACGCGCCCCTGTGTTTCGGTGGCGGGGACGCGCTGTACGCGATGCGCGCCGGATTCAAATTTCAATACCGAGTAAGCACCTTGCCCGGCAATCTTGGCGATGATTTCTTTATAGCCGCCCATTTCGCCCGGACTTTCGGAAATAATTTCCACCTGCCAGCGCTTGCGCTCGGCAAAGCGCGAATACATGCGGAACAAATCGCCTGCAAATAAAGCGGCTTCGTCACCGCCTGTACCGGCGCGCACTTCGAGAAACACACCGCGCTCGTCGTTGGGGTCTTTGGGCAAGAGCTGCACTTGCAGCTCGTTATTCAGTTGCACCAGCTTTTCTTCGCCTTGCTTGATTTCGGCATCGGCGAATTCGCGCATTTCGGGGTCGTCCGCCATTTCTTTGGCGGTGTCGATATCGGCAAGGCAAGTCTGGTAAGCGTGATACAGCGTAACCACTGGCTCCAGCTCGGCACGTTCGCGGCTGAGCTTGCGGAAGGTGTCCATGTCGCGCGTGGCTTCTTCGGTGCTTAGCAGTTGGTCGACTTCATGCAGACGCTCGCTCAGCTGAGCGAGTTTGGCGGCGATATTGGGTTTCATTCTTCGTTGTTCAGGTGATACAGACGATGCACGACTTCAAGGAAGTTTTCGCGGTCGTCGCCGTGTACCTGATTCAGTGCGTGTGTGGGTGCGTGCAAAAATTTATTGGTTAAACCACTGCTCATCGCTTCCAACACTTTTTCGGGATTTTCGCCCTTGGCCAATAAACGTATGGCTTTTTCCAACTCGTGACGACGGTTGCGTTCGGCATGGTCGCGTAGCGCGCGAATGGTCGGCACTACCTCGCGCGACTCCATCCAGTGTATGAAATCGGATACCCCTGAGTCGATGATGACCTCGGCTTCCTTCACCGCGCTTTGGCGCGCATCAAGGCCATCTTTCACCACCTCGGCGATATCATCCACCGAGTACAAAAACACATCGTCCAGTTCGGCAACTTCCGCTTCCACGTCGCGCGGCACGGCCAGATCGACGATAAACAGTGGGCGGTGTTTGCGCGCCTTGAGCGCACGTTCCACCATGCCCTTGCCGAGGATAGGCAACTGGCTGGCAGTACAAGTAACGATGATGTCGTGCTGCGCCAGTTGCTCGGGCAAATCAGTCAGCGTGATTGCGGTGCCGTTGATGCGGCGCGCAAGTGTCTGTGCGCGCTCCAGCGTGCGGTTGGCGACAGTGATATGTTTTGGTGAGCGCGCCGCGAAATGCACCGCGTTGAGTTCGATCATCTCACCCGCGCCGATGAACAACACCTTCTGCTCGGAAATGCTCGGGAAAATGCGTTCGGCCAGCTTGACTGCCGCTGCCGCCATCGAAACCAGATTGGCCCCGATCTCGGTTTGCGTGCGCACATCTTTGGCGACAGAAAAAGTGCGTTGAAACAGCTTGTGCAGCAAAAATCCCAAAGTACCAGCCTGCTCGGCCTGACGTACCGCTTGTTTCATCTGACCAAGGATCTGAGGCTCGCCCAACACCATCGAATCCAACCCGCTGGCAACACGGAACGAATGCTTCACCGCCTGCTCGCGCGGCAGCGTGTAGAGATACGGATCAATGTCTTTGCGTGGTAGCTTGTGATATTGCGCCAACCATTCAATCGCGTAGTCGGGCTTGGCGGCGTTGCAATACAACTCGGTACGGTTACAAGTGGAAAGAATGGCCGCTTCTTTGGCGGAACCGTTCTCCACCAAATCGCGCAAGGCGTTCTCCATTCCGTCTACGTTGAACGCGACTTGCTCGCGCACGGCAAGCGGCGCGGTCTGGTGATTGATGCCAAAGGCGAACAACTGCATCTTGGATAGGCGTAAAGCGGTTCTAAAGTGGGGGCGGATTATAGTCGGAACGGCGGGGCAATGCCATCAGCCCGAATGTTAGGGCTGTGTAAGCGGCGAGTGATTACACACACGGCAAGCCGGGTCAGGCCGTATTTCGCTGCGTATTACACGCATATCCAAGGCGTTCAGTGCGAGCAGTTTGCCGCTTAGACCGCGCGCTATGCCCGCCAGCAGCTTTAGCGTTTCAGCGGCTTGTAATGAGCCGATGATGCCGACTAGCGGTGCAAACACGCCGGTGGTGGCGCAGCGCATCTCTTCCGAAGCTGCATCTTCGGGAAATACACAGTTGTAGCACGGCACACCATCGTGGCGAAAATCGAATACCGAAACTTGCCCGTCGAACTGAATCGCTGCTCCCGATACCAGCGGCGTACCTTGCGTTAGACAGGCACGGTTCACCGCATAGCGTGTAGCAAAATTGTCACTGCAATCCAGCACCACATCGGCTTGGCTGACCAACTCCAGCAAGCGCGCGGCATCGGCACGTTCCGGTAGGGCGATGTATTCCACCTCGGGGTTAATTTCGCGCAAGGTAGCTTGTGCGGAAACCACCTTGGGTTGGCCGACGCTGGCAGTACGGTGAACGATCTGGCGTTGCAAATTGCTGAAATCCACCGTGTCGTGATCGCACAAGGTCAACCGCCCAATCCCGCTGGCGGCCAGATACAGCGCGGCGGGCGAACCCAGCCCGCCTAGCCCGATGATAAGCACGTGTGCATCCAGCAAACGTTGCTGCCCCTCGATACCGATTTCGGGCAGCAAAATATGGCGGCTATAGCGCAGAAGTTGGTTGTCGTTCATTTTTTGGCGTGAGAGTTATCCTGGCGGCAAGCATAGCTGGAATGCAGTAGAAATAAAAACGGACACCCGAAGGTGTCCGTTTAACTTGACTAAACAAACGCATCCTTACGGATGCAGTTGATTAGAAGTTGTGAACCAAACCCAAAGACAGCGCGCGTGGGTCAAAACCTGCGCCAGGTGCTGCAACGCCACCGTGTGCATAACCGGTTGCGCTGAAGTTAGCAGCTGCATCATTGGTTACAGTTGCGTAAGCAGCGTAGATCGAAGTGCGCTTAGACAAGCTGTAGTCATAACCAATAGTCAGGCCTTTAGCACTAGTGTTTACTGTGCCAGAAACATTACCTGCGCTTGCGTACTGAGCTGCGATGGTGCTGCGATCGCTAACTTTGTAGCTTCCGCCCAGTGCCCAAGTGCTACGGTCAGCTCCCAATACCAAGCCGATGTTCTTGTCATTTACATACTGCAGGCCAATCTTGCCAGCGCCCAGATCATAAGTGCCACCCAAAGAGAAAATCTTGTTGGATGGAGCTACAGAAGTTGCGGACAGGTTTTGGTAAGACAGGCCTGCATTGATGCCGTTGGCAGCGTAAGAGCCGCGCAATGTGTAAGACGAAGCCTTGTTTGCAACAGTTTGACCCAAGCCCAAGCTTTCTGGGGTATTAGGAACGTAAGCAACCAAACCTTGGAAATCACCAAGCTTAGGAGTTTGGTAAGCGATAGCATTATTTACGCGGGAACCGCCAGCATTGCCTGCAGCAGTGAAGTTGCCCAAATCACCAACTTTGCCGCCAAAAAAGTTTGCATCGTTAGCGTATTGGTTAGCCAATGCCAAACGGCCAGCCAGAACAGCGCCAAAGCCGCCAGCTACTCCAACGTAAGAATCACGAGCTGCGCCAAACAGCGTGGTGCCAGCTGCGCCGGAGCCTGTGCCCATGCTAACAGCAGATTCCAGTTGGAACAGTGCTGTCAGGCCATCGCCCAGATCTTCAGAGCCCTTAAAACCGATGCGGGATGCGCCAGGAGCAACTTTGCCGCCATTAGTGGTTACGCCAGCAACGTTGGATGCGCCGCTGCTTTGGTCATACGCCAAGTGGGCTTGGCCGTACACGGTTACATCAGCGAAAGCTGGTGTGGAAAAAGCTGCTGCGATTGCCAGAGCGATAATCTTCTTTTGCATTTAATACTCCTCAAGTGGTGTGTTTGTCTTTGTCGAAAGCCATGCAGTCGACACAAAAAGTTCTAGGCACTGAACTTCAGGAGCGGATTATCCCTAACCCCACTTTGTTGGCAAGGTGAAACACAAAAATATTTCAAATTCATGAAGAAATTGTTGTATTTTTACAACAAGTCGCTCAAGTCTTACGGGATTCTTACATGATGTAAAAATGCAGAGGGGGCCAGCAAGGCCCCCTCTGAGTTAATGTGATTGTATAAATATTTCGTTGTTGATTTAGAACGAGTGACTCAAGCCCATGCCAAAGCCGCTATCGGTAGAGCCCGCAACGGCGGTCCCTTGGAAAAATCCATATTTGGCGGCTGTGTCATTCTTGATTGTGCTATATGCGGCCCAAAGTTCGGTGCGCTTGGAGAGGTTGTAGCCGTAACGCAACGAAAACATCTTTGCGCCGCTGGCTGCTACCGCACCAAGATTTCCGTTTTTGGCGTAGAGCGCACCAATGGTACTGGAGCCAATTTTGTATTTGCCCGAAATCTCTAAGTTATTTTGCCCGGCAGAGATGCCTGAGGCGGTACCGGTTGACATGTGTTCATAGGTCAAACCGATTTGGCCTGCCCCCAGCTTTGCCATGCCGACCAAGCGAGTGGCATTATCGTTTTCACCTGCCGTAGTTTGGTCGGGGCGACTTTCGTAACCCAACGCGGTATAAAACATATCATTTTCATAAGTGCCGGAGAGCGATATGCGTGTTGGGTTGGTTGTCGCGGTCTTGGTACCCGGCGTGAAAGAAAGCATGCCTTGGAAACCACTCATATTGGGTGTCCAGTATTGAACTACGGATGCTTGGCGAGTCACATAGCTTTTTGCATTACCGGTTACCCCGATCAACTTTCCTGCTGTGAACGATCCGGCATTATCGAATAGCTCTACTTTGTTGTGTATGGATTTGTACGGGGTGTCCCAATTACCTAAAAACACAGTACCAAAGTCACCCTTCAAGCCAACATTACTATTGCGAGTGCCATCGAACGGGCCTGTAGCTGTAGTGCCGCTAGGGTTAAATTGTGCCTCCATTTGCCAGATTGCGGAGAGCCCATCCCCTAGATCTTCCGAGCCTTTAAAGCCAAGGCGCGAAGCGTTGTTAACTATTCTGTTGACGCTGTTAGGGGCTGCGGCAAGGTTGTTGTGAACGGACTCAATATTCAAATTGAGTTTTCCATAGATGGTGATATTTGAATCGTCAGCGAAGGCGGGTGCGGAAAAAGCAGCGGCGATTGCCAATGCGATAATTTTCTTTTGCATGTAAAAACTCCTAGTGGTTTGTTGAAAGCCTGCAACCGAAATCGCGGGCTAAATCAAAGTTCGTTGTGGAAGAACTTCGGTGGCGGATTATCCAGAGCGATGCAGGCGGAACAAGGCGCGGAGTGGTGGTTTAATAAATAATTCACATAACTGTGTCGTTTGCGCAACAAGGGATGCGTTGTCACGCTGTTGTAAAAAACTTCTGTTAATCGGGACGAATTTGGCGATGTGCTATGCTCCAAACCGACTGATGTTTTTGGCTTTTATTTCATGCGTCTTTTCTCTTTTCTCTTCCTGTTGTTTTTTCCGATTGCCGCACTGGCTGCCGATGACGGCGTGTTTCTGGACGCGCGCGAGGCGTTTCGCGTGGGGGATGCGGTCAAACTGAACAAATTGGCGCAACGTTTTCAGCGTTCGCCGATGGAGGTTTATGTTCATTATTACCAATTGCGCTTGGGCTTAGATAAGCCCGAGACGGAAGCGGAGGTGCGCGCCTATCTGGCGCGTGCGGAAGATTCTCCAATGATTGATCGGTTGCGCGCCGAATGGCTTAAGCAGTTGGGCAAGAAGCAGCGCTGGGATGTATTTGATGCGGAGTATCCACGCCTCATTAATGAAGATGCGGAGTTGACTTGCTATGCCTTGCAGTCGCGCCGTCGTCAGGATGAGGCAGGAGCTTTGCGCGAAGCGCGCGGCTTGTGGTTTAGCGGCAAACCTTTGCCGGATGCTTGCGGTACTTTGTTTGATGCGGCGATTGCGAGCCGGATTATTACTCCCGTCGATATTTGGCAGCGGCTACGTTTGGCATTGGAGGCGGGGAGTTTGTCGTTGGCCAAAGCGTTAGCGGATAAAAGTAGTGGGGAGTATGCGGTTTCGTCTGCCGAGTTATCAGCGGCTGCGCGTGATGCGGAGGCTTGGCTGGAGAAGTCAGGGGCATCTTCGTTGAGTTTGGGGCAGCGTACCGCAGTGATGTATGCCTTGCTGACGCTTGCCAAGCAATCGCCGGAGTTGGCGCTGGCGCACTGGCATAGGCTGGCTGCGCTGTTTACCGAGACCGAGCAGCAGTATTTTTACGGTTGGTTGGGTTACGAGGGGGCGCGCAAGCAGGATGTGCGGGCGGTGCAATGGTTTCGTCAGGCGGGCGACGTGGCGTTGAGCGAGGCGCAGTCGGCGTGGTGGGTGCGTGCCGCGCTACGGGTGCAGAGTTGGCCGGAGGTGTTGCTGGCGGTGAATAGTATGTCTGCGCAACAGCAGCGCGATCCCGCTTGGCAATATTGGAAAGCGCGTGCGTTGCAGGCTACGGGGAAGACGGTCGAGGCGCGCGCGATTTTTGCGCCATTGAGCCGAGAGTTTAATTTTTACGGGCAGATGGCGACGGACGAGTTGGGTAGTGTGATGATGGCCACGAGCAATAGGTATCAACCCACGACGGAGGATATTGCCGCCGTTGCCGCTTTGCCTGGCGTGCAGCGCACGATTGCTTTGTATCGCATGGACTTGCGTACCGAGGCATTGAAAGAATGGAGCTGGGCAGTACGTAATTTGAATGACCGCGAGTTGTTGGCTGCCGCCGAAATTGCGCGGCGTAACGAGATGTATGACCGCGCCATCGGTGCAGCCAGCCTGACTGTGAACGAGCATGATTTCACCTTGCGTTATCTCGCGCCGTATCGTGAAGCTTTGCAGGAGCACATTCGTGATAACGGTTTGGATGAGGCTTGGGTGTACGGGCTGATGCGGCAGGAAAGCCGTTTTGTTACGGCAGCAAAATCCAACGTCGGCGCGGCGGGATTGATGCAGGTGATGCCATCGACTGCGCGGTGGATTGCCAAACGGCTGGGCTTGAAAAGTTATCGCGATAATCTGATTCACCAGATGGACACCAATCTTAAGTTGGGCACTTACTATATGAAGACGGTGCTGTCCTGGTTCGACGATAGTCCAGTGCTGGCATCGGCTGCCTATAATGCAGGGCCGGGTCGGGCGCGCCGCTGGCGGGGCGATGTGCCGTTGGAAGGCGCGATTTATGCCGAGACCATTCCGTTTGACGAGACACGCGACTACGTAAAAAAAGTGATGAGCAATACCGTCTATTACGCCGAGCAGTTCAAAGCGCCGCAGCGTTCGCTGAAGCAACGCATGGGCGTAGTTGCGGCTAAGGCACCGGAAAATCAGCAGGCGATTCCCGATGAAAAGTGAAGCAAAAATCTATTGCGTAGGTGGTGCGGTGCGCGACGAATTGCTGAGCTTGCCGGTAAAGGATCACGACTGGGTGGTGGTCGGCAGCACGCCGGAAGCCATGATCGAACGGGGATTTCAGCCGGTGGGCAAAGACTTCCCCGTATTTCTGCATCCGCAGACGCATGAGGAATATGCCTTGGCGCGTACCGAGCGCAAAACTGCGCCCGGTTATAAAGGCTTTGTGGTGCATGCCGCACCGGATGTGACGCTGGAGCAGGATTTGTCGCGGCGCGATTTCACCATCAATGCGATTGCGCAAGATGCCGATGGCACGCTGATCGACCCACACCATGGGCAGGCCGATTTGCGTGCGGGGGTGTTGCGTCACGTTAGTGATGCGTTCGCCGAAGATCCCGTGCGAATTTTGCGCGGCGCGCGTTTTGCGGCACGGTTCGGATTTGTTGTCGCGCCGGAAACGCAGCAACTCATGCGCAACATGGTCGCGGCGGGCGAGGCGGATGCTTTGGTAGCAGAGCGTGTGTGGCAGGAGTTGGCGCGCGGATTGATGGAGCGCAAGCCATCCCGTTTCTTTGATGTCTTGCGCGAGTGCGGCGCTTTGCACCGCATCATGCCGGAGGTTGATGCCTTATTCGGCGTACCGCAGCCGCCCGCGCATCACCCCGAAATTGATTGCGGCATTCACACGATGATGGTGGTGGATGACGCCGCCCGTCATGCTTACGTGTTGGAAGTGCGCTTTGCCGCGCTGGTGCATGATTTGGGCAAGGCAACGACACCGGCGGACAGGCTGCCGCGCCATATCGGGCACGAGGCGCGCAGTGTCGAACTGGTCAAAAAATTGTGTGCTCGCTTGCGTGTGCCGACGGAATGCCGCGATCTTGCTTTGCTGGCGGCGCGTTTTCACGGCGATATTCATCGCGCATTCGAGTTACGTGCCGATACTGTCATTAAACTTTTCCAATCAACCGATGTCTGGAGAAGGCCGGAGCGGTTTGCGCAGTTGTTGCAAGCATGTGCCGCCGATACGCGCGGACGCGGCGGTGAACGCGATGAGAGCTATGAGCAAGCGGATTATTTGATGCGCTTGTTGTCGCTGGCACGTGCGGTGGATGCGGGTAAAGTCGCCCAAGCGTGCGGCGATGCGGCTACAATCCCGCTCCGCGTGCAGCAGGCTCGTATTGCCGCTATCGTTGATGCGGTGCAGGAAAATCAAAAACTGAAAGGATTGAAATGAAAAAGGCGTTGGGTTTGATGATGTTGCTGGCGGTGTCCGGCACGGCTTGGGCTGAAGAAGCGGCTGCGCCAAGTGCAGAGCAGGTCTCTCCGTTTGAGCGCGATTTCCGCAAAGCCGATGCGAATAGCGACGGCTCGCTGTCACGCGCGGAAGCCGAACAAGCCAAAGCACAATTGCTGGTGGCAAATTTCGACAAGATCGACGGCGACAAAAGTACAGGTTTGAGCCGCGACGAAATCAAAGGCTTTTTGCAGTCAGCCGTGCAGGCAGCGATGCGGGCGCAGCAGGAAGAGTTTATTAAGCGTCTGAACAAAGCCGATAAAAACAAAGACGGCGCGCTGACTCAAAAGGAATTGAAAGCGGTTGAATTGCCAGGATTGAGCAAAAACTTTGAAGCGATTGATGCCAACAAAGACAAGAAGATCACCATGCAGGAAATCAACGAATTTGCACGCTCGCAACAGCAGGCGGCAGCGAAGTAATTCTGGAACCTAGAAAACCCATTAACCCCAAAACCCCTCCCAGCCTCCCCTTGTCAGGGGAGGGCTGGGGTGGGGATGGGTGAAATGCAGGTCGTTGCCCCATCCCCCACCTAACCTCCCCCTTGAAGGGGGAGGAGATGTTGTAGATCACAATGGAAAATCTAGGTTAAAGCGTTCTTGTTAAATCACCCATGGCGAATCCTGATAAAGGAGTCGCCATTTTTTTGCCGAAGGCGATGACTTTAAAAAGCTCGCCCATTTCGGCTGGGCTGGTGAGTTTTTGCAGTTGCGCAGATAGCGGCAGGTACTCGCGCAGATTTTCTGGGGAGGTGTTTGCGACCAGCGTGGTGATGCCGCTGTTGATTAGGAAGAAGGCTTGTGTGGTGTAGCCCTGCAATTCCAGCCCAGCATCGATGCCGCATTCTGCAATGTCGGTGAAATTCACATGGGCGGTGATGTCCTGCAAACCCGGCCAGTAAAACGGGTCGTCGTGCGCGTGGTGGCGGTAGTGACACATCAGGGTGCCGGTGTTGCGTTGTGGGTGGTAGTACTCGCGTGCGCCGAAACCGTAGTCGATGAATAGCATCGCCCCTTGTTCCAAACACTGCGCCAGACTTTGTATCAGCCCGCGTGCCGCCAAACAAATCTCGCTGACATATCCGTCCGGCACGCCGATTTGTTGCGCGCTTTGCAGTAGTGCAGCATCACTGATGCTGTGATCTTTCCAAACGAAATCGTTCGCTGAACTTATCTCAGAAAATTCATTAGAACCGCCTTCCTTTACTGGGAGAACTCGGTCTGCTCCGCCCCTGATAAGAGGAGGTCGGGAGGGGCTTGAGTTTAATGAACAGTCTGGATTTAATGCCACGCCGCGTTCGGTGATGGCGCTGTCCCGCCAATGCACTAAATGTACCGGCAGGGCATCCAGCACTTCGTTGGCGACGATGAAACCGCTGAATTTTTCCGGCAAGGTATCCAGCCAATGCACGCGGTCGGCTAGATGCGGGACTCGCTCACGCAGCAAAGCACGTTGACGTTCGCGCAAGTCGGCACTAACTTCCAGAATGTTATAGCGTTGCGGTAGATGGTTGAGCCGTTCTAATTCGCTCAGGATGTCGAGAGCGAGTTTGCCGCTGCCCGCACCGAGTTCAAGAATGTGGGGCTCGCTCTGTTGCATGACCTCGATGGCTTGTCGGGCAAGGGTGCGACCGAATAGCGCGGAGAGTTCCGGTGCGGTGGTGAAATCGCCAGATTCGCCGAATTTATGCGCACCAGCGGTGTAGTAGCCGAAGCCGGGTGCATACAGTGCCAGTTCCATGAAGCGGGTGAAAGATAGCCAGCCGTCGTGCTTGTTGATCTCGGCGTGGATAAGGTTGCGTAATTGCTCGCTGTGGGCGATGGCATCGGGTGACGGGGTGGGAAGTGTGACTTGCATGGTCGGGTATAATTCAAAAGTTGATGGAGTTTAGTGGAGACGGCGATGCAAGGCAAAACAGTATTGGTCACTGGCGGGGCAAAGCGCGTGGGCGCGGCGATTTGTCGCCGTTTGCACGCGGCGGGCGCGAATGTGGTCATTCATTTTCGATCTTCCTTGTATGAGGCATTTGCATTGCGTGCTGAGTTGAATGAATTGCGACCCAATTCCGCATTTTGTGTTCAGGCTGATTTGCTGGACTTGCCCGAATTTCCCGCCATGGTGCAAGAGGTGGTGGCGCATTTTGGTCAACTGGACGCTTTGGTCAACAACGCATCGAGTTTTTATGCTTCGCCATTGTCCGAGGTGGACGCGGGACAATGGGATGATTTGATGGGTACCAATTTGAAAGCGCCGCTGTTTCTGGCGCAGGCTGCCGCTGCTGAGTTGCGTCGTTGTCGCGGTGCCATCGTCAATATTGTCGATATTCATGCGGAGCGTCCGATGCACGGGCACTTGCTGTATAGCGTGGCCAAAGCGGGTTTGACCGCATTGACCAAGGGTTTGGCGCAAGAGTTGGCGCCGGATGTGCGCGTGAATGCGGTTGCGCCCGGAGTCATTATTTGGCCGGAAGGCGAAGATTGGCAGGATGCAGAACGCCGTCGCCGCATCGTTGAACACACCTTACTGAAACGCGAAGGTGAGCCGGACGACATTGCCCGCACCGTGCAATTTTTATTGAGCAATGCGCCGTACATTACCGGGCAGGTTATCAACGTAGATGGCGGACGCAGTATCAATATTTGAACAATATTTATCCACGAAAAACACGAAAGTCACGAAAATGATGCCAGCTCAGGATTGTATTCGTGCTGTTTGTGGACTAGCTTTCTTCTTTTAGAAAAATCATGAACGACATCATCCAACCTATCCATTTCGAATCCCGTTCCACCAATTTCAACCGTCTTAAAGGTCGCTTGGAAAGTGCGGTCGGCAAAGCCATTGGCGACTTCAATATGATCGAAGAAGGCGACACGGTGATGGTGTGCCTGAGTGGTGGTAAAGACTCCTACACGCTGTTGGATATTTTGCTCACATTGCGCAAGCGTGCACCTATCGATTTCAAGATCGTGGCGATGAATCTTGACCAGAAGCAGCCGGGTTTTCCCGAAGACGTGCTGCCGAGTTATCTGAAAAAGATCGGCGTGGATTTTCATATCGAGGCGCAGGACACCTATTCCATCGTCAAGGCAAAAATCCCCGAAGGCAAGACGACCTGTTCGCTCTGTTCGCGTTTGCGTCGCGGCATTATTTACAAGGTGGCGGGTGAGTTGGGCGCTAACAAAATCGCGTTGGGACACCACCGCGACGACATGGTGGAGACGCTGTTCCTCAATATGTTTTTTGGTGGCAAGTTGAAAGCCATGCCACCCAAGCTGATTACCGATAAGGGCGATCACATCGTCATTCGTCCGCTGGCTTATTGTGCGGAGAAAGACATTGCCCGTTACGCGCGTGGTATGGAGTTTCCGATTATTCCGTGCAACCTATGCGGCTCGCAGGAAAATTTGCAACGGCAGAATATCAAAGAGATGCTCACGCAGTGGGAGCGCCAGTATCCGGGGCGCACGCAAACCATCTTCACCGCGATGCAGAACGTCAAGCCTTCGCATCTGTTGGATACGCAACTGTTTGACTTCGTGAATCTGCAACTGGGGCAGCAAGTGGACGAGGGCGATATTGCTTTCGACGAGTGACGCTTTCTGACGATTCGTTTTTAGCGCGGCAGCCGACGAGGTTAGTGGCCGCGCAAGAGCAGATCGAGTTGATGCACAAACTGAGCGGGAAGTGACTCAGGCAACCCGCAACAGCAACCCCTTCAAGTACGCCCCTTCAGGGAAACTTAGCAGCACGGGATGGTCGGCGCTGGCGTGCAGATGATGCACGATTTGCGCGTCCACGCCCGCGTCGAGCGCGGCACCGGCGATGATTTTTTGGAACAAGTCTTCATTGATGCCGCCGGAACAGGAGTAGGTGAATAGCAAGCCGCCCGGGCGCAGCAGTTTGAATCCCAGCAAGTTGATGTCTTTGTAGCCGCGCGCCGCTTTTTCGGCGAAGGCGGCGGTGGGGGCAAACTTGGGCGGATCGAGAATAATGAGGTCGAATTTGCGGTTCTGGTCGCGCAATTTGCGTAGCGCGACGAACACGTCGGCGCATTCCCATTCGGCGCGGCTGGCATCCAAACTGTTTAATTCCACATTGCGCCGCGCTAACTGTAACGCCTCCTCGGAAGCGTCCATCGACAGCACCGACTTTGCGCCACCGCGCAGCGCGTAGAGCGAAAATCCGCCGGTGTAGCAGAAGCAATTCAGTACCTCTTTGTCGCGCGCAAATTCGCCCGTTAGTGCGCGGTTGTCGCGCTGGTCGAGATAGAAGCCGGTCTTTTGCCCGTGGCTGACATCAACCGCGAAGCGCAAACCGTGTTCGGTTACTTCGAGTTGTTCGGGCAGCGTGCCGCGCAACACGCCGTTGCGGATTTCTAATCCTTCCAGTTCGCGTCCGTCCGAGTCGGAGCGTTCGTAGATGCAGACGGGCGCACACAGTTCTTGTAGCGCGTCGGCCAGCGTGTCGCGCCAACGCTCCACACCGGAGCTACCAACCTGCATCACCAGTACGTCTTGGTAGCGATCCACGATCAGGCCGGGCAAGCCGTCCGATTCGCCGTGGATCAGCCGCATTCCGCTGCTTGCATCGGCGAGTTTCAACATGGTGCGTGCTGCCAATGCTGCTGCGACTTTGCGCTGGAAGAAAGCGGCATCAATGATCTCGTGCTCATCCCAAGACCAAACACGGGCGGTAATTTGCGAGCTAGCGTTATATGCCGCCCAAGCGAGGAAGTGACCTTCCGCATCGCGCACCGCTAGCGTGTCGCCGCTGGCGGGTGTGCCATTCACCTGCGCTATTGCGCCGGAGAATACCCAAGGGTGACGGCGCAACAGTGATTTTTCGCGTCCGTCTTTCAGCACGATGCAGGGCGTTGCCGTTGCATCACCAGTGAGTGTTTGCGTAGTTTGGCGCGGCACTGGGGCGGGATAGTCGGCGGCTGTTTTCTTTTGCCCAGAACGGCGGCGGTAGTCTTTGTTGGTGGAGCCTGTGCGTGAACGCGGAGCGGATGATTTTGGTTTGCTGGTAGTCATGTTTTTTTCTTTGCGCGCGGATGAGCCGCATCGTAGATTTTACTAAGATATTGAAAGTCGAGATGGGTATAAATCTGCGTGGTGGAGATGCTGGCATGGCCTAGCATTTCCTGCACCGCGCGCAGGTCGCCGGATGACTGCAACACGTGCGTGGCGAACGAGTGGCGCAACAAGTGCGGATGCACGTTGCTGGTGATGCCCTGTGTGACGCCCCACTGTTTCATGCGCAGCTGGATCACGCGCGCTGTGATACGGTTGCCGCGCGCACCGACAAATAGCGCGGTTTCATCCGGCTTGGCAAGTTGCTCGCGTATTGCCATCCATCCATGCAAAGCCTGTATGGCGAATGCGCCCAGCGGCACGATGCGCGTCTTGTTGCCCTTACCGGTGACGCGTATTTCACCGCTGTCGATATCGGCGCGCATTGCAGCAAGTTCCAGATCAACCAACTCGGTCAGACGCAGGCCGGAGGAATAGAAGAGCTCGAAGATGGCGTGATCGCGTATTGCTTCGGGCGCATCACCGGAAATATTCACCAAGCGCGATGCTTCATCGGGCGACAAGGATTGCGGCAATGTTCGCGGGGATTTGGGGGCGCGCAAACCAACGCAGGGATTGTCACTCAGACCGTGGTCGCGTATCAGGTAAGTGAAAAATCCGCGCCATGCCGATAGCATGCGAGCGAGCGAGCGTCCGCCCAGCCCCTTGCTGTGAAGTTGGGCGATGAAGCGGCGGATGTGATGTGGCTTAAGCGCGACGAGCGGTGTATCGGCGGCGAGCGTGAACAAGTGGCGCAAGTCGCGCTCGTAGTTTTCTGCGGTCAGTTCGGAGTATTGCTTCTCGTGGCGCAGCCAGGCCAGATAACCAGCCAGCAAGGTCGCACTGGCTGTATCTTGGGTCATGCCTGTTGCAAATACGGATGCAGCGCGGCACTCACCACATCGGCGATGCGTTGCAGAAATACCGTGCCCATTTCGGGATAGAAGCGTTGCGCATCTTCGCTGGCCAGTACCAACATACCAACGGTGACGTGTCCGGCGTGCAACGGCAGGTAGGCGTAAGAATGCAGGTGCGCGGCGTGTTCGCCGAACCATGCCGCAGTGCCCGCAGCGCTCTGATGCATGCATACCGGGTGGGCTTGCGCATCGGCGAACGCGAGTGTCTCCGCGCTGGGCGGATTGTTCTGCCACAGTTGCAGGGCAACGTGCGGTACCGCAAAGATGTCGCGCAACAGATGCGGCACCATTTCCAGTGCGGTTGCCAGATCGCGCGCGGCGAATAGGGTGACGACAAACTCGTGCACCTTGTGTTGCAACGCGTCGTTTTCCTTGCCGAATTCAAGTAATTCATGCAGCTTTTTTTCCAGCTCTTTGACGCGGTCACGCAGGGTTAGCAGTTGCCGTTCGCTTAGCGAAATGGTGCGTCCGCCATGCGGATGCGGCAGGGTGATTTGCGCCAGCAAGTCAGCATGGTCGGCAAAGAACTCGTGATGGTTTTGGAGGTATTCGGCTACGTCTTCTGCTCTCATAATTTTTCTCGCTATTACAAATCAATTTCGCCGTCGAAGACGGTGATGGCGGGGCCGGTCATCAGCACCGGTTTGCCCGTTCCTTGCCAGGTGATGCTTAGTGTGCCGCCGCGTGTCGTGACATGCACAGTCTCGTCCAGCAGGCCGCGCAGAATGCCCGTTACGACCGCCGCGCAGGCACCGGTGCCGCATGACAGGGTTTCACCCGCGCCGCGCTCGAATACGCGCAGACGGATGCGGGTGCGGTCCATGACTTGCATGAAACCGACATTGACCCGCTTGGGAAAGCGCGGGTGGTGTTCGATCAGCGCACCCTGTGCTACGACGGGGGCATTTTCAACATCCGCAACGACTTGCACGGCGTGTGGGTTGCCCATCGAGACGGCGGTGATGTGTACGGTTTCACCTGCCACGTCCAGCGGCTGAATCACGGCATCGCTATCGCTGCTGAATGGAATGTTGGCAGCACGCAAAACGGGTGCGCCCATATTAACGGTAACGCGCCCGTCTTCTTCCAAGCGCGGAGAAATCAGCCCGCTCTTGGTTTCCACCACGATCTCGCGTTTGTGCGTGAGTTTTTTGTCATGCACAAAGCGTACGAAGCAGCGCGCGCCGTTGCCGCATTGCTCCACCTCGCCGCCGTCGGCATTGAAAATGCGGTAACGGAAATCGGCCTCGTGATGCTGCGCTTTTTCCACTAGCAGCAACTGGTCGCAGCCAACACCGAAATGGCGGTCGGCCAAAAAGCGTATTTGTTCGGGTGTTAACGCAACGGTTTGGCGCACGCCGTCGATTACGACAAAGTCGTTGCCAGCGCCGTGCATTTTGGTGAATTTAAGTGCCATGATCTTTGTTGTTCAGTTTTATGAAGTGCAACTAAAAAATCGTTGTCCACGAAATGACACGAACAAAAACATAAGATTGAAGCCAGTTGTCTGATCTGGTGCTGCATTATTTCGTGGTTTTCGTGTTTTTGCGAGCTTTCGCCTTGCAGCGAAATGCCTGCTTATCCCACTTCGTGGATAAATAGTTTTTGGATTATACGTGTTAAGACTCAATCCCCACGCAGTTGAACGTGGTCGCGGTACATGCAGCGATCCATTACCACGGTGATGCCAGCTTGCTGCGCACGCAAGGCGGCAGCCTCATTCACCACGCCATCTTGTAGCCAGAGTTTTTTGATGCCGAGCTTGATGCAACTTTCGACGATGTCGGGCACGTGTTCTGAAGCGCGGAACACATCCACGATGTCGGGTGTTTCAGGCAGGCTTTCTAGGTCTGGGTAGGCTTTTTCACCCAGCACCTCGTCCACCATGGGGCGCACGGGGATGATGCGGTAGCCAAAGCCTTGCAGTGCTTTGGCGACGTTGAAGCTGGGACGCGCAGGTTGCGGCGACAGGCCGACCACGGCCACGCTACGTACTTGGGCCAATAGCGCACGAATCTGTTCGGGCGTAGGATTGGAAAAGGTCATGTCAGTTTGCTGTAAAGATGACGTGCCTATAATAAACCATTGCTACTGGACTTAAAGAGGCCTGCCGTGAGCGCGATCCATCCTTCTGAACTCGCTTTTATCACCAAACACGCACCGTTTGATCACATGGAGTTGGGGCATGTGATGTGGATGTTGGAGCGTATGAAACTAGGCTATTACGCGGAGGGCGAGGTGATTGTCTCGCCGGAGCAGGGTACGGTAGACCGCTTTGTCGTCATCAAGCAGGGCGTGGTACACGGCGAGCAGAGCGTGGCCAAGGCATCGGATGCGGATACTTGGCTGGAGTTGGGCGAAGGAGAGTGTTTCCCGCTGGGAGCTTTGCTCGCTCACCGACCTGTCGCCAGTGTGTATCGGGCGGGCGGCGATAGTTTTTGTTATGAATTAGCAGCCCCAGACTTTAGTGAGTTAATCGGCAAGAGCGCGCCGTTCCGAGATTTTTGCACCCGGCGTATCGCCAATTTACTGGAACATTCCAAGCAGGTGATTCAGGCGCAGTACACTCAGTCCAGCGCCGAGCAGCAGTCGCTTACTAGCCCTCTATCCGCCGTGATTCGGCGCGCACCGGTCACTTGTTCGCCGGATACGCCTATTCGCGAAGTGCTGAAAATCATGCGTGAACAACGCATTGGGTCGATGGTTGCCGCCGATGAAAAAAACCATCCTTTGGGTATTTTGACGTTGCATGATGTGCTGGAGCGCATTGCTATTCCGCAGATCGACATTGATCTACCCGTCATCAGCATTATGAGCACGCAGTTATCGGCACTGCCGCCGCAAGCTATGGCGCACGAGGCGGCACTGATGATGGCCAAGCACGGTTTCAGACATGTGCTGGTGGTTGAAAACGAATGCCTAGTCGGACTGGTGTCGGAAAAAGACTTGTTCGCATTGCAGCGCGTCGGCTTGCGTCAGGTTGGCTCGGCAATTCGCCATGCCGAAACTGTCGGGCAGTTGCAGCAAGGCGCTGCCGATATACGCCGCATGGCGCACAACATGATGGCGCAGGGGGTTGCGCCGGAACAGCTGACGCAATTCATTTCAACCTTTAACGATTTACTTACCGCACGTGTGGTGGAGTTGGAATATCAGTCCTGCGGTCTAGTGGATACTGAGTTGCACGCCGGATTGTGTTGGCTCGCACTGGGGTCGGAGGGACGCTTTGAGCAGACGCTGAGCACCGACCAAGATAACGCCATTATTTTTACCGTGCCGGAGGGGATGACGGCAGAGCAAGTGCGCCAGCAGCTTTTGCCCATTGCGCGCCGTATCAACGAAACGCTCGCGTTATGCGGATTCCCGCTGTGCAATGGCGAGATCATGGCGAGCAATCCGAAATGGTGTCTGTCGGTTGACGAGTGGCAGGAAGTATTCTCCAAATGGATAGATCGCGGTTCACCGGAGGCCTTGTTGCACGCTTCTATTTTCTTCGATTTCAGAGCGCTGTCCGGTGCGACTGTGCTGGCTGACGAACTGCGGCTCTGGCTAACTCGGCATGTGCGTGGTAACCAGCGTTTTCTACATCAGATGGCGGCTAATTCACTGCGTAACCGTCCACCTCTGGGCTTGGTGCGCGATTTTGTGGTGGGTGCGGGAAATACTCTCGACTTGAAAATGAACGGCATTACCCCCTTTGTCGACGCGGCGCGCATATTCGGCTTGGCCAGCGGCAGTTCCCACACCAACACCATTCAGCGTTTGCGCGCTAGCGCGGCGGCGTTACACGTTCCCGTGGCCGAAGTCGAAGCATGGATTAATGCTTTTCTATTTATTCAAATGCTGCGCTTGCGGCATCACTATGAAGTCATTGCCGCCCAGGCTGGGGGGGAGTGCGATCACTTGGATAATCTGATCGATCCCGAGCGATTAAATGAGCTTGATCGGCGCATCTTAAAAGAAGCATTCAGGCAAGCACGCAAGGTGCAGGCAAAACTTACGCTCGATTACCAACTATGAAACGTTTGCTTCAGCGATGGCTGACCCCCAAGCCGCGCCTTACCGAACAACAGGCGGCGCGCTTGGCGGCATGGAGTGCTTTACCCGCGCCCGATGGGCAAGGTCATTTCGACCATTCGCGTTGTGTGGTGGTGGATGTTGAAACCACCGGTTTGAATCTGGTGACGGATAGTTTGATTTCAATCGGTGCAGTCGCACTGGAAGGGCGTCGTATTGTGCTGGGCGATAGTTTTTCCGTGGTATTGCAGCAACGGCAAATCAGCCGTAAGGAAAATATTCTGGTACACGGCATTTCCGGCACGGTGCAACGTCAGGGTATCGATCCAGTCGAGGCATTGCTGGCATTTCTGGAATATGTGGGCAAATCTCCGTTGGTGGCATTTCATGTGCAATTTGACGAAACCATGATCCGTCGCGCGCTACGCCAATATCTGGGGCTGAATTTCAAACATGCTTGGCTAGACCTTGCTTACGTCATGCCTGCGCTGTATCCCACGCTGGCATATCGCTATCGTGTGCTGGACGACTGGATAGGCTATTTCAATATCCGCGTCGAAGCACGGCACAACGCGCTGGCGGACGCTTTGGCAACGGCGCAATTGCTGCAAATTGCCCAGACTAAATCGCGCACTAAAGACGTGGCGGACTTCGCCGGATTACGCGATATGGAGCGGAATCAGCGCTGGCTCAGTGGCGTAAGCTGACTGTAAGCTTGCTGACTTACTCTGCCACCCTGCTGTAAAAAGGGTATCGGGCTATCCCGGTAAAACAGACTGGATTAACACGGGAAGTGTTGGTTCGGTCATATAAATAATCAATAAACAGAGGAGAACGCAATGGACAAAAGCGGCGAGGCCTATTGGAAGGCCACGTTGGGTTTGCTGACTAAGATCCTAGTGGTGTGGTTCCTAGTTTCATTCGGCGCAGGTATTTTGTTTGCCGATATGCTGAATGGCATTCATTTGGGCGGATACCCGTTGGGTTTCTGGTTCGCCCATCAGGGATCGATGTACATTTTTGTGGCGTTGATTTTTATCTACGCTAAGAAAATGGGCGAGATCGACCGCAAATTCGACGTTCACGAAGACTAAGGGGACAACATGGATCTTCAAACAACTATCTATCTGGTGGTGGGTGCGAGTTTCGCGCTCTACATCGGTATCGCCTTCTGGGCGCGCGCAGGCAGCACCAGTGAGTTTTACGTGGCTGGCGGCGGCGTTGGCCCCCGTGTCAACGGTATGGCGACGGCTGCCGACTGGATGTCTGCTGCTTCCTTCATTTCCATGGCGGGTCTGATTTCCAACATGGGTTATGGCGGTGGCTTGTTCCTGATGGGCTGGACCGGTGGCTATGTGCTGTTGGCTTTGTTGCTGGCTCCGTACTTGCGCAAATTCGGCAAATTCACCGTGCCGCAATTTATCGGCGACCGTTACTACTCCAAAACGGCTTCCACCGTTGCGGTGGTGTGTTTGCTGACGGCTTCCATCACTTACGTGATTGGTCAAATGACCGGTGTGGGCGTGGCGTTCTCCCGCTTCCTCGGCGTTTCCAGTGAAACCGGTATTTACGTCGGTATGGGCATCGTGTTTGTGTACGCTGTTATGGGCGGGATGAAGGGCATCACCTATACACAGGTGGCGCAGTACATCGTGCTGATTTTTGCTTACACCGTCCCCGCAATCTTTATCTCGATGCACCTGACTGGCAATCCACTCCCGCAACTGGGCCTGGGCTCCAATCTGGTAGGGCAGGACATCTCGCTGCTGCAAAAGCTGGACACCATCGTGGTTGAGTTGGGCTTTGGTCAATACACCACAACGACTGCTGGTAGCACACTGAACATGTTCGTGTACACCTTGTCGCTGATGATCGGTACTGCCGGTTTGCCACACGTCATCATGAGATTCTTCACGGTTCCTACCGTAGCTGCTGCTCGTTCATCTGCTGGTTGGGCATTGGTGTTCATCGCGATTTTGTACACCACAGCACCTGCTGTAGCGGGTATGGCGAAGTACAACCTGTTGGCAACAGTGAACACTGCTGTGACAACCAATGGTGATCTGTATGCTGCCGACTCCGGTTTGGAAGTTGCAAAACAACCTGACTGGATGGCTCGCTGGGAAAAAACTGGTCTGCTGAAGTTTAAGGATCAGAACGGTGACGGTCGCATCCAGTATTACAACGATTCCGGTTTGGCTCAGGCTAAGGCTGATCTAGCTAAGGCACAAAAGGAAAACGGTGATATTGCGAAAGCACAAACCGCACTTGATGCTGCACAGAAAAAACATGATGCCGCGAAGGATGGCAAGTTTACCCAAGCTGGTTGGCAGGGTAATGAGCTGACGGTTAACCCGGACATTATCGTGTTGGCTAATCCTGAAATCGCATTGTTGCCTAACTGGGTGATCGCCTTGGTAGCCGCCGGTGGTTTGGCTGCTGCGTTGTCCACGGCTGCGGGCTTGTTGCTGGCGATCTCATCTGCCATCTCGCATGACTTGGTGAAAGGTGTGTTCAATCCGAACATCAGCGAAAAGGGCGAACTCATGGCTGGTAAGGTTGCCATGGCACTCTCTATCGTGGTGGCAGGTTATCTCGGTCTGAATCCTCCCGGCTTCGCGGCAGGAACGGTGGCGTTGGCGTTCGGTATCGCCGCCAGCTCACTGTTCCCAGCCATCATGATGGGTATCTTCAGCAAGAAGATGAATAAGGAAGGTGCGATTGCCGGTATGTTGGCGGGTCTCTCCATCACCCTGTTCTACGTGTTCGCACACAAGGGCATCTTCTTCATCAAGGGTACAGACTTCTTGCCTTTGATCGGCGGAGCGAATCCATTCTTTGGCATCACACCGGAAGCATTCGGTGCGGTAGGTGCTTTGTTTAACTTCATCGTTGCTTTCACAGTCGATAAGTTTACTAAAGAGCCACCAGAGCACATTCAACACTTGGTTGAAAGCGTTCGTACACCACGCGGAGCAAAAGCAGTGGATGGCGCACACTAAAGCAATTTGATTTACCTGTAACATCAACCCCGCCGCATTCCGGCGGGGTTTTTTCTTGGAGTGACTATGGTTTTTGATATCAGCGTGGCAATGACGTGGATCTTGTTTCTTGCCTTGTTTCCAATGGCATTCATCTGGTTGCGCCGAGTGTGGCGCATTGCTGTGCAACGTGATTTTTCTGAAGTGGCTTTAAAGAAAGGATTGCCGCCTGAGAATCCTGCCAAATTTGCACTCTATGCTGCCGCCATTAATTTAGTGGCTGGGATCATAGTGGTGATCGTCATCGTCGGTGTATTGATGGCGTACTTTGATTATCAAACATGGAGCGCAATGGCGGGCATCACCATCTGGCTCAAGCTGATCGCCGACTTCATTCTCAGTCGTCATGCGCATCCGTTCTGGAATAAGCCCAAGTCGGAGTAAGGACTTATTGACTCAGTCAGATTGTGTTTGAACTTAGACAATTCATTAGCTCGCCCCTGAGCTACGCAGATTGTCTAGCGATCCCACTTTAGGGGGAGAGCTGAGCCAGCTCCTCCCCTGAAGTGGGGTAAGCAGGCATTCCGCGAAGCGGAAGCTCGCACAAGGGGAGGTTGGGAGGGGTTGGGGTTCAAACTATATTTGACCGAATAAATCAGAGTTTCCTTAGCGCTTAGCTTAGACCGCTTGTTTCAAAATACTTCGCGCTAGTCGCTTTTCTATTTCGATAGCAATGAACAGCAGCACGCCGAAAGCAACGATGCGTAGCCATGCCGATGCATCGATGGAGACCACGCCAAACAAGGTTTGCATGAATGGCAGATAGGTGAATACGGCTTGGATCACGGTCAAGATGGCGATGCTCAGCAGAACGTAGCGGTTACCGGTGAAGTCTGACCATGTGCGTACCGGCGCAAGCAGATAACGACAGTTGAATAGATAGGCCATCTCGCCGACCACCAGTGCATTTACGGCAACTGTGCGGCATTCTTCGATGCTCGCTCCGCGTGCGCTTTCCCATAAGAACAATGTGATCGTACCGGCACTCAGCAAAGCGGAAACAAATCCGATACGCCAGATCATGAACCCGGACAGCAATGCTTCACCAGCCGCACGCGGTGGCCGCTGCATCACGCCCGCTTCGGCTTGTTCGAATGAAAGTGATAACGCTAGCGTCACTGCGGTCACCATGTTGACCCACAAGATCTGTACCGGTGTGAGTGGCAATGCCATGCCGAACAAGATCGCAAGCAGCACGATGCCGGCCTCGCCACCGTTGGTCGGCATGATGAACAGAATGGCCTTTTTGATGTTGTCATAAACGGTGCGGCCCTCGCGTACCGCATGAGCGATGGTGGCGAAGTTATCATCGGCCAGCACCATTTCGGCGGCTTCTCTGGCGACCTCCGTTCCCTTCATGCCCATGGCCACGCCAATATCAGCACGCTTCAACGCAGGCGCGTCGTTTACACCGTCGCCGGTCATGGCCACGATCTCCCCGTTGGCTTGCAAGGCGGTCACCAGACGTAATTTGTGTTCTGGGCTGGCGCGTGCGAACACATCTACGGTGCCGACTACTCTGTGTAGTTCCGCATCATCCAGCGTGTCCAGGTCGCTTCCGGTCAGCACACCCCCATTGCCGATACCAACCTGCGCGGCGATGGCTCGCGCGGTGTCTGCATGGTCACCAGTGATCATCTTGACGCGGATACCCGCCGCACGACATGAGCGTACCGCTGCGATGGCTTCCGCGCGGGGTGGGTCGCTGATGCCGACCATACCCAGTAGCGTGAAGCCGCCATCCATGTCGCTGAAACTCAGTTCGCGTTGCGTGTGATCGACCACTTTCATCGCGATGGCCAGTACACGATGGCCAAGCGCGCCGGTCTCAGCCATGTGTTGGTGCCAATACGGCAGGTCTAGCGCACCATCCTCACCGGAGCTGCGCTGTTGATGACACATCGCCAGCACCTGTTCCACTGCGCCCTTGGCAAAAATAAAAGCATGCCCGCTGTGGTCGTGATGCAGCGTGGCCATAAAGCGGTGTTCTGATTCGAACGGGATGTGGTCGGTGCGAGGCAATGCACTGCGTTCAAACTGCGCGTCCATTCCCGCTTTCATAGCCAGCGGAATCAGCGCACCTTCGGTCGGGTCGCCGCTGATATGCCAGCCATCAGACGGCGAAACGCCAGTGACATTGGCAGCGGGTTGGCCCGAGATTTCGCTAGCGTGCAGTTGTGCATCGTTGCATAGCAATCCAGCGCGTAGCAGATCAATCGTATATTCATGGTCGGCGATATCGATCTCATTGCCCGCGAGCGAGAAGCCGCCGTGTGGCGCATAACCGGAGCCGCTTACCTCGAACGCATGGACGGAAGTGATGACGCGCTGCACGGTCATTTCATTTCGGGTGAGGGTGCCGGTCTTGTCCGTGCATATTGTGGTCACCGATCCCAGCGCTTCCACGGCGGGTAGGCGGCGCACGATGGCGTTGCGTCCTGCCATGCGTTGTACGCCGAGCGCCAAGGTGATGGTTAGCACGGCGGGCATACCTTCGGGAATCGCTGCCACCGCCATACTTACCGCAGCGAGGAACATGGCACCGAGATCGAAGTGATGCACCAGCCAGCCGAACAGGAAAGTAAGCACGGCCAAACCAGTGATGGCGATTGTCAGCCAACGACCAAACGTTTCCATCTGACGCAATAGCGGTGTGGTGAGTGTCTGCACTTCTTCCAGCATTGCGCTGATGCGTCCGATCTCGGTGTTGTCGGCAGTCGCGACGACCACGCCGCTGCCTTGGCCATACACCACTAGCGTGCCGGAATAGGCCATGCAGTTACGGTCTCCCAATGCCGCTCGTGCATCGACTGGCGCGATGCTTTTTTCCACCGCAGCCGATTCGCCAGTGAGTGAGGCTTCTTCGATGCGCAGGTTCTTTGTGTGCAGCAAGCGCAAGTCGGCAGGCACTTTGTCGCCCGATTGCAGTAGCACGATGTCGCCGGGGACGAGAGTCTCTGCCGCGATCAAACCACGCTTGCCATCACGCAGCACGGTCGCTTCAGCCGACAACATACGACTGATAGCATCCATCGCCTTTTCTGCTTTGCCTTCTTGGATGAATCCGACGAAGGCATTGATTACCACGACGCCTACGATCACCGAGGTATCCACCCAGTGCGCAAGCAGGGCGGTGACCGCCGCTGCGGCCAGTAGCACATAGATCAGTACATTGTGGAATTGCAGCAGGAAGCGCAGTAACGGGCCGCGTCGTTTGGTGGGCGTGAGTCGGTTGGGCCCGTGCTCAGACAGTCGTTTCAGCGCTTCGGCCTGTGTGAGACCTTGTGCGCCGGAAGCCAGCGCGAGCAACACTGCATCCGCTTGTTGGTGGTGAACGTCACTCATGATCACGTCCCAGCCACCGCAGCCATGCGAAGCCCAGCAACCCCGCCAGCAAAGAGGCTGCGAGCACTCCGGTCTTAGCCATCAGCAGATATTCTTCCTGCGCGGCAAAGCCGAGTTCGGCAATGAAGATAGACATGGTGAAGCCGATACCGCCCAGCACCGATACGGCGGCGATCTGGCTGAAGCGTGTGCCGCTGGGTAGCTGACCCACGCCCAGCTTGAGTGCGATCCAGCAGGCGCCGGTGATACCGATGAACTTGCCGAGCAGCAAACCGAGTAGCACGCCTAAGAATACGGGATGGCTCAACGTCGTATCGAGCGTACCTAATTGCAGCGGGATACCGGCATTGAACAAAGCGAAGATCGGGATCACGATGAAGGCTACCGGTAAGTGCCATCCATGTTCTAATCTTTGCATCGGGGTCTGCACACCTTGTAAACCGTTGCCCATGGTTTGCACCACCGAATAAAGGCGCTCGTTGGTGAGGATGTTGGCATCCTTCTGCAAGCTCTCATCGTATTGCCCGAGCAACTCTTTCATGCGGCTGCTGAACTGGCGCGGGTCATAACGCGGGCGGGCTGGAACAGTAAAAGCGCCGAGCACACCTGCCAGCGTCGAATGCACACCCGATTGCAGCAAGGCATACCAAAGCAGAACCGCGATACAGAAATAGGGCAACACTTTGCGTACACCAGCGAAGTTCAAGCCGACCAACGCCAACACCAGCAACGCTGAGATCGATAGCCAGCCTAGCGACAATTGCTGAGTGTAGAACACCGCGATCACTAGGACTGCACCGAGATCGTCGGCGATCGCCAGCGCCACGAGGAAAGTGATCAAGGCCTTGGGTACGCGTCTAGCCAGCAATACCAAAGCGCCTACGGCGAAGGCGATATCGGTCGCCATCGGTATCCCCCAACCGAGCATCGCATCGCCGTTATGATTCAAGAGTAGATAGATCAGCGCGGGGGCCGCCATGCCGCCGATGGCGGCGATGATGGGTAAAGCCGCTTGGCGAATGTCAGCCAGCTCGCCGACCAACATCTCCCGTTTCAACTCCATGCCCACCACAAAGAAGAACAGCGCCATCAAACCATCGTTCACCCAGTGGTGCAGACTCATGCTCAACGACCAACTGCCGATACCGACAGCGACGGGTATGTGCAACAGATGATGGTAGGCATCCGCCATGAAACTGTTGGCAAGTATCAGAGCGAGGATGGCGGTACCCATCAGCAACAAGCCGCTGGTGGTTTCGCGGTGGATGAATAGCTCGAACGGAGTCAATATGCGGTCAAAAGCGCGCTCCCATGGCGCGTAGATGACACCTTTAGTCGAACTATTCTTATCTGGCGCACTCATGATTGAAGGGGCTCTCGGTTATCTTCTATGCGAAAGGCAGGAGCTAAGCCCTGTTTGTCCTGTCCAGCATAGATCGTTAAATGGGGATAAGGGATCTCGATTCCTTGTGCATCGAATGCTTGTTTGAGTTGGCCCAAAAAAGTGCGGCGCACATCCCATTGCTCCAGTGCAATGGTTTTGAAACGGCAGCGCACGATAACGGCAGAATCGCCCCAGTCCTGCACGCCTTGTACTTCAATATCCTCAAGTATCTTTGCGCCAATTACAACATCGGCGCGCATCGCGCTTCCGACCTTTTTAATGATGGTATACACCTCGTCGATATTTTCACGGTAGGCGACACTGACATCGATCAGCGCATAGGCGTAGTCGCGCGATTTGTTGGTAACCAGCAAAATTTGTCCGTTGGGAATGTAGTGCACGCTGCCTTCAATGTCGCGTAGGCACACATAGCGCAGCGTGATGTCTTCTACCGTGCCGGTTTTTCCGCACACCTCCACCACATCGCCTTGGCGAATTTGATTCTCCAGCAGCAGAAAAAAACCATTGAAGTAATCTTTGATCAAACTTTGCGCACCAAAGCCGACCGCCAAACCGACTACACCCGCAGCCCCCAAAATAGGTGCAATTGAAATGCCCAGCTCGCTCAAAGCCAACATGCCTGCAACGAGCGAGATGACCACCGTGGAGACATAGCGGATGACGCGTGCCAATGTTTCGATACGGCGTATTTCCTCGGCACTGTCGGCGCGCGTATTCATGTAATCGCGGAAGAGGCGAATTAGCTTGCGGCTCAACGCCAAGAGAAACCAAGCGAGCGTCAAGATGACGACGATATGCAGCAAGTCTTTGGAAAGGTGAAGATGGTCGAGAATGCTATCTATATTCATATTCAGCTCCCGCTGGTTACTTACATGAATGTTGCTTTGGTCTAGCGTGTCAGATGGGACGCAGTTTTTTCGATTCGAATTTGGGTAACTGACTCGGTGGAGCGATAACTATTGCGGTGTTCGCTGAATCAATTGCCGCTCATCAACTCAACTCGCATCAGGCGTAGTAACAAATCGTCGAAAGTATAAAAACCATTTTTGCAATTCGCGAGTTCGGTCAGAGCGAAGGCTGCACCTGTGCCGAAGGCTTCGCGGCGTATCGAGTCGTGTGTGAGGCGTACGGTCTGATGCGGGAAGCCAAAGATCACCTCGTGATGGCCGACGATGCCACCCAGCCTTAGCGAGGTGATATTTTCTCCGCTAACTTCCAGCGTCTCAGCGATCTTACGTGCGGTGCCGGATACCTCGGGTTTTTCTTTGAAGTGCTGTTCGACGATCTCCACATCCGCGAACGGCGCGATCTTGCGCAACAGTTTGGCGGCGACGATCAAAAAGTTGATGCCTAGCGTGATGTTGGGGGAGCACAGCACGCGGGTGTGTTCTCCCAGTGTACGGGCGTAAGCGAGGTCATCTTCCGTATAGGCGGAGATCGCGCTGACTAGCATGATGCCGCGACGGCTGACTTCGCTGCCGTAGGCGCGGATGCTGGCGGGAGATGAGAAGTCCACCAGCGCATCGACCGGTTGTTGTTCCAGCAGATCAGCAAACGGATGCTGATCAATACCGATGATGGGAATATTCGTTGCAGGATGGGTTTGTGATTCAGGTGTGCTGCGGCGCGCGATCCAACGCAGATCAAAACGCGGGTCGGTGCTCAATACATTGGCAACTGCACTGCCTGCTTTACCGTAGCCGACCAAGCCGACGCGTAGCTTTGGGGTCATATTATTTCTCCTAGTGTCATATTTCTTATTGTTGACGCGTGAACGCCACTTGGGAGTGACCGATTGTAACACCTGAAAAATAGCGCGTAGCGCAGCGGGATCTCGGAAAAATTCGGCATGTATAATCCGCCGCCTGATGTAAGGGAGAAATCGCAATGTCCACAACAATTCTCGTCATCGGCCTGATGGTGTTCTTCGCACACTTCTTGTCGTTGCAATTTCGCAAGACCAATATTCCCGATGTGCTCGTACTGATGCTGGTTGGCATCGTGATCGGCCCCGTCCTAGGTATCGTCACGCCGGACGATTTCGGCAAGATCGGCTCGCTCATTGCCACCATCGCGTTGGTAGTGATTCTGTTCGAGAGCGGCACTTCGCTGAATATCACTACGCTGGGCAAATCGCTGGGCACGACAGGTCTGCTTTCTACACTGTGTTTCGCTTTGACCGCGCTCATCGTTGGAGCCATTGGATTTACGGTGCTGGAGCTGGAGCTCCTGCCATCGATCTTGCTGGGCGTGATTCTCGGCGGCACCTCTTCTGCTGTCGTGATTCCCATGGTCAGCGCGCTGCAATTGTCGGAAAAACCGGCCACTGTGTTGGTGCTGGAGTCGGCTTTGACCGATGTGTTATGCATCGTTGGCGTGTTTGCTTTGTTGCAGGTTTACACGCAAGGCGGGGTCGAGCCGGGACGTTTGATCGGCGGCGTGTTGTCGGCGCTGATCTTTGCTGCGGTAATTGGCGTGGTGGGTGGCATTGGCTGGCTGCTGGTATTGGGCAAGGTGCGCGATTTTCCCAACACCATCTCGTCCACGCTGGCCTACGTTTTCATTGTGTACGGCGCAACCGAGTTCCTCGGCTTTTCCGGTGCAATTGCGGCGCTTGCATTGGGCATCACGCTAACCAATTTTGAAAAATTCGGTTTGCATCGCATTCCCAGTATTGACCGCAATATCGTGCCGCTGAACGAGATGGACTTAGGGTTTTACCGTGAAGCCGTGTTTCTGCTGAAAACCTACTTCTTTGTTTATCTCGGTATCTCGATTCATTTCGGCGCAGCCGAACTGGCACTGGTTGCCATGGCGATGGTACTGCTCGTATATGCCATGCGCATCGCGCTCACCCGTTGGGTGTTTCATGCTGAGGTTTACAGCCTGCGCGATGCGGCGATCACCTCCATGCTCGCACCCAAGGGGCTGGCGGCGGCGGTGCTGGCTGCCTTGCCACTGCAATATGGAGTGGTCGGTGGTGAAGTGATTCGCGATACGACTTACATGGTGGTGCTAGTTAGTATCACTTTGACGGCGGTGCTGGTGATGATTTATCCGATGGGGGCAATGCAGCGACTGTATGGGCGCGCATTGGGGAAAGCAGGCAGTGCTGATATTTCTACGCCTGCGCCCTAGCCCAAAGTTATGCCGTTACACCGAGCATGCGCCCAGTTAACTTGCGCGCGACGGGAGCCAGAAAAAAGATGATTGGCACGGCGACCACATAAGCAACGCTGAATGCGTGCAGCCATAGTGAAATAAAGTTTGGTACCCAGCCGACATTGGTTAGCGTGATAACAAAGGTCATGATAAACACCATCATTGCAGCCATGATGATGGAAAACACCAGATGAAATTTCTTTTGCGGATTCATTACGCGTCCTTAGTGGTTAATGTGCTCGTGTTGCTGTGATTAAAAATATCGGGTACTCCCGTGGTGTGCCGCCCTCGGCCACTTTGCTGATACTGGATGCCGTTGTGGCGTGGACATCGGTGAATCCCGCCTGATGCAAAAGTTGCGTTAACTGAAGTCGATCAAAACCGAAATGGAACACCCCAGCATTATTGCTGTGAAACGTACCGTCCTCGGCATCCAAATCGGCAAACGCAAGTTGGCCACCGGGATGCAATAACGCAAACCACTCTTTGAACAACGCCGCCGTATCCGGCACGTGATGCAGCGTCATGCTGCTGACGATGAGGTGATACATGCCGCTCGGACTTTCCCCGCGCGCGATGTCGAGAAATTGAGTCTGCACATTACTCAAACCCTGCACCTCGATTTTATTTTGCAACACCGCGAGCATGCCCTGTGAGCTATCTACCCCAGTGACCGACTTCACCAGCGGCAGCAATTGCAGCCCGAGCAAACCGGTGCCGCAACCGAAATCCATGACATCCATGCCCGCTGTGAGGTGTACTTCACGCATGATTGCCGCCGCCGCATCACTGGCCATTTTCACTTTACCGGGATGCTCATCCCAGCGTGCGGCATCCTGATCGAAATTTTTTAAGCTGTGTGGTTTGGTATTCATCTGAACTGATTTTGGGTGTTTTTATAACGGGGGCGATGCCGTATTTTGCCTTGAAAAATGGGGTGAGAAGTTATAATTGCAACAAGGTTAAGTTCGTCCCGCTAGTTTCGATGTCGCTCCCCCTGCTACTTATTCGACTCAACACATAGGTTTGGATGTGGGTAATCCGCACGATATTTTTTTGGAGAAACACAATGGATATCAAGAATTTTCATGAAGCAAAAACCAACCTCCTTTCTGGCCTCACCGTCGCGCTCGCTCTCGTGCCCGAAGCCATCGCCTTCGCGCTGGTGGCGCAGGTGCATCCGCTGGTCGGCCTGTATGCTGCCTTCATGGTCGGCCTCATCACTTCGTTGATCGGTGGCCGCCCCGGCATGATCTCGGGCGCGACTGGTGCGCTGGCGGTGGTGATGGTGATGGTGGCGCTGGTGGTGACGCACGGCGTGGAATATCTGTTCGCCACTGTTGTGCTGATGGGCGTGTTGCAGATTGGCTTCGGGCTGGCCAAGCTCGGCAAGTTCATCCGCATGGTGCCGCATCCCGTGATGCTGGGCTTCGTCAACGGCTTGGCCATCGTCATCTTCCTCGCGCAGATGAGCCACTTCAAAACGCCCGACGGCAACTGGATGCAAGGCGCGCCGCTCTACACCATGCTGGGCCTGATCGCGCTGACCATGGCCATCATCTATATCCTGCCGCGCTTCACCAAAGTGTTGCCGTCCACGCTGGCCGCCATCGTCGCCACCTCCGCGCTGGTGATCTTCGCCAGCATCGACACCAAGACCGTGGGTGACATGGCCTCCATCGCGGGCGGCCTGCCGACATTCCGCCTGCCAGAGGTTCCGCTGAATTGGGAGACGCTGCAAATCATTTTCCCCTACAGCGTGATCCTCGCCGCCATCGGCCTGATCGAATCGCTGCTGACGCTGAACCTGATCGACACCATGACCGACACGCGCGGCAAGCCGAACCGCGCCAGTATCGGGCAGGGTGTGGCCAACGTGGTCACCGGTTTCTTCGGCGGCATGGGTGGCTGCGCGATGATCGGCCAGAGCATGATCAACGTTACCAACGGCGCGGTGAAGAACCTGTCCGGCATCACCGCCGCGCTATTCCTGCTGAGCTTCATTCTGTTCGCATCGGAATGGATCGAGATGATCCCGCTCGCTGCGCTGATCGGCCTGATGTTCGTGGTGTCGGAAAAGACCTTCGAGTGGGGCAGCTTCAACCTGTTCGGCAAAGTGCCGCGCACCGACATCGTGGTCGGTATCACGGTCGCCGTGGTGACTGTACTCACCGACCTCGCCATCGCGGTCATCGTCGGCATCATCATCTCGGCGCTGGCCTTCGCCTGGGAACACGCCAAGAGCATGGAGGTGCGTGTCACCACCGAGGAACACGGCTGGAAGGTGTACGACCTGCACGGCTCACTGTTCTTCGCCTCGTCGCAGAGCTTCCTCAACCTGTTCACACCGAAGGACGATCCGCAAGAAGTGGTGATCGATTTCAGGAACGCGCGGGTCAAGGATCATTCCGGTCTGGAGGCCATCGACCAGTTGGCTGATCGCTACACTCAGCTCGGCAAGAAGTTGCACCTGCGCCATCTGAGTCCGGATTGTCTGGAGTTGCTCGACAAGGCGCGCGGCATGATCGAAGTGAACGTGCTGGAAGACCCGCACTACCATCCGGCCGACAACCGTTTGGGCTGAGTTTTCGTTCAATTGAGGTGGCGTTGACGCTACCTGCTGTTGGCATCTGGCCTAACTATTTTTGAGAAAATAGTTAGGGAGATACTGATTTATTCACCAAGTCCGTCATTGCGAGCGCAGCGTGGCAATCCAGTTTATTGATCTTAAATAAAATTCTGGTTTGCCACGTCGCTGCGCTCCTCGCAAAGACGAATTAATCAGTGCTTCCTTAAGCTCTTTTTCTGCTTGTTACAGAGGATGGTGCGGGCTAGGATGCTGGTCAATGTATTCGGACACGCGAGACTCCCCATGAAAACACTGCTGATAACCGGCGCCAATCGCGGCATCGGCTTGGAATTCTGCAATCAATATGCGGTCGCTGGCTGGCGCATATTGGCGTGTTGCCGCGAACCCGGCAAAGCGGATGCGCTTAACAAATTGGCAGCGCGTTACCCCGACCTCATCCATCTCCATGCCCTAACCGTCACCGACCATGCGCAGATCGAGCAACTGGCGCGCACGCTGGCCGATGAATCGATAGACCTACTCATCAACAATGCGGGCGTCTATCCGGCTGCGGACAAACGCGGCTTTGGTCATACCGACTATGCCGAATGGATGGCCGCATTCAACATCAACACCATGGCCCCGCTCAAGATGGTCGAAGCGTTCGTCACACAGATCACGCGCAGCAAACTCAAACTCATCGTCACTATCACCAGCCAGATGGGCAGCATCGACGATAACGGCAGCGGCGGTAGCTACCTATATCGCAGCAGCAAAGCGGCAGCCAACATGGTCGTCAAAAGCCTAGCCGTGGACCTGAAAGAAAAAGGCATCACCGCCGTCGCCTTCAACCCCGGCTGGGTCAAGACCGACATGGGTGGGCCTAATGCCATGATCTCGGTCGAGCAAAGTGTGGGCGACATGCGCAAAGTGATTGGCGGCCTCACCCCGGCGGATACGGGAAAATTCATTGGTAATGATGGGGTGGTGATTCCGTGGTGATGTGCGAACCCGTTGCCAATAATCCTAAGGTGTTGGTCATATGATCGATATTCGCGACATTGCACGCATGAATGAGTTTGATTTGGAATTCAAATCGCTAGGCACTGTTCATTGTCTTGTCCTAAGGTCTGACCTTATCTCACAAGCTAATAAATTGTCGTCCACTGTCACCGAACACAGAGAGGTTGTGCGTTGGCTGTTTGGGGAAATGGCAGTGCGAAATATCGAAAATAGCGCCAATACAACTGACAACAGTGAAGGTGTTGGTTTTACGCCTGAAGAAATAAATTTGGTGTCAGAAAGTGAGCTGGAAGAATTCGCGGACAAGCTGGTGCAGGAATATAAATACCTTCTAAAAACTTACCAAGGCAATTCCATTGTCAGAACCGAGAATGAATCGGCTTGCAACTTTTTCATTCGCGCTATTGTTCATTATGCTGTCGAACAGAAAGTAAGCCGAGAGAAGTTAATCAAATCAGCTAATGGGGCAATCTTTTCAAAAGCTACGATGGATGCGATTCAGCTAAATAGCAAACTTTCAGATCAGCTAAAAAACTCTTTTAGTGAATATTCACAAGCCCAAGCGTATATCACTGCGAAAGATAAGTTAGATCGTATGGACATGGTTTCAAAAGCGCTTTCCTCCATAGAAAAAGAAGAAGCAATGCGCCGAGAAATGACAAGATTCGCTAATCCGCAACATGAGCTTCCAAATTACCAACAGCCTGACTTACAAATCCCGTTTATTCCGGAAAACCCAATTCATGAAACTAACAAGAAGCTTGCGCAGGCCGCATCACTTATAAGCAGCATGAATGACACTGCGTTGCGTATGCAGGAAGACTATATTGTTAATTCACAAACAACTGAAAAGCAGACATCAGTTGCAATCAAGATAGGTGCGGGTAGCTTAGTTGTTTCGGCCATTGGTTTGGTTATTTCGGCAATTTTTTCATATCAAAGTTATGTTGATGCCAAAAAATCAGATGAAAATACCGAAAAACAGATCAAAGCATTTCAAAGCGAGATTCGCAATCTGAGAGCAGATCAACGCGAAGAGCGAGCCGCTATCGTAAAAGCCATTGAGGGCACACGAAGCGCTCCTGCATCGATAGTCAAAAAATGATTCAGGAGTTAAAAGGGTCAGGCTGAGCATAGCTTTTCCTATGCTGCCCCCCTTAGCTTGCCGGATCGTTCGACATGGACTAACATTAGTCCACTTAGTCCAATCGAGGTGTCACATGCAAACCGTCAATATCCATGAAGCCAAGACCCAGTTCTCGCGCATCGTCGAGCAGGCGGAAGCGGGAGAGGAGATTGTGATTGCGCGTGCTGGTAAGCCGGTGGCGCGTTTGGTGTCTCTGGTTTCTGCCGCCCCCCAATCTCGTAAGCTAGGCTTGGGCAAGAAGCAATTCACTTTCCCCGCCGACTTCGACAATTTGCATGCGGGTGAAATAACCAGCATGTTCGAGCAGGGCAAATAATGGCAGGGCACGTGTACTTGCTGGATACAAATGTGTTGCTGGCAACATTGCTTGCTCCCGAGCGTTTGCCGAATGAGGTGGTTGCAGGGGTGTCTGATTCATCCAACACGGTCTATTTCAGTTCAGCCAGTATTTGGGAAATCGCAATCAAGCGATCTTTGAATCGTGCGGATTTTGATTTTTCACCGGAGGATATTCACCGCCTTGCGCTAGATACTGGGTTCGCAGAATTGACAGTGAAAGGGGAAGATTGCTATCCATTGGTGAATTTACCTTGGCATCACCGTGACCCGTTTGATCGATTGCTGATTGCGCAAGCGCAATCGTTACCAGCTTATTTGCTCACCAGCGATGGTGTACTGAGTCAATACTCAGAGTTGGTCGTGCATTTGACACTGAAGCAGTAATCGTCCCGATGCACGCCATAAATTCTTTCAGCAATTTAACGGGTCAGTATCGCAATAGCTTTCTCGGTCAGGCATATCTCAACACCTTTCTTGATTGTTTATATCAATCCGATATAATCTAGCCATGCACATCATCTCCATCAAAATGCTGCGCGAGTTTTGGCAGAAGCATCCCGAGGCTGAGGGTGTATTGCGTGAGTGGCATTCAGTGGTTGAGCATGCTGAGTTCAGTGATTTCAATCATGTGCGGTCAATGTTCAATTCTGCCGACTACGTGCCGCCTTATACGATCTTTGATGTGGGCGGGAACAACTACCGATTGGTTGTCATCGTCAGGTATCGGTTCAAGAAGGTATTTGTGCATAAGGTGATGACGCATCGGGAATACGATGACTGGAACAAGCTCTATCGGAAAGGCAAAGGTTGATCATGCGTACTGCACAAACTCAATTTGATATTAAAGCCATTCAATCTTCATGGCAGAAGTTCGACACGATGGCGCATCTGCGTCCTATCAATGACGAAAAAAGTTATGTGCGAATGGTCGCCTTGATGAATTCTCTGTTGGATGAAACGGGCGATGATGAAGACCATCCCTTGTCTAGCTTGTTGGATCTGGTGAGTGATATGGTTGCCAAGTATGAGCAGGCACACCACGCGATTGAGCCAGCTGAACCTAAAGATGCTCTGCGATTCTTGATGGAGGCGCGCGGTATGAAGCAGGATGCGTTATCCGAGGTCGTGCCGCAGAGTAATCTGTCCGCCATCTTGTCGGGCAAACGCAAGATCAGCGCGGCCTTGGCGGGCAAGCTCGGTAAGTTTTTTGGTGTGAGTCCTGCATTGTTCATCCCGCACTAAATCGCGAGTTAAATGGGCTAGGCTCGAAATAACTTTCTGGAGCTAAACGGCATCGCAATAGTTTTCCCATACTGACACCCCTTTAGCTTGCCGGGTCGTTCGACATGGACTAACATTAGTCCACTTAGTCCGCTTAGTCCAATCGAGGTGTCACATGCAAACCGTCAATATCCATGAAGCCAAGACCCAGTTCTCGCGCATCGTCGAGCAGGCGGAAGCGGGAGAGGAGATTGTGATTGCGCGTGCTGGTAAGCCGGTG
>JAQUAI010000029.1 GCA_028687335.1 Gallionella sp.
TATAGCCAGACAGCAGGCTGTCGATTAAATCTGCGGGTAGTGCTTTTGCTGCGGTCATTGCGACTCCTTTCAAAGTGGCGGCAGTTTCCTGCCAAATGACCGTTTACACAAAAATTCTTACACCCTCCACACCTTAGCTAGTCTGCGTGCAATAAGCAAAGCGCATTGCACCTTTCAGTCGAGGGCGGCGGCGCAAAAACACGCACCACTTCACGCTTACCTTAAACCTTCTTTCCACCCACTGCGGAGCTATCAAACAATGACTTATCGTTTTATACGCAACTTCCTTTTTGCCTTTCTGTTTTTTGTCAGCCATCCGGCTCAAGCAGCGGATGTCTATTTCGATTACGTGGCAGATTTTTATCTTCATGAGAGTCATCAGGCGCGCAATCCTAGTCCGGTCATTAGATATGCCGATGGTGAAAAAGGGGCGCTTCTTCAATCTGTGCTCGACCCGAAGCGAGTTAAAACGGTGCTGGGCTTGTATTTGGCGTTTATGAAGCGCAGTGAGCACGTGCCTGAGGTGCCCAAGCTTTTGCAGCCTTTATCTGCTCGATATGCCGAAGCTTTCAAAAATGATCCACGAGCTTACGAGGCGGAGTATTTGGATAGCCTCGAAGCCTCGGTCGAGGTGGTTGCTATCGCCTCGTCCATGATGATTGATTCGACACCCCCCGCCCAGACCAGTAAAGTTTCAGGGCCAGACGCTGAGAAGCAGAAGGCGCTAATGGATAGCCTGCAATCGCTGGTAAAAATGGCTCGCAATCTTAGTGATGTGGCTAATAAAGCAATGGCAGCAGATATCCTCAGCAAGGTTACAAAGGGGATGTTTAGCGAGAATGGTGCCAAACGCGCTCTCGCGATTGCGGACAGGCTTGCTCCGCAGTAGCGATGCCGCGCAAGCGGTACGATGAGCGCAGCGCATTGCTGCCGAATCAATAGTCTTTGCGAGCGAGTCGTTTCTTCACCGCATCCGCGATACCCATAACACGCCGTTTTCCTGCTGGATTTTGAATTGTTGTAGCAGGTTCATTCCCAGTAGTGGTTGGTTGAGTTGCGGGGCGATCATCACGGGTACGTCGGTGAGTGTGAAGGGGCCGAATTTCAGTTTTGGTGCGACGCTGACGCAGCCGCTGGCGGTGCCGTTTACGGTGTTCATTAGTATTTTTTCGCGGCAATAGATTCCGGCAGACATGGCAAATGAGCGCGGTAAGACGACAGCCGATGCGCCGGTGTCGACGACGAATGTCAGGGCTTTGCCGTTGACGGAGCCGGGTACGAAGTAGTGGCCGCCGGGGTGTTGCGGAATGACGAGTACGCCTTCGACGACTTGGGCAGTCGCTTCGCCGGGGGCGGCCTCTTGTTTGGCGGCCCAGGATGAAACGGATTCTTGCTGTTTAGCGCAGGGGGTTTCTTGATAGACCAGTTTGCCTTCTTGGTTTTTGCATTTGTAGATGGTTGCGGCATTGCTGCTGGCGAGTAAACCCAGTGCCAATAACGGTACGGCAAGATAGGCCCATCGTTTCATTGCCAGCTCCTTATTCACGTTTTCCCCTGCGTCTGTCCAGCCACCATGCCAACACCGGCAACACGAAGAAGCCTCCGGGCGCGACAAATAGCAAAAGATAGGGGGCGAGTTCGACCAGATGGTTGAGGTGATGGCGCAGTTCGCGTTTGTCTTCGTCGGTCCATTTTGCGCCGTTGCGCTGCTTCATCAGCAGGGGCACGAGTCGCTGGGTTTCCGACATTTCATCACGCAGCCGCAGGCGTTCACGGTTTTGCAGTGTCCACATCGAATGCGCTGCCTGCCGCACCGGAAAGAGCAGTCGTTTGGCGATGCCGGACACGTCAGGTGTTCCGCATCAGTTTTGTGGCCGAGCTAGGTCCATCGCGCGCTGGAAATAGCGCACGCTTTCGTCCGGATTGCCTAGCTTTTCTGCCAGTTGCCCCAGTGCTGTGTATCCGTCACGGCTGGGAGTAATACTCAGGCTGGCATCCAGATAACTTTGTGCCTTGCCCCACAATTTTTGGTGCAGACAAAGTTTGCCCAGCGCCAGTAGTAAACCAGCATCGTCGCGGTGTTGGTTAAGCCATTTTTCCGCTTGTTCGATACGCACCAGCATGCCCTGCCCCGCATCGCCCGCGAAGTGGCAGTCGCCGTAAATAGCAACTAGTTCGCTATCCCATTGCGCATTCAGGCTGTCGGTAAGTAGTTGCTGCGCCAGTTCACAGCCGCCGTGCTGAATCAATGTGCGCGCCGCCAGTGCGGTGACTTTGCTGCGGCGTTTGATTTCTGCTGGCATGGCTTTCAAGCAGTTTTGTATGGATTCCAAGCTTTCTTGCTGGCGCAGTTTTTCCAGCCAAGATTGCTGGCGCAGTTGCGCCGCCACGGTGACATCAATCGCGCGACGCTGTTCCAGTTGGTCGAGCAGTGTCAGCACGGCATCCCAGTTACCCGCTTGTTGTTGCGCCTTAAGTTCAAGCGAGATTGCGCCAACGTGGCCTTTTACACCGTTGGCGCGCAGCTCTTGTAGCGCGTGCAAAGCGGCACGCGGGTCGCGCTGGTCGAGCATGAATTTGCTTTTCGCCATCAGACGCATGGTAGATTCGCCCACGGACTGACTTTCGGTGGAGGATAGATAGGCATCGCGCTTTTCGAATTCGCCCAGCTCATGCGCGGCACGCGCGGCGATGATGGGGTGCAATGCGGAGGCTTCTCCAGTTTCGATGGCGCGGCGCGAGACTTGCTCGGCTGCGGCATAGCGCCCTTCAAAAAACAAGTTGAGCGATTCGTCCAACAGCTTTTGCGCGCGGGCTTGTGCGCGCTCTATACGGAAACGTCGCACATAATCCGGCAGTTGCGTCGCCACTACGATCAAGCGTCCCAGCAAGTAAGCCAGCACGCTGCCCAATACAATGAGTATCAGGAATAGGGTCAACGACAGTTCGATGCGGTAAGGCGGGTAAACGAACAGCACGTAACCGGGGTTGTGTGAGGAAATCACGATAGCGACCGCAGCCGCGAACAGCAGCAGCAACCACAGCAGGTATTTCATCGTGCGCCTTTCTCTTGCGACAGGCGGTAGTTGCGCACTGCTTGCAAGCTGCCGCTGACATCAGGCAGCTCGATGCGAATGCTGGTCGCAGAGAGTGCGCGCAAGCCGGATTGCATCTGGGCACCCGCAGCAGATTTCACGTCGAAGTAGCGAGTCATCCATTGCTCAGCGGCTTTTAGCTCGCGGCTGTAGTTACCTTCATCATGCGCCAGCAACGCCAAGCGGGCCGACGATAGTTTCAATTTGAGATTTTCACGCAGAAAGAATTCTTGCGATGGCGACAGCAGCGGCATTTCGGCTTTGCCGATATTTTCGATGCGTACCAGCTGGCGGGCTTCCTGCCATATCTCGCGCAACAGACGCTGCCAAGTGGAGTCATTCAGCGGTACGGGTGCGGAAGCGGTGTTGGCTTTGGCATGTGCTTGGTAAACCAGCGGCAGCTCGTTTACCGAGGCAAACAGGTTGTCGAGCTGAATACCGAGGCCGATCATATCGACGCTGGGCAAGGCGCGCAGCTTGTCCATATCTTGTGCGATGGCTTTGCGCAGGCCGTTGAACGCGGGACGATCCATGCGCTGTAAACGCGCATCAGCACTTTGCATAGCGATCAGCGCTGCTTTCACGTTGGCGGAGAGTTGCAGTTGCTGCCCGGCGATGAGTAGCATTTGCTCGACTTCGGCCAGCGCGGTTTCATCGCGGCTGATCGACAGATCGTTGTACAACGCTTCGAGCGCGGCGCGCTGGCTTTGTGTTTCGGCATACGCGGCTTCCATCGTAGCCAGACGGCGCTGCTCTTCGCGCACGGTCTCTTGTGTTTGCTCCAGCACTTTTTGATTGGCTTTTGCGGTGCCGTCCATTTCGGCAATTTTTTCGGCCAGCTGGCTGCGCATCGCGGCGATTTGCTGGTGTGCATCCAGCCATTGCCAGACAAAGACTACGACCAGCACGGCCAGTGTCAGCTGCGTCAAGCTGGCGCGCATGATGATGTCCGTTACCGATAACTTACCGGATACGGGGGTAGGAGTTGGTTCGGGTTGTTGTGCTGATTCAGTCATGTTTTTTCCTTAAGGCCGCCCATGCTACCAAACCGCGCAGCAAGCCGTCATCTCCTGTTGCTGTTTCGATCACTTGCCCGCAGCCGCGCTCACGCGCACGGGCGGCAATACGCGGGTGCGGCGCAAACACGGGCAATGCCCGTAAAGCGGGAAACTCAGCCAGTGCATCGCTCATATGATCCACGGCTTCGCTGCTGCTCACCGTTAATGCATCTGGCTGGGCGGCTTGTAATGCAAGCGTATCCAGTGCCACGGGGCTGCGTAAATAACATCCCAGATATTCGACCACGGCACCGCGTTCGCGCAAGGTGTCGCCCAGCAATTCGCGTCCACCGTCTCCGCGAAAGATGGTGATTTTCCAACCCGCCACTTGCTGTAACGCGGGTAAGGCTAACAAGCCTTCACTATCAAAACGGTCACTCGGCACGAGCATTTCGGTGATGCCATGCTCGCGCAAGATGCGGGCACTCCCTTGCCCTACTGCGGCAATGCGGCAACTGGGGGGCGGCATTTTAAGTAACGCCAAGCCGTAATTGACCGCGTTTGGGCTGATGAAGATCAATAGATCGGCACGCACCGCACGCTCAAGTTGCAACTGCAATGCCGCGCTCTGCGGTACAGGGGCAATATCCAACAGGGGAAATGTTAGTGCGGTGCCGCCGTGCGCCTCGATCTGGCGCGACAGCGGCCCGGCTTGGTCACGCGGACGCGTGACGACGATACGTAAACCAGCGAGTGCGGTTTCAGCCATTCAGCGCGGAAAGAATTTCACCCGCCCCTTGCGCCAGCAATGCATCGGCAACTTGGTTGCCCAAGGCTTCCGGCGCAGATGGGTCGCCAATGAATTCGGCACGCAACAGACGGGTGCCGTCCGGCGTTGCCACAAAACCGCGCATCCGCAACTTGTCTCCTTGCACTTCGGCAAAGCCGCCCAAAGGCACTTGGCAACTTCCTGCCAATGCACGACTCATCGCGCGCTCCGCCAGCACGCAGGCTGCGGTTGGTGCGTGATGCAATGGCGCAAGCAAGGCTTCTAGATCAGGACGTCCGGCGCGTGTTTCGATTCCCAGCGCTCCTTGTCCCACAGCGGGCAAGCTGTCGTCGCTACTGATTACGGCACGAATACGATCGCCCAAACCCAGACGCTTCAAGCCAGCCGCCGCCAGAATGATGGCAGCATATTGGCCTTCATCCAGTTTGCGCAAACGGGTCTGCACATTGCCGCGCAAAGGTTCGATTTTGAGGTGCGGGAAACGTGCGCGTAACTGGCTTTCGCGGCGCAGGCTGGACGTGCCAACCACGCTACCGGGCGGTAATGCAGCAAGATTGTCGAAATTGTTGGAGACAAACGCATCGCGCGGATCTTCGCGCTCACCGATACACGCCAGCACAAAGCCTTCCGGCAAATGCATGGGCACATCTTTGAGCGAATGCACTGCGATGTCGGCGCTACCATTCTCTAGCGCCGTTTCCAGTTCTTTAACGAACAGCCCCTTGCCACCAATCTTGGAGAGGCTGACATTCAGAATTTGGTCGCCTTGGGTGGTCATACCGAGAATGCTGACCTCGGTTTGCGGATATAATGCGCGCAGCCTGTCCCGTATATGTTCGGCTTGCCACATAGCTAACGCGCTTTCGCGAGATGCAATGACTAAACGGGATGGAGGAGTGAGGGATGCCTGACTCATATTAACGATTCCTGAAAACTTGATGAAGTTGAAAACGATGCGCGGCGCATTCTAACAGGAGCGCCGCGCTTTTGCGCCGCCACAACGAGATGAATGCAATGAATCTATTCTCTGCCACGACCGATATTTCCAGCAAAGACCAACCCTTGCGCGATGATGTACGCCTGCTTGGCCGCATTCTTGGCGACACCTTGCGCGAACAGGAGGGCGAAGAAACCTTCAATTTGGTTGAGACTGTGCGCCGTGCTGCCGTACGTTTTCGCAAGACGCAAGACGAACGCGACGGCGCAGCGCTAGAGCAAATGCTAGATGCACTGAGCCCGGCGGAAACCTTGTCTGTCGTGCGCGCCTTTAGCTATTTTTCGCAGCTTTCCAATATCGCCGAAGACTTGCATCACAATCGCCGTCATCGCGCCCACCTCAAGGCGGGAAGTGCTCCCAAAGATGGTAGTTTGACGCTAGCTCTGGAGCGCATGGAAGAGAAAAAGCTCGACAAGAAAACGCTGCAAGCATTCCTCGACAGCGCGGTGATCTCGCCAGTGCTGACTGCGCACCCAACCGAAGTGCAACGCAAAAGTATTCTAGATTGCCAGCTCATTATTTCGCGTTTGTTGACCGACCGCGACCGCATGGACATGACACCGGATGATCTGGCCGACAACGAGGATGCGCTGCGCCGCTTCGTGTTGATCCTGTGGCAAACACGCATGCTGCGTACCGCTAAGCTGACTGTGCGCGACGAGATCAAGAACGGTCTGGAATTCTACCGCTACACGTTCTTGAATGAGATTCCAAAAATCTACGCTAATCTGGAAAAGCAACTGGAGCAGCGTTTCGACAAAGAGATCACCTTGCCACCGCTGTTGCGCGTGGGTAGCTGGATCGGCGGCGACCGCGATGGCAATCCATTCGTCACGCATGATGTGATGCTTGATGCCGTACGCCAACATTCCTCGCTGGCATTCGAACATTACCTGAGTGAAGTCCATATTCTTGGCACGCGCCTGAGTCTGACTGATCGCCTGGTGGATGTTAGCCACGAGCTTATCCAGCTGGCCGATACCTCGCCGGACAAGGCACCAGAGCGTAGCGACGAGCCCTACCGCCGTGTTTTGATTTTGGTCTATTCACGCTTGTCGGCTACTGCCCGCGCACTCGGACATGAAATCACGCATTTGCCGCCGGTCGATGCGAATGCGCAGGCGTATGCCACACCGGAAGAATTTATAGCCGACCTCGACGTGCTGATCGATTCACTGTTCAAACATGGCGCGGTGGTGCTGGCACGGGGACGTCTCGCCAATTTGCGCCGCGCGGTGGAGGTATTTGGCTTCCATCTCGCTCCGCTGGATATGCGTCAGCACAGCGCGATCCACGAGCAAACCGTAAGCGAGTTGTATACGCACAGCGGCAGCACGATCAACTATGCCGAGTTAAACGAAAATGAGCGTCGTGCTGTACTGCTTGCCACGCTGCAAGCCGGGCAATCACTCATCGCCGACATCTCAAAGTATTCCGATGTCGCGCAAAGCGAATTGCGCATCATGCAGGCCGCTGCACATATCCATCAAAGTTATGGCCGCGCCGCACTGCCCAACCACATCATCTCCAAGACCGATGCGGTGAGCGATATGCTGGAGTTGGCGCTGATGCTGCAACAGGTCAATTTGCTGGAAGGGCGCGACAAGCTGCATATCAATATCATCCCGCTATTCGAAACCATCGAAGACTTACGCGGTTGCGGTGTCATCATGGACGAGCTGTTCTCGATCCCTTACTACCGAGAGCTGCTGGCCACGCGCAACAGCACTCAGGAAGTGATGCTGGGCTACTCCGACAGCAACAAGGACGGCGGTTATATCACTGCTAACTGGGAACTGTATAAAGCCGAGCTGGAACTGGTAAAAGTGTTTGCTAAACACGGCATCGAATTGCGCCTGTTCCATGGTCGCGGCGGTACCGTTGGTCGCGGTGGCGGCCCTAGCTACGACGCAATTTTGGCGCAACCGCCGGGTAGCGTGAATGGTCAGATCCGCATCACCGAACAAGGTGAAGTGATCTCCAGTAAATATTCTAATCCCGAGATCGGTCGACGCAATCTGGAGACTTTAATCGCTGCCACGTTTGAAGCATCGCTACTGGACTACCCGCACGATGCCGATGGCAACCCAGAGTTCATGCGCGTCATGGAAGCGCTCAGTCTCGATGCCTTCGCTGCCTATCGCAAGCTGGTATATGAAACACCGGGCTTCACCGATTATTTCTTTACCGCAACCCCAATACGCGAAATCGCCGAGCTCAATATTGGCAGCCGTCCTTCGGCACGCAAAGCCTCCAACTGCATCGAAGATTTGCGCGCAATTCCTTGGGTGTTTAGCTGGGGCTTAAACCGTGCCCTATTACCCGGTTGGTTCGGCTATGGCAGTGCTGTCAGTCATTTCATTGCACGTGAAGGCGAAGCCGGACTCAAGCAACTGCAAGCCATGTATGAGCACTGGCCTTTTTTCCGCGGCCTGATGTCGAACATGGATATGGTCTTATCCAAAACCGATATGGGTATTGCGTCACGTTACGCTGAGCTGGTTGAGGATGTTGAATTGCGCGAGCGCATTTTCGGCGCCATCAACAGCGAGTGGGAGAGCACCGTTGAAATGCTGTTTCAAGTCACCGGTAATAATGCCTTATTGCAGGATAACCCAGCCTTCGCACGTAGCTTGGTAACCCGTATGCCTTACATCGATCCACTCAACCACTTGCAAGTTGCTCTGCTTTTCCGTCACCGCGATGGGGACAACAATGAGCTGGTTAAGCGTGCGATCCACCTGACTATCAACGGTATTGCAACCGGCTTGCGTAACAGCGGCTAAGCAGTTTACGGAACTTGCCTAGCGGGGAAGACACCAAGCAAATATGACAAATCGTAAATTGCTCCTTCCCCTTGCCGCGCTGTTGCTGCTCACTTCATGCAGTAGCCGGCAAGCCCGCAGCGTTATCTCGGCAGCCACCAATGGCACAGCTCGCACCGTGCTTGATGTCGCCAGCAGCAAAAATGCTTCCGCTGCGGCACGCACCATTTTGCAACGCAAAAAAAATAGCTATTTGCGCAATCCATTACAAGTCGCCAGCGACCTGAAAACCATTCAGCGCGATTTCCAGCAACTGATGGACATCCTCAACGGCAAGGCTGGCAAAACTTGGGGCAAAAAGAATACACGCCTACCCGATCGCACCCACTACGTTAAATACACACAAGGCTATCTATCCCGCGCTATCGTCGATTTCGACCGAGGTGAAATCACAGTGGAAACGCTGGACGATAAAAATTCGGAACGTAGTTTGCACAACGCCATCGTCACTACCCTGCTCACACCTGACGATCCGCGCGCGGTAGATTTGTTTTCTGATAGCGCAATCCGTTTATCCAGTGAGCGTGATCCCTATTTGCTTGGTTTGGTCGTAGATGACAGCGGTCGAGCTATTGCGACTCCGCAGCAAGCCGAACATTACGCCGATGGCTTGTTAACTACGATGCAGACCCGCAAAGTAGCGACCGATGCAGGAACCAAACAGGCACGTTTTGTAAAGTTTGCAATGGTGAGTAACTTCTCTAGCAAGCAAGCCGAAAAATATCGCCCATTGGTTGAGCAATATGCCCGCCAATACAACATTAGTCCCAGTCTTGTGTTCGCCATCATGCGCACCGAGAGCAACTTCAATCCCTTTGCCGTCAGCTCGGCTCCCGCCTATGGCCTAATGCAACTCGTTCCCACCAGCGGCGGACGCGATGCGTATAAGCGTGCAAAAGGCAGCGATCAAGTTCCAAGCAAACAATATCTGTTCGATGCGGAAAACAACATTGAGTTGGGCGTAGCGTATTTGAGTGTGCTGACCTACGATGAGTTAGACGAGGTGAATGATCCTGCATCGCGGGAATATTGCGTCATCTCCGCCTACAACACAGGCCCCGGAAATGTGCTCAAGACTTTTGGTGGCTCATCAAAAAATCGCACTGTCGCACTTGGCGAAATTAACGACATGAGTGCCCCTGCTGTATACACCCGACTGCGCGAACGCTTACCCTATGCGGAAACTCGCCAGTATCTACAAAAGGTGCTGGGCTTTAGAAAGCAGTTTATTACCGCATCAAGCGGTGACTGATACACACTTTCTCGCCTTGAGTCATACGTATTGCAAATAACCGACTCGGATATTTCACTAACCTCTCGCGAAATGTCCGAGTTTGAATTCTGGGTTATTCATAGCAGATCAAAAGCTAAAAGCACAAAACAAAAAACCCAGCACGAGGCTGGGTTGTTTGTTTGTAAGGAGTCTGACGATGACCTACTTTCGCATGGGTAATCCACACTATCATTGGCGCGGAGTCGTTTCACTGTCCTGTTCGGGATGGGAAGGAGTGGGACCAACTCGCTATGGTCGTCAGACAAA
>JAQUAI010000019.1 GCA_028687335.1 Gallionella sp.
GCTGGCTTACCTGCCCCCAGCCTTCTTCCTTCCGCATCCTGATGCCCGCCCCCCGCCTTGGCGATCCACATACCGAATGCATAATTACAAACGATAGACCCTAGCAGCAGACCGACATAAGCCGGATTCCAATAGCCGTAGAAAAACAACGAAGCGAGTGCCAGCCATCCGGCGGCATAGGCATGACTGACCCGCGCCAGCCAGAAAAATCCCAGCAGAACGACCGGTAAAAAACCAAAGATGAAGATGTAGGAGTTAAATAGCATGACTGACTAGTATTTATTTTTGTCGATTACGCGCGGAATATCGCATGCGATGCCACGGCAGAGGAGATAGAGATCGTCATTGGCAACGTTGAGCCGGATGAAGATACGGCTCCGTCCATCAGGTTCCATAGATAGAAGGAAACCGTTATCCCACTCTGTCGGAGGACGGGTCAACGGTGCATGCTCAGGCAAACGGCGTAAGTCGATTTCGCTCACGATGTTTTCGCTCACCGAGCGAGGATCGTTCACATACAGCGGGACAGGGCCGGTTTGCAGGGCAATGTCATGTGCGGCTTGGACATAATTGGCACCACGAAAATCATTTTGATACCAAGGGAACAGGAATAGGGCGAATACGAATTTGAAAGCGATGAGTCCCGTAAACCAGCGCATGGCCAACACCGTGGCATCAGCGCGCCAAATGATGCGTGCCGCAATAAGCGCGACGAATGGATAGATCGGCAGCAGATAGCGTATGCCGCCTTGCGGAGAAAGCCAGTATGGCAATAGGCAAAGCAGGGTGATGACAATAGCCTCGCGCATTGCCAACGGCAAAGTCTCGACGCGGGTAACGCGCTTGCGTAACAGCAGATAAGCGGCAAGCAATGCTGCAGGTGATAAGCGGAGTAGTGTTTCAAATGGATAAAGCAGGAAATGTTTGAAATAAGCTCCTGCATTTTGAGCGGAAAGTTTTTGCAGGATTTCGCCGACCATCGAACCGCCATGTCCGCTGGTTTGAGGTAGTGAGGTAAACCAAATAAATGGCGTGATAAGTGCGAATAAAAAAATGAGTAGCGATGTGGGAGACAGCAGGAACATCCTCTTATCGCGATTCCACAGTAGGGCGAATGCGGCGGTGCCGTAAAAAACATAAGCGGTGAATGCCTTGGTGAGCAGTGCGCAACTCACCAAAATCACGGAGAGCAGCAGCCAGCCGCGATGCCTGTCAGTAGCGGCGATCCACAATGAGGCCATGGCGCCGAACGTAAAGAAAGCGAACACAGGATCGGTGTAAGCCAGCCAACCGCGATAGAGCGATAAGTCGGCCATGGCTAGGCAGGCTAGGGCGGTGAATAAGGCAAAGTGATGATCGCCAAATAAGCGTCGGGTTAGCCAGAATAGCCAGCCAACGGTACCCAGCGTGGCGATTACGCTGATTAGGCGGGTGGAAAGCAGCACATGCGTCCAACCGAGCGAATCGGCAAGGAGTATGACTAGCCAATTCAATAACGGTGGCCGATGCAGATCGTGGCCGTACATGGTTTGAATCAACCAGTTGTCGTTGAACCACATCTCCATCGAGCTGATGGTGTAGATACCCTCTTCGCCAACGGTGTAAAAGAATAAAGTCGGGATAAAACTTAAGGCTGCGAGCAATAGTAATACTTTGCTGGACATGAGCACATTTTTCATCGGTCGGCTCCGGGGGAGAAAACCAACCAGCGTGTCAGCAGATACATGCTGGTTGTGTAGGCGACGGCAGAAAAGATTTGTGCCAAGTAGGCATTTAACTGCAAGCGCTCAAGCGCAAATTGAAGTGCGAGTAAATTCAAGGCGAAGCAGAGCATGAATGCCAGCAGATAGTGTGCAGCCTCGGTGGTGACGTGCCCTTGGCTGACAAAAACAAATTTACGCGAGACAAAAAAACCGAGCACCAAGCCAACCAGATAGCCTGCAACATTGGCGAGTAATGGTGTTGCACCGAACCCCATAAGCGCAAAGATGGTGGCGAAGCCTGCCAGCGTATTGAGTGCGCCGCTACCAGCATAGCGCCCGAGATAACCGGCTTCTTTGCGCAATGCGGTCATGGCTCAGTGCGCCCGTCTGCTTGCCAAGTGGTAGCGCCGATGACGAACTGCGGTTTGCCGTTGAGCTTGAGGTAAGCGCGACCAAGGTACTCGCCTATCATGCCGATGCACAACGTTTGCACGCCACCGATGAATAAAATTGTGGCGATGAGTGAGGCCCAGCCGCGCGGGAATTCGGGGTGCAGCATCTTTTGAATCACGATGAATACGATCATCATCAGGCTTAGTGCCGCCAGTGCAAAGCCGAGATAGGTTGCCAGCCGTAACGGTGTGATGGAAAAGCTGGTAGCCATCTTCATCCATAGCGAGAACAGGCTGCGGAAGGTGTAATTGCTGTCACCCTCGTCGCGTGCCTGATGTTCGATGTCGATGACGGTGATGGAGCGCGTCACATCCAAGATCAGGCCGTCGACATAGGCGTAGGGGCCGTCGTATTTGATGACTTCTCGCGCAATTTCGCGGCGCATCGCTTTGAACGAGGAAAGATAAAGCCCTTTGGGTTTGTCCAGTAGCAATGTGGCGACCCGGTCGTTAAAACGGCTGCCCCATTGCTTCCACAGCGCATGTTGGCGATTGACGTAGCGGGTGTAGCACACGTCGTAGCCACTCTCCAGCGCACGTAACATGTCTCCCAGCGCATGGGGAGGATGCTGCAAATCGTCATCCATCATCACCACAAATTCGCCGCGTACGTTGTTCAGTCCGGCCATGACTGCATTGTGCTGACCAGTGTTGCGACGCAGGTTGATTCCGCGCACGAAAGGATACTGCTCCGCTAGTGAGCGAATGACCTGCCAGCTATTGTCGGGGCTGGCATCGTTCACCAGAATCAACTCAAAGCGGTCGACCAAGCCTTCTTCCTCCATGCGTGCCAACACATGAGCCGCCAGCTTGGGCAGGATGAGGGCACTGCGATAAACCGGCACCACGATGGAAAGCTTGCAGGCAGTATCAGTCATGTTTGCCATAGTATTTGTCGAGCACGCGATCAAGATAGTTGGGGCCGAATTTTACGTCAGCGACACCGAGCGCGGGACGAATCGCTGCAATGTCGATGGAATAGCCGGAGCCGCGCGGCTCGGTATCGAAAATTGCCCGTTTGCCGGTGACACGTTCCAGTGCGGCGACGATTTCGGGCAGTGGATAACTGATTTCGTTGGCGATATTCAATGTCAACTTGCGCGCGTCAGAGGTGTCGATGAAATAACGTGCGACGGCGGCGACATCGTCGACATCAATGATGTTACGGCGGGCGTTTTGCCACAAGGTAAAAGACTCGCTGCGCGAGATACGCGCATACAAATGATTTAGCAGCGTGTGTGGGTTGGGGGTGTGTCCCGCGACTTGTGGTAATCGCAGAATCAAATGCTGCGGATGCGAACGAACCAAGGCTTCCATCGCCAGTTTGTGTTGTACGTAAGGCGTGGCTTGCGCTTCCGGGTCGGCCACGCTGCATGTGCCGAAATAAACAAACGTATTCGCATCGGCATGCTGTCGCAATGCTTCGGATAGCCGAGTGTGTTCGCGCTCGAATTCATGCGGGTCACGGCAGGCCGAGTTGGAGACTCCCGCTGCATAGATGCAGACATTGTCCTGGTTTGCGTAATTCGGTGCGAAGGCGCGGGCTAACAGCCCGGATCCGATCATCATGGACGACCTCCTGCTGTTGTTAGCAATGGCTTGCCGCTCGGGTAACGTGCGCTTTCCCAGAAGCCTGAAAATATTTTCTGGTAGCAGCTCTGTACGGCATGATGCGGATCGAGAAACTCATCTGTTTGGCAGTCGTAACGTTCACTCTGACCGAAATCAAACAGAGCAATGTCATGTTCACTCGACCACGCTCCTAGGTGTTGTTTTGTTGTTGCCAGATAGCTGGATAGTTGAGGGTGTTTCATAAATGCCTGCTCCATGCCAGTTAGCAGCGGTGGCATGATGAGGATCAATGTTTTGTTCTGTTTTTTCAACTTCGCATCTATGGCGGCAAGACGGTCGAGCAGTTTTTGCTCCGGTACACCCTTGGTGTGTAGCAGGGCTTTGGCATACATTGAACTGGAAGAGGTCGCGCCGACTATTAGCGCGCGTGCCGTGCTGACGCGGGTGTAATCGGAGAAAGTTGCACTGCCGTCGTGGCGGAAACCGTTGCAGTACCCCCGGTTGTAAACGCCAAAATCTTTGCCGAGTGATTTGCCGTCAGGACATTGATATTCATCACTCCCTAGTTGCAGAAAATATTGCCGAAATGCATCTTGAGGATCATCCGCGCGCGCAATGCTGCGCAGGATATTCCACAACTTGGACATGCGTGGATAGGAGACCGATTCCTGTAGCAGCGCAAGGAAGGAGGGAGTGTTTTTCTGCGCCAGTGCTTTTTGCCGATCTGGGCGTGACAGATCAACTGTGAGTGGTTCTCCCGGCATGTAAATGAAATCAATGGCCCAGTCCATCATGATGATGTAGTGCTGGATGTCTGGTGCGTGTGTTGTTAGATATTCGACCTGCGCAATGCTGTTACGTAGCGGGCTGCCACTCTGGGTGAAGTTATATAGTCGCCAATCTGAAGGCAGCATGCCGTTGTCTATGGTCATTGCTGTCGACGCGCCGAAAATTACGGTATCAATCTCCGGCAGTCTGTCGTTCAGACGCAGGGTTTTGAAGAAACCATTGTTCCCGAGTGTTGGTGTAAAAGTGATGCCGTGCGTTTGCTGCTGCCAGTCGCTAGCGGCGAAGGACATCGCCTTAATATCGCCCTCGTTACGCAACAGGACCAGATTCAATGCGATGGCAGGCAGCAGTGTCAGGCTGCATAGCAACAACATCCAGAGCAGATAGCGTTTGTGTTTCATCAAAATTGAAAATACAAAAAGGTGGACTGTTGCGACAAATTAATGAGCGCCACAAATGCCAGCCCCCAAACTAATGCGGCCGCGATGAAATGTGGGCGCCAAGCGAGCCAGGTTTTTGCGGCTGGCTGTGGGGCATCGAGCGCGGGCTTGAAATGTTGCATGATGGTCTGGGTGTTGGGCGCGAGCCAGACGATAAGCAGCAGTATCCATACCCAGTTCATCATGCCGCCAGTGGCTAGCCCGTTGCTAGGGCCGAACCAGTCGTGAGCGGTGAGCCAGTCGTGGAATGCTGGAATGCGGATGAACCAGTTGTCTGGCAGATAGACCCCGTTTGAGCCGAACATGGCGTAGATGATTGTCATGGCTGTATCGAAATCGCTGGCGCGGAAAAACACCCAAGCCACGGTCACGGCTAGGAATGTCAATAAGCCCGACAGCCAATGCATAGGCCACGACAGCGGTTTTTTGGGGTCTTGTCCGAATGCTCGGCGCAAGGCGTGCCAAGCATGATTAATCATCAGATATAGACCGTGCAGCGCACCCCAGACGACGAATGTCCAACCCGCGCCGTGCCACAAACCGCCGAGCAGCATGGTGACAAAAAGATTCAGATAGCGGCGCATCTTGCCGTGACGGTTGCCGCCCAGCGTGAAGTAAAGATAGTCGCGTAAAAAACGCGACAGTGTCATGTGCCAGCGCCGCCAAAAGTCGATGATGTTTACTGCTTTGTAAGGCGAGTGAAAATTCAACGGCAATATCACGCCGAACATGCGCGACAAGCCGATAGCCATATCGGAATAACCGGAGAAGTCGAAATACAGTTGCAGGGTGTAGCACAACGCCCCGCCCCAAGCTTCCGCAAAACTCAGTTGCACGCCCGCGCCGGGCGCATCGAAAACGGTGGGCACGTAATAGGCAATGTTGTCCGCCAGAATCACCTTCTTGAACAAGCCAATGCAGAAGATGGTCAGGCCAACAGCGATATTTTCGTAACTGATTTTGTAGGTAGAGGCATGCGCGAACTGCGGCATCATTTCCTTGTGATGCAAGACTGGCCCGGCGATCAAATGGGGGAAATAAGTCACGAAGAGGACATAGTGAATGAAGTTATATTCCTTCACCTCACCGCGATAGGTATCGACCAGAAAAGCGATCTGAGTAAAGGTAAAGAACGAAATACCCAGCGGCAACATAATCTCGCCCAGCGTCCAAGCCGTCCCCGCCACCTCATTCACACTACCGACGAAGAAATTCGCATACTTGTAATACGCCAGCAACGCCAGATTTGCCGCAATCGCCACCATCAATAAATGCTTTTTGTTGATACTCCGTACTCCTGCTGGCTTACCAGTCCCCAGCCTTCTGCCTTCTGCATCCTGATGCCCGCCCCCCGCCTTGGCGATCCACATTCCGAATGCATAATTACAAACGATAGACCCTAGCAGCAGACCAACATAAGCCGGATTCCAATAGCCGTAGAAAAACAACGAAGCGAGTGCCAGCCATCCGGCAGCATAGGCATGACTGACTCGCGCCAGCCAGAAAAATCCCAGCAGCACGACCGGTAAAAAACCAAAGATGAAGATGTAGGAGTTAAATAGCATCAGGCAAACGAAATACTTCCAGCCTGTGGCCGCAAATAGAAAACGTGGTTCATGGTTGTTTAATGGAAATCTGGTACGCTATTTTACAGACAAACGCGACGGGTAAGATGCAATGGCAACATACGCAGTAGGCGATATTCAAGGGTGCTATGCCGAACTGGAGCAGCTGCTGGCGCGAATCGCGTTTGATCCGGCGCGTGATCGCCTCTGGCTAGTTGGCGACTTAGTTAATCGTGGTCCCGGCTCGTTGCAAGTATTGCGCTTGGTCAAATCGCTGGGCGACAGCGCTGTCACCGTATTGGGTAACCATGACCTGCATTTGTTGGCAGTGGCGGAAGGCGTGGCCGAGCTGCATCGCAGTGATACTTTAGATGACATCCTGAACGCCCCAGACCGCGACGAACTGTTGCACTGGTTGCGTCACCAGAAGCTATGCCATGCCGAACACGGATACATCCTCATTCATGCGGGGCTGCTACCGCAATGGAGCGTCAAACAGGCACTTTCACTTTCGGCAGAGGTCGAAGCCGCCTTGCGCGGTAATGATTACGTCGAGTTTTTGACGCGCATGTACGGCAACTCGCCGAATGCTTGGGATGACGAACTTACCGGCTACAAACGCTTGCGCGTCATCGTCAACACCTTTACCCGGATGCGCATCTGCACGCCGCAGGGCGAGATGGAATTCAAATTTAAAGGCGCGGTGCGAGACATCCCATCCGACTATCTACCGTGGTACGAGGCGCCCAAACGCAAGAGCCGCGATACCACCGTGATTTTTGGCCACTGGTCAGCGCTCGGGTTGATCGTGCGGGACAACGTCATCGCGCTCGATACTGGCTGCCTGTGGGGCGGGCCGATGACAGCTATACGCTTGGAAGACCGCGAACTGATTCAGGTTGCATGCACTAATCCGGTTGCCAAGAATTGGTGAGGGTGAGTCTGCATGACGGTGCAAGCGAGCATTATCAAATACTCGGTTTAAACACCATCAAGCCAAACACAACCAACATGGAAGGAAACGCGAGTTTCCCCAAAATCTCCCAGCGTTTCGCATACTGCCAATACAGCGCAGGAAGCACTGTATGACCATCCGCCGCAACCCTCGCCATCTTCGCCATTTGTATCTGCAACCACACCACGGGCAGCCACCACGCCCCGGCCAGTAGAAACAGTACATACGTAAGCAACAGCCAAGTGTCAGTCAGAGAATAGCCCGCCATGGATGCCAGCATAAATCCGCTCAGAGGTTGGATGACAACGGTCGGCGCGGTGAACCACCAATCGGCACGCACGACAAGTCTTGACACTTCTGCAATGGCGGCAACATTGCGTGTGCGATGGATGAAATATAGGTAAAACGCGCTGCCGAATCCCACGCCGACAAGGGCCACGCTGGACAGAATGTGTACCCATTTGAGTAGCAAGTAGGTATTCATTTGGTTTTCTCCTCATATGAGTACAGCAGCCAGAGCAGCATCAGGATTGGCAAGTTTTTCAGCACGGGGCCAAAAGGATGTAGCCAGTATTCTGGCAAGCCGGCTGTGATGAAGGCGCTGTAGGTCAACACTAAGATTGCTTGAGCCAGCCACAACAGGCGCGAAGATAGCGCAAGCGTCATTAATCCAAGTGCTATATCCAGCACTGCCGAACCATACAGCGCAAACAAAGCGACGTTTTCATGCAAGCCAACTTGTCCTAACAAAGCCAAGCTTTCCTGCTGCGGAAAAATGCCCAGAGATAACACGCCCGTCACAAGCCAAACCGTGGCGAGCGAATATCGCACCAACATCAAATCACGTGCGCGCATCGTCATCTCCTTAGCCGTCTATAAAGTTGCGAAAGCTTCGCGGTTCGCGTCCAAGTAGCTTAGAAAATTCTACTGGTGAAGCTGTGTTACCTGCTGCCAGCATGGCGTAGGTATCGCTACATAAAGGTGCGCTGGGTATCCAATCGCCCACGCGAGCCATCAGCTTCACCAGTATTCTGGGCAACGCCACATGCCACGCAGTGCTGCGCCGCATTTGTTGGCGGTAACTATCTAGCATGCCACGCATGGTTGTCGCTTCTGCGCCAACCGCTTCAACGATCTGACTTACAGAATCTTCATTACCTAGCCATCGCACAACGGCATCGCACACATCGTCGACATGGACAGGTTGCAAAGTTTGTACGCCGCCCATCGGCAACACTTGCACGGGCAGCTTTGCCAATTGCCGAAACAGGCCCGCACTGGCGCCGTCTTCGCCATAGATCACTGAAGGACGCAAACATAAGCAACGAATATCGGGAGGTAGTTGCGACAAGACTCGCTCGGTCGCTAGCCGCGTTGTAAAGTAGGGCACGTCCACACCACTATCCACCCCTAGCGCGGAGAGCTGTACGATGCGATCAACGTCTGCCTCAATACACGCAGCAAACAGCGCTTGAGGTGTTTCGTCATGTAGTTTTTGCATCGGATTTGTCTGGCTGTCGCGCAGCAATCCTACTGCGTTGATTACGACATCAATACTGTTTAGGCGTGGCAGCCAAATTTCCTTGTCGCAATCGTTGCGAAAATCGACCTCAATGTCATTCGCTTCACTTGGCTTGCGCACGGCACGTACGACGGTGTGTCCGGCATTGCGCAACGTTTCGGTTAGATGTCTGCCGACAAACCCTGTTGCCCCGCAGATCAATATTTTCATGATTGCCCCTCCGCTTTTGGGGCAACCGTCTTCCATACGTTGTGAGCAACAAACATGACCGTCATGAATACACCGGTTAGGGTCAGAATCAGTGTAATACGCACCGCCTCAACCCAGTCGGTGGTATCAGTGCTATTGCCGAAAATTAAAACCAGCATAAGCGCGCCGCTGTAGGCAAGAATATCTGCGCTACGCAACCAGAATTCGGCACCAGTTTCTGATTTGCACAGCTCGACAATGACCTGCCTCGTGGTATGTCGCAGATACAGCATGGCGATAGCAACAACAAAAATTGCGAACAGCAGCGTAGAGAAGAATAGGGTGGGATTCATGATTAATTCCTTTCATTGTTGTTTTAAAGTGAGCACTGACCTTCGCTACAACGGCGGCTTTGTCGGTATGCTCGTTTGGCTTTGCACTTTCCTAGCAAATTGAAGAGGGCTGACATCCCCGTCCACGAGAGCAAGCGGCGGTGGCGCGCCACCCAAGGATAGACACGCTCCATCAATGGGCGCGTGTAGCGACCGCCCCATAGTCGAGCAAAGCCTGTCATGCCGACGCTGCGATACAGCAATTCAAACGCCGCCACCCCTTTCACCCAATCACCCCGTGCATCGCGCACATGCAAACACGCCATCATTGCTTCACGTGTGATGCCTTGTCCGCGAAATGGCGAGTCATCAAAACTCGATTCAGAGCAATTGGCCAAGACCAGCCTTTTCTGGTCGTCGTGAATCTTGATGGTCTGCATCTCGCTATTGCATAGCCCACATGAAGCATCGAAATAAACCGTAAGTGGATATTGCTCATTCATCACAGCCTCCATTGTTTACATTAATTTCTGTCAAAACAGAAATATAGGGGCAAAAAAACACCCTCTTACTTTGGTAGCAGCAGATTTTGAATCTTTGCTCCCAATTTCATTACTTTCATCAGCGTGGCCGGATCCAACTTCAGCATCTGATCACCCCAAGTAGATAGCGATTCCATCAGCACCAAAGTTTCTTTGATGCGCTGCTGTGCAGCCGCATCTTCTTTTGACAACTCTGGGCTGTTCAAACAATCGCGCAACACGGCAATCGTCGGGTCAAATTCACGCTGCTTACGTTCGCTCACAACGGTGCGAAACAACTCCCACACATCAGTCGAAGTCTCGAAATGATCGCGTCGATCACCCATCACATGCACCATTTGAATGAGCTTCCAGTTTTGCAATTCTTTGATGCTGTTGCTTACATTGGAACGCGCCACCTCAAGTGTTTCTACAATCTCGTCCGCCGCCATCGGCCTGCCCGCCAAATACAGCAAAGCATGTATTTGCGAGACGGTGCGATTAACCCCCCACTTGGAGCCCATTTCACCCCAGTGAAGAACAAAACGTTGCGCGATTGGATTAAGTTTCATGGGCGCACAATAACTGCGTCATTTATTTCTGTCAATACAGAAATTTAAGAAATTTCACTACCCCTTGGCGGAGCAAGATTGAACTTCCGCTATAATTCGTCCGCCGTTTAAACCGACTGGGAGAGTGTGTTGACCAAGTCGATTCTTGGAGCACCGCCGAAGGCGCAATACCCGTAACCGCTCAGGCTCAAGAACCAATCGGAACAGGCGAATCTGGAGAGCGTCAGCTGGGCTGACCACCGAAGGGGCAGGCAACGCAAGTTGTAATCTCTCAGGTACCAAGGACAGATGGGGCGCAGCGCGAGATCGCGCTGCGCCTTTTTTATTCTTTACGAAAGCGCATATGACGACTCTCAAGGTAACTCCCCTCAACGCCGCACACCGTGCGATGGGCGCAAAGATGGTGGATTTCGGTGGTTGGGACATGCCGGTCAACTACGGCTCGCAGATCGACGAACACCATCAAGTACGTAACGATGTCGGCATGTTCGACGTATGCCACATGCGCGTCGTCGATGCCAAAGGCGACGGCGTGCGTGCTTTCCTGCGCTACTTGCTGGCGAACAACGCCGACAAGATCACCGTGCCCGGCAAGGCACTCTATTCCGCCATGCTGCGCCCCAACGGCGGTGTCATCGACGACCTCATCATCTACTTCATGACCGAGCAATGGTTCCGCATCGTAGTGAATGCAGGTACTGCCGACAAAGACATTGCGTGGATGAAAGAACAAGCTGCAGTGCATGCGCCCGCGCTGATCATCACCTCGCGCGATGACTTGGCGATGGTCGCCATCCAAGGTCCTAACGCACGCGCAAAAGTATGGGAAGTGTTGCCCCAGACCAAAGCCGCGACAGAGAACCTCGTGAATTTCCAAGCTGCTGATTGCGGCGAATACTTCGTGGCACGTACCGGCTACACCGGCGAAGACGGTTTCGAAGTGATGCTGCCGAAAGAGAACGTAGAAGCGTTCTGGTACGCACTGAACAAAGTCGGCGTCAAACCCATCGGCTTAGGCGCTCGTGACACGCTGCGTCTGGAAGCGGGGATGAACCTGTACGGACAAGACATGGACGAGAGCGTCGGCCCGTTGGAATCCGGTCTCGCTTGGACGGTCGATCTGAAGAGCGAACGCGACTTCATCGGCAAAGCCGCGCTGCTGGCCAACCCACCCAGCAGCAAACTCGTTGGCTTGGTGTTGCTAGATCGCGGCGTGTTGCGTGGTCATCAAAAGGTGCAGACACCGCATGGCGAAGGCGAGATCACCAGTGGCAGCTTCTCGCCGACCTTGGAGAGATCCATCGCATTGGCGCGCGTGCCGAACGGCGTCGCGATAGGCGATACCGTGCAAGTTGCAATACGCGACAAGTTGTTGAATGCATCTGTAGTGAAGTATCCATTCGCCCGCAACGGCAAAGCAGTAATTTAATTCAAAAACGAATGTCCACGAAAAACACAAAATCACACGAAAACAACCCCGCTTCACCGTTCGTGATTTTCGTGTGTTTCGTGGACAAAAACGGTTTCTAATTCGAACATCAATTTATTGGAGAACACCATGAGCAATCCAAGCAACCTGAAATACACAGCCTCCCACGAGTGGGTCAAGACCGAAGCCGACGGCAGCATCACCGTGGGCATCACACAACACGCGCAAGAGTTGCTGGGCGATATGGTGTTCGTCGAAGCGCCGACCACTGGCCGCAAACTAAAAGCGGGCGAAGAATGTGCAGTAGTCGAATCTGTGAAAGCCGCTGCCGATGTTTACGCGCCACTCGCAGGTGAAGTGTTGGCTGCGAATGCTGACTTGGACGGCTCGCCGGAAAACATCAACAGCGACCCGTATGGCGCTTGGATATTCAAGATGAAACCGGACAACGCTGCCGACATCGACGCGCTGATGGACGCAGCTGCTTATCAGGCTGCCGTCGATAGCGAAGCACACTAGAAAAAATAAACCTGCTGCGAGGTCGGATTGCAGCGTTGCGCAGTGCTCGGAATCCTCATGTACGGAATGTACATTTCGGTTCCTGCGCGCTGTGCGCCTTGCACTCCAACCTCTCACAATGGTTTCTTCATTCCTAGCACTCCTAATTTAGAACAGCTCAGACCATGAATAACGCCGACCAATTCGTCACTCGCCACAACGGCCCTAGCGCAACTGACGTGCAAGCCATGTTGAACAAGATCAATGCGCCCTCATTGGATGCGCTGATCGACCAGACCGTTCCCGCTGCGATTCGTTTAACGCAGCCACTGAACTTGCCCGACGGCATGAGCGAATACGCGTTCTTGCAACATCTGCGTGACATCGCGGCGAAGAACAAGTTGTTCAAGAATTACATCGGACTGGGTTACTACGACACCATCGTGCCGCCAGTCATCCAGCGCAACGTGTTGGAGAATCCGGGCTGGTACACGGCTTACACTCCCTATCAGGCCGAGATCGCACAAGGTCGTTTGGAAGCGTTGCTGAATTTCCAGACCATGGTGTGCGACCTGACGGGTATGGAGATCGCCAACGCGTCTCTATTGGATGAAGCGACTGCCGCTGCCGAAGCGATGACGATGTTGCACGGCTTGCGTTCGCGCGATGACGTGGCTGCAGGTAAGAACAGTTTCTTCGTGTCGCACGAATGTTTCCCACAGACCATCGAATTGTTGAAGACACGCGCCAAGCCGCTCGGCATCGAATTGGTCATCGGCGATTTCAAGACCGTCACCCTGAACGACAAGTTGTATGGCGCGCTGTTGCAATATCCTGCCGCTAACGGCGTGGTACATGACTACGCCGATTTCGTGCAGCGCGCTAAAGCTAACGGCATGACCGTTGCGGTCGCAGCCGACATCCTGAGTCTGGTGTTGCTCACACCGCCGGGTGAATGGGGCGCGGACGTAGTGCTGGGTTCGACCCAACGCTTCGGTGTGCCGATGGGCTACGGCGGCCCGCACGCCGCGTTCTTCGCTTGCCGCGATGCACACAAGCGTTCGATGCCGGGTCGCATCATCGGCGTGTCGGTGGATGCCGACGGCAACCCCGCGTTACGCATGGCGTTGCAGACACGCGAACAACATATCCGCCGCGAGAAGGCCACTTCCAACATCTGCACCGCACAAGCATTGCTCGCCATCATGGCTTCGATGTACGCGGTGTATCACGGCGCGGAAGGCCTGCGCACCATCGCAGCACAAGTGCACCGTGCAGCTGCACTTCTCGCCAGCGAGTTGAAGAAGCTTGGCTACAAGGTCGCTTACGACACCTTCTTCGACACAGTGAAGCTGACGCAGACCGACAACGTGAAGATCCATGCGCTGGCTGAAGCTGCGCGCATCAACTTCCGCTACAGCACCGAAGGCATCGGCATCGCGCTGGACCAGACCACTTCGGTGGACGATCTCAACGCCATTCTTAAAGTATTCGCGTTAGCGGTTGGCGAACTGCCCACCAAGGTGACGCAAGCGCAGGTCACCGCGCAAACGCTGCTCGTGAAGCCGCGCCAATCGGCCATCCTGAGCCATCCGGTGTTCAACAGCTATCACTCCGAGACGGAGATGATGCGTTACATCAAACGGCTGGAGAACAAAGACCTGTCGCTCACCCACTCCATGATCTCGCTCGGCTCTTGCACCATGAAGTTGAATGCAGCCTCAGAAATGTTGGGGCTGACTTGGCCTGAGTTCGCCAACCTGCATCCCTTCGTGCCGATGGAACAGGCCGAGGGTTACCAAGCGCTCATCGCGGGTCTGGATGCGGCATTGTCCGAGATCACTGGCTTCGCGCAGATGAGCTTCCAACCTAACAGCGGTGCGTCCGGCGAATATGCGGGCCTGCTGGTCATTCAGGCGTATCACCGTTCGCGCGGCGAGTCGCAACGCAACGTGGTGCTCATCCCTTCCTCCGCACACGGCACCAATCCTGCCAGCGCGGCAATGTGCGGCATGCACATCGTGGTGGTGAAGTGCGACAGCAAGGGCAACATCGACGTGGACGATCTGCGCGCGAAAGCTGAAGAACACAAGGCCGACCTGTCCTGCCTGATGGTGACCTACCCTAGCACGCACGGCGTATATGAAGAGAGCATCAAGGACATCACCGCGATCATCCACGCCAATGGCGGCCAGGTATACATGGACGGCGCCAACATGAATGCGCAGGTCGGGCTCACCAGCCCCGGCAACATCGGCGCGGATGTGTGCCACCTCAACCTACACAAGACCTTCGCTATCCCCCACGGCGGTGGCGGACCGGGTGCAGGCCCGATTGGAGTCGCGGAACACCTCACGCCGTTCTTGCCCTCTCACCCTGTAGTGAAAGTCGGCGGCGCGCAAGGTATCCACGCGGTATCCGCCGCGCCTTACGGCAGCGCGCTGATCCTGCTCATCTCTTACGGCTACATCAAGATGATGGGCGGCAAAGGACTCACCGAAGCGACCAAGATGGCGATCTTGAATGCGAACTACATCAAAGAATCGTTGAAGGACAGCTACGCCACCTTGTACAGCGGCAGCAACGGTCGTTGCGCGCACGAGATGATCTTGGATTGTCGCGAGTGGAAGAAGGAAGGCGTTGAAGTGAGCGACATCGCAAAACGTCTGATGGACTTCGGCTTCCATGCACCGACCACCTCGTTCCCTGTCGTCGATACGCTGATGGTGGAACCAACTGAGAGTGAATCGAAAGCCGAGCTGGATCGCTTCTGCGACGCGATGATCGCCATCCGCAAGGAGATCGAGGAAGTCATCTCTGGCCGTGTCGACAAGAAGGACAACATCCTCAAACACGCACCACACACCGCGAAATCTGTCTGCGCCAACGAGTGGAAGAAACCCTACTCACGCGAACAGGCCGCCTACCCGCTGCCCTACGTACGCGAGAATAAGTTCTGGCCTGCCGTGGCGAGAGTGGATAATGTGTATGGAGATAAGAATTTGGTGTGCAGTTGCCCACCAATCGCGGTGTACGAATAAGCATTAGAACCGCTGTCCACGAAAGACACGAAAAGCACGAACAAAATTGAGGGAACGCTCGTCAGTCATTGACTCACTATCAGAGTGCTTGTTTTCGTGCTTTTGCGAGTTGGGCAAAAGCAGCCCATCCCTGCTTACCCCGCTTCGTGTTTTTCGTGGACTGATTAGATTTTTTCATTCGAAAAGTTAAAGGATCACCATGGCTAAAGATATCGCCAATAAAACCGGCACCACCCTAGGCGGCGCACCCGTCACCTTGTTCGGTAAGTTTCCCGAGGTCGGACAAACTGCCCCCGCTTTCACGCTGGTGGACAAAGACCTGAAAGACGTCACGCTGCAATCCTTTGCCGGCAAACGCAAAGTGCTGAACATCGTGCCTAGCTTAGATACTGCTGTGTGCGCCACCTCGACACGCAAATTCAACGAAGCCGCGAGCAAGCTGGACAACACGGTCGTGCTGGTTATCTCAGCTGACTTGCCCTTCGCGATGAGTCGCTTCTGCGTGGCGGAAGGCCTGGAGAATGTGATCACCCTGTCGCTGATGCGTGGTCGTGACTTCATGCGCAACTACGGCGTGAAGATCGCCGACACCGTGTTGTCTGGCGTGACAGCACGCGCCGTGCTGGTGCTGGATGAGAAGGACCAGATCATTCATGCCGAGTTGGTGAGCGACATCACGCATGAGCCGAACTACGACGCGGCATTGGCAGTGCTGAACTAACCCCCTGATTTTTTCGACAAGGTTTTTTATGAACACACTTATCTGCGGTTCCATGGCTTACGACACCATCATGGTGTTTAAGGATCAATTCAAAAAACACATTTTGCCCGAGCAGATTCACATTCTGAATGTCGCTTTTCTGGTGCCGGAGATGCGTCGTGAATACGGCGGTTGTGCGGGCAACATTGCGTACAACTTGAATTTGATTGGCGGCAAACCGCTCATCATGGCAACCGTGGGCGACGACTTCGCACCGTATGCCGCGCGTCTGGAAAAACTCGGTTTGTCGCAAGCGCACATCCGCGCTGTGCCGGATAGCTTTACCGGGCAGGCGTTTATCACCACCGACTTGGATGACAATCAAATCACCGCGTTTCATCCGGGGGCAATGAGTTTCTCCGAGCAAAATCAAGTGAGCGATGCGAGCAACGTTACGCTCGGCATTGTTTCGCCGGACGGTCGAGAAGGCATGTTGCAGCACGCACGCCAGTTTCACGAAGCAGGCATCCCTTGGGTGTTTGATCCGGGTCAGGGCATGCCTATGTTTGGCGGCGACGAACTGTTGCGCTTCGTCGAACAGGCCGACTATGTCACCGTCAACGATTACGAAGCGCAAATGTTGCAGGACAAGACCGGTAAAAAGATCGAAGAAATGGCCAAGGGCGTTCGCGCTTTCATCATCACGCGCGGCGGCGAGGGTTCCACCATCTATGCTGGCGGCAATGAAATCATCATTCCTTGCGCCAAGCCGACTGAAGTGCTCGACCCTACCGGCTGTGGCGATGCCTATCGCGCCGGACTGTTGCACGGCATTCAACAAGGTTGGGATTGGGAGATCACGGGCCGTTTAGCCTCGTTGCTGGGCACACTCAAAATCGCCAGCCGTGGTGGACAAAATCACACCCCTTCGCGGGATGAGTTGAAAGCCCAGTTCAAACAGCACTTCGGCACCGAACTGCCGCTGTAAACATGCGCAGCAAGCACATCATTCTTGCACTATTCGGTGTGGCGCTACTGGCGGGTTGTGCCAATGCGCCACATGGTATTGGCACGGCAGCAGACAAGCCAAAAGAAGTTATCCGCACCGGCGTGATCGAAAGCGTCACGCCGATTCAGCTCGATAACAGCTCCAATGCGGGGTCTACCGCAGGCAGCATCTTCGGGCAGGTCGGCGGTGCGAATACTGGGGGCGGACGCGGTGCGGTTGTGGGCTCGGTATTAGGAACTGTGCTGGGCGGCACGGTCGGCCATCAAGCAGGAATCGCTACCAAACCGGGGCTGGAAATTTGGGTCAAGCTGGATGAAACCGGTGAAGAGGCTTATGTCATGCAGGCCGGAAACGCAGATGCATTCAAAGTGGGCGACCGTGTGCGCGTAGTTGTTAAAAATGGCGTGAAGCGGGTCGAAACGGAAGACGCAAAAGCAAGTCATTGAGCTGCGCAATTTCGCTGGTGCCGTGCGACAGTTTAAGCGCAATTCAAACCCCTCCCAGCCTCCCCTTATCAGGGGAGGAGCAGGCTCGGCTCTTCCCCTGAAGTTCGTATTTCGCCTAGTCTTCCAAAAGACTTCTCAGCATCCAAGCGTTCTTTTGGCTCCGACATCACGCGGTGATGAGGCTGCCGCATGAGTCTTCACCGAAAAAATGCAAGAGAGCCGTTTTCATCACTCTGTCGGTTATTCTTCTAACAGGCTGCGTAACATCCATGCATTTTTTTGGCTCCGACATCACGCGGCGATGAGGCTGCCGCATGAGTCTTCACCGAAAGAACGCCAGCCTGTGGTGCGCAATACTTCGCCTACTCTTCCAAAAGACTTCTCAGCATCCAAGCGTTCTTTTCATGCACTTCCATTCGGGCGGAGAGTAGATCAACCGTCGGTTGATCGCCCGCTTTTTCGGCGATGGGCAACACTTCTCGTGCGGTGCGCACTACGGTCTCTTGTCCGGCGACGAGTTGTTTGATCATCTCTTTTGCGTTGATGGTGCCACTGCTGTCCTTGATACGGGTGAGGGCGGCAAACTCTTTGTAAGTGCCGGGTGCGGGGTAGCCCAAGGAGCGAATACGCTCGGCAACCAAGTCCACCGCCAGCCACATTTCGTTGTATTGCGTCATAAACATCAGATGCAGGGTTTGGAACATCGGGCCGGTGACGTTCCAGTGGAAATTGTGGGTCTTGAGGTAGAGGGTGTAGGTATCGGCCAGCATACGGGAAAGACCATCGGCGACTTTCTTGCGATCTTTTTCGTTGATGCCGATGTTGATTGCGCTAACTTTGCTCATGATCGTTCTCCTTGGTGGGTGATAGTGTTTGCACTGTATACCTCGGTAGGGGCGATTTCTACTACACTCGCGATATGGAATACATAGCCTCTCCCTATTGCCAGAATCCGCTGCTACGCGCCAGCTACAGCCTGATTGCGCCGCTGTACGATTGGGTTGTCGACCGTCCGATGCGGCAAGCGCGCCAGCGTTCTTTGCTGGCCTTACCTGATACGGCTTCGCGCGTGCTGATAAGCGGTGTCGGTACCGGCTTGGATTTTCCCTATTTGCCGAGCGACCATGTTTATACCGCGCTGGATTTCAACGCCGCCATGCTGTCACGCGCAAAGCCACGCGCGGGCGGATTAGAAGTCGAGTTTGTATTGGGTGACAGCATGGCATTGCCGTTCGGGGATGCTGTTTTCGATCACGTGGTGCTGCACCTCATCGTGGCAGTTGTGCCCGAGCCGCAACGCTGCTTGAGCGAAGCGGCGCGTGTGCTAAGGCCGGGCGGAACTATTTTGTTGTTCGATAAGTTTTTGCACCCGCAGCAAAGCGCGCCGTTGCGTAGGTTGCTCAACCCGCTCACGCGCCGTTTGGCGACACGCATGGATGTGGTGTTCGAGGATGTGCTGCGCGCGGTGCCGACGCTGAAGGTCGTTAGCGACGAGCCCGCTTTGGCGGGTGGCTGGTTCCGCAGAATCGTATTGCGTAAAGCTTAAGAAACCGAGCGGCGGCAATAGCAATAAACGAATTGCTGCACGCTGCCGGATGGCGTGTGATGCGCTTCTTTTTGATGTTTGAGCAGCGTGAAAGCTTCGCCAAATTCATCGTGTAATTCGTCGGCCCGATACCGCATCACTGGCAGGCCGCTGCATTGCAGGGGGCCGTCTTCGGCGAAGGTGGCGACGATGACATGCCCGCCCGGTTTCACCGAACGGAATACAGTTTGCACATAGGCATTGCGCTGTTCCGGTGTGGTGAGAAAGTGAAACACGGCACGGTCATGCCAGATGTCGTAACGCTTGGCGGGCAACTCGGCTTGGGTAATGTCGGCTTCGATCCAACTCACTTGCCCGGCCTGTTTGCCGAGACGCTGGCGCGTAGCATTGAGTGCGGCAGCAGAAAGATCGAGAACGGTTAGATCGGTGTAGCCGTTGCCCAGCAAATCATCCGCCAGCTTGGAGGCACCACCACCCACATCGATGATGCTCGCGTGATGTCCGGCATCTGTTGCTTTGATCAAATCGAGCGACAGATCGGCATGCTCTTGAAACCAACTCACCGCATCGACCGACTTGCTGGTGTAAACCTGTTCCCAATGCGCTTTCGGATGCATAACCGCCTCCTGTTTGAAATTTACACCCAGTCTTTTGGCACGAGGAATTTGTCGTACAACTCCGCTTCTGGCGTGCCCGCTTCGGGATGCCAGTCATAACGCCATTTGCAAAGGGGCGGCATGGACAACAGGATAGATTCGGTGCGACCGTTCGATTGCAGACCAAAGATGGTGCCACGGTCGATGACCAGATTGAATTCGACGTAACGACCACGACGATACAGTTGGAAGTCGCGTTCACGTTCACCGTAAGGTGTATCCATGCGCTTCTCCAGCAGTGGCACATACGCCGACAGGTAATGGTCGCCCACGCTCTGTTGGATAGCGAATGCGGATTCGAAGTTCGGTTCGCTCAAGTCATCAAAGAAGATACCGCCCACACCGCGCGGCTCGTTGCGATGTTTGAGGAAGAAGTATTCGTCGCACCATTTTTTGTAACGTGCGTGATGATCACCATCGAATGGCGCGAGCGAGTTCTTGCAGATTTGATGGAAGTGGATCGCATCTTCCTCGAAGCCGTAGTAAGGCGTGAGGTCCATGCCACCGCCGAACCAGAACACCTTCTCACCATTTGGCTTGTGTGCCATGAACATGCGCACGTTGGCATGTGAGGTGGGTGCATACGGATTGCGCGGGTGCATCACCAGCGAAACCCCCATCGCCTCCCAACTGCAACCCGCCAACTCAGGACGATGTGCCGTGGCCGATGCAGGCATCTTGTCGCCCTGCACGTGAGAGAACGCCACACCACCGCGCTCCAGCACATTACCTTCTTCGATGATGCAACTGATGCCTTCACCTTTGCCGATGCCTGTCCTGAGCCCTGTCGAAGGGCCGCCAGCATTACTGGCTTCACGCGTCCATTTGTCGCGGATGAATTTTTTGCCGTCCACTTGTTCCAGACGCTCAACGATCAGCTCTTGTAGTTCGAGCAGGTATTGTTTGACGGGGCTTGAAACGATGTCGCTCATGTTCTCTCCGGTGTTGCCATCATTCCCGCTTTGCGAGCATCCGCTTCGCGGATTATCTGCTTAACCCTCTGCGCGGGAATGACGGGTTATAAAAATTATTTGCGCAGAATTCTACCATCAGCCCACGCGCGAATCGTCGAAGGTTGTTTGCGTTTTCCCACTTGGCCACGCAATACCCACACTGCATTACCGAATAAGCGCCGACACTCGGCATACGTTTTTGCGGGCCGCTTACCACTACGGTTTGCACTGGTGGAAACCAATGCACTACCTGCATTGCGACAAAGCTGCTTGGCAAACGGATGTGCCGTAAGACGCACCGCGAGCGTGTCGTGATCGCCGCGCAACCAGCGCGGTGCAGAATCTTTAACGGGCATCAGATAAGTGACCGCCTGTGCGCCATCGTGCTGCAACTTGGCTTGCTCGCTTGAGGTTAGCGGCTTCAGATAACGTGCGACTTGAGCATATTGCGATGCGATGAGGATGAGCCCCTTGCGTTGCGGGCGCTGCTTGAGCTTGAGGATGCGATGAACGGCACTGCGATTGCGTGGATCACAACCCAAGCCGTAACACGACTCGGTCGGATAAGCGATGAGACCGCCGCGCTTGAGGTGGGCGCGCAATTTACGCGATGGCACTGTCATGAAGATTGCGCGTCCGTTGCGCCCTGATACAAATAACGCTGAAAGCCTGAGAACAAATTGCGAATCTCGGCGATGTCTCCGCCCAGGTCTGCCACGCCATCGGGAATTGAGTCGTGATATTTCAGACGTAGCAGCTTGGTGAGTTTTTCCTGCTCTAATTCTTCCACGCCTTCTTTCACGTAATGCGCCAGCACAAAATCGAGGAAGGTTTGCTGCTTGTCGTTGAAGCGTTGATGCACAGCCTTGTGTGCTTCCTCGGCGCGTGCTTCGCGAGTGATCGGATCCATGGCAAACGCCACGTGCGCCAACACATCGAACAAGTCGCTTTTCTCGGCATCAATAATTTTCTGCATCTCGAAAAGTTGGTCTTTGCCGAAACCTTTTTCAGCCAAGCCTTCCAGCAACTTCTTGCGTGTATCCGGCAAACTCCATAACGCACGCAACTCGTCTTCGTCTTTGAAAAATTCCGGCAACTGCCCGAACAACACCGTTAAGAATTCCGTCGCCGAGATCGGCTTGCCATCCGGCCCCCAAAAAGTTGTCACCGAGATATGTTGCAGCGTGCGCTCTTTGCCGTCGCGCAACTTTACGCGCACCTTGGGCTTGCTCTCGTATTCGGGGCGAGGTTGTTTAGCTTCAGGCGGGGTTCGGGGTGTAATCGGAGGGACGGGCGTATCACCCCCATCGCTCACTTCCGCATCGCCATCCCAATCCTTATCGTTGAACAGTTGGTGCGCCTTCACAAAATCAAAAATAGTGAAGTAATCCTTGCCGTCATACAGCCGCGTGCCGCGCCCGATAATCTGCTTAAACTCGATCATCGAATTGATCGGGCGCATCAGCACAATGTTGCGCACGTTGCGCGCATCCACACCAGTTGAAAGTTTTTGTGACGTGGTGAGCACTGTCGGAATGCTCTTCTCGTTATCTTGAAACTCGCGCAGATACTGTTCGCCACGCTCGCCATCATTTGCCGTCACGCGCACGCAATAGTTTGGATCGGTACTTTCCGTTTTCACTTGATTGATCAAATCGCGCACCAAGGCTGCATGCGCCTGATTGGCGCAGAACACCAAACTCTTCTCACGCTGATTGATTGATTCCATAAATAGCTTCACGCGATACCGTTCGCGCGCTTCGATCTCAATGCTGCGATTGAAATCCTTTTCCTCGTACAGCTTGCCCGCCTCGATCTCGCCCTCGATTAAATTGTCGTCCGAGGTGTAGCGGTATTCATCCAACGTGGTCGCGTATTGCTTCACGCGGAACGGCGTAAGGAAACCGTCATTGATACCTTCCTTCAGCGAATACACATACACCGGCTCGCCGAAATACTCGTAGGTATTCACGTTGTCTTTGCGCTTGGGCGTTGCCGTCAAACCTAGCTGCACCGCAGGCGCGAAATATTCAAGAATGCCGCGCCAAGTGCTTTCGTCATTCGCCCCGCCGCGATGGCACTCGTCGATGATGATGAAGTCGAAAAAGTCAGGCGGGTACTCACCGAAGTAGGGAGAAGGCTGCCCATCTTTCGGCAGCCCCGACATAAACGTTTGGAAGATCGTAAAGAACACATTGCCATTCTTCGGCACGCGCCCCTTCTTGCGAATATCTTCTGGGGCAATGCGCACCAGCGCATCTTCGGGGAATGCTGAGAACGAGTTGTACGCTTGATCCGCCAGAATGTTCCGGTCGGCAAGGAACAGGATGCGTGGTCTGCGCGAAGCATCGCGACTTAAATTCCAGCGTGCATGAAACAACTTCCACGCCAACTGAAACGCGATGAAGGTTTTGCCCGTGCCCGTAGCCAGCGTTAGCAGAATGCGCTGCTGATTTTCCGCAACGGCTTCCAGCACATTGTTGATCGCGCTGTCTTGGTAGTAACGCGAACCCCACATGCCGCCTTTGTCTTCGAACGGCACTGCAGCAAAACGCTCGCGCCATTCATCGGTCGTTGAGCCTGTCGAAACGAAGGTTTGGTTCCACAATTCTTGCGGCGAAGGATAGGCGTTGATCTCACCCTCCGCCCCGCTTTGCATATCCACACCGTAGATACGCTGCCCGTTGGTGGCGTAGCCAAAACGTGCGCGCAACTTGCTCGCATAAGTCTTGGCCTGCGCCAGCCCCTCGGTGTAAGGCAAATCCCAACGCTTCGCCTCCACCACCGCCAGCTTGTGGTTGCGATACACCAGCACATAGTCCGCAATCTCCGGCTTGCTGCGTTGCCCCGCCCCCTGCAAGCGCCCCTCGGTGATGCGGTATTCGCGCATCACACGGCTGCCCTCGACTACGCCCCAGCCTGCGGCTTTCAAGGCGGGGTCAATGTGTTCGGCGCGGGTTTCGGCTTCGTTCATAGACTCGGAATATACCCCATGGTCGTTCCCCTTGGCATTCCAGCGTTACTCCAACCTAGCTATCGCTGCACTCGCCGCATTGAGATGATTTTCAAGTGCGGCAATACACGCGCCAAAACGAGGACTGAAGTTGTTTGAAGCACGCACTCGAACTAGAAATTCGCGCGCCAGCATTTCTGCGCGTCTCCATATATCGTTGGGCACATCTGCCTGAATGGTGGGGGCAGCGATACTCTCCGGCAGGCCGCCGCCGCTACGTGGCGCAAAAGCCATCGTCGTCATGTCATAAGCTGGGGCGAGGGCATAGGGTCGTCCATGCTCGCCAATGAACGACACATTGCCGCTGTGCATGTCGGTATTGCCGATCAGCGTACCAAACGCCCACAACATCGCAGCCCCCTCTGCCGCCTGCGGTGCTATCTGTCCTGCATCGGCAAGACGGCGAGCAATCAGCGGCCAGCCACCTGTGCCAGCCCCCACAAATTCCGCATCCAATACCGTGAGCGAATGCAGTGCGCGCCGTCCCAGACTACCCACACGGTCAAAGCGCTCCACTTCAAGAAAGCGCTGGCCACCATGGTCGGACACATAAGTTTGTGCAGCGGGGATATCCGCTGCGCGCAAGGTTTCCAGCGCCAGATGCTCGGCCAGTAGCAAATCGCGCCAGCGTTCACTCACCGGGCTATCCTCCGCCTCGCTAAACTTCACCAGCAGATGACGCGGCCCGACTGGCGTTGCGGCATACACCGCAAACTTCGGCTGCTCTCCACCAGCAGAAGACCCTGCCACCTCACCATTCGCCGCATCCAGTGCAAGCTGGCGATACACCTCGGCCTTTTGCGCCTCTGCAACGGGCGCAGGAAGCGGAGTGGAAAGAAAGCGATCACGGGCCAGATCACCCAGCAGTAAATTGCCCACCACATCATGTCCATGCGCCAGCAATGCGCGCAAAACATGATCATCATTCCAATCGCTAAGTCGTGTCGGCAGCCCCAGAGCAGCAGCGTGGCGCGCGGCATAAGCCCGCCCCAGAAAACCCTGCGGGCGCATGTCAAACAACCACCACGGCAAACCATCGCTGTGCAGGGTTACACCATCTGCCTGACGCATCACAAACCCCTGCGGACGCACCGCAACTAGAGTGCCCAAGCCTCGTATCTGCCCCTCGGCATTCACCCGATACACGGGAATATCCGCCACACCACGCACCGTATCCCGCAAGGTATATTGCATAGATCGCGCCGCGCCCAAGCGCACCACCTCATCGCCAAGGCGACTGAGCGCACGCGACAGAGTGGGCTGGCTAATCCCCATTTTTTCAAACAGTTGCTGTGCTGATTGGGGACACGATGCCAGCAAAATACGAAGCGTATCAAGATGCAACGACATGGCCGTGAATTGAAAGGTGAATAATTAGATGAATAGATATTATGGGGTCGCTTGGCGACAAGCGCAAGCGGTGGTGACTACAACGCACCCCAGCCTGCGGCTTTCAGCGCGGGGTCGATGTGTTCGGCGCGGGTTTCGGCTTCGTTCATTGGGCTTTCAGCTTTCGTCCGCCAGAAGTTGAGATAACCTTGCTTCTGTTAATCCTACGGCTACGGCATTCCTCGCACATTCATCTAGCGTTTTCCGCAAACGCTCTGCAAAGAAACTTTGCATCGCTTCATAATCAGCGGCGCTCACCATCACACCAGCAACCTTCCCCTTTCGGATTACTCGAACAGGTTCGCTTTGCGCACAGGCGAGAAATTCCCCAAAACGAATTTTTGCTTCTGTCGCTGAATAGCTTCGCATCACGCCACTCCAATCATTTCTTCTTTTCTAGCTTCTTCTTTGCGCTTTCAATCTTTTTTACGCTTTGCTCTGGTATCGGCAAATTCTCCGGCATGGTGCCGCCCAGCTCTTGAATAGTCTGGCGTACCTTCTGCCCCACCTCGAAATGCGCCTGATTGGCGCGCTGCTTGCCGCTGATATTGTCCCGTTTCAACTTCTCTTCGGCCTGCGTGGCGCGGAACAGATTGGCTGCCAGCTCGGTGCTGCCCATGTGGTCGAGAATCTTGTCGCTCTTCTTCTGCCCCTTGCGGGCATGAATATCCTGCACGTTCATGGAAACTCCTTTGTCAATTGCCCTGTGAATGCACGATACAGCGGCGCGCTTTCACTGGCAGGGGATTCAAGGCGTTAAACCCTACCAACTTCAAGCCCTATCGGTTTTGCGTTAAAACACTAAAACAATTGTTTTATATGCACTTTTCAATTCAACCCAAGGTTTAACGGTTTAGCGTTAAAACACTCTCAAGCCCAGAACGGCAAGTACCGTGCATAGCGGGTCGAGCTTGTCTCAGACTCATCCTGCTTGATCAATTTCGCCTCCTTGGTTGCACCGATTACCAGCGACACCGTCGCAACCTTTGCTTCTGATACCCCAAAGCGCTCGCGCAAAGATTGATTGGACATGCTCTGATTGCTCACATACATCAAGCAACAATGTTGATAACAAGCGCGAATTCTGTCGGCCTTGCTCATTATCGAAAAATCCTGATGCGCGTACAGAATGGCGGTTGTGCGATGGTCGCCCACGCGGAAATCCGGCGCAGGCAGTTGAAAAACTTCAGCGGCCTTCACAACCTTGTCTACGCCGCTGCCTTTCTCTTCGCAAATCCCCAGGCGTCGCATCAAATCCGCAAGCCGCTCATTGCGAGAGCGATATTCATCAATAAAACGTTCGACTCTGATCGGGGGAATTCCGGGGTTAGAGATTTCAATCCGGTCGGCATACATCTCGATCATGACCGACGCACCTGAAACCAAAAAGTCCTGATGCACCAATGCATTTGCGATCAACTCACGTAGCGCCTGCTTCGGAAACATTTTTACTTCTTCGCGTATTGCCTGTTCAACAAAACGGTTTTGCGGCGCAGCCGAATGAACGAAATCAACCAGACTATCAAAACCTACCGCATAGCCGCGATTGCCCGGCTTGTCTTCCCGCGTATTTAATTTATCGATGCCCTCATAAATCACCACGCGTGGCGCCTTTCTAGCCAATGAGGAAGAAAACGCATCAAGCCGTTTCGCTAACAAAATCGCTGCCAGATTACTTATCGACCAGCCTTCTGGTGTACGCACGATCAACCCTTCGCCGCTCAACTTCTCCAGAACACCATCGCGGCTGGTTGGATAAGGCACCTTCGATAAATCGAAATAAGTCTGCGTATCGAGCAGTGCAATAACCTCGTCGGCACTGGCATTCTGTTCTTGATAACGATTGCGCCGCGTCCACCTGCTTTCAAAAACTTGATGAAGTGCTGCAAAAACAGGAAGGCGGTTTCGCCGGTTTTGATGGGGAAGTTTTGCTGCACTTCCTTGCGTTCCTTGCCGCCGAAGGGCGGGTTGGCGAGGACGATGTCGAAGCGGTCTTTGTCCTGCACATCGTTTAGGTTCATGCCGAGGGTGTTGGCGTGGGCGATGTTGGGTGCTTCGATGCCGTGCAGGATCATGTTCATGATCGCGATGACGTAGGCGAGGCTTTTCTTTTCGATGCCGTAGAAGGTGGATTCTTGCAGTGTCTTGAGGTCGCGCGTGGTGAGCTGCGGTTTCGTTCTCAAATAATCGAACGCTTCACACAAAAATCCTGCGCTGCCGCAAGCGCCGTCGTAGATGGTTTCGCCGATTTTGGGGTTGACCACTTGCACCATGGCGCGAATGAGCGGGCGCGGGGTGTAGTACTCGCCGCCGTTGCGCCCGGCGTTGCCCATGTTTTTGATCTTGGCTTCGTACAGGTGCGAGAGTTCGTGTTTTTCCACTTGCGATCCGAAGCGCAGTTCGTCGATGTGGTCGATGATGTCGCGCAGGTTGTAGCCGCTTTGAATTCTGTTTTTGATCTCACCAAAGATTTCGCCGATTTTGTATTCCAGCGTTTTGGCGTTGTCGGCTTTTTCTTTGAAGTGGTGCAGGTAGGGGAACAGCGTTTGATTGACGAAATCGCGCAGGTCATCACCCGTCATAGCGGCGTTGTGGTCGATCTTGCCATCCTTGCCCTTAGGCGCGGCCCATGTCTCCCAGCGATATGGCGGGTCGAGCAAGTAGGTGTATTTTTTGCCCTCCAACTCGGCTTCCATCGCTTTGCTGTGTTCGAGTGTGTCGAGGTATTTGAGGAACAGCAGCCAAGAGGATTGTTCGGTGTAGTCGAGTTCGCTGGCGCAGCCTGCTTCTTTGCGCAACACGTCGTCGATGTTTCTGAAGGTTTGTTCGAACATTTAATTCAATTTCCTCTCCGGTGAAACCGGATAAATGCTAACGGATTCACAATCTCTCAAGCAAAACGGAGCAGCGCTGCTGCTTCAATGATGCAACGCTTTGTCCAGCGAATGCAGGAGCTTTTCGGCATCGTGTTGTGTGACGTAATACTTTACCCTTGGGCCGGTCATCAACTTGGCACAGGAGTTCACCAATTCCATGGCGATTGGAAATTTGCCAGTGGTGATCGCGTCTTGCAGGGTGCTATATCTGCTGCCTGCGTCTTCCAATGTTAGGCAAAAGTGATGCGAATCATCGGTGATGCTGATGCTTTTCATGCCTGCGTGTGTAACAGCTTGGCAATGGAACCGTTTCTTTTGCATGTGGCGCTCCTGCATGAGTTTTGCGATGACGGTTTTCTGGTATGCATCCCTTGTTTCGAGCTGAATAGTAACCGTTATGCCTTATGGTAGATATACGGCGTTTGGCCTATATAGCCTTGTGGCAATGGGCATCGGTCGTGTGGTCAGTCAGGTTCATGTAAAACAAAACGGGGAAGCGTTGTGCTTTCCCCGTTCGTAAGTGTTCATCCTTCAACATGCTTAGAAGGAACGGTGCTTTTACTTCCGCCCAATCGCGCGATAGCCGATGTCGCGTCGCATCTGCTGCCCATCGAAATGGATAGCGTCAGCGAACTCATATGCACGGCTTTGCGCCTGCTTCACCATGTCGCCCAGCGCGACGACGCACAGCACGCGACCACCGCTGGTGACGACCTTGCCATCTTGTAGGGTAGTGCCAGCATGAAATACATGTCCGTCTTCCAGTTTCTTTGGCAAGCCATTGATGACATCACCTTTGCGTGGGGTATCGGGATAGTTGGCGGCGGCCATCACCACGCCTAGCGCGGTGCGTCTATCCCATTCGGCTTCTACCTTGTCCAAGGTGCCGTTCACGGCGTGTTCGACGATGGTGGAGAAGTCGCTCTTCAAACGCATCATGATGGGTTGTGTCTCTGGGTCACCCATGCGGCAGTTGAATTCCAATACTTTGAGGCTGCCATCGGGCGAGATCATCAGACCAGCGTACAAGAAGCCGGTGTAAGTGATGCCCTCGCTTTCCATGCCGCGCATGACGGGCTGGATGACTTCGCGCAACACCTTCGCGTGGATAGTGGGGGTGACCACGGGGGCGGGAGAGTACGCGCCCATGCCGCCGGTATTGGGGCCGTTGTCGCCATCAAGCAAACGCTTGTGGTCTTGGCTGGTCGCCATCGCCAATACGTTCTTGCCGTCTGCCATCACGATGAAGCTAGCCTCTTCGCCCGCGAGGAATTCTTCGATGACCACGCGCGCACCAGCGTCACCCAACTTGTTGTCTGACAACATCATGTCGATGGCATCGAACGCTTCCTGCTTGCTCATCGCTACGACCACGCCTTTACCCGCAGCCAAACCATCGGCCTTGATGACGATAGGTGCGCCATGTTTCTCAACGTAGGCCTTCGCGGGAGCGATCTCGCTGAACGTCTCGAAGAAGGCAGTGGGGATGTTGTGGCGAGTCATGAAACGCTTGGCGAAATCTTTGGAAGATTCCAACTGCGCAGCCGCTTTGGTGGGGCCGAATATCTTCAACCCTGCCGCACGGAATGCATCGACCACACCCGCTGCCAGCGGTGCTTCGGGGCCAACGACGGTGAGTTCGATGTTCTCGCGTTGTACAAAGGCGATGAGGTCTGGGATGGCCGTGATGGCGACGTTCTCCACGCCGTCTTCCAAGGCCGTACCCGCATTACCAGGTGCAACGAATACCTTCTGTACCTTCACACCCTGCGCCAAACGCCAAGCCAATGCGTGCTCGCGACCGCCGTTACCGATGACTAATATTTTCATAGCTAAATGCTCAATGAGTTTCAGAAAATTCTTTTAACAGCTCAATCCGCTCGCGTGTAAGCCATGTTTTCCAAGCAACAGCTGCCACTAATGGGTACTTTTGGTTCGCAAAGACTACCCAAGCATCCCGGAATTTACGCCATGCACGCTGAGCATTTTTTATATCAATCCTAGTTACCGTCCCCCATGATAAGGACTGATCTCCTGTCCTACCTTGGATTTTTTTGTAAATCATGTTCAATTCATAATCCACTTGAGCAAAGTCTTCTTTGCTATATGTAGGAAATTTGCCTTGATTAAATTCATCCATTGATGAGGCGAAATTGTTTTCTAGTAATTCTGTATGTGCAGTCATAAAGGCATTTCTTCCGGTGCCTGACTGATCCACCTCATTTAAACTGACCTCAAGATATTTTTCCCAAATCAAACGCAGCTTTTCAAAACCCCGCTTTTCACCCTCTGACCAAGAAGACATATATTCGGCAAGTTTGGCATTCCGTTTGCGTTTCTCAATATCCGCATCCCTACCGGCACAATATCCTTGCATCAATCCACTCGTGACATTGTTGCAATAGTCAAAATCACGCTCAGAGTCAACATTTGCACGCATTTGGTTTATTGAAAATACACGCCCCTCATATTCGGCAGCGGCCCCTCCATCATCATCACACGCAAATTTCAACGCCAGTTCATGATTGGGTTCGACCCCCTCACCATTCGCATAAATTCGCATAAGAATGGGTACACCATCAAAGGGGCCATCAAGTCGTCCTTGCTCAATTTGCAAATACGCGCATTTTCTAGCCAAAACGGCATCAGAAGCTTCGTAATACAGCACGCTGGAAATGCATTCTTTTAATTTTTCTCTTTCTTCAATGGTAGGCCCATCTTGATTTGGGATTGTCACAGATTCAACTTGCTTACAAATTTCTCGTGCTTGCTCACAGTGAAGAAAAGGATTGCCCTCTTCGCACATTTTTTGATACCCAACTTGCCCAGCAATAGAAATTGCCGGAAAAAGCAGCGTGCAAATCAATAGCAGACCACCAATGATGACGTTCAGGACAGCACTTTGAGTACGTGAATCTGAAACAGCCAATTGGACTCTTAGTGCAATAACACCTGAACCGCCATGCATATTGATGGTTGGCATCACAAATTCCGTTTTACAGTGCCTCGAAAATCAATGGCGGAAGTGACGGAAGCCTGTGAACACCATCGCTAGCCCATGCTCATCCGCCGCTGCGATGACCTCTTCATCACGCATCGAACCGCCGGGTTGGATGACCGCTTTAGCACCCGCTGCTGCCAGCACGTCGATGCCGTCACGGAACGGGAAGAAGGCATCCGAGGACACCACGGAATCCACCAAGCTCAGCCCAGCGTGTTGTGCTTTGATGCTGGCGATCTTGGTGCTGTCCACACGGCTCATCTGTCCTGCGCCTACGCCCAATGTCTGGCCGCCTTTGCAGAAGACGATGGCATTGGACTTCACATACTTCGCCACGCGCCATGCGAACAGCAGATCGGTTAATTGCGCTTGTGTTGGTTGTACTTTGCTCACGACTTTGAGTTGCGCGAGTTGCACGTTCAGTGTGTCGGGAGATTGCACCAACAGACCGCCGCTCACACGCTTCACATCATATTGATTGAATGCGTTAGACAATGGCACGGTCAGTACGCGCACGTTCTGTTTTGCGCCGGTCACTTTCAACGCAGCCTCGGTGGCACTTGGCGCGATGATGACTTCGACGAACTGATTAGCGGTGATCTGTGCAGCGGTCGCTTCATCCAATTCGCGGTTGAAGGCGATGATGCCGCCGAATGCGGAGGTGGTGTCGGTGGCATAGGCCAGCTTGTATGCGTTCAACGCAGTATCTGCAATGGCAACGCCACATGGGTTGGCGTGTTTGACGATGACGCACGCGGGTTGATCGAAAGTCTTGACCAATTCCCATGCTGCATCGGAGTCACCGATGTTGTTGTAGGAAAGTTCTTTGCCCTGTACTTGCGTGTAGTCGGAGATGCCGCCCTTGACTGGGTTCAGGTCGCGGTAGAACGCGGCGTGCTGGTGTGGGTTTTCGCCATAGCGCATGTCTTGCACCTTGGCGAAGTTGAAGTTGATCTGCGCAGGGAACTCGCTCTTCGTACCGTCGCTATTGATGGCAGTCAGGTAGTTGCTGATCATGCTGTCGTAAGCGGCAGTGTGCGAGAACGCTTTTTTAGCCAAGTCGAAACGGGAGGCGTCACTCACTACGCATTTATTGGTTTGCATCTCGGCCAACACGTCAGCGTAATCGGCGGGGTCGGTGACGATGGCGACGTGTGCGTGGTTCTTGGCTGCGGAACGCACCATGGTCGGGCCGCCGATGTCGATATTCTCAATGGCGTCTTCCAATGTGCAACCGGGTTTAGCGATGGTGGCAGCGAACGGGTACAGGTTCACCACGACGAGGTCGATGGTAGGGATGTCGTGTTTCTTCAAGGTGGCGACATGCTCGGGCAGATCGCGACGCGCCAAGATGCCTGCGTGCACTTTGGGTTGCAGCGTCTTCACGCGACCATCCAGCATCTCGGGGAATCCGGTGTAATCGGCGACTTCGGTGCAAGGCACGCCGTTGTCGGCGAGCAGCTTGGCAGTACCCCCAGTGGAAAGGATCTTCACGCCGAGTGCGTTAAGACCTTTGGCGAATTCGAGGACGCCGGATTTATCGGAGACGCTGATGAGTGCTTGTGTGATGTTTGCCATGATGTTTTCCAATTAAAAATAAATTCGTTGTTTGCGCCCGTCGCCAATCAGTCGAGGTTGTGCAGTTGCATCTTTTTACGCAGCGTGTTGCGGTTGATGCCGAGCATTTCAGCCGCACGGGTTTGGTTGCCGCCCACTTGTTCCAGTACTAGTTCGATGAGCGGTTTTTCCACGCAGTTCATGACCATGTCGTACATATTGCAGCAGGGGTCTTCGCCGTCCAAGTCGCGAAAATATTCTTTCAGCGATTTGCGCACGTGTCGTGCCATATCGTTTTCGTCGATCACGCAGCTATTCATGTTCAGTCTTCTCCCCGTAATGCAGCCGCTCGCTGTGGGATGACAGCTCGGCAAAAAAATCATTAACCGCCGCTTGTTGTTCGGCGGGTGTTTCGAGTTGGTTCATGCGGTGGCGAAATTGCGCCGAGCCGATCAGTCCCTTGGTGTACCAAGAGATATGCTTGCGTGCCACGCGCAGGCCGGTGTATTCACCGTAAAAGTTGTATAGGTCGATCACGTGATCGGTTAGTACGCGGTGAATTTCGCTTACTTCAGGCGAAATCAAATGCTCGCCGGTTTGCAGGAAATGTTCGATCTCACGAAACAGCCAAGGGCGACCCTGTGCAGCGCGGCCTATCATCACCGCATCAGCACCAGTGGCTGCCAGCACATACTTGGCTTTTTCCGGTGTGGTGATATCGCCATTGGCGATGATGGGGATACGCACTTCGGCTTTGACGGCGGCAATGGTTTCGTATTCGGCATCGCCGCTGTAACCGCAGGCGCGCGTGCGGCCATGAATCGCCAAAGCCTGAATGCCGGAGTCTTCCGCGATATGGGCGATACGGATGGCGTTGCGGTTGGATTTATCCCATCCGGTGCGAATTTTTAGCGTGACTGGGACATCTACCGCTGAAACCACGGCGTGCAGCAACTCGGCAACCAGCGGTTCGTTTTGCAACAGTGCGGAACCGGCCATCACGTTGCAAATTTTCTTGGCCGGGCAGCCCATGTTGATGTCGATAATCTGTGCGCCGTGATCGACGTTATGGCGTGCGGCTTGTGCCAGCATCTTGGCATCTGCACCGACGATCTGTACCGAAATCGGATCCACCTCGCCGTCATGATTGGCGCGACGTTTAGTTTTTTCTGATCCGTAAAGCAGGGAGTTGGAAGCCACCATTTCGGATACGGCCATACCCGCACCCATGCGTTTGCACAGCATGCGGAAAGGCCTATCGGTCACGCCCGCCATGGGTGCGACGATGAGGTTATTTTTTAATTGGTAAGGGCCGATTTGCATAGGGGCATTTCCAAAGGGGCGCTGATTATAAATTAATCAATAGCCCCATGCTATGATGCCGCCGAATATTTATGCGGGGTGTTCGGCTATGGAATTCGACATCATTATCATCGGTGGCGGTTTGGTGGGTGCCAGTCTGACAGCCGCTTTGCGTGATAGCGGGTTGTCACTTGCGTTGATCGAGAGCCAGCACGCACCCGTTTTGGGTGAGGATTGGGACAGTCGCATTTACGCCATCAGTCCCGGCTGCCGTCGCTATCTGGAAGATTGCGGAGCGTGGGCTCACTTAAATATGAGCCGAGTTGAGCCGGTTGAGGCGATGCGCGTATTCGGCGACGATAACGCCGAGCTGGAATTCAGCGCTTATCAGATGGGTGTGCCCGAGCTGGCCTGTATTTTGGAAAGTCGCCAGTTGCAGCACGCGATCTGGCAGGGCTTGCGTGAACAGGACAACCTTACGATATTGCAGCCGCAACGTTGCGCCGCGCTGCAAGTTGAGCCGGACGCGGCGACTCTGACGCTTACCGATGGACGCGAATTACGCGCCAAGCTGGTGGTCGGTGCGGATGGTCGTGATTCATGGGTGCGCAATCAAGTCGGCATAAGTGCTGCGCCGGTTGATTATCGGCAGCACGGTGTGGTGGCCAACTTTACCGTCGAGCGGGCGCATCGCGGCATTGCTTATCAGTGGTTTCAGCCGGACGGCATACTTGCGCTGCTGCCCTTGCCGGATAACCGGGTTTCTATGGTGTGGTCGGTCAGCCCGGAAAAATCGGCACAATTGTTGGCGCTATCTCACGAAGCGCTTTGCGCGCAAGTTGCCGAGGCTGCGCACCATACGCTGGGCGAGATGCAAGTCATCACTCCTGCTGCGGCGTTCCCGCTGCGACTGTTGGTGCTGCCACAAATCAGCAGCGCGCGTATCGCGCTGATCGGCGATGCCGCGCACAACATGCATCCGTTGGCAGGGCAGGGGGTGAATACTGGCTTCCGCGATGCGCGCGAGCTGGCGCGGACGTTGCTGAATCGCGGTGCGCAAACCGACTGCGGTGATGCGCAATTGCTGCGTCGCTACGACCGCAAGCGCAAAGAAGACATCTACTCGATGCAGGCGACTACTTATAGTCTGAAGCACCTTTTCGTTAATGATGATCCGGTGTTGAAGACGCTGCGCAATATCGGGCTGAACGCAACCAACCGACTCGTGCCGGTGAAAAAATTACTCATGCAACACGCATTTATCTGAAAGACATCCATGAACGCCACACAAAAATTGCTCGCCCTGTCACTGTGCCTGTTTACCCTGATTGCTCAGGCTGGTGAAAATGAAATCCGCCAATCGCTGCAAAGCAAATTCCCCAACATCGGCAAGCTCGATCATGTGGTGAAAACATCCTACAGCGGTCTTTACGAAGTCGTCATCGGCGATCAGTTGTTATATACCGATGCACAAGGCCAGTATTTGTTCGACGGTAGTGTGATCGAAGTAAAGAGTCGGCGTGATTTGACTGAAGAGCGTCGCCAGCAATTATTCGCCATCGACTTCGACAAGTTGCCGCTCAATTTGGCAGTGAAAAAAGTCAAAGGCAATGGCAAGCGTCGCATGGCTTATTTCACCGATCCGAATTGCGGCTTTTGCAAACGTCTGGAAGCAGAGTTAAACAAGGTTGATAACGTTACCTTGTACGCTTTCATGTATCCGATTTTTCAGGGCTCGGATGTTCTCACCCGCAATGTGTATTGCGCCAAAGACCCGGCCAAGGCTTGGGATGACTTGATGCTTAACGGCGTAACACCGCCTGCCGCTAACTGCAAAATGCCAGTTGAGCTGATCAAAGCGCTGGCCAAAAAAATGCGCGTCAACGGCACGCCCAACATCATTTTTGGTAGTGGTGTGCAAGTGCCCGGCTACTTACCGGCGGATGAGTTGGAAAAGCATCTAGCCAATAGCGGAAAATAATTCGGCATGTTTATCAAAGGCAAACTGCGGCGCGATTTATTGGAAGCTGCGCTGGATGAATCGCGCGACGGTGTGCTGCTTGTCGATGCGCAAAAAGCCGGATTTCCCATCGTGCTGGCCAATCGCGGCTTCGAGCAGATCAGCGGTTACACTGGCGCAGATGTGCTGGGTAAAAGCTTTCCGTTGCTTGCAGGCGATGATATCGAGCAGCCCGAGTTGGCCGCTTTGCAACAGGCTATGACGGGCGTAGACCGCGCCCAATTCACATTGCGCAATTACCGCAAAAACGGCGCTTTGTTCTGGAACGAGCTTAGTCTTGCGCCCGTGACAGACGAAAACCAGAGCATCACGCACTACATCCTCATCCTGCGCGATGTAACGGCGCGCATTCTGCTTGACCAGCATATGCATCAAAGTCAGCTTGATTTGCCTGCACTCAAACAACAATTGCACACGCTGGAATACACCGACCCGCTGGTTGGCATCTCCAATCGCCACCGCTTTGATGAGCAATGTGCATTGTTGTGGTCGACTGCACAGCGCACGCATAGCGAGTTTTCGCTGCTGATGGTGGATATGGATCACTTCGCGCAATTCAACGTTCACTACGGGCAAAGTGCGGGCGACGAATGCCTGCGCATTGTTGGCGACAGCATTGCCAAATCATTCGCGCGCGCCTCCGATTGTGCCGCGCGCTACACAGGTGCACGGTTTGCGGTGGTCACGCTGGGAGGTAATCTGGAAGAGTTGCGCCGCCATGCACGAAAACTTGCCGACCGCGTACGCGGACTGAGCATTCCGCACGGTGGCTCACCGCATGGCGTGGTGACGATCACTATCGGTGGAATATGTCGTGTGCCGCAGCGGGAGCACGAGGTGGCAGAAATGGCCAAAATTGCCGAAGTCGCCCTGCTGCAAGCCAAACAGCGTGGGCGCGACCAGATCAATGTGGTTGGCTAGGCTCCATTCCCTTAGGGAATAAAATCCACATCTCGCCTCGTTGCTTCATGCGTCCGGCCATTTCGCCCGCCTGTTCGCCAAACCCCCAGAAGAAGTCGGCACGCACGGTGCCTTTGATTGCGCCGCCGGTATCCTGTGCCAGCATCAGTCGGTTAAGCGGTTCGCTGCTGTTTGGTTGGGTGGTGGCGAGAAACACCGGCATCCCCAGCGGAATGGTGCGCGGATCAACCGCGATGCTGTAACCCTCGGTGAGTGGAACGCCCAACGCACCCAGCGGGGCGGACAGTGTTGCGGGCAGGTTACGGAAAAAAACATAGCTCGGATTTTGTGCCAGCAATGCGGGTAATTTTTCTGGGTTGCGTAAGCCCCACGACTTGATGCCTTGCATCGAAGCTTCTTCCGGTTTTAGTTCGCCCGCTTCGATCAACTTCTTACCGATAGAAATGTAACTGTGGCCGTTCTGGTCGGCGTAGCCCACTTTGGACAAGCTGCCGTCGGGTAACTCAATGCGCCCCGAGCCCTGTATTTGCAAGAAGAATAAATCAATCGCATCGTCCACCCAAAACAGCACTTTGTCTTGTAGCGGTGCTGCCCCCGCTTCGATCTCGCCGCGCGAGAAATACGGCACAACCTTCTTGCCCTGAATACGTCCGCGCAAACGCAAGTCTTTCAGTTGCGGATACAGCGACGAAAGATCGATGGTGAGCAAATCGTCTGGCACTGCGTACAAGGGATAGCGAAACTTTTCCGTGCGCGTGCGGCTGCCACGTAATCGGGGCTCGTAATAACCGGTTACCAGCCCTTGTGTTGTGCCATCGGCATTGTTGATCTGATACGGGGAAAAATGGCTCTCGAAAAAACCGCGCAATGCGATGACATCCGTTTCCGTCACCGCTGCCACATCGGCACACAGCGTTTGCCAGCTTGGCTTATTGCGCAAAGCAGCGCAGCTTTGTTGCAGTGCACGCCAACTCGGCAACAAATCAACTTCGTGCCATTGCGGTAGCGCGTCCCATGTTGCAACGCTATATGGCTGCACTGTCACGACGGGCGGAGTTACGGGTGGCGTAACCGGCACAACCGGCTTTTGTTCCGGCGTGGCACACGCCGCAAGCAATGCGACGAACAGCCAAATGATCGGGCGGGAAAGTCTAAGCATCAATGCAACACGCGCGGCACGCTTAAAACAAACTGCGGAATTTCGATGGAAAATTCACGGCCATCTTCCCCGCGCATCAAATAACTGCCGCGCATCGTACCCACTGGCGTGGCAAGTACCGTGCCGCTGGTGTATTCGAAACTCTGCTTGGGCGCGAGCGTAGGCTGCTCGCCCACCACACCCTGGCCGCGCACTTCCTGAACTTGATGATTACCGTCGGTGATGATCCAGTGACGGCTAATGAGCTGTGCGGTAACCGCGCCGATATTCGAGATTTGGATGGTGTAGGAGAACACATAACGGTTGCTCGTCTCATCCGATTGTTCAGCAACAAAACGCACCTGAGTGCGCACCACAAAGTCTTGCTGAGAGTCTTTTTCCATGCGCCGCATTTGAACCGATTTTAACGCGCGCTGCAAGTCGGAAACCCGCCGCACACGGCAATGGCATTGGGAAATCAGCGCGAACCGGAAAATTTGGTCGTCACCACACTAAGACAGGTGCCGGAGGAGTCGTCGATGTTCTGCAAAATACAGGAGTTAAGTTCTGAATTACATCATGGAGATTTGGGGGGTAGCCACATCCGCGATCTGACAACAATTTCCTTACGGTAGGTGAATGCTGAGACAGCCGCGTCCCTGTAGTTTTGATCGATACATGGCTTGGTCGGCTTCGCGCAGCAGGGCTTCGGGGCTGTGTTCGTTGCCACGGAACAGGCGCACGCCGATGCTGGCGGTGCAGCTGTGTTCGATGTGAGTAAGATCGTTGGTTTCGCGTAGCGATTGCAGTTTGCAGGGGGCGGAGATGGCTTCGAGAATTTTTTCACCAACGATGCGGGCATGCTCCGCCGAGGTGTCGATGTCGGGGTCGAGTTGCGAGAGCAGGACGATGAATTCGTCGCCGCCGAAGCGTGCAACGGTGTCTTCTTCGCGCAGGCAGTGGGTGATGCGTTGTGCGACTTGCATGAGCAGTAGGTCGCCGACATCGTGCCCGTGGTTGTCGTTCAGGGGTTTGAAGTTGTCCAGATCTAGGAACATGAGTGCGCCGTAGCATTCGCTGCGTTTGCTGGCGGAGAGGGCATGACTGAGTCGATCTAGCAGCAGGCGGCGATTGGGCAGACCGGTGAGTGCGTCGAAGTAGGCGAGTTGTTCGACTTGAGCTTCGGCGATTTTGCGCATGCTGACATCGCGTTTGATGGTGACATAGCCTTCGATTTCGTCGTGTTCGCCGCGTATCGGGGTGATGGTGGTTTCGTCGTGATAGAGCCGCCCGCTTTTATGGCGGTTGATGAGCTCGCCGTGCCATATATTGCCTGCTGAGATGGTTTTCCACAGGTGTCGGTAGAAGGTTTCGTCGTGCTGGCCTGAGCGCACCAGTTCTCCGCAACGGCGACCGATGAGTTGTTCGAGCGGGTGGCCGGTGAGTTCGGAGTAGGCTGGATTGGCCCAGACGACAGTGCCTTTGATGTCGGTGATGACGAGGGCATTGGCGCTGGAGTCAAGTGCGCGGTGATGCAAACTGAGTTGTCGGTTGGCATCGCTTAGGCGCGAGTAATGTGCGACGGTGGCATAGGCGGTCGAGCCTGCCAGCAGGAGCAATAATGCCGCTGTCACCAGTGTTGTCCATGTGGGGGGGCTTCCCCACCCGTTGCGCGGTTCGGCGGCTATTTCCCAGTTGCCACCGGGTACGCTGAGCGAGAGCGAGACAGCACTTGGGTTAAATGTGTCTGGCTTGCCGTAAAGCAGGGACGCTGGGGTGGCTGCATCGCGCAGCGCCATGGTCAGGTGGTGTTCTGCTTCGGATAGGCCGGATACGTCCAATATGCGCGACAGCGAAATCACGCCGTTGACGCTGGCAATGCCGCTGCGGGTGGGGGCTGGCATTTGGTCGAAGTACACGGGGTGACGCAAGGCGATTGCAGTTTGGCCGGAGCTGAGGTGGTAGGGGCCGCTGGTGAGGGTGTGGCCTGCGTAGCGTAGGCTGTCGGTACTATGCCACTGTGCGGGGATGTGGCTTAGAAAATTATCGGTCTCGTGAATATGTTCGGGGGCAATGAAGCGTTGGTCGATGTTATTTTCTTGGCTGACGATAAATCCCATAAATACCTGATCTTTTCCGGTCAGGCGGTTGGCGACAGCGGTGAGGTCGGCGGCTGTGATGTCGGGATTGGTGGCATAGACAAATGCCATTGCGCGCACACCTTCAGCTTCTTTGTTCAAGGCGGTTTCGAGATTGGCACGCAGTCTGCCGAGCTGCTCCATCACGGCCAGATGTTGCGCGTGCAGGTCGCGGTCGCGCTGTAAATGACCGGCAAATAGCAGCGCTCCCAGTACCAGCAAGGTCGCGGCGATAGCGGCAATTTTCGGGGTCAGCGTGAGGCGCATGAATAGGGATGGTGCGTGATCGAATTAGCCTGCGACCATACAGGTTAGCCAGCAGTTAATGAATAGACCGGAATGCATATGCATTCGTGTAGGCGGTTTTCCTACAAAATTAGCTGCTCATACAACGAAACCCACGCCCTGTGCTACTCTTCGGTCATAACGCATCTATCATTTCTCACCATGAACGAATACCTAAAACGCATCCTTAACGCCCGTGTCTATGACGTGGCGGTCGAAACTCCATTGGAAGTTGCGCCCAATCTGTCGACGCGCACGGGCAACACGGTTCTGCTCAAACGTGAGGATATGCAGCCAGTGTTCTCGTTCAAGCTGCGTGGTGCCTATAACAAAATGGCGCAACTCACGCCGGAACAACTCAAAAAAGGTGTCATTGCCGCTTCGGCGGGTAACCATGCGCAGGGCGTTGCACTTTCCGCGCAGCGTTTGGGTTGTAAAGCTGTGATCGTGATGCCCGCGACTACGCCGATGATTAAGATCGATGCGGTTAAAGCGCGCGGAGCAAAAGTAGTGTTGCATGGTGATTCGTATTCCGATGCCTATGCGCACGCGCTGGAGTTGGAAAAGCAGGATGGCATGACCTTCGTGCATCCCTATGATGATCCCGATGTCATTGCCGGACAAGGCACCATCGCGATGGAAATATTGCGCCAGCACACCGGCCCGATTCACGCCATTTTCGTCGCGATCGGCGGCGGCGGCTTGATCTCCGGCGTGGGTGCGTACATCAAGCAATTGCGCCCCGAGATCAAAATCATCGGCGTGCAGCCGGTTGACTCCGATGCGATGGCGCAATCGCTGAAAGCCAAAAAGCGCGTCACGCTTGATCATGTTGGGCTGTTTGCCGATGGCGTAGCGGTGAAGCAAGTTGGTAAAGAAACGTTCCGCCTGTGCCGCAAGGTGGTGGATGAAATCGTGCTGGTGGATACCGACGCGACCTGTGCCGCGCTGAAGGACGTGTTTGAAGATACCCGCTCAATTCTTGAGCCAGCGGGTGCGCTGGCTATCGCCGCAGCCAAACAATATGCCGAACGTGAAGGACTGAAAGGCGAAACGCTGGTCGCCATCGCCTGTGGTGCGAATATGAATTTTGACCGCCTGCGCTTTGTGGCCGAACGCGCCGAGATCGGCGAAAAACGTGAAGCATTACTCGCCGTTACCATTCCCGAAACGCCCGGCAGTTTCCGCAAATTTTGCACCTTGCTCGGCAAGCGCAACATCACCGAATTCAATTATCGATACGCTGACCCAAAAGCCGCGCAAGTCTTTGTGGGCATACAAGTGCGCAACCAGTCCGAAATCACCGAGCTGGTGGAAAAGTTACAACGTGGCAAACTCCCCACGCTCAATCTGAGCGACAACGAAATGGCCAAGTTGCATCTGCGTCATCTGGTTGGCGGCCACGCGCCAGAAGCCAAAGATGAAATCCTGTTCCGCTTCGAATTCCCAGAACGTCCCGGCGCACTCATGCTGTTCCTCAATAGCATGAGCCACAACTGGAACATCAGCCTGTTCCACTACCGCAATCACGGTGCCGACTACGGTCGCGTGCTGGTCGGTATGCAAGTGCCGCAACACGACAAAAAAGCGCTCAAAACTTTCCTCGATACCCTTGGCTATCGCTACTGGGATGAAAGCGATAATCCCGCGTACCGACTATTTTTGGGGTGAGGTTTTGGCTGGGGTAGCGAGGTGAAAACTAAGGGCATTTGGTTCTGGCTATGGATTCCTAGCGCGGCTTGAATGAAATCTATTACGGCTACCTTCGTTGTTAAAGAGTTGATCGCTGAACGCAGAAGCACAAGCTGATTGTGCTGGTGAAGGATGAGAAGTCGGGGTGATCGCGATTCGATTGTCGGCGGTGGGTTGATTAATGGCTGTAGTCGGCCAGGAGCGGTCTATCATCATCTGCCCGTAATATTATGCATATGAGGAATAGTAGGAACGAGAAGCTTTTAATGAATCAACTGCTTATCGGAAATATGCATTCCACACTATTTTCAATAGTACAGACCGGTGGGCCTGTCTAATAACTGTTGAACTAAACCGCTATCGCGGTGGAGTACCGATTCCACCATCCCATCTGTAGTTTCCCCACTTCGCATTGCTGCACCTGACGTAAATCTTCGATCCTTGATCGCGGGGGATGTCCCCGA
>JAQUAI010000003.1 GCA_028687335.1 Gallionella sp.
TCGTCTCGTCAGGCCACAGTTCAGGTAGGATTAGCATAGTGTCTGAGCTGCTTTAATGCCATTGCAAAGTTACGGTTATTCATTTACGACTTTAATAGTCAATTTACGACAATAATTGTCTGGAACAGGCGCATGCTGGAGAACTTTTCGCACTATTGGCACTCCTATTCCGCGAGTGCTAGAATCATCCCATAAGGAGGTACCAAACCATGGTTACAACAATGAATCTGCCGATGCCGTCTGCCCTAGGTAGCTTGGATAGCTACGTTCAGGCGGTGAACCGCTTGCCGGTTTTGACGCACGAGGAAGAGTTGGCACTGGCTAACCGCTTCCATACCGAAAATGATTTGGATGCTGCACGCCAATTAGTGCTTTCGCACCTGCGTGTGGTGGTAAGTGTGGCACGGGGCTATTCGGGCTACGGTTTACCGCAGGCCGATTTGATTCAGGAAGGCAACATTGGCCTGATGAAGGCGGTAAAACGCTACGATCCAGATCGCGGCGTGCGCTTGGTTTCGTTCGCGCTGCACTGGATACGCGCCGAGATCCATGAGTACGTAGTGCGCAACTGGCGCATGGTAAAGATCGCAACCACGAAAGCCCAACGCAAGTTGTTTTTCAATTTGCGCAGTATGAAGAAAGGCTTTGGGCCGCTCAAGCCGCAACAAGTGAGCGAAATTGCGCAGCAACTCAATGTCAGCGAGCGCGATGTCGTGGAGATGGAAGCACGCTTCGCCGGGCATGATGTGGCGCTGGAATCCAGTGGTAGCGATGACGACGAGAGCTACGCACCGATTCAGTATTTAGCCGACAGCGAGGAGCATGAGCCGTCGCGCATTCTTGAGACGCTGGAAAACGAACGGTTGCAGACTTCAGGCTTGGCCAGCGCATTGGCCAGCTTGGACGAACGTAGCCGCCGAATCGTTGAAGCGCGCTGGTTGCGTGAGGATAATGCGGCGACGTTGCATGAGTTAGCCGCCGAATTCAATGTATCCGCCGAGCGTATTCGCCAAATCGAGCAAAAAGCACTAGGGAAAATGCAAGCTGCGCTCTCTTAATGCTCTCGCTTTGGTAGCCATAAAAAAACCGCAGAATCTGCGGTTTTTTTATTTGACGATTTTAAGCTGAGGTCTTTGCGGTTTGGCGGGTTGTTCCGGCTCTGGCGGAAGTGTGTCTTCGCCTTGGAATACCAAGCCCTGCCCAGTTTCTTTAGCAAAAATACCAACCACCGCATCAATCGGCACAATCAGATCGAAAGACACACCGCCGAAACGGCCATTACAAGTGATGTAGTCGTTGCCCAGCTCAAGATTACGCACCGCACCAGTGCTGATGTTAAGCACAATCTCGCCATCTTTAACATAAGCATGCGGCACTTCGGTGCGCTCATTGACCCGCACCGCGAGGTACGGAGTCAAGGCACTGTCCACGCACCATTCAAAAATCGCCCGGATCAAATACGGGCGCGTGGACAAGTCACTCATTTGCGCATCGCCCGCTCGGATGGAGTCAGCGCGTCAATGAAACCCTGACGCGAGAACATGCGCTCAGCGTACTTCATCAGTGGCGCAGCATCTTTGCTCAACTGAATGCCGTAGTGATCCAAACGCCACAACAGTGGGGCGATGGCAACATCCAACATAGAGAATTCGTCACCCAGCAGGAATTTTTGCTTAGTCAGAATCTGCGCCAATTGAGTCAGGTTGTCGCGTATCGCCGCACGAGCCTTATCGGCAGTTTTGCCATTTTGCTCAATGATGTCGACTTGGCTATACAGCTCTTGCTCAAAACGATGCAGGAACAAGCGAGCACGACCGCGCATGACAGGATCGGGCGGCATTAGTTGCGGATGCGGGAAGCGCTCGTCAACGTATTCGTTGATGATGTTGGCTTCGTACAGGATCAGATCACGCTCGACCATAACCGGTACTTCGTTATAGGGATTGATCACAGCGAGATCTTCGCTACGATTCAACAAATCCACATCAATCACTTCGAAGTCCATGCCCTTTTCGAACAGGACGATACGACAGCGGTGGGAATATGGGCAAGTGGTGCCCGAATACAGTTGCATCATTGTGTTAACCCAATATCAAAACGTTAAAAAAATCAAAAGGCGGAGCTGAAGGCTCCGCCTTTGATATTGCCAGCCGCTTGGAAGTTACCACAAACGAAACAGGAAATTCAACCCGTTATCAGTGGATATCCTTCCAAATCTCCTTTTTAAGGGCATAAACCAGCACAAACAGGATAGACAAGAAACCCAGTACGATCCAGCCTAGCTCATGACGAACCAGCTTGGCTGGCTCGCTCATGAACACCAGATAGTTCACCAAATCGCCAACTGCTGCGTCGTATTCGGCGGGTTGCATCGAACCTGGCGTGGCCAGTTCGAGCTTTTTGGTCTCGTGCCCTTCATGGTTTTCCACCTTCAGATGCTGCTCCCCCTGAAGATCAGCTAAAACGTGCGGCATCCCCACATTGGGGAATGTCGTATTGTTCCAGCCACTCGGACGATTGGCATCCACGTGGAAGCTGCGTAGGTAGGTGTAAAGCCAGTCAGCACTGCGCGAACGAGCAATTACGCTCAGATCTGGCGGCGCAACACCGTACGCCATCTTGGCCGAGTTGGAGTCCATTGCAGCCTGCATGGTCGAGCCAACCTTAACGTCTTCCGGTAGTTGTAGATCTTTTTTGATCTGGTCATCGGACATGCCGATGTCGTTCAACCGGTTGTAACGCATGGAGGTGGCTGCATGACAAGCCAGACAACGCTCGGTAAACAGATGCGCGCCGCGTTGCAAAGAAACCTTGTCCTTCAGGTTAACCGGTGCCGTGTCCAAATGAACTTCCGCACCGCTGCCGAATGCCAGCGCGGGAAGCATCACCAGCAAGGCTGCCGCACATAGTTTTTTGATTGTTTTCATGTCAACGAACCTTTCTATTCTATTTGGACGTTACACGATCAGGCTCTGGCTTGCATTTATCGATCTTGGTGTACCAAGGCATCAAGATGAAGAACGCGAAGTAAACCACGGCCAGAATTTGCGAGATCACGGTGTAAGTAGGTGTTGCAGGCATCAGGCCGAGGTAACCCAGACCAACGAAGCTCACCACAAACGAAGCAAGGAACGCTTTGTACAGCGGGCCGCGATAACGAATCGACTTCACTTTGCCGCGATCCAGCCATGGCAAGAAGAAGAAGGCAACCGTCGCTACGCCCATCGCCACCACACCTGGGAACTGTGAACCAAACATCGGTGGCACAGCACGCAGAATCGCGTAGTAAGGCGTGAAGTACCACACGGGAGCGATATGCTCTGGTGTCTTCATCGGGTTAGCCGGCACAAAGTTATTGTACTCAAGGAAGTAACCACCCATATCCGGCGCGAAGAACACGATTGCGCTGAAGATGATGAGGAAGCCAACCACGCCCAAACCATCCTTGACGGTGTAGTAAGGGTGGAAAGGAATGCCATCCAGCGGAATACCGTTCGCATCTTTATGTTTCTTGATCTCGATACCATCTGGGTTGTTGGAGCCAACTTCGTGCAAAGCCACGATGTGCGCGCCCACAATCAGCACCAGCACCAACGGAATCGCGATTACGTGCAAAGCGAAGAAACGGTTCAGAGTAATGTCGGACACCACGAAGTCGCCACGAATCAGAATCGCCAAGTCATGTCCAATGAATGGCACGGACGAGAACAGATTCACAATCACCTGAGCACCCCAGAACGACATTTGCCCCCATGGCAACAGGTAGCCCATGAACGCCTCGCCCATCAGAGCAAGATAGATAATCATGCCGATAATCCACAGCAACTCGCGCGGCTTACGATATGAGCCGTACATCAAGCCACGGAACATATGCAGGTAGATCACCACGAAAAACATCGATGCACCGGTGGAGTGGATGTAACGCAGCAACCAGCCCCACTGCACGTCACGCATGATGTATTCGACCGAAGCAAAGGCGAACAAAGCATCTGGCTTGTAATTCATGGTCAGGAAAATTCCGCTGACGATTTGAATCACCAACACTAGCAACGCCAGTGAACCAAAGAAATACCAGAAGTTAAAGTTTTTCGGTGCGTAGTATTCGGAGACGTGTTCCTTCCACAATGCTATCAGGGGAAAGCGTTCGTCGATCCAACCGATCAATTTATTAATCAGATTCATTATGCGTTCCCCTTGCTGTCATCACCGATCAACAAACGCGTCTCGCTCAGATATTTGTGCGGCGGAATGATTAGATTGGTCGGAGCAGGAACGCCCTTGAACACGCGAGCGGCCAAGTCGAAACGCGAACCATGGCAAGGGCAGAACCAGCCACCAGCCCAGTTACCCCCCAGGTCTGCCGGAGCGATTTCAGGGCGGAATGTCGGTGAACAACCCAAGTGAGTGCAAACCCCAAGAACCACCAAAAATTCGGGCTTAATGGAACGTGTCGGATTGTTGCAATACTCCGGTTGCTGGGGAACAGAAGAAGTTGGATCAGCCAACTCTTCATCGTGCTTGGCCAGCATATCGAGCATTTCTTTGGAACGGTGAACAATCCAAACTGGCTTACCTTGCCATTCCACGCTAATCATTGTGCCCGGCGCAACTGCGCTGACATCCACTTCAATCGGCGCACCGGCTGCTTTAGCACGCTCGCTCGGCATCAAGCTCAACACGAACGGTGCGCCCGCGCCAGCAGCTGCCACCCCACCTGCGGCGGTTGTCGCGGCGAGCAATAGTCGCCGCTTGCTGTGATCTACATTATCAGTCATGACCCTCATCCCTTTTGGTTAGAACATATGCGTAATGACGAAGCTGGGCGCACATCGATTGCCCAGTCTTAGCGTCAAATGTAAGGAGGATGCTGCGACACCTGCCTGCCCGTTAATAGTTTTTTTGGCCAGACCGAGATTTGCTCCCCTAACAAACCTCATGCCAGCGCCGACCACTATTTCCCCTAGTGGTCGGCGCGATTTTTATTTATTTAGTTATTGCGGGCACCTTGCGCAACCCATTTCCTGAGAAGCAGGATGTATTGACGGTCCAATGTGCCGGTAGAATTAAGGCCCATCGGCATCTTCAGACCTTTATTGGTACCAGTCAGCAACTTGGTGAAGGTACTCACCTCGCTGTTGCCCGGAATAACGACGGGACCGTATTTGGTTCCCTTCATCAGCGCCTCGTACGAAGTTAAATCCAGACCGCTTTTGACGTGACCTTTACCACCGGGTTGATGGCAGCTCACACAATAGTCGTGCAGAATGGGCTGAATATCATGTTTGAAGCTCACTTCTTCGTGTCCCAACACTTTGAGAGCACTATCTTGCGGTTGCACCGACAAACTCGATGCCGCTACGTTGAGCGAAAACGCGGCCAACACGACACCGCCCAGTAACATTTTTATTCTCATTACAAACTCCCCCCAGAAATAGCCCACTAAAAAGATACGCTGAATCCTTGCCGCGTTCACAGAATTACTCACGCCAATCAAACACCCAAATTTTTTAAGGGATTACACGTTTGCGATGGCTAAGTAACGAACGCAGTGATGTTACGCAACGACTTCATAAAACGCAAATAAGGAGTTGCTGATTCAGCATGTTAGACCATGATGTCCTGATCGAAAAAGCGCTGTTCCAACTGAAACTGTTCAGCCAAATGCGCCGCCAATGCCTGTACACCGTAACGCTCGGTCGCGTGATGGCCTGCACTGATAAACGCAACACCCGTTTCGTGCGCAATGTGTACATTTTGTTCGGATATTTCACCAGTGATAAAAGCATCCACCCCCAACTCGACCGCTTGCATAAAATAAGACTGTGCCGCGCCACTGCACCAAGCCACGCGCTTAATCTCACGCTGCAAATCGCCGATCACTTGCGGCTCGCGCTGCATGCTATCCGCTATATCTTTAGCCCACTCAGTCAGCAGTTTCGGCTGCGCCAAGCAGCCATGACAGGCAATATCCTGCTCACCGAATCGCCCTGCTTCGATCAAACCCAAGCGCTGGGCAAGTTGAGTGTTATTTCCCCAAGTGCGATGCGCATCCAAGGGCAGATGGTAGGCCAACAGACTGACTTCATTTTGAAGTAAATAGGCGATACGGCGTTTTTTAATACCGGTGACTGTCGCATCTTCGCCACGCCAAAAATAACCGTGATGCACCAGAATCGCATCCGCCCCCCATGCAACCGCGCTTTCCAGCACGGCCTGCGAAGCAGTCACTGCACTGGCGATGCGATGAACTTCGGCACGACCTTCGACCTGCAAGCCGTTGGGACAGTAATCGCGAAAACGGTTAACCTCAAGTTCGCTTCCGATATAATCGCGCAGCTCTAACAATCGCATCAGCTTTCATCCATAACGTTATTTGCTGAAATCATATCATGCGTAAACATTGGCTCCTGTTCTCCCAAGCCGTCACCATTGCACTGGCACTGCTATTTGTTATTCATACGCTCAAACCCGAACTGCTGCCGAACGCGGCGCGCGGCGGCGTGGTGACGCTATACGAGAGCGCAACTAGCGGCGAGGACATCAAGCCACAACAATCAAGCATGAGTGTGGCCGCACAACGCGCCATGCCTGCCGTGGTGAATATTTACACCAGCACCAGCGTCAAGCAGCAAGCCAATCCGTTCCGTGACGACCCCGTTTTCCGTTTTTTCTTCGGTGAACAAGGGGATATGGAACCGCAGAATAATTCCAGCCTCGGCTCGGGCGTAATCGTCAGCCCGGATGGTTACATTCTGACTAATCACCATGTAGTGGAAGCTGCCGACCAAATCGAAGTTGCGCTGGCCGACGGACGCAAAGCCAAAGCGCATGTCATCGGATCAGATCCAGAAACCGATCTCGCTGTTATCAAAATCGAACTCGCTGGCGCACTCCCAGCCATCACTTTTGGCCATCCCGAAAAAGCATTGGTGGGAGATATGGTGCTCGCCATCGGAAATCCTTTCGGTGTAGGACAAACAGTAACCATGGGTATCGTCAGCGCACTCAAGCGCGACCATCTCGGTTTAAATACGTTTGAAAATTTTATTCAGACCGATGCCGCAATCAATCCTGGCAACTCCGGCGGCGCACTGGTTGATGTGCATGGGGACTTGCTCGGCATCAACAGCGCGATCTACTCCCCCAACGGCGGTTCACTTGGTATTGGCTTCGCAATTCCCGCCACCACAGCCAAGAAAACAATGGAGCAAATTATTCAAAACGGCTCAGTGACACGCGGTTGGATAGGTGCGGCGGTGCAGGAGCTCACCCCAGAACTAATCGAATCTTTTGGCCTGAAGTCCGAAACCGGCGTGCTGGTCACCGAAATTGTAGCTGGCAGCCCAGCAGAAAAAGCCGGTATTCAGGCGGGCGATGTTTTGCTGAATATCGACAGTAATCCCATCACCGATTGGAGCAGTATGCTGGAAACTGTCGCCAACCTCCCCCCCGGAAAAATCGTAGCCGTTGCGTTTGCGCGCGATGGAAAAACGGTTTCAGTTCAAGTCAAGGTAGGTAAACGGCCTCTACCCAAAGCGCAATAATTTACCCATCGAAGAAAAAGATAATGTGTGCGGGATATTCGAACCTGCCCGAAAATCACCGCACCGCCATTTCTTAATCGGGTGAAATACTAGAGCTAGTCGAACTCACGGCTCTTGTATCGACTCGTCGAGTGCCTTGGTTAGCGGCCACAGCAAATAGGAAATCACCGAGCGACTGCCTACTTTAATTTCCGCAGTTAGCGTCATGCCGGGCAATAAGCGGGTTTGTTCCGGCAGACGTTTTAGTTTCGACTTTCCGAAGTTAATGCGGCTCAAATAATAGGCATCGGCTCCCTGCCCTAAAGCGGCATCACGCCGAAAAGCGTCTTCGCTGATGGTGCGCAACTTTCCGTCGAGTGTACCGTGACGCTGAAACGGATAAGCATCAAACTTGAGTTGCACCGTATCTCCCGCCCTGACATATCCAACGTCAATGGAGTTGATCTGCACTTCTGCCTCCAGCTCCGCGCCCAACGGCACCAGCGTGAACATTGGCTCAGCACCTTTGACGACCGAACCCTGAGATAACTTGGCGATTTCCAGCACCACGGCATCTGCCGGTGAAGTCAGGGTCACCAGACGATGGCGTTTATCCGCCTTTTGTAGCTGTTCCCCGATGGCATCGCGATCACGCGAAGTGGACAATAAATCTTCCATCGTCCGCTGCCGCCAACCTTTGACGAATGCGACTTTCTCTGCTTCCGCTGCCGACAGTTCGCTTTTGATTTCCTGTTCTCGGCTTTTTGCCAATTGCTGATCTCGCTCCACTTCGAGACGTTTCTCGCGTGCCTCCAACAAGCGGATCGGCGCAGCAAATTTTTGTGCCACCAACCGCTCTTGCATCAGCTCAATCTCACGCAAATCTTTTACCCGCGCCGCCAGCACCTGCTGGTCCAACTGGTTGGTACTCAGCGATGCGCGCAAACGCGCCACGCTTTCTTCCATTTTGCGCGATTGCGCACGATAACTTGCCTCACGCTCAGCCGTCAGCCGCGCCTGTAACTCGGCATCACCGCCGGTCGCCGCACCATCGGCAGCAGGCTTACCGGAAAGCTCGCCTTCCAAACGCCGCGTTTGCGTATCCAAACTTTGCAGGCGCGTGCGCAACTCACTCTCGTCAGCCTGCGCAAAAGTGGGATCCAGCATTGCCAATATCTCGCCTTTTTTTACGACTTGGCCAACGCGAACGTTGATGCTTTGGATGATCGCCGTATCCATCGGCTGCACAACAATATTTGGCAGCGGCGTAACCAGCTTGCCTTGGGCAACAACCACTTGGTCAATTTCAGAAAAAGTAGCCCACAGTAAAAAGATCAGCAGCAATGCCGCCAGCGAATGCACCACAATTTTTGCTGACGGCGGATAGGGACGGCGTTCGATCTCGTCCGCATCCGGCAAAAAGTCAATCGCAGCGGCATCCTCTTTGTGCTTGCGCAACAAAGTTGCGATCACAGATGGCTTGTCTGTTGGTTCCATAAGTGTTGGTAAGTTGAACAACGTGTAAGCAACTCTTCATGGCGACCGCTATCCATCAGGCGGCCATTTTGCATCACCAAAATAGCATGCGCATTAACCAGTGTGGACAAACGGTGCGAAATCATAATGACCGTTTTACCTACCGCGATACGCGACAAGTTACGAATAAAAATTGCTTCGCTTTCCGGGTCGAGCGCACTGGCAGCTTCGTCCAAAATCAAAATACGCGGCTTGGAAAGCAGCGCGCGCGCAATCGACAAGCGCTGCTTCTGCCCGCCACTCAGATTGCTGGCATTCTCCTCCAGCGGCGTGTCGTATCCCTGCGGCATGCGCTCGATAAACTCGTCCGCACCTGCCGCCTGCGCGACCTCGACTATTTCTTCAAACGAAGCATCGGGTCGGGTCATCGAAATATTCTCTCTCACGGTTCCGCGAAACAGAAAATTCTCCTGCAACACCACGCCAATTTGCTGCCGCAAATGCGACAAGTCGATTTCGCGCGCGTCAACTCCGTCAAAACGTACAACACCTTCCTGCACACTGTACAAGCCCTGTATTAGCTTAGTCAGTGTCGTTTTACCGGAACCGCTACGCCCCACAATACCCACGACAGTACCCGCCGGAATTTTGAAACTGGCGCGATCCAGTGCGGTCACGCTGGAGCCCGGATAGCGGAAAGTAACATCGTCGAACGATATTTCCCCCTGCAAGGCCGTACGCAAACCGCCCGCACCCACCCGCCCTTCCGGTGCGCGATTCATAATCTCGCCCAACATGCGTACCGACAAGGCAGTTTGTTGATACTCGTTGATAAGTCCGACGATTTGAATCAGCGGCGATACCACGCGACCGGAGATCATTTGAAAGGCAATCAGCGCGCCTACCGACAGCGTCTGGTCAAACACATCCTGCGCACCAATCACGATCACGACGATAGGCAAAATCTTTTCAATGAAACCCGTCACCGCTCCGCCGCCAATACCCAGCGTTCCAACATGGAAGTGCGCGTTAATCGCTGCCGCTGAATTTTGATCCCACGCGCGCCGCTGCTTGGGCTCGATGGTCAACGCCTTCACCGTGCGCATCCCATGTATGGTTTCCACCAACATTGCCTGGCGCGCCCCTTCTGCCGCATACAAGCTATCCAGTCGCCGCCGATAAGTTGGCAGCAACACGGCGATGACGCTCGCAATAGCAATGGCGAACACCAACACAATCAGCGCGAGTTTGAATGAGTAATAAAACAGGATGGGTAAAAAAATCAGCAATGCCGTGGTATCGAGCGCAGTAAAGAACAATCTGCCGGTTAGGAAATTGCGAATGCTCTCCAATTGTTGAACGTGCCGCACAATTACCCCTGCGGAATGCGTCTCAAAATAATCGATAGGCAAGGACAACAAATGACTGAAGGTGCGCCGAGTCAGGCGGATGTCGATTTTATTGGTAGCTGCCAGCAGTAGCATTTGCCGCACATAACCGAACAGCGACTCAAACACCATCGCAATGGTAATTCCAATTGCCAAGACCCACAGCGTGGATGAGCTTTGGTGCACCAGCACCTTATCGATCACTAGCTGGAAAAATATTGGCGAAGCGAGTGCCAAAATATGCAATGCCAACGCCGCAATGGCAATATCTCGGAACGCATTTCTTTGCTTAAGTATTTCGGGGATAAACCAGCGTAAACCGAAAGGCTGATTTTGGTCTGACAGTGCGTGCTGCCGCTTCAAAAAGATTGCTTCGCCCGCCCACCGACTACAAAACTGGTCGCGCCCCATGACCATCACCGCATTCATATTTTCCAGCGGATCCAGCAGCGCAATTTTATTTTCTTCCACCACGCCCACGACAATGACACTGTTGCCGTTAGCCAGTCTCGCCATCATCGGAAACACACCTTTTTGCGCCAGCAATTGTTCCCAGCTAATCGTTTCCGACTTAGCCTTGAATCCAATTTCCGAGGCAATGCGCGTCAATGTCACCGAGGTAGGCTCGGCTGCGGGCAGTGCATATTCATGTATCAACCGCTCAGGATTAACCTGCATGCCGTGATGCTGGGCAATCGCGGTAAGGCACTGAATAGCGGTATGGGGGAATCGACTGTCCATATTCCTAACTCTGAATCAACGGCGGGGGCACGGGAAAATACTGTGCCCAAAATGCCGGTTCGTACTTTGTCCATGCATGACACCCCATCGGCAGGCGCATGCCATTTACCGAATAGTAATACGAGGGTTTCAACTCCATCGAGAAAAGTGAAGCGGTAATTTCATTGGGCAACACAAAATCGCCGGACAGCGGCCCCATCAAAGAAAAAAACAGGTCTTCACTCGACCCAGATAGATTGAAATATTCGGTTGCGTCAGGGAACTCACGCAATAGCGAAATACATTTACGAATGCGGCGCAAACTCAACCCGCCGTTACCCACCATCGCACGTACGCGACGCCCTTTGTCACCAGCGAAACGTCCCAGATTAACGAATAGCTCCACCCCTTCCGGCCAAGGTGCCCCCACATAATCGAATGGCTGATTGCACCAGTGATCCAACTCGTCGCGCAACACAACTGCATCCGTCTGCAAAATCAGCATAAATTCGGCTGCGGCAAAGTACTCGTAAAACTCCACGCTTAACAGCAGGCGGTTATAGCCCTGAATGGATGCAAAATATTCATCGGGAAACCGAACCTCAGGGATATGAGGGTAACGCGATGCGTAATATCCGTAATCCAAACTAGCTGGCCCGATAAAACGAATATCTCGGCTCGGCAAGGCAGCTAGCGAACATTCGAGCGAATATTGTTCCACCTCGTCTAACTCCGACTTGTAAACGGGGACCAGCGTAATCACGGATACGCCGCTCATCAGCCCGCAACCTTTTCCAAAATTTTGGCTACCGTCTGCCCAACAGAGCACTTCGCGGCAAACTCTTCTGACATCTGGGCAACGATCTCTCTACGTTTTTCACGATTGGCTGGAGCCAGATAAAAATCAATTTTCTCATTGAGTTCATCCACCGTCGAATAAGCAATTTCTTCGGCGCAACTCGATAACTCGGATAACTGCGCCTTGCGGTCTGTCAGCATAAAACCACCCGCTGCGACGCAATCGATCACTCGGTTAATCATGGCAGAGTCAAACTGTAGCGAAGTGATGTTCAAGTTGATGGCTGAGGCATGGAATATATTGGCCACCTCGTTCCTGTCGAACACTGGCTTTTTGTTGGCAATGTGCTGCGCGGTAAAAGTTCTCGATGCATCAACACCGTGCATCCATGCCGGATCGCCGCCGTACAAGTCGATGCTGCAATTTTTTAGCGCTTGCAGCACGCCCCCCCGTAAGAATAGGGTGTAGTAATTGGCCAATTGAAGATACTGAATTCTCGCGCTCAGCGAGGCAGCATCCAGCACGCTGCCTGCTTCGGGCAACGTGGCAGCAAAGTCCGCGCGCAGACTATGTTCAAAATTGGTTTTGCGCGCCTGATAAGACGCGAAGTACTGATAGTCATTCTGACCAAAACTCAGCACGCCATCCACTGGCGGAATGGCATGCCCAATAAAGGAAACCACGGGATTTTGGCCGTGGGTATTTTTTTCCAAATAAGGTATACCCAGCGTATTCATATGCTGAATGGGATAACACGTGATCCCCAGTTGGCTCAGTGCAAGCTGATCGCCAGCCTCGATTGTGAAGTGGATACTTTTGTCCTTAATGCGGACTAAACCGTTCACCTTTTCTAAAATCTCCTGATACTCATTGGATATATGAGACAGCGAGTCATGGTGAAGAAAAATGATTTTGGCGGGGATTTGCTCGAACAGAAAGCTCTCGCCGATTTTTTGCGACATCAGGCAACTGTTGTTGGTCACAATCACCCAGTCGCATTTCGCATACAGGTTATAGAGTTCGACAACCGATTTAATCTTGCCAGACTGCACCACCATGCAATGATGACCAGCCGCATTCAGTCCCTCGATCAGCTCCAGAATAATCCGGTCATAAATTTTATTAGCTGATCTTTCCAATCCAAAAATCATGGTGATCGTCTTTCAGCGTTTCGGCATCAATGGTGTGGCATGATCGAAATTCATATCTGGTCTATTGCACTTTCTGCATCTGCGTTACCAAACTACCATCCATCCATTCCTGCGCAAGAATCCTGAACTTTCCGGTGAAACCGTACATTCTGGCCCAGCAATACTGATCATCAAAATACTTGGGAAATGTCAGCTCGGTAATCACATTCACATGCGTCGGATCCTGAAACACTGAGGGATCGGGGTAGGCTGGCGTAACCGACAAAAAAACCCCGCCCACTTTCAGCACGCGATAGATTTCATTCATTAACTCGACAAATGAATTACGCCGCTGCGGCAAATAGACGACGCGCGGCACATGCTCCAAGAACTGATACGCGGTAACAAAATCAAAATAGTCGCTTTCAAAAGGAATGCCTTCCACCGCCAGATCGGCATAACCGATATTGGGGCCCAAGCCCTCACGTATATCGACCCCGTACAACTCGTCTGCTTTGTACGGATTATTCGGATGAGGGCCACAACCCAAATCCAGTGATTTTGTTTTTGTCATTTACCTACCCCTGTCGTACTGATCGGCTGATTACATGCTCAAACGGGAACATCTACCTTCTGCATCACGGTCAGCAAGTGGGGGCCGCGCCACTCTTGCAACCGGATCAGGAACGCGCCCTTAAAGCCGTATGCACTCGCCCAGCGGTTGACGTTGTCAAAATAAGCCGGAAAAGTTTGGTCGGTGATGATATTCACATGCGTCGGATCGCGGAATGCCTCAGGGTGCGGATGTGCAGGAGTCAGTGACAAGAACATGCCGCCCGGCTTCAACACCCGATACACCTCATTCATTAATTCAACGAAAGCGTTTCTGCGGGTCGGTGCGTAAATCACTCGTGGCACATGCTCAAGAAAATCATGCGCACTGACATATTCAAAGAAGTTGTCTTCAAATGGAATAGGCTCGACGACCAAATCCGCCTGCTTTATTTTCGCTTCCAAGTCTTCCCGAACATCAATGCCGTACAACTCGTCTGCATTAAACGGATTTTTAGGCGTTGTGCCACAACCCAGATCCAAACTCTTTGTCATCGCTATCCCCGTATGTGAACTGCTCGTTTATTTTTTACAGCCGCTCAACTCATCCAACTGCTCGCCAAGTTGCGCCTGTCGCCACATCGCCATGTACGCAGTTTCAAGATTACGGGAAAAATTCTTCGTATCAAACAGTGAACAGGCCGACTTATTCAGCTTTAATCTGTCTTTCATGTCGCCCAATAACACTGGATTGAGCGCCAGCTGCAAGGCTCGCGTCTCGTATTCGGCATGGCTATGAGTGACCATCTCCGGTAGCCCCACGGCATACAGCAAACTGCCGGCAACTCTCGACGGGAACGATTCGCCCATATAGGTCAATACCGGCAGCCCTGCCATCAGCGCATCCGCCGTGGTGGTATGGCCATTATAGGGATGGGTATCAAGGAAAAGATCAGCCTGACGGTAACGCGCTAGGTGATCTTCCACCAGCGGTACCCGTTGAGCAAAAATCAGGCGGTCACTTGATACGCCGCGCGCTTCCGCTTCTTTGCGCAAATTGCGCTGCGACACCTCGTTGCGCGAGACCAGCCACAACACGCTGTTTGGCACCTGCACAAGCAAGCGCATCCAGATATTGAACACGTTTGGATTAATTTTGTAGTCATGGCAAAAAGCACAGAACACAAAGCCCTGATCCGGCAATCCGCACTCGGCACGGCTGGGCGTGCGCTCTGAAATTTGCACGCTACCGTCGGTAGGCAAATAAGCATCCGGCAGATAGACGACTTTTTCAGAATAGAACGGCAGATTTTGAGCCGGCACAATATAGCGGTCGGCCAGCAAATAGTCGTAATACTCCACGCCCATCGTGCCGGGATAACCCAGATAATTCACCTGCACGGGCACAGGGCGATAAGCCAAAATATCGGTGCGCGTATCCGAGGTGTAGCCGCCAAGATCGACCAGAATATCAATCTCCATCTCGCGCAACATTTGCGCCACTTGCAGCGAACCCATGTCACGCACATCAATAAAGTGATCGAATGCCTTAAGCATGCGCGCGCGCAGGCGGCTGTTATCGTCGATCCCCAGAGAAATGGCATAGGTCTCGAAACGGGATTTGTCGTGATGCTCAAAAATCCCAGCGGTCAGATGTCCCACCGGATGCTCGCGAAAATCGGGAGAGATATAGGCCAAGCGAATTTTGTCGTGACGATAACGCTCGCCCTGCCAGATTTTTTTCGGATTGGGCGGGCAATAATTGCTACCAAACAATTGCGCCGCCTGAAAGTGGTCGCTGGCCGAATCTGAAATCGCCATCAACGCCAGCGTTTTGCAAGTGCGTTTCCCCGCGCGTATCCCCGCCACAATTTTTTGCGACGCAATTGCAAAATCAGTCCAGTCGCAAATATGTAAACGCTCGTAGGCCAGTAAGCCAGGACCGTAGTCGTAATCAGGATTGATTTTGAGCAGCCGATCAAACATGGCGATGGCTTGTTCGCTTTGCTTAAACTCGGTCAGCAGTATGCCGCTATTGGTCAATGCGGTTTGGTGGTTAGGGTCAATTGCAAGCACACGTTGAAATCGTTCCAGCGATTCTTTGTGCCGCATCATATTGCGCAATAGCACGCCGCTATTGGTCAACACCTCAAGGTAATCCGGCTTCACTTGCAGTGCCTGGTCATAACTATCCAGCGCGCCTTGCTTGTCACCCAGTGCCTGCAAAATTGCGCCGTGCACAAACCAAAGCGGCGCAAATCCCGCCTGAACTTGCACACCGTGACTGCTGTACTGTTTGGCCTGATCCAGTTCGCCCGCATTCATCATAATGAGGCTAAGCGAATATAGCGCGGCGGCATTAGCTGGCTCACTCCCCAGAATTTTTCGGAATAATTGCGCGGCCTGCGCCGTTTCGCCTTGGTTCTGTAAATCAAGTGCTTGGATTAACAATTTATTCACGCCCGTCGCTCCGATGTCGCTGACAAAAAACAAATACCCGCCCGTAATTTAGCATTAAATCGAACACCCAAAAGGAAAAGGCGACGGGTTTTCCGTCGCCTTTTCCGAGCTTTAAATGACAGCTATTACTTACAGACCGCCACTCCCCAACACGCCCTTCGTGTTCTCGGATTGACCGGTCACGCTCGTGTTTGTCAGGCCAGTGGTTACCCCCTGCGTGACAGACGTGGGCGGCAGATTGAGATTACCGCCCGCCACACTGGCATTGAACTGCGTCATTGCATCCACAATGGCACCGACACTGGACGACAGTGCTGCCCCAGAAACTCCCGCCAGCGGTGCAATCGCGCCACCAACCCCTGATACGGCATTTGCTTGTGCCGCCGCGAAGGAGGTGATCGCCTGGGCCAACCCGCCCTGACCGCCGGTTTCAGAACCGTCCACTTGGAACCACACGTCAGCCATTGCATTGGTCACACCGTCAACGGTGGTGTAGCCCGATGTCAGTCCGACCCAGTTACCATTACTGTTCAGCGAGGTCGCTTGAGCATTCAGATCGAGAGAGGCTATTCCCAACTCACCCAGCGACTTCAACTCGGCCGCTTGGCTGACACCATCGGAATTAGCATCGACCCACACTCGCAGACTGTCGAAACCACCGTCGGCACTACTGATGACACCGTCGGCATTACCATCCAGCGCAGCCAACGCTTGATAACCATCGGCCGCCTTCTGACCATCAGCCAACAGCGTTTGATCGCCGAACAACTCGGTGCCGTCATTGATCTGACCATCACCATTGACATCACGAACCAGCAAACCATCGGTCGGCGCAGCCCATCCGGTTGTTACCTTCTGCCCTGTTGCCAGCAAATCGAATTGCACGCCATCGGCAACACTCATGGTGCTGATTCCGTCGCCGTTCAAATCGAGAACCAACGGAGTGTAGAGGCCATCCACATCTGGTGTGCCCGTCAACGCGGCCAACTGCGGAGCAGACATCCAAGCCAGTTGCGATGTGGACAATGCCATTTGCTGGGTCGTCGACAAGACCGCCAAATCACCCACTTCAAGCGTACTCACACCAACCGCACCCAAGGATGCAATTTGAGTCGTGGTCAACGCGGCAGCCTGTGCGGTAGTCAAGACGGACAGGTCGCCATAGTTCAAGTTTCTGATCTGCGCAGTGGAGAGGCTAGCCACTTGTACCGTGGTCAAACTAGCCACTTGATCCGTGGCCAAGTTGCGTATTTGTGTGGTGGTCAACACGCCAATTTGGGCTGTATTCATCACCACCAAATCTCGGGTTTCCAGGGCACCGAGCTGCGCACCAGTCATCACCGCCAACTGTGCAGTAGACAGGCTGGCGACCTGCGCCGTGGTCAATCCGATAATCTGCTCGCCCAACAGCTTAGTGAATTGCGTCGTCGTCAAGGCGGCCAACTGAGTCGTCGTCATGGCGGCGACATCGGTTGTTTCAAGCGTTACCAACTGAACATTGGTCAACGCCTGCACTTGCACCGTTGTCAATGCGGCCACTTGAGCGGTGGTTAGCACTGGTATTTGCTCCGGTGTCAGCGCTTGCAACTGCGTATCCGTCAAGGCGGCCACTTGCACCGTAGTCAGTGTTGGTACTTGCGCCGTGGTCAGATAACGAACTTGGCTGCTGGTCAGCGCGGTAATTTGCGCCGTATCCATCACCACCAAGTCTCTCGTTTCCAACGCCATCAATTGCTGAACTTGCAAGCTGGCCACTTGCGCGGTGGTCAAAGCTGCCATCTGCGCAGTGGTCAGTGCCGCAATTTGCAGTTCGTCCAGGCCGCCGAATTGCGTCGTCGTCAACGCAGCCACCTGAGTTGTGGTCATAGCCGCCAAATCGCCCACCTCGATATAACGCACTTGAGAAACTGTAAGTGCCTGAACTTGGGTGGTCGTCAACGCGGCAGCCTGCGCTGTCGTCATGGCAACCACGTGATCCACCGTCAAAGCGGCCACTTGAGCAGTCGTCAGTGCGGCAATCTGCGTCGTCTTCATGCCGGCCACTTGCGTGGTCAGCAAGTTAGGCAACTGAGCAACGGTGAGTGCAGCAATCTGCGCAGTTGTCATGGTCGCCAAGTCTCCAGTTTCCATCGCCATCAACTGGTAAGACTTAAGGCTCTGCACCTGCTCAGTTGTTAAACCGGCGGCTTGTGCGGTGTTCAACGCCACCACTTGAACGTCGGTCAAGCGTACCACTTGATCAGTCGTCAACGCAGAGATTTGCTCCGTTGTCATTGCGGCCAAATCGCTTGTTTCGATGAAGCTGACTTGTGTCGGAGTCAAGCTCTGCACTTGCTCTGTGGTCAACGCCGCCACTTGCGCCGTAGTAAATGCCTCCACTTGTTGCTGAGTCAGTTTTTGCAACTGCGCACTGGTCAACACTTCGATCTGAGTAACCTTCAGCGCTGCCACTTGCGCAGTGCTCAGACTCACAATCTGGCTGGTTTTCAGTGCCACGGTTTGGGCCGTATCCAGCGCAGCCAAATCTTGTGTTTCCAAAGCTGCCACTTGCGTAGCAGTCAGCGCCTGAAGTTGCAGCGTGGTCAAGGCAGCCGCCTGAGCCGTCGTCAATGCTTCGACTTGCACCGTCGTCAAACCAGCCACTTGAGCCGTAGTCAACACCGCAACTTGCTCTACTGTTAGTTTCGGCAACTGTGCGGTGGTCAACGCAGTGATCTGCGTATTAGTCAGCCCTTGTACCTGCGTTGTAGTCAGGTTGGCAAGCTGGCTGGTGGTCAGCGCTTGTATCTGAGGCGTACCCAGCGCAGCCAAATCTTCCACTTCGATCACAGGTACTTGAATCAGCGCTGTCAAGCTGGCCACTTGGTCGGTAGTTAAAGCGGCGAACTGCTTAGTAGTCATTGCCGCAATTTGCTCCTCCGAGAGTTGTTTAACTTGTGTTGTTGTCAACGCTGCCACGGCTGCCGTATTCAACGCGGCCAGATCGGTTGTTTCCAATCCGGTGAACTGTGCGAACGACAGAACGGCGACTTGCTCGGCAGTCAGCGCAGCTGCCTGAGTTTCAGTCAGCGCCGTGATGTGATCCGGGAACAAGCTAGCCATTTGCTCAGTAGTCAGTGCAGCGACTTGCCTGCTAGTCAGACCCGCCAGTTGATCGGTATTCAAATTGCGAATACGCGCGGCAGTCATCGTCACAATCTGATCTGTATTCAACACAGCCAAGTCGCGCGTTTCCAGCCCCATGACTTGTGATGCAGTCAGATTGAGCACCTGATCTGTCGTTAATGCCGCAGCTTGCGCGGTGGTCAACGCGGCGATTTGCGTTTCGGACAACTTGACGAACTGCGCGGTCGTCAACGCGGTCACTTGCGTGGTTGTCATAGCAGCTAGATCATCAGCTTCCAAATTCTGCACTTGCGTTGCTGTCAGTGCCTGAATTTGGTCAGTTGTCAGTGCTCGTGCCTGAGCGGTAGTCATGCCGGTAATCTCATCCACCGACAGTACCTGAACTTGTGTAGTTGTAAGCGCAACAAGCTGAGCCGTTGTGAGGCTGGCAAACTGGTCGCTACTCAGGAAACGTACCTGCTGAGTCGTCAAAGCGGCAATCTGAGCAGTATTCATCGCAGCCAGATCAGTCGTTTCCAATGCCGGTAATTGTACAAATGGAGTGAGTTTAGCCACTTGCGCAGTAGTCAATGCGGCAGCTTGCGCGGTAGTCAATGCGACAATCTGAGCATCCGTCAAATTGGTGATTTGTGCCGTTGTGATTCCAGCGATTTGTGCGGTACTCATCACCACCAAATCGGTTGTTTGCAACGCCTGCAACTGCAACCCCGTTAAACTTTGCACCTGCACCACCGACAATGCCGCCGCCTGTGCTGTGGTCAATGCCACGATTTCGGCATCGGTCAGCTTGCTAATCTGGGCGGTCGTCATTGCCGCGATCTGAGCCGTACTCATCACGACTAGGTCAGTCGTTTCCAGCGCCGCCACTTGCGCGGTCGTCAACGCTTGCACTTGGCTAGTCGTCAATGCCAAAGCCTGTGCCGTAGTCAGGCTGGGCACTTGCGCAAGACTCAACCCAGCAATTTGTGCAGTGGTCATTGCGGCCAATTGCGCCGTTGTTAGCTTGGCCAATTGTGCCGTGGTCAAAGCCTGAAGCTGACTGCTGGTCAACGCAGCGACTTGAGCGGTACTCATCGCCACCAAATCGGTGGTTTCAAACGCCACCAACTGCTCAGCCGTAAACTTAGTGACTTGAGCCGTCGTCAACGCAGCAACTTGCGCTGTCGTCAAAGCCACCACTTCAGCCGTTGTCAGATTCGCTACCTGAGCTGTCGTTAGCGCGGCAACTTGTGCCGTGGACAATGCGACCAATTGAGTCGTCGTCAGCCCAGCCACCTGAGCCGTCGACAAACCAGCCACTTGGGCTGTCGTCAATGCAGCCACATAAGTCGCCGACAATTTGGACAATTGCGCATCTGTCAGCGCGGCAACTTGCACCGTAGTCAATACAGCAAGTTGGGCTGTACTAAGCGGAGCAGCTACCGATGCTGTTGTCAGCGGAGCAAATTGAGTTGTCGACAGGGATGCCAATTGAGCGGTCGTCAGCGCCACTACTTGTGCCGTCGTCAACTGCGCTATTTGCGCTGTTGTCAAACTCGATACCTGATCTACCGCCAGAGCAGCTACCTGAGTCGTCTTCAATGCCGCCAAGTCCGACATTTCCAAATTCACCAATTGGGTTGTCGTCAAACTGGTAATCTGCGCCGTTGTCAACGCAGCAGCCTGAGTGGAACTCAATGCCACTACTTGCGCTGTCGTCAAACTGGACACCTGCGCAGTCGTCATCGCTGCGATTTGCGTAGTCTTCATAACAACCACATCCCTAGTTTCCAACGCAACAATTTGGCTTGTAGTCAACGCTGCAACTTGGGCCGTGGTCAGATTTGCCGCTTGCACTTGCGACAAGCCTGCAATCTGACTCGTGGTTAGTGCGGCGACTTGTGACGTGTTTAATACTCCCATTTGAGTCGTCGTCAGCACAGCAAAATCCACCACTTCCATTGCAATCAGTTGATCTGTCTTTAATGCAGCAACCTGTGTCGTTTTTAGACTGGGCACTTGCCAAGCCGCCAATGCAGCAATTTGTGCCGTCGTCATTGCTCCAAGCTGCTCCGTCGTTAGTGCTTGAAGATTCGAAGCACTTAGCACGGCCATATCGCGTGTTTCCACAGCGGCAACCTGCGTAGTTGACAATGCAACAACTTGAGCAGTTGTCAATGAAGTAATTTGCATTGTCGTTAACGACTCAATCTGCGCCGTATCAAGCGCATGTATTTGTGCCGTTCCCATTACCGAAACTTGCCAATTTTTAAGTGCGACAATCTGGTCTGTACTTAATGCCATAACTTGCTCAGATGACATTGCCGCGACACGCAACACGTTAAGCGATGCAACTTGCGTAGTTGATAGTGCGCCGATCTGTTCAGTCGTTAGACCATTTCTCAACTGCGTTGTACTTAGTGCATTAAGCTGACTACTTGTCAGTGCAGCAACATCGGTCGTTTCCAATGCGGCCAGTTGGGTTGTTGTCAACGCGCCGATTTGCTGATTGGTCAACGCAATAACCTGCGCCGTAGTTAACGCGCTCACTTGATCTGTGTTCAGTACCGCAATCTGGGTTGTTTTCAATGCCCTCAACTGCGCAGAATTCAAAGTTGCTAAATCTGCCGTCTCCATCGCAACAATCTGGCTGGTCGTCAACGAAAACAATTGATTGTTGGTCAAAGCCGATACCTGCAACGTGCTCAGCGCGACAATCTGAGCCGTCGATAGCGTGTTCAGCTTGGCAGTTTCCAAAACCATTAAATCTCGAGTTTCCAGTGCAGCAATTTGCTCAGTTGTCATTACTGCTAGTTGACTTGTCGTCATACCTTTAGTTTGCACTTGCGACAAGCCTGCAATCTGACTCGTGGTTAGTGCGGCGACTTGTGACGTGTTTAATACTCCCATTTGAGTCGTCGTCAGCACAGCAAAATCCACCACTTCCATTGCAATCAGTTGATCTGTCTTTAATGCAGCAACCTGTGTCGTTTTTAGACTGGGCACTTGCCAAGCCGCCAATGCAGCAATTTGTGCCGTCGTCATTGCTCCAAGCTGCTCCGTCGTTAGTGCTTGAAGATTCGAAGCACTTAGCACGGCCATATCGCGTGTTTCCACAGCGGCAACCTGCGTAGTTGACAATGCAACAACTTGAGCAGTTGTCAATGAAGTAATTTGCATTGTCGTTAACGACTCAATCTGCGCCGTATCAAGCGCATGTATTTGTGCCGTTCCCATTACCGAAACTTGCCAATTTTTAAGTGCGACAATCTGGTCTGTACTTAATGCCATAACTTGCTCAGATGACATTGCCGCGACACGCAACACGTTAAGCGATGCAACTTGCGTAGTTGATAGTGCGCCGATCTGTTCAGTCGTTAGACCATTTCTCAACTGCGTTGTACTTAGTGCATTAAGCTGACTACTTGTCAGTGCAGCAACATCGGTCGTTTCCAATGCGGCCAGTTGGGTTGTTGTCAACGCGCCGATTTGCTGATTGGTCAACGCAATAACCTGCGCCGTAGTTAACGCGCTCACTTGATCTGTGTTCAGTACCGCAATCTGGGTTGTTTTCAATGCCCTCAACTGCGCAGAATTCAAAGTTGCTAAATCTGCCGTCTCCATCGCAACAATCTGGCTGGTCGTCAACGAAAACAATTGATTGTTGGTCAAAGCCGATACCTGCAACGTGCTCAGCGTGGCAATTTGATCGGTAGTTAGCGCAGCAATTTGCGCTACTTTCAAGGCCTGAAGCTGAATTGACGTTAGTAAGACAACATCATCTGTGGTCAGCGCAGCAATTTGTGCGGTAGTCAGCCCTGCAAGCTGAGCTGTATTGAAGTCAGTTGCGCCAATTGAGGCGACTTGTTCCGTGCTCATCGCGGTTAGCTGGCTTGTGGTCAAAGCACGTACTTGAGTCGAAGTCAGCGACCCAAGCTGATCAGTGGTGAGACCTGATATTTGCGTCGATTTTAGTGCTGCCACTTGCGCTGTCGTCAACACCGCCAAGTCGGAAGTCTCTATAGCAGCCAATTGGGTCGTCAGCAACGCGGTTAATTGTGTCGTTTTGAGTGCCGAAACTTGCGCTGTCGTCAGCGCAACCATTTGATCGACAGTCAATGCAGCGACTTGCGCTGTCGTCATTGCAACCACTTGTGCTGTCGTCAATGCAGACAACTGGTCTGTCGTCAACGCGGCCGTCAGTCGCGTCTGCATGGCAGCAATTTGAGTCGTGCCCAATACGATCAGATCATTGGTTTCTAACACTTCAAGTTGCGCAGTTGTTAATGCATTTAATTGAACTGCGGTTAGTCGCTCAACTTGAGTACTTGTCAACGACACCATCTGATCTGTAGTCAGCGCCGCCATTTGTTTCGTATTAAGCACGGCAAGTTGAGTTGTTTTCAACTCAGCCACAGCCCCCAACTCCAACGCGCCGATTTGTACCGTAGTTAACGCACCAATCTGCACATTGGTTAGCGATGTCACTTGGCTCGATGTCAGGGAAGCAATTTGATCAGTGGCTAATATCGCAATTTGATTAGTTTTCAATCCTGCAATCTGCCGAGTTGTCATGGCGACAACATCCTCTAACTCCAACGCCGCAATTTGTTTGGTAGTTAATCCAGCCAATTGCGCTGTTGTTAATGCCTGCATTTGTGCTGTCGTTAGCGCTGCAACTTGCTCGGTGTTTATGGCTACAATTTGCGCCAACGTCAACGCAGCGACTTGAGTAGTGGTCATACTAGGAATATCAACCACTTCCAACGCGGCCACTTGTTTGGTAGTCAAAGCCACCAATTGTGCTGTAGTTAAGGCTTGCAACTGTGCTGCACCGGAATCGTTCAGCGCGCCAATTTGCGTGGTCGTCAACGCCGCCACTTGCGTTGCTCTCAGCGCGGAGATTTCATAGGTCGACAAAGCAAGCACATCCAGTGCTACTACTTCAGTGGTAGTCAATGCCGCGATTGCCGCCATTTGTTGTGTAATCGCCTGTGCAGCCGAAAGGGCAGTCAATTGCGCAGTATCAAGCGCGGCGAGCTGAGTTGTACTCCAACTGGATAGACTAGTCAGCGCAGCGACATCATCCGGTTCCATTGCGGCAATCTGATCCGTTGTTAAACCCGTCATTTGCAACGCTCTCAATGCTTGCGCCTGCGCGGTGGTCAAGGCCACAATTTGGGCGGTACTCAAAGCTTGAACTTGATTGGAACTCAACCCGACAACCTGCGTTGTTTTAATAGCCGCGATCTGCGCTGTACTCAAAGCAGCGACTTGCGTGGTTTTCATCGCCGAAATCAGCGTCGGACTCAGAGCTGCGACATCCGCCGTCTCAAGTGCACTAACCTGCTGGGTATCCATCGCATTGAGTTGAATGGCACTCATTGCAGTTGCTTGAGCAGTAGTCAGGGAAACAATCTGGTTTGTAGTCAATGCAGCCACTTGCCGGGTTGTCAACCCACCCATCGTCATCGATGCCAAATCCGTAGTTTCCAGTGCAATTACCTGATCCGTACTCAAAGTGGCAATTTGACTGGCAACCAGTGCTTTAGCCTGCGCAGTGGTCAATGCAGCCACCTGCTCCGTGGTCAACGCGGCGATATGGCGCGTTGACAATCCTCCAACGCTGCTTAGCGCAGCCCAATCTGTCATTTCCAGCGCTGCAACTTGTGCCGTTGTTAATGCAGCGACTTGAGCAACGCTTAGTACTTTTACCTGTGCAGTATTTAGGGCAACCACTTGATCTGTCGTCAGTGCCGCCACCTGATTTGCTTTTAATCCTATAACTTGGCTTGTCTTCAGTGAGCCAATTTGGTTCGCATCCAGCGCAACCAGCTGACTCGTTTTAAACGCCCCTATCTGAACCGCGCTGAACGCAGCCAAATCCGTCGTTTCCAACGCCGCAACCTGCGCTGTCGTCAATGCCTGCAACTGCGCAGAAGTCAGTGCGGTAAGCTGCGCAGTGGTCAGCGCGGCCATAAAAGTAGGACTCAAGTCGACAATCTGACTTGTCGTTAATCCAATCAGACTTAAAACGGCAACGCCTGTCGTTTCCATTGCCGCAATCTGAGATGTGCTTAACGCCGCCAATTGAGTTGCCGTTAATGCTTTGGCTTGTGCTGTCGTCAAAGCAGCAACTTGGGCCGTGGTCAGCGATGCAATTTGACTTGTTGTAAAGCCGCTCAGACCTGTCAAGGCAGCGACATCCTGAACCTCCATCGCCGCAATCTGGGCAGTGGTCAAACCTTTCACTTGAGCAGCGGTTAATGCTTTGGCTTGCACCGTATTCAGCGCAACAACTTGATCAGTAGTCATTGCCCCAAGTTGGCTACTGGTCAGCCCAACAACTTGCGTTGCCTTGAGTGCTGCCACCTGAGTCGTAAGCAATGCTGCCACTTGATTCGAGTAAAGCGTGCCAAGTTGAACCGCGCTTAATGCAGCCAAGTCAGCCGTCTCCATAACAACCAATTGCTCCGTAGTCAATGTTCGCAACTGGCTGGCACCCATAGCCGCAGCTTGAGCAGTGGATAGCGCTGCAATTTGCCCTGTCGTCAGGGCAGCAATTTGCCCTGTCGTCAAACCACTCATAGTCAACACAGCCAAATCGCTATTTTCCATGGCAGCAATCTGCGCTGTAGTCAGTCTCGACAACTGCGTCACCGTCAATGCAGCCGCTTGCTTAGTTGTCAGGGCGGCGATTTGAGCAGTTGTCATAGCAGCAAGCTGAGCCGTGGTCATACCTACCATGCCACTTAACGCCTCAACATCAACCGATTCCAAAGCAACAACTTGAGCGGTAGTTAATCCCGCCAACTGAACTGCAGTCAACGCTTTCGCCTGCGCTGTCGTCAGCGCAACAATCTGACTCGTGCTGAGCGCAGCGATTTGATTAGTCTTGAGTCCGGTAATTTGAGTGGTTTTAAAAGCAGCAAATTGATTGGTATCCAGTGCCGCAATTTGCGTCGTTTTTAGCACCCCCATTTGCACTGCACTCAATGCGGTCAAATCCGTTGTTTCCATCACCGCAATTTGAGCGGTACTAAGTGCTTGCAACTGCATCGAATTCAGAGCGGCAACCTGCGCGGTACTCAAAGCCACGATCTGAGCTGTACTCAACACCGCGATTTGATTCGTTTTCATCCCGCTCATGCCCGTCAACACGGCCAAATCACGCGTTTCGAGTGCAACGACTTGGGCTGTAGTCAACGCCCCTACTTGAGCTGCTGTTAACAACTTTGCCTGAACCGTTGTTAGCGCAGTCAGTTGATTGGTGTTCAATGCCGCGACTTGACTAGTACTCAACACATTGAAGCCGCCCAATACGGCGACATCATCGACTTCCAACGCGGCCATCTGCGCCGTTGTCAGCGCCTTAACCTGAGTAATACCCAGCTTTTCCACCTGACTTGTTGTCAGCGCAACCACCTGAGCCGTACTCAACGCAGCAATTTGCGCAGTGGTTAGATAAGGAATTCGGGTACTCAATATGGCAGCGAGATCAGTCGTCTCCAAAACAGCAAGCTGAGTCGTTGTAAACGCGGCGACTTGCGCCGTCGTCAGCGACGCCATCTCGGCGGTGGTTAGGGCGACGATTTCGGCTGTCGTTAACGCTGCAATAGAAGTTGTGGTGGAGATTGCCATTTTCGTACCCTTTCAAAACATGCCATTGGGACTAGCGTGATATTCATAACCGGATATTTCAGCCATTCCGGCCCATATCCTTAGTTACCCTAGGTGCAAAGCACCCCAAAAACCTAAAAAGATTCATTTCACCCAGATAGAAGCTGCAATTACATCAAGCAAGCCGTAACTCTATCTACAGGTCGTCAATGCCTAATATCGGCCAAATTGGATGAAACTTTAGTGTGAGGTTCAAGAGAAAGAGGCGGGAAGCCTGCCCTCAATCACGAAGATGCACCCGTACCGTAAACGTACCATGCACATCCGACAACAACGCCGCGAAAAGAACAGGATTTCCCTGCCTTATCTTGGGTTATAGCATTTGAGGGTTCTAATCCTTGGGTTTTACGGCGAGCCAGGCGGCCACCACGATTCCAGACTCGTAAAGCAGCCAAAGTGGGATCGCCAGCATGAACTGGGAGACAACATCAGGGGGAGTAAAAATTGCACCGACGACGAATGCGCCGACAATGACGTAAGAGCGAACCTCACGAAGCTTCTCCACGGAAACTACGCCCATGCGTACCAGCACCACGACCGCCACCGGCACCTGAAAGGTAACGCCAAAGGCCATGAACATCCCCAGCACAAAGCTAAGGTATTTATCAATATCAGTCATCACAGCCACACCTTGCGGTGCAGCGGCGGTAATAAAGCCGAATACGATGGGGAATACCGCAAAGTAGGCAAACGCCATTCCGCTAAAAAACAGCAAGGTACTGGCAATAATGAGAGGAAGTACCAGTGTTTTTTCGTGCGCATACAAGCCCGGCGCAACGAAACTCCACATCTGATACAAGATATAAGGAAGGGCAATTAACAACGCCGTCATCATCGCCACTTTAAGCGGCACAAAGAACGGTGTGGTGACATCGGTCGCAATCATCTGGCCTCCCGCCGGTAACTTCGCCAGCATGGGCTGCGCCAACAAAGCGTACAGATCAGAAGCCCAAGGAAATAAACAGATAAACACCAGTAGCAACGCGATGACCGAATTCATCAGGCGTGAGCGCAACTCAAGCAAGTGCGCAATAAAGGTATCGCTGGTACTCATCAGGCAGAAGGTGGGGGAGTAGATGAGGCCGTAGAAACTGTTTGATCAGCCGCTAATTTTTTGTGATGCGCCTGCAACAACTCTTGCTCTAAGGTCAACTGTGTTTCTTTCATCACCTGCTCAACAGAAGCCACTTCCTGCTGGATGCTGCTTTGCATCTTGCGTGCTTCTTCCACCACCATATCGTTGGCGATGTCGTTTTTTACGTTGCTGACGTAGCGCTGCAATCGCCCCCATAAATGACCAGCAGTACGCGCCACTTTGGGCAGTCGTTCGGGGCCGACGACAATGAGTGCCACCAGCGCAACCACAACCAGCTCAGAAAAGGCAATGTCGAACATAAGGACTAGTGCGCTCTATCCTTTTCCCGTGCTTCACCCTCAATCACCTTGGCGTCAGCGGCTTGAGTGGCAGCGTCATCCGCGCCCTTCATACCCTCCTTAAACCCCTTCACTGCGCCGCCCAGATCACTACCGACGTTACGCAGCTTTTTGGTACCGAACACCAGCACCACCACCAACAAGACAATCAGCCAATGCCAGATACTCAATGAACCCATGATGCGCTCCTTATCGATTAACTGCGTTTAACCATAGGCGGAATATTACCGCCGCCGATGATGTGAATATGCAAATGAAAGACTTCCTGCCCGCCACCTTTGCCGCTATTGATGACGGTTCTAAAACCACTTTCCAAGCCCTGTTCACGCGCCAGCTTGGGAGCCAGCAGCAGCATTTTTCCCAACAAAGCGGCATGCTCGACCTCCGCTTCCAGCAAGGAGGACAGATGCAACTTGGGGATCAGCATGAAGTGTACCGGCGCAACCGGATTAATGTCATGAAAAGCAAACACCTCTTCGTCTTCGTAAACTTTTTTGCTCGGAATATCCCCGCGCGCAATCTTGCAAAACAAGCAGTTATCGCTCATTTCCGGCTCGCTTTCTCGGCGATACCTGACACACCCTCGCGACGCGCCAATTCTTGCAACACATCATTTGCACTCAGGTCTTTGTGCTGCAACAACACCATGCAGTGAAACCATAAATCCGCCACTTCATAAACCAGATGTGACTTATCACCATCCTTAGCGGCCAGCAACACCTCGCCCGCCTCTTCGATCACTTTTTTCAGAATCGCGTCATCGCCTTTGCTGAACAACTTGGCAACATATGACGATTCTGCCGCAGCACCTTTGCGCGAAGCAATCGTCTCGGTCAGTCGTTGCAGAATATCGTCACTCATTTCTTGTATATCTCATCGGGATTTTTCAACACGGGGTCGGATTCAACCCACTCATCATTGGCCAACTTGCTGAAAAAACAACTTTCGCGTCCTGTATGGCAGGCGATACCGCCCTGCTGCTCGATTTGCAGCAAAATCACATCGCTGTCGCAATCAAGCCGGATTTCTTTGACTTTCTGAATATGACCGGACTCTTCACCTTTGTGCCACAACTTTTTGCGCGAGCGCGACCAGTAAACTGCTTCGTTCTTTTGCCAAGTCAGCTTCAGTGCCTCACGATTCATCCATGCCACCATCAGCACCCGCCCCGTCACCGCATCCTGCGCAATCGCGGGAACTAGGCCGTCATCCGACCAGTTGACCCTATTCAACCAGACATCACTCACAGGCGCACCTCGATACCTTGTGCCGCCATGTGTTCTTTGGCCTGACGTACCGTATATTCCCCAAAATGGAAAATGCTCGCTGCCAAGACAGCATCCGCACCGCCCTGAGTCACCCCGTCAGCCAAGTGTTGCAAATTACCCACACCACCGCTGGCAATAACGGGAATCTCTAGCGCGTGCGTCACAGCACGAGTCAGCGCCAAATCAAAACCGATCTTCTGCCCATCCCTGTCCATGCTAGTCAGCAGAATCTCACCCGCGCCCAATTGCTGCATCTTGGTCGCCCACTCGATCACATCCAAACCGGTAGCTTTGCGTCCGCCGTGAGTAAACACTTCCCACTTACCCGGTGAGACTTGCTTGGCATCAATAGCCACAACGATACATTGGGAGCCGTAACGGGAGGCCGCATCTGCCACCAACCGCGGATTGACGACCGCCGACGTGTTAATGCTAACTTTATCTGCGCCCGCGTTAAGCAGATTGCGCACATCCTGCACTTCACGCACCCCCCCACCGACGGTAAGTGGAATGAATACTTGTGCAGCCACCTGCTCAATGATGTGAAAGATAATGCTGCGATCATCAGAGCTTGCGGTGATGTCGAGGAAGGTCAGTTCATCTGCGCCTTGCTCGTCATAGCGACGGGCGATTTCGACCGGATCGCCCGCGTCGCGAAGTTCGACAAAACTCACGCCCTTGACGACGCGACCGGCCGTCACGTCCAGACAGGGAATAATCCGTTTGGCAAGCATCGGATTAACGCGTGGACAATTTGACTGGAGTCAATTCGTCCGCCAGCGCTTGTGCCGCACGCAAATCAAGCGTGCCTTCGTAGATTGCGCGTCCGGTAATCGCGCCGGTAATACCTTCTTGATACACCGCAGCCAAAGCGCGCACATCATCCAGATTGGTGATGCCGCCGCTAGCGATAACCGGCACATGCAGCGGGCGCGCCAACTCGACTGTCGCCTCGATATTCACGCCGGACATCATGCCGTCACGGCCAATGTCGGTGTAAATAATCGCCTCCACGCCGTAACCTTCAAAGCGCTGAGCAAGATCACCCACGTCATGTCCAGTCAGCTTCGACCAGCCATCTACCGCAACCTTGCCACCCTTAGCATCCAAGCCAACCATGATATGACCGGGGAACGCGTCGCAAGCCTCATGCAAAAAGCCGGGCACTTTGACTGCTGCCGTACCGATAATGACGTAGGTCACACCGCTATCGAGATAACGCTCGATGGTTTCCAGATCGCGAATACCGCCGCCCAGTTGCACCGGCACGTCGTTACCCACCGCCTCCACAATGGCACGCACGGCTTCGGCATTTTTGGGTTTACCGGCAAAAGCACCGTTCAAATCCACCAAGTGCAAACGGCGCGCACCTTGAGCTAGCCAGTGTTGCGCCATAGCAGCAGGGTCTTCGGAAAATACGGTGGCATCTTCCATTAAGCCTTGACGCAGGCGTACACAATGACCGTCTTTTAAATCTATCGCAGGAATAATCAGCATGGCATCACTAATCGAACGAGGTTAAGTAAAAAAATCAAACAGGATTCCAAACTACAAAGTTTTTCAGCAACCGCAAACCGTCGCTCGCGCTTTTCTCGGGGTGGAATTGCACGGCAAACAAATTATCTCGGGCAACCGCGCCAACGAAAGGCTGCGGATATTCGCTTGTTGCCTGCACCAATGTCGCATCTTGCGGACGCACATAGTAGCTGTGTACATAATAAAAGCGAGCATCTTGGGCAATGCCGTCCCACAACACGTGTTCGGCATGGCGAACTTGATTCCACCCCATGTGCGGCACTTTAAGCTTATTACCCTGCCCGTCCTGCAAATGATGCTCAAAACGCACCACATCACCCGGCAATACCCCCAGACCTGCCACATCCCCCTCGGCGCTATGCTCAAACAACATTTGCAAGCCAATACAGATACCCAGAAAAGGCTTGTTGTACGCGGCATCCAGCACCGCCTGCCGCAAACCGCGCGCATCCAGTTCGCGCATACAATCTGGCATCGCCCCCTGACCGGGGAAAATCACTCGCGCAGCTTTGGCAACCACAAGTGCATCGTCCGTCACTACCACATCGGCATTGGGAGCTACTTTGCGCACAGCCTGCTCGACCGAGCGCAAATTGCCCATACCGTAATCAATTATCGCGACATCAACCATAACGATTTATAGCGTGCCCTTGGTTGATGGCATCACGCCCGCCATGCGCGGATCAAGCTCCAGTGCCATACGTAGCGCACGACCAAAAGCCTTGAAGATTGTTTCCGCCTGATGGTGGGCGTTGTCGCCCGCCAGATTGTCGATGTGCAAGGTCACCAACGCATGATTGACAAAGCCTTGGAAGAATTCGCGCACGAGATCCACATCAAAGTCGCCTATCATGGCACGTACGAAATCGCAATTAAAAGTCAGCCCCGGGCGGCCGGAAATATCCAGCACCACGCGCGATAAAGCCTCATCCAGCGGAACATAAGCATGACCGTAACGGCGGATTCCCTTTTTATCGCCGATTGTCTGAGCAAAAGCCTGCCCGAGAGTGATGCCGATATCTTCTACGGTGTGGTGAGCATCAATATGCAAATCACCTTTGGCAAGCAGATTGATGTCAATCAATCCATGCCGCGCGATCTGATCCAGCATGTGATCCAAAAAGGGCACACCGGTCTCAAACGAGGCCGCGCCTGTACCATCCAGATTGAGTGTCACGCTGATCTGCGTTTCCAAGGTATTACGGGTGACGTTTGCGTTACGCATTGTTCGCCTTATGCCGATTGGTTGATGGTGTCTTGCAAACTTTCTTTCAGCGCGGCGATAAAACACGCGTTTTCCGCCGCTGCCCCCACTGTGACGCGCAAACAGTCTGCCAAAGCCGGATGTGCGCCGTTCAAGTTTTTAATCAACACGCCGCGCTGCTTCAAACCGTTGAATACGGTCGTCGCATTTGCCACCCGGAACAAAATAAAATTTGCTTCGCTGGCAAAAGCGGTAATGCCGCTCACTGCACGCAAAGCCGCTAGCAACACTGCTCTATCGCACTTAATCTGCTCAGCCTGACGCAGCAGTTCATCATGATGCGCCAATAGCACTGTTGCCACGATCTGCGGCAATACGCCAACATTATACGGCAAGCGCAGCTTCTCCAACTGCGTCAACCAGTCCGTCGATCCGGCCAAAAACCCAAGACGCAAACCGGCCATACCCAATTTTGAAAAAGTACGCATCACCAGCAGATTTGGATAGTCCGGCAAACGACTCATAAAGCTATCACTTGCAAACGCATAATAAGCCTCGTCCACCACGACCAAACCTTCCGATGCCTCGATGATTTGGCATATTGCCTCAGCATCAAAAGCATTACCGGTGGGGTTGTTGGGGTAAGCGAGAAACACCAGCGCGGGCTGTTCGCGGCGGATCGCCGCCAGCGTGGCGGTCAAATCCAGTGAAAAATCAGGTGCCAGCGGCACGGCAATGTGACGCATCCCAGCAAACGTGGCAATCATGCGATACATCACGAACGAGGGTTCGACACTCAGCAACGCCGCGCCGGGTTTATTCAGTGCGATTGCCAGCAACTGAATCAGCTCGTCGGAACCGTTACCCAGCAGCACATCCATTCCCTGAGGTAACCCCAGCGTCGTGCGAATCGCAGCACGCAGTGTCGTCGCGGCGGGATCGGGATAGCGGTTAATAGCGGCATCAGCCACCAGATGCGCGATTTCATCGCGCACATCGGCAGGCAAACCATACGGATTTTCCATCGCATCCAGCTTGACCAGCCCCGCACTCGGCGGCACATGGTAGGCATGGAGATCAAGAATCTCTTGGCGCATCAGTTTTTCGACGCGTGAAGTAGGCAAAACAGAGGACATGAAACGTGCTGCTCGCTGGTAATGAATAGGGTTCTGCAACGGCGCGAAGCTTACCACAGGGCATCTCGAAAAACCTACTGCGCGACCAGATTGCTGCGTCTGCCGCCAATGTAGTAAGCTCCGGCTATATCCCCAAAGGAATCTGGACTGATGCATAAAAAACGCCGCATCCTGCTGATTGAACCTACCGTGGAATATGCACGCGCAGCGATTGAAAAGCTGAAATCCACCCTCTCCCAGCTTGAGCGCCGCTGTGTCGCCGATGATGCCTCGCTGGAACACGTGCTAAATGAAGAGCGCAGGGATGCCGTCGTGTGCGGCAACAGCCTGCCGGAGACAGCTGCCCTCCACTCCTTCTTTGCCAACCTGCCGGGTATGGCCTGCCAGATTCGGCTCGAAGCAGACGAGTCGATTTACTTTCCCTACGTCAGCGAAGGCTGTTTCGCGCTGCTGGGTATCCCGCCGATTGAAGTGGAACTCAATCCGCAACTGCTGCTGGACATGATCCATCACGATGACTGCGAAAGCTTCTACGAATCCATGCGCGACTCGGTCGCTCAAGCAACCCATTGGAACTGGGAAGGCCGCATCCTGTTACCGCCCGGCGGTGAAGTCAAATGGGTCAATCTGCGCGCCACTCGGCGCGACAGCAATTCGCGCCATATCACTTGGGAAGGCTTCATCGTCAATATCACCCAGAGCAAGCTGGCTGAAATGGAAGTGCGTAAATCGCGCGAACGTCTACGCGAACTTTCGTCCCACGTTGAAAACATCAAAGAAAATGAACGCATGCGCATCGCGCGCGAAATTCACGATGACATCGGCGTATTGCTAACCGCGCTTAAGATGGACTTATCTTGGCTTACCCAGCGCCTGCCAAAAGGTGAGGACAAACTCCTCGAAAAAGCACGCTCAATGAGCAGCCTATTGGATACCGCTGGTGTCTCGGCCAATAACTTGGTGCACAGCTTGCGCCCCGGATTTCTAGACTGTTTTGGCTTGGTCGCAGCTATCGAGATCGAGGCCAACGAATTCAGCAAGCGCACCGGCATCCCCTGCAAAATCGAAAAATCCGATGACAACATCGAGCTAGACGAAGAACAATCCATCACACTGTTCCGTGTTTTCCAAGAAACACTGAACAACATCATGAAGCACGCTTCCGCCAAACGCGTGGAAATCGAAATCATGCGTGGCGACAATTGCGTTGACCTAATCGTCAGCGACGACGGTAAGGGCTTCGACACCAAAGACCGTTACAAACCGCGCTCCTTCGGTTTACGCGGCATTCAGGAACGCATCGGCCATATGGGCGGCACAGTCAAAATTTCCAGCCAACTCGGCAAAGGTGCCAGCATCGCCGTGTGCGTGCCGCTGGAAAAACAAGGTGCTGCGGTAGAAGACAAACCCCAACAAAACCTTTTCTAAAGCGAAACACCATGAAACGCATCTTAGTAGTAGACGACCACGGACTGATCCGCAAGGGGCTTCGGCAATTACTGGAAGATCAGCCCGACTTTCAAGTCAGCGGCGAAGCCGAAAATGGCTTGCAGGCAATCAATAAATTGCGCGAGCAGCACTACGATCTGGTCTTGCTCGACATCGCCCTGCCGGACAAACATGGCATTGATGTACTCAAGCAAATTCGCGTCGAACACCCCGATACCAAAGTCATCGTGTTAAGCATGTACCCGGAAGACCAATACGGCGTGCGTGCGCTGAAATCCGGCGCGATGGGCTATATCAATAAACAAAGCGCCCCCGACAACCTGCTCGAAGCCGTGCGCCAAGTATTGAGTGGCAAAAAATACATCACCGAAGTTGTCGCCGAACAACTACTCAACAACCTGATCGGTGAATCACAAGACTTGATGCACCAAAGCCTGTCCAACCGCGAATATCAAACCCTGTGCCTGATGGCATCAGGGAAATCGCTGACAGAAATTGCCGAAATCATGCTGCTCAGCCCCAAAACCGTCAGCGTCTACCGTGCACGCATGCTGGAAAAAATGGGGTTCAAAAATAACGCAGAAGCGGTTCATTACGCGATTTCGCATCACTTGGTCGAAGCGGATAACAAATAGAGCCGAAACTGCACCGCTATTCGGCACTTTGCTAACAGCTTAATTTGCGGATAATTCACTCAACCCACCGCCATCCGGTGAAATTAGCCAAATATGAATAAACCCAGCAATCCCACCGAATTTGCCCGCGAGACTTTCAAAGTGCTCGTGCAACGCAAATTGCCGCCGACACCGGACAACTACGCCAAGCTGTACGCGGAGATCAGCGGCTCGGCCACCGCCGACAACAATGGGGCAGAAAAGCTTCTGCGCCAGCTTGCCGAAAACTTGAGTGGCGACACTGCCTCCCGTACCACGGGAACCGCACTAATCAAGAGCATTGATGCGGAAGACTGGATCAGCTGCGAAAAAGAATTGAATAAATTACTCGGTGGCGAAAATGCCGCCGAGAAAAAACCTTGGGGTGAGCTAATCCGAAATTTGCTGCGTCAAATCGAAATGCCACACAAAGGCATCACGGTTGCACGCAAAAAAGAGGGACTGGAAACTGTCCTCACACGCTTTGGCAGCAACCCAGACAGCTTGTTTGAAAAAGTTCAAAACCTAACTCGCTCTTGGGCGGGCACACCCACCAGCGAAAGCATGGTGGATGCAGTTGCAGCCCTCCCCGCAAGTAGCAGCCAGCCGACCGTCGCGCCTGCCGCGCCAGGAGTAAGTGCGCCAAGCAACAAAAGCACCTCCGGTAATAATGAGGCGTTATTGCACCTGTCCGAGCTTTTGGCTCAAACGCTGGAAAGCTTCCTAAGCGCGCAGCCAGAATTAGAGATCGAAGTTCACGCATTGTCCAAACAAGTGCGCGCCATCAAGACTCATGAGGAAGTTACCGCACTAGCGCGCCAATTGCGTCAATTCTGGATCAAAGCCGAGTTGCGCGGCGGTGATAAAGCAAAAATCCACGAGGGCTTAGTACGCCTCTTACGCCTACTGGTCGAAAACGTGGGCGAAATGGTCGAAGACGAAGAATGGCTACACGGCCAGATCGTCATCCTGCAAGAAATCATCTCCAGCCCGATTGATAAAAACGTCATCGCTGATGCCGAGCGCAGTCTGCGCGATGCCATCATCAAGCAGGGCATACTCAAGCAAAGCCTGATGGAGGCGAAAACCACACTCAAAAGCCTGATGACCAGCTTCATTGATCGCCTCGGTGAGTTGACCGAAAGTACCGGCGATTACCATCAAAAAATCGAAGGCTACAGCCAAAAAATCAGCAAAACCAACAATCTCACCGATCTCAGCCACCTGCTCGACGACATCATGCAGGACACTCGCGTCATCCAAGCCAGCGCTTTGCGCTCGCATGAGGAACTGGTCGAAACGCGCCAGCAAGTACAACTGTCCGAAGCGAAGATCAAGCAACTGGAACAAGAACTCACGCAAGTCAGCGAACTGGTACGCGAAGACCAACTCACCGGCGCACTCAATCGACGCGGTATGGATGCCGCCTTTGAAAACGAGGCAACTCGCGCCGACCGCAACCAAACCACCCTGTGCGTTGCATTGCTGGACATAGATAATTTCAAACGACTCAACGACACCTTGGGCCACCAAGCCGGTGACAGCGCACTCAAACACCTAAGCAGCGTCATCAAGGATGCTCTGCGCCCCAGCGACTCGGTCGCCCGCTACGGCGGCGAGGAGTTCGTTATTCTGCTACCCGACTTGGGCTTGGCCGAGGCCACTGCAACAGTTGAACGCCTGCAACGCGAACTGACCAAAAAATTCTTCATGCACGAAAATGATCGCATCCTAATCACCTTTAGCGCCGGGGTTGCCCAGCGCACGCCACAGGAACCGCAAGACGAAGTCATTGGTCGCGCCGACAAAGCTATGTATCAAGCCAAAAAGAGCGGCAAAAACCGAGTGATTGCAGCGGAAACCGTCCCGCAAGGTTTCGCCACATCACCAGCCAATGCAGCAAACTAGACAAAAATAAACGAACGGACTAAAGATTTTGACAAACCATCCGATAACTGGACTAACGGCGGTTGATAAGCTTACTGAAACAAAGCCAACCAACGTCAACGGCGGTAAAGCCGGAGAAGTAAGATCTAGTTAAAGGAGAATTAAAATGGCTGCCTACATCAATACAAACATCGCTTCCCTGAACGCTCAACGTAACCTGAACAGTTCACAGAGCGCCTTGCAAGTTTCCTTGCAACGCCTGTCTTCCGGTTTGCGTGTAAACAGCGCTAAGGACGATGCTGCCGGGCTGGCAATTTCTGAAAAAATGGGCGCGCAAATTCGCGGCCTGAACCAAGCCGCCCGCAATGCCGCCGATGGTATTTCGCTTGCGCAAACAGCTGAAGGCGCCTTGGGCAACATTGGCAACAACTTGCAGCGTATGCGCGAGCTTGCCGTTCAAGCCAGCAACTTTACTTCGACCAACGATATTGCTTCGATTGATGCAGAATATGCGCAACTCCACGCGGAAAACCTGCGCATTATTGCTCAGACCAGTTTTAACGGCACTTCGTTGCTGAGTGCTGCATTGACTGCCGATTTCCAAATCGGTGCCAATAACGGCCAAACCATCACCGTTGCAACTACAGCCGCAACCGCAATGACTGCTGCCGCAACACTGGGGGCTACACCAACCACTGCTGCAGCAGAACTGTTGACTCTGGATGTCGATATTGCTGCTGTCAATGCAACCCGTGCCACATTCGGTGCAACACAGTCGCGTTTTGAAGCAGTTATCGGCAACGTGCAAAACACCGCAGAAAACTTGACCGCATCCCGCAGCCGCATCGTGGATGCCGATTACGCAGCTGAAACTGCGCAATTGACCCGCAACCAAATCTTGCAACAAGCAGGTACAGCGATGCTGGCGCAAGCGAACCAATTGCCCAACACCGTGTTGACCCTGTTGCGTTAAGTAGAGTGACTCCCGGTCGGCGCAATCCGACCGGGAATTTGAGATAAAGGAGAGGCAAAATGCTCATCCAAAACGTAAGCAACATGACTCAGGCTTCACCGCCTGTTAAGCCCGCCAGCGATGGTGCGCCTAATGTCGCCGTTGCCACGAGCTCAAATGTCGCCGCTCAACCCAAGGTAACAGCGTCGCAATCGCCCGCACCTGATGAAGCAAAACAGGTAACCGAGAAAAAACAGGCGGCAGCGGCAGCACAGCTGCAAAATGTGGTTGAGAACATTAACAAAGCATTGAAGCAGTCCAATAAAAATCTGGAATTTACCGTGGATGGCGACACGAATCGTGCCGTCGTCAAACTGGTGGATTCAGAGACAGGTGATGTCATTCGCCAATTCCCCTCGGAAGAGATGCTGGCGATTTCACGGGCTGTCTCACAAATGCAAGAGAGACTGCAACAAACATCATTGCAACAGGCGGCATTAGTAAAAGGGCAAGCGCAAAGTACGCAGGGTTTGCTGGTCAAACAACAAGCCTAACTTAACGAGCGCACGCACTCATCATGGCTACGACAACTTCGGCAACGACCTCGACCAACATTGACGTCAACAGCATCGTTTCACAGTTGATGACGGTCGAGCGTCAGCCAATTACCAAGCTCAATACCAAGGAAGCTAGCTACCAAGCCAAGCTTTCTGCCTATGGCACGGTCAAATCAGCCGTATCAAGTTTTCAAACCGCATTACAAAGTTTGGGAACCAGTAATTTTCAAAAACGTACTGCAACTGCTTCGGACAGTACCGTCGTTTCCGCCGTCGCCGCCAGTTCATCGGTGACCGGCACTTATTCCTTGGAAGTGTCCGCACTGGCCCAGTCGCAAAAACTGGTCGCCGCCGGACAAACCAGCAGCACCGATGCCATCGGAACCGGTGCCAGCACCACAATCACTTTCGATTTTGGCACCATCAGCAACGGCACACTGACTAATGGCGTTTATAGCGGCGCATCATTCACCTCGAATGGTGCTACAACGCAGAGCATCACCATAGACAGTAGCAACAATACGCTTGAGGGTATTCGCAATGCCATCAACGCGGCCGACATGGGCGTTTCCGCCACCATCGTCAACGACGGCTCGGGCACACCTTATCGCTTGGCACTTAGTTCCGACAATAGTGGCATCAGCAACAGCATCAAAATCAGCACCGACGGTGCCGATGCGGCAATCGACACCCTGCTGGCACACGACCCAGCTGGCGTACAACACTTTGCCGAAACCGCAACCGCACAAAATGCCGCTTTCAAAGTAAATGGTGTCTCTATTTCCAAGACATCCAACACGGTCACCGATGCCATCCAAGGTGTCACCATGACCTTGAGCAAATTGACCACATCACCAGTCACGCTGTCGATTGCCAACGATGGTGCGGCGGTCAGCACGGCGGTTTCCGGCTTCGTCAAAGCGTATAACGACCTGAATTCGACACTAAAAACACTGTCTGCTTATAACAGCACCACCAAAACCGGTGCCACCTTACAAGGCGACGCAACCGTACGCACAATACAGTCGCAATTGCGCGGACTTTTGGCTTCTGCCGTCACCGGCGCAGGTAGCTTGAGCACACTAACGGATATTGGCGTGACTTTCCAAACGGACGGATCGCTCGCGGTTAACCAAACCAAACTGGACTCAAAAATCAGCACTAATTTTGCCGATATTGCCAGCCTGTTCACGTCCACCACTGGTTACTCCACCACCTTGGGTAGTTGGGCGACCAATGTGTTGTCCAGCGACGGCCTCATCGCCAGCCGAACCGACGGTCTAGGACGTTCGATCAAAGACATCGGCACGCGTCGCGCCGAACTTGAAGCGCGCATGATCAGCATTGAAAGACGCTACCGCACACAATTTACCAATCTCGATACGATGCTGAGCAGCATGAACCAGACCAGCACCTATTTAACTCAACAACTCGCCAATCTCTAACCGGAGGCAAGTATCATGAACGCAACTACCGCTCTTAAATCCTACGCCAATGTCAGTGTACAGTCCGGCGTGGCAGCGGCCGATCCGCACAAGCTGATCGCGATGCTGTATCAGGGCGCCCTGCTGGCTATCGCCAACGCCAAAAATGCCATTTTGCGCAAAGACATCCCAGCCAAAGGCACCGCCATTTCTAAAGCGATTCTCATCATTGACGAAGGCCTGAAAGCCAGTCTAGACAAAGATGTCGGCGGTGAATTGGCGCACAATCTGGCCGCGCTGTATGACTACATGAACAACCGTTTGCTGATGGCCAACATGAAAAATGACCTCGATGCACTGGATGAAGTCGCTCGTTTGTTGACCGACTTAAAGGGCGCATGGGACAGTATTCGCCCCGTCGGCGCAGGCCAAGCAATGGCGCAAGCCGCCCCCAAAGCTGAAGCGCAACTCGTTTACGGGAGAGCATGATGAATGCCGCAGCTGTCGTGACCAACTATGAGTCGCTCTCGGCCATCACCGAGCAAATGCGTGCCGCCGCCAATCAAGGCGAATGGGACAAGCTAGTCGATCTGGAAAAAAAATGCAGTCATCACGTTGCAACAATGAAAGCTGCCGATGCTAGTGCCAAACTGGACGAATCGGCACGCCAACGCAAAATTCAGCTGATTAAAAAAATCCTGGCCGACGATGCCGATATCCGCAGTCACACCGAAGTGTGGATGGGGCAGTTGCAACGTATCATGCAAAGTAACCGTCAGGAGCAACGGCTGCACCAAGCTTACGGCTATTGATTTTCAACTCCCAGCGCGATGCTTCCGGCTAATCTGATCAACGCGCTACAGGCCCTTTCTCGCTCGGACAAGCCGCTCATTCAAGCGGCGACCGACGCACCCAAAAACCTGCCCAAGCTGCAAGTTGGCCAAGAAGTTCAAGGCACGATCCAGAGCAAAGTCAACGAAGGAATGTTCAAGGTGCAAGTCGCCGGACAGTCCTTGCAAATGAAACTGCCCGGCAGTGTGCAACCGGGTGACGCAATCAGGCTGCAAGTCGCCTCGCTTAATCCGCGACTGACTTTCAACATCATCACCTCGCAAAATCCGATTTCCACCCCCGATAAAATTGGCTCCGCCGCCAGACTGATCGCCAATTTAGCCGAGCAACCGCTGGAACGTCCGGTAGTGCGGCACGCCGAACGCGGTGCGGTATGGGCCGCCGTCGACCAACCGCCCCCGCCCAAACAACTGGCAGGCGCACTGCGCGAGGCATTAGCTAGCAGCGGTTTGTTTTACGAATCGCACCAAGCCCAGTGGGTACGCGGTGAACGCAGCACCATTCAACTCCTGATCGAGCCGCAAAACCGACTTACTGGCAAACAAGAGCCGCTCGCCTATGCGTCACCCGCGCATGATTCTGCTGCGCCACCGCAACGCACCGACAACATCGCCGCACCGCGCCTAACACCGCAAGGCGCGCTGATTGAGGATGCGGTGATCAACCAAACACGTGATATTGCCGCACAAGCCAATTCCGGCAACACCGTCGCTGCACACAAGCCAAGCGAGCCAGGTTTGCCCGTTCCGCGCGACCTTGTTCCACTGGTTCAACAACAATTACACACGTTGGAAACGCACCATCTCGCTTGGGTTGGTCAAGTTTGGCCTGGCCAAGAGATGCAATGGGAAATACAAGGACAGCCGGAACATACCAAGCGTACCGCCAGCGACGAGGAACGGCAGTGGAGCACCGAAATGGAGTTGGCTTTGCCGCATCTAGGCGATGTGCATGCCCGCCTGATACTCACCCATGACGGCCTAAAAATGCAATTGCGCGCAGCCGATTCATCCACCGCCGCGCTCTTCACCCGCAAGCTGCCCGAACTCAGCGATGCAATGGAAGGTGCTGGCATCACAATCAGTTCAGCGCAGGTAAACCAAACATGAGCACGCCAACGCGACAAAGTGCAGTCGCACTCGCCTACGGTCAGCATCAGGGCGCGCCAAAAGTCGTAGCGAAAGGCCGTGGCCTAATTGCCCAAGCCATCATTGAACGTGCCAAAACGCATGGGGTGTTTGTACACGAATCAGCCGATTTGGTCGGCCTACTCATGCAAGTAGAGCTTGATCAGGAGATACCACCCCAGCTTTATTTGGCCGTCGCCGAATTACTTGCCTGGCTATATCGACTTGAACACGACGAAAATGGTGCAATTCCACCTTTCAACAAATGATCCTTTTGCTATGATGCCGACATAACAAACTCATTGGCTGCAAGCATTATGGAAAAGGATATCCCGTTGCGCTTCGAAGTACTTTCCACAGAAGAAAATGACCGTCACCGCGTTAGTCAACGCAAAGAGATCGAATTCATCCTCGAACAAATCATTGCGCGCAATTCACGCGTGGTGCTGTATTACGGCGACGAAAACGAATTCATCCTAACCACACTACTCAGCTTCTCCGATGATGCAGTGTGGCTGGAACAGGGGCAAAGCAGCCAGATCAACCAGCGTGTTAGCGATAGCGGCAAACTGATCTTTGTCAGCGCGCACCTCAATGTCAAAGTGCAGTTCGAAGTCTTCACTTCCACCAGCGAAGTGCATGGCAGCCGTCCCGCATTCCGCCTGCCATTCCCCGCCAGCATCTACCGCTTGCAACGGCGCGAGTACTACCGCCTTACCGCACCAGTAGAAAACCCCTTGCGTTGCATTGTCTCCGTCGGCCACCCGCCAAAAATTACACCGCGCGAAGTCACCATCATGGATATCAGCGGCGGCGGTATCGGATTAACCTGTGCCGAAACAGACACCGAACTCACACCCGGCACTGTTTACCCCAATTGTGCGATTGAGCTACCCGACTTCGGCTCCATCTCAACCGCCATCGAAGTTAAAAACCTAGTACGCGTCACCACATCCAACGGTAACGACATACTGCGCGCGGGCTGTGAATTTAAGAATTTAGACGGCAGCTCGCAGATTCAGCTGCAACGTTACGTCACCGCCATGCAACGTCTGGCAAACCGTTAAACCTACCCGATGGCCATCTCTTCCCCGTTCCCATCACAACTGGGAACGGCGGGGCAAGAATGACAACTTAAATCAAAGCTTGACCACAAAGCCCTTCGACAAGCCTAGGACGAACGGGTTAAATCAGCGCGCCTAAGCCTTCCACAGCGTCCACAAACCAATGATGACAAAACCTGCACCAGCAACGTAGTGCAGCGTTTTCTCGCTCACATAGTTAGACAGCGCACTCCCCACCAGCACGCCAATACCAGAGGCCGCAATCAGCGCGAGTGACGCACCCAGAAAAATCGTCCACTTACTCACCTCTTTATCAGAAGCAAACAACATGGTCGCAAGTTGCGTTTTATCGCCCATCTCCGCGATAAAAACCGAAATAAAAACCGTAGCGAGAATCTTCCAATCCATAACTTAATTCCTTAATAAACACTAATGAATCGTCTTTGATGAAACAACCAGCCATTTCACTAAGCCGCAAAATATGCGGCAAGAGATTGCTTATGTGAGGAGCACAGCGAAGTGGTGAGCCAGCGTTTATTAAGATCAACAAACTGGATTGCCGCGCTTCGCTCGCAAAGACAAGCAACCCCACTGGATTGCCGCGCTGCGCTCGCAATGACAAGTAACCCAACTAGATCGCTGCGCTCGCAACAACATCCGCGTGCGGCAAACTCCCTCAACACTGTCATTGCGAGGAGCAACGCGACGTGGCAATCCAGATGCTTTAATCAAAATGCTCTTTGATACACTGGATTGCCACGCTACGCTCGCAATGACAAGTAACCCCACTGGATTGTCGCGCTACGCTCGCAATGACAAGTAAGCCAACTAGATCACTGCGCTCGCAACAACATCCGCGTGCGGCAGATTCCCTCAACACTGTCATTGCGAGGAGCAACGCGACGTGGCAATCCAGATGCTTTAAAAACTCAAATGCATGATTCCGGTGAGCGCTACTTGAGTGCCAAGACATCCTGCATGTCGTACAACCCTGCTGGATGACTATGCAGATAACGCGCAGCGCGTAATGCACCGAGCGCAAAAGTGGCGCGGCTGCTGGCTTTGTGGGTGATCTCGATACGTTCGCCGATGCCCGCGTACAAGACAGTGTGATCGCCGACAATGTCGCCGCCGCGCACAGTGGCAAAACCAATCGTGGATGGATCGCGCTCGCCGGTGACACCTTCGCGGCCATACACCGCACATTGCTCCAGATCGCGCCCCAGCGTGCGGGCGATGACTTCGCCTAAGCCCAGCGCGGTACCCGAGGGTGCATCGACTTTGTGACGATGATGCGCCTCAATGATCTCAATGTCGTAGCCTTTATCCAGCACACGCGAGGCAGTTTCCAACAACTTGAATAGCAAGTTCACACCCACACTCATATTAGGTGCGAAGACAATACCGATGTCCTGCGCGCCCGCACCGAGTGCGGCTTTTTGTTGCGCGTTCAGGCCGGTCGTACCGATCACCATATTGACGTTATGTTTGCGACAAATTTCCAAATGCTCCATGGTGCCTTCGGGACGAGTAAAGTCGATCAGCGCATCCGCACCTTGCAGAGCCGCCTCAACATCCGCTGTCACCTTGATACCGCGCGTGCCGCCCAAGTCACCCGCATCGCAACCCAGCAGGCTGCTACCCGCATGCTCCAATGCCGCGTGCAGCACCAAATCGTCCGCTTGCGCCACGCACTCCAGCAGCACCTTACCCATACGTCCGCCACATCCGGCGATGGCGATTTTAACTTTGCTCATCTTGTCCTCTTATTTTGCAGCTTGTTCCGCAACGATCAACCACGCACCGCCGATCTTCTCCAGCTTCAGCAGTTTGCGCGTACTGTCGTGGTAGGAATCAGAGCGATAGTCCTGCTTAAACGTCGCACTGGCGTGAGTGTCATCTGCCTGCGTGATCGTCAGCGCGCTGATGTCCACGCTAATCGAATTCGCCTTGCCGATGCGCTGCTCACGCTGTTGCTGCCATTTCGCTTTGCTCATGCCAGCGGGCTTGAAAGTATCGGCATAGCTCGCCAGATATTGCGCCACGTCGCGTGCCGCCCATGCTTCGGCCCAATGCTTGATTGCACCGCCCACATCGGCATCCCCAGCCGCTGCTTGCGCAGCCGGTTTGGCGGCAGATTGAGCAGCCGCCTGCGGTTTGCCCGCACGTTCGCTGGCGATTAGCCAAGCGTCGCCGCGTTTAACCAACTCTAGTGTCTTGCCCACCACATCCCGATAGTTGTCAGAACGATAACGTTGGGTAAACGATACGGTCGCATGTTCAGCATCCGCCAGCGATACCTGAATATCGTCCAAGCCGATTTCGATTTCCTTAGGACGGCTAATACGATCCAGACGTTGTTTTTCCCACGCGGCATGGCTCATGTTGTCCGGCTTAAAGTCAGGCGTATAGGCCGCAAAATAATCGTGGGCATTTTTGGCCGACCACGCAGTTGCCCAGGCTTTGACATGCGTCAACACATCCACTGCCGGATCTGCCTTGGCAACGACTTGCTCCACTGGCGCTTCCGCAACAACCACTGGCGGCTCAGCAGGCACGTCCATGATGGTTTTGCCGCTCTCGATCACGCGCGTCAGATTGTCGCCATTGAAGTACAGCGTCATATCCTGCTTTTCGACGATCTCACCGCGCCGCTCCAGACGGTAGGTGTAATCCCAGCGATTACCGTGGAATGCGTCGTAAATCAACGGTGTGCCCAGCACGTAGCGCACTTGCGATTTAGTCATACCCGGCTTGAGCTGTTCGCGCATCTCGGGCGTAATGAAGTTACCCTGACGAATATCCATCTTGTAGGGCGACAGCACCGGCGTATCCAGATAACTACAGGAAGTCAGCAGCGCGGAGAGCAAAACCAGTTTGTTACGCATAGGGGAGTCTCTTTAATGTGTGTGGATCGAAGCCGGACGGATAATACCTCAAGCGGAAATTCCCAGCATTTCAGCCGCATGTTTGCGCGTGGTATCGGTAATTTTTGCACCGCCCAACATGCGCGCGATTTCGTCGATACGCTGCCCCGCATCCAACGCCTGAATATGGCTTAGCGTAATACCGTTTTCTACCGCTTTGCTGACTTGCCAATGCTGATCGGCGCAGGCCGCGACTTGCGGCAAATGGGTCACGCACAACACCTGATAACGCTTGCCCAGCCGTTGCAGCAACTGCCCGACAATCTCGGCCACGTGTCCGCCGATGCCGCTATCTACCTCGTCGAAAATCAGCGTTGGCACACTGGCAATCTCGCTGGTGGCCACCTGAATCGCCAGACTGATGCGCGACAACTCACCGCCCGACGCAACCTTGGCCAGGCTGCGCGTCGGCACGCCAGGGTTAGCCGCAACTTGAAACTCAATATTTTCCAGACCGCTGATATTGCCTTCCGGCAAGGGCTGCAACGCCACGGCAAAGCTACCGCCCTGCATCGCCAGCGTTTGCATCGCCGTGGTGATTTCGCGCGCCAGCTTGTCTGCCGCCTGCTTGCGCGCCTTGCTCAAACGCTGCGCAGCGGCGAGATAACTTTGCTGCGCGACCAGCTCCTGACGCGCCAACTCAGCGAGGTCTGCCCCGCCACCCAAAGCCGTCAGACGCGACTCAACATCGCGCAAGGCTTCATCCAAACGCTCCGGGGTAACGCGATATTTTCGCGCTGCGTCCATCACGTTTTGAATGCGCTGCTCCTGCTCGCGCAAACGCTGCGGATCACTATCCAAACGTTGCTGATAATGGCGCAACGCATACACCGCCTCTTGCAACTCGGCTTGCGCACTTTCCAACATCTTCAGGGTGTCACCCAAACTGGCATCGTGAGCCATACCGTCACGCAAGCGCACCACCAGCGCATTCAACTGCGCCAAACACGCAGTGTCGGATTCACTCAAACTCTCGATACCAAACGCAGCAGTCTCCAGCAGACTCGCCGCATGGGCAAGGCGCGCATGATCGGCCTGAGTTTCCACCCAATCCGTCGCGCTGAAATTTAAACCCTGCAACTCATCGCGTTGAAATTGCAACAGCTCGCGCTCGGCGGCCACCGCCTCAGCGTTTTCGCTCAAACTAATACGACTGCGCCGCAGCGACTGCCAATCGCGATACAACACCGCGACCTTGTCGGCCTCATCCAACGCACCCGCATAACCATCCAAAAGCACACGCTGCGTATCCGAACGTAGCAACGACTGATGCGCGTGCTGCCCATGAATATCAAGCAAATGATCGCCCGCCTCGCGCATCTGCTGCAAAGTGGCACTGCGCCCGTTGATAAAACCGCGCGAACGCCCAGATGCATCCAGCACGCGGCGCATCAAACACACGCCCTCGTCGCCTTCCAGCTCCTGCTCGCGCAGCCACTCGCCCAGCTCGGACAAAGCGGCAATATCAAACTCTGCCGCAATCTCGGCACGCTCGCAGCCATTGCGCACCACCGTGGCATCGCCACGCCCGCCCAAAGCCAGCGTCAGCGCATCAATCAAAATGGATTTACCCGCACCCGTCTCGCCGGTCAGCGCGGTAAAGCCCGAACTGAAGTCCAGCTCAAGCGAAGAAACGATTACGAAATCGCGGATACTCAGAAACTTAAGCATTTATAGCGTTTGATTCCAGAGCAGTTTTTCACGCAAGGTGCGATAGTAACTATGCCCCTCAGGATGCAGCAGACATACCGGCTCAGGCAGGCGCGTCACCAGCAACTTGTCATGTAACTCCATATCAAAGTTGGTGTGACTATCGTAGCGGACACAAATATCGCCCGTGCGATGCATCAACAGCTCTAGCTCCGAACTGCTCTTCACCACCAGCGGACGATTACTCAATGTATGCGGACACACCGGCACCAGCGCCAGCACATCCAGACTAGGATGCAAAATCGGCCCGCCCGCCGACATCGCATACGCGGTCGAGCCAGTCGGCGTAGCGACAATCAAACCATCGGCACGCTGGTTATACAAATACTCGCCATCAACGCGCACCTCAAACTCAATCATGCTGCTGATATTGCTGCGATGCACCACCACCTCATTCAAGGCCGAGCCGCTAAACACCTCAACACCATCACGCATCACCCGCGCCGACAACAACAAACGCTGCTCAGTGACAAACTTGCCATCCAGCATCGCCGCAATACTTTCCTGCATATTTTCCAGCGACAAATCAGTCAAAAAGCCCAATCGCCCCTGATTCACACCAATCACCGGCACACGCTGCGGCGCCATCACCCGCGCGATATTCAACATCGTGCCGTCGCCGCCGATCACAATCGCCAAATCCACCGCATGCGCGATTTCATCCAAATTCAGCGACTCATAATTACAACTCCCGATACGCTCGGCAGAAAGCGAATCCAACACCACCTGCAAACCGCGCGCAGCCAAAAAATCGGCTAACTGCACCATCGGCACAGCCACCTCGGCAGACTTTTGTTTGCCAATCAACGCAACGTTTTGGAAGGGAAATTTCATGGACAGGATTAAACCACATCGCCCATGCAATCACCAAGCCGCACAAGCCAGCCAAACCCACCCCGCCGCCGTTAAACCTCGGCTACAATTCCGCCAGCATCACCACGGCTGCACACCCACCACAATAAGCGCGCCCAAGCACGCAACCGCAGCCCTTCCTGAATGGAAGCCCGAGGAGAGTAGCGAAGAACCGTCGCTCTAATGCATATAGAGCACGCTTGGTCGAGCGTCGTTTCCGCCTGCACAAAAAGAAACGGACACCGAAGTGTCCGTTCCGTATCGGTGGGCTTTAAAGCCCTTGTTGCCGACAGTCCCCACCATCGGAATACTTGATACGGCTCGCATCGTAACGAACAACAACAAAAGGAGCAAGCAGCTATGGCGGTGAAATATAGACTTGGGCTGGATGTAGGAACTGCATCTGTCGGTGCAGCGGCGGTTTCGCTGGATAGCAACGGCCAGCCGGATGGCTTGATCTGGCATCACGTCAGAATTTTCAATGAGCCATTGGAAAATGGACAGGCAGGCTTGGTCTCAAAAAAGGCTGGACGACGTAGGGCACGAATGCAACGCCGCCAAATTGATCGTCGGGCATCTCGCTTGCGTCACATTGCTCATCTCTCCAACTTACTCGGCTTAAAACGAGAAGAGGTTGCACCAGATGACGGCAGCACCCTCCCTTATCTGCGCGCCCGATCAGCAACAGAACGTGTCGCACTGGACGACTTGTTCCGCATCCTCCTGCGCCTTTCTAAAAGGCGCGGCTACAAAGGCGAATTCAAAGCCAAGAAAAAGGGGGAGGTAGCAGAAGGATCGAATGAACTCAGCCTCGCTATGCGTGCACTCGCAGAACAACGTGGCATCACTTTAAAAGATGAGAACGACACGGGAATCACGTTAGGGCAATATCTATTGCATCGCATGGAAAGCGGCTTCCCCACCAAGCTCAAGATCAAAGAAATCAGCGACGAACCCAAGAACAAAAAAATTGAAGATGCAAATGTGCCAAAAAATCTCTATGCACTTCGTAGAATGGTTGAGCATGAGTTTAATACCATCTGGGATACGCAAGCCAGTTACCACGACACCCTCAACGGCAAGCACGCCGGAAAATCCATCCGCGAACATTTTTATGAGGCTCTGTTTTTTCAGCGCCCGCTGAAATCCTCCGCAGACCTTGTGGCGCAATGCTGTCTTGAGCCGACGCTGCCACGCGCTCCTCGCGCACAAATGGCCTTTCAACGTTTTCGTATCGAAAAAACATTGGCTGATTTGCGCTGGGGTGCAGGCAAACGCGCTGAGCCGCTGATGCCTGCCCAGAAAAAAATTATCCGCGACTTGCTTGACCGCAACGACAAGGTGAAATTCGAGGACATCTACGAAGCACTGGAAGACTCAGGATGCGGGAGGCCACAAGGCAAAGGATTAAATCTAGACCGCGCCAGCCGTGAAGAATTACCCGGCAATTGCACACTTGCAGCACTCCGCAAGCTGGACAGGTACAGTACAAAACATCACCCGGAACGCGCCGCCAACTTAGAACAAACATTCCTCTCGCTCGCCAAGAAAACAATAGTTGATGGGCGTAGCGTAATTGATAGAAGAGAGCAAATCGCCGTCATCAACTTCCTTGCAGAACTCGGCTCACCGGAACAACTGGATGATCCTGCATGGCACACCAGCTTCGTCAAACGCGATGGCAAGCCGCGCCAATTTAGCGACACACTGATCGGCTTCGTCAACCTCATCAAAGAACATGACAACTTCGACCGTCTCGGGAAAATGGATTTTGATGGCGGGCGCGCCTCTTATTCCGTAAAAGCGTTGAACGCGCTTTCGGACTGGCTAGAAGAACCAAACTGGCCGGGCGATTGGAAAGATGACATGAGACGCATGGATGAAGAAGCCGCCATCCGCGTGTGTTACCCAAAATCGCTCAACCTTGAAACAAAACGTCTGGATAAACTTCCCGCGCCAGAATCCACTGGCAATGCCGTTGTGGACGGCTCACTACGCCAGATTCGCTGGACAGTGAATCGGATGATTGCCGAACTTGGCGTACCTCCAGAAGAAATCGTAGTTGAAATGGCGCGCGAAATGAGCTTAGGCATCAGCCGCCGCAACGAACGCGAGGTCGATAACACCAAGCAACAAAAAGCGCGGCGCGAAGCGGAAAAAGAAATTCGTTTGCACGGCAAAGCACCAACACCACCCAATATTCGCCGCTACTTGCTTTGGGCAGAACAAGACAAAAGCTTCTGCCCCTACTGCAACAAAACCATCAGCCTTGCTGAGGTGTTATCTGCCGACACAGAGTTCGAGCACATCCTCCCGAAAAAACTAACGCAAGTGGGTTTGAAGCGTTCTGAAATCGTGCTTGCACACTACAACTGCAATCAAGAAAAAGGAGATCGCACACCTTGGGATGCGTGGGGGGGAGGTCAAAACAACGCGCGCTGGCAATCTGTGGAAGCTGCCGCCGCAAGATTTGATACCAAGAAAAATTATCGCAAAGCCAAACTGCTGCGCCTCAAGGATTTTGAACGAGAGGTATTAACCGACGAGTCCATTGATGGCTTTGCTGATAGCCAGTTTCATCACACATCATGGATTGCCAAGGAAGCCACACAATGGCTGGAATGCCTTTGCCCCAATAAAGTATCTGTATCTCGCGGCGAACTTACCTCCATGTTGCGGCGAAGCTGGAAACTGGAAACGGTAATTCCAGAAGTGCGATATGAAAACAATCTTCCCGTACTAGACACGGGCGGAAAAGTTGATGACAAAGGCAAAGCTTTGTCTTCGCAACCCATCACACCAGATGAGTTTGCCTCCCTCAAAAAATATCTCGAAGGACATCCGGTCAGACGCGAAGATCGCAAAGCGAATCCCGATTTTGATTTCAACCGCCGCCCGGATAAGCGCCTCGATCATCGCCATCACCTAATTGATGCCATCACACTGGCACTCACCTCGCGCGGACTCTTTCAACAAATGGCAAAGAACTACAAAGCCGCCGCCGAAAAAATGCTACCGCGTGATGGAGAGACCGCAGAAGAACGTGAGTGCCGCATCAAAACTCATACGCGATTGCGCCTCGAAGTTCCAGAACCACCACTGCGCAATGTGCGTGCAGCCGCACTTAGTGCAGCGCGCGAATGCCACATCTCCATCAAGCCGGATCGTTACCCCGACGGTGCGCTATTCAAGGGCACTGCTTATGGAGTAGCTCAACGCAATGACGAAGAAAAATTGCGACTTACTCTGCGCCAGCCGATTGCCGAATTAGGTAAGGTTAAGGGGAAAACCAGCCTAGAAGCCGCACGTAAAGCAATTGCCAATATTGTGAGCAATGATGTGCGGCGCATTGTTAGTGATGCATTCGAAAATCGCATCAACAGCGGCATAGATGCAGGTGTCGCACTCTCATTGCCTTTCCAGCATCCACTCTATGCCACCCCAATCCGCAAAATACGTTGCTTTGAAAATTACGCTGAAGACACGCACCCCGTCTCATTTGCCAATCGCGATGACGTTTCACAAAAAAGAGAGCCAAAGAAAATTGGCTCATTCCGCAAATACCTCGTCAATGAAGGGTATTCTTATCTGGAGCTATCCACAGATTATTCAAGAGAGCCACGGCTAGTGAAAATACGCGATGCAATGCGCGATAAATATGAATATCCACCACTTGGCACAACACGACTCTCCAAGGGAGACACGATTAAAGATTCCAAGGATGGAAAAATGTATCGGGTAGGCTATTTCACGGCAGAAGGTAATATCTTTTTAATTCCAATTTTCGACCCCCGCTCTTTCGACAAAATTACCGAAGCTGGCTCCAGCAAAAAGAAGGTGGCTTTTAGCCAAGCAATAAAGCGGCTTTCGTTAGTTATTCAAGCTTAGTGCCATGTCAGAACAGCGCGTCCTCGTTATTGAAAATCCTGCTCACCTGCGTATCGACACTGGGCGCTTGAAAATTGAACGCGAAGGATTCAATCATGCTTTTGTCTCGCCCAAAGACATTGCCGTACTCTGCCTAGAACATCACACCGCCACGCTCTCGGTCGCCGTATTGCGCGCACTCGCCGAAGCTGGAGCTGCCGTGATAGTTACCGATGCGCGCCACATGCCCTGCGCCATACAAATACCCCTCGCCGCCACCGGATTGGATGCAGGCAGATTGCGCCAGCAGATTACCTTAGATGCCAGCGAGAAACGCGGTGAACTATGGCAGCAATTGATTTCCACCAAGCTTGCCACACAGGCGCACGCCTTGCGCAGACTCAAACGCAATGGGGCATTACGTCTTGAGCGGCTTGCAACCCAGGTACTGCATGGCGATAAAAGCAATGCCGAGGGTCAAGGTGCCAAGCATTACTGGATCAATCTGTTCCCGGATACATTCAGGCGCAGCAAAGAGGGGGCGGAAGACCCGCTGAACATCCGCCTCAATTACGGCTATGCAGTGCTGCGCTCCATGATCGCCCGCGCACTGGTTGCTTCCGGCCTCAACGGCACGTTGGGTTTGGGGCACTGCAATGCAGGCAATGCTTTCAATTTAGCGGATGACTTCATTGAGCCTTATCGCTTTCTCGTGGACGTACACCTTGCGGATGATGCCGACACATGGAGCGAAGCTCCGGAATTCGATAGCCGAGCCAAGCGGTATCTGCTTGGATTTGTCGAGCGCCCTGTACGCATTGCAGGACAAGACATGCGACTTCATGCCGCAATTGATACCAGCATTGCCAGCTTCGTGCGCATTCTGGATGGTAAGGGTAAAAAGCTGGTGCTACCCGAAGGTTCGACAATTGCCGAGGATAATGAAGCATGGGCATCAACGGATGGCGAGTGATGTGGGTCATCGCGGTATATGACTGTCCGATGATCGAGCGTGAAGAACGGCGCGACTACGCGATATTCCGCAAAAGCTTGCTGCAAGAGAATTTCTGCCAACTGCAAAACTCACTCTACGTGCGCCACTTCCCCACTATGGCGGTCGCCGAAGCCACCATTCAACGTCTTCGATTGGGTATCCCGGCAGGCGCTCAAGTCGCCTTTTTCCTCGTAACCGACAAGCAATACGGTATGACCCGTGAGTTTTTCGGCCCCAAACCCACAAGAAAAAAGCCCAACCAGCCGGAGCAAGTTGAGCTTTTTTAAGACTACTTCACAATCAAAACAACCGATTGCGTGCGACCTAGTGTAACAAGCATTCCGATGGTGGGGTGTCGGAACACGGCGAGGGTGATCGCGGTGCATTCGGAGAGTGTAACAAGCATTCCGATGGTGGGGTGTCGGAACAGGAAGAGAGGGGAGGTCATAATCTCTACTAGTGTAACAAGCATTCCGATGGTGGGGTGTCGGAACGTAACCCTAAAATGAAGCCCCACAAGGGGGCGTCATTTTAGGGTCGCGCTTCGCGCGGCTTAGCAGGAGTCGGGCCCATTCGCGATAACCGTGTCGAGCCTAGAAAAAACCTCAAACCAAGATCGTTTTTCCCGCGTCATTAGGAGCAATCATCCCCAGACTTACACACAAAAACTGTGGGTAACAAAAAACCCTCCGAAGAGGGCTTTGTTTTTTCTCGATCATCGTTACGCATGTTCTGCGATGTACTCCTTCAGTGCCTCATCCATCCGGGTTTGCCAGCCGGTTCCCTTTGACTTGAAGTAATTCACAACCTCTGGGCTTACGCGCATCGACACTTGAACTTTGGTAGGACTCTTTTGCCGCCCACGTTGACCAGGTAAGCGTTTGAGTTGTGCGAACTCCGCCTTATTCAATTCGTATGTATCGGGATCTGCATCAATGCCCGCATTGATGGCCAAGTTCTCTTCCGGCGTTGGTAGCTTGAATACTCTTCCAGACTTAGATTTCACTTGCATAGTGTTTTACCTCCCTATCATTTGCCTTGCGTAGGCTAATAATGCGCCGTTCTTCATTTCGATCAACCCTCTACATGATGATTCCCATCAGTTACTTCCATCTGGGGAACGAAGGAGTCAATCAGTTTCAGCTGCAAAGCTCACCATGAGGCAATGATTCAACTCACTCCTCTCTCACCTTAAACCACGCCGCATACAGCGCGGGTAGAAACAAGCAGGTCAGCAGGGTGGCGACGATGAGGCCGCCCATGATGCTGACGGCCATTGGGCCCCAGAACACTTGGCGGGTGAGCGGGATCATTGCCAGTATCGCGGCGGCGGCGGTCAGGGTGATGGGGCGGAAGCGGCGCACGGTGGAGCCGATGATGGCCTCCCACGAGGGTTTGCCTGCCGCTTCGTCCTGCCTGATCTGGTCAACCAAGATCACTGAGTTGCGCATAATCATGCCGGCCAGCGCGATGAAGCCTAGGTTGGCAACAAAGCCGAATGGCACTTGGAATACGAGCAGCGCCAGTGCCACGCCAATCAAGCCGAGCGGTGCGGTGAGTAGCACGATGATGGTGCGACTCATGCTTTGCAGTTGGATCATCAGCAGCGTAATTACGCCCACCAGCATCAAGGGCACCACGGCGGCAATTGCGGTCGAGCCTTTGGCGGATTCTTCGATGCTGCCGCCCATTTCGATGCGATAGCCCGTGGGTAATTTGGCGCGCAGCTCGTCGAGTTTTGCGTTTAGTTCGACCGAGATGGTGGCGGGCTGCATTTTGTCGGACATGTCGGCACGCACGGTCATGGTGGGCAAGCGGTCACGTCGCCAGATCAAGCCTTCTTCTTGTGCGGGCACAAGTTTGGCCACTTGTGCGAGTGGCACATGGCGGCCTCCCGCAAGCGGGATGTCGATGTCGGGCAGTGCATCCAGCGAACGGGTTTCTCCGCCGCGCCACATCACGTCAATCAATTGGTCGGCTTCGCGATATTGCGTGAGTGCAATGCCGTTGAGCCAGCCCTGCAAAGCTTGCGCCACTTCTTGGCTGGATGTGCCGAGCTGTCGCGCGCGTTCTTGGTTGACTTCGATGTGTACGCTTTTTACTTTTTCGTTCCAGTCAAAATTAACGTTCTGCAAATGCGGGTTGGCCTGCATCAACGTTGCCACTTGTTCGGCGATGCCGCGCAGTGTGGTTACGTCTTCGCCCATCACGCGGAACTGCACGGGATAGCCAATCGGCGGGCCGTTTTCCAGCCGCACCACGCGCACGCGCAGGTGGCTGTATTCGGGCTTGGCAAATTCAGCTTCGAGGCGACTCTTAACTGCTTCGCGTTCATCCAGCCCTTTAGTCACGATGACGAACTGGGCAAAGTTGTCCGCGAACAATTGCTGGTCTAGCGAAAGGAAGAAACGCGGTGCGCCGTTGCCGATGTAGTCAGAGTAATAATCGACGGCTGTATCGCCCTTGAGCAATGCTTCGATACGCTTTACTTCATGCTCGGTTGCTTTGAGCGATGCGGTTTGCGGCAACCATACATCCACCATCAATTCCAAACGGCTGGCCGAGGGGAAAAATTGCTTTTGTACGAACTTGCCGAAAGCGAAGATAGACAGCATGAAGATCAGCACAGTGGCGATTATCACTTTCCAACGGTTGCGCAAACACCAAGTGACCAGCGTGCGGAAGCGGCGGTAAAACGGCGTGTCGTAAATATCTTCGCCGTGCCGTTGCGCTTTTGCGATCAGCGCTTTTTGGTCGAGCAGTTTGTAGCCGATGTAGGGGGTAAACACCACGGCAACAATCCACGACACCAGCAAAGCGATGGTCACCACTTGAAAGATGGAGATGGTGTATTCGCTCGCCGCCGATTTGGAGAACCCCACTGGGGTAAATGCCGCAGCGGTAATGAGTGTGCCTGTCAGCATCGGGAAAGCGGTCGAGGTATAGGCATAGGTTGCCGCCTTGAAGCGGTCCCAGCCTTGCTCCATTTTCACCACCATCATTTCCACCGCGATGATGGCATCGTCCACCAGCAGACCGAGCGCAATCACCAGCGCACCGAGTGAGATACGTTGCAAGTCGATGCCTAACACTTTCATCAAAAAGAAGGTGATCACCAGCACGAGTGGAATAGACAAAGCCACCACGGTGCCAGTACGCCAGCCAAGGCTAATGAAAGACACCGCCAGCACAATGAGTATCGCTTCGGTCAGCGAGTTTTCAAACAAACTGATCGAGCCTTTAACCACCGACGGTTGATTAGCCACAACATGCAGCTCAATGCCTGCGGGCAAATCGGCCACCAGCCGTTTCATCGTCGCGTCGAGATTTTTGCCGAGGTCGATGACGTTGCCGCCCTTGTCCATTACCACGCCAATGCCGATGGCCTGCTGTCCGGCCACGCGCATACGCGGCGCAGGCGGATCAGCCAAGCCGCGACTGACGTTGGCAATGTCGCCCAAGCGGAAGTGCTGGCCGTTTACCAGCAGGTCAGTGTCGCGCACGCGCTGCACCGTGTCGAACGCGCCGCTGACGCGCAGGCGAATGCGCTCTTGTTCTGTCTCGATAAAACCAGAAGGGCTTACCGCATTTTGTTTCTGCAAAGCATCGGCGACTTGCACCGGTGTGATGCCCAAACTCGCCAGCCGGTTGGGCGGTATATCGATATAAATTTTTTCATCCTGCACGCCGATCAATTCGACTTTTTTTACATCCGGCACACGCTTCAACTCCAGCGCGAGCCGGTCGGCATAGCGGCGCAAAGCAGGCAGATCAAAACCGTCTCCGGTTAGCGCGAAGATGTTGATTTGCACATCGCCAAATTCATCGTTGGGAAACGGCCCTTGCACGCCTGCCGGTAATGTGTGGCGTATATCGTCCAGTTTTTTGCGCACCTGCCGCCACGACTCCGGCACTTCCTGCTTGGGTGTGTAGTCTTTGAGTGTGATGAAGATCATCGACTCGCCCGGTTTAGAAGCCGAGCGCAGCATGTCCACCCAAGGCGTTTCTTGCAGTTTTTTCTCAATGCGCTCGGTCAGCTCGCGCTCGACTTCGGCTGCCGTTGCACCCGGCCACAGGGTGCGTACCACCATCACTTTAACGGTGAAGTCGGGGTCTTCGGCGCGACCCAAATTGATATAGGAAAGTATGCCCGCCACCGTGAACACGATGATGAGATACAGCACCATTTGCTGGTGCTTGAGTGCCCACGAGGAAAGGTTAGGCATTTTCATCGTGCGGCACCGCTGTCGAGGGCGCGCACTTTTTCGCCCGCGCTAAGTTTATGCACACCAGCAATGACGATGCGCTCGCCAGCTTTTAAGCCGCCACTAATGAGTGCGCCCTCGTCGCGGTACGCGCTAATCTGCACCGGACGCAAACTGACACTGTGATCCGCCGCGACAACCCACACTGCGGCTTTGTCACCCTGCTGAAAAATCGCGCTGTTCGACACCAGTAACTCACCGTCTTGCGCGGGTGCGTTCAAGCGCACTTGCGCCGTCATGCCGAGCGCGATGTTGGCATCGCTTGGAGCGAGTGCGATGCGCACCGCATAAGTGCGGCTAGCGGCATCGGCCATGGGCGACAGTTCGCGCAAGCGTCCAGCCAGATGCGCACTTTCGCTGCCGTTGCTCCACAAACTCACTTCGGCGGCATCGCCGACTTTAATGTGATTGATCTGACTTTCAGGAATGGCAATCGCCACTTCGCGCTCGCCCGCTTGCGCCACGCGCAGCACGGGTTGTCCGGCACTCACCACCTGCCCCACTTCCGCCAGTGTCGCGGCCACCACACCAGCGCGGTCAGCACGCAACACGGTGTAAGACGCTTGATTGCGGCTTAGCCCGGCTTGCGCCGCAGCGGCGGTAAGCGCGGTTTCTTTGGCATCCAGTGCGGCTTGGCTAACGAAGCCCTTGCCGCGCAATTCGCGGTAACGTTTCGCTTCAGCTTCGGCCAACTGAAATTGCGCATCCGTCGCACTCGCTTGCAAGCTGGTATCAGCCGCATCTAAACGCGCCAGAATTTGCCCCGCTTTGACTTGAGCCCCGGCATCAACGAGGCGTTCGATCAACTTGCCGCCGATTCGAAATCCCAGTGCGGCTTCGTGCCGTGCGCGAATTTCCCCGCTGTAGCGATTGCTACCCGCTCCTGCCTGCGCACCGACGATCTGCGTCAAAGCCGGACGCTCAACCACTGCGGCCTCAGGCGGTGCTTCTTTGTTGCACGCAGCAAGTGCAAGCAGCGACAAAAACAGGGGGATATGTTTCATAACTTTTTCTCCAATAAACCGTTCAACGTCAAATCCAAATGCGTATTCAAATAGAGTGTGGGGTCTTGCTGGCCACAAGCGCACGGGCCCAAAGAGTAACGCCAAATCGCCAGCATCAACATCGGGGCAAACACAACATCAATGGTGGGCTCAATGTCCAGCGCACGAAATTCGCCTGCGGCAATGCCGCGCTGCAATACCTGACGCATCAACTCACGTCCGCGCACGATAACGTTTTCGTAGTAATACTGCGCCACATCGGGAAAGTTGCCCGCTTCCGAAATCATCAGTTTGACCACCCCAGCTAGCGGTGTTGCACCGATCAGCTCCCACCAACGCAACAACATCAGCCGCAGCAGCGAAGCCGCATCGCCCTGATGCTGCGCCAGCATTTCCGCCCCCTGATCGAGCACCGGCACGATGCCTTGCTGGATCACCGCTTTGAACAAGCCTTCCTTGCTGGCGAAATACAGGTACAGCGTGCCTTTCGACACCCCTGCTCGCGCCGCGATGTCGTCCAGCTTGGTGGCAGAAAAACCACGCTCGACAAAAAGATCGAGGGCCGCCGCCAATAGCTCGGCGGGACGCGCCTCTTTGCGCCGCTGGCGGCTGGGCATATTGGGGAATAGTGGGTTTTCCATGCTGAAAACGCTACTGACTGACGGGTCAGTAATGTAATTTGGGAGCGCGATAAAGGCAAGCGCAACAGTGAACAAGCCTCGCCTCTTGGCGCGATGTTAGAATCCACGCATGCTCAATGATCGCGCTCAAATTCTGCTTAAAACCCTGATGGAACGGTATATCAGCGACGGCCAGCCAGTCGGCTCACGTGCGTTACTGCAATATTCCGGCCTCGAACTCAGCTCGGCCACCATCCGCAATGTCATGGCTGATCTGGAAGACATCGGGCTGGTGCGCAGCCCGCACACCTCTGCCGGACGCGTGCCTACCGCATTGGCCTACCGTTTGTTCATCGACACCATGCTAGTGACCAAGCCACTGGATAACGCGAAGGTGCAAAAAATGGAGCAGCAGTTGCAGCCGGACAATCCTTCGCGCCTGATCGCGCAAGCCTCCAATATGCTCTCCGAACTCACGCAGTTTGCCGGCGTGGTCGCCACGTCGCGGCGCGATGTCGTCACCGTGCGCCAAATCGAATTTCTGCGTCTGGGCGAAAAACGCGTGCTGCTCATCATCGTGATGCCAGACGGCGAAGTGGAAAACCGCGTATTGCTGATGGAGCGCGATTACACCCAATCGCAACTGACCGAAGCAGGCAACTTTCTCAACCAGCATTACACCGGTTGCAACTTCACCCAGATACGCGAAAAGCTGCGCGGCGAGTTGCGCCAACTGCATCAGGACATGAGCGCGCTAATGGCGGCGGCACTGGCGGCTGGCGACGAAGCGGCAGCAAAACAGTCCAACGATTACGTCATCAGCGGCGAACATAACCTACTGCATATTGATGATCTTTCCACCGACATGAATCGCTTGCGCGGACTATTTAACCTGTTCGAACAAAAGACCGAATTAATGCAATTGCTGGAGGCTGGGCGCAAAGGGCAAGGCATACACATTTTCGTCGGCAGCGAATCTGGGCTCGCTTCGCTGGAAGCATGCAGCGTCATCACCGCCCCCTACTCCGCCGACGGCCAAGTCATCGGCACCCTCGCCGTCGTCGGCCCGAAACGCATGGACTACGAACGCGTCATCCCCATCGTCGACCTCACCGCGCGCCTGCTTGGCAATGCGTTGTCGCATAATTAGTCATACCTTGTGTCCACGAAAAACACGAAACAATGAGCCGCGACGTTTTATTTAAATCAGAAAACTCAAACCCCTCCCAACCTCCCCTTGTCAGGGGAGGAGCAGGCTCTGCTCTCCCCCTGACAAGGGGGAGTTGGAGGGGGTTTGGGTCTAAAACTTCAAACTTCACTTGGCCGGATCAATGACGTTTGATTTTTTTCGTGTTTGTTCGTGTTTTTCGTGGACAATCGTTTTTTCAAAATACTTAAATCTCACTTTATGACTTACCAAATCGAACCCGCTTTCGCCCACGGCACGCCAGAAAAAACCGGTATTTTGCTGATCAATCTGGGCACACCGGATGAGCCAACCACGTCGGCTGTGCGGCGTTATTTGAAAGAGTTTTTAGGGGACGCGCGCGTGGTGGAAATTCCCAAGCCGATCTGGTGGCTGATTCTCAACGGCATCATTTTGAATGTGCGCCCGAAAAAGTCAGCGGCGAAATACGCCAGCATCTGGATGAAGGAAGGCTCGCCTTTGCGCGTGTACACCGAAAAACAAGCCGTTCTGTTGCAGGGCTATCTGGGGGAACGCAGCAAGGCGGATTTCGTTGTGGAGTATGCGATGCGTTACGGCAACCCTTCCATTCCCGATGTCTTGCGCAAACTGAAAGCACAAAATTGCCAGCGTATTCTTGTTGTGCCGATGTACCCGCAGTACGCGGCCAGCACCACCGCGACGGCAACCGACATCGTATTCCGCGAATTGCAGCAAATGCGCAATACACCCGCCATTCGCACCATCAAGCACTATCACGATGATGCCGGTTACATCAAAGCACTGGCGCAAAGTATCAACGACTATTGGATGAAGAATGGCCGTCCCGAAAAGTTGGTGATGAGCTTTCACGGCCTGCCCAAATACACGTTGGAAAAAGGCGACCCCTATCACTGCGAATGCCTAAAAACGGGACGCTTACTGGCCGAACAACTAGGCTTGGGTAAAGACCAATATGCAGTCAGCTTTCAATCGCGCTTCGGCAAGGCGGAATGGCTACAGCCCTACACCACCGCCACACTGAAAGCGCTGGGCGCGAAAAAAACCGCGCGCGTCGATGTCGTCTGCCCCGGCTTTGTTGCGGATTGTTTGGAAACGCTGGAAGAGATCGCGCAGGAAGGTAAGGAAGATTTTCAGCATGCGGGCGGCGGCGAGTATCACTACATCCCATGCATGAATGACCGCAACGACTGGATGCACGCGCTCACCGACCTAGTGCTGGAAAATCTGCACGGCTGGTTACCGGAAAAAGATGCGGCAGGTTTGGAGCAAAGCCGCTTACGCGCGCTCGCCGCCGGGACTCGGATTTAACCCAAACTTTCCATTATTGATTCGGCCAAGTGAAGTTTGAAGTTTTAGACCCAAACCCCCTCCAACTCCCCCTTGTCAGGGGGAGAGCAGAGCCTGCTCCTCCCCTGACAAGGGGAGGCTGGGAGGGGTTTGGGCTAGTGAGCATCTGAGTTCAAACATAATCTGGCCGGATCAATAGTGAAGAAATTCATTCCGGCGGAAGCCGAAATCCAGATGATTAAAATCCCCACAAAAATGGGATGAAATACGGATTTTGTCCACTTCGCGGTGATTTTTTCACTACCAGATACCGACCTTCACCTGTATGACGAATCTGGCCTAATGGCCACGCAAACACGACACGGCGTGTTATGCAGGATACTGTTGCCGTGCATGCAATACGTTGATGATCTCAATAGCAGATGCAGCCACTCTATAAATCACCAAATAATTAGGATGGACAACCAGCTCGCGTGTACCGGGAACACGTCCAAGCCGGTAGAGGTAGGGATGAAAGGGAAGCTGTGAAACCGCGTATTCGATTGATTCGTGTAAATTTAACGCCGCAAGCAGGTTACGGTCTTCGATATACGCAAGGATCTGATCTAAATCTTGACTTGCTGTTTCAAGCCAGATGACGTGCTGCATTCTCTGTCAGTTTGGCTTCGATTCTGGCGCGAGCTTTGGACATAACTTCGTCGTGCGGAATACGAACCGCATCAGGCATATCCGCTAATTTCAGCGACTTTTCCACCTTTTCTCGAAACCAAACATCATAAGCCTCGGCCTCGTCGGTCGTGGCGAATTGAGATTCAATGGGGGATAGGGTTGTACTCATGGGTTTATTCTAGGTGTGCGTAATTCAAAGAGCAAATAGAATTTTGCTGAAAATTGCCACACCAAACTCATGTATCGGCAATAACTCAGGGCATATGACCACTATTCGCGCACAACGAAAAAACTCATAGCTTGTTGCCACTACAAAGTAATTCGTACAGCACCGCCGCCGCTTCTTCGTCACCGTTTCCTAACGGGATTTGCGGTTTTGTCTGCGTCCACAAGCTATCCAATGCACCTGCCAAATCGCCGCGTTGTAGTTGGGTATCATCCACCGCCGCGCACACGCCGTGCTGTTGCAGCCAGTCGATCAGGTACGGTTGCTCCGGCCAATTCACACGCGGCACATACAGCACGGGAATACCGGTGCACGCGGCTTCGGCAAACATGCCGTAACCGGGCTTGGTGAGTACCGCATCTACCGAGGCCAGTACATCGCTGAACGGCATCGCCAGCGCATCCAGCGCGGTGACGTCCGCGCGCTGCACACCCCAGGCAGCGGGGACTATCCAATGCACGTCCAGCTGTACCGGCCAATTTTGCATCGGCAAGGCGTATTCGATTCCGCCCATACCAACCAGCACCAGCTTATCTGCCTGACTTAAAGCAAGTAGCTGTGCAACTTCTTCGCGCCGATTGCATCCCATTTGTGCGATGGGAGCAATGGTTTTTGCGTATTCAAGCCCCGGCATTGGCATGGTTGGCTGCACCTTTAGAAAGCACGATGCGCTGTTGTATGCTGCCAGCATTTGCGCGTGGATTGCATCGCACTCGGCTGCGTCGATTGCATAGTGGCGATAGAGGTCAGCCCAGTTGAGGCAGCACATCGCCACGGCGGGAATACCCGCATGCTGGGCAGCAGCAAGGGAAAGATAGGGGACGTTAGCGAGTAACAAATCAGGTTCGAGTGCTGCCATCGCAGCTGCCGCCTGTGCCACTTTATCTGCCCAGTTGGTGTGATATGCGCGGTACTCGGCCAAGCTTCGCGCGACATCGACTTCGACAGCATTCACCATGGACATGCCGAAATCGAGCGCGACAGAGATATGCCGAAATTCGCACTGAAAGCGTTGCCGGAGTATTTCCTCCGGTGCTGCGCTGCGCACGGTGACACGCAGATCGGGAACTCTCCGCGCCAGTGCATTGACCACCGGCGCAGTCTGCGCAAGATGGCCGTAGCCATGCGCAGTGACATCGACCAGCAGATGGGGCATTACAACTTCAGGAAGTTATCGCGGTAGTGCTTCATCTCGGCGATGGATTCATAGATGTCGGCCAATGCCTCATGTTTGCCGTGCTTCTTGATGCCGTTGGCAACTTCGGGCTTCCAGCGTTTGGCCAGTTCTTTGAGTGTGCTGACATCGAGATTGCGATAGTGGAAATAGTCTTCCAACTTAGGCATCCAGCGCGCGAGGAAGCGACGATCCTGACAGATGGAATTACCGCAGATAGGCGAAGTGCGCGTCGGAACGTGTTCTTTCAGAAATGCCAGCATCTGCTCTTCCACTTCGGCCTCGTTCAATACCGAGGCTTTGACGCGGTCGATCAGACCAGATTTACCGTGAGTAGATTTATTCCAGTTATCCATGCCGTCGAGGATAAGGTCGGACTGGTGTACGACCAGCACGGCAGCTTCGGCCACGGTTTCCAGATTGCTGTCGGTAACGACCATCGCAACTTCGATGATGCGATCTGTTTCCGGTACCAAACCGGTCATTTCCATATCCAGCCAGACGAGGTGATTTTGATTCTGTGCCATAATTCGCGCGTTTTTTATCAGTGAGGAAGGCGCGTATTGTGGCACATGCGTCCCGCCTTGCGTACTCTCAGATCGCCCATGACCGCAGCCCTGTTCACCACCCTGTTTCTCGCCGCACTGGCACTCACCACGCTCGCCAAGTTGTGGCTGGCGCAACGCCATCTGGCGCATATCGCCCGTTTCCGCGCGGAAGTACCCGAGGCATTCCGCTTCAAAATCGCGCTGGCCGATCACCAAAAAGCGGCGGATTACACTACTGCACGTACGGATCTTTCCATTTGGGCAGCCCTGTTCGATGCGCTGTTACTGCTGGCCTTCACGCTGTTCGGCGGCATTCAGTACATTGCTAACCACCTTTCTGCATGGATTGCTTCACCACTCAGCGCCGGTGTCGCGCTGATCGTTAGTGTGCTGCTACTCAGCTCGCTGCTCGAAACGCCCTTTAGCTTGTATCGCACTTTCGTCATCGAGTCGCGCTTCGGTTTCAACAAAATGACGCTGCGCCTTTATCTGCTCGACGGACTCAAAGGGTTGCTGATAGGCGCAATACTCGGCCTGCCCTTGCTGTATGCCGTGCTGTGGCTGATGGCGGGCATGGGCGAGCTGTGGTGGTTGTATGTCTGGGCGGTGTGGGTCATATTCAATTTGCTTGTTTTGTTCATCTACCCGACCTTTATCGCGCCGCTGTTCAACAAGTTCAGTCCGATGCAGGACGAGGCGATGAAAGCGCGTATCGAAACGCTGCTGGCGCGCTGTGGTTTCAGTGCCGGCGGTTTGTTTGTGATGGATGGCAGTACACGCAGCGCGCACGGTAACGCTTATTTCACCGGCTTCGGCAAAACCAAACGCATCGTATTTTTCGATACGCTGCTGGAACGCCTGAGCGGGGAAGAAATCGAGGCCGTGCTAGCGCACGAACTGGGACATTTCAAACACCGTCATGTGCTGCAACGCATCCTCAGCACATTTGCGCTCAGCCTCGGATTTTTATGGTTGCTGGCACAACTGATGCAAGCCGACTGGTTTTATCAGGGGCTGGGGGTAAATAGCTCAGGCACGGCCACTGCCCTGCTGCTGTTCTTCATGGTGTTGCCAGTGTTCAGCTTTTTACTGCAACCGCTGATGGCCTCGTTCTCACGCAAACACGAATTTGAGGCGGATGCTTATGCGGCCAAACAGACACGGGCTGGGGATTTGATCACCGCGTTGGTGAAGCTGTATCAGGATAATGCCTCGACACTGACACCCGATCCGATCTACTCTACCTTTTACGATTCGCACCCACCCGCCAGCGCACGCATCGCCCACTTACAAAGGAGCTCGCTATGATCCGTTTATTGCCGCTTTCCCTCTTGGTTTTTGCCAGCGCGGCTTGCGCCAATCCGTTTCCCAACGGCAATGCGCAAGCGGGACAGAAACTGTTCGAACAATACAAGTGCGGGCATTGCCATGCAGCCATGCTGGGCGGTGACGGCAGCGCGATATTTACCCGCGCCGACAGTAAAGTGCGTAACGCGAACGAACTGGTTGAACAAATCCGTTTTTGTAGCGGCAATGTTGGCGCGAATTTAAGCGCGCAGGAAGAGCAACATCTCGGCGCGTATCTCAACCGCTATTACAAGCTGAAGTGAGCGTGACTTTGCTGCTTCATACAATCGGCGCATCTCCGCTTTGAACACCACGCTGCAAGGAAAACTCATCGCCGCTTTTGGTCGCCACTATCTGGTCGAAATGGCCGATGGTGAGATATTGGAATGCGTGCCGCGCGGCAAAAAAAGCGAGGTGGCTTGCGGCGATATTGTCGAGATCAAACGCAACTCCGCCGACCAAGGCGTAATCGAACGTATCCAGCCGCGCCGCACACTGCTCTACCGCTCCGTGGCTCACCGCGAAAAACTCATCGCGGCCAATGTCAGCCAGATCATCATCGTAGTCGCTGCCGAACCGGCATTCAGCGATGAACTCGTCGCGCGTTGTCTCGTTGCGGCACAGAGCCAACAAATCGAAACGCTCATCGTGTTGAACAAATGCGATCTCGCGGCCGACACCGCACGCGCACAATTGCAGCCTTACCGCAACATCGGCTACCGCGTATTGGAGTTATCGGCCAAGCAGGATGTCTCGGCACTGCTACCGCTGCTACAGGGACGTACCAGCGTTCTAGTGGGGCAATCCGGCATGGGTAAATCAACGCTGATTAACGCGCTGATTCCGGCGGCACAAGCGGCCACACGCGAAATCTCAACTGCGCTCGATTCGGGTAAACACACCACCACCCACGCGCGGCTGTATCACCTAAACGACACCAGCGATCTGATTGATTGCCCCGGCGTGCAAGCCTTCGGCCTGCATCACTTGAGCTTTGGCGGCATAGAGCAAGGCTTTATCGAATTTTCCCGTTACTTGGGGCAATGCCGTTTCCACGACTGCCATCACACGCACGAACCGGATTGCGCAATACGCAAAGCAGCGGAAAGCGGCGCAATAGACCAGCGCAGACTGGCACTATTTCAGCAGATCAGTCAGGCGGGAAGTTAGGGAAACACATACCCCCAAACCCCTCCCAACCTCCCTTTATCAGGGGAGGAGCGGGGGCAGCTCTCCCCCTGATAAGGGGGAGTTGGAGGGGGTTGCTTCTTGTACTTAAAACTTCACTTGGTCGGATCAGTAGTATGCGTTCATCGTGATGGGATGAACAACTGAAATACCTAGACTAGCCGAGCAAATTTGCCAGCGTCAGCAATAGCAACATGAACAACCAGAACACCACCGAACGCCAGACTAGGCCAATGGCACTTTGCATAAAATCAACATCAGCGGCCTCGCCCACGCCGATTTCGGGACGAAACTCCGGCAACGTCTCCTGCTGAATATCACCGCCTAAACGAACGCCCAGTGCGCCCGCACCGCTAGCTAACAGCACGCCCTCTTCCGGGCTTGGCCAGCTTGCTGCCTGAGTGCGCCAGCAGAACGCCGTATCTTCAAAGTCGCCAACGATGGCAAAAGTAGCCGCAGTAATCCGTATCGGCAACCACTCCATTGCGCAAAATGCCTGCCGCGCAAATATGCCGAACTGCCCACCCTCTTCAATGCTTTGCTTGCCCCAGCGCGCATGTAAAAAATGCGTCACGCGGTACAGCACTGCACCAACAGGCCCGAGGCCAATCGCCATCAACAAAACAAACCAAACCACCACGCCAAACACATGACGATGCGAAGCCAGTATCGCCTGCTCAATTGCAACGCGCGCCACTTCTTCTGCATTCAGTTCATGTGATGGAATTCCGCGCCACTGCGACAATAGACTGCGCGCCTCTTCCAATTTTCCATCGCGCAACGCAACGTGAATATCGGTGAAATAGTGGCTGAACTGGCGGAATCCCATGGTCAGGTACAACACCAGTACGCACAGTGCCCAGGCAAACACCGGATGCACTTGATCGAGTAGCCAGTACAAAATCGACAGCGCTAACAACAAGGGCACGGTGGCCAACATCCAAGCGATGGCACCATGCTGCTTTTCTCCCGCGTTGAATTGATGCTCGAAGAATTTGGCGTAACCGGACAAGCCGCCCACCATCGCTTTACGCGAAGCGAGAGGATGAAGTTGTTCCAGCAGAAAAGCGGCAATCAGGGCAAACAGGCTCATTTCGTAAATTAATTGGGAACGTTCAATCTTGGCTCTCAGGATACCTTGAATTTATCGGCGGCGGCAATGGAAGTCCCCTTAATTACAACTAGCGCCTGAGCTTCACGAAATCGACAGGCTCCCAGCTTCTCATGGCCAGCAATAATCCGATACCACGACGACGCGCTAATGGCGCAGCCAAGCTTTCTTCATGCAACATGGCAAAGCGTTGGCGCAGTCGACGCAATTCTTCCTGTAACTGCGCCAACGCTTGCTCCGTTAGCATTCCGTGCACAAATGCCATCGTTTCTTCGTCATCCGTAAACCGACTTTCCAAGAAGTCACTTTGCCCTCGCGTCTGAAAATACATTTTGATCGGCCCTTGCGGCAACCAGTCAAAATCCTTGGATACATTAATTCGTATTCTATTTCCGGGTAGAAAATCAATGATGCGTAACTTATCTAAGCGCAATAAGTATTTCAAACACTCTGCTGAAGAAAAACGATAAGTCGCCATAATCTCTTTCATTGTCAAATGATTAAGCGCGCAGACCGCAACTATCAACATCTTGTAATCGGATACCAACTCACGTTCCTGTTTTTCCGTCAACGTGGCCAACTTAACCTGCGCGGATTCAGCTTCTTTCGAAACTTCGGCCAACGTGTAACCCAACATTTGGGAGACCTGCACCAACCGGTTGACCGTAAAACTCTCTGATGCAAAAAGCCGTTTGACACTGGGCTCGGATAGCTTAAGTTTTTGAGCTACATCACGATAGGTTAAACCTTGGCTTTTAAGCAGGCGCTTAATAGTTGTAATCAGACGCGATGTTTCACTCATGGCTTAAAGTATTATTTTTTGATACTCAATAGTCTATTTATCAATATTAACTAGGTCAAGGTATCGTTTTTTAATCTTCATTGTTACGCTTCTTCCATCGCAACAAAACAAGGGAGAACAACATGTCAAACATTTACATAAAGCATGCTGTATTAATAATTTCTGCTGCACTTCTATGTATCGGCCCATTCACCACCGCTCACGCAGAATCAGCTGTCAAAGAACACCCAGCTGTATTGATAAGCGCGCTCGGCTCACAGCTGAAAGTGGGGGATGTTGTATTTATTCGCATTCCTGCGTTGCCATTTAAAAAAGTGGCCAGCACAACCAATAGCTGGACAAATCACGTTGGCATTGTGATCGACACTTCAGGAGCGGAACCCACCATCGCCGAGAGCCGCTTCCCCCTTTCCGGCAACACCTCACTGTCACGCTTCATTGGGCGATCGGATCATGGGCGCATTGCCATAAGCCGCATCTCGCTCCCACTAACGCAGCAACAGCAGCTCAAATTAGTTAAGGCAAGCGAAAAACGTAACGGGATTTTTTACGATACAGGATTTGACCTACACTCCAATCGTCAATTTTGCTCCCGCTATGTACGTGAAGTATTACTTGAGGGAACAGGGATTGAGGTTGGGCAGATTGAGGATTTCTCCACCTTGTTAAGCAACAACCCTGAAGTCGACTTATCATTCTGGTCGGCGTGGTATTTCGGAGAAATACCTTGGCAACGTGAAACGGTGACACCGGCAAGCCTGCTGATTGATCCGAAAATGAAAACAATATTCGATGGTTATGCAATCAAAGGGGAACAAAAATGAGAAGCCTGATACGGGTAGTTTTAAAAGCAATAATGCAAGTGCTGTTTCGTGTTCGCATTACCGGTCTCACTGCGCAACTGGATACCCGAAAATTGCTGGTAGTTGCCAATCACGAGTCATTTTTAGATGGCCTATTGCTTGGCCTGTACCTCCCGTTCGATCCCGTTTTTGTGGTGCATACCGGTGTCACTCGCAACTTTCTCTTTCGCTTAGTACTTAGTCAAGTCGATTACCTCGCAGTCGACCCAACCAGTCCGATGGCAATCAAACGTATCATTAAACTGGTGGATGCCGGACGTCCCGTTGTTATTTTCCCGGAGGGACGAATCACCGTCACTGGCTCCCTTATGAAAGTGTACGAAGGCCCCGCCTTCGTGGCCGCAAAAACTGAAGCCACCATACTACCGGTGCGTCTGGACGGCCCAGCCCGCTCTTACTTCAGTCGCATTTCAGGCCGTTATCCGCGCCGTCTATTTCCCAAAGTTACCATTTCGGTACAGCCGCAAACTGCCATCGCTATGCCTGCGGGAGATACCGCCAAGCAACGCCGTCGTTTGGCAGGAGAAGCCATGCGCCAAGTCATGCAAAAAATGGTATTCGAATCACATCCCAAGCAAACGCTATATTCCGGCTTTTTGGATGCCCTAGCTATTTATGGACGCCAACGGCTTGTTGTGGAAGATGTAAAACAAATTGAATACTCCTACGGGGAGTTACTCAAAATGACTTTGGCCTTGGGGCGCATCGTTGAAAAAAATAGCTCACTCAATGAATGTGTCGGCATTTTGATGCCCAACCTAGCCGCAACAGTCTGCCTGATGATAGGTGCTGGTGCACGAGGACGCGTACCCGCCATGCTCAATTACAAATCAGGGTCGGGAGGAATGCAAGATGCCTGCACGGCAGCCAATATCAAAACGATCTTCGCATCACGGGCATTTATCGAGCAGGCAAAACTGGAAAGTGATGTTGCGGGAATTCAGGGAGTGGAAATATTGTACGTCGAAGATTTGCGCGCTCAACTTAATCTCGGCGACAAACTGTGGACCATATTTGGAATGATGTTTCCTCGTGCGGTAGAGCACGCGAGTACGCCATCCGATACTGCAGTCGTACTCTTCACTTCTGGCTCTGAAGGTAAACCCAAAGGGGTCGTGCTGTCGCACCGCGCACTGCTTTCCAATATCGCCCAAATACGCTCCGTCATCGACTTTTCATCCGAAGATAAGGTGCTTAATGCGCTGCCAATATTCCACTCTTTTGGCCTCACCGGAGGTGCATTGCTGCCGATCATGACCGGTATGAACTTGTTTCTGTATCCAACTCCGCTGCATTACCGAGTTATTCCAGAAATTGCCTATGATCGCAATTGCAGCGTCATGTTTGGTACCAGTACCTTCCTCGCCAATTACGCAAAATACGCTCACCCCTACGACTTTTTCCGCTTGCGTTATGTGGTTGCCGGAGCAGAGAAATTATCCGAATCAGTACGCTCGCTGTGGTTTGAAAAATTCGGCATTAGAATTCTGGAAGGTTACGGCGCTACTGAAACAGCCCCAGTACTTGCGGTCAATACACCTATGGCTTACCGCACCGGGACAGTCGGTCAATTGCTGCCATGCATCGAACATCGTGTGATTGCCGTACCCGGCATAGAAAAAGGCGGCATGTTGCATGTGCGCGGCCCCAATTTAATGTCCGGCTACTATCGCTACGATGCCCCCGGCATGTTACAGACTCCGACCTCCGATGCCGGCGATGGATGGTACGAAACAGGAGATGTTGTCTCCATTGATTCCGACGGCTTCGTTTCCATCATCGGGCGTGTCAAACGCTTTGCCAAAGTTGCAGGAGAAATGGTTTCGCTCGAAGTCGTTGAAAAAATTGCCACGCACGCTGCTCCAAATGCAATGCACGGAGCCTCATCACAAACCGACGGTTCTCGTGGCGAGGCGATTGTGCTCTTCACTACCGATCCGGCATTAACACGCGACCTGATTTCCGAGTCCGCCAGAAAACTGGGCATCCCCGAGATCGCCACCCCGCGCAAAATTCAGCGGGTAGATGCATTGCCATTGCTGGGCACAGGGAAAGTGGATTACGTTGCTTTAAAACGCATGGCGGAGACACTGTAAATGAGCCCGAGCAAATCGATGAATATGCCCCTACTGTCTTCCGGCATGATGGCAGTGCTGGTCGCACAGTTTCTTTCTGCACTGGCCGACAATGCGATTTTGATCGCGGCCATCGCTATCGTTAAGTCACAAGGAATGGCAAATCTCGTGCCGTTGCTACAAGAGTCATTCGTGATTCCATTCATTTTGCTCGCTCCTTTTGTCGGGCAAATCGCAGATAGTTTCCCCAAAGGCAGGGTTATGTTGGTGGCGAATCTGCTCAAGCTGTCAGGTGCATTGGCTATGGTGTCCGGCATCAACCCGCTAACTGCTTATGGCATGATCGGGATCGGGGCCGCCATGTACTCGCCAGCCAAGTACGGCATTCTCTCGCAAATGTTTGGCCCTTCTGCACTTGTCCGCGCAAACGGCATGATGGAAGGTTCTACCATCGTTGCCATCTTGCTCGGCGTATTGCTTGGCGGCTGGCTCGCCGACTATTCACTGCATTGGGCCTTTGTTGGCGTGGTCGCGGCTTATGCAGCGGCTGTCGTCGCAAACCTGTTTATCCCAAGCTTACCCGCCGAAAACATCAATGCAAATTTCAATCCATGGCGACTCATCAAACAGTTTTTCGACTCGCTCGCTTTGCTTTTCAAAAACCCTGATTCACGTTTCAGCCTGCTAGGTACGAGCGTTTTCTGGGGTAGCGGAACGACATTGCGCTTAATGTTGTTCGCTTGGGTACCCGCCGCATTGCTGCTCACAGACAATCAAACACCAGCCAATCTTATGGGAGCTGTTTCCGTCGGAATTGTTTTGGGAGCTATCGGCGCGGGGCTGTGGGTATCGTTGGCTCACGTCAATCGCGCTCTCCTTGGCGGCTTGTTACTCGGCCCAGTCATACTCGCCCTGTCTTTCGTGCACGATCTCAATTTAGCCTACGGAATAATGGTCACTATCGGCTTGTGCGGCGGCGCATTCGTTGTTCCGCTAAATGCCTTGTTGCAAGAAAAAGGGCACGAAACGATCGGTGCTGGTAATGCACTGGCGGTTCAAAACTTTGCTGAAAACATTGCCATGTTGGTCTTTGTGGGCGGGTATTCTCTGGCCGCATCGCTCGGCACCCCAATCGCTTATATCGTAGCGGGGTTCGGCCTACTTCTGACATGTGCCATTTCCGGCATTTCAATAATGCGCTTACGCTCCAATAAAGCATAACCACTCAGTAACTCACACCTCAACTGACACTCGATTTCTATATCAAGGGGGTAACATGTTGTCACTTATTCTGTTTTTTTCTGTAGTCGCGCTATTTGTAATACTGCTCACGTACGAGGCATCCGGCGACGAATCACAAGTCAGCATCAAGCCCGCCGGATTATTGACTTGGCTCATGTCCGGCAATTGGCCTGCAAAGGTGGGAGCGGGGTTGGTTATCGTTGGCGTGGGGGCATTACTAAAGTATGCCTTTGCCAATATTGATGTAGCACCCGAAACAAAACTTGCCAGCGGTGCCCTGCTAACGGCAGCACTCGGGATCGCTTCCAAAATCTTGAAAAAGTACCCTAAGCGCAGGGCGATTCATCTGGCACTGGCAGGCTCAGCATTCGGAGTCGCATATCTAACCGCATACAGTGCCTACGGCTTCTTCAATTACATCAACGAGGTGAACGCGCTTGCATTGCTAGCCTTGGTTTCAATTGCGGCAGGTGTTTTTGCAATTACCAATAATGTCATGTCGGTTGCCATACTCGCCATGGTTGGCGCGTATATCGCCCCCAAATTTGCTATCGGCCAACCTGACATTTTCTCCATCTATGGCTATTACTTCGCCGCAAGCGTTTTGAGTTTGGTAATGGTGACATTACGCGGATGGCGGCCACTCATACATCTCAGTTTTTTGTTTACTTTGGCAGGGACACTTTTCTTCGGTTGGAATGGCAAGTTTTACGCTCCCGAATATTATTCGATCATGCACCCATTTTTGCTGGCGCTCATTTCTGTCCATGTGGCCATGCCTCTACTGGAGCGCAAGTGCGTTCCTAGTGCCCAGTTAAAACGTTTTGATAGTGTGTATTTCATCATCCTGCCAATGATCGCTTCGGCATTGATGTTGAAAATTGCGCCTGATTTAAATCGGGACGGTGCCATAGGACTGCTATCTCTAGCGCTCATCTGGGGGATTGCGAGTGCCACGCAGTATGCAAATAACAAATCAGTGGCAATTCGCCATAGCGTTGTCACACTACTATTGGGCTTATCAGCTCTGTTGCTCTACGTCGAAAATCTACCTTGGCTGTTGATCGGGCTTGGTCTGTCAGTCACGGCAATGGCTGCTGCACCAAAACTAAGTCTTTCCCGCAGTATTGAGGAGCTGCTCTGCGTGGCGGCCACCTTATTCGGCGTGCTGCACATCATCAACTCAATACTACTTCCTGCTCCATACCAACCTTTCATTAATGAACTGTTCACACATCGAGTGATTGCAGGATTCCTAATGGCATTAGGGGGCTGGATAGGCTCCCGCCGTTCAATTGACTTATCAAACACCCTGTATCTGACCGGTGTGGGTTGGAGTTTGCTTGCCGTACTGGCCGAACTGTTGCGCATGAACATCGATTTCTTGCCGCAATTGACGTACGGGGTCATCCTTGCAGCAATCGCTCTAAATATACGATTCAACAACAAGCTGTCGAACCATTCACAACTAAGTGACTTGCTTATATTCGCCTTAGTCCTGTGCGGCTGGTGGGCAGCAAAAAATTGCTCCCCCGCAACAGCTGTCTCTTACTTACTACTAACACCCGCCGCATTGCTGGGCATCGCGTGGGCTGGGCGCAACAACATTCAACAGGGCGGAACCGATTTTTCCCCGTCGATGGCTATAGGACTGCTGCCATTTGCTTTATTGCCTTGGGGCAGTTCCACATCAGAGTTGTTTCATATCGAAACTGATTTTTTCGAAGCGACTATCGCCATGATCGGTATCGGTGCTGCCGGATTTTCTGCTAGGTATTGGCTATCAAATAGCCCACGTTGGAATAATCGCATTCAACCCCTTCATGTCTATTTCACGGCAATCACGCTCTTACTCATCACACTGTTCTATATCAAGCGTGGCATCTGGCCAATTATGTTTGAGTTGTTGGCTGTCGCTTATCTGGTTGCCTATGTTACCCGGCGTAACCGCGAACAATCCGGCGTAGGATTTGGTGTCGGTGCCATGATGGTGATGTCAGTTGCGCTAGTTATGCAAGCAATGCTGCTGCGTGCCTTTGGCCCAGACAAACATGTCATGAATGCTGCTGATATCAATAGTATGCATCTGCCCGCTGTAGCATCGTTAATGTGGGTTATCTTCGGCGCGGGACTAACATGGTTAGGTACACGCAGCAAATCGCGTGCAATGTGGAGCGCGGGCTCGGTGCTCTTGCTTGTATCTGCGGCAAAGTTGGTGCTGTTTGACTTCGGCTCACTAGGACAGTTAGGCAACATTCTGGCTTTCATTGCAGCCGGTATGGTGTTCTTGGGCGTAGCATGGTTTGCGCCACCGCCAGCCAAGGCAGAACCTAAACCAACGAAGACATCGAGCTCAATATTTGATACCCCAGAATATCAAGCTCTTTCGCTTAACAATACCTCTCAGCCGATACAGCATCTAGACTTCAATAACCCACCCTCCGAATCAGCAAGTGAAGGCTTGGCATATTCAGCGCCACCCGTCCGCAAACCCGATCCCATCGAGATGGCCGTTCGCCGCAATGAGCCTAATGGCGGTAATAAGTCATGGATCATATTATTAGGGACGGCTATCGTAATCGCCCTGTTTTTTTCCGCACTAAACAAACATACCCGCTGGTTAGCATCACAGGCGCAGGTAAAACATCAGCAACAAATCGCGTTAAACGAATTCGCACAATTCCCCACTGCTGCTCCGGCAGCCTTGGCGAGTATGCAGCACCCAGCTCCCACTGCAATGCCCCCACAAACATGCAGTTTTCAACATGTTAAATTTCCTGCCGAATTTAAGATTTATGCAGCGGGGGCTTATGCAGGGAAGAGCACAAACTTTCAAATCGACCAAAGTGGACATCAAGCAACTCAAATGGACATTACGGTTAATCAACCGGACCAACCTGTTGCCCTCATACTCGGAGCCTACGAGCCGACTATTTGGAATATAGGCTGGACACCTGACACCAACATTGTGGCTGTTCTAGTCAGCGGTTACCATCGCCAGGTTATCACCGGCCTAAATAGCTCCATTCCTGTATTAAGTAGTCACGCTGACGCTCAAGGAGTCTGTGACGCTTTCTACATTTCCTCCGAAGAAGACTCCAGAATCAATCCAATTTCAAACAAGCTCTTTGGACGTTCTGTAGATCAGATATACCTCGCCAACAACGGCAAAGCACTTATTGGTAACGCTCTTTCAGCAGGATCACCACCCCCAATTTTTACTGGACAAAATGCTATTGCATCATTCCGCGAACCCAACACACCGCTGGCTGGAATCGCGGGAATTGAAGAGGCATTGAGAAGTGGAACCATACGACGCGCGACGCAACGTGACGTTGTTGAATGGGAAGTAAACCACTATCCAAATAACACTCGCACAAGCTCAGCACGCAACCCGTCTTACTTGCTCAATAGCTATGTCGTGCTTAAAGAATTCACCTACCCAGCTGGTTTATATGGTGCCAATTCAGCCATATTTTTTATTCCCCGAGGGGTCCCAAAACCTACCGGCAATCCAGGGCACTCGACAGTCAATGACTACAATCAATGACCCAAAACAAAAAGCCTGCCAAAATATCCGGCAGGCTTTTTTGTTTTTAACACACCGCCATCCGCAAAGCTTTCAGCGGATCATCCCTGCCGCAACGGTGTTATTCGTCGCTTCGTCGATGACGATAAAGCTACCCGTGGCACGGTCGATTTCGTAGCTATCAAACACCAGCGGTTGCTGCACTTTAATGGCGACTCGCACGATGTCGTTCATGCTCACCGTGGGGTTGACGTGTTGTTCCAGCGTGTTCACATCCACACGGTAGTCGACGCTGGAGAACAGGCACTTGGCTGTGCGGGTCGTGTGCTTGATCAGGTACTTTCTACTTTTATCCAATGACGATTCAGACAACCAGCACAGCATGGCATCGAACGTTTTTTCCACTTTGGGCGGATGCGCGCTGGAGCGTACGAGCATGTCGCCGCGCGAGATGTCGATTTCATCTGACAGCGTGAGCGTCACCGATTGTGGTGCGAAAGCGGTTTGCAGATTACCGTCGTAGGTGACGATTTCTTTCACCGTGGTGGTGCGACCGGATGGCAGCACGGTAACCTCGTCGCCCACCGATACTTCTCCCGCTTCGATGCGTCCGGCGAAGCCTCTGAAGTCGTGGTATTCACCGGTCTGCGGACGGCACACCCACTGCACAGGGAAACGAAAATCGCTGGTGTTCACGTCGTGATCAATCTCGACTTTCTCCAGCAATTCCAGCAAGGCTGGGCCTTGGTACCAGCCGAGGTTGTCGCCGCGATCTACCACCATGTCGCCATTCAAGGCGGACATCGGGATGCAATGCACGTCGTGCAGATTTAATTGCGCGGCAAAAGCTTTGTATTCAGCAACGATCTCGTCAAAGCGAGCTTGCGAGTAATCGACCATGTCCATTTTATTCACCGCTAGCACGATGTGCGGCACACCAACCAAGCTGGCGAGATAGCTGTGGCGGCGTGTCTGCGTGAGCACGCCTTTGCGCGCGTCAATGAGAATGACAACGAGGTTCGCGGTGCTTGCAGCCGTCACCATATTGCGCGTGTACTGCTCGTGACCCGGTGTGTCGCCAATGATGAACTTGCGCTTGGGCGTGGCGAAATAGCGGTAAGCCACGTCAATGGTGATGCCCTGCTCGCGTTCGGCTTGCAGGCCGTCGGTGAGCAGCGACAGATCGACCGCCGCCATGCCGCGCTTTTCGCTGGTTTTTGAAATAGCTGAAAACTGATCCTCAAAAATAGATTTCGAGTCGTGCAGCAAACGGCCAATCAGTGTGCTCTTACCGTCGTCAACTGAGCCGGCGGTGATGAAACGAAGTAGTTGTGTGGTGGTATCCATAATTTTTCCTTAAATCGTTCTGATTTGTCGTTCCTTAACTCATCCCCTCCCCCACGCAAGAGGAGGGCTAGGGAGGAGGTAGAAACTTCAATTTTCGTAGCTCAACTGCTCTACCCCCATCCTAACCTTCCCCCTGCATGGGGGAAGGAACTAGCTTAGTGCGCAATCAGAAGTAACCTTCCTTCTTCCTCAACTCCATCGACGCATCCGAAGTCTGGTCATCCATACGCGTTGCGCCGCGTTCGGTAATGCGCGTGGTCGCGGTTTCTTCGATGATCTCTTCCACCGTGCGCGCTGTTGATTCCACTGGGGCGGTACAAGTCACATCCCCCACGGTGCGGAAACGCACGCTGACGACTTCCACCTTTTCACCCGGCTTGGGTTGCACCAAGTCGGAGATCGGCACGAGCAAGCCGCCGCGACGGATAACTTCACGTTCGTGCGCGTAGTAGATACTCGGAATATGCAATTGCTCGCGCCCGATGTATTGCCAGATGTCCATCTCGGTCCAGTTGCTGATGGGGAACACGCGGATGTTCTCGCCAGCATGCACACGGGTGTTGTAGGTATCCCACAACTCGGGGCGTTGATTCTTCGGGTCCCACTGACCAAACTCGTCACGGAAGGAAAAAATACGTTCCTTGGCGCGCGCTTTTTCCTCGTCGCGCCGCGCGCCGCCCATGCAAGCATCGAAGCCAAACTCGGCAATAGTTTCCAGCAACGTCACCGACTGGAAGGGATTGCGCGGTAGCGAAGCATCTTTAATCACGATGCTGCCGCGCTTAATGGAATCTTCCAACGAGCGCACGATGAGCCGTTCACCCAAATCATTTGCCAGCTTGTCGCGCGTGGCGATCACTTCGGGAAAGTTGTGCTCGGTGTCGATGTGTACCAGCGGGAACGGAAACTTGGCCGGGCGAAATGCTTTTTCAGCAATGCGCAACATGACGATAGAGTCTTTGCCGCCAGAGAACAGCAGGGCCGGATTTTTGCACTCCGCCGCGACCTCGCGCATGATGTGGATGGATTCGCTTTCCAACGCGTCCAGATGGGTGAAGGTGTGTTTCGTCATATTTTTCTCTACCAGTTTCATAAATTTCTCCACAACTTGAGTAAGGCGCAATAACCAACGGGCATTGCGCCGAATCGATACGCATGAGTGCAATGCGCTACGACACTGCTGCTTTCGTGTATTTCGTGGACAGGTGTTCCAACTTACGCAGTGACTTCCTGCTTCACATCTGCCGCGATTTCGATGATGCGTTCGCGGCTCGCTTGCAATGAAGTTTTACTCACCGCCTGCACACCTGTTCCATGCGCAACTTTGTTGCCGTGACTGACATGCAAGCCGCACTCTTTGTTTGCAGGATCTTCCCACCACCAACGCCCAGCACGAATATCCTCGCCCGGTGTAACGGAGCGTGTGCAAGGCGCGCAACCCAAGCTGGGATAGAACTGGTCGTGCAGCTTGTTGTAAGGCACGTCATAGCGACGGATATATGCCCACACATCTTTGTTGCTCCAGTCCAACAGCGGATTGAATTTCTGCAAGCCGTTGTCGCTGTCGAACGCCGACACTTCAAGCGTACCGCGCGTCACAGCTTGATCGCGGCGCATACCCGTAATCCATGCACCGTTGCCTTTTAACGCGCGGCGTAATGGCTCGACCTTGCGCACGTAGCAGCAGCCTTTGCGATTTTCCACGCTGTCGTAGAAACCATTGATGCCATGCTGCGCGACATACTCCTCAACCAGCGCATTGTTCGGGAAGTACACCGTGAGCGGCACGCTGTAACGCTGGCGCACTTCCTGTATCAAGTCGTAGGTCTCTTTCGGTAAGCGCCCAGTATCCAGACTGAACATCGCAATATCCGGTTGATACTTGGCGATCAGATCGGTCAGCACCACATCTTCGGCACCCAAGCTGTTGGCAAATACGACTTGCCCAAACTCGTTCACCGCCTGTTGCAGCACGGCGATAGTGGCGGCGATTTTTTCATCCAGTTCGTTTTTCTGTTCCGTATTCATTTTGGCAATGCCTCCTTCAAATCCAACTGTCCGTCTTTCTCGGTGGCAAATGCCGCCACTTTGATCGTCCATGCGTCCACCTTTGCACTGGCGGCGGAAACAGCATCGACATCCACCTCTTCGTCGACTTCAATTTCGTTCGCTGCATGGGCAAACTCGGCGGCAATTTCTTCCGGTGCCAGCAAGTTGAGTTGCGCACTCAGTACATTCAAATCATCTTGGCGTGCGCCGCCCAACAACTGCGCCACACCGGAACCCAGCAAACGCAAGATTGATTCGTTACATTGCGCCGCCTCGGCATACTTGCGCTGAAACACCAGTGCATTGCGGTACTCGCGCTCGTGTGCCGCTTCGAAGAAATTGGCACCAATCAACACTTGCGATGCGCCCGCGCACTCGCCACCGCCCAGTTGCAGAACACGGAAATCAGCCTTGTCGCCAAAATCGCGCATCACGCTATCCAGTTCATGCGCTTGCACTTCTGCCAGATCGGCCAACAACGCCTTGAAATACTCCGGCTGCTGCGCACGCGCCCAGACGAAAAAGCTGGATTCACCACTGGCAAGATGCGCAGCCTGCACACGCTCAATCGCCACTTTGATACGAGCTGCCGGTAACGCTGGCCCTTTCAGTGCCAACGCACCACCCGCGCTACCCTTGCCAGCAAAATACATCTGGTAATGCGGCACCAACTTGCCGTGCATGCGCTTGCCTTCGCCGTAAATACCGATGTCGCCAGTCTCGGGCTGCGCGCAACCGTTATGGCAACCTGACACGCGAATATGCAAGTCCGCCGCCCCGCCCGACAACAACGGCCCCAGCACGGTGCTGGAGGTAATCCCCAGACGGCAAGTCGAAGTACCGGGGCAAGTCACCACGTTGTCACCCGCTTGCGGCTCGCCCAACCCCAGCACGGACAAGCCGCCGCGCAATATCGCCACCTTCGCCTGCGGTACATTCAACACCGCAAAATTCTGATCCTGCGTTGCATGCAGCTCGTTCAAACCCAGCTCGCGCAACAGCACCGACAAGCCGCGCAGCTGCTCCGCTTTCACATCGCCGATAGGCAGTGCAACAGGGAACACGAACAAGCCTTGCTCCTGCTGTGCGAACAGTTTGCGCGGCGCTCCCTGACCCGGCGCTTCGCTACCGTTTGGCGTGCGCCACGCTCCCTGCGGATAAGTTTGTCCGGCCAATGCTTCCTTGGTGCGCCCAAACTCTTCGCGGTATTTCTCGATAAAGCCATCTACACCGAAACGCTCGACGAGAAACTTGATGCGTGATTTCGCGCGCTTGGTACGGTCGGAATATTTGTTGTGCAAAGTCACCAATGCCTCCATCGCAAACAACAATTCATGCTCGGGAATAAATTCCTCCACCACGATGGACTCGCGCGGCTTGTGCCCCAAACCACCGCCCGCACGAATCTTGAAACCATGCTGCCCGTCTTTATTCACCGCGATCACGCCGCAATCGTGCAGCAGAGCTTGCGCGCAATCTGATTCGCAACCGGAGAATGAAATCTTAAATTTGCGCGGCAACTGCTGGTTCAGCGGATTACGCAAAAAATGCACGGTCGCCCCTTCCGCATGCGTGCTCACATCGACATGCTCTTTCGGGCAAACGCCAGCCAGCGGGCAAGCAGTCATGTTGCGAATCGTGTTGCCGCACGCTTCGCGCGTGGTCATGCCGACTTTGGCCAAACGGCGCATCGCTTCCGGCATTTTTACCAACGGAATGTAATGAATTTGAATGCTCTGACGCGTGGTCAGATGCGCAGTTTGATGCTGGGAAAACTCCGCCGTCACTTCGCCGATCACGCCGAGTTGTTCGGCTGTCAAACGGCCACCCGGCACTTTGATGCGTAGCATGTTCACGCCCTGTTGACGCTGGCCGTACACGCCCTGCTGCAAACGGATGGCGGTAAAACGATCAGGATCAATACCGCCTTCGTTAAAAGTGGCAATCGCTTGCTCGAAGCGGTCTATTTCTTCCAGATCAGACAAGTTACGTGTATTCAGGCTCATGGTTATTTCCCTTCGAGACAAATCAATATCAATGCAAAACTAGGCGCGTGCCGATAATCAGCAGCATCACCGCCAAGAGGGGGCGCAATACTTTTTCTGGTACTTTGGCCGAGAGATGGCTACCGATGTAGATGCCCGGCAAGGAGCCCAGCAGCAGGCTTCCCAGCAACACTAGATCAACCGTGCCCAACGCCATGTGCCCCAAACCCGCCACCAACGTAAGCGGCACAGCATGGGCGATGTCGGTGCCAACCACCTTGACCGCCGTGAGGCGCGGGTAGAGAAATAACAGTGCCACCGTGCCCAGCACCCCGGCACCGATGGAAGAGATAGTTACCAGCGCACCAACAACCGTGCCCGTGACAATGGTGGCAGCTGGTAAATAACGATGATGCAATTCGTAAACCGTGCCGTCTTCGCGTTGCGCGAGTTTTTTGATCCAGTCTTTCAGCAACAAAGCCACCGCGGTCGCAAGCAGCGCCACACTCAGTACGCTGGTAACCAAGCTGCGTAAAGTTTTTTCATCCAAAGCGAGATACTTGAGCAAGGCGAGAGTAAACAGTGCCGCCGGAATACTGCCCAAGCTCAACAGCCCGACCACTTTCCATTCCACCGTGCTGTTACGGCTATGAACCCAGCCACCCAGCGACTTGGTAATTGCCGCATACAACAGGTCGGTGCCGACAGCAGTCGCGGGCGACACACCGAAGAACAGCACCAGCAACGGTGTCATCAGCGAGCCGCCGCCAACGCCGGTTACCCCGACGATCAGCCCGACCAAAAATCCCGACACCGTGTACAACCAATCCATTTTCGTCACCCGTATTCCGTTGCAATGGGGCGCATTCTAGGTTGGCACCGTTATATTACTAAATACTTTTATGTTAGTATTTTATAACTTAATAACATATACGAATTTCATATGAATCTCCAACAATTGCGTTACCTGAACGAAATCGTGCGCTGCAATCTGAATATCTCGGATGCCGCCAACGCGCTATACACCTCGCAACCCGGTGTCAGTAAACAGATCAAACTGCTGGAAGAAGAATTGGGTATCGATATTTTCGTGCGCAACGGAAAACGCATCGTCGCTGTCACCGAGCCAGGAAAGTCGGTCGTCGAAATCGCCCAGCGCGTATTGCGCGAAACTGAGAACTTGAAACAAGTCGGACAAGAATTCAAACGACAGGACAGCGGTAGCCTGACCATCGCCACCACGCACACGCAAGCCCGCTACGCGCTACCGCAAGTCGTAAAAGCGTTCACTTTGAGTTATCCGGGCGTAAAGCTTGGCCTGCATCAGGGCAGCCCAACGCAAATTGCCGAACAGGTATTGAGCGGCGAAGCAGACATCGGCATCGCCACCGAAAGCCTCTCCTTATATGACGAACTGGTCACCCTGCCCTGCTATGAATGGCACCACTGCATCGTTGTTCCGCTGGAGCACCCGCTGTTGCAGGAAAAGCGTTTGACACTAAAGAAGCTAGCGCAATACCCCATCATCACCTACGACTTCGCTTTCACGGGGCGCAACAAAATCAATCAGGCATTCAGCGAGGCTGGGATCGAGCCAAATATCGCGCTAACCGCCATCGATGCCGACGTGATTAAAACGTATGTGGAGCTAGGCTTGGGTGTGGGTATCGTGGCGCAGATGGCCTTCATCCCCGATCGTGACCGCCATTTACGCATGATCGACGCGGGCCATTTGTTTGAAGCCAGCACTACGCGCGTCGCCATCCGCCAAAACCAATATCTGCGCGGATTCGCTTACCACTTCATTGAATTATTCGCACCGCACCTGACGCGCGACGTGGTCGCGCAAGCGTTACATTTGACGAAGTAAGGGCAGCCGCCCGCTTTTACCAAATACAATCTGGTCAGACTGACTAGTTTTGGAGAGCATCATGCAAACATGGCAACTAAGCGAGGTCGTTAAACGCGCGCAAACTCCCACGCGAAAAATCAAACTATGAGCTACCTGCTCAACACCAACGTCATCTCGAAATTGGTGCGCCCCAAGCCCGCCAAAGCCGTCTTGACGTGGTTCGACAACATCCCCTCCGAAGCCCTGCACATCAGCGTATTGACCTTAGGAGAAATCCGCAAAGGAATAGTAAGGTGATAAAGTCGAATGCAGGACTCTCGTCGAGTCGTATTAGGCGAATGCCAATAAACTCCGTTGTTGTATGACAAAAGATAACCACGAGGGACGTTCATGCAAAAGCGTGGCGAAGAAATACTTTATTCGGCATCGGATATTGTCAGTAATCTCGAATGTGAGCACATCACCACGCTAGACCTGCTCGATCTGGAAACGCCGCTACCAAGAACTGCGGATAGCGAACAGGCACAGTTAATCCAGAAGAAGGGCTATGCGCATGAGGCAGAGTTTCTTGAACTGCTCAAGGCTCGGCACTTGTCGGTTATCAATATCGCTGAGACGAAAAAACCGCTGAAGCAAAAAGTTGATGCCACGCTGCAAGCTATGCGCGATGGTTGCGAAATTATTTTTCAGGCGACCTTGCGGGATGGGTGCTTGATTGGTCACGCAGATTTTCTGCGAAAAGTGTCGCGACCATCGAATCTTGGCGAGTGGAGCTATGAGGTTCTGGATACCAAGCTGGCGCGAAGCGCAAAAGCAAAATTCATTGTTCAGCTCGGGTTTTATTCTGCGCTGTTGGGTAAAGCCCAAGGGCTGGCACCGATACAGATGCATGTCATTCTTGGAGACCGCTCTGAAGTAGCCTATCGCTATGCCGATTACGCCCGATATTTGGATCTCGTGACTCATCGTTTCCTCGAACGTGTTTCTGGCGTAACTCTGGATACTTATCCAGTCCCTTGCGAAAAGTGCGATCAGTGCAAATGGAACGGCCTGTGTGCCGACCGGCGTCTCAGAGACGATCATCTTAGTCAGGTCGCCAATATCAGCGGACTGCAAATCAAGAGGCTGCAAGTTGCCGGGGTGAATACATTGGAAGCTTTGGGTTCTTTGCCAGAGGCAACCCGAATCCCGAAAATGACCCCGGACACACAGGAAAGATTGCGACAACAAGCCAGATTGCAGTTGATGGCTCGCCTGAGCGGGGAGAGGCAACTGGAATTGCTGCCACAAGAAAGCGGGGCAATTCGAGGATTCGCACGCTTGCCCCGACCGAATGCAGGCGACCTGTTTTTTGACATGGAGGGCAACCCGCTGGAGGAAGGTGGGCTTGAATATCTTTTCGGGCTCTACTTTTTCAAGGATGGGAAACCCGAGTTCAAGGCATTCTGGGGGCATAACCGAGCCGAGGAGAAATTGGCCTTCGAAGCCTTCATGGATTTTGTGACGGCATGGCTACGGCAGCATCCGTACGCCCATATCTACCATTACGCGCCTTACGAACAGACCGCACTCAAGAAGCTCATGTCTTTGCATGGCACGCGCGAGGCCGAGGTGGACAATCTGTTGCGGACGCAGAAAATGATTGATCTTTACAAAGTCGTCCGTGAGGGAATTCGCGTCTCCGAGCCAAGATACTCGATCAAGAATATCGAGCATTTTTATCTTGAGCATCGTACCGGCGATGTCACCAACGCCGGGGCAAGCATCGTCTATTACGAGCGGTGGAAGGAGACGGGGGATCCCCAATTGCTCAAGGACATTGAGGACTACAACTTCGATGATGTCCGCTCAACTTACGAATTGCAGCAATGGCTTCTGTCGCTACGCCCTGGGGAATTGCCGTGGGCAAAGGATGAGGTTGCAGAAGCGAAAGTTGCGAATCAGGAAACCGCAGAGCTCAATAAAGCAGAAGCGCGACTGATTCCTTATCGGGAGCGATTGATAGCTCGCTTGCCCGAGGATCGCAAGGTGTGGGGACTGCCGGAACACTTGCGGGAGCTGACTTTTCAGTTGCTCGACTTCCATCGGCGCACGGAAAAACCGGCGTGGTGGGCCATGTTTGCTCGCATGGAAATGACCGAAGATGAGTTGTTGGAGGATGGCGAATGTTTGGCGGGATTGATGCCGGACACGGAAAATCCGCCTCGGCCCGATAAGCGCTCGACCGTTTACACCTTTCTTTTCCCCGAGCAGGGATCGAAGCTCAAGACCGGCGATAGCGCGACGCTGACACAGACAGCCGAAACGGTAAGCGAACTCACGGTTGACGAAGAAGCTCGGCGTGTCAGCTTCAAACGCTCGAATGGCAAAGAGCCGTTGCCGTTACGTGTTTGTCTGGGGCCGGGAAAGCCGGTGAACAGCAATGCTTTGGTCGAGGCCGTTTTTCGCTTTGGAGACAGCATCGTCGAAGGGGATGGTAAATATCCGGCGCTCGAATCCATACTCAATCAGACGTTGCCGAAAATACGCGGCGCGGAAGCCGGGAGCCCCGTCGTGCCCGCGAACGATGAGTCGTTAACGAAAATCATCACGGCGATTGCAAATCTCGAAAGCAGTTATTTGTTCGTTCAAGGCCCGCCGGGTGCGGGTAAAACCTATACCGGCTCCCATGTCATCGTGGCTTTGCTAAAGAAAGGTTGCCGGGTCGGTGTGTCCTCAAACAGCCACAAGGCCATCAACAATTTGTTGCATGGCATCGTCAAGGTAGCCAAGGAACAAGATTACGAATTTCGGGGTGCCAAGAAATCGACTAATGGAAAGCCGGAATCCTGCTTCGAGGGAGATTTCATCGACGATGTTTTCGACAACAAGGATATTTTTGGGGCATTTGGCGACGAATGGGAATATCAACTGGTAGCGGGTACAGCTTGGCTGTTTGCCGATAAGGGCATGGATAGTCAGCTTGATTACATATTCGTGGATGAGGCCGGGCAGGTGGCGCTGGCCAACCTGGTCGCCATGGGCACGAGCGCTAAAAACATCGTGCTGCTGGGAGACCAGATGCAATTGGGACAGCCTATTCAAGGCACACATCCGGGGCGCTCGGGGGAATCGTCGCTGGAATACCTGCTGAATGGTTTGGCGACCATTCCACCGGAACGAGGGATATTTCTCGGCACCACTTGGCGGATGCATCCGGACGTATGCCGATTCATTTCGGATGCCGTCTACGATGGTCGTCTGGAGCCGGAGCCCAATAATGCCAGGCAGATGTTGCTCCTCGACGACAATGCGCATCCATCCTTGATCCCCACCGGAATTCGTTATATCCCGATTGAGCACGATGCTTGTTCGCAGCGCAGTCCAGAGGAAGCCGATCTTGTGCAGGAACTCGTGCAGAGCCTGCTGACGCAGCGCTATCGCGACAAGCAGGGGCTGGAGCACCCGATGACCCTGAACGACATCCTTGTCGTAGCTCCATACAACATGCAGGTCAACTTGTTGAAGAAGGTGTTGCCGGAAGGCGCACGGGTCGGCACGGTCGATAAGTTCCAGGGCCAGGAGGCCGAAGCCGTCATCATTTCCATGGCAACGTCCAGCGGCGACTATTTGCCGCGATTCATCGAGTTTCTGTACAGCAAGAACCGCCTGAACGTGGCGATTTCGCGAGCAAAGTGTTTGGCGTTATTCATCGCCAATCCTGCGCTGATGGCTATCCGATGCACCTCCCCGGAGGAAATGGCGCTGGTGAATACCCTGTGCTGGGTGCAGGAGGTGGGACGGTGTCGTTGATCGGGAAATCCGAACGCGGGAATTGAGATGGAGCGCGTATCTGATCGACTGGTTTGGATGGCAAACTTGAGAAAAAAGCAGGTCGATTAATTGATGCTGGAAATTACTTGTTTTGCGCGCCTGAAAATACCTTTTTTATTCATGTTGTTATGGCTGTAAATTTTTTAGACAAAGCGCTTGTCGCGCCTACGTTCGGTTAGTAACATGCATTCAGCCTTTGATTTTCGTTGTTGTCGTTGTACTTGCCCCCCGGCTTCGGTCGGGGGATTTTTTTAGGGGAGCAAAATGAGTATTGCAAGGATTCGCCTCACTCAAGGGAATTTGAATAACTCCCATTTTTACCTGACATCCTGCTTGGCAATGTTCCCTGCCGATTCAATCGGCGGTGGCAATGCTAGGAGCAGAGCAAGTCGATTGCTACGGATTAAGCCGCTGGATGGCGAAAGTCTGGAAACTGATATTGATGGGAAAAAGAATATTTTCAGAAAACGCGATTGGGTTACAGCAATGTTTAAACGCGCGAATGCAAAGCTTGGGGATTACGTTTTTATAAAAATGCAGAACGATGGATCTTACGAAATTGGGGTTGATAAGTCTGAGGGCAGCACATGATTTTGGATCAGAAACTGACGCAAGCTGAAGCATTAGCCTTTCTTCAAAGTCGCTTCAAACCAATCGGGAATCTAGTCGAATATGTAGCTGGTTTTGAGACAACTAATGGTCGTCAATTTGCGCTTTTACGTCGTGGCGAAATCGCCATTATTGCCGAGCCGGGTAATTGGTCTTCAATTGCCTCTGGGATAGATTTGCATAAGCGTTACGAGCAGGGTGAATCAAGAGCTCATTTTCGGGCACAAGCGCCTCGTCTTTACGATGGGCTACCACCTATTGATAAATTGTCGATTTCCACAGTGTCAGCACTTTCCGCATTTTGCGATGCCTATGGAGACTTAAAGGCAGCACCTGTCGAGCTACTTCCCACCAAATCCGCGCAGACACCCCAAACAATCAACAACAATGAATGTGAGCCCTGTATGAACACCATCCTTTATGGCCCTCCCGGCACTGGCAAAACTTTCAAAACAGCCCAGCTTGCCGTTGAAATCTGCGGAGGTGATGGCAACCTCCCAAGAAAAGAATTGATGGAAAGTTACAAAAAATTCCTGGAAGACGGACGGATCAGCTTCGTGACATTTCATCAGTCCTATGGATACGAAGATTTTGTCGAAGGCTTGCGTCCAGAATTGAAAGATGGGCTGCTTTCTTACAGCGTGCGCCCCGGCATATTCCGGGCGGCATGTAAAGCTGCCGAGGAAAACAAAGCTGCCGAGAAAAGCACTGACAAGCATGTGCTCATCATCGACGAGATAAATCGCGCCAATATTTCCAAGGTCTTTGGCGAGTTAATCACGTTACTGGAACCCGACAAGCGAGCCGGGGAAACCAACGCGATTACGGTAAAGCTCCCTTATTCAATGGACTCGTTCAGCGTCCCATCCAATCTGTACGTGATAGGCACAATGAATACGGCTGACCGCTCGATTGCCTTGCTGGACACGGCGCTGAGGCGGCGCTTCGATTTCGAGGAGTTGCAGCCTGACTATGCTGTTTTGTCGGGAATGCTCGTTGATGGCATAAAACTTGGCGAAATGCTGCGGGTGATGAACGACCGAATCGAGTATCTGTATGACCGCGACCACACAATCGGGCATGCCTATTTTATTGATGTGAAAGACTTGGCGGACTTGGAGAAAATATTCAAACGCAAAGTTATTCCATTGCTGCAGGAATATTTCTATGAAGATTTCGCCAAGGTTTGCTCAGTGCTTAACGAAGATGAAGGATTCTTCATTAAGGAAGAACTTTCTGCGCCGAAGGGATTGGATGGGGGAGATCAGAAATTCCGCTACACAATGAAGAAAGAATTCCTCGCTGAGGCCTACCGAAAAATCTACGAGTAACGGCCATGGCGCTGATTTCCGTTAAGGAATATAAAACGCTCAAAATCAGCGATGGCTGTTTCAATTCGGAACAGCCTTCGGTGACCGAGCAGCAAGCCGAACACCTGACCAATCTCAAAGCGACTTATGGGATTGAAGTATTCAAGTACGCCAACAAAACGACGCTGGCTGCTCAGCAGTACGTCGGCGTAATCCAGCTCGGATCGTTAACCGTAGAAGTGCTGCCCAAGATCGATGGGGATGAGCGGAGTGTCAGGCGCAATCTGGTCGCCATGCTGGCAATGGCGCTTGATCTTGGTATCAAGGAAGGAGATGTCGCCAGTGTCGCCGCACAGAATCACGGCATCCTCGAAATTCTCATCCGGCTGTTTTGCGACAAACTTTTTGTGCAGGTGCATCGTGGGTTGGTTCGACGCTACGAAGGCCGCGCAGAAAATCTTTCGGTGCTCCGTGGAAAACTTGGCGTGGTGGAGCAGGTGCGACTCAACGCAGCAAATCCTGAGCGGCTGTTCTGTCGATTCGACGAATTTCAGGAAGACAATCCGCTGAATCAGGTATTGAGAGCGGCAGTCCGTATGCTGTTGAAAATTTCGCGAGAGATGGGGAATCAGCGAAAGCTGGCTGAACTCATGCTGGTTTTCGAGGGGGTATCCGACTATCCGAAACAGTCGTTACCCTGGAAGCAGATCGTGTTTGATCGAATGAACGAACGCTATCGTCCTTGCTATAAGCTGGCCGAGCTATTTCTGAAAAACACCCCGCCTGACGTGACGGGCGGCATGGCTCATGGATTTTCGCTGTTTTTCAAAATGAACGAGTTGTTCGAGGAATATATCGGTCGAATGGCCGCCCGCGCTTTTCGGCCATTGGGTTATCAGGTCACGCTGCAAGGTCCGAAGCGGTGTTTGGCGATCGACGAAAAGCAAAATAATGCATTCTTTATGAAGCCGGATGTCGTCGGCAAATTGCATTCGCAGACAGCGTGGATTGTTGACACTAAATGGAAACACCTTACTAAGCAGAATTCGAAAAGTTCATGGTCATCAGCGCAGAAGGATGCCGTGTCGGAGTCTGACTTTTACCAGATGTATGCTTATGCCAACGGATACGATTGTCCCGATGTGATCTTGCTTTATCCTCACGACCAAGAGTTGGGGGCTGATGCCGGGGTGCGTGGCAGTTACCTGCTGAACGCGAGTGAGGGGGCTGAGTGCAATGTGCCCAAGCGGATCAGGGTGGCGACCATCAACTTGTCCGACCTTAAAACAGTAAGCGATCAGTTGATGAAAATAATTCTGGCCGACCACCTGATAGCAAAGGCGACTTCGAAATTTTCCGCATCCAACCCTAACATGCAAATAGCCGAAATTAGTTACCCTGCGGCTTGATGCCGCTCGATCACGCTATCGATGAAGTTGCGTAGAAATCCTTCTGTCTGCGCGCTATGGAAACGGTCGATTTCCACGCCACGGCTATAGGCAACCACGGTGGGGAAGCCGCGCACTTTGTGTTTGCCGGCGATTTTCATATTTTCGTCCGCATCGACAATACCGAGGATAAATTTACCGTCATAGGCAAACACCATTTTGTGCAATAACGGAGCCAGCACTTTGCACGGCGCGCACCATTCGGCGCTAATGTCCATCAGCACTGGTAGCTCGTGTGACTTGGCTACCACTAGCTCTTCGAAACTGTCTTCTTCCACGTTGTAAGAATAATCACTCATCGGTTTACCTCAACACTCAATTCGCACCACGCTTGGCGAAGTCCCTGAGACGGAAGCCAAGCACCCATAACACCGCAAAATAAATCACCACGCCCAGCACGACCAGCCAAGCCAGATGAATAATCCGACTCCATCCATGTGTCGTCAGCCAATGCTGCTCGCTTCCCATGCCGAACCACAGTGTCCAGCCCAGCGCTAACAGTGCCAACAGTAATTTGGCGAAGAACAACCACCAACCCGGCTCAGGTTGGTAAATGCCGTGCTTGCGCAAAAAATGAAACAGGATGGCGGAATTAAGGCAGGCACCGAGGCCGATGGATAAGGCCAGTCCGGCATGTTGAAAAGGGCCGATGAACAAAGCATTCATCGCCTGCGTGGCAATCAGGGTGACGATGCCGATTTTTACTGGCGTGCGGATGTTTTGCCGCGCATAGAAACCGGGGGCAAGAATTTTGACCAAGATCAATCCGATCAGCCCCACGCTATAACCAACCAAGGCACTGCGCGACATCAGCACATCGTGCGCGGAAAACTCACCGTGCTGAAAGAATGTCGCTAACAAGGGCACCGCGATCATGCCCAGTGCTAATGCCGCAGGCAGCGCAAGTAAAAAAGTCAGCCGCAAGCCCCAGTCCAGTAATTTGGAATATTCGCTGGTGTCATTGCTCGCATGCAACCGAGAAAGCGAAGGCAACAATATTGTGCCCAAAGCCACGCCCAACATTCCGGTTGGAAACTCCATCAAGCGATCCGCGTAGTACAGCCATGACACGCTGCCCGCAACCAGGAAAGAAGCGAAGATAGTATTGATGATGAGGCTCAATTGCGCGATGGAGACACCGAATATCGCTGGCCCCATCTGTTTGATGACGCGCCACATTCCCTCGTCTTTCAGATTCAGACGCAGGTTGGGCAACATACCGATTTTTTTCAGAAAGGGCAGTTGAAAAGCCAACTGCACAATACCGGCGACGAATACCGCCCACGCCAACACCAAAATGGGGGGATTGAAATAGGGTGCAAACCACAATGCGCCACCGATGAAACATAGATTGAGCAACACTGGGGCAAATGCCGGAACCCAAAATTTGTTGTAGGTATTCAAAATTGCCGCTGCCACGGCAACCAGTGAGATAAAGAAAATATAAGGCGAAGTGATGCGCAACAACTGCACGGTGAGATCAAATTTTTCGGCATCTTTGATAAAGCCGGGCGCACTTATATATACAAGGATAGGCGCAGCGATAATACCGATGAGCGTAACCACAAACAGAATCAGTGCCAGCATGGTCGTGACATGATCCAGCAATAATTTAGTTTCCTCGTGTCCGCGCCGACTCTTATATTCCCCAAAGATAGGCACAAAAGCTTGCGAGAACGCCCCTTCAGCGAACAGACGACGCAGCAGATTGGGCAATTTGAACGCCACAAAGAACGCATCGGTCGCCGCACCCGCGCCAAAAATTCGCGCGATCAAAATGTCTCGGACAAATGCGAGCACACGCGACAACAAGGTCAGGCTGCTGATGGTGGCCAGTGCTTTAAGGAGATTCATACTGGTTGTAGGCTATTCGCAAAAAACGCCGCGCATCATACCATCGCACCGTAAAATCCCGTTGAGGCAACACGCTTGCACCCCGCCGACTAGTGCTCTGGCAAGCCACAAATTAGTGAGTTGCTGATTTATTTACCAAGTCTGTCATTGATGAAACTGCTTGCCAATCCAGTGTGCCAAAGGCATTTTTTGATTAAAGCATCTGGATTGCCGCGTCGCGTTGCTCCTCGCAATGACGGGGCGGTGCCATAGCGAGCATAGCGTGGCAACCTAGTGGAGGTGATTGTCTTTGCAAGCGTAGCGCGACAATCCAGTGGGTCTAGGGCATTTTGATAAACACATCTGGATTGCCACGTCGCATTGCTCCTCGCAATGACGAATTAATCAGTGCAAGCCCAGCTTCCCGTAAAAAAGCTTGCAAAAGGGAAAACGAGTCACTAGAATGCGCGCCTTTCCGTCGTACCGAATTCTCAAGGAGTTGTCATGGCAAATAGCGCACAAGCCCGCAAGCGTGCACGTCAAGCAGTAAAACAGAATGCTCACAACAGCAGCCTGCGCTCTGAATTGCGCACTGCCGTCAAGAAAGTCCTCAAAGCCATCGAAGGCGGTGATAAGGCTGCTGCACAAGCCGTGTACCAATCTTCGATCAGCACCGTTGACAGCATTGCCGACAAGAAAATCATCCACAAGAACAAGGCAGCTCGTCATAAGAGCCGCTTGTCTGCCGCGATCAAGGCGATGGCATAAGCAGTTAAACTGCTTTTGGATTCACCTCAGCAAGCCGACCAAAGTGTCGGCTTGTTTGCTTTGCAGGCTTGTTTGGCACGATAATAGCGACCTGCAAACAGTTCGACGGCGGCTAGACCGCCGTCTTCAATTCAGGGAATTCGTATGTCGCATGTAATGAACACGTATGCTCGGCAACCCGTCGCCTTTACTCATGGTGAAGGCGCATGGCTTTGGGATACCGAAGGAAAACGCTATCTGGACGGGCTTTCAGGCATCGCCGTGAATACGCTGGGCCACGCCCACCCCCGTTTCACAGCCGCTCTCGGTGCGCAAATCGGCAAACTGATCCACTGCTCCAACGTCTATCAAGTACAAGGACAAGAGCTGCTGGCTGACAAATTGTGTGCAATCTCGCACATGCAAGAAGTTTTCTTCAGCAACTCGGGTTGCGAAGCAAACGAAGCCGCCATCAAACTGGCGCGCATGTTTGGCCACAACAAAGGTATCGACAATCCCGCCATTGTCGTTATGGAAAAATCATTCCACGGCCGCACATTGGCAACCCTTTCCGCCACAGGCAACCGCAAAGTTCAGGCGGGTTTTGAGCCCTTGGTACAGGGGTTCGTACGTGTACCGTACGACGACCTTGAGGCTGTTCGACAATTGGCTGTGCACAACCCCAATATCGTCGCTGTTCTAGTTGAGCCGATTCAGGGTGAGGGCGGTATACGCGTACCGGAAGTCTCTTATTTGCAAGGTCTGCGTGAGATTTGCACGAGCAACGATTGGCTGTTGATGCTAGATGAGGTGCAAAGCGGAATCGGACGCACCGGCAAGTGGTTCGCACACCAACACACCGGTATCTTGCCCGATGTAATGACGCTGGCCAAAGGCTTGGGTTCGGGCGTGCCAATCGGAGCATGCCTGACCGCTGGTAAAGCTGTCGCCACGTTTAAACCGGGCAATCACGGCTCTACTTTTGGCGGTAACCCGCTGGCCTGCACGGCCGGACTCTCCACGCTCAATATCCTAGAGCAAGATGATTTGTTGACTCATGCCGAGCAACTGGGAAAATTCATCCTCGACGGATTCGCCACCCAATTGCAAGGCGTTAAAGGCGTTAACTCCTTACGCGGCCTCGGGCTGATGATCGGCGTTGAGCTGAATAAGCCATGCGGCGAACTGGTGAAGCAAGCACTCGCACAAGGGCTCCTAATTAACGTCACCGCCGACAATGTGGTTCGTTTGTTGCCGCCGCTCGTGATGAGCAAAGATGAGGCGCAGCAGCTGTTGAATATCCTCTGCCCATTGATCAAAGACTTTTTGCAAGACTGAACGGAAGTGCATCATGCCAGCCACACTAGCCACCTCGGTAAGACATTTTTTACAGTTCAAAGACCTGACGCGCGAAGAGCTTGAGTATCTTTTCGAGCGTACTCGCATCATCAAGCAAAAGTTTAAGTCCTATCAGCAATACTGGCCATTAACTGACCGCACGCTGGTGATGATCTTTGAAAAAGCCAGCACCCGAACCCGCTTGTCATTTGAAGCCGGTATGCAGCAATTAGGCGGCTCGGCCATCTACCTCAACACGCGCGACTCGCAACTGGGACGCGGTGAGCCAGTGGAAGATGCGGGACAAGTCATCTCGCGCATGAGCGACATTGTGATGATCCGTACGTTCGAACAAAACATCATCGAACGTTTTGCCGCGCACTCGCGCGTGCCTGTCATCAATGGCTTGACCAACGAATACCACCCCTGCCAAATCCTTGCCGACATCTACACTTACATCGAGCAGCGCGGCAGCATTCAGGGCAAGACCGTGGCTTGGATCGGTGACTCCAACAATATGTGCAACACTTGGTTGCAAGCGGCAGAAATTTTGGATTTCAACGTGCATGTTTCCACCCCGCCCGGCTACGAAGTCGAGCCGGAACGCGCAGGCTTGTACGGCCACGAACATTACGAAGAATTCAAAGATCCAATGGAGGCCGCTCGCGGTGCCGATCTGGTGACCACCGATGTGTGGACTTCCATGGGCTGGGAAGCTGAAAACGAAGAACGCCTGAAGGACTTTGCCGATTGGCAGGTGGATGCCGACATGATGGGTGTCGCGGCTAAAAACGCACTATTCATGCACTGCCTGCCCGCACATCGCGGTGAAGAGGTATCGGCTGAGGTCATCGATGGCGCGCAATCGGTCGTGTGGGATGAGGCTGAGAACAGACTGCATGTGCAGAAAGCTTTGATGGAATTCCTCTTGCTGGGAAAAGTGAACAACTAAACACGCCCGGGCACGCAATGAAAGATACTCTGCAACCCGGCATATGTTACGAACACCGTTTCTTAATTCCTGAAAGCAAAACGGTTCCCGCGCTTTATCCAGAATCCCCCGAGTTTCTGGCTATGCCGGAAGTTTTTGCTACTGGCTACTTGGTCGGTTTTCTGGAATGGGCGTGCATCATGTGCCTCAAGCCTCATTTGGATTGGCCGCAAGAGCAGTCACTGGGAACGCATATCAATATCAGCCATGAAGCCGCAACGCCGCCGGGACTGGAAGTAACCGCCACGGTGGAAATTACGGCAGTCGATGGCAGACGCATCACTTTCGCCGTGTCGGCACATGACGGTATTGACTTGATCGCACGCGGCACGCATGAACGCTTTGTCATCGACAAAGCGCGTTTCGACAACAAGATAAGTAGCAAGCGTCCGAACAACAATTAATTAATCATCAACACAGGTATTTGAATATGAGCGACATCAAAAAAGCCGTCCTTGCCTACTCCGGCGGACTCGACACCTCAGTCATTTTGAAATGGCTACAGGATACTTACCAATGTGAAGTGGTGACCTTCACCGCCGATGTCGGCCAAGGCGAGGAATTGGAACCCGCACGCAAGAAGGCACTGCAATTCGGCATTACACCGGAAAATATTTTCATCGACGATTTGCGCGAAGAGTTCGTGCGCGATTTCGTTTTCCCGATGTTCCGCGCCAACACCGTGTATGAAGGCGAGTACTTGCTTGGCACCTCTATCGCACGCCCGCTGATCGCCAAACGCCTGATTGAAATCGCCAACATGACCGGCGCACAAGCCATTTCGCACGGCGCGACCGGCAAAGGCAATGACCAAGTTCGCTTCGAACTGGGTGCCTATGCGCTGAACCCGAATATCAAAGTTATTGCCCCGTGGCGCGAATGGGATCTGCTATCACGCGAGAAACTGATGGCCTATGCCGAGAAACACAACATCCCAGTCGATATGAAACACAAGCAAGGTGGCTCGCCTTACTCCATGGATGCGAACCTGCTGCATATCAGCTACGAAGGCCGTCATCTGGAAGACCCCGCAGCGGAAGCCGAAGACAGCATGTGGCGCTGGACTGTGTCGCCCGAAAAAGCACCGGATGCAGCCGAATACCTCGACATCGAATTCGCCAACGGCGACATCGTGGCTTTGAACGGCACCAAGTTATCACCTGCGCAAGTGCTGGCCAAGCTGAACGAGCTGGGCGGCAAGCACGGTATCGGCCGCCTCGATCTGGTAGAGAATCGCTATGTCGGCATGAAATCACGCGGCTGCTACGAAACGCCCGGCGGCACGATTATGCTGAAGGTGCACCGCGCCATCGAATCCATTACGCTGGACCGCGAAGTCGCCCATTTGAAGGATGATCTGATGCCGCGCTACGCCAGCATGATCTACAACGGCTACTGGTGGAGCCCAGAGCGCCGCGCGATCCAGACCCTGATCGACCATACGCAACAAACTGTCAACGGCTGGGTGCGCGTCAAACTGTACAAGGGAAATGTCATCGTCGTGGGGCGTGACTCCAAGACTGATTCGCTGTTCGACCCAACCATCGCCACCTTTGAAGATGACAAGGGTGCATACGACCAGAAGGATGCAGCTGGCTTCATCAAGCTGAATGCTTTGCGTATGCGCATCGCAGCAAATTTGCAAAAGAGGAAGTAATTCTCCAAACGACCGAGGGAGGCCATCATGATCCACGAACTGAACGGCGATATTTTATTCAGCAGTGCAAAAGTCATCGCACAGGGCGTTGCGCCCAACGATGATTTTCATCATGGCCTCGCTTTGCAACTGCGCGAGCGCATGCCCGCGATGTACAAAGACTTTCGCCATCATTGCCAAACCACACATCCCAAATCCGGCAGTCTGTGGACTTGGATGAGCAGCGATGGTCGCTTCGTCGTCAACCTGTTCACGCAGGATGCTGCTTACGACCACGGCAGCAAACCGGGGCACGCGACACTTAGCCATGTGAACCATGCCCTGCACGCGCTGCGCGGCTTCGTGGAAAAAGAAAAAGTGAGTAGCATTGCTTTGCCGCGTCTTGCCTGCGGTATCAACGGCTTGGATTGGAACGATGTCCGCCCGCTGATCGACAAGCAACTCGGCGACCTTGGTATCACCGTTTACCTCTATACCCATTATCAAAAAGGCATCAAAGCCACCGAACCCAAGTAAAGGAAAATAACCGTGTCAGACCAATTCGATAACGTCAGCGTCGTCAAAAAATCCAACGTCTTCTTCGATGGCAAGTGTGTTTCGCACACCGTCTTGTTTGCCGACGGCTCGCGCAAAACCGTGGGCGTGGTATTGGCCAACAGCCAACTCACCTTCAATGTCGGCACACCCGAGTTGATGGAAATCACCGCTGGCGAATGCACCGTAAAAATCGCGGGCGAGTCCGAATTTAAAACATATGCCGCAGGTAGTTCATTCCGTGTGGCCGCAAACAGCAGCTTTGACATCCACACTGGTGCTAGTGCAGTCGATTACGTGTGTTCGTTTGGTTGAAATTCAGAACCCATTGCCGCAGTTTATTAATTGTTAAGTTGGAGTCACCATGCCCTCATTCGACATTGTTTCCGAAGTAGAAAAAACTGAAGTTAAAAACGCGGTCGAGCAAACCAATAAAGAAGTCAGCACACGCTTCGACTTTAAAGGCAGTGATGCGCGCGTCGAACAAGCCGAACTGGTGCTGACGGTGCATGCCGACAACGAGTTCCAACTCGATCAGGTGCAGGATATTCTCAATGGCAAGTTGACCAAGCGCGGCGTGGATATCAAATGCTTAGATATCAGCGATAAAGTCGAGAAGGTTAGCGGCAACAAGGTCAAACGCAGTTGCACGGTAAAAGTCGGCGTGGAAATCGAGTTGGCCAAAAAAATCGTCAAGCACATCAAAGACAGCAAGCTAAAAGTACAAGCCAGCATTCAAGGCGACACCGTGCGCGTCACCGGCAAGAACCGCGACGACCTGCAAGATGCCATCGCCTTCATCAAGAAAACCATCACCGACTTTCCCTTGCAGTACCAAAACTTCCGCGACTGACCACGCACAATGCCAAACAGTATCGATGCCCGCGTCGAGTTCTCTTTCAAAGGCGAGGATTACCTATGCTCTGCCACCTTGAATCTCGACGAGCTACTGCAACAACACGACGACCTACCTGTTATTCACGAACTGCTAGCCCAGAAACATGGCATAGACACTTACTCTTACCTATTTGAAGTGATGCTGGTTGCAGATATTGAGTTCAGCAACCCGCAAGGTCTGGCACTCCGTTACATGAAAGACGGCGAATTCGATTTTGTGGCACTGGATGATGACTGGGCAAGAAACAAGGCATTGATGCAGGTGAGACTCATCGCTGCGGCAGATGCTGACATCACTGATCTGGAGCAACATCCGGCATTGCAACGCGCCCTGCTCGCCGCCTACAACTCAGGAAAAAAAGTATGAAGACCGTTCTGGTTCTATTCGCAGAAGGCAGCGAAGAACTTGAGGCCGTCACCATCGTCAACATCCTGCGCCGTGGCCATGTGCAAGTCACGCTTGCCGGATTACAGCCTGGCGTACTGCGCGGCAGTCGTGGCACTGCCATCCAACCCGACTGTACATTGGATGATGCGCTGTCTGCACAATACGACATGATCGTGCTGCCTGGCGGTCAACCCGGCACGAGAAATTTGCGTGGTGACGCGCGTGTGATTCAGCTCGTGCAAGACATGGCGCAACGCGGTAAATTCGTCACAGCAATTTGCGCCGCTCCCGCCGTACTCGCCGCCGCAGGCTTGCTCGATGGAAAACGCGCCACCTGCTACCCGACCTGCTTGGATGAGTTTGCCAATGTGAAACTCAAGACAAGCGCCATCGAGCAGGATGGTCACATCATCACCTCTCGCGGCCCCGGCACGGCAATGGATTTTGCACTGACGCTGCTGGAACAGTTGCACGGTGCGGCCGTGCGTGCCGAAGTCGAAACCGGACTGGTTCGCTAACTTTGCGGGCATTGCGCTCAAAACTCCCCCCTGCCGTCTCAGCCTTATTGCTGCAAATCGCGGCATTGGCCCTCTCGATTGCTTTGGTCCGTGTATTGGCACTCGATCCCAGCATTCTCACCTTTGCATTGCTGTGTGGTGTCTTGGCCGCCGCCTTGAGCCACTTCGCTGGATTGGCACGCTGGTGGCTGTTTATTCAGTTGCTGTTTGCCCCCGCGCTGGTGTTGATGCTGGCGCTCAACATCACACCGGGATTTTTCCTCGCGGCCTTTCTCATTCTGCTGGCCGTTTACTGGAGCACCTTTCGCACCCAAGTTCCGCTGTACCTTTCCAGCAACAAGGTCTGGCATGAACTGGAAGAACTACTACCCGCAGCCGGAACCAACTTCCATTTCATCGACCTCGGCTCGGGACTCGGCGGCGTGCTCACCCATCTCGCCCGCGTGCGCCCAGACGGCCATTACAGCGGAGTTGAGTCCGCACCACTACCATTTTTTTGGAGCTGGCTCAGAGTTCGCCTCGGTGCTCACCATCAATGCCAAGTGCATTGGGGCAGCTTATGGGATTGCGACTTGGCGCAGTACGACGTGGTGTTTGCCTACCTCTCCCCCGTACCGATGGAACAGCTTTGGCACAAGGCAAAAAATGAAATGCGTAGCGGCACACTCTTCGTCAGCAGTACCTTTAATGTGCCCGACCAGACACCGCACGAAACGCGGCAAGTGGACGACTTACATCACTCGACCTTATTAATTTGGCGAATGTAATACGCCGCCCCGATCAATGGGCCGCGACAGCGATCTTGAAAATCACCTTGCGGATCGTCCCACTCCCCACCAGCGGCGCATGCGCATCCTCGGGAAAGAAGATGCAAAAATGATCCGGCGGCACTGGCACATACGAGGCCGGTGCATCGTGAAAAAAGCGAATGTCTTTCTCCTCGCTATGCTCACTCACAGGATTGAGACAATCCACTAGCGGCTTCCACCCCATCGTTTCATCGCCCTCCAGCACAAGCTGAATATCAATGTATTTACGATGCGCCTCCAGCCTTGCCATCTCTTTGGTTTTGGCTGGTACTTGCTCGATGATCACGATCAAATCGTCGCCAACGAGGTTGTAACGCCCCGGTGCAACGGCGAATAAGTCAGTGTCGCGGATGTAGTCAAAGACGCGCTGAAATAGCGGATGCAAGGGGGCGTAGCGGTCGGATTGTGAGAGTGCAGAGAGAATCATGATTTAAAGGATTTCGAAATTAAATTCGGGAGGGGCAATTTCCTGCTTTTGGCGGCATCACCGAGGGTATCTTCGACAGTGTCCCACACACTTTTGAATCGTTGCTTGCTCATGAAGTAATTATACGCAATCTTGTTTATGCAACACGGGCGGGCGATAAACCGCTCATGGTTCGACAGGCTCACCACGAACGGTTTTTCCTTTGGCAGTTCACTGACCGTTCCCCGTTCGTCCTGAGCTTGTCGAAGGATGGATGAGCGCGCCATCCCGTTGAGTACCTTTTGCCAAACGCGATACTTCTGCCCAATCACCACGCATCATTGCCTCCTTCTTTTTGCGGCTCCAGCCTTTGATTTGCTGTTCGGCTGCGAGCGCCTCTTCTCGGGTGCTACATTCCTGACTGAATACCAGTTCGACAGGCAATCGCAATGTGGTGTAGCCACCACACAAGCCTTGCTGGTGTTGACCGATGCGCTGTTCGAGGTTGTCGGTGTGACCGGTGTAGTAGGAGCGGTCGGCGCAACGCAGAATGTAAACCCAGAAGCTCATGGTGTTGCGCAGGAAATCTATTTCCGTTCGGGCAATATTCTGGTCAGTGTGTCATCGCGTTTGATGTAGTGATGATACAAAGCTGCGATCACATGTCCGCCAATGAGAAAATAACCCGTGGTGCCGATGACTTCATGCACTTCCTTGATCTGCTTGGCGAGGTCTTTGTTTTCGCCGATGAGTACGGGCAGCTCCAAACCGAAGAACGGAATAACTTTGCCGGATGCGCTAAGTACCAGCCAACCTGTCAGTGGCATACCGATCATCAGTGCGTACAGTGCGAGATGCATTAACTTGGCAGAAAGCTGCTGCACCTTGTCCGGTGCGGGTTGGATACTCGGTGTGGGGCCAGACAGACGGGCGGCGATGCGTACCCAAACCAAAGCAAACACCAGCAGCCCCAACATGAAGTGCCAAGCCTTGAGTGCTTCGCGCGGGTCGCTGCCTTTTTCGTATAAGACACGCAGTTCGATGCTGCCGTACACCGCAATGAAGAGCAGCAGCATCAGCCAATGGATGCCAATAGAAAGCGAGCCGTAGCGGGTAATGGTGTTCTTCCAATTCATCGTGATCTCCTGATTTAGTGATGGGACAGACGGAGTTATGGACAAGATGAACACACCGAAGTTCTTCGGGGTTTATAAAAACCTCGCTACCATCCCCTTGGTCAACTCGCCCTGCAACGGAATCTGTACGCGATGTCCGCTACCCGGCGCAACAGTCAATGCTTCACCTTTGAGACCACGCATCTCTTTCAGTTCGACAATTTGATTGCCCGCAGGGTGGATGATCTCTAGTTTGTCGCCAACGCTGAATTTATTCTTCACGTCGACCTCGGCCATGCCATTTGCGCACGCCACGATGTCGCCGACGTATTGCTGACGGAAGCTTTCGGAGTGGCCGCGCATGTAGTTTTGTTGTTCGTGGGTGTGATGGCGTTCGTAGAAACCGTCGGTGTAACCGCGATTTGCCAGCGCATCCAGCGCGCCGAGCAAGCTTAGGTTGAACGGGCGATTTGCCACCGCGTCGTCAATAGCTTGGCGGTACACCTGCGCAGTGCGCGCCACGTAGTAGATAGACTTGGTGCGACCTTCGACTTTGAGTGAGTCGATGCCGATTTTGACCAAACGCTCGACGTGTTCCACCGCACGTAAGTCTTTCGAGTTCATGATGTAGGTGCCGTGCTCGTCTTCCAGTACCGGCATCAACTCACCGGGATGATCTTGGCGCGAGATGACGTACACCTTATCTGCTTCAGGGTGGCGTGGCTGCGAGCCACAATCTGAAAGCGCGCTGTTACTCAACGCCTTATCGAAATCAAAGTCGATCTTTTCGATATGCCCCGTGCTGTCTTCGATGGCGCTATCCACTTTGTAATCCCAGCGGCAGGAATTGGTGCAAGTACCTTGGTTGGCATCGCGGTGATTGAAGTAGCCAGACAATAGGCAGCGCCCCGAGTAGGCAATACACAGCGCGCCATGGATGAATACTTCGAGTTCGATGTCTGGACATTGCTGGCGGATCTCCTCGATCTCATCCAGCGACAATTCGCGCGACAAAATCACGCGGGTGAGGCCGAGCGACTTCCAGAATCTCACCGAAGCGTAGTTAACGGTGTTGGCCTGCACCGAGAGATGCACATCCATCTCCGGCCAGCGCTCGCGCACCATGGCGATGAGGCCGGGGTCGGCCATGATGAGCGCATCCGGTTTCATTTCGATTACTGGCTGCATATCGGCCATGTAGGTTTTCACCTTGGCGTTGTGCGGCATCAGATTGCTGGCGACGAACAGTTTCTTGCCCAACGCATGTGCTTCTTGGATGCCGATCTGCAACTCTTCCAATTTGAACTCGTTATTACGCGCACGCAAGCTATAGCGCGGCTGACCTGCGTACACCGCATCTGCACCAAAAGCGTAGGCGGCACGCATTTTGTCCAGCGTACCAGCGGGCAGCAGTAATTCTGGCGTGCGCATCATACTCATCGGTATCCCAAACAGTTCAAAATTTCAGTCGAGGCGTGCGACTGATTCAAGGTGTAGAAATGCAGCCCAGGCGCACCACCAGCGATGAGTTTTTCGCACAACTGCGTTACCACATCCTGGCCGAAGCGTTGCACCGATTCCACATCGTCGCCGTAACCTTCCATGGTCTTGCGCATCCAGCGTGGAATCTCCGCACCACAAGTATCCGAGAAACGCGCGAGTTGCGAAAAGCGCACGATAGGCATGATGCCCGGCACAATCGGTTGCGATACGCCCAGCTTTCGCGCCTCGTCAACAAAGCGGAAATATGCGTCGGCATTGTAGAAATATTGCGTGATGGCGGAGTCCGCACCGGCATTCATCTTGCGTTTGAAATTGAGCAAGTCGTCATGAGCCGATCTTGCCTGCGGATGGAACTCGGGATAAGCGGCAACTTCGATATGGAAATGCTCGCCTGTTTCCGCGCGAATAAAGGCAACGAGCTCATTGGCATACTGGAATTCGCCAATGCTGCCCATACCGGAAGGCAAATCGCCGCGCAGTGCGACGATGCGACCGATACCTGCATCCTTATACGCGTGCAACAGCGCGCGCACGTTATCTCGGGTCGAGCCAACGCACGATAAATGCGGGGCAGCCGCGTAGCCTTCGCGTTTGATCTGCAACACGGTCTCCAGTGTGCGTTCCTGTGTAGAACCGCCAGCACCAAAAGTGACCGAAAAAAACTCGGGGTGGAGTGTCGCCAAACGCTGGCGCGTGGCGGTAAGTTTTTCCATGCCTTCCGGCGTTTGCGGCGGGAAGAATTCAAAACTAATAGCGGGCTTGTTCATTTTTTCCCCAATAACTGTTGGACAGCAGCCGAGAGTGCCCACGAGAAGATGCTATATAACACTGCACCAAATACACCAAACCAGAAGCCGTCAACAACGAAACCTTTCAGCACCGAACCGACAAACCAAAACAGCAGCCCGTTGATCACGAAAATGAATAGTCCCAGCGTAAGCAGCGTAACCGGCAACGTAAGTAGTAACAGCAAAGGACGGATGAGCGTATTGACCAAGCCAAGCACCAGCGCGGCGATCAGCGCGTCAACAAAACCGTCCAGATGAATACCGGGAACGAAATTAGTCACCGCCAACAAGGCGACGGCATTCAAAACCCAAAGTAGCAGTAATCTCATGTGCACTTCCTCATGCTTGCCCAATAAGGCAAAAAGCCGTCGCTGGCGCAACACGCCAGCGACGGCAAGGAGCAGACAGTCTTAGTAGCGATAGTGATCCGCTTTGTACGGACCTTCTTTCGCCACGCTGATGTAAGCCGCTTGCTGGTCGGTCAGTTCAGTCAGTTGCGCATTCAGTTTCTTCAGTTGCAGGCGCGCAACTTTTTCATCCAAATGTTTAGGCAGCGTGTAAACGCCCACTGGGTAATCAGCCGTCTTGGTCCACAGCTCAATCTGAGCGATGGTTTGGTTCGCAAACGACGACGACATCACGTAAGACGGATGACCTGTACCGCAGCCCAAGTTCACCAAGCGACCGCGTGCCAACAGGATGATGCGCTTGCCATCCGGGAAAATGACGTGATCGACTTGCGGCTTGATCTCGTCCCATTCGTATTTTTCCAGCGAAGCAACGTCGATTTCGTTGTCGAAGTGGCCAATGTTGCAAACAATAGCCTGATCCTTCATTTTTCTCATGTGATCGTGCGTGATGACATGGTAGTTACCCGTTGCCGTCACAAAGATGTCGCCGTGTTCACAAGCGTAATCCATAGTCACCACACGATAGCCTTCCATCGCGGCTTGCAATGCGCAGATCGGGTCAACTTCGGTCACCCAAACTTGGGCGGATAGTGCGCGCAACGCTTGAGCAGAACCCTTACCCACGTCGCCGTAACCGGCAACAATGGCAACCTTACCAGCCACCATCACGTCGGTCGCGCGCTTGATCGCGTCAACCAGCGATTCGCGGCAGCCATACAGATTGTCGAACTTGGACTTGGTGACAGAGTCATTCACGTTGATGCCAGGGAACTTCAACTCGCCACGTTCGTGCATTTGATACAAACGATGTACGCCGGTGGTTGTTTCTTCAGTCACGCCCTTCACCGCTGCCAAGCGGGCGGAATACCAGCCGGGTTGCGATGCGATGCGCGCTTTGATGGCGGCAAACAGGAAAGTCTCTTCTTCGGAGCTTGGGTGCGCCACCAGCGACGGGTCTTTCTCAGCGCGAGCACCCAGATGCAACAACAGCGTGGCATCGCCGCCGTCATCCAAAATCATGTTGGCGTGCTGGTCGTTTGACCATTCGAAAATGCGGTGGGTGTAATCCCAGTATTCTTCCAGCGATTCGCCTTTGTAAGCGAACACGGGAATTTCACGCGCGGCGATAGCTGCTGCCGCATGGTCTTGTGTCGAGTAGATATTGCAAGAAGCCCAGCGCACTTCAGCGCCCAGTGCGGTCAATGTTTCGATCAGCACGGCGGTTTGGATGGTCATGTGCAACGAACCGGCGATGCGTGCGCCGCGCAATGGTTGTGTGGCAGCGAATTCTTCGCGAATCGCCATCAGACCGGGCATTTCGGTTTCAGCGATATTGAGCTCTTTGCGGCCGAAGGCGGCCAGATTGATGTCGGCGACTTTGTAGTCGGTAAATGCTGTGGTCATAAAGCACTCCATTCATAAAAAGGTTTAATGAATGGGTGCCGTTGAAACTGAAGCGCTCCGAGCCTGACGGGGGAATGGTAATCAAACCCGCTGCAGCACCCCTCGGAGGGCGCGGATTATAAACGAAAAAGGAAATCTTGCCGAACTACATCCCCGCCGCAACGGCGGAGATGTAGTGGATTAAGCTCAAATCACCTTGGAATAACGCGCGTGTTCGGTGCGCGTGCGCAGGTATTTGTCGAACACCATGCAGATGTTACGAATCAGCATGCGTCCTTTGGGAGTCACAGTGATCCACTGCGACGACAACTCCAGCAAACCTTCCTTGGCATACTCTTCCAACTCGTTCATCTCAGTCGCAAAATACTGGTCAAAATCGATCAGGTAAGCGATGTTGAATGACTCCTTGGAAATCTCAAAATGGCACATCAAAGCTTGAATAATGGCGCGACGCACGAGATCGTCGGCATTCAGCTCTAGGCCGCGCATGATGGGCAATTCATCACGATCAAGCGCATCGTAATAATCGACCAGTTCGCGATAGTTCTGGCTGTAAGTCGGGCCAACTTTACCGATGGCGCTCACGCCCAGTGCAACCAGATCGCAATCCGAGTGCGTGGAGTAGCCTTGGAAGTTGCGGTGCAACCTGCCCTGACGTTGTGCCACGGCCAACTCATCTTCCGGCTTGGCAAAGTGATCCATACCGATGTACACATAACCTGCGCCAGTCAGCTTATTCACCGCCATGCTGAGAATATCAAGCTTCACCTGAGGCTCGGGTAACTCGGACTCGTTGATGCGACGCTGCGGCTTGAAGATGGTCGGCATGTGCGCATAGTTGTAGATCGACAGGCGATCAGGATTAGTGGCAATCACCCGATCCAGCGTTTTACCGAAGCCCTCCAGTGTCTGCTTGGGTAAGCCGTAGATCAGGTCAATGCTGACCGACTTAAAGCCGTTTGCACGCGAAGCGTTGATGACGCGCAACGTTTCTTCTTCGCTTTGAATACGATTCACCGCCTTTTGCACATCATCGTCGAAGTCCTGCACACCGACACTGATGCGATTGAAGCCCGCCTGACCAAGCAGCGCAATGGTTTCGTCGCTGACTTTGCGCGGGTCGATCTCGATGGAATACTCGCCGTCGTCAATCAACTTGAAGTGCTGCCCGATAGCTGCCATCACTTCCCGAATTTCTTCGTCGCTCAAAAACGTGGGCGTACCGCCGCCAAAGTGCAACTGCTCCACCACTTGACCTGGCCCCAGCAATTTGGCTTGCATCGCCATTTCTTTGATGAGATAACGAACGTACTCCGCCGATTTGCTGCGATCCTTGGTGATAACCTTGTTGCATGCGCAGTAAAAACACAGCGTGTTGCAAAAAGGGATATGGATATACAGCGACAAGGGACGGGCAATACCGCCGATCTCGCGCTTGGTCAACCACTGGCTATAACTCTCGGCGTTAAATGCCTCGATAAAACGGTCTGCGGTCGGATAGGAAGTGTAACGCGGCCCGTTCTTATCCAGCCTGCGTATCAACTCCAAATCAACAACCAATTGATTTACTGCTTCATTCATTTTTTTCTCCCCAGAGCTCCCAGTGCGCACTATGTCAGCATTTTTCCAGTATGGAATTGATATATGTCAAAATACGGGCCGTTTTTAGCCGCTCCGCCCGACTGTGCCACCGCCGACCTCATCCAAACAACTCAAAATTGCCTGCTCCAACTGCAATCTGCGCGAACTGTGCTTGCCCGTTGATCTCTCCGCTGACGAGATGGGGCGGCTGGAAGCGTTGAGCAACAGTAAGCGCAGCTTTGCCGCACAAGACTACTTGTACCGTACCGGCGATCACTTTAAGTCGCTATACGCCATCCACAGCGGCTCATTCAAAACCCGCGTGTTGCACGAAGACGGCAGGGAACAAGTTACTGGATTCCTGATGGCGGGGGAAATCATCGGCTTGGATGCCATCAGCACCGACAGCCACACCTGCGAAGCACTGGCCATGGAAGCCAGCGAAGTTTGCGAACTCCCCTTTGCCAAGCTGGAAGAATTGAGCCGCGACATCCCTAGCTTGCAACGCCATCTGCATAAGATCATGAGCCGAGAAATCGTGCGCGACCAAGGCATCATGCTACTGCTCGGCTCAATGCGTGCCGAGGAACGCCTAGCCGCTTTTCTGTTAAACCTGTCGCAGCGCAACACCGCACGCGGATTTTCCGCCACCCAGCTGCAACTGCGCATGTCGCGCCTGGAAATCGGCAGCTACCTCGGGTTAAAGCTGGAAACAGTCAGCCGCGCTTTCTCGCACTTTCAAGAAGATGGATTAATCAACGTCAAGATTAAAACGGTGGAATTAATTGATCTGCCGAGATTACGGGCTTTGGTCGGAAAAAGTTGATGCGTCGTTCTGCCGCATTCCCTAATCGCCCCGGAGTCGGTATCCTGCGCATCGCCGTAACCATTCAAAACAACACAGGGGAGAGAACATGAGTCAAAGCTACAGCGCCACAGCGGATGAAATCAAGCACGCCAAATGGCCGCACGAAATATTTCTCATCAATTTGGTGTTCAACCATATCTTGGTGTTCGCCTCGACTTTCGGCGTTTTTAGCACCTTCCCGCTGATGGTTATGATCGTCCCGCTCACCTCTTTTATCATCACCGGCTATCTCGCCATCAAAGCCAAGCAAGTTGCCAGGAGTGACGAAAGCGCATTCATCAAAGCACACTGGAAAGTAGCGGAAAAACGCAACAAGCACTTTATGTGGCTGCTGACTATCACCTGCATCGTGGTCGGCGGCGGTTTCTGGCTGTCGAAAATGATGGGCTGGTCTAAGATCGCCACCATCGCATTACTGGGCGGTGTTGGTCTGCTGCCGTTTATGGTTTCCCTGTTGGTATTGATCGTATTGGGTAACGATTCGATGTATCAGGCCCGCCACAGCAAGCTCCCCAAAGGGGCAAGCGAAACCGCCGCAGCCTAAATAAAGAAAAAAACTTATGAGCACTGAAAATAAAATTTACTGGGGTGTCGGCATCGTGTCGGTGCTGATTTTTATCGGCACCTTTTTCATCCCCGGCGAACCGAGAAATCCCGATGACATGCCTTGGCATATCGAGCATCCGACACCGCAAACCTCGCGCGTTTTCGGCATGACACTGGGCACTTCCACCGCCGATGAAGCCGAAAAACGATTTAAAGAGCTGGGCATTCCCAGTATGTTTAAGTCACCGGAAGGTAAGCTCGGCGTAGAAGTCTTTTTTGAGCAGGTTGATCTGGCTCAGTTGCGCGCCAAAATCGTCCTGATCATCGCCGTTCCCGATGCCGAGTTGCATGCCATGTACGAACGCGGCATACGCATGAGCGCGACCGGCAGCGGCAAAAAAATTACGCTTACGCCCGATGATGTCACCAAGCTGCGCGGCCTACCTATCAGCGGCTTGACTTACATCCCTGGATTACGCGTGGAAGACGCGATTTTCTTGAAACGCTTTGGTCAGCCGACTGAAGTCATCAAAGAGAAAGAAAGTGGCGCGATTCACTGGCTCTATCCTCAACATGGATTAGATATCACCTTGGGCGGCGAAGAAAAACCCGTGTTGCAGTACGTCTCGCCTAGCGAATTCGACAAGCTACGCCAGCCCTTGTTAGCCAAGGGCGAAACCGTTAAGTCTTAGCTCGAATATTTCACCATGTTACTGGGTGCGGGTGAGCTATTAATCCGGCCAGATGATGTTTGAACTCGGAAGCGCATACCCCCCAGCCTCCCCTTGTCAGGGGAGGAACGAATCTAGCAGAGAGCACAAGTGCAAAAGCAAGGGAGACCGAAGTCTCCCTTGTTTATATTAGTCAGCAGTTTCGCGGATTGTTTTTTAGCACAAACAGCCAATGTTAAGCCATCGAGCTGATAGATACGGAGCGGTCATAAAGCGTCTCTGGTGAAATATCGATATTACCGGGCCAAACTACCGTTCCATAATCGACAAAAGCTCTGGTGAATAAAGGTGAATTTTCGAGGTGCGAAAACGGCTTTTTTTTCATGTATGGTGTCATATCGAAAATACGCTTTTCGCCATTCTCAAATTGGAGAAGCAACTTATGATCCGCGCTGGCTTCAACGCTAATAACATCAAGCAAGATCGACATATATTTTCCTTATTGAAGCGGTGCAATACGAAACGGCTGCTCACCCGCAACAGCAAGTTCCCAATCGGCGAAAACTCATCCTTATGAATTTCAATCCACGCCTGAATCATTTTTAGCTGCTTTGGCGGGATGTCTCCTATCAAAACCTCCCCGCCTTCAATGGAAATTGAAGCCTTTGCCCCCGCATAGCAAACGTGAATATGAGGCAGGTTATGGCGGTCATTATCCTCAAATAAAATGGCCACCAAAATTCCGTAAAACATACTGATCGTCGGCATGATCGGTTTCCCCATAAAGTGAGCTGCGGGAAGTGAGGCAAGCTTCATAAACCCCAAGCGCAAAAAACAAGGGAGACCGAAGTCTCCCTTGTTTATTTGTCAGCAGTTTCGCGGATTGTCGTTTAACACATCAAACGACGCTCCTTGATTCTGTCAACTTACCACGAAGCTTCCAACATCAATGTAGTCAGCGATGTAACGGCACCAACTGCATTACGGGAAGAGCCGCTGTACGAACTGTAGTTCACGTGCAAAGCAACGTTCTGAACCAAGTCATAAACAGCAGTCAATGTGATAGCGTTATCACCATCTACGCCGGCACCAGCACCAGTTTTAGCGTTACGGTAAGCAGCACCGATAGACAGTGTGTGTGGGATTACAGTGTAATCAGCACCGATCGTAGTTGCGCTACGAGCAGCAATGCCTGCGTTGAACAAGCCAGCACCCAATGCGATTGCAGGTGCATTCGCGTGTTGTGCATAGATACCCAACTCTTTACCGCCAACTTCGGCTTGCGCTTGCACGTCAAAGAAGGTTGCGCGGGATTCCAAGCTGCCAGAACCAATAGAAGAGGTGCCGCTGAAGTGACCGATACCGCCGACTAAAGCCCAATCACCAATTGTTGGTGTTGCTGCAATACGGAAGTAGCTGTTCTTCATATCATAGGAAGCTACGCCACCGCCGTTCGCGCCCATCGCAAAATCAGGAGAGAACTTGGTGAATGCTACGTAGCCCATGTCGTTTTGTGCGACGCCAGTGAAACCGGTTGCAGCTGTTGCTACGCCGATGTACTGAACAGCAGAAGTCTCAGAGCGGTGCTCAGCCCAACGGTTTGCACGCATTACGCCACCACTAGACAGCTCATAGCCGTACATTGCGCCCAATGCATCAGTTGTGAAGGGAACCAAGCCAATTTTTGCGCCGCCCATGTCGAACATTACTGGCAGTTTGAAGCCAGCCAGCAAAGCGCCGCCAACAGCTGCAGTGTTACCTTCGAACAAGAAGCCGATATTTTCAGCTACGCGACCCGCGAAGAACAGGCTGAATTCGTCGCCGAATTGCAACATGCCATCGCTAGGTGTATTGGAAACACCAAGAGCTGGTACGGCACGTGGGCCGTTGTCTTTTTGATAACGAACTTTAGCCAAGATAGCTGCGTTCAGTGTAGCTGGGATGGACAGGTGTTCGCCTTCCACTTTTTCCTGCGCGCCCATCATGGTGTAACCAGCGGCCTTGAATGCACGACCAAAGCCATTCAAAACTGGGAAGTGTTGTGCGTGGCAAGCAGTACATGCCATGCCAGTTTGACGTGCGAATGCTGGCAGAGCAGATGCTTCTGGAGCGAACGCTGCTGCGGCCATTACGCCGGCGATCGAGAGAACGATTTTCTTCATTGTGATTTTCCTTATAGAGAAAAAGTTGATTAACGTTATACAACTTGAGTGATCGGAATTACCTCCCCTTTCACTGGGTGCGGACTGTATAGAACAGTAAGCAAGGGTGTCAAAACTTTGTCACACCCTTTGTTGCATTTTTGCAACATATTAGTGTCTGCTAAAACGCTTACATCACAAAGCGATGCCCCAGAAAACCAATCGGTTGTTTATACAAGCACATCGCCTAATGTTGCCAACAGAGGGGATAGGTGCTGCTCATACCGCCGCCAACGCTCGACCGAAGATGCGTAAACAGGACGCCTGACCTGTAAAAAACTGGCGGTCTTTACTGGCCTCACATGCTCGTGCGGTAACGCGCAACTGTCACTCCACGCCAAACCGCAATATTCAAGCATTCTGCGCGTCTGCGTTTCACGGTCTTGCACGATATCCTCGTAATGAACATCCAAAAATGCGCTGGCTGGCAGTACTCGCCGCCAATGCGCCATCAAACGGTGATAATCACGATAATATTGCCCTAGCTCAATTTGATCGTATGACCATGGGACGTTGTTCTGATGGAACAGGTTTGTATAGCACGACAAACAGGTATCCATTGGATTACGATTGACATGGATAATCTTTGCATTAGGTAGCATCAGGTGAATGAGCCCAACGGCCATGAAGTTGGCTGGCAGCTTGTCGGTAATGCGCTTTGCGCCGGAATGATGTAGCCGAATAGCCGCCAAATACTCGGAAGACCATTGCCCCATGGTAGTGGACTCTAGCAAACGCAGACTACCGGGGTATACCACGCCAGCCAAATTACGCTGGGTAATACTAAATAAATCAGTCAATTCCCCTGCGCCATGTACGTCGGGGTGACTAGCCAGAATTTGCTCGGTCAATGTGGTGCCGGAGCGAGGCATGCCCACAATAAAAATCGGCGAGGGGTCGGGATTGCCACAACCACTTAACCGAGCGAGACGAGCCTCATCAAATATGCGGATCAATTCATCAACGTTATGCGACTCAACTTTGGCATCATATTGAAATGATTTGCGTTTAAGTTGCGCACCCGCTTGATAGTGCTGGAATGCGGGAGTGCTATCGCCGCTATCGTGATAGCCCTTGGCTAGTGCGTAATGCAAAAACAGGCGATCCGCATCAGGCAATTGCGGGAGCTGATTACTCAGACGCTGCTCGATTTTAACGAGTTCAATAAAATTGGCATCATCCGCCGCCACTTTTTTACTTTGCGTTAAAAAATAACGCGCTTCGATACACCCAGGATCAATCGCCAAGACACGCAGAAAACATGCATTAGCCTCCTCAACTTTGTTTAGATGAACCAGCGTAACGCCAAGGTTATGCAGCGCGTCTAGATACTGGGGCTTCAGCGCAATAGCTCGGCGGAAACAAGGCTCGGCCTCATACTGAAGATTGTGTTTCGCCAACATGTCGCCCAGATTATTCAAGACCTCCGCATCGTTTGGAAGAAAATTCGCGGCCTGCTGTAGTGCACACAGAGAATCTTTTCCCTGCAACGATTGTGCGGCACTCAATATTTTCCAACCGAAACCAGAGCTTGGGTAACGCCGAAGAAACGGAATCAGCTGACGTTCCAGTTCTGGATATTGCCCGCAATGAGCTGATTTTCTTCAGCATGCGAAGGCTGTTGGTTATCGTTTGATGAGATTGGCTGGCTTGCGTTGACCGATTGACCTGCCAATATATTTTGGCAACACTTTTTGTATTTTTTCCCACTACCGCAAGGGCAGGGATCGTTTCTGCTTGGTTTCAATTTTTGCCTTTATTGTTGTGTGAATGCTAACCAAGTCGCCGCGCATGACGGAGATTGCGAAACGATATTCTTGGTGCGGAGTGGCTATTGACCCAATATTTTGGGTAATAGACTTGCACTAATTAATTCGTCGTTGCGAGAAGCTCAGCGACGTGGAAAACCGGCATTCTATTTAAGATCATTAAAGCGGATTGCCATACTGCACTCGCAATGACGGACTAGGTGATTAGAGCAGTATCTCCCTAGTGCTTTTTATCTGCCTCCGAGCGATCATTCGGATGCGGCATCATGTCTTCATCGTCGTCCAGCAAGATGCGGCTCCCACCGCCTTCCATATCCTCGTATTGCCCGCGCTTGACCGCGATGATTAACACCACCACCAGCAAGATTCCAAAGAACATCATGCCGGGTATCAAACTGTAGATTACGTTCATGCCTGTCTCTCTTTCTTGAATAATGTGCGTATGCGCGCGGCATTGCCGATCACGATAAGCGAACTGATCGGCATACTGATCGCGGCAACCAATGGGTTAACCAGCGCCATCATCGCCAGCGGCACCATGATGGTGTTATACACGAAAGATAATCCGATATTTTGTTTGATAGTGCGTAATGTCCTGCGCGACAGCAAGGTAGCCAAGCGTACCTTGTCCAACTCGTTGTGCATCAGCACGATGTCGGCGCTTTCCACCGATACATCGGTACCGGAACCCAAAGCGATCCCCACATCGGCACGAATCAGTGCGGGCGCGTCATTCACGCCATCGCCCACCATCGCCACCACGGCTCCGTTTTGCTGTAAGCCTTGCACGACTTTATCTTTGTCCTGCGGCAGCACCTCGGCGATAACTTCCATCCCCCCCAGCTGGCGCGCAATCGCCTCGGCAACCGGACGGCGATCACCGGAAAGTAAGGTCAAGCGAATGCCCGCCGTACGCAACTCATTCACCAGATGTTGCGCATCGCCACGCAATTGATCCGACAGGGCGATGATCGCGATATGTCTCCCGTCTTGCGCCATATAAACACAGCTCATCGCCTGCGCTTCCAACTCAAGTGCTTTTGCCTGCAAGGTCGCATCCAATTCAATACCGCACTGAGCTAGCCAACCTGCGCTGCCGAGCAAAATAATTTTGCCGTCTACGGTCGCGCTTACCCCTAAGCCCGCCGTTGCATGAAAATCCATCGTCGCAAGCTCGCGGTAAAGCTGCTGCCGCATTTCCGCATAGTCCGTGATAGCCTTTGCCACGCTATGTTCGCTATAGCGTTCGACAGCCGCAGCACAACGTACCACGCTCAGCTCATCCACTCCGCTTGCGACGTGAAGCCGCGCAACGCTCATCTTGCCTTCGGTTAGTGTGCCGGTTTTGTCGAAAACAAAATGCGTCACATTGGAAAGGGTTTCCAATACCAAACCATTTTTAACCAATATCCCGTGCTTCGCTCCCAAGCCCGAAGCAACAGCAATCGACATCGGTGTTGCCATGCCCAGCGCACAGGGGCAAGTGATGATAAGCACCGAGGTTGCCGCCATCAGTGCAAGCTCAAAGCTGTCGCCGCGCCAGATAAAGAATGTCAGCGTGGCGCAAATAAGTGTAACCAAAACAAACCAAGGCACGACTCCATCCGCTAGACGCTGAATAGGTGCTTTGGATGACTGCGCCTCCTCGACCAAGCGAATGATGCGCGACAGTGTTGTGTCCTGCAAGGCTGTGCGCACCTCAACCAGCAGCGCCCCGCTGGTATTCAGCGTCCCCGCCGAAACGGATGCGCCCGCCGATTTACTGACCGCCACTGACTCTCCGCTCAGCATGGATTCATCCACTGCACTGTGCCCTTCCAGCACAATGCCGTCTACCGGCACTTTGTAACCCGGTTTCACCAATACCTGATCGCCAATTTTCACGCCGCGTATCGGTGTCATCTGCTCCAAGCCATCCTGCATGACGATGGCGACGCGCGGCTGCAATTCCATCAAACGCTTGGTCGCAGACACGGCCTGATGCCGGAACATACCTTCCAAATAGCGCCCGACCAGGATGATGAATGTCAGATTGGTGACTGTATCAAAATACACTTCCCCAACCGCATTCGAGTTGATAGTCACATACAGGGAATACAGGTAGGTAACGCTTAAACCGATGGCGATAGGCAAGTCCATCGTCAAGTGTCCGGCACGCAAACCACCCAATGCACCGCGATAAAAAGGGTAGCCCGAGTACAGCAAGGTTGGGGTTGCCAATGCTAGACCGACCCAATGGAAGAAACCCCGAAACTCGTCTTCGTTCGCGCCGCTATACAAGGCAATCGCGATCCACATCATGTTCATCATGGCAAAGCCAGCGAAGAACAAGCGGAACAACATGGCACGGTTGGTTTTTTTGATTGCGCCTTCGGCACTTTCGGGATCGTACGGCACGGCTGAATAGCCGATTTTGGCCAACCCGCGTATCAGATCGGACAGTTTACTTTTACTGTTATCCCAGCGCAGATGCAGGCGTTTGCCAGCTAAATTAACCTCAACCAGACTTACACCAGGCGCGCGCTTTAAGCCGCGCTCAATTAGCCAAACACACGCTGCGCAGTGTATGCCCTCAACCAACAGATGAATATCGCGCTGATCGCCAGAGCAGGTGGTGAACTCCTGCTGCACTTCGTCAAAATCGTAGATTTCGATATCTTTGGGCGGTTCCGGCGGCGGCCCTAACAGCACGCCTTCCGGTGTGCGTTGATAATACCCCTGCAAGCCCGCTTCAAAGATTGCCTGACACACCGAAAAACAACCAAAGCAGCAGAAGTGCCGCTCGGCATTGTCCAAATGTGTGTGGAAATCAATCTCGGGGGGAATCGGCAAGCCGCAGTGAAAACAACCCGCCGAATGAACTTCGCCTCCCGCCATTTCGTCTACCTCAAATCCGCTCAGAGCGTCTCGGCGACTTTAAAGCGATCTGTATCAACACCAAACTTTTCTTCGCCCCGAGCCACTCGAACATGTAATTCCCAATAGCCCTTCAGCGGGAAGGTAATGTAGCCCTGATAATTACCTGGCGAAACTTCTTTGAATGCCGTGGCGAAATCCTTGCTCGCATCAGCCGCGCGGTAAGCCTCCACTTCCAACATTCCGCTCACCGGTTTGCCCGCATTATCGAGCACGCTGATTTCGTAGGCGATGGGCGTATTAATTACCAACGCCTTGGGTTTATTCAAAGAGACTTTCCACGCGAGTGCTTGCTGGGCTCTCAGTTCGCTCAGAATTTCATCGTTGGCTTTGCGATCTTTCGTTTTGTAATCACGCTCAACCAGTGCAGAACGCTGGTCGTTGGCGGAATACCAAATGAACGTGATATTCACCGCCAGCACAATGATAATCAGTGCCAAGATCGCCAGTGCCCAAGGATTGCGAAAGCCGGTTTTATTATGTTGAGAAATCATATGTTGGCTCTGTAACGGTTAGCGCGGTTTCGGCGCATTGAACTTGGTGTTGTACTCGGCAAAGACAGTCGGGTCATCAACGCTCTCTACACGGAACTGCAACGGTGTGATCTCTTTGTTGATATTCGCACCGGGTGCTTTCACAAAGATCGTGAATGAAGTACCGCGACCATGATGCGTCATCGGCATATTTTCCGCGCCGAGGATAACCATATCTTTGATTCCGCCTTCTGCCGAGACTTTGACGCGGAGATCTTTATCGGTTTTGTTGACGATCTTGAACTCGTATTTATTCTGGATCGAGCCGTCGCTCATGCTGACATACAAAGGCTGACGCTCTGGAATAACTTTCAGTGTCATCGAGCCCAAGTGTGTCAACCCGTAAAGAATGCCGGCCAGTGCAGCCATGATGATGGCGATATACACCAAGGTACGTGGATGTTGATACATCTTCTTCGCAGGCTTACCGGATATTTCATCCAGCGACGCATAGCGAATCAGGCCGCGCGGCTTGCCGATTTTGTCCATGATGGAATCGCACGCATCCAGACATAATCCGCAGGTAATACAACCCAGCTGTTGACCTTGACGAATATCCACTCCGGTCGGGCACACTTGAACACATTGGAAGCAGTCAATACAGTCCCCCTGCGGCGCAACCACTTCGCCACCGCGACGCAATTTGCCACGCGGCTCGCCACGAGTGTAGTCGTAGGTGGGCATGATGGTCTGCGCATCGGTCATCACCCCTTGGATACGGGCGTAAGGACAGAGCCAGAAACAGGTTTGCTCGCGCAGCAATCCGGCAAGGATATAAGTGCCCACGAAAAACATGACCAACACAATCCAGCTAATCACTCCGAGCTGTAGGTGCAACAACTTATCCCAATAAACGAAGGCATCCACAAACCAGATCGTGAAACTTATGCCGGTCAACAGAGCGATCAGCATCCAGCTCAGATGCTTGATGGTTTTCTTTTTAAGCTTGTCAAAATCCCAAGGTGCCTGATCCAACTTACGGCGCGCAGTCGGATTACCCTCGATTTTGTCTTCAATCCAGGTAAACCAATCAGTCCACGCTGTTTGAAAACAGAAGTAACCGCACCACACGCGCGAGGCTACCGAAGTCACCGCAAATAGTGTCATTGCGGCAACTAGCAACACCAGCGAAAGCATCCAAATGTCTTGCGGCAATACAGTCAGACTAAAAAAGTGGAATTGACGGTGTTCGATGTCAAACAAGATAGCTTGACCACCATTCCAACGCACATACGGAAACAAGAAAAAGGGCAACCACATTGCCAGCTGCGCACGATCTTTGATCGTTCTGAAAAAACCTGGCATACGCTTGGCATGAATAGTCTGCCCCCCCGTATTGACCGACCAAGTTTCAAACTCCTGATAGATACTGGTGACCGCACCAACTTCTTTCTTTTCGGTTTCTTGGTTCACGTTAATTCCCCTCGTTTTTAATTGATTTTACCCTGCTAGACTAGGCCACAAAACAACACTGGAGCGATTCTACGGTTTAAGAAAAACCACTTCAGTGACATTTTGCACATAATGAAAAAAGGAGGAGAGCGAACTCTCCTCCTTCTCAGATAATGCAACTACTTATTGCTTTTCTTTCGCATCAGCAGCCTTGATCGCATTGGTATATGCCTTATAGAACAGCCATACCGGAACAATGATGGAGCCTGCCAGCGAAATAATCACACCCCAGAAAACCATATCCTGATTCATATCACATCCTCCTTATGATTGATCTGTGCGGAACTGCTTCCGCACAGAATGACACAGCATTACTGGGCAGCTGCCGGAGCAGATGCAGCTTCAACAGCGGAAGCGGCATCAACAGCAGGTGCTGCTTCTACTGCAACCGGAGCATCAGCTTGACCGCCGCCAAACTTGTACACATACACAGCCAGCTTCTTGATTTCAGCATCAGACAACTTAGCGCCTTGGAACGCTGGCATCACTGCCACGCGTGTTTCAGGTGTCCCGGCATTCACACCGTGCTTGATGGTGTACTTGATACCTTCAACCGAACTATCAAAGCGCCACACACTGTCAGTCAAATTAGCCGAGCCCATTGCTTGCATACCCTTACCATCTTCACCATGACATGCAGTACAGCCTTTTTCTGCAAACAACGGAGTTGAAGTTGGCTGGCCTTTGGAAACCGCATCAGCCAAAGTATCAATTTCAGCATCAGACAACATATCCTTGTGCGCCATCATCATGCCTTGGCGACCACCAGTGATAGTGGTGTGGATATCGTCAATCTTACCGCCATACAACCAGTCATCATCGTTCAGGATCGGTGCGAACAAACCTTGTTTGTCATGGGTACCGATACCGTTTTGACCGTGACAAGCAGCACAGTTATCACCGAACAACACTTTACCGGAACGGGTAACGTACTCGGTCAATTCGCCATCTGCCAAAATCGCAGCCGGAGTCATGTCCTTGAGCTTAGCCTCATACTTGCCACGCACCTCATCGACCACACCCTTGTCAGCCTCCATCTCGGAAATGGCCGACCAGCCACCGATTCCTTTAGTAAAGAATCCTCCATTAGAAATCGGGAAGGCAGGGTAGTACACCCAGTACACTACACACCAGATCGCGCTGGCTGTCAGACCCAACATCCACCATTTTGGCGGCTGGTTGGTAAAGTCACCCAGATCATCATCCCAGACGTGACCGGTTGTCGGCACGCCACCCACATCGTGTTTTTCACTCATCATTTTTCTCCCAATTTGATAGGGTCTTCGTCGTCCAGAGCCATGCTGCTCTGGGCTTCGAATCTGTCTTTATTTGCCGGACGGAACACCATGAAATAGACCGCCACCATGCCAATCGCCGAAACCAGGGCAAAGAACACCCCCAGCCAATCATGCGTGGTCATCGCCTGCACATCCATCCCAAGGTATCCCAACAGCTTAGTCACGGTAGTTCACGCCTTCTTCGAACTTAACGTGATTACCCATGCTTTGCAGGTAAGCGATCAGCGCATCCAGATCGGTCTTGCCTTCAAGCTGCGCAGCTGCCCCAGCGATAACCTCATCTGTGTAGATGGTCTTCGGTACTGGGTTAAACGGCATGATGGTCATCACTTCCATGGTCTTAACTGTTTCCGCCACATTGACTGGCTTGCTTTCCAGCCAGAAGTAGTTAGGCATAACAGACTCAGGCACCACTTCGCGTGGGTATTTCAGGTGACGGCGATGCCATTCATCCGAATACTTACCAGCCAAACGAGCCAAGTCAGGACCTGTACGCTTGGAACCCCACTGATAAGTGTGGTCGTACATGGACTCTTCAGCGATAGAGTAGTGACCATAACGATCTTTCTCATCACGGAACGGACGGATCATCTGCGAGTGACAGAGGAAGCAACCTTCGCGGATATAAACGTTACGGCCAGCAAGCTCAAGCGGCTTGTAAGGACGCACGCCATCGCCTGGCTGCCAGTCATCCAGCGTTTTATGCTCAGAGGTTGTTGGGTTCCAGATGATTTTATCCATCGGGATCACATTACCCTGAGTATCTTTATGCTGGGTGTTGTTACAAGTGGGATCGTTCTGACACATCGCCGTGTTAGGCAGATAGAACAGAGGGATGATTTCCACGATACCGCCAATCGCAACAGCGATCGCGGTCATAACAAACATCAGGAGCGTATTGCGTTCGATCTTGTCCTGAAATTTTGTCGAATAGATTTTGTCGTGATCAGACATGTTTCACTCCTTATGCATTGGCCGGAACGGCGTTCGTACCGCGCAGAGCGCTAGCTTGACGAACGGTCATCACGATATTGAACAAAGCAATCCAAGCACCCAAGTTGAAAATCGCGCCGCCGATTGCACGCATCGCGTAGTACGGATGCATAGCGGAAACAGATTCAACGAAAGTGTAGGTCAATGTGCCGTATTCGTCATAGTCGCGCCACATCAGGCCCTGCATAATGCCGGAGACCCACATCGCCACGACATACACAACGGTACCGATTGTTGCCAACCAGAAGTGCACGTTTACCAAGCTCTCGGAGTACATACGCTCAACGCCCCACAGTTTCTTGATCATGTGGTACATCGCACCGTAAGCAACCATTGCCATCCAACCCAAAGCTCCGGAGTGAACGTGACCAACCGTCCAGTCAGTGTAGTGAGACAAGGCATTCACAGTCTTGATGGACATCACCGGACCTTCGAAGGTAGACATCGCGTAGAACGCCAAGGAAACCACCAAGAAACGCAGGATGTAATCAGTACGCAGCTTGTCCCATGCACCGGACAAAGTCATCATACCGTTCATCGCACCACCCCAAGAAGGGATGATCATCGCCAAAGAAACCGCAGCACCCAAGGAACCAGTCCAGTCAGGCAATGCAGTGTATTGCAGATGGTGAGCACCCAACCAAACATAGCCGAAGCTCAATGCCCAGAAGTGCAACACAGACAGACGATAAGAGAACACAGGACGACCTGCTTGCTTAGGCACGAAGTAGTACATGATGCCCAAGAAACCGCCAGTCAGATAGAAACCCACCGCATTGTGACCCCACCACCATTGAATCATAGCGTCTTGTACGCCAGAGTAGATGGAGAACGAGTTGGTCAGACTGACAGGAATCGCCAAGCTATTCACAACGTGCAGGTAAGTGATCATCACGATCATACCCATGGTGAACCAGTTGGACACATAGATGTGCGATGTCTTGCGAATCGCCACAGTCATAATGTGATTCAAACCAAAAGACAACCAAACGACCGCAATCGCGATGTCAATCGGCCATTCCAGTTCGGCGTATTCCTTACCGGAAGTCATACCCAATGGCAAAGTCACCACTGCGGAAACGATGATCAGATTCCAACCCCAAAAGGTGAACCATGCCATCTTGTTGCTCCACAGCTTGGTGCCTCCAGTACGCTGCGCCATGTAGAAACCAGTCGCCATCAGCACACAACCGCCGAATGCGAAGATCACTGCATTGGTATGCAACGGACGCAAGCGACCGAATGTGATGTATTCAAGATCAAAGTTTAAAAACGGCCAAGCCAATTCGGATGCCACATACACACCGATTAGCGTACCTACCACTGCATAAATGGCAGCGGCGATGGTGAACCATCGCACAACTTCCATGTCGTACTTTACTGGTGTCGCTTGAGTTGCTTCCACAGTAGTCTCCTCCCAAGAGCCAAGTTAAAAACAATGCACTACCCTTCCACAACCGTTGAAGGGTAATACACCTCTGCATTACAGCTATATAAAGCTGCGGCATAATGTCACAGGCACCCCCCTCGCGTAAAGCACAAACACACTATTGAAACGTGCATTCCCGATACTCACACTAAGGATTGATTCCTGATCCGACGCGAGATTCTATGCTCCCCCGCCTAATGTCATTTGACCTAAATCAAATTCCTCTTTGACTTTCCCATGCGGCAATCAGATTAAGCTTAGCTTGCCGACTCAACGCTTTGATCTGCAACTCACGCTTCAGCGCGACTGATCGACTTTCACACTCTTCCGTGTAAACCAAGATGACCGGCAACCTGACCCGCGTATATTTCGCCGCTTTGCCTGCATTGTGAGTTTGCACTCGCTTATCAAGATCATTCGTCATGCCGCAATAGAGTGTGCCGTCGGCGCAACGCAGCAAATAACAAAACCAGATCACTTGCTCCTGCCTTCGCCAAAACGCACATAAGCCAACATCATCACCATCAGTAGCACAACTAGCGCATTCCCCAAGCGCACATAAGGTGTCATTCCCTGATACCCTTGCGCCACTCCGCTCAAAATCGCCTCTTGATGTTGTGGTAATTGCTGCTGAATGCTGCCATCAACCCGAATAATCGAAGTCACGCCAGTATTGGTTGCACGCAACATCATGCGCCCACTTTCTAATGCCCGCATACGCGCAATCTGATTATGTTGCTCGGCCGCATGCGAATCACCGTACCAAGCATCATTGGTGACATTCACCAATACTGTCGCCTGCGGCAGGCTACGAATAATCTCTTCACCAAAAACATCTTCGTAACAGATATTCACGGCCACCTGCTGCCCCGCCACCTCAAGCAAATCCTGATCGTTCCCGCCGCTAGCAAGGTCGCCCATGGGAATATCAAGTACGCCATTAATGAACCATGCCAACACAGGGCGCAACGGAATAAATTCACCGAACGGCACCAAATGCTGCTTGCGATAGCGCTGTTCCTCTGCCACCCCTAGGGAAAATACCGAGTTGTAATACGCGCCATCAGCGTATTCAAAGCCGCCGATCAACACATCGCCGTCATTACCTTTAGCGTGCTCACTTAAGCTATCGAGCAATGTGACTGGCAATTCAGCACGCAGTAGTGGAAAGGCGGTTTCCGGCAGCACTGTCAATTGCGCGTCACTTGCCAATACCAAACGGCGATAACGCTCCAAGGTTCCGAATAATTCATTCGAATCAAACTTACTATTTTGGGCGATGTTTCCCTGTATTAACGCCACACTAAAAGGCTCGCCCTGCGGCTGTGTCCAGGCAACCTTACCCAGCAATGCACCGCCCCCCCACAACAACGCCAACACCAGCAGCGCATAGCCTCCACGCCTACTTGCTCGCTCACGCCACAGCAACGCAAGCAAGCCCGCGCTGACAGCCAACGCTAGAGATACGCCGTACACACCCAACACAGGCGCATAGCCAGCCAGAGGGCTATCACTTTGCGAATAACCCGATACCAACCAAGGGAAGCCGGTAAAAATCAGTCCACGCAACCACTCCACCGCCACCCATACAGCCGCCATCAGCAGCACCCAAGCATATCCGCCACCGACCTTAACCTGGGCCTGAAGATATCCAGCCAAAGCCGGAAATAGCGCCAAAAATGCAGCAAACAAAGCGGTCGCCAAAAACGCCAGTGGCAGCGGCATCGCGCCATAATCATGCAGCGCAACATAAACCCATCCGATGCCCGCCAAAAAGAAACCAAAACCGAAGCAAAAGCCCAACCAAGCCGCCACCCGCGCACTTCCGGCATTTCTCCACAGGAAGAACAGCCCTGCGAGAGCCATAGGCAGAATGAAAAAGATGGAAAATGGGGCAAAGCCAAATACGCACAATAGACCCGCCACAAACGCAGCGATAGATTGTTTTTGAGTGGTAGACATCAAGGTAACTGACAGGTGACAGGTATGACTCAAGAATAACTGATTCCGCCGGAAGCGGCATTTGTGATTAAATCGCGCCCCGCCTACCTTGAACACCTCGCTTCCCATGGAAAAAGTCCGCCTCTCCAAACGTATGTCAGAACTCGGCTTATGCTCGCGCCGCGAAGCCGATAGTTATATCGAAAAAGGCTGGGTTCAAGTCGACGGGGAAACAGTCAACGAATTGGGGAGTAAGGTCTATCCGCACCAGCAAATCACCTTACGCAGCGCAGCGCAAAATACTCAACAGCAGCGCGTAACCATCCTCCTGAATAAGCCCATCGGCTACGTGTCAGGGCAAGCCGAACACAATTACAAACCGGCAATTGTTCTCATCGACGGCGCAACACGCTGGTCTGAAGACAACTCGCCGCAGCAGTTTCACCGCAGCCAGCTGTTAGGCTTGGCACCGGCAGGGCGACTAGATATTGACTCGCAAGGCTTGCTGATATTGACGCAAGATGGCCGCATCGCCAAACAACTAATCGGAGAAAACTCGACTGTAGACAAAGAATACTTGGTGCGCGTGCAAGGCAAATTAAGTGAAGGCGATCTGAGCTTACTTAATCAAGGACTCAAATTGGATGGTGAATACCTTAAGCCAGCCAAAGTCTCATGGCAAAATGAAGACCAGTTGCGCTTTATTCTGCGCGAGGGGAAAAAACGCCAGATACGCCGCATGTGCGAACTGGTTGGATTAAAGGTCACAGGCCTCAAGCGCATTCGCATCGGCAAAGTTAAGCTGGGAAAACTACCTCAGGGACAGTGGCGCTATCTAGCCGAAGATGAAATGTTTTAAGAGTCGCCCCAATTTATTCCACGTTCACGACTAGCAGGTAAATTATGAACGGGATAAATCGGCACACTCACAAGGCTAGGGAAATCACAACCTAGCAAAAACGTCGCATTGCACGGCGTTTCTTAATCAGAAGCAGGTACTTCCGCCTCGTTACGCTCCACCAACAGCGAATGCAATCTGCGACTGTCTGCACGCAACACGGTAAATGTCAGATCAGCCACATAAATGCGTGCGCCGCGCTCCGGCAGCTGCCCTGCCGCCTTCAGCACTAAGCCGCCCACTGTGTCGCACTCTTCATCGCTAAAGCTGGCTGCTAATGCAGCATTAAAATCCCCCACTTCGGTATCGGCCTTGACCCGCCATTTACCCTTTGCAACTGGGATAATATTGTCCTCATCCTCGTCAAAGTCGTACTCATCCTCAATATCGCCGACAATCTGCTCCAGCACATCCTCAATGGTGACCATACCGGACACGCCACCATACTCATCTGCCACCAGCGCCATATGATTACGATTACTACGAAACTCGCGTAACAGCACATTCAGCCGCTTTGACTCGGGCACAAACACGGCGGGACGTAACATATCGCGCACATTAAACTCCTCGCCCGCGTAATAACGCAGCAAGTCTTTCGCCAACAGAATACCGATGATGTGATCTTTATCGCCGTCAATAACAGGGAAGCGCGAATGCGCTGTCTCAACGACAAAAGGAATAAATTTTTCTGGTGGCTCGCTAATGTCGATAACGTCCATCTGAGCACGTGGCAACATAATCTCGCGCACCTGCCTCTCCGACACTTGCAACACACCTTCCATCATGGAAAGGGCATCAGCATCAAGCAGACTGTGCTCATAAGCTGAGTGCAGCAACTGCACCAACTGTTCACGATCTTCCGGCTCACGCAGCAACAGCGCGGAAAGCCGCTCCAACAAACTTGGTTTACTACTCTCTGAATCGTCCATGACTACCTATTGATTGATCCGGTAAGGATCGGGGTAGCGCAATTTTAACATCAGTGCGGACTCCAATGCTTCCATCGCCTCCGCATCAATCTCATTTTCATGGTCATAACCCTGCAAATGCAGCGCTGCATGAATCGCCAAATGAGCATAATGCGCTGCCAATAACTTACTCTGCTCAGCTGCCTCGCGCGATACCACGGCCGCGCAAATCACCACATCGCCAGATAAGCTACCGTCTTCGTCATACACGAAGGTCAGCACATTGGTTGCATAGTCCTTGCCGCGATACGCCTTATTCAGCTCTCGCCCCTCACCCTCATCCACAATACGCAAAGTCACACTCGCATCGCGTTGCAGCGCACGCTGAAACCAGCGTCGGAATTGTGCACGTGTAGGCAGACTGTCAGCAGCACTGGCGTATTGCACCGCCAGTGAAAGTTTAGTTGTGTTTTTGTTGTTCATAGCATTTATCAACGGTAACAATTTTCTGATCTAGCGAAGACGCTCCACGCCTGATGCGAAAAAGTCGATGTTTCGCCTCACTCATGTGCGCAGCACAGCCTCACCGCGCAAGGTATGACGCACCACTTGGGTAATTTTTACATCGACAAAACGCCCGATCATGCCGGGCGAGCCCGCAAAATTCACCACCCGATTATTATCAGTGCGACCAGCCAGTTCATTCGCATCTTTTTTCGACAGTCCTTCTACCTGAACTCGCTGCACTGTCCCCAACATAGCGTCATTGGCCGTTCGCTCCAATTCATCAACCCGAACCTTCAATCTATCCAACCGCGCTGCTTTCACTTCTTCCGTCGTATCATCGCGCAATTCTGCCGCAGGCGTACCTGGGCGCGGGCTAAACAAGTAACTAAAGCAGGCATCAAACCCTACCTCATCAATCAATCGCATCGTTGCCTCAAAATCCTGCTCGGTTTCACCAGGAAAGCCAACAATAAAATCTGAAGTCACGCTGATATCGGGGCGCACCACACGCAAACGCCGGATGATCGACTTGTATTCCAGCACGGTATAACCCCGCTTCATTGCGGCCAGCACCCGATCCGAGCCCGACTGCACAGGCAAGTGCAAGTGACTCACCAACTTAGGCGTAGTCGCATAAACATCAATCAAACGCTGCGTCATCTCCTTGGGATGTGACGTGGTGTAACGTAAACGCTCAATTCCATCCAAGGCTGCAATAGCCTGTAACAGAAACGCAAAATCGACCGTATCGCCATCCTCCGTTGCGCCCATATACGCATTCACATTTTGCCCTAGCAAGGTGATCTCGCGCACCCCTTGAGCCATCAGCGTATGCACATCACGCAGCACATCTTCGAACGGGCGAGACAACTCCTCACCTCGCGTATAAGGCACCACACAAAAAGTGCAGTATTTACTACACCCTTCCATGATCGAAAGAAATGCCGAACCAGCGGACACACCAACCTTCGGCTGCCCACCAAGTGCAAGACGATCAAACTTTTCAATCTCAGGAAAGCTAATGTCAACCTGCGCCCGTCCTGTATCGCGCCGTGCCTGCAACATCTCTGGCAAACGATGCAATGTCTGCGGGCCGAACACCACATCCACATAAGGAGCGCGCTTGAGAATCGCCTCCCCCTCCTGACTGCCGACGCATCCGCCCACACCAATCAACACATGCGGATGCGCCTGCTTGATCGCACGCACACGCCCAAGATCGGAAAACACTTTACCCTCCGCTTTTTCGCGTATTGAACACGTATTCAACAAAATCACATCAGCATCATCGGGCGTATCCGTCTGCGCCATACCATCACAGGCACGCAAAATATCCGCCATTTTGTCCGAGTCATACTCATTCATCTGGCAGCCATATGTCTTGATATACAGTTTTTTCAAATCCACTCCGTCAATTTCAAACTCATTTTTATTCCAACATAATTACTAAGGCTTAACAAATTAAAGCTTATAGATAAAATGTGTAATCCCGACAATTTTACTCATAAAATTCGTCCGCCTCGAATAAAGCGGCACCAACAATTCTTATAACTCAATCATCAGGGAGTCACGATGTCCATCATTGCAGATATTTCTTCTATCGGCGTTGCCATTTTTTCCGTCGGCTTCGCTATCTGGATCACCAGCCAACTGTTCACCAAAGAAAGTTAATTCCGCGCGGGGCGGGCGCTACAGCCCGCCCTAGCCGCATCAAAACCCTCTGAGCAAACGCGACAGGGGGTTTTCGCTTGCCCAAAAATTCCCTTGCTGCAAAAAATAATTGTGCTACGATTCGTGTGGCCATTTTTACGGCTTGTTTAATCTTGAATCTCTTGGGAGGGGAAAATTATGTCACTCATCGCTGATATCAGTTCTGTTGGTACTGCATTGCTGGCCGTAGCCTTCTCGTTGTGGATGCTGAAGCAACTGTTCAGCAACAACGACTAAGCTGCAAAAAGCAACCGCAGCAAATAAAAAACTCCAGTCTAGGCTGGAGTTTTTTATTTGCTTGTCTGTGGTGGTGATAGGTGGATTTGAACCACCGACCCCAGCATTATGAGTGCTGTGCTCTGACCAACTGAGCTATATCACCGTAAAACTAAAGAGCGCAGCATTCTCCTGATTTCGCCCTACCTTGTCAATGCGCAAGGCACATTCTTCAGTAGGCTATCGCCGAATTCTTTTTGCATCGCTCCTAAACGATTAGCGCTGGTGTGATCGATGCTGTTAAAAATGAAAGCTACCGACTTAAGCTTGCCGGATTTCTCCCCCACCAGCGCGGTGCGCACGCCCTTGCCTTGCAGTTCGACTAGGAATTTTTTGGCGGCATCTTCGGTTTTGAATACGCCCAAAGAAATGGCGTTATTCAGAGGCGTGTCATCCTGCACCACAAAATAATCTTCCACGCCGCGCGCTTTCAATTGCGCCAGCTTTTGCGTCACCGCTATTTTGTCTTTCAAAGGCGGGATGTACACCCAGTAACCGTTGGTTTGTTCGGTCTGTCGTTGGCTTAGCTTATTACCCAAGCTCATACCAGCCAGAAGTTTGTTAGCACGCGCCAACTCGGCACCAGAAAACTCGCCCCATTCCATACAAACCTGCGGGACGTTCGCCTCGGCAACGACGGTTGGCGCAGCCGAAACTGCACTCACCACCGCAGAGACGGGGACTATTTTTTCGGGCACTTCATGCACTGTTGAAACGGGAGCAACGGTAGGCTCGGCAGCAATACCTGCCAAGCGAATGCTGGCCGCATTTAATTCGCTTTGCGGTAGAACAACAGGCGCGCTGTTGAAAGCCCCTGCGCCCCATAATGCAACCAAGATCAGATTGACCAACAAAACTAACCAAAAAAATATTTTCATGCTTTGCCTGCTTCCCTTGCTATGACTAACATTCCATCGAGAACGAGATTATCCACGAGCTGAACGGTGACGTTAAGGTGAGATGCAATTTCCCCCGCCGCTCCGCCGCTTAACATGACGACAAGCGACCCGCCCAGTAATTCACACTGTCGCTCGATTGCCCCACAGGTAGCTTGTATTGCGCCACTTGCGATGGCATCTGCGGTTGTGGCCGGGAACGCTGCATACTGCCCCTGCTGCTGATGCAAATCTGCGGTTGCGCTATACAGGCTATGCCGCATCAAAGCTATGCCCGGCAAGATCAACCCGCCAAGAAATGTGCCGTCTGCGGATAAAGCATCAACCGTAGTTGCCGTACCGCAATTGACCACAATGCATGCCCCCCGATAGCGTGCCCGCGCGCCAATCAGCGCCGCCCAACGATCACTACCCAACCGCGCAGCCTCTCGGTAACCATTACGCACGCCGCATTGCTCCGACTGCGCGCGCAATACGTTTAATGCGGCGCTAGTCACGTGATCAAAAGCCTGCTCCACCTGAATGCCCGCGACATTGCTCAACCATATCTGGCCAATACCGCCACGTGCCTGTAACTGAGTCGCGAGTTCTGCGACATCGGCTCGTGGCGATACTCCCGCATCCAGTTCAACTTCATCGCGCAACAGCCGCCACTTGATCCGCGTGTTACCGGCATCGACCAGTAATTTCATCGCTTCATCTCCAATTCGCCCGAGTTGAGAATGCGTACGCCGCTGGACGTATTAATGCGCAATTCGCCGCTGTCAGATACACCAAGTGCTGTCCCGTCCACGCTTGCACCGGAAGGCAGCCTGAGCGTCACAGGCTGATCGCGGTACAAGTGATAACGCTCCCATTCCTCCCGCAAAGAGGCAAAGCCGCGCGTGCTAAATTCATCCAGCACCTGTGATAACTCATCCAGCAATAATGCGAACAGAAAATTGCGCTCGGGCAAGTTTGCCACCAAATCTTCCAACGCCACAGCAGGCTGGTCAATATTGCGCAACAGGCTGCCGGGTAAGGCACAGTTGAGGCCAATACCGATAACCACCGCACTTGGGCCGAGCATATCGCCCTGAGCTTCAAGCAATACACCGCCCAGCTTGCCCTGCGAGGTGACAATATCATTCGGCCACTTCAGCCATACATCATCCAGTGCCAGTTTACGCAAGCTGCGTACGATACCAACGCCAACAGCTAGGCTCAGCCCAGAGAGTGCATTCAGGCCACAGTCAAAGCGCCACAACAAGGAGAAAGTCAGGGCATTACCCAACCCCGCATGCCAGCGACGTCCGGCACGCCCGCGTCCGGCGGTTTGCAACTCAACCGCTAACACCGTGCCGTGCGCCTCGCCTAAGGCGGCGCGCTGCAACAATAACGAGTTGCTTGAGCCTGCTTGCGAGATCACCTCGACCGACAGTGCAGCATGCCGCAGTGCCTGTGTTATTTGCACCGCATCCAAGCGTTGCCAAGGACGCAACAAACGGTAGCCGCGCCCGCGTACCCGTCCGACCTCAATACCCTGCGCTGCGATCTGACTCATGGTGTTAAAAACGCTGGTACGCACCACACCCAAATCCTGTGCCAATGCCTGACCAGAATGAAACTTTCCGTCAGCCAGACAGTTCAACAAATGCCATGCCCGCTCGTTAAGCAATTCGTCGGTCATTGCGGTAAACCCTCGTCATGCGGATGCGCGACATTCAAGAAACATAGAATCTCGTCACGACGGTTCATCGCATCGTCGTATCCCAGACGAATCAGTTCATTGCAATAGCGCCGCTCGGACAACAAAAAGCTCACCAGCGTGGCGCCACCGTGCCGAGGAGCCGCCCCCACCAAACGTAGCAAAAAACGGATCGTCCAAGGCAGATCGTGCATATGTCGCTCAGCAATCTTGTCGATTGCGACAGTCGGTGAAATCACCAGCAGCTCAACATGTTTCAGTCCCGATTGCGCGCGGGTTGTCGGCGGCATCAGGGCGACCAGTTGATTAATAGTCTGCACCCGCTCAATATCCACTTCCATACTATCAAGAAACAGACTGCTCAAAGCATGACCAGCTATTGCTGCCAACGAGGGGTAGTACCCCTCTTCGTTACGGCGGCCATGTTCCACCTCGGCATTGGTCGAACCCACCACCATGACACGCGTCGCTCCTAAGTGGAGCGCAGAGCTGATCGGCGCAATCTGCCGCATCGAGCCATCGCCGAAATACTCGCGGTTGATATGCATGGCAGGAAAAATAAACGGGATGGCCGAAGAAGCCAGCAGATGGCGAGCGTCAATATGTGTCGGCACACCGACTCGGCGGGTGCGATGCCAAGGCCGAATGCTGGATGCCCCTTGGTAGAACGTGACCGACTGCCCTGTATCGTAGCCCGAGGCTGTAATACCAAGTGCATGCAATAAACCAGCATCGACGTTGCTCTGTATTTTTTCGCATGGCAGCAAAGCCTCAATCAAGCCAGCCAGCGGGGTGTTATCCAGCAGCGAAATGCGTCGCAGGCGATTGATTCCCAACCCGCTCAACAGCACGCCGCCAAACCACTTTATGCTATTGCCAAACACGCCAAGTACATCGGTACGGTAGACCTGACGGGGATGAAAACTTTTCCAGATATTGAGCAGATAACGCACGGCTTGGCGAAAATTACGCGCCTCAATCGCCAGCGTTGCTGCATTCAATGCGCCTGCCGATGTGCCACAAATCACCGGAAATGGATTGCGCGCATGACGGGGCAATAACTCGGCAATCGCCTTGAGCACGCCAACCTGATACGCGGCGCGGGCACCGCCGCCGGTCAGAATAAGGCCGACACGCTCTGCATCCATGCGCGTTTTATTCCAGTTCGGCTCGCACCGATTCAAGCGCATCCTTAAGCGTTTCCTCGCGCAATGCGTTCAATGCTTCCGACAACACTTCGGCGGCATCCACCGCGCTACCCGGCAAAGCAGATGGCTCCGTATTTGCCACCAGAACAGCTGCCGCGCCAACCACTTTAAGCAACGCGTTGCGCTCGTTCATCAGCATTTCGATTTCTTTGCTCAACAACTCAACTTCTTGCTTGTTCATTTAAATCATCCTTTGGTTTGAGCGAAAATCAAAACGATTCCCGCTATCGTTGCATCCGGCCCGCTCACGCATGGCGCGGAGAAAATTTGTGCGGTAATAAGCCGCGTGCGGTTGATTATAGAGCGTGCGACTACGATCCCAGCCGCAATGTCGCCAGCGTTCTGCGCCGCACGGCGTGCAGCAAATCCACATTCTCGTCCAGCGACTCGCCGTAGGACGGAATCATCTCTTTCATCTTTTGCTTCCACTCCGCACTATGCATCCGCGATGCGAAGCAGCGCTCGATCACTTCAACCATCGCCTGCACCGATGTTGACGCACCCGGCGACGCACCCAGCAAGGTCGCCAGCGTGCCGTCTTGCGCGGTGACAATCTCTGTACCGAACTCCAGCTTGCCGCCTTTTTTATCGCAGCCTTTGATGATCTGAACACGCTGTCCGGCAGAAGCCAATTCCCAATCCGATTCACGCGCATCAGCATAAAACTCGCGCAAGGCAGCAACGCGATCTTTGTGCGACTTGAATGCCTCGGTAACCAAATAGCGCGTTAGATCCAAATTGTCGCGCGCCACCGAAAGCATGGGTTTGAGATTGCCCGACGTGAGCGAGGAAAACAGATCAAGCACCGATCCCTCTTTCAAAAACTTGGTCGTGATACTGGCGAATGGCCCGAATAAAAGCACCGACTCTCCGCCGATAATGCGCGCATCCAAATGCGGCACCGACATCGGCGGCGCGCCCAATGGGGCTTTGCCGTACACTTTGCTGGTGTGCTGGCGCACGATCTTGGGATCGTGACAGATCAGCCATTGCCCGCTGACGGGAAACCCACCATAACCCTGCGCCTCAGGAATATCCGATTTTTGCAGCAAAGGCAATGCACCGCCGCCCGCACCGAGGAAAACAAAAGCAGCATCAACTGTTCGCACCTTGTCGCTATCGTTATCTTTCACCCGCACATGCCAGCGCGAGTCGGCATGTTGCTTCATACCCACAATGGTGTGGCTCAACTGCAATTCAAAATTAGGCAGCTTGACCAGTGCCTTGACCAGCTTGCGCGTGAGAAAGCCGAAATCGACATCCGTACCATGTTTGACTTGGGTTGCCGCAATCGGCTCGTTCGAATCGCGCTGTGCCATCACCAGCGGCATCCATTTTTGCAGTACCGCGTGATCTTCGCTGTATTCCATTTCCTCAAACAAATGATGCGCGCTCAACGCAGCAAAACGTTTGCGCAAAAACGCGACATTCTTTTCGCCCCACACAAAACTTTGATGAAACACCGGGTTAATAAATTTTTCCGGCGTGGGTAGCAACCCCTGCTCAACCAGATACGACCAGAATTGCAACGACACCTCAAAAGCCGAATTAATCTCCAGCGCGCGGTCAATACGAATACTGCCGTCAGGCAACTCAGGGGTGTAATTCAATTCGCAATAACCCGCATGCCCAGTACCTGCATTGTTCAAACCATGCGAGCTTTCGTGACCGACTTTACCTAGTCGTTCAACCATCATAATTTTGAGCGTGGGATCAAGCTGCGCCAGTAATTTTCCCAGCGTCGCGCTCATCACACCCGCACCGACTAACAAGACATCTACTTTTTTGACTGACATGTATATTCCCCGATGGATACGCGCGTATTTTAACTCCGCAACGCCGCCAGCATCTTCTCCAATCGCTTCACCGACACGATCACCGGTGTCTTCAACTCCTGCGCGAACAGTGATACGCGCAGTTCTTGCAACATCCACGCAAATTCATCCATACGCGGGTCGTGTGTACCCAGCTGAGACTGGCGCAATTTCTGCCACGCCTGCAACAACGGTTGCATCTGCGACAAACACTGCGCGTCGCGTGCGGGATTAACGCGTAATTTTTCGATGCGCAGATTGACTGCCTTCAGGTAGCGCGGCAGATGTTGCATGCGCTCGAACGGTGTATCCGCGACGAAACGTTTGTGCAGCAGCCATTCCACCTGAGCGCGCACATCCTGCGCCACGGCAGGATACGCTTTAAGTTGCGGCAAACTTTTTTGCAGCGCCTGATGTTCGCTCAGCACGGTGGCAACCAAGCGCGCAATCTCCTGTGCGATGAGTAGCAGACGATTCTTCGCCTCTTTGCCGCGCGCGGTAAATTGACTCTCGTTGGTCGGCAATGGCTCGTTCAAACAGCAACGCTCGAAAGTCGTCGCCAATATCTGCTGCTGCAATTCTTGTTGCGTCCCAAAAGGCATAAACAGCATGCCCAACCGTTGCGCATCGGGCAGGTTTTTTTCCAGATATTTGACCTGATCTTTCAATGCCAACATGAACAAGCGGCGTAAACCCCCGCGATGGGCGGAATCGGCGGCATCGCGCGTATCAAAGGCGCGCAATACCACGGCATCGCCCTCGTCCACCAGCGCGTTAAACAAAGTGACCGACTGCCCGGCACGCTGCACGCTGCAAGTTTCGACGAAATCGCCAAAGTCCCAGCTGAGATGACGCAGATCGTCGGCGGCGGCAACACTTTTCGCGGCCACTTTTACGGTTTCGACCGGCGCACTGCGCACCGCCAGTTCGGCATGTAGCTGGGCGAAGTTGCGCGACATACCCAGCTGTCGGCCATGTTCGTCCAGTACACGGAAATTCATCAGTAAATGCGCGGGCAGCTGTTCAAGTCGAAACGCATCCAGCGGTACATCAAGCTGTTTTTGCTCGCGTATATAGCGTGCCAGAGCTTGCAACAGCGGTGAATTCGAGGCCACCACCTCGCGGCAGAACGCAGTGGAAAATTCCGGCACCGGCACCAGATGACGGCGCAGACGCTGCGGTAACGTTTTGATTAACTGCGTAACTTTTTCCGCCAGCAAACCGGGAACCAGCCACTCGCATCGTGCTGCTACGACCTGATTGATGAGCGCGAGAGGGACGGCGCAGGTAATGCCATCGTCGTTTTTACCGGGTAAAAAGTTGTAGCTCAACGCAAAACTAACGTTGTCGATTTTGAGCTGCGGCGGGAATTGGTCGGTGGTGATTCCCGCCGCCTCATGGCGCATCAAATCGTCTTTTTTCAAATACAACAATTTGGCATTGTCGCGTTCGGCATTTTTGCGCCAATGCTCAAAAGCCGCGCCGTTGTGGATGTCTGCGGGAATACGGCTATCGTAAAAAGCAAAGATCAGTTCGTCGTCCACCAGCACATCGGGACGCCGCGCTTTATGCTCCAACGCCTCGATATCAAGAATCAGTTTCTGGTTATGCGCAAAAAAGGCCGCCTGAGAAATAAACTCGCCACCAACCAATGCCTGACGGATGAATACCTCGCGTGATTCGGTCACATTCATCGGCCCGTAATGCACGCGCTTTTTTGCATTCAGCAACAGGCCATGCAAAGTGCTGCGCTCGTAGGCAACCACTTGCGCCGCTTTTTTCTCCCAGTGCGGGTCGAAGTAATGCCGCTTGATGAGATGTGAGCCTACCTCTTCCAACCACTCCGGCTCGATACGTGCAACGCAGCGCGCATACAAACGGTGCGTCTCGGTCAGTTCCGCCGCCATCACCCATTTCGTGCCTTTTTTTGCCAGCACAGAATTCGGTGCAATAAAAAATTTGATTCCGCGCGCGCCAAGATACTCGTTGCTTTCCAGACTTTTAGTGCCGATATTGCCGAGCAAGCCGCACAACAAAGCCTTGTGAATTTGCTCGTAGGTCGCGGGAAGCTCGTTGCTGCGCATCCCCATTTCGGCCACCTGTCCGTGCAATTGCTGGTGTAGCTCGAACCATTCGCGCAAACGCAGCGGCGACAGAAAGTGCTTGCGGCATTCCTCGGTCAGCAGGCGGTTAGACTTTTTGTGTGCCACTGCCTCGCGGAACCACGCCCACAATTTGGGGTAGATCAGGAAATCAGAACGCTCGTCAGTAAACGGCTTATGCGCGGCATCCGCCGCTTCCTGCCTGTCCATCGGTCGGTCACGCGGGTCTTGCACCGACAGCGCGCTGGCAATGATGAGAATCTCGTTTAGGCACTGATATTGCCGCCCCGCCAGCAACAGCCGCGCAATCTTTGGGTCCAGCGGCAGCTTGGCCAGTTCGTGCCCAATCTTGGTCAGCTTGCGTGTGTCATCAATCGCCCCCAACTCGGCCAACAACTGGTAGCCGTCGGCGATCATGCGCGGGCTGGGCGGCTCGATAAAGGGAAACTCGGCAATATCGCCCAGCTCCAGTGCGCTCATGCGCAGGATGACGGTAGCCAGCGACACGCGGAAAATTTCGGGATCGGTAAACTCGGCGCGCTGCAAAAAATCAGCTTCGTCATACAAGCGCACGCAGATGCCGCTCATCACGCGCCCGCAGCGTCCGGCGCGCTGGTTTGCCGCCGCACGCGCAATTTTTTCGATGTGCAGTTGCTCAACTTTTTGACGAATGCTGTAACGATTCACCCGCGCCAAACCGGTGTCGATGACATATCCGATATTCGGCACAGTGAGCGAGGTCTCCGCCACATTGGTCGCCAACACCACGCGGCGCTGATTGCCCGTCTTGAACACCTTATCCTGCTCCGCTGCCGTCAGGCGGGAAAACAAAGGCAGTACTTCGATGCCTTTGGGATGGTGCTTGCGCAAAGCCTCGGCTGTGTCACGTATCTCGCGCTCGCCTGGTAAAAACACCAACACATCGCCGCGCAATCCACCAGCAGCCAATTCGTCCAACGCACCGCTCACCGCCTGCGGCAGATCGGGCGTTTCGCCTTCCTCGTTCATTTGCGGCGCGCGGTAACGGATCTCCACCGGATAGCTGCGCCCCGATACTTCGATCACCTGCGCACCAAAATGACGAGCAAAGCGATCCGCATCCAGCGTGGCAGAGGTGATGATGAGTTTGAGATCAGGACGGCGCGGCAGCAAGCGCTTGAGGTAGCCCAGCAAGAAATCGATATTAAGCGAACGCTCGTGTGCTTCGTCGATGATGAGCGTGTCGTAATGCCGCAATAGCGGATCGCTGTGTATCTCGGCCAGCAGAATACCGTCGGTCATCAGCTTGATACTGGTATCCGCCGAAACTTTGTCGTGGAAGCGCACTTTGTAGCCGACCGCCCCGCCCAACTCGCTCTTCAATTCGTGCGCGATACGCGTCGCCACCGAACGCGCCGCCACACGACGCGGCTGGGTATGGCCGATACAGCCGCGCACGCCGCGCCCCAGCGTCAAACAAATCTTCGGCAACTGCGTCGTTTTGCCCGAACCCGTCTCGCCGCACACAATCACCACCTGATTGTCTCGAATCGCGCGCGCCAAATCTTCGCGCCTGCCCACCACAGGCAGATCGGCGGGAAATTCAATCTCAGTTAACGCTTCAATTCGCGCCTTACGGCGCTGCGCTGCGGCAGATAACTCGGCTTTCATATTCATAACATCGCAATGAAAAAGGGATCAGCATGATGCTGATCCCTTGTGTTGGTGGGCCCTCCCGGACTTGAACCGGGGACCAAAGGATTATGAGTCCTCTGCTCTAACCAACTGAGCTAAGGGCCCGAAAACGATCAGCCTTCGCTATCGAGGAAGCTCTTGAGTTTTTCGGAGCGCGAAGGATGGCGCAATTTGCGCAATGCCTTGGCTTCGATCTGACGAATACGCTCGCGCGTCACATCAAACTGCTTGCCAACCTCTTCCAGCGTATGGTCGGTATTCATTTCGATACCAAAGCGCATACGCAACACTTTCGCTTCGCGCTGGGTCAGGCTATCCAGAATATCCGCCGTCGCACCGCGCAGGCTTTCATACACCGCCGCATCAATCGGCACGGTGGTGTTATGGTCTTCGATAAAGTCACCCAAATGCGAATCGTCGTCATCGCCCACAGGGGTTTCCATTGAGATAGGCTCTTTGGCGATTTTGAGAATCTTGTGGATTTTGTCTTCCGACATTTCCATCTTAATCGCCAAAGTAGCCGCATCCGGCTCTTGCCCAGTTTCCTGCAAAATTTGGCGCGAGATACGGTTCATCTTGTTGATGGTCTCGATCATGTGCACAGGAATACGGATAGTACGCGCCTGATCGGCGATAGAGCGGGTGATGGCCTGACGAATCCACCATGTCGCATAGGTCGAAAATTTGTAACCGCGACGGTATTCAAACTTATCCACCGCCTTCATCAAGCCGATGTTGCCTTCCTGAATCAAGTCGAGGAACTGCAAGCCACGGTTGGTGTATTTCTTGGCAATGGAGATCACCAGACGCAGGTTAGCCTCAATCATGTCGCGCTTGGCGCGGCGTGCCTTGGCTTCGCCGTTGGTCATCTGTTTGTTGATATCTTTCAGATCTTTGATTGGAATACCAACACGCTGCTCCATCTGGAGTAAATTCTTTTGCAACTCAACGATGGCGTGCTGATAGCGCCCCAAAGTTTCGGCGTAGGGCTTCTTGCTATTAATTTCATGCACAACCCAGTCGAGATTTTCTTCGTTGCCAGGGAATACTTTGATGAAGTGAGGGCGCGGCATTTTGCCTTTATTCACGCACATATCCTGAATGCCACGTTCGCTGCGGCGCACTTCCTCAACCAGACCGCGCATGGTGTCGCACAAAGCATCCACCTGCTTGGGCGAAAAACGGAAAGTCATCAGTTGATCGGAAATCGCCAGTTGGCACTTGTCGTATTGCTTGCTGCGGTAGCCGTACTTTTCGTAAGCCTTGCCCATCTTGGTGAACTGGTCGGCAATAATGGCAAAACGCTCCAGCGCATCGGCTTTGAGCTGCGCCAGATTCGCGGCAGCAGCAGCGGCAGTAGCTTCTTCGTCCTCTTCCTCATCATCGCCCGCATCGGCAACTTCTTCTTCGTCCTCTTCTTCGTCGCCGTCTTCGCTGATGACAGCTTCGTCTTCGCTATCGACAAAGCCGTCGATCATTTCGTCGATACGCAGCTGCCCAGCTTCAACTTTGGCAGCCAGCAACAAAATTTCTGAAATCGTTGCTGGGCAGGCGGAAATCGCCTGAATCATGTGCTTGAGACCTTCTTCGATACGCTTGGCGATCTCGATCTCTTTTTCGCGGGTAAGCAGCTCGACCGTACCCATCTCGCGCATATACATACGCACAGGGTCGGTGGTACGACCAAATTCGGAGTCCACCGTAGACAGCGCAGCCTCGGCCTCTTCTGCTGCATCTTCGTCAGCAACTGCCGGAGCCGCATCGGTCATGATTAAGGCTTCGGCATCCGGCGCGACATCGCACACCGAGATACCCATGTCATTAATCATGCTGACCACGCCCTCGATCTGCTCCACTTCGAGCATATCGGGCAGATGGTCGTTGATCTCGGCATAAGTCAGGTAGCCGCGCTCCTTACCCAGAATAATCAGGGCTTTGAGGCGTGTGCGGCGCGCTTCGATATCCTGCTGCTGGTCAACCGCGCTCTGATCCATCGCTTCAAGCGATTTCTTGTCGGTTTTTTTCTTGTCCAGTTTCTTGTCTTTTGGTGTTGCCATGTTCTCTGTCCCCGCTTCCTTGTTGGGATTCAACGCGCCTGATTAGCGCGGAAAAGCGCGCGATTATACCCGATGCGCGCCAACTTTCCCAATATCATTATGTAGTTAACTAAGCCCGCCGTAACAAGCGCAAGTATTGCTCCCGCTCTGCGTCACTCAAACCCGACATTCCGTGCAACTCCAATTTCCGCTGCAACTGCCCGAATGCATTCCGCCTTTCGTGCTCGCCCAGCTTTTCCATCAAACCATCAAACTCCGCCGCCACATCAAACTGATCGCCCCACTCCAACATCTCCGCCTCAGCTGTCGCCAGCGTTTTTTCATACGTCGTACCTTGAAACAGTTGCGTCAGTGCCGCGCCGCTCAGCTCGTAGTCAGACTCGCGCAAAATTGCCAATAACGCTTCTACCGCCTCAGCATCCGCACCATCCGCCTGCCAATCCGCAGGAATACGTTTGGCCAGTGGCGGTTGCGCAATCAAACATTGCAGCAACAACCGTGTTGTCGAAGGTGCCGGACGCGAGGCTTTTTGCATTTTTTTCGCCGGGCGCGCAACGGCATTAATTTCAAACAAAGCCTCCAACTCGGCCTGACTCACCCCCGCCAATGCCGCCACTTCTTTGCGCAACATCAGTGCCGTGGCCGGTGCCGTAATCGCCAGCAATAAGGGCTTAGCCCGTTGCAACAAGGCATTCCGCCCCTCTGCGGTGCGTAAATCAAGCTCCAGACTAATCTCGCGCAACAAGTAAGCTGAAAGCGGCATGGCTTCTCGTACCCGCTGCTCAAATGCCTCTTTGCCAAATTCGCGGATGAAACTGTCAGGATCGTGCTCAACCGGCAAAAACAAAAAACTGATGCGTTTGCCATCCTGCAATTGCGGCAATGCGTTTTCCAGCGCGCGCCATGCCGCTTTCTGCCCAGCCTTATCACCATCAAAACTGAACACAATATGATCGGCCAAGCGCAATAATTTTTGCGTATGGAATGCAGTGGTCGCCGTACCCAGCGTCGCAACGGCGTATTCCACACCGAGCTGCGCCAAAGCCACCACGTCCATGTATCCCTCAACCACCAGCACACACTGTCCCGCACGTATCGACTTCTGCGCCTGAAATAAGCCGTAAAGTTCGTGGCCTTTTTCAAACAGAGGCGTTTCCGGCGAGTTCAAATACTTGGGCTCACCTTTATCCAACACACGCCCGCCAAAACCGATGACCTGCCCGCGTATATTGACGATGGGAAACATAATGCGATCACGAAAACGGTCGTAACGCTTACCCTCATCACCCGCAATCACCAATCCAGTCTCGGTCAGCGTATCGCTCTGATAATCAGGAAATGCCTCCGCCAGACTCTGCCAAGCTTCGGGCGCATAACCGATCCCAAACTTGAGCGCAATTTCGCCGCTCAGCCCGCGTCGCTTCAAATACTCAATCGCATGCGGCGAGTGTTTGAGCTGCTCGCGGTAGTAGCGTGTCGCCACCTGCATCACCTCATACAGATTGGGCGCAACCTTCTGCGGTATTTCGCCCGAAGCGCGCTGCTCGTGTGGCACTTCCAGCCCAACACTACGCGCCAGCTCCTCAATCGCCTCGACATAGCCCAGACCGAGATGCTCCATGACGAAACCAATCGCCGTACCATGCGCGCCGCAACCGAAGCAGTGATAAAACTGTTTGGACTGACTAACAGTGAAAGAGGGAGACTTCTCGTTGTGGAACGGACAGCAGGCGACGAAATTAGTACCGGCTTTTTTGAGTTGAACGTGGCGCTCGACCACATCCACGATGTCGAGGCGATTGAGCAAGTCCTGAATGAAACTTTGTGGAATCACTCCCGCTCCTCATCGTCCGACAGAAATACAGAAACCAGACAAACAGCATGCCGACCGGCGCTGCCCGTGCGACCAAAAACTACTTGGACAGCTGCGCTTTGATCAGACCGGAAACCTTACCCATATCGGCACGACCGGCCAACTTAGGCTTCACCGCACCCATCACCTTACCCATATCCTGCGGGCCGGATGCGCCGGTTTCGGCAATCACCGCGTCGATTACGGCGGCAATTTCAGCTTCACTCAATTGCTGCGGCATATATGCCTGCAATATCGTCACTTCGAATTTTTCGACATCCGCCAGATCGTGACGATTAGCCGCCTCGTACTGACTAATGGAATCGCGACGCTGCTTCAGCATCTTTTCGATGATGCTCACCACATCCGCATCAGACAATTCAATGCGCTCATCCACCTCGCGCTGCTTCATTGCCGCCAGCAAAAGGCGAATAGCCCCGAGACGCGCCGTTTCCTTGGCGCGCATCGCGGCTTTCATGTCATCGGTGATTTGCTGCTTAAGTGACATATAGACTACTGCCCGACTGGGCGAGTCTTAGTACAACTTAGGAGGAAGAGTTTGGCTACGCAGGCGTTTGTAATGACGCTTTACGGCAGCAGCCAGCTTGCGCTTACGCTCTGCTGTTGGCTTTTCATAGAACTCGCGAGCACGCAAGTCGGTCAACAGACCGGTTTTTTCCACAGAACGCTTGAAACGACGCATTGCAACTTCAAACGGCTCATTCTCTTTTACACGTACGGTTGTCATGAAGGAACTACCTATCTACCAAAAAATTGAGGGCGCGATTCTACAAAACAACAGTTTTTTATACAACCTGTATTTACACCCCACAAAAAAGCCCGCCAAAATCACCGGAAAGCCGTCATTAGTCTATATCCACCCTCGTTTGATTTGATCCGCCGCCTCATTCAATGCATTTATTGATCCGGCATTAATTATCCGTGATAGGTGACGCGACCAAGTTCCTCCCCCTTCAAGGGGGAGGTTAGGTGGGGGATGGGTCAACGGCCTGCATTTCACCCATCCCCACCCCAGCCCTCTGGTGTAACTACTGGTGAAACAACTAGCCATCTCACTAAGGCAGCAAGCTGCCAAGTGATTGGTTATAGCCATTCGACTAAGCGCGATGAAACATGCGCTAAGTCGCTGGTTACCCTTGAAGGGGAGGGAGCAATCAAGGCTGTACATTCACGGACAAATCGTACCGGATCAATAGGAGGCCCCAATAAATTCAAAGTTATAAGCAAGACAAGCCTGTCCTAAATTTATCGAAGGGGCGCGAACAAAAAATTGCGACGCGACATATATTTGATATGTAAGAAGCAATTTTTTGTGGGCAACACGGTATCGCGACAAAATTTGGATTTATAGAAGTCCCCTTTATACTTGCTCGGCATAGACGATACATTCAGGACGAGCATTGATGGCAAGCAACCCACATTTAGAACAACTCCACCCGCAAACAGTCTGGGCACACTTTGCCACGCTGTGCGAAATTCCCCGTTCCTCGCTACATGAAGCGGCACTCATCGCCCGCCTAACCGAATGGGCTCAGGCACAAGACATAACTACCGAAATTGATGGTGCTGGCAACCTCATCTTAAAAAAGCCCGCCAGCCCCGGTTGCGAAAATCAACCCGGTGTCATTCTGCAAGGCCACCTCGATATGGTGTGCCAATCCAACGCAGGGACATTACATAACTTCGAGAGCGATCCGATCAATACCATTGTGCGCAACGGCTGGCTAATCGCCGAGCAAACAACACTGGGGGCGGATAACGGCATCGGCGTTGCGCTTGCGCTGGCCGCACTGGAAGAGCCCAACCTGATTCATCCGTCATTAGAAGTGCTGCTCACTATAAATGAAGAGTCCGGCATGGACGGCGCGCGCAACCTCGCAGCCGATACATTGCAGGGCAAATTACTTATTAACCTCGACACCGAAGAGTGGGGGCATTTTTATCTTGGTTGCGCGGGCGGCGTGGATGTCGAGATTCGCCACGATTGCCAACAGGAGCCGGTTCCTGCGGATTACGCCCTGTTGCGCTTTGATGTATCTGGCCTGCGTGGCGGGCACTCTGGCATTGATATTCATCTGGGACGCGGCAACGCGATCAAGTTATTGGCGGAAGCATTACGCGATTTAGCGGCACACACCGATGTGCGCCTAATCGAAATGCGTGGTGGCACAGCACGCAATGCGATTCCCCGCGAAGCCTATGCCGTGTGCGCCTTACCGACAGATATGGCTGCGAATATTGATGCATGGGTCAAGCACAGACACAATGCTTGGCAACAACGCTTTGCGGCAACGGACGCAAATGTATTGCTGCAATGCCACCATGACGACACACCACCTACCCTTGCTATTAATCAAGCCGAACAAAATCGTTTGCTCGCCTTTATGGATATTGCTGCCAATGGCGTGTCCCGCATCAGCGACGACTTTCCCGGCGTAACCGACACTTCCAGCAATTTGGGTGTCGTTGCGCTGGCGCAAGGTGCATTCAGCGCGACCTTTAAATTACGCTCGCTGCATGATGAGCGCGCCGCCGCATTAGCCGACAAGTTGGTTTCATTCGCCGCAAGCTATGAACTATCAGCTTGGAAAGACGGGGCGTATCCAGGATGGACACCTAATCCCTCATCATCGCTGCTCGCCCGCTGCCAGCAAGTTTATAGCGAGCAATTCGGTCAACCCGCCACGCTACAAGTCATTCATGCTGGCTTAGAGTGCGGGCTGCTCGCCGCCAGCCACCCTCATCTCGATATGATTTCCTTCGGCCCTGACATACGCGGCGCACATGCACCGGGAGAATGTGTCGAGATCGAATCTGTCGCGCGCTGCTGGCAATTACTTAAGGCTGTGTTGCGGCGTTTGGCTGTAGCTGACACACACGGAGACGGAGCCTGACTTAGAGGCCAGCGACAGGCAACAGCTTATGTCCTTAGCTTGCCTCTTCCTTCGCCATCTCCAGTTCCAACCAAGCTTCTTCCAACTCCGCCACTTTCGCTTGTAGTCGTGCGTGGTCGGCATTCAACTTCTCGACTTTCGTACGGTCTGGGTTCGCGTAGGTCTCGGGATCGGCAAGTTGTTCGTTGACGGCGGCGAGTTCGGTCTGCGCCTTGTTCAGTTCGGTCTCGAGTTTGTTCTGTTTCGATTGCAACGCTTTGCGGTTCTGCTTGGGGGCGTTCTGCACCTTGGGCTTGGCGGGTTGCGCCACGGTCTCGCGTGGGCGGCGCGTCTCTATCCAAGTCTTGTAGTCTTCCAGATCACCATCGAACAGCTTGGCTTCGCCATCCGCCACCAGCCACAACTCGTCGGCCACGGCGCGGATCAAACTACGGTCATGTGAAACCAGCACCACGGCGCCGGTGTATTCCTCCAGCGCGATGGTGAGTGCGTCGCGCATGTCGAGGTCGAGGTGGTTGGTCGGTTCGTCGAGCAGCAATAGGTGTGGTTTCTGCCACGCCAGCAGTGCGAGTGCGAGGCGACTCTTTTCTCCACCGGAGAAACTTTCCACAGGACGATCTTCGCTGTCGCCAGCCAAGCCGAAGCGACCGAGGAAGTTGCGCAAGGCGAGCGTGGTTTCTTTCGGGGCGACGCGTTCCATGTGTTGCAACGGAGTGGCGGCGCTATCCAAATTCTCCAACTGATGCTGCGCGAAGTAGCCGATGCGGATGTCGGGCGTGTATTCGAGTTTGCCTTGCGAGGGGGGCAATTCGCCTACCAGCAGTTTGATGAGCGTAGATTTACCTGCGCCGTTGGGGCCGAGTAGGGCGATGCGTGCACCAGCGCGCAGCACCAGTTCGATATTGCTGAACAGTGTTTTGTCGCCGTAAGCGAAGCCCATCTTCTCTGCACGCAACAACAAGTCGGGGCTGCGTTCCGGTGCTTCGATCTCCAACTCGAAGTGTCCATCGGTGACATGCACAGGGGCGATGCGGGTGATGCGTTCCAATGCCTTGATGCGGCTCTGCGCTTGTTTCGCCTTGGTGGCTTGGGCGCGGAAGCGGCGCACGAAGTCTTCCATGTGCGCGATCTTTTCCTGCTGGCGCTCGAATGCTTGGGTGTGTTGCGCGAGACGTTCGGCTCGGGCACGCTCGAAGTCGTCGTAATCGCCGGTGTAGATGTCGATAGTGCAGTCATGCACATGGGCGATGCGATTGACGCAGGCGTTGAGGAATTCGCGGTCATGCGACACCAACAAGATGCTGCCGGGGTAACGCGCCAGATATTGTTCCAGCCACAAGATGGCTTCGAGGTCGAGGTGGTTGGTGGGTTCATCGAGCAACAGCAGGTCGGCGCGGTGCATCAGCGCGCGTGCCAGATTGAGTCGCATGCGCCAGCCACCGGAGAAGCTGGCGACAGTGCGCTGCAAGCTGTCGTTGGCAAAACCCAAACCATTCAGTAGTTGCGCGGCACGTGCAGGTGCGCCGTAACCGTCGATGGCCTCGTAGCGATGTTGTGCGTCGAACCATGCGGCATCGTGGTTCTCTTTGGCGAGGGTCTTTTCCAACACGCGCAACTCGGCATCACCATCAAGTACGAATTCCAATGCGGCACATTCGGCGTTGGCGATCTCTTGTTCGACGAAGGCGACGGTCTTGCCCGCTTGTAGCGAGACCTCGCCTCCGTCGGGCTTGATCTCGCCGCGTATCAGGCGGAACAGGGTCGATTTGCCGCAGCCGTTCTTGCCGACAAGGCCGATGCGCTGGTCGGCGAAGGCTTGCAGATTCACGTTTTGGAGAAGCGGGGTGCCACCTTGCAGGTAGGTCAGATTCTGGATATTGAGCATGGAAGCGATGATAACAGAGGCTCGCACAGTCTTAGCTTGATGGGCATAATCTTGAAACACATCATCACCTGCAAAATACGACGCACGCATGCCAGACACCCATGTCATCGCCCTGCACCAACATGCTCCGCCCAAGCCGGAGTATGGCGCGCCCTGCAATGGATGCGGGATATGCTGCGCAGCGGAACCATGTCCGGTGGCAATAATTTTTCTATGGCAAATCAGCGGCCAGTGTCGCGCACTACTGTGGCAGGAATCGTCCCGCCGCTACGTGTGCGGCATGGCGACTTGCCCAGATCATTACGTCCGGCTGATTTCACCGGCTTGGCGTGAACGTGCCGGACGTTTTTTCGCCACTCGCATTGCGGCAGGAGACGGCTGCGACTCAGCCGCCGAAATCAGGGAATGATGTACCTGACGAAATCACTTTCCGCTTGGGGCTCTCCCGACTTTGAGCCGAGCCTCAAGCAGGAGATCGCGGCGACGGTCGATGCGCTCCCTTTACAGCAGGCATTAGCATTCGGAAACCGCGTGACTGATGAGCCAATCACCGTGGTAATCCATCGCTGCACGCCCTTGCCCGAAACGCTGCTCGTTAAAGTTGGTGTTTTTTATCAGGGCATCATCAGCGGCTGCAATTGCAGCGATGACCCGACCCCGACCGTCGGCCATACCGAATACTGCGAACTGAGTATCCGCATCGACAGAAAAACCGCGCTGACCGAGATAGTGCTTGTCAACGACGATTGAGCTTCCGATAATCCATCCGCCCTTCAACTTTAAGGAACTCATCATGCAATCCGGCCCGCGCGAGATCGTCACCCCGTTCCGTTCCATTCCGCTAGAAGTACCGGAGGGCATGAAGCACAACGAGTTTTTCAACAGCACCGAAAATCTCAACGACCTAGTGAACAACAACGGCCTGTTACTGAACACAGAAAACCTGCTGCTATATCGAAAAGCCTTGGGACACAGCACCGAGTTTGACTGCTCGATCATCTATAACACTTCAAAGACCATACTCAATCCACTCGGACGGCCAGTGCGACGCACTCAGGTCGCGGATAACGTCAAGCAAGTGTGGAACCGGATGAACCAGATCATCATCGACTACATGCTGGAGCAATACCCCGATCCCGCCGAAGCACTGATTCTCGCGGGCGAGGCCAGCCTAGATGCAACCTGGCCGCTGACTTCGCCGGGCGTGCCGAGCATTCGCATGCTGCACAACCATTTCGTCGTATTCCCGATGGCAACTTTGCGCGAGGCAAAGCTGGCCGACACTAGCAACCCCAACCTTACCGATGGTGGACAGCACAGCTTGTTTCAAGCCTATATGCGTGATGTGTATCGCGCATTTTTCGACGAAGCACTGCACCTGAAGATACTCAAACCAGCCAGCGAAGCGGATGCACGCATCGGCTTAACCGGCTATCCGCAAGGGCTGCCCAGCTGGGAAATTCAAGGCGGCGCGGCGGCATTACGCGACGTGCATTTCTGGCGCGAATACGACGAAGTGCTAAAAGGCTTCATCGACTTTTACCGCACCTTCTTCTCGCAGGTCTCCACCCACAATGCACCGATGCTGCCGGACGTGTATTTCCCCGAACAAGTGGAGAACATCCTGCTGTTCAACAACGACTTTATGAAGACCGCCAAAAAAGTACGCGACCACTGCATCGTTGATGCCCGTTACGCCAATGCCATCCGTTGGCAACCCGCATTCAAACAACTCATCTACCGCAACGATGCGGGCAAACTCATCGTCACCATCAGCCAAAACTCCATCGGCAACGCCATCACCGAATTGCTCGGCGTGGTCGTAAATCGCTCACCCGATGCTGATGCCTACGCCCGCCACGAACCCGCATTAATCGCCCGCTTGCTGGAAGTGCGCCGCCGCCTGATTGAAGCCGATCTGGGGGAAGGGATAGCAACGGCATATTGGGATAAGGGGTGAGTGCTGTTTGTCGGCCTGAACGGCCCTTCGCGTGCGGCTGCTTTAGCGAAGGCAATTTCGCAACTTGAGTTACTGCTTAGGTTAAGGGTTGCCAGACGTCAGCCCGGAACGGGCTGTTGTAGCCGGAACACGCCGCAGTTGATGGGCTGACATCTGACAACCCTTAACCTAAGCAGGCTATGGTGTCTCGGTCTATTGACGTTTTGCGGTAGGACGAAGAAACTGCCGTCCTGACGACTAATGATAGAATCCGTCCCAATGCCGTTTTGATCCTAGGATGAATCTGTTTTTTATTTTGAGTTAGGTGCCTCAATCATGGCCATAGCTACACCGCTGGATGACGAAGACTGGCTGAGCCTGCTGGATTTGTCGGCAATCGCGGACCCCGACGACAAATATTTAGAGTGCGAATATTTTTTGTCCGTTGCAGCCAACGAGGCAAACCGAGAGTGTTTCCGTTGGCAAATCAGTGCGTTCTTTAACGCGGCGTACAGCTACTTTGAAACTTCCGCTCTTTCTGCCTATTTTTCGTTTACTGACCCAGAAACCGGGGAACCGGTTGAGGACGCACAAGCACTTGATGTTCTGCGCAAATACGTAAAAATCTTTCGGAATGAAAAGAAACCCAACTTCGTAAAGACGGCCGGATTTAACCCAATTACTGAACGCCTTTATGAACTGCGGAAAGCCAACACCCACCACGTCCCAATGTCGATCATGGCTGCAGGCCCATCGCTGCCTGAAGACTTTCACTTTGGAAACATGATTGGGAAGGGAACTCCTGTTCTCGCGTTTTGTAGGGATGCCATGGCTTTGATTCGAGCAGTTCAACAGGAACTAGATGCATGAGACTCATCAGAAAAGTCCAGAAAACAGGGGCAGACTCGATTTATCTGTAAATAGTTACCTCGGAGGTATTCCGGATAGGAGTAGGTATGAAATACGAAGCGACAGTAAATGAGTCTTTTGTAGTGGCAATTTTGATGCTGCTTCAAAAACAAATGGCGGCATCAAAGTCTGAGAAGTATTCATTAAGCAAGATTGTCCGAATGTTACCTGACAAATTAAAAAATGAAGTCGAGTACGGCATCAATGCGGGCATAGATATTGGCTTATTTGCAATGGATGGGAATGATATTTACGTAACAAAAGATGGCGAGCAATTTAAATTGTTTATTTATGCAGGAACGCAATCAGCAGATGCAGCAAAAGATTTCGCCAATACTTATCCTGAGGTGAATCAAATATTGGCAGCCATAGAACGAGATCCTCGTTTAAATCCGTCGAAGTATCAAAAGTTGTCAAGTTCACAAGAAACTAATCAACCACTTAATGAAGAATCACATCGGAATGAATTAATGCCTTCAGGGGGTGAAATTGTAATTACTGGGGAAGCTCAATTAAGTCCAGAGAATTTCGGCTTGATAGTCGTGAAGCGGGCAATAGATAGCACTGTTGCCGATGCGATGGATATTATAGGAAGCAATGAAACAGCATTCAGGAAAGCTATTGCTGCAAAAGCCCGAGGCGTACATATACTTTTAATTGCATTGCATTGCAGGCCGCAGCTTTATATGTGTACTCGACAAGGTTTTTGAACATCAATAAAGATGTTATTGGAGAAATCTATTCGGGGATATCGACTGGGTTTCGCACATTGCTGGTCAATGATGATGGCAGCACGCCAGATAACAATCTATCTGACTTATTAGAACGGGCATTTCGTTTATTCGGGACTTCTCTAACCAATGAACTTAATGAGATGAACGGCCTATCCGAAGATATTGGTTTTAACTTAAACATGGGGGCAACTGCTTCAGTATTCGCTGAGTCTGTAGCTAAGGTATGTGAAGTACAAACTCAGCTTCAAGCCAGTCCCATTGATCGAGTAAATGTGGAAAGAATTGCTGCCGATAATGGAGTTAAATATATATTGTCCCTCTGGGAGGGGAGGGCTATAACCTATACCTTGGATACACGCCGTTGAAAATCAAAGAGAACAAAAGGGGTGAGTAGAGAGCAGGCTCTCGCCTGCCCTCCCTCATTAAACCGTACGTGCAGTTTTTCCGCATACGGCTTGATTACGTGCAGTATCGCAGTGTCAACTACGCGCTCGGCCAACCCCACCGCCGACCAGCGGTGGGAGGTCGGCTAGATGACTTTTTCAGCGTCGCATTTGATTTTGAACGTCCGCAACGGGTCGATTGTGTGAGTTCGCAAATGTCCGGTTTGCGGCGATGAATTCGTTAAGAGCTATGACCGGATAGGCCAAAAAACAGCCCACTCCCCCCATAGCGTCTTTAGCTCATTGACGATCACCCTACTCCGGTACAATGCGGCGATCACTGCAACCGTCGCTATTTTCATGCTTAATCCGCACCAAAAACATCAACTCGTTCGTCTGCGCTGGACTGCTTTTATCATCGTTGGTCTCGCTTACGTGCTGTCGTTTTTCCACCGTTTCGCGCCAGCTGCGATATCGGGTGATTTGCAGCAAACATTTCATGCCAGCGGCGCGGAGTTGGGTGGTCTGGCGGCGACATATTTTTATGTTTATATGCTGATGCAGATTCCTACCGGCATTCTCGCCGACACGCTGGGGCCGCGCCGTGTGGTGGCTATCGGCGGGCTGATCGCTAGTATTGGCTCGTTGCTGTTTGGCATGGCGGATACGCTGACTGCTGCTTCCATCGGTCGCCTGCTCATCGGCTTGGGGGTTTCGGTCACTTTCATTTCGCTGCTCAAGTTGAATGCGGCGTGGTTCCACGACCGCCACTTTGCCACCATGACTGGTGCGACCATTTTGCTTGGCAATGTTGGCTCGCTATTGGCTGCCGCGCCGCTGGCATGGGCGCTGGGCTTTGTTTCTTGGCGCACGGTCTTTGTGGCCATCGGTGGTTTTTCGCTATTGCTGGCCGCGTTGGCTTGGTGGCTGGTGCGCGACGATCCCAAACATGTGGGCTTGCCCAGCCTGCGCGAATTAGACGGCAAACAAGCCCACGCGACGCATAAAGGACATTGGTATGACGGCCTGCTGATCGTGCTGAAAAACCGCGCGACGTGGCCGGGCTTGTGGGTGAACTTGGGTTTGGCCGGTTCGCTGTTCGCTTTCGGCGGCCTGTGGGCTGTGCCATTTTTGCGCGATGCGTACGGGATGGATAGAGCCGCTGCCACTGATCACACCACACTGTTATTGGCGGGCTTTGCCATCGGTGCATTTTTCATCGGCACCTTGTCGGACCGGCTTGGCCGACGCAAGCCAGTGATGATCGCCGGTGCGGCGGCGTATTGCTTATGCTGGTTACCGCTACTCGCGGGTATGCCCATGAGCAGCGTGGTGAGCTACGTTTTGTTTTTCGCAATGGGGTTATGCGCGCCGAGCTTCACATTGAGCTGGTCTTGCGCGAAAGAGGTCAACCCGCACGCGCTCTCGGGCATGGCAACCAGCGTGGTTAATATCGGCGCATTTCTCGGCACAGCCATCATGCAACCCTTGGTAGGCTGGGCAGTCGACCATGCCCACGCGGCAACACCGAATGTGCCGCTCGGCTTGGGCGATTACCAGAGCGGCATCGCCATCCTGTTTGGTTTTTCCCTGCTCGGATTGTTTGCCACGTTTTTTATCCGCGAGACATATTGTCGGTATTTGACAGCCGACTAAGCTGGCAAACATTGCCAACTTATTAATCCAGCTAAGTGAAGTTTGAAGTGCGAGAACCACCCCCCTCCAACTCCCCCTTATCAGGGGGAGAGCTGGGCCCACTCCTCCCCTGATAAGGGGAGGCTGGGAGGAGTTTGGGTCTTGGCATGATGAAACTACTAGCCACTCAACTAAGCGGGCCAGTCGCTGGCTGTTCGTCGGAATGCCGAATAGACTTAATCAAAGTTTTTCTAAACGATCTTGCACGCCTCTGCAAAACTCAACCTCGGATTGCGCGGATACACTCCCTTTACGTCGCCGTAGCCAAGGTTGCACAGGAAGTTCGAGCGAATATTCGTACCGGCGAAAAGCATCTGATCCACCATCGCGCTATCGAAGCCGGACATCGGGCCGCAGTCGAGGCCGAGTGCTCGCGCCGCGATCATCAGATACGCGCCTTGTAGCGAGCCGTTGCGAAACGCATTGGTAAACGCAGTCTGCTCGTCTTTATTAAACCAGGTGTGCGCGTCAGGGGCGTTAGGAAACAGTTGCCCCAGCTTGTCGTAGAAGTGCAGGTCGTAACCGATAACGGCGATCACCGGCGCCGCCATGCTTTTGGCACGATTGCCTTCCATTAGCGCGGGCATGAGTTGTTCTTTGGCCGCTTGTGATTTAACGAATACGATGCGGGCCGGTGAGCTATTGGCCGAAGTGGGGGCCATGCGCAACATGTCGTACAGGCGATGCAAGAGTTCATCCGCAACCGGCTTGTCTTGCCATGCGTTGTGCGTGTGCGCTTCGAGAAAAAGTTGATCGAGTGCGGCTTGATTCAGAGGCGTTTGTGACATGACGTGCTCCTGTCGGTTATTCGTATGGATAGTCTATCTGTTTGACGGCGCGAACGCCCACCGCTCCGGAGCGGGATTACTTCAAATTGCGCGCCTTTTCTTGCGCCAGCACTTTGCATAAATGAGATTCGGCGGGATTCACCGCACTGCGCGCCACGGCCTCGAATATCGCCTGTATCTCTGCCAAACTAAATTGCGCCAGCAGTCGGTTGGCGACATCGGTATGCAAGGGCACCATGCGCGCCTCGCCATCCGGCAGAGAAAAATGAAATCCGGCCAGACGGTTTACGCCACCTTCCGCCTGCGCCAGCGATTGCGACTGTTCTTCTTGCAACTGGTCGTAACACGCTTCCAGCGCGTCCTCTTGCTCTTCGCCTATCTCTTCCGGTACTGCCACAACCAATCCCATCGCATCGTCCTGCAATGTGCAGGGAATACCCATGCTTTCCGCATATTCGACAAAACGCGTGCGCAGCGGGACTTCAAAGAAAATGTATTCGATCATGATGTATGCGGATGCGGAAAGATGTCGCGCATCTTGTACGAAACAGGCGCGGCAGGCAATCACCCGCAATGGCTAGAAAGCGCGGACCCTGCTTCCGCTAAAAATTCACACTTTGTTATTTTTACTTGGCGGTAGATTCTGAGAAAGTCCGCGTCCCGCAATCATCACAATCAAGGAGTCTTTTATGGGTATCATCTGGACCATCGTATTGGGTTTTGTCATTGGTGTAATCGCCAAGCTGCTGCACCCCGGCAAAGAAAACATGGGTTTCATCGTCACCGTGCTGCTGGGTATCGCTGGATCGTTTCTGGCGGGTTTTGTCGGCCAAGCTATCGGCTGGTATCAGGCGGGCGAAGGTGCCGGTTTCATCGCTTCGGTCATTGTTGCTATTCTGCTGCTGGTTATTTACGGCAAGGTGCAAGCGGCACGCGCAACAACAGGCAACACACAATCTGGCAGTTGATTGAACATAATAATCGAAGCTAGGCTGCGCTAATCAGGAAGGGACGACGAATGACAAGTATGACGACATCCGCTGTACATCCGCACACTGCCCGCGCAGAGCAAGGGAACAACGTGGTCGATCTTGACGCACTCCGATTGGAGTGCGTCAAGATGATGCGTAAGCGCGCCCTACTCGGAGCAGCAAGTTCGCTCATCCCCATTCCCGGTGTCGATCTGCTGACCGACATCACGCTGATGCTCAACCTCATCGGTGAAATCAATCAGCGCTTTGGCCTCAGCGAAGCGCAAATCGAAAACTACTCCAAAACACGCAAGGTGCTGGCTTACAAACTGCTGGTCACAGGCGGTGGCATGTTGGCCTCCCGCCTCGGCATGACTAGCTTGGTCGTGGGCGTGTTACGCATCGCAGGTGGGCGCTTGCTGGCGATGGAAGCCTCACGCCTAGTGCCTATCGCCGGACAAATTGTTGCCGCCGCCATCGGCTATTGGGCCATGACCTCGCTGGTCTCGCGCCACATTGAGGCTTGCGTGCAGGTGTCAGCGCGCTTGCGCGAAACACCTGCGGCATAAAACGGAAAGGTACGATGGACATCATCCAATCTATCGCCCTCGCTGCCGGACTCGCCTGGGGTAGCGGGATGCGGCTTTACGCCGTGCTGTTTTCAGCGGGAATGCTGGGACGCTTCGGTCATCTCGATCTGCCGAGCAATTTGCAGGTACTGGAAAATCCTTGGGTATTGGGAGTGTCGGGCATCATGCTGGTGATCGAATTTCTCGCCGACAAGATTCCCGCCATCGACTCACTGTGGGACAGCATCCACACTTTCATCCGCATTCCCGCTGGTGCGGTACTCGCCGCCCTGTCGCTGGGCGATAGCCCAGATCCGGTTTGGATAATGGTGGCAGGCATTCTCGGCGGCACATTGTCGGCGGGCGTTCACGCCGCAAAATCGGGTAGTCGTTCGCTCATCAACACTTCGCCCGAACCCGTTAGCAACATTGCCGCCTCGTTTACCGAAGACGCCATGGTGGCAGGCGGCTTGTTTGCGGCATTCACCCACCCGGCTATTTTTCTGGTACTGCTAGTGATGTTTATCATCCTGCTGGTATGGATGCTACCCAAATTATGGCGTGCCATTCGCCGTGTAGCGGGGCTGGCCACACGCATAAAACACGGCCAGTTCACCCCGCCTCAGGCCGAGCCTTAAGCTGGACTCAGCAACGCCAGCTCAGCTTCGCTCAAATAACACCACTCACCCTCGGCCAGATTGAGCAACGCCAGCGGCAACTGCCCGATCTGCGTGCGGCACAAAGCAGAGCAATGATTGTCCGCCGCTGCCAGCATGCGTTTCACCTGATGATATTTGCCCTGTTCCAGCACAATCTCCAGCTGATGCTCACCGAGCGGTTTGCACACAATGGCCGATAGCGGTGCAGGCTCATCGTGCAATTTCACCCCCTTGAGCAACTGCGCCACCAACGCCGGTGTCACCGCATCATGCGTGGTCGCAACATACACTTTGGGCACATGGCGTTTGGGTGAAGACTGCGCGTGAATAAATGCACCGTCGTCCGACATCAAAAGCATTCCGGTCGTATCGTGATCGAGCCGACCAACTGGCTGCACATCGCGTAACGTAAATTGCTCGGGCAGCAAACTCAACACACCGGGATGGTGGCTGGGTTTGCGCGAACACTCATAGTCGGCGGGCTTGTTGAGCGCGATGTACACATGCGCGCGAAACAACCACTCATCGCCAAACACGGTGTAATGCAGCCCTGTCGTTTCAAAGCTGGCGCGATAGTCGGTCACAAGCTCACCCGCCACCGTCACATCGCCATCAGCAACCAGCTCCTGACACCACCTGCGCGAACCAAACCCCTGCGATTGCAGGATGCGATCTAAAGATAATTTACTCATGGCGCAACTTTAGCAGATGGCTCGATATTCACGCTCCAAAAAATAGACAGCCCAAATCCAGCACCTTCAAAATCAACTCAAAATTCTGCCGCGCTCCGAGCGATAATCCCCCCTCAAAATTAACTGGAGTTTTGCATGTGCGGTATTTGTGGTGAATTGCGTTTCGATCAATCCGCGCCGGACGAGGCTGCATTGCGGCGGATGACGGCGAAGCTGGCGCGGCGCGGGCCGGATCACGAGGGGTATTTCAACGGTGATGTGCTGGGTTTTGGGCACCGCCGTTTGGCAATTATCGATTTGTCGGCGCATGCCGATCAGCCGATGGTGGATGACGAGTTGCAACTGGTGCTGGTGTTCAACGGCACGATCTACAACTACAAAGAACTGCGCGCCGAGCTGTTGGAGATGGGCTATACCTTTGCTTCCGAGGGCGATAGCGAGGTTATTTTGAAAGCTTTCCACGCTTGGGGCGAGCATTGCGTGCAGCGTTTTTACGGCATGTTTGCTTTCGCGATTTGGAATATCCGCAGCAAGAGCCTGTTTCTTGCACGTGACCGCTTCGGTATCAAGCCACTGTATTACTCGCTAGATGGCACGCGGCTACGCTTTGCTTCGACCATGCAGGCACTGCTGGCAGGCGGCGGTGTTGATACGCAACTCGATCCCGTTGCGCTACATCATCATTTCACGCTGCACAGTGTGGTACCCGCACCACGCACAGTATTACGCGGCATCAAGAAACTTCCGCCCGCACACACGATGACTTTCACCGCGACTGGCGAGGTGATGTTGCGCCGCTATTGGGCGCTGGATGCGATGCGCCCCGATGCTGAAATTTCCGAGCAAGATTGGCTGGCCGCAACGCGCACGGTGATGACGCGAGCGGTGGAGCGTCACCGCTTGGCTGCCGATGTGCCGGTTGGCGTGTTGCTTTCGGGCGGACTGGATTCGAGTTTGCTGGTCGGTCTGCTGGCGGATCACGTGGATGATTTGCTAACTTTTTCCATCGGCTTCGAGGATGTTGGTGAAGAAAAGGCAAACGAGTTCGAGTATTCCGATCTCGTGGCAGAACATTTCAACACGCGTCATCACCGTTTCGCCATCCCCAATAGCGAAGTGCTGGCACGCTTGCCGGAGGCCATTGCGCAAATGAGCGAGCCGATGCCAAGCTACGATGTAGTCGCGTTTTATCTGTTGAGTGAAAAAGTGTCACCGCATGTCAAGGTGGTGCTGGCGGGACAAGGAGCAGACGAAGTGTTCGGCGGCTATTTCTGGTACCCGCGTATGGAAGCTGAGTGCGGCACGCCGCTGGAACGTTTTGCGCAGCATTATTTTGACCGCGACCACGCCGAATATCTGGAGATGATGGCACCGGCGTATCACGTGGACGATGTGACATCTGCTTGGGTATCGGAAGAGCTGGCGCGCCCGCATGCGGACGAGTTTCTCGATCAGGTGTTCCGCATGGATGTCACTGCGCTGATGGTGGACGACCCAGTCAAGCGCGTGGATAACATGCCAATGTCGTGGGGACTGGAAGCGCGCGTTCCCTTTCTCGATCACGAGTTGGTCGAGCTGGCGGCTCTCATGCCGCCGTCACTGAAGCTGGAAGAAGACGGTAAGTTTCCGCTGAAGGCCATTGCGCGCGGCATCATTCCCGATGCGGTCATTGATCGCCCCAAGGGTTACTTTCCCGTGCCTGCGCTGAAATATTTGCGCGGTGATTTTTTGGAAAAGATGCGCTCCATTTTGCAGTCCGAAGCGTGTCTGAAACGTGGACTGTATCAACGTGCTTATGTGGATAAATTACTGGCCGATCCAGAGGCGCATCTGACGCGCATTCAGGGCAGCAAGTTATGGCATCTCGCGCTACTGGAATGGTGGCTACAGGTGAATGTGGATTCGGTACAAAACAGTTGAGACGAAGCCGCGTTACGCCTCGTCATTTAGATCCGGCTCTGCACTTAAGGCATCCGATTTAACCGGCTCGATCACTTTTGCCATCATCGCCGCGCGGGTCTCCGGCGTTTCCAGACTAATGCGTCCGAGCACGCCATCGCGGTAGTCTTGCAGCAAGGTCAACGCGGCTTTTTCGAGATCGTAATCACCGCCCTTGAGACGATAACTGCGCCGTTTGGCGAGTGCTTCGATCAGGTGATGACCGTCCATATCTGCAACGCTTATGCCGTAGCGTTTACTCACCAACTCGGGATAACGTTCCAGCAGAATGTCGCCAAGAAAAGCCGCTACTTCTTCGTCGATCACCGCATTGCGTCCGATGGAATGGCTGGCGGCAAGCATGTAACCGTCGCTATCGTGGGCAATCTTCGGCCACATCAAACCGGGGGTATCGATCAACGTCATGTGGTCGTTCAACGCCAATATCTGTTGGCTTTTTGTCACCGCTGGCTCATCACCTACTTTAGCAACGCGACGTTTCAGTAGCGCGTTCATCAGGGTAGATTTGCCCACGTTGGGGATGCCCATAATCATCATTCGCAACGGTTTCAGCGGCGTACCGCGATGCGGCGCAAGCGCGAGACAAAGCGACGGAATCTTGGCGGTCTCACCCGGTTTTTTGCACGAAAGCGCAACCGCTTTCACACCTTTTTGGCTGTTGAAATAAGCCAGCCAGGCTTTGGTTACAGCGGGATCAGCGAGGTCGGTTTTGTTCAGTAGCTTGAGGCAGGGACGCTGGCGATGTTCGCGCAACTCGCGGATCATCGGATTACTGCCCGCTTCCGGCACACGCGCATCAAGCACCTCAATCACCATATCGGCGCGCTCCATCGTCTCAGCCGCTTTTTTGCGTGCCGAGGTCATGTGTCCGGGAAACCATTGGATAGCCATGTTGAGAGCCTGAATTCAGAGAGCGCGCATTCTACCTGCTATTGGCGCGGAGGCTTGCCGCGCTTACAGCGAGCTCGCCTTAAAAGTGTTGCACTGATTCATGTCACCGCTTTGCGCTCCGGTGGAAAACCAGCGCATACGCTGCTCCGAACTGCCGTGAGTAAATGATTCAGGAACAACGTGTCCGCGAGCTTGTTGTTGCAAACGGTCATCGCCGACACCCGCCGCCGCACTCAAAGCGCTTTCGATGTCGCCATGCTCAAGAAAGTTGCGCGACTGATTGGTGCGATTCGCCCATACCCCAGCCAAGCAATCTGCCTGTAATTCCATACGCACTGATAATGCATTCGCCTCGGCCTGACTAGCTCGCTGCTGTGCAGTGTGAACTTTTTGAGCGATGCCCAGCATGTTCTGCACGTGATGACCTACCTCATGCGCGATGACATACGCCTGCGCAAAGTCGCCCTTCGCGCCTAAGCGGTTGTGCAGCTCATCAAAAAAGGAAAGATCAAGATAGAGTTTTTGGTCAGCAGGACAATAAAAGGGCCCCATCGCCGATTCCGCCGATCCGCAACCCGACTGCACGGCACCGGAGAACAGCACCATTTTTGGCATATCGTATTCGCGGTTGTTTTCAGCAAAGATTTGCGTCCACGTATCTTCCGTTTGACCCAACACGACAGATGAGAATTTCGCCAGATGATTTTCTTCCGCGCTGCGTGTTGAGGGATCGACTTGCTCAGTCGGCGCACCTTGCGGCATACCGCCCAGCTGATTTAGCACCACTGCGGGATCAATGCCGAAATACATTGCTACCAACGCCACCGCAATCGTGCCAAACAAACCCATGCCGCGCCGCCCACCCGATGCACCGCGCCTGTCCTCGACATTACTGCTTTCCCTATCATTTTCCCAGCGCATCGAAACTCCTCCTGAAAGTACTTAACTGCGCCGCCAGTTTGTCCCTTGCGGCGTATCTTCCAGAACAATACCTGCTTCGAGCAAGGCTTTGCGTATGCGGTCTGCTTCGGCAAAATCTTTAACCTTTTTGGCCGCGATGCGCGCTTCGATCTGCGCATTAATGGCCATATCATCCAACCCGCCTTCACTGGCTTCGCCTTGCAAAAAATCTTGTGCGTTGCGTTGCAACAAACCAAGTACACCAGCCAAGGATTTAAGCTGACTAACAGCATCTTCCGACTGACTGCGATTCACTTCATTGGCAAGGTCGAATAGCACGGCAACAGCTTCCGGCGTATTGAAATCGTCATCCATTGCGGCTTTGAAACGCTGTGCATAAGGCTCATTCCAATCCACGGCTTTAACCTCAGCAGGCGTGCCTTTCAAAGCCGTGTAGAGACGGGTCAGCGCCCCCTTTGCATCATCCAGATGTTGGTCGGAGTAATTCAGAGGGCTGCGGTAATGCGCACGCAGAATGAAGAATCGCACGACTTCAGCATCGTATTTCTTCAGCACTTCGCGGATGGTGAAAAAGTTGCCAAGGCTCTTGGACATCTTCTCGTTGTCCACGCGCACGAAGCCGTTGTGCATCCAGTAGTTCACATACTGGCATTGGTGCGCACCTTCACTTTGTGCGATCTCGTTCTCATGGTGTGGGAACTGCAAGTCGGCACCACCACCGTGAATGTCGAATTGATTGCCGAGCAACTCAGACCCCATCGCGGAACATTCGATATGCCAACCGGGACGACCTTTGCCCCACTTGGAATCCCACTTCACTTCGTCAGCTTCGCTTTCTTTCGCAGATTTCCACAACACAAAATCGAGCGGGTCATTCTTGTCTGTCGCCACGTCCACACGCTCACCTGCGCGTAGGTCCTCCAGCGACTTACCTGAAAGTTTTCCGTAGCCTTTAAATTTGCGCACGGCGTAGTTCACATCACCATCGGCGGCTTGATACGCCAAGCCATTTTTTTCCAAAGTCTCGATCATCTCCAGCATCTGCGGCACATATTGGGTCGCACGCGGCTCATGGTCAGGGCGCTGCACGCCCATCGCGTCCGCATCTTCATGCATCGCGTCGATAAAACGTTGCGTGAGTTGATGGATGGATTCTTTGTTCTCCGCAGCGCGCTTGATGATCTTGTCGTCGATGTCAGTGATGTTGCGCACGTAGGTCACCTCAAAACCACTAGCCTTGAGCCAACGTTGCACCATGTCGAACACCACCATCACACGGGCATGGCCGAGGTGACAATAGTCGTACACCGTCATGCCGCATACATACATGCGAACGGTGTTAGGGATGATGGGTTTGAAGTCTTGCTTATCGCGGGAGAGGGTGTTGTAGATTTTTAACATGCTGCAATTTCACCTTTACCGTCATTCCCGCGACAGCGGGAATCCAGATGATTAAAGAAAACCCGTGCATCGCACGGACAAAACCAACGGCCTTATTTATTACTCCCGCCGGACTCCTGCCTGCCCACTGGGCGGTTTATCCTGAGCCTGTCGAAGGGCGGGAATGACAATCAAACAGACATCGGTTTGTTGTCGTTGAGATTTAGCCAGCCTTTGATAACGCGATACAGCATCCAGCAGAAGTTGGCGAACCAAATAGCAAGTGCCAAGGGTATGCCGATCAGTGTCACAAAAAACACGCCGCCCAACCCCGCCCATAACAAGCCATACCAAAAGGTGCGTATCTGCCAACGGAAATGACTTTCCAACCATGTGCCCGCGACTTCATCTTTCTTCACATAATTGACGATCACCGCCACGATGGCAGTTATAAAATAAAAAAAGTGCAGGGCATACAGGACGTAAATGATTTGCGTCAGCGATTTCAGCGATTTATTTTTCTCTTCGTTCAGCTCTACGATTACGTCATTCATATTATTCCTTCGCCCAAGAATCCTTCAACGTCACAGTGCGGTTAAACACCAACTTGCCCACCTGATGGTCGCATTTGTCAGTGACAAAATAACCCAATCGCTCGAACTGATAACGCGTCTCGGGAGCGGTATCTTTCACGCTCGCCTCGACCCAGCCCTGCACGACAGTGAGTGATGACGGATTCAAGTGTTGGCAGAAATCCACGTCCTTATCGCCATCCGGCTCGGACACGTTAAAGAGGCGGTCGTACAGACGAATCTCAGCCGCTAACGCGTGTTCGCGTGACAGGAAGTGAATAACGCCTTTCACTTTGCGGCCCTCAGGGTTCTTACCCAGCGTGGCATGGTCGATACTGCATTTAAGCTCGATGACTTTGCCCGTTGCATCTTTCACCACCTCGTCGCAACGCATCACGTAGCTGTGGCGCAAGCGTATCTCGCCGCCTAGCGTCAGACGCTTCCAACCAGCAGGCGGTACTTCGGCGAAGTCATCAGCTTCAATCAGCAAATCTTTGGAGAAAGGCACGACACGCTTGCCCAGCTCTGGCACGTTCGGGTGGAAATCCGCTTCGCGCGTCTGCGCGCCGTCGGCATTGGTGATGGTGACTTTAAGCGGATTGATGATAGCCATCACACGTGGGGAGCGCAGCTCCAAGTCTTCGCGTATCGCACCTTCCAGCACCGCGAGATCGACGTTATTCGCACTCTTGGAGACACCGATGCGCTTGGCAAATTCGCGGATACCTTCGGGCGTGTAACCACGCCTTCTCATGCCGGAAATCGTGGGCATGCGCGGATCGTCCCAACCACTTACCTTTTTCTCGTTCACCAATTGCAGCAACTTGCGCTTGCTGGTGATGGTGTATTGCAACTCCAGCCGCGAAAATTCGTATTGGCGCGGATGGCAGGGGATAGTGATGTTATCCAGCACCCAGTCGTATAGCGGGCGATGATCCTCGAATTCCAGCGTGCAGATGGAATGGGTGATGCCTTCCAATGCGTCGGAGATGCAGTGAGTGTAGTCGTACATCGGGTAGATGCACCATTTGTCGCCGGTACGGATATGGTGCGCGCGGCGGATGCGGTAGATAGCGGGGTCGCGCATATTCATATTAGGCGAAGCCATGTCGATCTTGGCGCGCAGCACCATCGCGCCGTCGGCGAATTCGCCGTTTTTCATGCGCGTGAATAGATCGAGATTCTCGGCCACCGAGCGGTCGCGGTTGGGGCTATTTTTGCCTGCTTCCTTGAGCGTGCCGCGATATTCGCGCATCTGCTCAGGCGTGAGGTCGTCCACATAGGCTAGGCCCTTGTTGATGAGCTCAACGGCAAAATCGTACAAGGCATCGAAGTAATCCGATGCCCAACGTACTTCGCCGTTCCACTCAAAACCCAGCCAGCGCACATCACTCTGAATGGATTGCGCGTATTCTTCGCTCTCCTTCTCAGGGTTAGTGTCATCGAAACGCAGGTTGCACAACCCCTTGTAGTCTTTCGCCAAGCCAAAGTTGAGGCAGATAGATTTGGCGTGGCCGACGTGCAAATAGCCGTTCGGCTCGGGCGGAAAACGGGTCGCAATGCTTTGATGCTTACCTGATGCCAGGTCGGCATCAATAATCGTGCGGATAAAGTTGGAAACGGCGGCTTGTTCGACACTGCTCATACGGGCTTCTCTATTCAGGATTAACGGTCAAAATACGCGCCGGATTCTACCCGAAAACCGCCTGTAGCCGTCTTCGTAAATAAGTCCGCATTCCATGAAAACACAGGTTTAATTTGGTAGAATCCGCCCCTCACGAAATAAACCCGCGCTCATTACGCGCCATTCAGGAAATACAATTATGCAAAATCGACTACGCAACCAAGCCGCGATGCTCTTTGGCGCACTGCTATTGAGCGTCAGCACTTTTGCCTTCGCGGACGATATTCAGGATGCCAGCAAGCTGTTCAAACAGGGCCAGCACGGGCCCGCATTGGACAAAGTCAACGCTTACCTCGCCAACAAACCCAAAGATGCGCAAGCCCGTTTTCTCAAAGGCTTGATCTTTACCGAGCAAGGCAAAACCAGCGATGCCATCAAAACTTTCTCCTCGCTAACCGAGGACTACCCGGAATTGCCGGAGCCGTACAACAATCTTGCCGTGCTATATGCTGGACAAGGTCAATTCGACAAAGCTAAAACCGCACTTGAAATGGCCATTCGCACCCATCCCAGCTACGCCACCGCACACGAAAACCTGGGCGACATCTACGCCAAGATGGCCAGCCAAGCGTACGACCGCGCACTGCAACTGGATCGCGGCAACACCGCAACACAAACCAAGCTGGCCATGATTCAAGACTTGTTCGGTCGCGGCAAACGTCCTACTCCCGTCGCGACAAGCAAGTCGGAAGCTACAACCAAACCTGTAGTTGCAAGCAGCAGCAATGATGCGAATGACGGCGAAGTACTCAAAGCAGTGAAATCATGGGCTGCCGCATGGTCATCCAAAAATGTGAAGAAATATCTGTCCTTCTATGCCGACGAATTCGCCACACCCAATGGCGAAAGCCGTGGCAATTGGGAAGCTTTGCGCGAAGATCGCATCAGCAAACCCAAATCTATCGAAGTCGGCATCGAAAATCCTTCGGTCAGCTTTAGCGACAGCAATCACGCCACCGTGACATTCCGCCAGACTTATCGTGCTAGCCACCTGAAAACCGCCGGTAACAAAACGCTGGAGATGGTGAAGTCGGGCAACCAATGGTTGATCGCAGCGGAACGCGCTCGTTAATATGACACTGGGTAAAGCCACAGTCGCGCTGTCTGCCTGCCTGTGCATCGGCGCGGCTTATGCCGCACCCGACTCGCGCGATACAGAAGTCAAGCTAGCCAAAAGTTTGGAAGCCATCCAGAACAATCGCCTCGATCTGGCGATGAATGAAGTCGATTCATTACTGCGCAGCAATCCCAACTTTAAACTCGCGCAACTGGTCAAAGGCGACTTGCTCATGGCTCGCGCGGGCAAGCTGAACGATATTGGCGGCGGTGCCAAAGCCTCGCGCGACAAGATCGACGATTTGCGTGATGAAGCGCGGGTACGCTTGCAACGCGTGCTGTCGCAACCAGACAGCAAACTCATTCCCCGCATGCTGTGGCAACTGGACGATACCCAGCGTTACGCACTAGTGGTCGACACGAGTCGCTCCACCTTATTCGTTTACCAAAACGTCAACGGCGAGCCGCGCTACGTCACCGACTTTTACATCACCATCGGCAAACTGGGCACCGACAAAGTGAGTGAAGGCGATCAGCGCACGCCTATCGGCGTTTATTTTGTCCGCGCCGAACTGCCCAAAAAAGGTTTGGCTGATCTGTACGGTAACGGTGCCTACCCGATTAGCTATCCGAACGAGTGGGACAAACGCAACAATCGCACCGGTAGCGGCATTTGGCTGCACGGCACACCTAGCAACACCTACAGTCGCCCACCGCGCGCCAGCAACGGCTGCGTCGTGCTAGCCAATAGCGATCTGGACAAACTTGCCCCGTACCTGCAAGTCGGCATCACGCCCGTTGTCATCACGCGCCAAATCGACTGGCGTGACGAGCAAAGCGAAAAAGACCGCGATGCGCTAATGCAAAGTCTGGATCAATGGCGAAAAGACTGGGCCAGCCTCAACACGCCCACCTATCTCAAACACTACGCACGCAACTTCGACAACGGCGAGATGGACTACGCCGCATGGGCCAAGCAAAAACAGGCCGTCAACAGCGGCAAAAGCTGGATCAAAGTCGCGTTGTCCAACATCAGCGTATTCAGCTACCCCGAGCAACCCAATATGGCTGTCGTTGAATTCGAGCAGGATTACGACAGCAGCAATTTGTCCAACCGCATGAAAAAACGCCAGTACTGGATCAAGCAAGGTAACCGCTGGCAAATACTCTACGAAGGAGCCGCAGGATGATGCACCGTTTAATTCTCACGCTATTTGCCGTGCTGCTGTGCTGCGCTTCACCCCTTTCCTTTTCATCAACCCCACTAAAGAAAAACATGGTCAAACTACATACCAATCACGGCACCATCACCCTGCAACTGGATGCCGAAAAAGCCCCCAACACCGTTAAAAACTTTCTCGACTACGTCAATGCTGGCTTCTATAACGGCACCGTATTCCACCGCGTCATCAAAAGCTTCATGATTCAGGGCGGCGGCTTCGAGCCCGGCATGAAACAAAAATCAGTTAATGCACCAATCAAAAACGAAGCCGCCAACGGCTTGCATAACTCGCAATACAGCGTTGCCATGGCACGCACCAGCGACCCGCATTCGGCTACCGCGCAATTCTTCATCAACGTCACCAACAACGACTTCCTCGACCACCCCGGTCAGGACGGCTGGGGCTACTGCGTATTCGGCAAAGTGATCGAAGGTACCGAAGTCGTCGATGCCATCCGTAAAGTCAGAACCGGTAGTAAAGGCTTCCATCAGGATGTTCCGGTAGATGATGTCATCATCACCAGCGCTGAAGTCGTCCAATAAGGATTGAAATAACAGGATTGAGGATTGAGGAAAAACAGCGGCTCCGCTTTTACGAAACCCTCAATCCCCTATCCCAGCATGCCCCACGCCCTCTTCATCTCCGATCTGCATCTCAATGCCGATGAACCCGATAGCATGGCGGCATTCAACCGCTTTGCTTACGAACGGGCACCTCAAGCCGAAGCACTCTACATCTTGGGCGACCTGTTCGAATACTGGGCAGGCGATGACGACTTAAGGGATGACTTTCATCAGCAAGTTATCACGTGCTTGCGCAACATTGCAGACACAGGCACAAAGCTCTACCTAATGCACGGCAACCGCGACCTACTCATGGGCAAAGCGTTAGCCCAAGCTTGCCACGCCACACTGCTACCAGACCCGACCATGATCGACCTGTATGGCACCCCCACCCTGCTCAGCCATGGCGACACCCTTTGCACCGACGACGAGGAATATCAACGCTACCGCGCCAGCGTCCACGATGCCGCATTCCAACAACAGTTTCTTGCCAAATCTTTAACCGAACGCAAAGCCTTCATCGCGCAATTGCGCGCGCGTAGCCAGACCGAAAAGCAAACCAAAGACAGCGCAATCATGGATGTGAACAACGAAGCCGTTGCCTCATTGCTCCGCACTCACCACTACCCGCGTCTGATTCACGGCCACACCCACCGCCCCGCACGCCATGAACACAAAATCGACGGGCGCATTTGCGAACGCTGGGTATTGGGTGATTGGCACGCACAGGGTAATGCACTTCGCTGCGACAGCAACGGCATCCACAACGAAACCATCGCCTAAAATAAAAATGGGCACTCATTAAGAGTGCCCACATTCATAGCAAACTGGTGCGCTCGGCGGGAGTCGAACCCACGACCCTTGGCTTCGGAAACCAATACTCTATCCAGCTGAGCTACGAGCGCATTTTTTGAAGGCGCGCAGTATAGCGGTTTTTACCCCGCCGCTAAAGAAAGACGCTGGCGGCTCAGCCCGCCGGAATGCAGGCAAGGTTTTGCGCCTGACACACATAGCTTTTGGCATAGATCAGGCCGATCCATAGCACGAACAAAAACAGCCAGCTGAACAAAGCAAGGCGACGGGCTGTAAATTTCCCTCCAGTAATAACGCGCGCGATTTTCAACACGGGCCCAGTAATCACGCACAACATACGGTAAACAAAATTCGTCTCCCGCGCGTTACCTGCGGCAAGTCCCACGATTCCCTGCGCAAGTAGCGATAGCCCGGCAACCTCAACGAGCGATTTTATGATGCTAACGACGAGTAATTCGACCGAGAACATGACCGATTAGGGAATGCGCTGCTCGGCATCACCCGCGAGTCGCGGGTAGCGCACATGATCGACCAAGTCCTGCACTTCCTTGCTGGGTGCTTTGGTCAACAAGCTCCCGATGATGACACCCGCGATACCGACTGGCATTCCGAAAATGCCTGCCGAGATGGGATTAATGTCCCACCAGAGCGGCGCATTGATGCCGAAAAATGGATAGGTGATGTACATGTAGAACATGCATGTCCCCAAGCCCGCCGACATTCCGATAACCGCTCCCCATTTGTTGGCGCGTTTCCAGAAAATACCCAAGACCAGTGCGGGGAAGAATGCCGATGCAGCAAGCGAAAATGCCGCACCGACCAGAAACAAAATGTCGCCCGGTTTGAGCGATGTGACGTAAGCGGCAAACACCGCCACAACCACTAGCAAACTTTTTGAAATTGCCAGCCGCCGATGCGTCGGAGCTTTCGGGTCGATAATTTTGTAGTACAAGTCATGCGACAAGGCATTAGCAATCGTGAGCATCAGCCCGTCAGCCGTTGATAAAGCAGCCGCCAATCCGCCTGCCGCCACCAGCGCGGTGACCACATAGGGCAGCCCGGCAATCTCAGGCATCGCCAACACAATCAAGTCACCGCCGATGGTAATTTCGGCCAATTGCACGATGCCGTCTTTGTTGATGTCGGTCACGCTCATCAGGGTTTTGTCCACGGCGGCCCAAGCCGAAACCCAGCTAGGCAATTCCGAAAAGCTCGATCCGACCAACAGGGTGTAGATGTCGTATTTGGCCAGTACCGCAAGGGCGGGGGCAGTGACATACAACAGCGAAATAAACAGTAACGACCAGAACACCGATTGCCGTGCCTCTCTCACCGAGGTGGTGGTGTAAAAACGCATCAGAATGTGCGGCAATGCCGCTGTACCCACCATCAGACACAGCACTAGTGCCAGAAAGTTTTTGCGTTTTTTGTCGCGGGCCTCTTCATCCTCTCCGGCAAACGGTTCGGCATGCGGCGTGATTGGCTCGGCTTTGACCTTATTCGACTCAGCCTGCATTCGCCAAGCGACTGTTGCTGCGGCCGCATTCACAGGAAATTCAGCCATGCGTTTTTCCGCCGCCCGAATCTCTTCCGCATCGGCGTTCGGATTAGATTTCAGCGTCTCAATCAAGACGCTTAGTTTGTTTTTCTCGTCGGCAAGATACGACTCCCCACCTGTCTCAAGCGCTTTTAAAGCTTGCTCTGCTTCCGTCTGCTGCTGTTTGAAAACAGCGCGAACTTCGGCTTCGCTCGCGCCTTCCGAGGTAAGCGGATCGTTCAATACTTTTTCGCGCGCGCCGACTTTTTCCAGCACATAACCGTAAGCGATTTGCGGCACTGGGTTACCGGTATGCTTCACCGACAGCCAGATCACCGGAATCATGTAAGCAACAATCAGAATGACGTATTGCGCAACCTGAGTCCACGTCACCGCACGCATTCCGCCCAAAAATGAACACACCAAAATACTGCCCAAACCGACGAATACGCCCACCCCAAAATCCAGCCCGGTAAAGCGGCTTACGATCAATCCCAGCCCGTATATCTGCGCGATGACATAAGTAAAGGAACACAAAATGGCGGCGAACACCCCGATCATTCGGGGGAAATCGCCACCGTAGCGCGTACCCAAAAAATCGGGAATGGTGAACTGCCCAAACTTGCGCAGATATGGTGCTAAAAACAGAGCAACCAAACAGTAACCGCCGGTCCAGCCCATCACAAAAGCCAAGCCCTCGTAACCCGACAAATACAACGTACCAGCCAGCCCAATGAAGCTCGCTGCCGACATCCAGTCGGCGGCGGTCGCCATGCCGTTGAACAACGCCGGAACTCGCCTACCCGCCACATAGTATTCGGTCACATCCGACGTTCTGGACAATATCCCGATAGACGCATACAGCAACACCGTGACACCCAGAAAGATGTAACCCAATATTTTATTGGGCACCCCCATCTGCTCCAAAATGGAGAGCATGACCACAAAGCCAATGACCCCGCCGGTATAAAGCGAGTAATAGCGTTTGAGCAGAGAGAAAAACTGCGACTGACTAGGGGTGGCCATTACAAATCTTCCTGCACGCCGTTTTCGCGGTCTAACTTATCCATGCGATAAGCGTAATACCCGACCAAAAACACATAGACCAGCAATGCCCCTTGCGCAGCCATATAGTATGGAAAGGGAAAGCCGAAAAAAGTGATCGCCTGCAACTCGCGCGCGAACCATGTCACCCCAAACGTAATCCCGAACCAGATCGCCAGCAATCCCGCCGTGAGGCGCAGATTTTTCCGCCAATACTGTTTATGTTTCGGGGTAAGTTGCATGGCAATCGCGGCGGGCTAATCGGTTGTTGAAAGCGGAACGGCAGTGAGTATGCCAAGCAAAGATACGCGGTGCAAACATCATTGCGCATCGCGGCTTTTCTCGGTTTGGATAATTCATCGCTACCGCTTAGAATGCCGCTCAAATTCCCAACCCGCGAGACACTAAAAATCATGCGCATCCTGATTGCCGAGGACGATGAAGTACTTGCCGACGGACTATCCCAGTCCATGCGTCAATCCGGCTACGCGGTCGATTGCGTGAGAGACGGCCTCTCCGCCAAGCTTATTCTCAGTGGCGACCAACCCTTTGATTTGGTGATTCTTGATCTTGGCTTGCCCAAGATGGACGGATTCAGCGTATTGCGCAGCCTGCGCGAAAGCAACCGGCAAGTGCCGGTCATCATCCTCACTGCGCGCGATGCCGAAGGAGACCGGGTCAAAGGACTAGACCTAGGGGCCGACGATTACATGATTAAACCGTTCAGCCTACCCGAGCTTGAAGCGCGTGTTCGCGCCTTGATCCGGCGCGGCCAGTGCGGTGTCAATCCAGTTTACAGCTGCGGCGCGCTAACCTTTGACAGCGTGGGCAGGCGCGCCGCCATCAGCGGAGCCACGCTGGAACTCACCACACGCGAACTCAGCGTACTGGAAGCCCTGATGTCGCGCATCGGCTGGGTGGTCAGCAAAGAACAGCTACTGGAACGGCTCTACAGCTACTCGGAAGAAGCCAGCAACAATGCCATCGAAGTCTATATCCACCGCCTGCGCAAAAAGATCGAACCCGCTGGGGTGACAATCCGCACCATACGCGGCCTAGGCTACGTGATCGACAACCTGCCCGCTGCGGTGCGCTAGCCCCGCACACAGCCCGAGGCGCGCTTTGCAAACCAACATCCGCTCGTTGCGCAGCTACCTCATGCAGAGGCTGCTGATTTCGCTATACCTGCTCTGGCTGATCAGCACCGTGGTCGGCTATTTCGCCACCATCAACTATGCCAACCAGCCTTACGACATGGTGTTGTTGCAACGAGCCAACGCCATAGCCGCGCAACTCGAACTGGGGAGCGGCCATGAAAAGCTCAATGTCGTTCCGCTGCTACCCGACGGCACCGACCTAGGCATGCCAGACCGCGTGGTATATACCGTCACTGACGAACGAGGGAAAAAATTGGCTGGCGACGGCAACACGCTACGGCCACTTTCCTACCGGCGCGGAAGAACCGACCCACTGTTCAGCAATGGCGAACGCGAAGGCGAAAAAACGCGCATGGTCAGTCTCATTTATTTTTCCGAAGGCCGTGTACTGCAATTGCATGTCGCCGAAACCGTGCAACAACGCCAAGCGCTTATACGCGGCATTCTCGCCAACATCGTTATCCCGCAACTACTCTTAACGCTGATTGCCCTTGCCGTGGTGTGGTACGGACTAAAACAAGGTCTGCGTCCGCTCGAACGTTTGCGCAACGAAGTCACCAGCCGACAACGCGACGACCTCAGCCCGATTGACGGCAGTAAAGCTCCTGCCGAAGTGCGCCCGCTGATTGACGCCGTAAATAATCTGCTCGACCGCCTCAAGCAAGCCATACAGGTACAACAGCGTTTCGTTGCCGATGCGGCGCACCAGTTGCGCACCCCATTTGCGGGCTTGAAAACGCAATCCGAACTAGCCTTGCGCGAAACCGATCCAGCCCGCAAACAACACGCACTGGAATACATCCTCACCAGCACGCAACACGGCATCCGCCTAGTCAACCAACTGCTGGTGCTGGCTCGCAACGAGCCGGGCGGACAAGGTACGGAAAACTTTACCGCGCTCAACCTGAATCAACTCGCTCAGGAATGCGCCATCAACTGGGTGCCAATTGCGCTGGAAAAAAACATTGATCTCGGCTACGAAGAAATCGCCCGCGTCGAAATGCAAGGCGATGCCGCCAGCCTGATTGAAATGCTGAATAACCTGATCGACAACGCCATCCGCTACACCCCCAACGGCGGACACATCACCATCAGTGTCAGCGAGGGAAAATGCGGTGCCGAGCTAAGCGTGGAAGACAACGGCCCCGGTATCGAGCCGCAACACCGCGAGCGCGTGTTCGAACGTTTCTATCGCATATTGGGAAGCGGCCAAAGCGGTAGCGGCCTTGGGCTTTCTATCGTGGCGGAAATCGCCAAACGACATCACGCCGAACTCAAGCTCGACTCAGGCAATAACAGTACAGGAACACGCATCAGCATCTGTTTCCCGAGGCCGTAAAAAAGCCCGACTTAGTCGGGCTTTTTAACTTGCTCGCGCCCCCCGCTCTTAATGGGTGGCCACATAAACCAGCGCACCACCGATATAACCGAGTAGCGCAAGTAAGCTGATTTTTTTGACGTACCAGAAAAACTCGATCTTCTCGATACCCATCGCAGCCACACCCGCTGCCGAACCGATGATGAGAATAGAGCCGCCCGTACCTGCCGCGTATGCCATGAACTCCCAAATGAAAGAGTCGGCAGGATATTGCTCCAGCGGATACATACCCATCGCAGCCGCCACCATCGGCACGTTGTCCACGATGGCACTCACCAACCCGAAGATAAACACGATGAGCGACTGACTACCCACGGTGTGATCCAGCCAATGTGCTAATCCCGCCAAAATATGGGTGTGCTCCAATGTCGCCACCGCAAGCAAGATACCGATAAAGAACACCAGCGACGACATATCAATACGCTGCAAAGCAGCCGCCAAAGTCAGATGCTGCTTCGCCTCATCCGGCTTGTTGCGATGAAGCAACTCGCCTGCCAGCCAGAGCAAACCCAGACCGAACAAAATCCCCATAAACGGCGGCAAATGCGTCAAGGTTTTGAATACCGGCACAGCACATAAAATACCAATACCGGAATAGAACATCATGTTTCGCTCAAACACATTGGAATGCGGATTACCCTCAACCACCTCTGATTTGGCGGGCGGAATAACTGGCTTGCCGCGATTGAGATAACTAACCACCGCCAACGGCACAATCAGATTAACCAGCGATGCCAACAACACGCCTTCCATAATCGCCAGCGCAGTGACCTGACCGCCGATCCACAACATCGTAGTCGTCACGTCACCAATCGGCGACCATGCCCCACCTGCGTTGGCCGCGATGATGATAATACCGGCGAAGAACAAACGGTCTTCACGCTCCTTCAGTAACTTGCGCACCACCGAAATCATCACAATCGTGGTAGTTAAGTTATCCAGCACCGCACTCAGGAAAAACGTCACCAGACCAACCAGCCATAGCAATGTGGTTAAGCGCGTGGTTTTGACTTTGTCAGTGATGACATCAAAACCATCGTGTGCATCAATCACCTCGACGATAGTCATCGCCCCCATCAGGAAAAACACAATCTGCGCAGTCGCAGACAAAGTCTCGTTCAAATGTCCGCCTACATCGCCAACGTACATCGCATAAATTGTCCACAACAGCCCCGCACCAATCAGCGCAGGAACGCTCTTGTTCACCTTTAACGGATGTTCCAGCGCAATCGCCGCATAGGCGACAACGAAAATCGCAACCAACAACGCTTCCATCATTTGTCCTTTATTAATACACCTGAAAAATAGTTAATTTCAAAAAATCCCAGCCGCAATTCTCGCATGAATCATGCCAAAGCGATTTTCCGCAGAATGGCAACCTGAGTGGGCGTAGATCGTAAAGTGTCAATAAGCAAAGCGCATTGCGCCGTATGCATATCCGAAGCCCGACGCTGGCTTAGGGCTTGATTCAGACTGACTGGGGCTTCAGTGTCAAATGCACGACCAACTCGGAGTATTGGCTCAATACACCATCAGTAGTGAGCAAATAGGCTGGGATCGACTGTGCCTGAGCAATCAGCAATCGATCAAATGGGTCACGGTGATGCCAAGGTAAATTCACCAAGGGATAGCAATCTTCCCCTTTCACTGGCAATTCGGCGAACCCAGTATCTAGCGCAAGGCGGTGAATATCCTCCGGTGAAAAATCAAAATCCGCACGATTCAAAGATCGCTTGATTGCGATTTCCCAAATACTGGCTGAACTGAAATAGACCGTGTTGGATG
>JAQUAI010000004.1 GCA_028687335.1 Gallionella sp.
GGGCTCGTTCCCAACGGATGAGTCGCTACTGAAATTGTTTTACTTGGCGCTGAATAACATCAGCAAGAAGTGGACGATGCCGATCCGAGATTGGAAGTCAGCACTAAATCGGTTTACTATCCAATTCGAAGATAGGATGCCGCAGCAGTAGAGAAACCCCGTTTACACAAAATTCAGGACACCCCCGTCAGAATCAATAGATCGGCACTGTTCATCACTGCGGCCTGAGTCTATAATGCCCTCACATTTATTCAACAAGTTAACATCATGTCTGCATATCGTCTCATTCTGCTGGTCGCTGCACTTGCCTTGGGTGGCTGTGCTTCAACTCATGCAAAAAATCCAGCTGATCCGATGGAATCTTTTAATCGCTCGATGTTCAGCTTTAATGATGCGGTGGATAAGGCTGTTGCGAAGCCGGTTGCGCAGGGTTATGACGCAGTGATGCCGGAGCCGGGCAAGATCATGGTGAGTAATTTTTTCTCCAACTTGGATGATGTCATCGTTACCGCAAACGATTTGCTGCAACTCAAGTTTGAGCAGGCCGCATCGGATGGTTCGCGCTTTATTTTTAACAGTACTTTTGGTTTATTCGGTTTGCTGGACGTGACTTCGCGCCTAGAAAAACACAATGAAGATTTCGGTCAAACCTTAGGCTTCTGGGGTGTTGGCAGCGGCCCGTATGTGGTGCTGCCTATTCTCGGCCCAAGTTCGGTGCGTGACGGTGCCGCGCTTTACGTTGATAGTCGTCCGAGCAAGCTGCGCCGCGTAACGCATATGCGGACACGCAATCAGCTTTACATCACCAAGGCGGTTGATCGTCGCACCCAGTTACTCGAACAGGAAAAGGTATTAGACGAGGCTGTGCTTGATCGTTATGAGTACATTCGCGATGCTTATCTATTGCGCCGTGAAAGCTTGGTCAATGACGGTAATCGCTCGACCACGATGTATGAGGAAGACGACGACGATACTGAGCCAGTGCCGATTCCAAATGTTCCGTCTGCACAGCAAAATCAACCTACCCCCGCCGTGCAAAGCAGCACACCAGTGGCATCCCCTGCCGCTTCCCTTCCCGCTAAAGATCATCAAGCGCAGCAAGCTGTTGTGCATAAAGTCTGGATAGCTCAAAAGCGTTAATCCAATATTTCGTGTAGGAGCCCGGCTTGCCGGGCGATTTACGAAATCGCGTTATTCCCCTGTTAGATCGTCACGCTGGCGAATCTCCAGCAGGCTGATTTATTCACCTCCGTCATTGATAAAACGACTAGTCAGCCCAGTGGGATTCTGTCATTGCGAGCATATCGAAGCAATCCAGTTGAGTTACTTGTCATTGCGAGCACTGCGAAGCAATCCAGTTGGGTTGCTTGTCTTTGCGAGCATAGCGAAGCAATCCAGTTGGTCAAAGGCATTTTTGATAAAGACATCTGGATTGCCGAGTTGCGTTGCTCCTGATGAAACAACTAGCCATCTCACTAAGGCAGCAAGCTGCCAAGTGATTGGTTATCGCAATGACAAAAACTATATCCAACAAAAAAGCTCCCGAAGGAGCTTTTTTGTTGGGTGATGCTTTGATTACTCTGCTGCTGCCGGTGCTGCTTTTTCCGGTGCAGGAATCAGTGCCTTCATGCTCAGTTTCATGCGGCCCTTGTCGTCCACTTCGAGTACTTTGACGCGCACGATCTGGCCTTCTTTGAGGTGATCAGTCACGGCGTTGACGCGCTCATGGGCGATTTGGGAGATGTGCAGTAGACCATCTTTGCCTGGCAGTACGTTAATCAGCGCGCCGAAGTCGAGCAGTTTCACAACTGGGCCTTCGTAGATTTTGCCGACTTCAACTTCTGCAACGATGTCTTCGATGCGTTTCTTGGCCAGTTCACCCGCTTCGCCGCTGACGCAGGAGATGGTGATGTTGCCTTCGTCGTCGATGTCGATTGTGGTGCCGGTTTCTTCGGTCAGTGCGCGAATAACTGCACCGCCCTTGCCGATCACGTCACGAATCTTTTCTGGGTTGATTTTCATTTTGATCATGCGCGGTGCGAAGTCAGAAACTTCGGTGCGCGCTTCCGGCATGGCTTGCTTCATCAAACCAAGGATGTGCATGCGGCCTTCGCGTGCTTGAGTCAGCGCGGCTTGCATGATTTCTTTGGTGATGCCGTTGATCTTGATGTCCATCTGCAAGGCGGTTACACCGGCTTCGCTACCGGCCACTTTGAAGTCCATGTCGCCCAGGTGATCTTCATCACCCAGAATGTCGGTCAGCACGGCGAAACGATTGCCTTCTTTGATCAGACCCATTGCGATACCAGCAACGTGTGCTTTGAGTGGTACGCCAGCGTCCAGCAGGGAGAGGCAGCCGCCGCAAACGGATGCCATCGAGCTGGAGCCGTTGGATTCGGTGATTTCGGAAACCACGCGAACGGCGTAGCCGAAGTCTTCTTCGCTAGGCAGTACGGCAACCAGTGCGCGTTTAGCCAAACGGCCATGGCCGATTTCGCGACGCTTTGGTGTACCAACACGGCCTGTTTCACCGGTGGAGTACGGTGGGAAGTTGTAGTGCAGCATGAAGCGGTCAGTGAACTCACCTTGCAGTGCGTCAATCTTTTGCGCGTCACGCATGCTGCCCAGTGTGGCAACCACGATGGCTTGTGTTTCGCCACGGGTGAACAAGGAGGAACCGTGAACGCGTGGCAACACGCCGTTGCGGATGGTGATAGGACGCACAGTGCGTGTATCACGACCGTCGATACGCGGTTCGCCGCTCAGGATCTGGCCGCGCACAATTTTGGCTTCCAGTGTGCTGAACAGGTCGTTGGCTTGGTTTGATGATGTGTCGCCAGTCAGCACTTCTGCCATGACTTTGGCGCGAATTGCGTTGACAGCATCGGTGCGAGCTTGCTTGGAGCGAATCGCGTAAGCCTTTTGCAAATCTGCTTCGGCCAATGTGGAGATTTTGGCGATCAGTGCTTCGTCCTTGGCAGGGGCAGTCCAGTCCCATGCCGGTGCGCTAACAGCATCAGCCATTTCGTTAATGGCATTGATGACAACTTGCATCTGTTCGTGGCCGAAAACAACCGCGCCCAGCATGACTTCTTCGGACAGTTGTTGCGCTTCAGATTCAACCATCTGCACAGCACGGTCGGTACCGGCGACAACCAAGTCCATTTGCGAAGTTTTCAGTTCGGTCAACGTCGGGTTCAACAGGTATTGGCCGTTAGCGTAGCCAACACGAGCTGCGCCAATAGGGCCGTCGAACGGGATGCCGGAAATAGCCAGCGCTGCGGAAGCGCCGATCATCGAAGGAATGTCGGAGTCAATTTCGCTGTCGGAAGACATGACGGTCGCAACGATTTGTACTTCGTTGTAGAAGCCTTCGGGGAACAGCGGACGCAACGGACGGTCAATCAAACGCGAGGTCAAAATTTCTTTTTCGCTTGGGCGGCCTTCACGCTTGAAGAAGCTACCGGGAATCTTGCCTGCGGCGTAGGTTCTTTCCTGATAGTCGACAGTCAGGGGGAAAAAGTCCTGATCTGGATTGACATCTTTTTTGCCTACCACGGTGACCAGCACCACGGTGTCGTCCAAGCTAACTATCACTGCACCGCTGGCTTGACGGGCGATTTCGCCAGTTTCCAATGTGAGTTGATGATTGCCGTATGTTATCGTTTTTTTGTAGTGACTCAAGATAGACCTCTCTGTACATGACTTGCCGCGAACGCGCGCAATAAATAGCCCCGTAAAACAACACGGGCCGCTAATGCGACCCGCTTGTTACTCAATTACTTACGGATTTCGAGACGCTGAATCAAGGTGCGATAAGCAGCATCGTCTTTGCTCTTGAGGTAGTCGAGCAGCTTGCGACGACGGCTCACCAGACGCAACAGGCCGCGACGGGAGTGATGATCTTTGGCGTGGTCTTTAAAGTGACCAGTCAGGTATGCGATACGGGCAGTGATCAGAGCCACTTGAACTTCGGGGGATCCAGTGTCGCTTTTCGAGCGCTGGAAGTCGGTAACGATTTGCGCTTTCTGCGCAGCAGTATTTGCCATTTGTTTGTACTCTCCTAAAAAAAGTGCGGCATTCTACCCTTTAACGGGCGGGTAGCTCAAGCCCATAACTATGTAAATACCGAATAAAAGTGCTTATTCGGCAAGTTCTTGCGCAGGTGTCGCCAAAGCAGCTTGCTTGGCAACATCAGACAGCAATCTTTCCACCGACAAACGTCGGCCTTCCACGCGCCCCATGCCAACAAACCGCCCTTCGCAAAATAGGGCCACTTTGCCTTGATGCGCGTCGGTGTCTAGTGCCAAACGCTGGCCTTGTGCGAATCGTTTCAGCTGCACCTGATCCAGTTCGATACGCGGCATTTCGGGCAGCAGGCTTGGGACGGGCATGATACAGGCATCACGCTGTTCGGCACTCATTTCTTGCAGTGCCTGTAACGTATAGCCATCACTCAACTTAAAGTGGGCAATGGCGGTACGCCGCAGAGCGGTGAGATGCGCGCCACAACCTAGTGCCGCGCCAATATCTTCGGCCAGTGTGCGCACATAGGTTCCTTTGCTGCATCTGACCGAAATCTTTAATTCTGTGCCGTCAAATCCGTGCGATTCGAGTTCGTAAATCGTCACCTGGCGTGGTTGGCGTTCGATGGTTTCACCGCGCCGGATGTATTCGTACAACGGTTTCCCCTGATGTTTCAATGCACTATGCATGGGGGGGATCTGGCTAATTTCACCGGTAAATGTTTTGAGAACGGCTGCGATCTCTGCCTCATTCGTCGTGACAGGTGATTCGCTCAGCACCTCTCCCTCGGCATCTCCCGTTGTGGTGGTACGCCCAAGTCGCATGGTAGCGAGATAGGTTTTGTCCGCATCGAGCAACGCAGTAGAGAATTTGGTGGCCTCGCCAAAACATACTGGCAACAAACCGGTCGCCAGCGGATCAAGCGTACCTGTGTGACCAGCTTTCAGCGCTTGATACAGGTGGCGCACCTTTTGCAGTGCGGTGTTGGAGCTTAATTCAAGCGGCTTGTCGAACAGCAGAACACCATCCAACGAACGGTAATCTCGCGCCATGATGCCTTTTATTGATCGCCCGCAAGATCACGGTCGCTGGATACGGCTTGATCGATCAATTGCGACAAGTGACTGCCGCGCTCAACCGAGGCATCGTAAGTGAAGTGCAGTTGCGGCATGATGCGCAGCTTGAGGCTGCGCGCCAGCTTGCTGCGCAGATAGCCGCCCGCATGTTCAAGACCAGCCAGCGCTTCATCATTTTTACCATCCAGCCGCGTGAAGAATATCTTTGCATGGGAATAATCCGCCGCCACTTCCACTCCGGTGATGGTGACCAGCTTGACGCGCGGATCGCTGATTTCCAAGCGCACCAGTTCAGCCAATTCACGCTGAATCTGCTGCGCCACGCGATCTGTTCTGGCGAAATTAGCCATTACAGCGCGCGCGCCACTTCCACGATTTCATACACTTCGAGCTTATCGCCGACTTCTAGGTCGTTGTAACCCTTCAGCGACAAGCCGCATTCGAAGTTGGACTTCACTTCTTTCACGTCATCTTTGAAGCGTTTCAGCGAATCCAGCTCGCCATCGTGCAAGACCACGTTGTTGCGCAATACGCGCACGCGCGAGCCGCGTTTGACCAGACCTTCCAGCACGTAGCAACCCGCAATCGTGCCGATCTTGGAAACGGTAAACACTTGGCGAATCTCGACCATACCGAGAATGCTTTCCTTCTTCTCTGGTGCCAGCATGCCGGACAGTGCTGCTTTGATCTCGTCCACCATCGCGTAGATGATGTTGTAGTAACGAATATCCACGCCGCAGCTCTCGGCCAGCTTGCGCGCAGCCGCATCAGCGCGCGTGTTGAAGCCAATCACGATGGCCTTGGATGCCAGCGCCAGATTGACGTCCGACTCCGAGATCGCGCCAACACCACCGTGAATCAAGTTCACTTTCACTTCGTTGGTCGAAAGTTTTTGCAACGATTGTGCAATCGCTTCTGAGGAACCTTGCACGTCGGATTTGACGATCAAAGACAGGGTGCGAACTTCGCCTTCGGCCATTTGGTCGAGCATGTTTTCCAGCTTGGCAGCTTGTTGTTTAGCCAGTTTCACGCCGCGATATTTACCCTGACGGAACAAAGCGATTTCGCGGGCACGTTTCTCGTCATTCAGCACCATCAATTCTTCGCCAGCCGCAGGCACTTCGGATAGCCCCTGAATTTCCACCGGAATGGAAGGCCCCGCCTCAGTAATTGTTTTGCCTGTCTCGTCTAGCATGGCGCGAACGCGACCAAAGACGGAGCCAACCAAAACAGCGTCACCGCGCTTCATCGTGCCGGATTGAACCAGCACGGTGGCAACCGGCCCTTTGCCCTTGTCCAAACGCGCTTCAATCACCAAGCCCTTAGCATTGGCGACACGCGGTGCTTTGAGTTCCAGCACTTCGGCTTGTAATAGCACGCCTTCCAGCAATTGATCGATACCTTGCCCGGTCTTGGAGGAGACTTCAACGAACATCGCGTCGCCACCCCAATCTTCCGGCACGACACCTTCGGCTACCAGCTCTTGTTTAACACGCTCGCTGTTGGCATCGGGCTTGTCGATTTTGGTGACTGCCACGACCAGTGGCACATTACCAGCGCGAGCGTGGGCAATTGCCTCTTTGGTTTGCGGCATCACGCCATCGTCGGCAGCTACCACCAGAATCACAATATCGGTCGCTTTGGCACCACGAGCACGCATGGCGGTAAACGCCTCGTGACCCGGTGTATCAAGGAAGGTAATCATGCCGCGCGGGGTGTCTACGTGGTAGGCACCGATGTGCTGTGTGATTCCACCTGCTTCGCCAGAAGCGACGCGAGTACGACGAATGTAGTCGAGCAAAGACGTTTTACCGTGGTCGACGTGTCCCATTACGGTCACGACGGGAGCGCGCGGCTCCAGCACAACGTCTTTGTGTTCGTGTTCTTCAGTCAGGAATGCATCGGGATCATCCACTTTGGCAGCTTTGGCCACGTGTCCCATTTCCTCAACCACAATCATCGCGGTTTCCTGATCCAACACTTGGTTAATCGTGACCATCGACCCCATCTTCATCAAAGCCTTGATGATCTCAGTGGCCTTGATTGCCATTTTCTGCGCCAATTCGGCAACAGTGATGGTTTCAGGCACGGCAACTTCGTGAACAATCGGCTCGGTAGGCAATGAGAAAGCATGGGCAGCCTGCTCGGCAGCGGGATGCTTGCTGTGCTTGTCGTGACGCGGTGCGCGCACAGGGGCTGTCCACGTTCCAGTTTTTTCACCGGTTTTGACGGGGGCGCGTTTCTTGTGTCCTTTATCATCCCAAGGACTCGCCTTGGTTTCTGCCACGACTTTGGCTTTTTTGACCGGACGCTCAACTTTGTCGCCGGGAGCCATAGCGGGTTTATGCAACGTGCCTTCCACCGCAGCTGGCACGGCCTCTTTGGCTGGTGCGACAGGTGCCGCAGGAACAACGGGCGCAACAACTTCGGCAACCACTTTGGGTTGTTCGGCAACGACTTCGACTTTTTCCGGCTCGGCAGCTTTTTCTGTTTTGCGCTTGCTGCGCTCTTGCTTGGCTTGAATTTCAGCAGCCTGGCGTGCAGCCAATTCGGCTTGCAAGCGAGCCTCTTCCTGACGCGCAGCCATTTCTTGATCGTCCAGCACTTTAACTGGTGCGACGACTTTTTCTTCCACTGCCTTGGGTTTGACTTCAACTTCGGCTGCGGTTGGAGCTACGACGCGGCGCTTGCGCACTTCAACCTGAATCGTACGCGCACGACCGGTGCTGTCCGCTTTTTTGATTTCGGTTGTTTCGCGTCGAGCCAGTGTGATTTTCTTCGCCGCGCGATCTCCGCCATGTGCGGCACGCAAGTGTTCCAACAACTGCGCCTTATCCTTTTCGGAGATGAGATCAGACTCTTCAGTCTTGCTCACACCGGCCGACTTTAGCTGCTCAAGCAGCAAAGAAACCGGCAAGCCAAGCTCGGTGGCGAATTGTGTTACGTTCAATTTTCCCATTACCGTCCTTTAAATCCTCAATCCTGCAAACTCATGCAAACCACGGGGCCCGTGCTGTCATGATGAGTGCATTGGCGCGCCCAGCGTCCATGCCGGTAATTTCAACCAATTCGTCCCCGCCCAAGTCGGCGAGATCGTCTTGTGTTGCAATCCCTTTGGCTGCCAAAGCGCGAGCCGTTTCTTCATCCATACCATCGATCTTGAGTAGATCTTCGATACCGTGTTCAACTTGCTCTTCCTTGGCGATTGCCGCCGTCAGGAGGGCATTGCGAGCGCGGCTACGCAATTCTTCGATAGTCGCTTCGTCGAACGACTCGATCTCCAGCATTTCTTCCAGCGGAACGTAGGCAACTTCATCCAAAGAGCTGAAGCCTTCTTGCACCAGAATGTCAGCCACTTCTTCGTCCACGTCCAATCGATTCATGAATTCGGTGCGAATCTTGGAAAACTCTTCGTTGTGTTTCTCGTTCGACTGCTCAACCGTCATGATGTTGAGTTCCCAGCCGGTAAGCTCACTAGCCAAACGCACGTTTTGACCGCCACGACCGATGGCTTGCGCCAACTTTTCTTCTTCAACCACCACGTCCATGCTGTGTTTTTCTTCGTCCACCACAATGCTGCTGACTTCGGCTGGAGCCAGTGCATTGATAACGTAGGTGGCGGGATCTTCAGCCCACAGGATGATGTCCACGCGCTCGCCAGCCAACTCGTTAGTGACACCCTGCACGCGCGAACCGCGCATGCCAACACAGGTACCGACTGGATCGATACGTTGATCGTGGGACAACACGGCGATCTTGGCGCGCGAGCCCGCATCACGTGCGGCGCTGACGATTTCGAGCAATTTTTCTTCGATTTCAGGAACTTCCAATTCAAACAGCTTGACCAGCAGTTCGTTCGAGGTACGCGACAGAATGACTTGCGGGCCACGTGCATTGCGATCAACACGCAGCAGATGAGCTTTGACGCGGTCGCCGATGCGCAGATTTTCTTTCGGAATCATTTGTTCGCGTGGCAGCAATGCTTCAATTTTGCCGAATTCGATGATGGCATTACCGCGCTCCAGACGCTTGATTGTGCCGGATACAAGGTGTTCCTTACGATCCATAAAGTCGCTCAACACTTGCTCGCGCTCGGCATCACGAATTTTTTGGAAAATTACTTGCTTGGCAGCCTGCGCGCCAATACGGCCAAAATCAATCGACTCCAACGGTTCTTCGATGAACTCTTCCAGTTGGATGTTGGGTTCGCGCTTTTGCGCCTCTTCCAACTTGATGTGCAAGTCTGGAGTTTCGAAGGTTTCGTCGTCCATCACCTGCCAGCGGCGGAAAGAGTCATATTCGCCCGTGTTGCGATTAATCTCGACGCGCACGTCAGCCTCGTCCTCGAACCGTTTTTTAGTCGCGGAAGCCAGCGCGGATTCCAGCGCACCAAAGACCACTTCTTTGTCTACGTTTTTTTCACGCGACAAGGCATCAACCAACAACAGAATTTCACGACTCATACTCGACTCTCCGACTAGTAACTTATGCTCTGGACTTCGCCAAAGACCACTGCGATCAAAATACCGGAACCAAACGTGCTTTATCCACGTTGGATAACTCGATCCCGACGACCCCTTCATCCATTTCCAGCGACAGTACCCCGTCAACCATCGCACCGATGCTTCCGACGAAATTCTTTCGCCCGTTCAGCGGCATGCGCAATTTAAGCTGCACCTGCTGACCGGCAAATCTGACGAAATCTTCTTCTTTTTTCAAAGGACGATCCAAGCCAGGAGATGACACTTCCAAACGGTCATAGTCGACGTTCTCGACGATGAACAGGCGCGTCAACTGATTGCTTACTTTTTCGCAATCTTCAACCATGATGCCTTCCGGTTTGTCGATAAAAACGCGCATCAATCCGCGCCCCGATCTTTCCAGATCGACTAACTCGTACCCCAGACCCGCAACCGTGGTCTCAACCAGCTTTACCACATCCATTTTCTGCCCCACAAATAAAAAACGGGCTCGAAGCCCATCTCAAAACGCGCGGCATTGTAGCAAAGCTCAACCTTGAATGGAAATAAAATCAGCTAGATCATCACTTTCCGTCAAGCAAATGCTCCAAAATTGATCTTAATTTGGCCGGCTTGACCGGTTTGTGTAACAAATGATGCCCACCAACGCTGGCGAGCTTCAACACTGCCGGACTGGTGTCGCCACTAACCAAAATACAGGGCGTACTCGCTTTGAGCCCTTGCTGCACCGCAGAGATCACATCCATACCACTGACACCGCCCTCAAGCTGCCAGTCGCTAACCAGAATATCCCACTGCTTACCCTCATCAAGCATCTCGGTGACCTGCTGGATAGAAAGTGCTTTATCCACTACGCACCCCCATGAAGTGAGCAGACCAGCCGTTCCCATCAGCACCATTTCATCATCGTCCACCACCAGCACCCGCCGATCACGCAAACGACTGAGCCCGTAATCTGCGACCACCTCTCCCGCCGCTTCCGGCTGAACTTCTTTTACCGTATGACGCACCGATGACAACGGAACTTCCACAGCGAACATCGTGCCCCGATTAGGTGCCGAGTCAAGTGTCAGTTTGTGATCCAGCAATTTAGCTAAACGATCAACAATGGACAATCCCAGTCCTATCCCCTTGCGTCCGCCAAGCGGGGATTGGGATAGCTGAAAAAATTCACGGAAAATGTTTTGCTGATCCAACTTGGAAATACCAACACCGTTATCACGCACCTCGATACGCAACTGCGTGCCGCGTTTGCGACATGCCACCAACACACGACCGCCCGCATGGGTGTAACGAATCGCATTGCTAATCAGGTTCATCAGAATGCGTTCCAGCAACATCGGGTCGCTGTGTACGCAACCGCGATATGGCCGGATAAGCAATTCAATGCCCTTCATTCTCGCCAGCAACTGCGCATCCGTAGCAATTCTCTCCAACATGAAAGGAACATCACAGGATTGCAATTGCGGCACAATCGCTCCCGCATCCAGCCGCGTAATATCGAGCAGGGCATTGAGCAAATTTGATAAAGAGTCCACTGACTGCTCGGCTTGAACGGCAATATCAAATAGTTCTCCATCTCGCGATTTACGCTTTAAGTCGGCGATATACAAACCCAACGCATGTAATGGCTGACGTAAATCATGGCTAGCGACAGCAAGAAAGCGGCTTTTTTCTTGGCTGGCCGATTCAGCTAACTCTTTCTTCTCGCGCAACGCCTGCGTCGCCTCGGAGACTCTTTCCTGTAACGCTTCCCGCTCATGCTGCAATTGCTCTGCCATGCGATCAAACCCGCCACCCAACACATGTAGCTCGTCAATATTGGTTAGCAGAGCACTTCTTGCCGATAAATCCCCCTGTTCCACCGTTTGCACAATTTCGCTCAAACGACGTATCGGGCGCGTAATTGAACGGCTGGCGAGATAAACCAGATACAGCGCGATGGCCAGTACAACCAGCGTGGTCAATACCGTAAGTACCAGCAAATTATTTTTTTCTTTTACGCCACGCTGACGACTCATCTCAATGATGACCGCGCCGATTTGTTGCGAGGCACTAACACCATCCAGCCCACCCAGATCAATTTGGGCCGGTACGATAGGTTGATATATCCAAAGGCTGTCGGTATCTGTGCGAACAGGGGTAATCATGCTGACTTCAGCTTCAAAACGCACTGGTGGTTTTAACCCTGGATAAGTGGAAGAGGCGATGACCGCATTCTCTGCCGCATCCGCCAACGAGCCTGTGACTTCGCCACTCTTCACCAACAATTGCGAAGCTGCATCCAAAATCGCCACACCCCGAACGTCAGGTTGGCGTAGCGTTGCGCCAGCTAACCCCGTCAATGCATCAAGATTATTGGCAAAAACACCGTATTCCGCCCCCGACGCCAACTGTCGCGCAATCAAACTTCCACGCTCAAGCAGACTGCGATCAATATCGGAAAAGCGCTCATGAATAAAGTAGCTCTCCATCAACAACACTAGCAAAAACATTGGCAACAACGTTAACCATGCCATTTGTCGAGCAATCCCCCTACGTCTCATCGCGCTCCCCCCTTTGCCGCACTCATGCGCTGCTTAATCACCTCGGCTGCGGGAATGTTCAATCCCAAAGACCGTGCCACCTGATAATTGATCGCCACTTCATAAGTTCGTGGAAACTCAGCCGCAGGCAACTTGCCCGTTTGTGCATATGTAGCAATCAATTCTGCCGCCTGAGTCCCGATCTGCTCTGGCGTGGAAAACAGCGCCCCGACTGCACCCGCATTGGCATAGCCCTGCGAAAAACCGATCATCGGTACACGCCAGCGATAGCTGGTCAGCAAAATATTACGTATCGAGCCGCTGTTGTAGATGGCATTGTCTGGCGTAGCCAGCAGGACATCCGCGTCATCCAACACGAATTCCAGCGCCGAAAATAAAGCTTCCGGCGCAGCCACAGGGCGTGCTATCAACGTCAGATCCAAGTCATTCGCCGCTGCCGACCATGCGGAAATATTGTCTTTTCCATCCGGTGAATACAGCACGGCAACTTTACGTATCGCGGGAAATACCGTCCGAATGAATTTCATTTGCCGCTCGCGCGGCTGATCCAAAAATACCGCAGACGAAGCCACCTCGCCCTGATGCGAACGCACCAAAGCCCGATAGCCAGATTGTGGGAGCATTAATGCAAGAATCGGTTTTCCGACAACATTCAACTCCGCATCCAGCGCTTTCACGCCCGCGACCACGCGCAAGTCGTGAGGCTCGCCCGGAGCCACAATACGAAAAGAGCTATCTGCCTGATTCGAATTCGCGGCCAGCGCATCGGAAAGTTGCTTGTAGGGTAAAGATGTGTCACTGGTCAGTAGCGACACTCTTAATGTATCAGCATGAGCAGCAAATCCAACCCAAAGCATCAGGCCGCAGAAAATCAGCGGGATCATCATGCCAAAGATAGTTATTGATCGCTTTGAATGCGACATTCAATTTTCTTAAAAAAGAAGTGTCGGCGAGTTTCGCACTTGAAGTGCGTCGGTGTCCATAGCGACAAACTGTCGCGGACAAAATAAAAAACGCCGCGAAGGCGGCGTAGGCAGTTAAAACTTGGGGTGGCTGATGGGACTCGAACCCACGACAACTGGAATCACAATCCAGGACTCTACCAACTGAGCTACAGCCACCACTGAACTTTTTGTCCGACACTGGCGTGCCCGACAGGAATCGAACCTGTAACCCCCAGCTTAGAAGGCTGGTGCTCTATCCGGTTGAGCTACGGGCACAATTCTTTTCTTGGGTAATTATTATTAAATTACTAGAACCTGGTCGGGGTGGAGAGATTCGAACTCCCGACATCCTGCTCCCAAAGCAGGCGCGCTACCAGGCTACGCTACACCCCGAAGGCTGCGCATTATACAGACGCAGCCCGATAAATCAATTCGCTTTGCGGGTTTTTTTATGTAAGTGATTTAACGCTGAGATTTCACGCGATTGCAGCGGGGTTCGGAACGCCGTTTTACGGGGTGGCATCGCCACATTCATTCGGAGTTCGATTCAATTCGAGCGCAACAAAAAATGAGGGGTAACTCGCTCAGCGTTTTTTAAATTGCGGAGAGGCTAGCATGAGGTAATAACCCATCGACCACAATGTCAGCAGCGCGGCCAGATAGAGCAGCAGCGAGCCGAGTGCCTGACAACTCACGCCAAGAAGTGTTTCGTGATAAAGCAGCAGCAGAATGGCAATCATCTGGAATGTGGTTTTGATCTTACCCAGCATCGATACTGCGACGCTCTTGCTCTCGCCCAACTTTGCCATCCATTCGCGCAACGCGGAGATGGTGATTTCACGACCAATAATCACGAAAGCAATAATCGCGTCGGCACGTCCAAGCTTAACCAGCAAAATCAGGGCTGCGGCCACCATTAATTTGTCCGCTACCGGATCAAGGAACGCACCAAATGCCGATGTTTGATTGAGTTTGCGCGCGAGGTAGCCATCCAACCAATCGGTTGCCGCCGCCAGCAAAAACACTAACGTGGCCAGTAAATTCTTGCTAGCCGGAGGCAAAGTTGCATCGGACAAATAGAAGATAACAACGAAGACTGGGATGAGCAGAATTCTGAGCCAGGTGAGCAAATTGGGGATGTTATTGAACATGCGCTCAGTGTAGCTGCTGATAAATCTGTTCAGCAAGCGCTTTACTAATTCCTTCGACTTCGGCCAGCTGTTCGACACTGGCCTGAACCACCTCGCGCAGACCACCAAAATGCGTAAGCAGATTGCGCCGCCGCTTATCGCCGATACCACTTATCTCTTCCAGCGAGGAAGCAACACGGGCTTTGCCGCGCTTGGCACGATGGCCGGTAATGGCGTAACGATGTGCCTCATCGCGTACCTGCTGAATCAAATGCAGCGCGGGATTATCACTATTTAACCGCCGTGCCGTGCCATCGGCATAAATGAGTTGCTCCATGCCTGCCTTGCGCTCTTCGCCTTTTGCGACACCCACCAGCAATAAATCGCTCAAGCCAAGCTCAGCCATCACCGCCTGCGCGGCATGGAGTTGCCCCAAGCCGCCGTCGATCAACAGCAAGTCGGGACGCGCACCCTCTCCCTGCGTCAGCTTCTGGTAGCGCTTGTGCAGCGCTTGGCGCATCGCAGCGTAATCGTCGCCTGGTGTGATGCCGGTAATGTTGTAACGGCGATATTGCGGCGGACGAATATCCTGCTCATCGAACACAACACAGGATGCGACAGTCGCTTCGCCCATGGTGTGACTGATGTCAAAACATTCGATACGCTGCAATTCGGGCAACGCCAATAACTCGCGCAATTTTTCCAGTCGCGCCCGCTGCCCGCCCTGCTGCGCCAAGCGCTGAGTCAAGGCCAATACAGCGTTGCGCTGTGCCATTTCCAGCCACTGTTTGCGCTCGCCCGACAAGCCCTGCACGACACGCACCGGATGCCCAGCCTGCTCGCTGAGCAATTGCGCCAGCGTCTCATCCTGATTGGCCACGGCCAAAATCAGCAAGGATGGCACACTGCGCTCAAGGTAATGTTGCGCAATGAAGGCCTGCATAATTTCTTCCGCCGCCCACTCTTCGGCATGATCGGGAAAAAAGCTTTTATCCCCCAAATGCCGCCCGCCGCGCACCATCGCCAGATTGACGCAAGTCGCACCATCCTGTTGCACTAGGGCAATGATGTCGGCATCAGTTGCATCCCCAGTCGATTCGACAAATTGCTTTTGCTGTACGGTATGCAAATCGCGCAATTGGTCGCGCAACACGGCAGCCTGCTCGTAACGCATTGCGGCAGCGGCACGCTCCATCGCGTCGCGCAGCATTTGTCCGACTTCGTTATGTTTTCCGTTCAGCAGCAGCACTGCTTTGCGAATGTCGCCACGGTAATCCTCAGCCGAGATCAGGTTCACGCACGGCGCGGTGCAGCGGTGAATCTGATGCAGCAGGCAGGGGCGCGAACGATTGTTGAACACGCTATCTTCGCAGGTGCGAATGCGAAATACTTTTTGCAGCAGTTGAATACTTTCTTTGGCTGCATTCGAGTTCGGAAATGGCCCGAAGTACTGATGCTTTTTGTTGGGCGAGCCGCGATAGTAGGTCAGCCGGGGAAAGTCATGCCCAGTCAGCACAATATACGGGTAAGACTTATCGTCGCGGAACAGGATGTTGTAGCGTGGTCGCAACGATTTGATGAGATTATTTTCGAGTAGTAACGCCTCGGCTTCGCTGCGCGTGACAGTAGTTTCAATACGCGCAATACGACCAACCATGAGTCGAATGCGCGGCGAAATATTTGTCTTTTGAAAATAGGATGAGACCCGCTTTTTAAGTTGCTTGGCTTTGCCAACATAAAGCAATGCACCCTGCGCATCGAAATAGCGGTATACGCCGGGCAACAGCGGTAAGCCGTCCAGTATTGGCTTGGGATCAAATGGCTCAGTGCTCACCCTGCGCGCACCCGAGAAAACCGCTCACATCACTCACTACCTGTTCGAACATCGCTGGAGTCAAACGGCGAGTCTGGGTGTTGTAACGACTGCAATGGTAGCTATCAAACATTGTGATGCTGTCGCTCAACACATGGCGCGCGCCATGCGCAAACGGAAAACTGCTTTTGCGCAAACCTAAAGCCGTCAACACCGCCTGATGTGCAATCGTGCCGAGTGCCATCACCGCCGCAGCGTCCGGCAAAGCCGCCAACTCATCAATCAGGTAACCATTACACGCTTTGATCTCGCTAGGCTCCGGTTTGTTTTGTGGCGGCAAACAGCGCACCGCATTGGTAATACGACAACCTTGCAGGTGCAAGGCAGGATTGGCTTGCAAATTGCCATCCAGCGGCTGTGCTGCCGTAGCAAATCCGAATTTGTGCAATGTGCCGTACAACAAATCACCGGCATAGTCACCAGTAAATGGTCGTCCGGTGCGATTCGCCCCATGCATGCCGGGTGCCAAGCCAACAATCAAAAATCGGCTGGCGGGCGCACCAAACGAGGCCACCGGCAACGCGTGGTAATGCGGATGAGAAACACGAACTTCAGCGAGAAATTTCGCCAGTCGCGGGCAGCGGATACAGCTTTCCTTGAATGTCATCTTCAGCCGAAGATTCCGTAATACCAAAGCCCAGCCAGCGAAATGATACCTGCTGAGATCATCAAGTAATACGGCCAGAGCGCGGTTTTTTCGGCATAAGGATCAATCATGGAACGGCTAGCGCCCTGCGGCAAATCTGCCAAACCTGTTAGCGAAGTACCAAATGGAATATTGATTCGCACCCGCGCATTAATCGCCCAGCCGCACGCATCCAAAATCGGACCGAGATTACGGCGTTTCAACTTGAACCATGCCATCGCCATTGAAGGGCCAGAGATCAAAAGCATCAACCCGATCAGCGCCAACGGAATTTGCCAGAATTTCAATCCCAGAATACCACTGACTATTGATGCAAGGATGCCGCCGATAGCACCAATTGCCAAACCGATGGCGGCAAAAATACCGGCAAATTTACCCACATCAAAAGGGGGCTTGGGCGCAGGCGCGGGTTGTCCCGCGACTACCGCCTTGCTGTGATCCAACGCGGCATTGATCAGCTTGTCGTCCGATGAGCTAGCTTTCGATGCGGCCAGTTTCTGCATTTGCTCGCTGATAACCTTGACCAGCTTTTTATAAGGCGACCAGAATGCCTGACGAATACTGATTGGGTGATCGATGATACGCACGATATTGGCATCCCAATCGTTACCAGCACGATCATAGAACACCCCGTTGCGCCCGACCATCAGGAAGTCGGAATCACCCGCTGTAAATGCCGCCGCGATAGTCATCTTTTCCGCACCGCCGTTACGTACCAATTCGCAATAAGCGAGGCAAATTCCACTCATATTGGCGAAACCGGCATGCTTGGCAGCATCCTCAACTTTCACACACAAATCGCAACTGCGCCCGTCGAGGTACAGCGTACCCACTTGAAAAATGGCCTTGCGCTTTCCCGAATAAAAATCGCGGAAGGAAACGAAGTTATTAACCAGTTCGGCCAGATGGCGGTTGTAACGCAACAAGCGTTCGACCGAGCGAATCGCCTTTACTTCGACCTCAACTTCCTTGTCTTGGGCAATCAGATTATCGATATCATTTTTAGTGCTGGATGAAAGTATTTCGCGCACACGAGCAACACCTAGTTGTTCCACACTGGTAGCAGGCTTGGCTGTTTGCCATGTCTCAAATGCCGTCATCTTGCCGCACAAATCCGCCCACTCCGCCACGGTCAGACTTTTTTTGCGCCCCAGCAAAGGTTCGACCACTTGCGCGTGCAGTGCCGCAATTTTGGCTTGCCATGCGGGATTGATTTCATCCCCCAGCGGCAACGCCTTTCCCGCCGCAACAATGGCCAGCGGAAACGCCGCCACTTCCGCCGTAGCGCTGGACAAAGTCTGCCCCGCCAGCAACTGGTAATCCTCGGCAGAACGACTCAACGGCACAGCAGCGCGCGCGTCGTAAGCTGCCAATTGGCAACGTGTGAAATAGTCGCTCACCTTATCTTTAACGGTATGAAAAGCCGCCACAGCAGACTCGGTATGCTCGCCCAACATCAGCACTGCCGCATCCGCCTCCCCTGCCGCATACCACTCGGAATAGGCTTTCGCTTCGCCAAAAAACTTTCCGGCGATTTCTTCGTTGATACCCGCTTCGCCGCTCAAGTCCACCACCGAACCAGCGCACTTGATGATGTCTTCGACCGCGCCCCGAAAAGCTTCGTTGCCGATTTGCTTGGCCGAAATTACCCCGTCGCCGTTAAACTCCAGCGCAGCGACAAACTTCTCGATATCTGCCATGTCATCCAGCGTAATCTCCGTCGCTTCGGCCTTGCCCAAGCTCTTCAGAATGTGCCGAGCAGAAGCCAATATCTGCGCGCCCTCTTCCGTACTGTCGTCGAGCTCGACCAATGCCATACGGTCACTACCGCACAGCAAGCCGTCCGAATTCTTGACTAGCCGACCTATCCACTCAATAGCCGACAAAATCTCGTTGGCTCGCACATGACCATCCGTATCCGAATCAATCATTGCCAGCGTGCGCGCATCAAATTCAATGCCATGCGTCGGACAGCTCAACGCCACCCAGAGCTTCTGATCCAGCTCGCGCAACGCCAGCAAATCGGCCCCGCTATCCACCTGTACTTGATCGAAGCCGCCGGAACGGAAAAATTTCCATGTATGACTCATAAACATCCCCGCTGAATAAAAATGATTGCGCGCATTATCCCGAAAATTACAGCCCATGACGGCTACGCGATTATACAAGTTGGCTTAGCCAGAATATTTAACCGTGCTATCCCGAGACTTCAGCAAACCCCAATTAAAAATTGCGATATTCACCCGTAGCACGGAAATTAATTTTCCACCTCTGGCCTGTGAAATATTGGGTTAAGCAGCCTGTTGTTCCAACAAATAATTTGCCGTTACATCCTGCCCCAGTCGTTCCACCAACACCGGCATTACCATCTGCAACACGCCATGCAAAGTCCATGACGGATTAAGTACAAACATCCCGCTGCCGTGCATACCGAAACCGTCGGCTGAGGGTTGTTGCACCGTCAGGGCGACGTGTAGCCAGCTCTTCACTGGCAACTGTTTCATGGCCTGCACCATCTGCGCCACTTCGGCGCGCTGCAACTGCGGATACCACACGGCATAGGTGCCATTGGCAAAGCGGCGCAATCCTTCCTGCAAAGCTTGCGGCACATGCTGATAATCCTGCTTTTCTTCATACGGTGGATCAATCAGCACCAGTGCCCGGCGCGGCGGTGGCGGCAATAACGCCTTCAGTGCGCCAAAGCCATCTGTCTGCTGCATCAACACGCGCGCGCCTTCACCGGAAAAATTCTGCTGCAAAATTTCGTTGTCCGTCGGATGTAGCTCGAACAAACGCATCCGATCCTGCCCGCGTAGCATTTGCAAAGCCACCAATGGTGAACCGGGATACAAACGCAACGCTCCGTCGGGATTGATCTGCCGAATCAACGCCACATACTCCGCCAATGCCACCGGCAAGTCAGCGGCATCCCACAAGCGCGCGATGCCGCTTTCAAACTCCGCATTTTTCGCCGCGTAGGCACTATCTAACTCGTAGCAACCGGCACCAGCGTGCGTGTCGATGTACCAAAACGGTTTTTCTTTCTGCGCCAGATGATGCAGTAACTGCAACTCGACGAAATGCTTCAACACATCGGCATGGTTGCCCGCGTGGAAAGCGTGACGGTAACTCAGCATATCTGCCTCGTGAGATTAAGCTAAAGGGAGATTGTCCCAGTTTGACTGGAATGTTCCAAACAAAAAAGCCAACCCAAAGGTTGGCTTTTAAGCGAAGAGCGCAAAAATTACGCGCGTTTTTTGAACTCGTTGGTACGGGTGTCGATTTCGATCTTGTCGCCGATTTCGATGAAGGCTGCAACTGGCAACTCAAAACCAGTGTTGATCTTGGCTGGCTTCATTACTTTGCCGGAAGTATCCCCACGCACAGCTGGCTCGGTATAGATCACTTCGCGCACGATGGTGTTAGGCAACTCAACCGAGATGGCTTTCTCGTTGTAGAACACCACTTCGCAAGGCATGCCGTCTTCGATGTAGTTGATCGCGTCGCCCATGCATTCGGCTTCGATCTCGTATTGGTTGTAGTCGGTGTCCATGAACACATACATCGGGTCGGCGAAGTAGGAATAAGAACATTCCTTGCGATCCAAAATAATCTGGTCGAACTTGTCGTCGGCTGCGTAAACGGTTTCTTTCGCTTGCTCGGTCAACAGATTTTTCATCTTCATCTTGACCACGGAACCGTTACGGCCAGAGCGGCTGTATTCCGCTTTCAGAATAACCATAGGCTCGCCGCTGACCATAATGACGTTACCGGCGCGAAGTTCTTGTGCTGTTTTCATGATGACTGCCCCTCAATTTTGAAGGCGCGCATTCTACCCATTTCCAGACAAAAATCCAGCAAATTCAACGCCAGATTGTTTTTTGCCAAACCCTCCGACCAGCACGGTGCATACGCCTCAAGTTCCCCTAGTGCGGCGGCAAACTCTGGCCAAGCTGCCCCCGCCCCATCCTCCGCATTCCATGCCTGCCAGAAATTTCGCATAGCCAAACCAGCCCGCACCCCCATCCCTTGACCGTAAAGATCAAGGAACGCCTTTAATTTATCCCAATGCACCGCGTCATGCTGCGGATAAATTTGCCAAACAAACGGCTTCCCCGCCCATTGCGCACGCACACACGAGTCCTCGCCGCGCACAAAATTCAAATCACACGCCCACAGTAAAGCGTCATACGCCTCTTGCTCAACAAAAGGCAAAACACGCACTGTTAACCGTCCCTGAACATATTGCCCGCCCGATATTGGCTCTGTCCCGAAATATGTCCCCACTTGCGGCACTATCCGACCTTCGGGTACCAAACACAGCACATCTCGCTCACCACCAGACCATGCTTCAAACAAACCGGACAACGCCGCATTCTCATAAGCAAAAAGTGAAACCTTCAGCACATTACTCGCCGGTACTGTCATACCCAGCGCTTGCCAGAATCGACTTTGCAAAGCCTCATCCTGCATAAACTCATCACGACGATGCAATAAGTCGTGCTCCAGCAATAAACCGCCGGTTTTGCCAGTAAAGCCGGGAAAGAAAAAATATTTAGTTAGCGGCAAACTTGGATGGGGGGATGGCAAACCATGACAGCCCTCGACCCACGATTCCGCAGAAAGATAATCCAGATTCACCCAAACCGGCGCGACCGGCAGGGCTGCCATCGCCTGCAAATATCCATCCGGCAAACGGCAGGCAAAAGCGGCAATTACCAAATCAGCCATCGGATGCAAAACACAATCGGCATCAGCGCGCCAATGCAACACCGTCACACCACGACACTGCTGCACCTCACCATCCGCGTCCGCAGCCGAACACAGCTTGGCAAAACTCGCCACATCATCCACCCACAGACGCACGGCCAGCCCCTGCTCATTTGCCAACTGGCGCGCCAAGCGCCAGCAAACACCAATATCGCCATAGTTATCGACGACGTTGCAAAAAATATCGCAACTGCGCAGCATCAAAACCGCTTACTGCACATCGTGCAAACGCCCCTCGCGGTGCAATCGTTGAATCGTCACCACCAGCACCTGAACCTCGGTTGCCGAAAGCTCCGGGTAACGCTCCTTCAGCGTGTGTGTCAGTGAAAAACCCGATACACCCAAGACTTTATCGGCGCTTTCAATCAGCGGCGTAATGAACCGGCAAGCCTCAGGGAAAATTTCGCGCAAAGCATGATGCTGGCGCCGCTCCGTATTGACGGATGAAGTATGTTCAGTCGTGTTTACCATTGCCCGCAAACTTTCTGTCATTGAAGTGATGAACCGTATCAACGCGTACCACGCCTGCCCCGATAGTCCAAGCTCCGCGCTGAGATTGTAGAAAAACTTTATTCATATCGGCATCGTGCCGTGAACCCAAACAAAGATCAAGATCGCAACTAACGGTAATCTTGAGTGAGCTGAAAACTACGCGCTATCGCTTTGAAGACACCCAACGCATATTGCTTCTTTCCTCACTCGAGATCGACCTATCCCAATTTAATGCATACCTCACAAAGCCAAAGTTTAGCCGCACGCGCCGATTGCGCCACAACTGGTGCAAAATTCACAACCGTCTTTTTTGATGAGCGTGCTGTTGCCGCACTCTTTACACACTTTTCCGGTGAGTAGGCGCGGGCTGCCAGATTTGCTGTGCCCCTCGGGCACTTCCAGCACCCCCATCTGTTGCACGGGGTAGCCGTGTTCATCAAGCACACCCAGCATGGTGTAGCGGTGGATGATGAGTTTGGCGACGTAGGAGACGGTGGAGGGATAGCTCTCCATCTTTTCGCCACCGGGTACTCGCGCCATAAAATCGCCCAGCGGTTCGCCAAAGTTAAGCAGCTTGCGCAGTTTCATGCCGATCCAAGCAGGATCAATCACGCGCATATCCAAACTCAATACTTTGCACAACCCGTCCAGCGCACGCGGATAAACACCCGATAACCACATCGAGTAGGGACGGCGTTGTCCGTCGGGCAAGACCAGTTCTTTCAACCCCAACACGAAGTCGTCGCCCGTCCCCGCATTGGAAATATCCACTGTCCAGCTCATGGTGCCGTCGGTGCCGGTCTTGGGTTCTTTTTTGGCAAACAATGCATCCATGACCGGCGTGGTTTCGCCCTCGCCCACTTCCAATGCGCCGAGTTGTTCGATGCGAAATTTGAGCAGATGCGCGAAAGCGGCAACGAGGCTGGGCATACGTTTTACTTCACCATCCGGTGGCATCGGCATCTCGAATGCGTCGTCGCCTGCCGTCTTCATCAGCATTTCCAACTTCATCCGCAACCAGACCGGATCGCGCGCGCGCATATCCATCGACAGCGACTTAGCCAATGCACCAAGGCCACGCGGTTGCTCAGATCCATTCACCCAAACCTCAAATGGATGGTTATGACCGTTTTCGGTATGTGAGACGAAGGCAACAAAACTGCCGAGCGGATGTTTCACCACTTGCGATACCCAACCGGCACTGCCGCTGGGCAACTCCGGGCGACCCGGCCAACGCAATGAGGCCAGTGCGGGTTGCGGTGTCGCTTCCAGCACGATGCGACGATCTTGATCGAATACCAGATCCTGTGGCTGCTCTTCTTTTTTGGTCGGTGCGACCGACAGTACCGAGCCCAACACACTATTAGGGCGATAGGTTGCCAAACCCTTAAGCCCAGCTTTCCATGCATCGGCGTACAGTCCTTTGAAATCCTCATAGGGATACTCGGCTGGCACGTTCACCGTTTTACTGATCGAAGTGTCAATATAGGGCGCGACAGCAGCAACCATCTTCATATGATCAAGCGCAGAAATCTCCAGTGCGGAAACAAAGGCAGAAGGTAACTTATCGACATCACCACCCTGCTGCTTAAACACGCGCCATGCGTGATCCTCCACCGAATAATCCTTGGTCGAGCCATCCGGCATGCGTTTTTTGCGGGTATAAAACCACGAGAAAGCGGGCTCAATGCCGTTTGAGGCATTGTCGGCGAAAGCCAGTGAGATCGTGCCAGTCGGCGCGATAGAAAGCAGATGACTATTGCGTATGCCAAATTGGCGGATTTTATCTTTCAACTCGTCCGGCAGACGCGAAGCAAAGCGTGGCGAAGCAAGATATTTGTCCGCATCCAGTAACGGGAAAGCACCGCGTTCACGCGCCAAATCTACGGAAGCGGAATACGCTTCGTCGCGCATGATGCGGGTGATATCAGCAGCAAAGGCGCGCGCCTGATCGGTGTCGTAGCGCAAGCCCAACATCACCAGCGCATCGCCCAATCCAGTAAAGCCGAGTCCGATGCGGCGTTTGCTCTGCGCTTCGTGCTGCTGCTCCGGCAAAGGCCACGCGGTCACCTCCAGCACGTTGTCGAGCATCCGCACCGCGATATGCACAGCTTTTTTGAACGGTTCGTAATCAAATCCGGCATGGTTAGAAAATGGATTCTTCACCATGCGCGTCAAATCAATCGAACCTAGGCAACAGCAACCGTAAGGCGGCAACGGTTGTTCAGCGCAAGGATTGGTCGCTTCAATCACCTCGATATAGCTCAGGTTGTTGTCGCGATTCATCTGGTCGATGAACAACACACCCGGCTCAGCATGGTCGTAGGTACTTTCCATGATCTGTTTCCACAGATCGGCCGCGCGCACTTTGCGGTATATCCACTTGCCGTCCGCACGCTGCGTCGCCCCCTGCTCTTTCACTGCACAGGCGGGTTCGGCACTGTGTACTAACTCGAACTCCTGATCATTTTCTACCGCGTGCATCAGGGCATCGGTTACGCCGACGGAGATGTTGAAATTGCGCAGGTCTCCCTGATCTTTGGCGTGAATGAATCGCTCGATATCGGGATGGTCACAACGCAACACGCCCATCTGTGCACCGCGTCTCGCACCGGCTGATTCGACGGTCTCGCAGGAGCGATCAAACACGCGCATATATGAGATCGGCCCGCTGGCACGCGAGTTGGTTCCTTTGACTTGCGCTCCCATCGGGCGGATAGCGGAAAAGTCATACCCCACTCCGCCTCCGCGCCGCATGGTTTCGGCGGCTTGTTGCAACGCATCGTAAATCCCCGGCTTGCCGTTGCTGTCGCCCGAGATTGCATCCCCCACGGGTTGCACGAAGCAGTTGATTAGCGTGGCCTGACTTTCTAGCCCCGCTGCTGAATTGATACGTCCGGCGGGCACGAACCCATTGTCCTGGGCGAAATAAAACTCGGCCTCATAGCGAGCGCGCTGCTCGGGCAACTCGGCCTGCGCCAAGCCGCGCGCCACGCGGCGGCGCACGTCTTCGACGGAGTTTTCCCCGGGCTCGGCGTATTTTTCAAGCAGCACTTCGATACTGATTTCTTGTGTCATGTTTCGTACCTCTTTGGATGCGCGCATGTGCAAGCGCGGCAGGAGAAATTTAGGGGCGATCAGGGGGATCGCACCGAGGGGATTTTACGCTGATTTTAGAACTCGACCGCGCGCGGACGGCGCGAGGTTTAGTGTCGTGTTTCGTTAACAGTCGCCGCAAGGGTTTCGCAGAATATCGCCTCGGCATCAACCGTATCGAACACATAGCGCTCATTACAAAACTCGCAATGTACTTCGACTTGTCCTTGTTCGGAGAGAATCGAATCGACTTCTTCGCGTCCTATCATTTTTAGCATCTGCGTAACGCTATTACGCGAGCAACGACAGCGGAACACAATGGCCTGACGCTCGAACAAACGCACATCTTCCTCGTGATACAAACGATGCAATAACTCGCCCGCCGGTAGTGCCAGCAATTCTTCGCGCTTGAGCGTGTCGGCCAAGTGTGCCGCGCGCGCCCAACCGTCTTCATCCTGCTCGGCCTGATCGGGCAACTTTTGCAGCAGCATCCCAGCTGCATTTTCACCTTCGCAGGCCAGCCACAAACGCGTTTCCAACTGCTCCGAGCGGGCCATATAGTTCTGCAATATCTCGGCGATGCTATCCCCTTCCAAGGCAACAATACCCTGATAAGCCTGCTTGCCGTCCTTGGGATCCAGGGTGATAACAAAGCGTCCGTCCCCGACCAGTTCGGCCAGTCCGCCCTCACTGAGTTCGCCCTCCCACTTGGCTGTGGCGCGCACTTCCAATTCACCAGTGCATTCCACCACCAGCAAACGCAAAGCGCCGCTGCCTTGTATCTGCAAGATCAGCGAGCCCTTGAGCTTAAGCGTGGCCGCCAAAAGCACAGCAGCGACAGCTAACTCCCCCAGCAGATTACGCATGATGGCGGGATAGTCATGACGATCCAAAATGCTTTGCCACACTTGATCGAGATGCACGATCTCGCCGCGTATCGGCGCGTGTTCAAACAGGAAGCGTTGCAGTCCGTCGGATTCTGAATAGGGGGGCATAAATTAACTCGTTATGAAACTCACGAAAGTTTTCGGTCATCGCCGCATGCTGCTGTCAATGCGGGGTTTATTTCGTATTTTTCGTGAACAAATAGTCTCGGATTAAATGAAGAAGCCCATCCGCCCTCAAAGGCAAACGGGCTTCATTTTCGCCGCAGGGGCAAGTGCCCCAGAAAGTTATTCCGCGCGCATAGAACGCTTGCGCTCGTGCTCTTTCAGGTAACGCTTGCGGATACGGATCGACTTCGGTGTCAGTTCGACCAATTCGTCATCGTCGATAAACTCAACCGCCGATTCCAAAGTCAGACGCACAGCCGGTGTCAGACGCACCGCTTCATCAGTACCGGAAGCACGCACGTTGGTCAGTTTTTTACCCTTGATCGGATTGACGTTCAGGTCGTTATCGCGACTATGGATACCAATAATCATGCCTTCGTACAACTTGTCGCCGGGCACTACGAACATACGACCACGATCTTCCAAGTTCCACAAAGCATAGGCCACAGCTTCGCCATCTTCCGCCGAGACCAATACGCCATTGTGACGGCCAGGTAAGTCGGCTTTCATTGGGCCGTAATCGTCGAACACGTGGCTAATCAGACCGCTGCCGCGTGTCATGGTCATGAAGTCGGATTGGAAACCGATCAAACCGCGCGCTGGAATGTGGTATTCCAAACGGGTACGACCTTGACCGTCGGATTCCATGTTGGTCAGTTCGCCACGACGACGACCGATTTCTTCCATCACGGTACCTTGGTGACCATCTTCCAGATCGATAGACAGATTTTCATACGGCTCGCATTTCTCACCGTTGATTTCTTTGTAAACCACGCGTGGCTTGCCCACAGCCAACTCGAAACCTTCGCGGCGCATGTTTTCCAGCAAAATGGTCAGGTGCAATTCGCCACGACCAGAAACGCGGAATACGTCAGCATCTTCGGTATCTTCCACGCGCAACGCAACGTTGGTCAGCAGCTCTTTATTCAAACGCTCGCGAATTTGGCGACTGGAAACAAACTTACCTTCCGTACCGGCTAATGGCGACGAGTTCACCATGAAGTCCATGGTCAGTGTCGGCTCATCCACAGCCAGAATCGGCAGACCGACCGGCTTGTCTTTGTCGCAGATGGTGACACCAATACCGATGTCGTCCAGACCGGAGATGATGATAATGTCACCCGCTTCGGCAACTTCCACCGGCACACGATCCAAACCTTGGAAACCCAGCACTTGATTGATACGACCGGAACCGACTTGGTCACCGTGGTTCATCACCACCACTTGCTGACCCGGCTTGATGCGGCCATTCAGCACGCGACCTACACCCAGACGGCCAGTGAAAGTGGAATAGTCCAGTGCGGCCAGCTGCAATTGCAAAGGCGCTTCGGGATCACCGGGTGGTGCCGAAACAAATTTCAACACCGTGTCGAACAACGGCTTCATATCAGATGCAGTACCGCCATTGGAAGGCGCATCAGCGAGTTCCAAACACGCCCAGCCGTTCAAGCCGGATGCGTAGATCACAGGGAAATCGAGTTGTTCATCGGTCGCACCCAGTTTGTCGAACAGATCAAAAGTCTGATTCAACACCCAATCCGAACGCGAGCCAGGACGGTCAACTTTGTTAATCACCACGATTGGTTTCAGACCCAGCGCCAATGCCTTTTTGGTCACAAAACGAGTTTGCGGCATTGGGCCTTCCACTGCATCCACCAGCAGTAGAACACCGTCCACCATACCCAACACGCGCTCCACCTCACCGCCGAAGTCGGCGTGTCCCGGTGTGTCGACGATATTGATATGCGTACCGTCGTATTCGATGGCGGTGTTCTTCGCCAAAATGGTAATGCCGCGCTCTTTTTCCAGATCGTTGCTGTCCATCACGCGGGTATCAACTTTCTGATTCTCGCGGAATGTGCCGGACTGGCGAAGGAGTTGATCAACCAGCGTGGTCTTACCGTGGTCAACGTGGGCGATGATGGCGATGTTACGAAGGGCGCGCGACATGGTTCTGCTACCTGCAAAGTTCAAAGGGCGCGCATTCTAGCACAGAGAGGATTGATTCCCGACGCAAAAACAACAAGCCATGCATTCGCGCCTGTTGCTCGATGATTTCCTCCGCTCCCTGTATATCGATATGCCGACTTCCTGCACTGAACTAAGAATGTATTTGCTCTGCCGCTTATTGCGCCCTCTGCTGCTGTTGTAGCCTTTAAATTTGAGTTATCCCACTTGGTTCGATATAGTCCAAGCAGAATTTACTCGAAAATGGACCGCACCTGACTGATGCCGCTCAGGTAGCCCCCCCTAATAGCTTCGGCTAAACTTTCCAAGGCCAATCATGATTGAAGAACGTCTGATAAATATTGAAACCAAGATCTCCTTTCAGGAAGATCTAGTCGACGAATTAAACAAGACGGTTTTTCAGCAGCAACAAAAATTGGAAAGACTGGAGGCAATATGCGAATCGCTTGCGGAACATATACGAGCACTTGAAGCGGGCAGCGAGGGCAGTCCTGCACATGAAAGACCGCCGCATTATTGATACGCCACAGCGGTGACAGCCGCGCGAGTTAGCGAAGAACAGGACGGATGGTGCCCGAGACCGGAATCGAACCGGTACAGCCTTTTCAAGCCGACGGATTTTAAGTCCGTTGTGTCTACCAATTTCACCACTCGGGCAGATGCTGGAGGCGCGACCCAGAGTCGAACTGGGCTAACCGGATTTGCAATCCGGGGCATAACCGCTTTGCTATCGCGCCGCGCTAATGACTAGCTTAAATGATTAAGGGAAAGCTTGTTAGCTTTCCCTTGGATTTGGAGCGGGAGAAGAGTCTCGAACTCTCGACCTCAACCTTGGCAAGGTTGCGCTCTACCAACTGAGCTACTCCCGCAAAACGAGTTGCGCATTATAGGGATTTTCAAAAAGGTGTCAACACTCCTGAGCACTTTTTATGAAAAATATTTCACCTTAAACAAACGTGCGAAATTTTCGCTGCTGCGAATACCGATTTCATTTACATCCACACCGCGTAAATTCGCAACTTCTTCCGCAACATGGCGTACAAATGCCGGCTGATTTAATTTACCACGATGCGGTGTCGGCGCAAGGTATGGCGCATCGGTTTCAATCAGGATACGTTCCAGCGGAATGGTGCGCGCCACTTCTTTTAGGGCTTTCGCATTCTTGAATGTGACGATGCCGGAGAACGAGATGTAGAACCCCATCTCAATAGCAGCATCAGCCACTTGCTGCGACTCAGTGAAGCAGTGCATCACACCACCAATATCCGACGCATTTTCTTCGCGCATGATCCGCAGAGTATCTTCGGCGGCTGAGCGGGTATGAATGATAAGCGGCTTGCCACTTTGACGCGCCGCTTGAATATGGTTACGGAAGCGTGTGCGCTGCCACTCCAAATCGCCAGTCAGCCGAAAATAATCCAATCCAGTTTCACCAATAGCAATGACCTTGGGATGATCCGCCAGTGCAACCAGTCGTGCGACGCTTGGCTCCTCCACATCTTCGTAATCGGGATGCACGCCAACGGAGGCAAACACATTGGGATGCTGTTCAGCCAGTGCCAGCACTTGCGGGAAATCGGCCAAATTGACGGAGACACATAATGCGCCGACAACATCGTTCTGCATCATGCGTTCAAGCACACCGGGCATATCCGCCGCCAGTTCGGGAAAGTTGATGTGACAATGTGAGTCGATGAAGCTCATAGTTAATTCCGCATTGATTGCTGATAGGAGATGAACAAGTTCTCCAAAAATAATTTGGGATTGAGCGTGTGCCGCGACTCTCGCTTTGCTTCCAGCAGGTTTTTCTGCAAAGCAGCCAAAGCGAGCGGCGGCAAAGCGGCGGCTTGTTTTTTGAGCGATTCGCGCTGCGCGGGAAAATATCTCACCTTGCCCGCCAAGCGCATGGAGATGAGGTCATAACTCCACTGTTGTAGCCATTGCACGATCAAAACCAGTTCGGTTTTTTGCAAACTTTCCGCTAAGCCGAAGGCATCTATCCCGCCTGATTGAGAAAGCGCGCGCAGCAGTTTGTCGCGCGCTTCACTGCCTGCCTGGCTTTCCGCATTTACCGCGAGGAGCGGCGCATAGCCTGATGTTGCCAAAGCCAGCTCGGCCTCTTTGACATCCTGTGTTTTGAGCCAAGCCACTGCCGCCTGATGGTCAGGTGCGGCCACGGTAAAAGATAAACAACGACTCAAGATTGTGGGAAGTAACTGTTGCGGCTTGTGCGAGATGAGCAGAAAAATCAATCCAGCCGGTGGCTCTTCCAAGCTTTTCAGCAATGCATTGGCGGCGTTTCCATTCATTGCTTCGGCGGGATGAATAATGACGATACGTTTACCGCCCTGATGCGCAGACATGCCCACAAAATCGGCCAAAGCGCGAATTTGCTCAACCGAGATTTCCTTACTGGGCTTTTTACCGGATTCGGATTCTTCGCCTTCTTGACTAATCGCATCGGGTTCAATTAAACGAAAGTCAGGGTGCGAACCTTGGCTGAACCAATGGCACGAGGGACAGCCGTCGCATGCGCTACCGTCGTCCCGTACCGACTGGCACAACAAGCTCTGCGCAAAACGCTTGGCCATATCGAGCTTGCCGATACCCTTGCCACCTTTAATGAGCACACCGTGCGGCAAACGCTCGCGCAACTCTTGCAAGCGCCGCCAATCGGCTAATTGCCAAGGATAAAGATCACTCATGAATAGCGGCCAGAATCAGTTCAAGCTGATGTTTGACTGATTCGATGTCGCGCGTGGCATCGATCACCCGATAACGCTGCGGACACTCGCTCACGCGACGGTGATAACCGGCACGCACACGCTCGAAAAAATCGCCGCGCTCCTGCTCAAAACGGTCTAGCGAAACATTATTGGCCAAACGCTGGCGCGACACTTCCACCGTGACATCAAAAAACAAAGTTAGGCTAGGTTGAAAATCACCCTGCACCCAGGTTTCGAGTTGCTGCAAACGCGCCCAGTCCATACCGCGTCCCGCCCCCTGATAGGCGAAACTGGCATCGCTGAAGCGATCCGATACGACCCATTTGCCCGCTCGCAATGCGGGGCGAATAACTTGTTCGATATGCTCCATGCGCGCGGCGAACATCAGCATCGCCTCGGTGCCAATGGCCATATTTTGATGCAACAACATCTCGCGTAACTGCTCACCCAGCGGCGTTCCGCCCGGTTCGCGCGTGACCACAACCTCATGTCCGCGTTGGCGCAAAGTCTCCGCAAACCATGCCAGATGGGTACTTTTCCCTGCCCCATCCATACCTTCAAAAGTGATAAATCTGCTCATTTTTGATACCTGTTAACCGCCTGATTATGCTCGGCGAGTGTACTGGAAAAATACGAACTGCCATCGCCGCGCGCGACAAAATACAGCGCATCGGTTTCAGCCGGATGCAGACTCACGTGAATCGCGGCGGCACCCGGCAACGAAATAGGCGTGGGGGTCAGTCCTGCACGGGTGTAAGTGTTGTATGGCGTATCGGCCAACAGATCGCGTTTGCGCAGGTTACCGTCGAAAGCACTCCCCAGTCCGTAGATCACCGTCGGATCGGTTTGCAGCAACATGCCTTTACGCAAACGATTGACGAACACGCCCGCAATCATGCCGCGATCCGCCGCACTGCCGGTTTCCTTTTCCACGATGGAGGCCAGCGTCAGGGCTTCATACGGGGTACGCAACGGGCTATCGCCCGCGCGCTCCGCCCAAGCTTTTTGCAACACTTGCTGCATTTGCAGATAAGCACGTTTGTACACTTCCAAGTCACTACTACCCGCCGAAAAATTATAGGTATCTGGGAAAAACAAACCTTCCGGCGCACTTTCTGTTACGCCAATGCGGCGCAACAACTCGGCATCGTCGAGATTTTTTGTATCGTGCAGCAGATCGGGGTGGGCATCAATCGCCTGCCGCATTTGCCTGAACGTCCAGCCTTCGATAACACTAAGGCGCCGCTGACTCACCTGCCCCTGCGTGAGTATTTCCAACAACTGCAAAGGGGAGACTGGCTGGGTCAACTCATAACTGCCCGCTTTGATCTGCGCCGACTGCCCCGTTAATCGTGCCAACCAAACAAACGGCCATTCCTGTTCGAACAACCCCTGCGCGCGCAAGTCGCGCGCCAGCACGCGCACATTACTCCCCGCCTGCAAATGAAACTCAAATGGCGTACCCGGCAAAGACATAGGGCGGTAGGCGTAACTCAGCGCCAACGCAAGCATTAGCAGCGACAACACAAGCAACAGGAAACGTTTTTTCATGTATTACCTGTATCCAACGCAGCGCACATGCGTTGTGTCAAAGTGAAATCCATCCACATGCGCTGGGCCAACTGCCGTACCGGCCAGATACCAAACACGCTGTTCGTTAGAAAAATCAGATCTGCCGTCTGCAACTCAGCCCACGACAAATCACGCACCTGCACTGTCATATTATTGTGTTGCGCCCAGTCAATCACCCAATCACGCAGCACACCCGCCACGCCGCAGCGTGATAGGTCAGGCGTAACCAGCACGTCATTAAGCAGCGCAAATACATTGCTGCGTGTACCCTCGATAACGCGCCCCTGCTCATCCAGCAATAAACCTTCTGCTATATCCGTATCCTGCCACTCGGCAGCGGCAAGCACGCTCTCCAGACGATTCAGGTGTTTGATACCAGCCAGTTTGGGTTGCGTGCCAAGACGCAGATCGCAGAGACGCACTTGCACGCCGCGCGTACGATTCTCTACAGATAGCTCAGGTGCGGAGAAAATATCCCAGATATGGGTCACCACACTGTTATGCGAGGGAGCGTAGCCACGCACCCCCTGGCCGCGCGTAACGATAAGCTTGAGCAAAGCATCCGGCTGCTGTTGCAATAACACGCGCAACTCTTCCGTTAACAGCGACGCATCGGGACAGGCTATTGCCAGTACTCGACAGTCCTGCTGTAATTTTTTGAGATGCTGTTGCCAGAAAGAAACTTGGCCGTTGCGTGCGAGCAGCGTACGAAATACACCGTCGCCATAGAGCAAACCGCGATCGCGGATGCTGATCGTGTTACCGGAAGTTCCGTTGACCAGCATCGCGAGGAGAGAATCAGACTTTACGGAAAACCAACGTACCGTTAGTGCCGCCGAAGCCGAAGTTGTTGTTGACCGCGACATCAATCTTCATGTCGCGTGCGGTATTGGCGCAATAGTCCAAATCGCACTCGGGATCTTGCTCGAACAGATTGATAGTCGGCGGTGCGATTTGATGATGCACAGCCAAAGCGCAGAACACCGATTCAATACCACCCGCGCCACCCAGCAGGTGCCCCGTCATCGACTTAGTCGAACTCACCACCAGCTTGCTGGCATAGTCGCCAAATGCCAGCTTAATGGCTTCCGTCTCATTCTTATCGCCCATCGGTGTCGATGTGCCGTGCGCGTTGACGTAGTTCACGTCTTGCGGATTCAAACCCGCATTCCGCAACGCGTTCAACATGCTGCGCTTAGGGCCGTCGCTATTAGGCGACGTGATGTGATAAGCATCGCCACTCATACCGTAACCCACCACTTCGGCATATATCTTCGCACCGCGTGCTTTGGCATGCTCGTACTCTTCCAGCACCAAAACACCCGCACCTTCGCCGATCACGAAACCGTCACGATCTTTATCCCAAGGACGGCTAGCTGTTGCCGGATCATCGTTGCGCGTGCTCAAAGCACGTGCCGCGCTGAAACCGCCGACAGCGAGAGAATTGATCGTTGCTTCCGAACCACCGCACACCATCACATCGGCATCGCCGTATTCGATGATGCGTGCCGACTCACCGATACAGTGTGTCCCCGTGGTGCAAGCAGTCACCATCGCCAGATTTGGCCCCTTCAACCCGTACATCACGGAAAGGTTGCCAGAGATCATATTGATGATGGTACCCGGAATGAAGAATGGCGAAATTTTGCGCGGGCCAGCCGCCAAATAATCGTTGTGTGTATCTTCGATCATTGGCAAGCCGCCGATACCAGAGCCAATATTCACGCCAATACGCTCGGCATTTTGTTCGGTCACTTCGATACCAGAATCTTTGAACGCCTCAATTCCCGCCACCAAGCCGAAATGAATAAATCTATCCATACGACGCGCATCTTTGGCGGGAATGTATTGGGACGCATCGAAGTTCTTGACCTCGCCCGCGACTTGGCAGGCAAAGGCGGATGCATCGAAATGGGTGATATTGGTAATGCCGGACTGACCTGCAACGATATTCTGCCAGGTCAATGGCATCCCAATCCCGACTGGGGAAACGATCCCCAGTCCGGTTACAACAACTCTACGCTTAGACAAACCGACTCCGTTTCAGAACGAAAGAAAGAGGGGAACAGCAGATTACTTTTGATGAGCCAGAACGTAATCGATTGCTTGTTGCACAGTCGTGATCTTCTCTGCATCTTCGTCTGGAATTTCGCACTCGAACTCTTCTTCCAGTGCCATCACCAGCTCGACTGTATCGAGGGAATCTGCACCCAGATCGTTGACAAAAGAGGACTCATTCTTGATTTCTGCCTCGTTTACACCCAGTTGCTCGGCGACGATCTTATATACGCGTTGTTCGATAGACATAATTAACTCCCACCCTGTTTAGTTGATAAAGCGGCGCGCATTGTATCAAATTTGCCCAGATTGCCAAATCGCATCCAACAAGCCACATCGGAAACATTGTTTAAAAACCGTCAAGCTGTTGTTTTATTGTCACTTAGCATTTAACGCCAATCGGCATCTTGTCGCGCTCCTTGCCATCGGCATCATTTTTGACAAGAATGTCGCCAACGATCAGCACACATCCACACCATGCCCACCACTTCAATTCCCGATTTCACCCTGCCTGCCACTAGCGGCAAAACCTTCAACCTGACAGCAGCGCGCGGCAAATCACTGGTTATTTACTTTTACCCCAAAGACAACACACCGGGCTGCACCACAGAGGCTCAGCAATTCCGAGATCTATACCCAGCGTTTAGCACGGCGAATTGCGAAATCGTCGGAGTTTCGCGCGACTCGATCAAGTCCCACGAAAACTTCAAAGCAAAATTCACCCTGCCGTTCGAACTACTCTCGGACAGCGATGAAACTGCCTGCACGCTATTCGGTGTGATGAAACAAAAAAATATGTACGGCAAACAAGTACGCGGTATAGAACGCAGCACCTTCGTATTCGACAAGGAAGGCGTACTACGCAAAGAATGGCGCGGCCTCAAGGCCGATGGCCATGCACAGGAAGTATTGGATTTCGTCAACGCTCTATAACCATCAGAGGGACATCATGCCACCACGCAAAAAAGCAGCCTCATCCGCCGACAGCAAAATGTTCGTATTGGACACCAATGTCCTGTTGCATGACCCGACCAGCCTGTTCCGCTTTGAAGAGCATGACATCTGCCTGCCGATGTTCGTGCTGGAAGAGTTAGACGACAAAAAGAAAGGCATGACCGAAGTCGCCCGCAATGCGCGTCAGGCCAGCCGTTTTCTAGATGAAATTGTCAGCGACGCACCGCACAAAATTGAAGAAGGTATTTCGCTGCAATCCGAAAACCATAAGAACAGCACTGGGCGACTGTTCCTGCAAACCGAGTTCATCAAAAACGAGTTGCCCGCCAATATGTCGCAGGGTAAAGCAGACAATGCCATCCTCGCGGTGGTGATGCATCTGCAACGAACCCAACCGAAGCGTGCGGTGATTCTTGTTTCCAAAGACATCAACATGCGCATCAAAGCGCGCGCGCTGGGCTTGGAAGCGCAGGACTACTTCAACGACAAGGTACTGGAAGACAGCGACCTGCTCTACAGCGGTGTCATGCAACTGCCGGAAGATTTCTGGGATAGGCATGGCAAGAACATGAAGTCGTGGCAAAAAGACGGCCACACCTACTACCAGGTTAGCGGCCCACTATGCGCCGCCTTCTTCACCAACCAGTTCGTTTACAAAGAAGACGACACCCCGTTCTATGCGGTGGTGCTGGAGCAAAACGACAAAACAGCTACCCTGCGCACGCTCACCGATTTCACCCACAGTAAAAATAATGTGTGGGGCATTGCCGCCCGCAACCGCGAACAAAACTTCGTGCTTAATTTACTGATGAATCCAGAAATCGATTTCGTCACCCTGCTGGGCCAAGCTGGTACCGGAAAAACCTTGCTGACACTGGCTGCTGGCCTGTTGCAAACACTGGAAACCAAGCTGTATTCGGAAATCATCATTACCCGCGTAACTGTGCCTGTGGGCGAGGATATCGGCTTCTTGCCCGGCACCGAAGAAGAAAAGATGACCCCGTGGATGGGAGCATTGGAAGACAACCTCGACGTGCTGAACAAGTCCGATGAAGAAGGCGGTGACTGGGGGCGCGCAGCTACACGCGATCTGATCCGCTCACGCGTCAAAGTCAAATCACTCAACTTTATGCGCGGCCGCACTTTCCTCAACAAATACCTCATCATCGATGAAGCGCAAAACCTTACGCCAAAGCAGATGAAGACACTGGTCACGCGCGCGGGCCCTGGCACCAAAGTGGTATGCATGGGCAACATCGCGCAGATCGACACCCCCTACCTCACCGAAGGCAGCTCCGGCCTAACTTATGTAGTGGATCGTTTCAAAGGATGGGAGCATGGCGGACACGTCACACTGATGCGCGGTGAACGTTCACGTTTGGCAGATCATGCCGCCGAAGTGTTATGAGCGACCTGCTCGACAAAAGTGATGCCGAATGGCGTGATGAGCTCACGCCAGAACAGTATCAAGTGTGCCGCCAGTGCGGCACCGAGCCTCCGTTCACGGGAGCGTATTGGGATTGCCATGACGCAGGAATGTATCGTTGCGTATGCTGCGGCAGCGAACTCTTCGATGCCGCAACCAAATACGATTCCGGCAGCGGCTGGCCCAGCTTTTGGCAACCGGCACGGGCGGAAAACATCGTTTCGCGCACGGACACCCGCCATGGCATGCAACGTGTCGAAGTGGTTTGCAAAAACTGCGGCGCGCATCTCGGCCACGTTTTTCCTGACGGCCCAGAACCCTCTGGCCTACGTTTCTGCATCAACTCAGCCTCGCTCGCGCTGGATAGAGACTGAGCCTTTCCCCATCTAAACGGTTATTTCCATGAAACTCCTGTTCGATCTGTTTCCCATTATTCTATTTTTCATCGCGTTCAAAACGTTTGATATCTACGTTGCGACTGCGGTTGCCATCGGCGCAACCGTTGCGCAAATCATCTGGAGCAAGTGGCGGCACGGCAAAGTCGACACCATGCTGTGGGTCAGCTTCGCCATCATTGGCGTATTCGGCGGCGCAACACTGCTGCTGCACGACGAAAACTTTATCAAGTGGAAACCCACCGTGCTGTACTGGCTGTTCTCGGCCATCTTGCTGTTCTCCAACGCTCTGTTCCACAAGAATCTGATCCGTGCCATGCTGCATGAAAAAATCGCGCTACCGATGCCGATATGGCACCGGTTAAATTTGCTGTGGAGCGCATTCTTCGCCGTGCTCGGTTTTTTGAATCTGTATATCGCGTTCACGTTCAGCACCGACACTTGGGTAAATTTCAAACTATTCGGTTTCACCGGTTTAATGGTGATTTTTATCCTCGCGCAAAGTGCTTGGCTATCGAAATACGTCGATGAAAAAAAGGAGAACAACTAATGTGGTACACCATCATCGGACAGGATATGCCCGACAGCCTGCCCAAGCGTCTGGCCGCCCGCCCCGCTCATTTGGCGCGGCTGCAAGCCTTGCAAGATGAAGGGCGCTTGTTATTGGCCGGGCCATTTCCAGCCATCGATGCTGCCGACCCTGGACAGGCCGGATTTGCAGGCAGTTTGATCGTGGCCGAATTTTCCTCGCTAGCCGCCGCCCATGACTGGGCCGAGGCCGATCCGTATAGCACTACCGGCGTATTCAAACAAATTACTGTTCAACCATTTAAAAAGGTATTCCCCGCATGAGCCGTATTGAAACCATGAAGGCGCGTCTCGCCACCCTAACCCCTACGACGCTAGAAATCATCGACGATAGCCAACAACACGCCGGACACGGCCCAGCCAAGGCCGGAGCGGGTTATTACACGGTACATATTGTCGCTGCCGCCTTCACTGGCAAGAACACGTTGGCGCGCCAGCGTATGGTATATTCCGCGCTGGGAGACATGATGGATCGTGACATTCACGCCCTCAATATCAAGGCGAAAACGCCCGAAGAATAATCTCGTATCAACCCACTTTATTGAAGAAGGAATATCAGCATGATGAAGACAAGTAAGTTTGCTGCACTCGCAATTCTGACTGCGCTGGCCATCCAGCCCGCTTTTGCTGAAGACAAATCCGCTGCCTTGGTGAATGGCGTTTCGATTCCCCAAGCTCGCATTGATTTGCGCGTTAAAGCTGCTGAGGCTCAAGGCCAGCCCGATAGCCCCGATCTGCGCAAAGCAATTCGCGACGACATGATCAATCTGGAAGTGATGGCGCAGGAAGCCAACAAGCTAGGTTTGGACAAAAACAGCGACGTCGTACAGCAAGTCGAATTGGCCAAGCAGTCGGTACTGGTCGGCGCTTTTGTGCAGGACTATGCGCGCAAACACCCAATCAGCGAAGATCAGTTGCAACAGGAATACAACAAACTGAAAACCAAACTGGGCGACAAAGAATTTAACGCGCGCCACATCCTGGTCGAGACCGAAGCAGAAGCGAAAGACATCATCGCGCAACTCGGCAAGAAGGGTAAATTTGATAAATTGGCAGCAGAGAAATCCAAGGATGCAGGCTCAGCCGAGCGTGGCGGTTCACTGGGTTGGGCTGTTCCCGGCAACTTCGTTCCACCGTTTGCCAACGCCCTGCTTAACCTGAAAAAAGGTGATTACACCAAGGAAGCCGTGCAATCCCAATTCGGTTGGCACGTTATCAAACTGGACGATGTACGCGACTTGAAAGTACCACCGTTCGAAGAATTGAAACCGCAATTGCAACAACGTTTGCAACAGCAGTCGATTCAAAAAGCGATTAGCGAATTACGCGCAACCGCAAAAATCGAATAAGACTGACACGCTCCAAAAGTCCACAAAAAAGACATCGCAAGATGTCTTTTTTGCTTTACCTCTCAGCAAAACATCAAACCCGCTTGTCGCGAAAATAAGCCTTGTTGTCGTAATACGACTCACACGAATTTTCCGCAGACCAACCCGGCACGCCGAGTAACGGCACAGGAGTTAGTTCGCGGGTATCACGGCAATGCTCCGGCGCATTCAGATACTCAGCTACGCGTTGATCCAGATACGGCAACCGTTGCGCCAACGGCCAATTGAAAAAAGACGGATCGACCGGCACCAGCAAACCTTGCCCAGTCAACCCAATATAAGGATTCAACACTTTTTCGTACAAGCCATGACCGAACAAGTAGAAGTCCATACCGTGCTGCAATCTGTCGCGCGCTTGCCAGAACAAACTGTGCCACTGAAAATCGCGCAACTTGTCGGCCAATGCGGCATCGGCATACGGCACGATAACGCCCGACTCATCCAGCAAAGTATTGGTGTCACGTACCGCACCACGTTGCGAATTTGCTGCAACGTTATCGGCTTCCGTCAACGCCAGATAATGCCGTGCATTGATCGCCGCTTTAGCTTTTGGAAATGTCAGCCACACCAGCGCGTTAAGCAGATCGTGCCAGTTATTGGCTCGCGTTTGCACCTCACCGCTGAGATAACAACGCGGCTCATACTGTGACTCGAAAGCCAGCTTGCCGTGCGCCTGCGGCACAAAGCTCAGTACATGTCCGCTCTGTGTAGTGATAGGTGAACACTGCGTTGCCAACAGCGTGTTGCACTGCAACAAATCGGGAAAATGGGTCGGAGATAGCCGCGAAATAATCGGATGCAGCGGTGCAAACATAACTTCGCCCAGCAGACGCTGCGCGTCCCACACCGGTTTCGTCACACCGTGCATTGTTTTTAACCTAGAAACCGCTGTTGGACGGCATGTGGTGTGCGTTCATCGTGGTAGGCAATGCACCTATCGCAGCCGCCCGCAGTGCTGGGCCATACAGCGCAACATGGTCGCTGAGAATGACGCGCACAGGCATGGCTTCAAGCAGATGACGCATACGTCCCTTATCGAGGAACGCGGCAAGAAATTCGCCTTGTTGCAACAAGGGTAAAAGTTTGGGCGCAATACCACCAGCAATGTACAGCCCGCCTCGGCTCATGCTTTTGAGCGCAAGATTACCTGCCTCGGCACCATACAGCCGCACGAACATCGCTAGCGTTTTCACGCACAACTCATCTTTACCTGTCATTGCCGCATTGGCGATTGCGGCGGCAGCATCACCCGCACGCATCGCTTCGTCCAGCCAGACTGGCGCGGGAGTGCGATGGTGTAAGCGCATAAATTCATGCAGATCAAGTAAGCCCATGCCGGACACCACTCGCTCCCAGCTAACGTGTCCGTAACGTGTCTGCAAGTAGCTCAACAAAGCGAATTCGATTTCATTTTGCGGACTGAAGCTAGCGTGTCCACCTTCGGTGGCATACGGATGATGACGCGCGCCATCCCAAAATAATCCGGCTTCGCCCAAACCTGTCCCGGCTGCAATGACTGCGGCATTACCTGTTGCGGCTTGGTCGCCTACTTGCAAAACGGCAACTTGCTCGGCTTGCAGCGCAGGTAACCCTGCCGCGATGGCTTCCAAATCGTTCAGCAAAATGCAATGCCTGAAACCGAAGCGTTGCTGTAAGGCATCGGCATCGATATACCAAGGAAGGTTGGTGGTGCGTACAGTGCGACCGATAACAGGCCCAGCGATACCCAGCCCGCACGACTCAGGAACATCGCCATCGGCAATAAATGCCGCCAACAACTCGTCAAAGGTGGCGTGCGCGCGACTGACATACGTCGCCTCACGTTCAATCTCAACGCTATTGCCGGATACCCGCATTACAGCCAAGCGGGTTTTAGTCCCCCCAATATCGCCGCTCAGTACACGTTGGCACCCCGGCGAAGTTACCGTTTGCGACGAACTCTCAGGGTGCTCAAATGCGGCCATCAAACTTATTTTTTCGCTGGCACCTGCGGCAAATGCCAGATGTCGCGGTTGTAGTCGAGAATGGTTCGGTCACTGGAGAATTTACCGCTAGTGGCCGAGTTAATGATGCTCATGCGCGTCCACTTGTCGGTATTCAAGTAGGCTCTATCCACTTCTCGCTGCGCATCGATGTAGCTGCGGAAATCAGCGGCGGTCAACCATGGATCGGCAGGACTGTAGATCGCTTGAATGATCGGATCGAAAATACCCGGCTCGAACAAGTTGAAGTGTCCGCTCTCCAGCAGATGCATAACACGACGGAAATCCAAATCGGCATGAATAATCGCAAGCGGATCGTAGTGCCCGCGAGTCGCTTCAACTTGCTCTGCGGTCAAGCCAAACAAGAAGAAGTTTTCCGCACCTGCTTCTTCGCGGATTTCGATGTTTGCACCGTCCAGCGTGCCGATGGTCATCGCACCGTTCATCATAAATTTCATGTTGCCGGTGCCCGATGCTTCCTTACCAGCCGTGGAAATTTGCTCAGACAGATCGGTACCCGCGCAGATGATCTCCATTGCCGAAACGCGATAGTCGGGGATGAAAGCCAAACGCAGCAAACCCTTGGTTTCGTCGTCGTTGTTGATGACACGTGCCACCGCATTCACCAGCTTGATAATGCGCTTAGCCATCATGTAGCCGGGAGCCGCTTTGCCACCGATCAGTACGCAGCGCGGTGTCCAGCTAGTTGTATCACCACGTTTGATACGGTCATACAGATGAATGACGTGCAGCACGTTGAGCAACTGGCGCTTGTATTCGTGAATACGCTTGACCTGCACATCGAACATCGCATTGACATCGAATGCGACATGACAATCCTTCAGCACGAGTTCGGCCAGACGTTGTTTGTTGGCCTGCTTCACCTCGCGCCATTGCTTTTGAAACGCACTGTCATCGGCAAACTTACGCAAACCATCCAGCTTGGATAGGTCGGTCAACCAGCCATCACCAATAGCACCGGTGATCAGCTCACTCATTGCCGGATTGCTAGAAGCGATCCAGCGACGCGGTGTCACACCATTGGTCTTGTTATTAAATTTCTTCGGCCACATCTCGTAGAAATCACGGAACAGATGCTGTTGCAGCAACTGCGAATGCAGTGCCGCGACACCGTTCACCGAGAAGCTAGCCACCACCGCCAGATAGGCCATGCGCACTTGCTGCTCGTGCCCTTCTTCAATGATGGACATGCGACGCTGACGCTCGATATCGCCGGGATAACGCAAGGCAACATCGGCCATGAAGCGCGCATTAATCTCGCGCACGATTTCGGCCAAACGCGGCAACAAACGGCCAAACATACTCATCGACCAGCGCTCCAAAGCTTCCGGCAACAAAGTATGGTTGGTGTACGCCATCGTGTTACACACCACTTTCCAAGCCGAGTCCCAGCCCAAACCGTGCTCATCCATCAGCAAGCGCATCAACTCAGGCACAGCGCAGGTCGGATGCGTATCGTTCAATTGGAAGCAGTTCTTCGCTGCAAAATCATGGAAGTCGTTGCCATTGTAGGTAACCCACTGACGCAACACATCCTGCAAGCTGGCCGAGGCTAGGAAATACTGCTGGCGCAAACGCAACTCTTTACCGTTCTCACTGGCATCGTTCGGATACAACACCATCGTGATGTGTTCGGCGGCATTTTTTGATGCCACTGCTTCGGTATAGCTGCCCGCGTTGAATTCGTTCAAATTAAATTCTTCGGTCGCTTCCGAGCGCCACAAGCGCAAGGTATTCACCGTGCCATTCTGGTAACCGGGAATCGGCACATCATGCGGAATCGCCATCACGTCCAAGGTATCCACCCAACGCACATGCAAATGCCCTTGCGGATCTTTGTGATATTCAGTGTGGCCGCCGAACTTCACGCGAGTCGCAAACTCGGGACGCTCAATCTCCCACGGATTGCCATCGCGCAACCAGTGATCGGGCTCTTCCATCTGATAACCGTTCTCCACCTTCTGACGGAACATACCGTACTCATAGCGAATACCGTAGCCCTTAACCGGCAGTTGCAACGTGGCACAGCTATCAAGGAAACACGCAGCCAAACGCCCCAAACCGCCATTACCCAAACCAGCATCGTGTTCGTAGGACGCAAGGGTTTCCCACTCCAGCCCCAACTCTTTCATTGCCGCCTTGGTAGCGTCGTCCAAATCAAGATTGAGCGTGGCATTGTTCAGCGCACGCCCCATCAAAAACTCAAGCGAGAGGTAATAAGTGCGTTTGCAGTCAGCATCGTGATAAGCCTTGCGCGTCTCTTTCCAGCGTTCAACCAAGCGGTCGCGCAGGGTATACACCAGCGAGGCGTACATCTGATGACCAGACAACGCCAGATCGTCGCGCCCCAGCGTATGGCCAAAATAACGGCGAAAATCTTCGGAGATACTTTCGGCATTCATGCCGAGCGGAGGAAGAATGCCAAGCACTTGCGATGTCTTGGATTTGGTCTTTTTGGTAGCGATGATATTCTCCTGACTAACTAAATGATCCCTCGGCGCAGCCAAAGCCGCACAGCGAAGGGAACGGATGTGATGGATTATTTGTAACTGGTCTTTTTTGAAAGAAGCCAAGCAATAAAGCCATTCCTACAAGCTGGGGCGATTATCCCACAGCGGCGCAGGTATTCAAAATAAAGGCTTTTTTCTCAGCCAACTACACGCCCCGCCGCCAAGCGCAACTGTGTCGCGCAACGCCCCGCCAACGCCTCATCGTGCGTCACCAAGATCAACGTCGTACCTTGTGCGCGATTAAGTTGCAGCATGAGCTCAATTATCTGCGCACCAGTGGCCGCATCAAGATTGCCGGTAGGCTCGTCCGCAAACAAAATTCGCGGGCGCGTCACAAAAGCACGCGCCAAAGCAACTCGCTGCTGCTCACCACCAGAAAGATGCTTGGGCAAATGATGCGCCCGTGCATCCAGACCAACTTGCCGCAGCGAATCCTCGGCCCGCTTACGCGCATCTTTAACACCAGCCAACTCCAAAGGCAGCATGACATTTTCCAGCGCATTCAAAGCCGGCAACAATTGAAAAGACTGAAACACAAAACCGGCCAACGCCCCACGCAATCGCGCGCGCCCATCCTCATCCAACGCAAACAGATCGGCACCGTTCAACAGCACACTACCGCCACTCGGCACATCCAAACCAGCCAGCAAACCCAGTAGCGTAGACTTACCGGAACCAGAAGCACCAACAATGGCAAGACTCGCCCCCGCTTCAACAGTGAAACTTACTTCATGCAAGATGGTCAGTGGGGTATCGCCACTCATCACTTGCTTGCTTAAACCAACAGCCTGCACAATTGCAACCATGAAAAATCGACTCCTCAAAACCGTTTTAGTCCTTGCCGCGTTATGGCTACCACTCGCCGCCCATGCCGCGAAGAACATTCTCGTATTCGGCGACAGTTTATCAGCCGGATACGGCATCGCCGCCGAAGAAAGCTGGCCGACACTATTGCAAGTCGAACTAAAGCGCACACGATACAAACACAAAATCATCAACGCCAGCATCAGCGGCGAAACCGCCTTGGGCGGCAGACAACGCATCGCCAAAGCCTTACAGAAGCACCAGCCCACCATCGTAATTTTAGAACTAGGTGCAAACGACGGCTTGCGCGGAGCCAGCACGGCAGATATCGAAGCCAATTTGAACGAAATCATCAAGTGGATCAAACTCGCCAACGCCAAGCTACTACTAATTGGCATGCGCCTGCCACCCAACTACGGCGAACCGTATGTCACACAATTCGAAAAAGTTTTTCCAAGAGTCGCGGAAAAAAATCGTGTTCGCCTACTCCCCTTCTTACTCGAAGGACTAACACCCGATCAATTTCAGGCGGACAACCTGCATCCTACCGCTGCCGCACAACCGCTATTAATGAAGAGCGTGTTAAAAGAATTACAACCGCTGCTGCGCTGAATGATAAGAGCAAGTGCCTTGGGTAAGACAATATGGGCACGGCTGAGTATGCGAAACACCAAATGGCTTAAGTCGATAACGGCCTAGTACCCAGTTTTATCTTGTCAGATAACAAAGAAAAAAGGCTTATTTCCTTTTAGAAATAAGCCTTTCTGAATAATGGTGCGCCGGAAGAAATAAATCTGGGCACTGGGAAATTGAAATGGCGATAAGCTAATCCGCCCGCTGCATTCAACTATGCGTGGCAGGTTTATGAGACTTGAGCCAATCCTTCAATGCTTCATCAACACGAGTTTGCCAGCCACGTCCTGTTGCCCGAAATGCATCAAGCACATCAGGAGAGAGGCGAATATTGACTGGAGCCTTCGTCACTTCTTTGCGCGGCCTTCCTCGCGGCTTAAGCATAGTTGCAGCAACTGTCTTGGGAAATAACCCAGACAATACCTCTGCGGCAGGACGTGCTTTAGCAAAATCTTCTGCGTTCCATTCCGGATTTTCATCGTCCACCGTTTCTGGGGAAATTCGGCGCTTCGCTAATTTAGCCATATCTCTTCACCTCTCGACTGTTAGCCTTCCTAAAACTGATTACGTGAACAGCATCTCCGCGTGGCGTAAATACGACCGCATAGAGACGGTCTTCAATGTAGCCAAGAACACGAAAACGACGTTCGCCATAATCTTTGCGAACATCTTCAATAATCACCGCACTCGACCACTCCAAATTTTCGACATCATCGAACGGTAATTGCCTGTCGCGAATATTGTCAGCATTTTTCTTTGGATCAAAGGTGATTTTCATGATTTATTGTATCTACAATATATATAGCGGTCAATCATGATTGTTGCTACCGAACATCAACACTTTCATTGGATCTAGTGCCCCACCAAACAACGTTGATTGGTTCAAGTAGGATTCAGCCGCCATTTGTTGCAGTACGGAGTCATACCATGCTTTGATAGTTGTGCTCATGTTGTTCTCCCATTATTCCGCTGGATTGATAGGTACTAAAACTTTTTGGACGAATGGCCACACCCCTTTTGTAAAAGCCGGCTGGCAATAATCGCCATTGGTCAGTCGTGTGTATCTGGAATCCGATCTCGGCCAAACACGGCCAAAGAAACGCCGGAACGCCAGCACTTCATTGCTCGTGCGGTCATAGATAATCGTCTCGCCACCTGTGATGCCGTTCTCCAGCATGTCGCCTGTTGAAATCTGCCGCCATGTAAAGCCGTAACGGCTGTTGAGAATATCGGTCTGCTCCTTGTTTACGATGTAAGGCACATATACATGCTGCTTATTCTTCTGCGTGCCGTACTTGTAGTGGCCCGGCACTTCCGAGCCACGGAAAAAACGGACATACGGCTTGCCCATTTCATCCGAATCACGCGGACGCTCCATGTAGTTGAAGCGTCCGTGAAATGGCTGCACTAATAACTCTTCCATATTTCTTGTTTGCATTTCAGTGGACTCATACATCTGATAAACCAAAGCAGAACCTCTCGATGGCGGATAGTTCTGTCTCCCCTGAAACACCCCCTCCACCCTCTCTACCGTCTTGAATATCCACTCCCCCGCATCCTTCTCGCACAAAGATTTGAAGTAGGTCTCCGCCCCAATGCCGGGGAAATATTGCGCCTTGAGTTTGTCGTGCGGCTCAGGCAGTTTGATCGAGTAGGCAAACCGCCCCTCTTCCGTAGCCAGAGGATCGACTGGCTTGATGCTGAGAATGTCGCAACCGCTATGCCTTACATGGTTGGGAATGCCCTGCTCGAAATACGGCCCTTGCTTGTCCTTGCGGCACTGCGCATCGATGTCCGCCATGATGTCGCGGAACTGCTGGCCCACCGTCGCGGCGCAGCCGCTGATTGGCAAGCACAACAGCGCAAGCAACACAGCCCGCTTCGCAATGTTTTTGATATTCAATAACGGGCTCATGCTGCGTTCCTCCATGCATTGCGTGTTGCATCATTTGCAGCGAGGCTGGCCGCCCAGTCGAACACCGCTCCCTGAATATCGGGCTGGTCTTCGATGAAAACAGGCGTAGCCGTGGTATGGGTTCCGCTGTTCGACACGTATTCCGCGTCGTTGTGAGCCCCGTGCCCGAAAAGCTGGGTGATCCTGTCGTCCAGCGGCCCCGTCGTTGTCGAGCCCGGCGACAGTGCAATGCCCCGCATGTTGTATTTGCTGTTTACTTGGGCAATGGCGGTTTGATAGGCGATGCTGCCGTAGATGTTGGTCAGGTGCGCGGCGACATCGGTCGAGTTGTTCGCCTGAAAGGTGGTCAGGGCGTTTTTGAAATCGGCCATCATGTTGGTCAGGCCACCCTTGGTGGTGTCGTAGCTGCCGTGGCCCGCTGCGTTGAACACGTAGGCTTGGGCCACTTCAGGATGCATCTCGGCGAAGACGCTGGCGATATGTCCACCCAAGCTATAGCCGGTGACATTGAGTGTTGCATTTGCGGGCAACACTCCGCTTGCTTTAAGCGTTTGGTAATACTCTTCCAGTGCGGTGATCTGAGCGAAGGCGAATCCCTTGCCCGGTGCGCCCAGTTCGCCGTCCGCGCCGGAATAGCCGTCGCGATCCCAGTCGCCGCCCTTGGCCACGTCGGCGTATTCAGTGGAGCGGATGGCGAGGGTGTAATTCCCGGCGGCATCTTGTAGCAGTGTCGCGGAAAGGCCGCTGCCGTTGCCGATCTGGATGTTGACACCGTTCGCGTTCGTGCCCAATGCGGCGAAGCGGCTGTCGTCGTTGCCGCGATGGTCGACGACGGTGTAGCGAGTCATGAAATCCGTCGCCTGCGTGGCGGTCATGCGGGTTGCGCCGGGGAGGATGGGGGTAGTTTGGGTTTGGTCTGGCTTCAAAAAATCTGGGTTATTGCTCCCGAGGTTTAAACGAATTATTCGTTCACCTTGGTTCAATGCATCTTAATCATTTAAATAGGACTCCGCTGCCATTTGCTGCAAAACGAAGCTGTACCATGATTGAATATTCGCGCTCATTTGTTATCTCCCTTTGCTTGTACCGTTGGCTTAAGAATTTTTGCTATGAATCTGTTATCTGCGTCTTTTGTCGAAAGCGGCCTGCATACTGTTCCTTGCATCATTTGTGCCGACTGGTGAGACACAAAATTCAACTGACCAAATCTGCGACGGATTGCAAGAATCTCTTTGGCAGAGAGATCAAAGATAATTAACTCATGTCCCACAATTCCAAGCTCCCGTTTTTCCAATGGTGAATTTCGGAAAGTGAATCCATAACGCGCTTCTGATTTTGTAATCGGATAATGTCCCAACCCCCATGGTGGTACTTTAGCGGATAGCTTGGGATCAATTGCGTAGTGAACAAGCTGTGTGTTTGTTAGTGAGCCTTGTATCAATTCAACCGCATCAACGTATTGGTATATACCGTTAAATGTTGCAACAAAAACCCCGGGTGTCGGGCCGTTTGTCTCATTCCATAAAGGCACACCAGTTTCTTGCGGTTGTGGCCGCATGATTTTGATCCCATCCACCCCCTCCACCGAACGAAACACAAAGTCCCCTTCCTCCTTCTCGCACAATTGCTTGAAATAGGTTTCTGCACTCATACCAGGAAAGTACTGAGCTTTTGGCTTGTCGTGCGGCGGCGGCAGTTGGATGGAGTACGCAAACCGCCCTTCCACCGTCGCCAACGGGTCGGCGGGTTTGATGCTGAGAATGTCGCAGCCGCTATGCCTTACATGATTGGGAATGCCCGGCTCGAAATACGGCCCTTGCTTGTCCTTGCGGCACTGCGCATCGATCTCCGCCATGATGTCGCGGAACTGCTGTCCCACCGTCGCCGCGCATCCGCTGATTGGCAAGCACAACAGCGCAAGCAACACGGCCCGCTTCGCAATGTTTTTGATATTCCATAACGGGCTCATGCTGCGATCCTCCATGCATTGCGTGTTGCATCATTTGCAGCGAGGCTGGCCGCCCAGTCAAACACCGCTCCCTGAATATCGGGCTGGTCTTCGATGAAAACAGGCGTAGCCGTGGTATGGGTTCCGCTGTTCGACACGTATTCCGCGTCGTTGTGAGCCCCGTGCCCGAAGAGCTGGGTGATCCTGCCATCCAGCGGCCCCGTCGTTGTCGAGCCCGGCGACAGTGCAATGCCCCGCATGTTGTATTTGCTGTTTACTTGGGCAATGGCGGTTTGATAGGCGATGCTGCCGTAGATGTTGGTCAGGTGCGCGGCGACATCGGTCGAGTTGTTCGCCTGAAAGGTGGTCAGGGCGTTTTTGAAATCGGCCATCATGTTGGTCAGGCCACCCTTGGTGGTGTCGTAGCTGCCGTGGCCCGCTGCGTTGAACACGTAGGCTTGGGCCACTTCAGGATGCATCTCGGCGAAGACGCTGGCGATATGTCCACCCAAGCTATAGCCGGTGACATTGAGTGTTGCATTTGCGGGCAACACTCCGCTTGCTTTAAGCGTTTGGTAATACTCTTCCAGTGCGGTGATCTGAGCGAAGGCGAATCCCTTGCCCGGTGCGCCCAGTTCGCCGTCCGCGCCGGAATAGCCGTCGCGATCCCAGTCGCCGCCCTTGGCCACGTCGGCGTATTCAGTGGAGCGGATGGCGAGGGTGTAATTCCCGGCGGCATCTTGTAGCAGTGTCGCGGAAAGGCCGCTGCCGTTGCCGATCTGGATGTTGACACCGTTCGCGTTCGTGCCCAATGCGGCGAAGCGGCTGTCGTCGTTGCCGCGATGGTCGACGACGGTGTAGCGAGTCATGAAATCCGTCGCCTGCGTGGCGGTCATGCGGGTTGCGCCGGGGAGGGAGGCGGTGGTTGGTAAATTGTCTGGGTTTAGGTAATTGTTACTCCCAAGATTCAAGCGAGCTATCTGCTTGTCTGGAGTCAATGTATTCCAATCATTCAAATAAGATTCTGCCGCCATTTGCTGCAACACAAAGTTGTACCAAGCTTGAATATTCGCGCTCATTTCGTATCTCCTTTAGCTTGTGTTACGGGCTTGAGAATTCTTGCAATAAACTTGTCATTCAAATTTTCGTCTAGCAATCTGCAAGGAGTACCCTGCATGAGTCGCGCCGATTGATGATTCATGAAATTTAGCTTGCTAAACCTTCGTCGTATGGCCATAACCTCGTTTGTTTCTAAATCCATGATGATTAGTTCACGACCTTTGATTCCAAGCTCTCGGTTTTCCAGTGGCGAATTGCGGAAAGTGAATCCGTAGCGCGCTTCCGATTTTTCAATTGGATAACGCCCTAACCCCCATGGCGGTATTTTGCTAGATAGTTTCGGATCGATGGCATAGTGAAATAGCTGCGTGTTAATTTGCGATCCTTGCACCAATTCAACCGCGTCAACGTACTGATACATACCGTTAACTGTTGCAACAAAATATCCAGGAGGAGTACCTTCCGTCTCATCCCACAGAGGGACACCCGTTACTTCCGACGATGGCCGCATGATTTTGATCCCATCCACACCTTCCACTGTGCGAAACACAAAGTCTCCTTCTGCTTTCTCGCACAACTCCCTAAAGTAACTCTCCGCACTTATCCCTTTGTTGTACTGCACCTTGGGCTTGTCGAGTGGCTCGGGCAGTTTGATCGAGTAGGCGAACCGCCCTTCCTCCGTCGCCAGCGGATCGGTGGGCTTGATGCTGAGAATGTCGCAACCGCTATGCCTTACATGGTTGGGAATGCCCTGCTCGAAATACGGCCCTTGCTTGTCCTTGCGACACTGCGCATCGATCTCCGCCATGATGTCGCGGAACTGCTGGCCTACCGTCGCGGCACAACCACTGATTGGCAGGCACAACAGCGCAAGCAACACAGCCCGCTTCGCAATATTTTTGATATTCAATAACGGGCTCATGCTGCGATCCTCCATGCATTGCGTGTTGCATCATTTGCAGCGAGGCTGGCGGTGTCCTGTCCGCGTGTCCGCCGTTCTATTGTTCGTGTCGATGTCTTCATTTTTTCGCGTCCCCTGTTAGTTTTGTTGGCTGCCGATCACTGGTTTCATCCGTTTTTTGTTCTCTGCCCTATTTTTTTCGTCTTGTGCATATCGCTAGTACCTCAGGTGATGGCCCGTCAGGTGCGAGTGCAAGCGTTGGAGAAGCACCAGCAGGATTAACGTGAAACGATCCCTGTGGGAGCGCGATTCATCGCGCGATAGCCTCTCTTTCAATCGCGCGATGAATCGCGCTCCTACAAACAAGGATGTCGTCAAACTCATTGCGCTCACCGCTCTCTCCCAGCTTCTTGAAAGGCGCTGGTCACGGGCGAGAGTAGGTATTCGAGGATGGTTCGGCTACCGAGGTGGATTTCGGCTGTGACTTGCATGCCTGGGGTGAGTGTGTGACGTACGCCGTCGGCGATGAGTGCTTGGGCGTTGAGGTCGATCAGGGCTCGGCGGTATTGTTGTTTGGCGAGTTTGTTGCGAACTTTTTCGTTAAAAGCTTGCAGGCGCAACAACGTACGGCTGCCGTGATCGATGATGCCGAAGATGGGATGCTGGTTCCTGTTGGCATCGGTCTTGCCAGTGAGGTCGGTTCCCCAAGTAAGGTTGCGCGCAATGGGTTGGGTGCGGCATCCGGCTTGGGGCATATGAGCTGGTTTGCGTGGCAAGCTCGGCAAGTCGCCGCGCAGACGGGCAGCCGCAGGCTGGTTTTTACACGGTATGTGTTTTTGTGTGCGGGTTGATGCGGACACTGAGCCCCCTTGCCTGTTGCCGCCGTGATGATCCGACAAGCCCCCTTGTCGGATTCGTTTTTATAGGGCGGTGTACGACGCGGAGGTTAATCGACCTTGTTGCAAAGATATATAGGCCGGAATACATAGGCATTTTTTGCTATGTGTTTGATCGGTTGGCGTTGTCGAGCGAGATGAGGTGTAGTGCTAGCCCGCTGAAACGTTAATAATTAATTAAAGGCTCTGATTAAATCGTCATTCCCGCGCAGCGGGGTAAGCAGGCAATCCGCACAGCGGATACTCGCAAAGCGGGAATCCAGCGCCTTTATTTAACTGGGTTCCCGCTTTTGCGGGAACGACAAACGAGACTTAACGAATGCTTTCTTAAGCAGCATCTTCACTGTTAACGCAGCGACACGCCCCCTTGCGCCGAGAAGCCGATGGCACTGGCCACGCCAGCGCCGAAGCGTTTGGCTAGGCGTTCGGTGAAGTCTTCTTTCATGGTGAAGTCGACGATGTTTTCTTCTTTAATCACGTCGCGCGCCACTGACTCGATGCTGCCCAAGCCATCGGCCATGCCTAGCTCGATACTTTTTTGACCGTTCCACACCAGTCCGCTGAATGTGTCGGGCGTTTCTTTCAGGCGTTTGCCGCGACCTTGTTTGACCACGTCGATGAACTGCTGATGAATTTCGCCCAGCATTTGTTTGGTGTAGTCGACTTGCACTTGGTTGGCTGGGGAGAAGGGATCGAGAAAGCCTTTGTTTGCGCCCGCCGTCAACAGGCGACGTTCAACACCAAGTTTTTCCATGGTTCCGGTAAAACCGAAGCCGTCCATCAGCACGCCAATCGAGCCGACTAAGCTGGCTTTATCAACAAAAATTTTGTCGGCAGCAACGGCCACGTAGTAGCCGCCCGATGCGCAAATGTCCTCGACCACAACATACAGCGGAATATCGGGATGCAAGCCGCGCAGACGGCGAATTTCGTCGTTGATTTGTCCTGCCTGAACTGGGCTGCCGCCAGGGCTGTTGATGCGCAAAATCACACCTTTGGTTCCCGCATCGGCAAATGCTTCTTGCAGACTGGGGATCAGATTATCAGCACTGGCCGCGCTATCCGGCGCGATCACGCCTTGCATGTCAATCAAAGCGGTGTGTTTGCTGCTGCTCAGTGTTGATTCGTTTTTATTGAACCAGCCCATGAAGATAAACAGCAAGATGAACAAATAACCGAAGGTCAGCACCTTGAAGAAAATACCCCAATGGCGGGTGCGGCGCTGCTCTTGTATGGCCGACATGGCCAGCTTTTCCAATACGCTGCGTTCCCAGTTGTTTTGATCAGACATGTTTACTCCTTAAAAATTATGGGTTCAGGCGTTCGCTTTGAACCATGCGCGCAATTGCGCAAAATCATCTAGTAATGCCAACGGTTTCAGTTCCAGCAATTGTTCGGGCGGATGTGCGCCGTGCCCTACGGCTATCACATCGACACCTGCGTTTTGCGCTAATTGCAGATCGTGCGTGGTGTCGCCCACCATCAAAGTGCGTTCGGCACTGACCGCCAGTTCATCCATCAGTTCCAGCAGCATAGCCGGATGTGGCTTGGAAAAGGTCATATCCGCAGTGCGTAAGCCATGAAAATACGGGCGCATTCCGCTCGCATCCAATACGCGGTCTAAACCAGCGCGACTCTTGCCTGTTGCCACGGCGAGTAAATAGCCCGCCTCGTGCAGCTCGGCAATCGTCTCACGCGCGCCCGAAAACAAGGGGATTGCTTGGTCTTGAGCCAGAAAATGATGGCGATAACGTTCCACCAAAGGCTCATACATCGCTTCCGGTGCGTCCGGTACGGCATGGCGCAACGCCTGCACCAAACCGAGCCCGATGACATGGCGCGCGGCCTGATCTTCTGGCACGGGTAAGCCAAGATCGCGGCATGCCGCCTGTATCGAGCCCGCGATAACCGCCGTGGAATCCATCACGGTCCCATCCCAATCGAACACGATTAGGTCGTATCGTTTTTCCATTACTACCCCAGCAAAAAAGAGGCGCGGATATTACCACTTGCCGAACAATCCGAGCGTACCACCCGACCGCCTCGTATAATGCGCGCCGTTTCTATGCGATTCCATCCATGAGCCTCATTTACCTACTCGATCTTTGTGCCGTTGCCGTGTGCGCTATCACCGCCACATTGGAAGCGCGTCGCCGCGAGCTGGATTTGTTCGGTGTGGTTGTAGTCGCGGTGATTGCCGGTATCGGCGGGGGAACGGTGCGCGATTTGTTACTGGGACGGCTTCCCGTGTATTGGGTGAATGATCCGATTTATGTTGTTGTCGGCATGGTTGCGGCAATGGCCGCTTTCTTTTTAAGCCGCCGCATGGCGCCGCCGAAAAACTTTTTTCTGATTCCTGATGCGGTGGGGCTCGCGCTGTTTACTGTCATTGGCACTAGTGTTGCCCTAAGTTTGCAGGTGCACTGGTTCATCGCCGCTTTGATGGGTGTCATTACCGGGGTGTTTGGCGGGGTGATACGCGATATTCTTTGCAATGAAATCCCGCTGATTTTTCGCACCGATATTTACGCCACGGCATCTCTGGTCGGCGCATTACTGCTGATTACCCTCGACCGCATCGGTATCAGCCATGAAGCGGCTATCTTGCTAGCCATGATTAGTACCGTTGCGATCCGCCTCGCCGCGATTCGTTGGCATATACACCTCCCGCGTTTGCGCCCACATACAGACTAAATACGATGACAAAAACGATACAAACCACATGGCTGCTGTATTGCCGCCCCGGCTTTGAAGCTGACTGCGCGCAAGAAACGTTGCGTCAAGCGCGCCAGCAAAAGCCCGTTATCGCCGAACAGGAAGCAGTGCAAACCGATAGCGGCTACGTCACGCTGAATCTCAACGATCAAACCCTGCGCTATAGTGAGTTGGTCTTTGCGCGGCAACTGATTCAATTACAACTCGTTCTAGAAACGCTGCCGGAACGTGATCGTCTCACTCCGATTTTGGAAGCGATTGCCATGCTGCCCGGCAAGTTTGGCGCATTGTGGTTGGAAGTGCCCGACACCAATGACGGTAAGACTTTGTCTGCCTTTACCCGCCGTTTTCAGCCCTTATTGGAAGATGCGCTGCGTGAACAAGCGAGGTTGGAAGACAATCCGCGCGAACAACGCTTGCATCTGTTTTTCCCAGATAAATCAACCGTACTTATCGGCACCAGCGATCCGCACAACAGTGCCCCTTGGCATATGGGCATGCTGCGCCAACACATGCCCAGCGAAGCACCCAGCCGCTCAACGCTGAAACTAGCCGAAGCCATTGAAGTTTTTATGGATAAAAGTGAGCAGAGCCGTTTGCTACGTCAAGGTATGACCGCAGTCGATCTTGGCGCGGCACCCGGCGGCTGGACATGGCAACTGGTCAAGCGCGGCTTGCGCGTCACCGCCGTGGATAACGGCCCGATGAAAGGCACGATGGCAAAACATCCGCTCGTGCAGCACTTGCGACAGGACGGTTTCAAGTTCGCTCCGGCGCGGGCGGTGGACTGGCTGGTGTGCGATATGGTGGAAAAACCGGCAAAAGTTGCCAAATTGATCGGAGATTGGTTTATTGCAGGCTACGCCCGCCAAGCCATCTTTAATCTCAAACTGCCGATGAAACAAAGAATCAACGCGGTTGATGCGGCACTGAGCGAAATTAAGTCCAGATTGGACGAAGAAGGTATCAACTACCGAATGCTAGCTAAACAGCTTTATCACGACCGAGAAGAAATCACGGTATTTTTGGTACGCACTAAGCGATAGCAGGCTTACACCTTAATATCGATATGCTCCACCGGATCCGTTTCGCGCCCATGCCCGTGACGACGATCCACCCCAGTACGCATATCCAGCAAAACAGCCTGCTTGTGCATACGCCGACAAACTTTACGCCGATCCGGTAGCTCAGGAGAACGATGATGCATTTGTGGCACCGGCTCGCTGCCTACCTGATGCACATCCGCCGAAGCAACCGCGAGAATGTGTACTTCGTGTGCATTCAAGGGCTTGAGTGCTGAGATAGCACTTACCCCCTTCACTTCGCGCCCCCCAAAGTTAGTGATGGACGCAGGACTCTCCACGTTACGCATCGTTCACTCCTTTCACCTTAAATCAAACCGTTAAGGTAGCTATCGACACATTCCATTGAATACTTAGGAAGTTTTCAGTTTCGCCGGAGTTAAGTTACCCTCGTCCAAGTTGGAAGCTTATTTATTGATCGGGCTAAGTGCAGTTTGAAATCCCCCATCCCAACCTTATTAGGGAAGCCAACTCTGCCCTCCCCCTGCATAGGTGAGGGGTTATCCCGCTGAATTAACTCTCCTGCTCCGCCCCTAGCTTCAGCAAAAAGTTTTCCAGTTCACTTGCCAATGGCGCGTTGAGCACCATGGGCTCTCCCGTCAAAGGATGATTAAAAGCAATACTGTGTGCATGCAGAAACATTCGTTTCAAGCCACGTTTGACTAATTCCTTATTACGGGCGAAGTCGCCGTATTTATCATCCCCGGCAATGGGAAAGCCAAGATGAGAGAGATGAACGCGTATCTGGTGTGTCCGCCCTGTTTTGAGTTCAGCTTCCAACAAGGTAAATTCGGGCCAGCTTTTTTGCAGATTGAAAATGGTATGCGCTGCTTGGCCACCTTCGCGCACCATCACCCGTTTTTCACCTTGGGGGGTGTCAAACTTATGTAAGGGTAATTTGACGTGCTGGCGTGCATTGCGCCACTGCCCCAATACCAGCGTGAGGTAGCGTTTGTCGCTATTACCTTCACGCATGATTTCGTGCATGGCGGTGAGTGCCGAGCGTTTTTTCGCGAGCAACAGCACCCCCGAGGTTTCCCGATCAAGACGATGCACCAGTTCCAAAAACTTGGCCTGCGGGCGCGCTCGGCGCATTTGCTCAATCACTCCGAAACTCACCCCGCTTCCCCCGTGTACGGCAACGCCGGCTGGCTTGTTGATGACAACGAGCGCGTCATCTTCATAGATGATGGGAAACTCCACCGCAGGAATATAGGCCGTTTCGACCTCGTGTTTTTCCGCCACTCGAATCGGTGGGATACGCAACAAATCCCCCAGCTTCAGCCGGTAAGTTTGATCAACTCGCTTCTTGTTGACGCGAACTTCGCCCCGCAAGATGCGATATATATGACTCTTGGGCACGCCTTTTAGATGGCGAAAAAGGAAGTTGTCGATGCGCTGATCCGCCCCGCCTTCGTCCACCTCTAGAAAAGTGACGGATTCTTTGCTTAAACCATTCATTATGCTTATACTTCGCCGCTCGCGCGATTTGGGATTGGGTTAGTCTGGGATGTATTCCCGCGATAAGCGACGGCGCTCTGCGCCGCCACCCCTGAGAAACCAGCCGCAGCCCGGTTAATATCACTCACCGGAACCAGCAGTGATAGTAATTGATTTACGCGCTCAAAGCACCTGTGGATTTTTCGTGCCGAAGCAAGCGTTGCAACACCATGCTGGTCGAGTCGGATGACTACAGGTGCCGCTGTGATAGCCGCCCTGTCTGCCTCCAGGTTTCTCCCCCATTGTGTCGATAATGCCCGCTGCGTCACCCAAAACAATTTAAGACAAGCTACTGACTGAGAATAACTTTGACCAACCGTACACATCAAACACACCTGTTTGCACGATTGCTCCTCTCACACGCTTAGCCGCGTGTAGCTTGGTCTCGCCCGTGTCAGAGCGCGGGGGACAATAAAAATGAAACGCATGTTATTCAATGCGACGCAGCCGGAAGAACTCCGCGTCGCCATTGTCGACGGTCAGAAACTGATCGATCTCGACATTGAAACCGCCGGTAAAGAGCAACGCAAAAGCAACATCTACAAAGCCGTCATCACCCGCATTGAGCCCAGCCTCGAAGCCTGTTTTGTCGAATACGGCGGCACCCGCCACGGCTTCCTGCCCTTCAAAGAAGTCGCCCCCCAATATTACCAACCTGGTTGCGGCAGTCGTCCGAGCGTTAAAGAAGCCCTGCGCGAAGGCCAAGAATTACTGGTTCAAGTTGAAAAAGACGAGCGCGGCAACAAAGGCGCGGCACTGACCACTTACATCAGTCTGGCCGGTCGCTATATCGTGCTGATGCCAAACAATCCGAACGGCGGCGGCGTATCGCGCCGCATCGAGGGTGAAGACCGCAACGAACTGCGCGAAGTCCTTTCTCACGTGGAAGTCCCGTCCGGTATGAGCATCATCGCCCGTACCGCCGGTATCGGCCGCAATGAAGAAGAGTTGCAGTGGGACTTGAATTACCTCAAGCAACTGTGGGATGCCATCGAAGGCGCTGCTCAGTCGGAAAAAGCCCCTTCTCTGATTTATCTGGAAAGCAGTTTGGTCGTGCGCGCTATCCGCGACTACTTCAACCCGGAAATCGGCGAAATCCTAATCGACACCGAAGATATTTACGAACAAGCACTGGCATTCATGAGCACCGTGATGCCGGACAACGTCAGCCGCATCAAGCGTTATGTGGATGATGTGCCGCTGTTCTCGCGCTTCCAGATCGAACACCAGATCGAATCCGCACACGCCCGCCAAGTGAATCTACCTTCCGGCGGCGCGATTGTGATCGACCACACCGAAGCCCTGACCGCGATCGACATCAACTCGGCACGCGCCACCAAAGGCTCGGATATTGAGACGACCGCGTTCAACACCAACCTGGAAGCAGCAGAAGAAATCGCGCGCCAGTTGCGCCTGCGCGACTTGGGCGGCTTGATCGTGATCGACTTCATCGACATGGAAAACAGCAAGAATCAGCGTGATGTGGAAAACCGTCTACGCGACTCTTTGCGTTACGACCGTGCCCGCGTGCAGACCGCGAAAATCTCACGCTTCGGCTTGTTGGAACTCTCGCGCCAGCGCTTGCAACCGAGCTTGGGCGAAAGTAACTACATGGCATGCCCGCGTTGCAGCGGTATTGGTCACATCCGAGGCACCGAATCTTCCGCATTGCACATCCTGCGCATCATCCAGGAAGAGGCAATGAAGGACAGCAGCGTAGCCATCCACGTACAAGTTCCGGTCGATGTTGCCACTTTCCTGCTCAATGAGAAGCGCGCGGATATTCACCGCATCGAATCTCGCCTGCATGTCAGCATCACACTGATTCCTAATCCCCATTTGGAAACGCCGAACTACAACATCAACCGTCTGCGTATGGATGACCTCACTGCTGATGTGATGCAAGCCAGTTATAAGATGGTAGAAAAACCAGCTGAAGAAAAAACTCAGTCCGCCACGCAGGATCAGCAAAAAGCCACTCGTGCAACCGCTGTTGTTCAAGGCATCACTCCGGCTCAACCTGCACCGATCAAAGCTGAAGAAGTTAAATCCAGTCCTTCATTGCTGAGCAAGATCATAGGATGGTTCAAGTCGTCAGGTGCGGAAGAGCCTCAAGCACCGGCCAAGTCCCCTGCTTCCCGCTCACGTAACCAACCGCGTCGTGAACGTGGCGAACGCGGTGATCGCAATGAGCGTGGCGAACGTGGTGAAGGCGGCAAACGCCGCGAACGCGGTGAACGTAGCGAACGCGGTGAACGTAGCGAACGCGGTGAACGTAGCGAGCGTGGTGAACGTAGCGAGCGTGGTGAAGGCCGTCGTGAGCGCGGCGAGAAACCAGCACCAGCCGAGGCCAAGACACAAGAGCCACGTCAACCGCAAGGTGAGCGCGAGCCGCGTCCGCCCAAGCAGCCGCGTCAACCGCGCGTAGCCCAAACGCAGCAAGTCGAAGAAAAACCGGCTTTGGAAAACCAAGTCATTGCTACCGGCGAACAAGGTGAAGAAGGCGGTACCGCAGCTCGCGAGGGCGCACGTCGCCGTGGTCGTCGCGGTGGTCGTCGTGAACGTGAACGTCGTGACAACGTGGCGCAAACACCGGAAAACAGCACTGACAATACCGAAACACAGGTAAGGGAAGCTGTCACCGAGGCCGCACCAGCCGAGTTAAAACCAACAGAATACGTGGCTTATCCAGCTGGTTACGTGGCACCGCTCAAGCCGACTGAATATATTGCCTACCCAGTCGGTTACGGCACTGCCACCAAAGCGGCTAGCGTTGCTCCCGTTGTTATTGCCTCGGTAGTCTCGCCGGTAATCCAATCAAACGGCGAAAGCTTGATTCAGATTGAAACCGATCCGAGCAAGTTCAGTCTGGTTGCCCATGTACCAAGCAGCGAGCCACAAGCGCCAACACGCCGTCGTCAGCGTCAGCGCGAGGTGTATGTCGAAAACGAGCCTTTGGTTCAAATCGAAACACAACGTACCCAAGCCTGATAGCTAATTCGCAGAACGATCCCCGCACAAATATCATGCGGGGATCGTTTTTGCTTTATCGCATCTTGTATCCCAACCTAGCACGTCATTAAATCATGACCAAATCAGCCACCCCACCAACACTCCAGCAGCAACAAGAAGAACTGGACGAACTTGGTGAATTTTTGCTTTCGGATGCCACTTCCAACGAGACCATGATGCTCGACACCTTGGATGGTTATCTGACGGCCATTTTGCTTGGCCCCAGCTTAATCAAAACCAGTGAATGGCTACCCGGTGTATGGGGGGCAACTGCCAAGGATGAGCCGGTATTTGAGACCATGGAACAAGCGCAACGCATTCTGAGCTTAATCATGCGCCAGATGAATCATATCGCCGCCAATCTTCAGGATGCGCCCGACCAGTTTGAGCCGATATTCGACGATGTCGTGTACGAAGGTGACCCGCAGGAATATTTAGATGGCGAGATGTGGGCATATGGCTTTATGCGTGGTATCCAGTTACGCCGTTCCGAGTGGCAGGTATTTTTTGATACCCCCGCTGCTGTCGAGGCTCTGCGACCGATTTATCTGCTCGGTGCGGAAGAGGTGTCAGATGAAGATGAAGCGTTAGTTGCAACACCCGCCCAGCGCGCAGAACTTGCTGGGCAAATTCCAGCCAGTGTGGCTTGGATATATCGCTACTGGCTGCCACACCGTAAAGCGGTTTTTGAACAAGCAATGCCCGCCACTTTTCAGCGCGAACAACCCAAAACTGGACGCAACGATCCCTGCCCCTGCGGTAGTGGCCAGAAATTCAAAAAGTGCTGCGGCAACGCACCAACACTGCACTAACACCCGTATTTCAATTTTTCATACACACAATCAACCATGCTGACAGAAACACAACTGGCTTCCATGTTGGAGCTGCAAGATGCCATGAACGGCAAGGTCAACCCCGACTGGGTCGCGGCCAATAACAACTGGCATCGTGCCATTCAAGTGGAAGGTGTCGAAGCCATTGAACATCACGGCTGGAAGTGGTGGAAAAAACAGGAATGCGACCTCGCTCAATTGCGCATGGAGTTGGTCGACATCTGGCACTTCATCCTCTCTGCCGCAATTCAGGAGAAACACGGCAATACATCACTGGCCAAAAAAGAAATGATGGCGGAACTCAATCTGCATCAGAAGTCGGTGCAATTCGACAATCAATACTACGTGTTAAGCCAATTACAGTTGCTGGACAAACTTGATTTGCTGGTCGGACTCGCCGCAGCAAAGCGAACCAATCTCGCGCTGTTTGACTCTCTGCTAACCGACTGTGGCATGAATTGGGTAACTCTTTTCAAGCAATACGTCGGCAAGAATGTGCTCAATGTATTCCGGCAAGATCATGGCTACAAAGCTGGGACTTATATCAAGATATGGAGTGACCGCGAAGACAACGAACATTTGGTTGAGGTATTGGAAACCGTTGACCTGAATTCAGAGACCGTTCGCACTGAGCTCTATCAAGCACTCAGCACCCGCTATCAATCTGTACTGCAAGCGCAATAACTTGCAACAAAGAAAAGGCCGGGTCACCCCGGCCTTTTTTCTATCCCGCTTTAATCTTTCTTGCGCAACGACATGCGATCCATGATGTTGTCCTTCAGCATGAACTGATGTTTGAGCGCCCCCAGCACATGCACCACCACCAGCGCAATTAACACGTTCACTAACACTTCGTGCACTTCATGCGCGACCACACCGGTGAACTTTTTCGGCAACATGGTTGCATCGCCCGCCAAAATAGCCGCAGCAACATCACTGCCCAATGTTTGCATCATGCCGCTTACTGCCAACAGAATCAGCACAACATAGATCAGGTGCTGCAAGCCCTTGGCAACCTTGTCCATCGGCGTATCACCCAAAGGTGCGGGCACGCCGTCAGCACGACGAAAAGCCAGACGCGCAAAGGTCAGCAGCAACACTGCGGCTCCCGCCAGAATATGAAAAACATAGCCCGAAATCGTCGCCATATCGTCATGACGCGCATCATGTGCCACTTCGCCCAGAAACCAAGCTGCCACCAACAACACCAGCGTGAGCCAGTGCACTATCACCATACGATTACTGTATTTTTGCATGCGTCATCTCTCCAAAATATTACGGAATTATTGTTTTCTCCCTAGCTGCGCATTTTATCCGAAACAAGGACAAACACAGCTAGGCGATTGGTCTTAAGCAGAGTGGCGCGGATATTTTTGGGCAACGTAATCATCGACGATCTGGCGGAACTCTTGTGCAATGTGATCGCCACGCAAAGTTGCCACTTTCTCACCGTCAATATAAACCGGTGCTGCCGGACTTTCACCGTTACCCGGCAAACTGATACCAATGTTGGCTAGCTTGCTTTCACCGGGCCCGTTTACCACACAGCCCATCACCGCGACGGTCATATTTTCCACACCGTCGTATGCAGCGCGCCATACCGGCATTTGTTCGCGTAAATGCGCCTGAATAGACTGCGCCAACTCTTGAAAGAAGGTGCTGGTAGTACGACCGCAACCGGGGCACGCAATCACCATAGGCGCAAATGCACGCAACCCCATGGTCTGCAATATTTCTTGCCCAACGATGACTTCCTGCGTACGCGAACCACCCGGCTCTGGTGTCAGCGAGATGCGGATGGTATCGCCGATACCTTCTTGCAGCAGCACGGACAAGGCGGCAGTCGAAGCGACAATCCCCTTTGAGCCCATACCCGCTTCGGTCAAACCCAGATGCAGGGCGTAATCGCATTGGGCTGCCAAAGTGCGATACACCGCAATCAGGTCTTGCACCTCACTCACCTTGCAAGACAAAACAATGCGCTCTCTCGGCATACCCAATTCTTCGGCGCGCTGCGCGCTTTCCAGCGCGGAAGCAATCAAGGCAGCCCGCGTGATCTCGGCAACGTCTTTAGGTTCGGCGGTACGCGAATTCTCGTCCATCATGCGCACAACCACGTTCTGATCCAGACTCCCCCAATTGACCCCGATACGCACCGGTTTTTCGTGGCGAATAGCGGTTTCTATCATCATCGTGAACGGGTCATCTTCCTTGCGCGAACGTCCGACATTACCGGGATTGATACGATATTTGGCTAATGCGGCGGCGCAATCGGGAAACTCATTCAGCAGACGATGCCCGTTGTAATGAAAGTCGCCGATCAACGGCACATCACAACCCAGCGCATCCAAACGACGGCGTATTTTGCTGACGGCTGCGGCGGCCTCCGCCGTATTAACCGTAATGCGCACCATCTCCGAGCCAGCCTGCGCCAACTCATACACTTGCTGTGTGGTCGCTGTAACATCGGCGGTATCGGTATTGGTCATGGACTGCACAACCACCGGCGCGCCACCCCCAATCATCACTTTGCCAACCACCACTCGGCGCGAAGCGCGGCGTTTAACCATATGAGCACTCATCTGTCACTCCAGCGTCAAACGAGCGACATGTCCAAGTGTCGTGGTGTGCGCTTGCAGATCAACCTGCTTGCCTTTGTAATACAGTTTCACCGATGCGGCATGGGCGATGACAAAAGAGAATGGTGCCTTGCCCGACAAAGCCAGTTCGCTACCGGGCGGGTTAACTTGTGAAGAGATAATCTTGCCATCGCGATCTTTAACCTCAACCCAAGACTCTTCACTACCAAACACAAAACGCAGCGGCGCATTGCCCGACACCGATGCTGCAACAGGTTTGACGGAGGCAACGGCAGAGGCGGCCAGTATTGGCGCGGGGATAACCGCAGATACGGGCGTAACCACTGCGAATGCAGCAGACACAGCAGCTACCGATGAGGCTTCGATAATTTGCATATCGGCAGGCAATGCAATCGGCGTTGCAATCGCTTCCGTACTTTGCGCGGAAACAACCTCATCCGGCTCGCTTGTTGTTGCCGGATGGGTAAAGTGCCACACCGCGAAAGCCACCACTGCCACCGCCAAAAACAGGGATGCGGCAAGTAGCATCAGATTTTTTTGATGGATAGAGGCGGCAGTTGGAAACGGAACCTCAACTGAAGCGGGAATAACGTGCGGGGCAAGTTGCTTATCGCCGGGGATAGCTTTAAGCAAACTTTCCGAATCCAAACCCAGCGCTTTGGCATAGCTGCGCACAAAACCGCGCACAAACGCTAGTTCCGGCAAGCGCGTGTAATCATCCGCCTCCAGCGCCTCGATTTGCCGTTCGGCCAATTTAATCCTAGCGGCCACATCGCTAACACTCAACCCCTGTGCTTCGCGCGCCTCACGCAGCAAACGTCCTAGCGAAGCTGGGGCCGTTTCTGGCTCCACTGTTGATGAAGTATTGATTACTGGAGCATCTTCCATCATTCACCATATATGAATAATTGTGTTTCACGCGCATCGGGATAACGCTTGCGCAATTGCATGCCATAACTTTCGGCTGCATTGCGGTCACCTGCGCTACGTTCGATACGCACCCCGAGCCAGAGCTGTTCCGCTGTCATCGTGTCGCTTTTTTGCGCATAACGAGTGAAATAGCCCTTCGCCACTTTGAACTCGCCGTTAGCAAAGCTCATTTCCGCCATCCCCAGCAATGCCATCGGCATCCCCGGTTGCAATACCATGGCACGATCAAAAAAATCCTGCGCATGCTTAAGCTCGCCCATCTTCATGGAACATAGACCGGCATTCAAATAGGCGCGTTCCGGTGTGTCGTACAAAGGATTTTTCAATGCCGCCATGAAATGAGGAATGGACTCTTTAGCGCGATCACGCTGGCACAAAAACCAGCCGTAGTTGTTGTGAGCTTCCGAATCATTTTTATCCAGACGCAAACTTTGCAGGAAGTCATCTTCCGCTTCTTTGTCCTCACGCAAGGCCATGTGCAGCAGACCGCGCACATAGTAAGCAGGAGCATAATTTTTATCGGCTTGTAGGGCAGCATCCACTTCCGCCAGTGCGATACCAATCTGCGAGCGTTCGTAATACAAACCAGCTAATTCGGTATGCACCTTGGCACTCTCGGTTGCACGCGACATGGGTTCGCTGGCTCCCGCCTGTTGCACCGTAATAACCATAAAGGCCACTATCGACAGAAACGACAGCATCAATTTTTTCATCTGCTTACCTCCACGATTCGTTGCTGGGTTCGTTTGGTTTTGTCTTGCACCTGCCCGGCCAGCTGCCCGCAAGCAGCAGCAATATCATCGCCGCGCGTTTTACGGGTTGTCGTGACAATATCGGCCTGCATTAGCGTGTCACGGAAACGACGTACTGCCTCGGCACTCGACCGCTTGTATGGCGACTGCGGAAAGGGATTGAAGGGAATCAAATTAAATTTGCATGGCACGTCACGCACCAGCGCGATCAGTTCGCGCGCATCTTTGGCACTGTCGTTCACGCCGTCGATCATGACGTATTCGAAGGTAACGAAATCGCGCGGGGCGCGTTCCAAATAACGCTGACAAGCAGCCAGCAATTCACGCAACGGATATTTCTGATTCACCGGTACCAGTTCATTGCGCAACGTGTCGTTAGGTGCATGCAGCGAAACAGCCAGCGCAACCGGACATTCGTCGCGCAGCCGATCCATCGCGGGCACAATACCGGAAGTGGAAACCGTGACACGGCGGCGGGAAAGGCCATAGGCATGGTCGTCTAACATCAGACGCAGTGCGCTCACTGTGTTGTCAAAATTCAACAGGGGCTCGCCCATTCCCATCATCACCACATTGCTGATCGGCCAGTTGCCGTCGGCATCTTTGCCGATCTCGCGGTTGGCCCACCACACTTGGCCGATAATTTCCGCCACGGAAAGATTGCGGTTAAAGCCTTGCTTGCCGGTAGAACAAAAGGAGCAATCCAGCGCACAACCGGCTTGAGATGAGACACACAATGTGCCGCGCGTTTCTTCGGGGATAAACACGGTTTCAACCGCATTTCCTGTCCCCACATCGAGCAACCATTTGCGCGTACCGTCATCAGACAGCTCTTCGCGCATCACACTGGGGGATGTCACGCACGCTGTCTGTTTCAGCTTGGTGCGCAACGACGCGGCGAGATCGCTCATCGCGTCAAAATCGGGCTCCCCGGCTTTGTGTATCCAGCGCAACACCTGCTTGGCGCGGAAGGGTTTTTCACCTTGCTCCGCAAACCAAGCGGTCATTTGTTGCGCATCAAAGTCGAGGAGGTTTTGCGTCATTAACGGCTGTAGACGTTCAATGCCGGGAAGAAGTAAGCGATTTCAACCGCAGCAGTTTCAGCCGCATCGGAACCGTGTACAGCATTTGCGTCGATGCTGTCGGCGAAGTCGGCACGGATGGTACCTTTGTCTGCCTTCTTAGGATCAGTCGCGCCCATCAGATCACGGTTCTTCAGAATTGCGCCTTCGCCTTCCAGCACTTGAATCATCACTGGACCGGAGATCATGAAGCTCACCAGATCGTTGAAGAAAGGACGTGCGCTGTGAACAGCGTAGAAACCTTCTGCTTCAGCACGGGACAATTGGGTCATGCGTGCGGCAATGACTTTCAAGCCAGCACCTTCGAAACGGCTGTAGATTTGACCGATTACGTTCTTGGCAACCGCATCAGGCTTGATGATAGAAAGGGTACGTTCAACTGCCATGCTTCTTCTCCAAATAGTTATTAATAAATCAGAAAATTCTGAGGGCGCGATTCTATCAGGGTTTACCCCTGTGTAACACAAGGCAAACCCAATTAAATCAAGGGATCAAGCAGTTCCGCCGACGGTTAATCCGTCGATGCGTACCGTGGGCTGCCCCACGCCAACCGGCACACTCTGCCCTTCTTTGCCGCAGGTACCGACACCGGGATCGAGCGCCATATCGTTGCCTATCATGGAAATGCGCGTCAGCACGTCAGGGCCATTGCCGATCAGAGTCGCCCCTTTCACCGGGCGCGTCACTTTACCGTCCTCGATCAGGTAAGCCTCGGAAGTGGAAAATACAAACTTACCGCTGGTGATATCAACCTGCCCACCACCAAAGTTGGCGGCATACAGACCGCGCTTAACCGAAGCAATGATCTCCTGCGGATTTTTGTCGCCGTTCAGCATGCAAGTGTTGGTCATGCGCGGCAGCGGCAAATGCGCATACGATTCGCGCCGCGCGTTACCGGTAACTGGCACGCCCATCAAACGGGCATTCATACTGTCCTGCAAATAGCCGCACAGTATGCCGTCTTCAATCAGCACGGTACGCTGGGTCGGATTACCTTCATCATCCATCTGAAGCGAACCACGCCGCTTTTCTATGGTGCCGTCATCCACCACCGTAATACCGGCAGCAGCAACACGCTCACCAACACGACCTGAAAAAGCCGAACTACCTTTACGATTGAAGTCCCCCTCCAAGCCGTGACCAATGGCCTCGTGCAGCAAAATACCCGGCCAACCGTTGCCTAGCACCACGGTCATTTCCCCAGCAGGAGAAGGATCTGCGTCAAGATTGACCGTTGCCTGATGGACTGCCTGCGCAGCATAACGAGCCAGCACTTCATCATCGAAGTAAGCGTAATCAAAACGTCCACCGCCCCCCGCAGAACCTTGCTCACGCTTGCCGTTACTTTCAACAATGACCTGCACCGACAAGCGCACCAATGGGCGAATATCCGCATTCATCAAACCGTCGCTACGCGCTACTAAAACCACTTCGTACTCTGCGGCCAACCCCGCCATGACTTGCGTCACACGCGGATCAAGCGCCCGCGCCATACGCTCCAACTTCTCTAGCAATGCGACCTTGTCATCCGCACGCAAACTGGCGATGGGGTCGTGCGGCATGTACAAGCCATGGCGTTTACCAACGCGCAAATCAGCCGACCGATGTTTGCCGCCGCGCCGAGCAATGGCACGTGTCGCTTCTGCCGCGCCCTGCAAAGCAGCGAGGCTAATGTCATCCGAATAGGCAAAAGCGGTTTTGTCGCCGCTCACAGCTCGCACGCCAACGCCTTGGTCAATACTGAAGCTGCCGGACTTAACGATCCCCTCTTCCAGTGACCAGCTTTCGGCGCGGCTATATTGAAAATACAGATCGGCATAGTCGAGTCGATGCGCCATCATCCCGGCAAAGACTTGCTCCAGCTTGCTTGGATCAAGGGAATAGGGAAGCAAAAGTTGCTGTTGAGCGCTGGCGAATAAATCAGTTTGAGTAGGTATTTTCATAGCATTCATGTTAGCAGCCATGCAACACGCGATGAGACAAGGCAGGCAAACTCTGGCGCAAGCTCTTCTGATATGACGGATTAACATCAGCGCACACCACGCCCGATCCGCGCGGTAACTGATCGAGAATGCGCCCCCACGGGTCAACCACCATACTGTGCCCGTGCGTTTCACGACCATTGACGTGATACCCGCCTTGTCCGGCGGCAATCACGTAGCACAAGTTTTCAATCGCGCGGGCGCGCACCAGAATTTCCCAATGCATTTTTCCCGTGGTCGCGGTAAAGGCCGAAGGTAGGACGATGATGTCCACATCTTGCATGGCACGGAATAACTCGGGAAAGCGCAGGTCATAGCAAATCGCCAGACCAATGCGGCCAAACGGACTATCTACAACCACGACATGATCGCCCGCTTCTATTGTTTTTGATTCGTTGTAGGACTCGTTGCCCAGTTCAAGATTGAACAAGTGGATTTTGTCGTAGCGCGCAACCTGCTCACCCAGCTCGTTAAATACCAAACAAGTATTCAGCACCTTGTCTTTGTCCGTAGTGGCCATCGGCATCGAACCACCCACCAGCCAAATTTTGTAATGCCGCGCCGTTTCTCCCAGAAAACGCTGGATAGGCCCCAATCCGGGCTGTTCACCGACTGCCAATTTATCGCGTTCCTCCATGCCCATAATGGCAAAAAATTCCGGCAACACCACCAGCTTAGCTCCCTGCTCCACGGCTTTAGCAATCAAACGCTTAGCCTCGGCCAAATTACCGGTCACATTGGGCCCCGAGGCCATTTGAATCGCCGCAACTTTGAAAGCATTGGCTTGGGCTGCGATACGCTGCTGTGTAGTCTGACCAGTCGACATAAATAATTTCCGTTTAATTCAGAGGGGGTTGAGTATCTGTTTTTTGTACCGGCTTTTCGCCAGTCTTGGTGACTTTCGGGTCGCTCCAACTACCGCTGACATTGTATTCAAACGACACCAGTTTATCGAGCGGATCACCCAATACTTTATTCACCAGCAAGGCACCAACACCAATTACTGGCCCAGCTGCAAACGCGCCCAGCAGCGAAACGCTATCGCCCAGCGTGGGCAAAATACGCACTTTCAAATCCTGCGTTTCACGATTGAGATCAATATTACCTTTCATGGTGACCTTAGCGGATGAGCCATCAATGCGCAGATCTTGCGTATCCATCACGCCGTTTTTAACAAAGGCCGTGCCTTTGATGCTGTCAAACTGAAAACCGTCACTGAATACATCGGTAAAATCCAGCGTGATGCGCTTCGGTAACGATTGCAAACTCAACACACTGAGCAGCTTTCCAATCCCTGGATCCATCTTGAGAAACTGCCCCTTACCAGTATCCAACCTGAGCGAGCCATTGAGCGAGGCAACATCGAAATCATCCGGCCTGCCCTGCCAAGTCAAATTAGCCAACAACTTGCCACTCCCCGCCTTGACGGTATTCGGATAGCCTGACCGCGCCAGTATTTTGCCGGCATCGCTAATATCAATTTGCAAATTCAAAGCCGTTTTACTATTCGCAGACCAGACACCATCCCCCGTTACCGAGCCATCTGGATTGGTAATGCGCAAGCGACGCATGCGCCAATCATCGCCGTCTGGATGCCCAACCAACTCAAAACGTCCCAGTTGTTTGCCATGCAATTCCAGATTTTCAATAGCCAGCTGCATAGTGGGCAAGTCAGCAACGGCAAAAACGGGGGCTATGGATGGCTCTGCCGGTTTGACGACTCCCGTTTCTCCCGACCAGTCAAGATGTTGCAACCGCGCCAATAACTTCCCGCCGCCACGCTCTTGCCATTCAATTTCACCGTCAACGGTTTCGCTATCCAATTTAACCAGTAAGCCGTCGCCACGCGCCGCGCCGGTCAAGTGCAAGCCGTTGATCGTCATACCGTAGCCGCTGGCTTTTTGCACACGCAAATCCATGCCCGCAAAAGGCAGTTCCGCACTTCCGCTATCGCCGCCCAAGCCCGACCAGCCTTGCAAATCAAGCTCAGCCAAAGTACCACCCAACCATAACCCGTCACGCTCTATCGCTTTACTGGCCGCCCCAAAATTAATTTGAACCCGTTTAAGCTTCTCGCCACGTTGTACAACTTGCGCAGTCAAGATGCGCCCCAGTTGCGCGGAGATCACATCCTGCCCGGCACCTTGTTCTCTTTTCTCCAAATACAGAGGCCAGCTTTCACCCGCTTTTTTCGCCAGCGGCTTGGGTAAGCTAGAGCTCACGCCGACCAAGTCGGAGTTAATTTGGAAGCGCGTCGTCTTGCCTACCATGCTGACATTCGCTGACCAATTCGCACCGCCACGCAAACGGCTTAATGCAGGATGCGGATTAAGTTTATTCAGCACATCAAGATTGCTGCGACCTTTAACACTCGCATTCAGTACCCCCCCCTGCTGGCTGGCCACATTCAGCACAGCCGCTCCACCCAGCATTTCAGTGGTGATATTGTCGGCTTTGATCGAAGACTCGGTAAAAGACAGGCTACCGTTGGTCTTGCGCAGAGCCGGCATCACGCCGCCCAAATCAATATCGCAATTTTGCACGCGCAAAGTACCGGTCACTTTAGCTGGTACCGTTCCCAATAAAACGGTATGTACATTTAGATCAAGATGCGCTGGGCCTTGCGCCTTCATGCCGTCGGTAAAACCGTTGATGTAATCCCTGACCGGACTTTTCTGCACAAAATCGAGAAATATCGCTCCCGGCGCCTGCGCTTCGCCAACAATATCCAAAGGCAAAGTTGCATCCTGCAAATCGGGAATGGTCACGATCAATTTGCCCAGTTGCGCACTCAGCATCGTGGCAGACTCAGCTCTGACTTCAAGCTTGTTGCCGCGTACCCAGAATTCGCCATTGATGTGCTCGACTTTGGGCCAGCGCTTATCAAACTCAATTGCCCCATCACGAACCTTACCGCCCACTTCTAGCAAGGTATTTTTGGTATCGGCACGCACGGGAAAGTCGGCGAGATTACCTTTCACTCGCACATGAAAATCATCGGTGCTACCCGCCAGTATTGCTGCATTTAGCCAATCATTGTCGGCTTGGTCGAGTGCAATAAATGGCGTATAGCGCGCGGCCCGACGCACATCGCCGCGCGTCAAATTAACCGTTAAATCCAATATTCCGGGAGAACCTTTAGCGGTTTCGTAACTGCCAAATAAATTGCCGGCCATATCTTCGTTGCTGACAGCAATACCGTCGGCAACAAAACGTAGCTCACCCTTGTCACTCTCCCAGCCTGCTTGCCCTGAGATCGTTTCAAATAAGAGCGGCTCACGCATCGCCTGTACTGCTGACACTTGTAACTGGCGCGACTGGATACTGATCTTGCCCGCATCTTGATCCCCGTCGAGATCAAACGTCAGCCCCGAGACCCCAGGAATCGCCCCAGCCTCTCGCCACGCCATGTCGGCGAAATGGCCTTTAACGGTATAGTCTCTCGGCTTGCCCTCGCCCCGCCATTGCAGCGCAAGATTACTGATACTGCCGCGCGGCGCATAGGTGGCAATCTGCTCGCGCAAACTGCTAGGAATCGGTAAAAAACTGGCCAAACTGTCCAAGCTTTGCAATTGCAGGCGATTCGCACGCAACTCCCCGCCGGGAACGCCATCAACCTTGTCTGTGCGATAAAAAACATCGGTGGGCTGCAAAGCCAAACCATCTTGCATCCGCAAAGAAAGATTGTGTGTTGAAACTTCCATTCCTGCTGTCGTTTGCTGCCAAGCCACCCTGCCCTGTAATCGGCTCAACGACATTTCCGGCAAGTCAGCCGCCAATTTTGTCTGCACATCCAGCAACTGCAAATCACCGGTAAAACTTGAAAGCTTACCCTCGCTAATTCCCAGCCAACCGCGTATCGCACCGCGCCCACGTGAAAATTCGCCGGGCATGTCTAACCAAGACTTCCATGCAGACACATCGGTGTAATCAAGACGGGCATAAAGTTGACCACTCCATTCATCCAAGCGATCAAAACTAGCTCCCTGAAAGTCGCCGCGCACATCTAGCGGCGTAGATAACTCCTCAGACGGCACTGCATTCAGCGCAAATTGGTGCCGATCAAACCAGCCGCTCTCAATGCGCAGATTCACATTGCGCAACACCAGCGGCGGCGCAGCACGTTGTTCGTCCAGCCAAACGATGAGCGCATCGCGCGCCACCATGCGCGACTGGCGCAATAGCCAGCCGGACAAGTCGTTGCCTGTCCCGCCCGTACTCAATGCCACTCCGCCGATAAAAAACTTGCCCTGCACATCCCGCCGTACCAGCAATTCGGGACGCACAATTTCCAGATTCGCCATGCGCAATTCGGCGCCGAACAGCGACCACCACGACACGCTACCGTCAATGGCGGGAAGTACCAGTGCGTTATTCCCACTTGCATCCAGTATGCGCACATCGCTGATGCGCATGTGCGGCCCCAAACCCTTCCAGTCGGCAGCCACACTGCCGATTTTGACGGGACTGCCGATGGCACGGGATAACGAGGCAGCGATGCGATCCTGATAGTGCCCCACATCGGGCAATACCCAATAGCGCAGCACGATGATCGCCACAGCGATCAAAACCGCCGAGATGGATGACAGCACAATCGCAATGCGCGTCAACCAATTAAAACTGTGCCAGAGAATACGTACCGGAAGTGTATTCAGCATCGCGCGACCTTCCGTGCCGAAATTGCGGCATACACGCACGCTGATGGCGTTTTAACGGATAGCGAGATGACCTGAACCATGTGCAATTTTGATGAAATTCCGCAACCGAAAATAACGTTAGAAGTAACCAATTTTTCAGCCGACTTTAACCGCTCAGCGACTGTTTCTAGCATAATGATTATGCTGTGCATTCTAACCCTGAAGCCTTCCTATGAATACCGCCGAACACGTAAAAGATTTTGCCGTATTGCTGTCCGAAACACTGGCATGTAGCCGCTATGTACAACGCATGCTGAACTCCGACCCCGATTTGCAAAATTGGTTGCAGCAGCACTGCGATACCCCTTGTTCAAGTGTGGAGATGCAAACCTTGCTCGACGGTGCCGACGACGAAGCTCAACTCGGCCCTGCGGTGCGAAAACTACGCAAACGGGTGATGTGCAAACTAATTCTGCGCGACATCAATGGCTTGGCTGATCTTGCCGAAGTCATGCGCACCATGACAATGCTGGCTGAAATATGCGTGCGTCAAGCGCAAAATTGCCTGATGCAATCGCTATGCGCGCAATTTGGCAAGCCGATAGGCGCGGAAAGCAAAACACCTCAGGAGCTGCTCGTCATCGGCATGGGCAAGCTAGGCGGCGGCGAATTAAACGTCTCGTCCGACATCGACCTCATTTTCGTCTACGCCGAAGACGGCGAAACCGACGGACCGCGCCAACTGAGCAACCATGAATTTTTTTCCCGCCTCGGGCGACGCCTAATCAATCTCATCAACGAACTTACCGCCGATGGCTATGTATTCCGTGTCGATATGCGTTTGCGTCCTTACGGCGACAGCGGCCCGCTGGTAATGAGCTTTGCCGCATTGGAAGAATACTTAGTCAGTCAGGGGCGCGAATGGGAACGCTATGCATGGATTAAAGCGCGCGTAATCGCGCCGGAAAGCAGTGTGCGTATCGCCGAACTGAACGCGCTGTCGCAACCGTTCGTGTTCCGCAAATACCTAGATTTTGGTGCCATCGATTCAATGCGCAAACTACACGCGCAAATCCGTCAGGAAGTACAGCGGCGTGACCGCATCAACAACATCAAACTCGGCCCGGGTGGCATCCGCGAGATCGAATTCACCGCGCAAGTATTTCAATTAATAAGAGGAGGACGCGACTCTAGGCTGCGCATTCGCCCAACCCAGCACGTGTTACGCGTGTTAACAGAGAACCGCCAACTTGATGCAGCTATCGCCGCTGATCTCGATCAAGCTTATATTTTTCTGCGCAATCTGGAGCACCGTTTGCAATATCTGGAAGACCAACAAACACAAGACTTGCCAGAAAATCCAGACGACCAACTCATCATTGCGCGCGGAATGGGTTTCCCCGATTTTGCTACATTCATGTCCACGCTGGACGTTTATCGAGCAAAAGTCAGCGAACAGTTTGAACAAATATTCGGCCTACCCGAACAGGCCAAACAAACCGACGACATCTCGCCGGATGGTCTATCCACCGACGAACTGGCGGAAAAGTTAGCACGCATCGGCTATCGTGCCGCCACGCACACCGCCGAACAACTACAACAACTTCGTAGCGGCAACCGTTACCGACAATTGCCAGACAGCAGCCGCCAGCGATTGGACAAGTTGATTCCCCAATTCATCACACTCGCCGCCCGCCAAAACGACCCGGATTCCGTACTGCAACGATTGCTGTCTCTACTAGAGAGCATTAGCCGCCGTGCCTCCTATATCGCATTCCTCACCGAATACCCCGATGCGGCAGAGCGCCTAGTCAAAATCATGGCGGCCAGCAGCTGGGCGAGCAATTTCCTCACCCAACACCCCTCATTGCTGGACGAGTTACTAAGCGCACGTGAAATCTATCAAGCCCCTGACTGGACAGCGCTGGAAAATGGCATTCAACATCGCTTACAAGACTGTGGGAACGATGCGGAACGGCAATTGGAAGTGCTACATCAAACCCAACAAGAACAAACCTTCCACTTACTGGCAATGGATTTACAAGGTTTACTTCCCGTGGAAAATCTCAGTGACCATCTGAGCGATTTGGCTGACTTAATTTTGCGCCACGTACTTCGCATCAGTTGGCTGACAGTTCGCAAAAAACATCGTGAAACACCGAATTTTGCCATCATTTCCTACGGCAAACTCGGCGGCAGAGAACTGGGCTACGCCTCCGATTTGGACATGATTTTCCTGTACGACGACGACCATCCAGACGCACAGGAAGTGTATTCACGCCTAGCTCAGCGCATCAATGCACTACTGGGCACCCATACCGCCAGCGGAAGATTGTACGAGACCGATTTGCGCCTGCGCCCCAACGGTGCCAGCGGCTTGCTGGTCAGCTCGATTGCCGCCTTCGATGATTATCAAAGACAGCAGGCTTGGGTCTGGGAGCATCAAGCATTGACCCGCGCGCGCTTCTCAGCAGGTGATCAATCCGTCGGCGACAAATTTAACGCGATACGCGAGTCGGTGCTGCGGCAACCGCGCGATCAAGCGGTACTACAGCGCGAGATCATTTCCATGCGCCAAAAAATGCGAGATGGACATCCCAATGCTAGCGAACTACTCGACATCAAACATGATCGCGGCGGCATGGTCGATATCGAGTTCATGGTGCAATACTTGGTACTAGCGTATGCCCACCGATTCCCGCAACTGACGGCCAACATCGGCAATCTCGCCCTGTTAAAGTTGGCTGCCGAATTACAACTCATCCCCGATGTGCTAGCCGAAAAAACTCGCGCGCTGTATCGGGAATTGCGCCGCATTCAACACCGCCTACGCTTGAACAGCGACGGCCCATGCCGCATCAACCCGAACGAGATCAATACGGCTGCTTGCAAACAGCTATGGGAAATATTGCTACCTTAAGGCTTGCCGGAGACCAACAGATTTATCAGGACACTGCGCAGTTTCTCCTCCCGCCTGCCCATGTGCAGCGCGGCGAGTTCAAGTAACGCCGCCATGCGGGCCTTATCTATCAAGGCACCGCTAGCGATTGAAAAAGATACCAGCCATACCCTGACTCGGGACCATGCAATCCCCCGATAAACGCCACTACCGAGCTTCATAAATGTCCGCGAAAAAGCTAGAATGGCGGACGTAAACAAATTCACAACAATAAGGAACTCTCAACATGTCGATGTCTGATCGCGACGGATTCATCTGGTATGACGGCAAACTCGTGCCTTGGCGCGATGCTACCACCCACGTACTGACCCACACCCTGCACTACGGCATGGGCGTATTTGAAGGCGTACGCGCCTATAAGGCCGCTAACGGCACGGCCATTTTCCGTTTGCGCGAGCACACCGAACGCCTGTTCAACTCGGCTTACATCTTCAAAATGCAAATGCCGTTTGACCAAGAAACGCTGATGGAAGCGCACCGTGAAGTCGTGCGCACCAACAAGCTGGAATCCTGCTACATCCGCCCCATTGTGTTTTACGGCTCGGAAGCGATGGGCATTGCGGCTACCGCCATCTCGGTACACGTGGCTGTCGCCGCATGGCCGTGGGGTGCGTATCTGGGCGAAGAAGGCATGGCCAAGGGTATCCGCGTCAAAACATCCAGCTTCACCCGTCATCACGTGAACATCAACATGTGCCGCTCCAAATCGGTCGGCACCTACACCAACTCCATCCTGGCGCATCAGGAAGTGGCCCACGACGGCTACGACGAAGCACTGCTGCTGGACGTGGACGGTTATGTCGCCGAAGGCGCAGGCGAAAACATCTTCATCGTGAAGAAAGGCAAGCTATACACACCGGATCTGACTTCCTGCTTAGAAGGTATCACGCGCGATTCGATTCTGACTTTGGCAAAAGAACAGGGCTTGGAAGTGATCGAAAAACGCATTACCCGCGACGAAGTGTATTGCGCCGACGAAGCCTTCTTCACCGGCACAGCCGCTGAAGTCACACCGATCCGCGAACTCGATACGCGCGTCATCGGTAGCGGCACGCGCGGTCCGATCACCACCCAGTTGCAAAAATCCTTCTTTGATTGTGTTTCGGGCAAACATCCGCAACACACCGACTGGCTGGACTACGTATAAAAGGAGCCGCGATGAGCAGCAACGACATCACCCAGCGTTACATCGAGGTCACCGCGCACGATCTGCCGCTGACCTGCCCGATGCCGAATATGAGTGTATGGAATGCACACCCCAGGGTGAGCATTTCGCTCAAAAATGGCGGCGAGTCGCGTTGCCCCTATTGCGGCACCCTGTACAAGTTCAAGGGCGAGTTGCCCAAAGGACATCATTGAAATTCACCAGACGGGGAGTGCGTCGCACTGCCTGTCACTGGGTGTGCTCTGAGCATTTCCCACCTAGCAATTTTCATTCATGAAAAAAATTCTCGTCATCGCGCCCAGTTGGGTAGGCGACTGCATGTTGATGCAGCCCATGTTGCACCGTTTGCTGATGCAGCATCGCTACGCCCGCATTGATGTTCTCGCTCCGCCATGGACCGAAAAACTGCTGCGTCAAATTCCCGAAGTCAATGATGTCATCATCAATCCTTTCCCGCACGGAGCCTTGCAACTCAGTGCCCGTCGCCAATTAGGACAAAGCTTGCGCGCGGAGCAATACGACCAAGCCATCGTATTGCCCAACTCGTGGAAATCGGCATTGGTTCCTTACTTTGCGGACATTCCTTTGCGTACTGGATTTATTGGTGAATTGCGTTACGGCCTGCTCAATGACGCTCGCAAGCTGGATAAAAAGAAACTGCCGTTAATGGTGGAACGCTTTGTCCAACTCGCCGAGCCGAGTGGCAGCGATGTCGCCCGCCCCGTGCCGCACCCACACCTCAACATCACCTCAGAGCAACGCCAACAGGTACTGGAAAAATTTGGCTTAACACTGGCCGCGCCCGTCGCCGTATTTTGCCCCGGTGCCGAGTACGGACCAGCCAAACGCTGGCCGGTGCAATACTTCGCTGAACTAGCACAAACCCTGCGCGACCAAGGCTATGCCGTTTGGTTGATCGGCTCCCCCAAAGATAAAGAAGTCGCCGACAACATCGTCGCGCTGGGTAATCCGCAAGCCGGTAATTTATGCGGACGCACCGATCTGGCAGAGGCTATCGCCCTACTTTCCTGTGCCGATTTAGTGATCAGCAACGACTCCGGCCTAATGCACATCGCTGCCGCGCTGGATCGTCCCATGTTGGCCATCTTCGGCTCCAGCAGCCCGCGCTTCACCCCACCACTGTCGGAAAAAGCACAAGTACTTCAACTCGACCTGCCGTGCAGCCCGTGTTTCAAACGCGAATGCCCGAAAGGACACTTCAACTGCATGATGCAACTGACACCCGAGCAAGTCATCAAACGCCTCCCCGCTGCCGAGCGTTAAACGATGCACGCAATACCCAAAGAAAGACTCAATACCTACAACACGCACAGCATTATTGGCAGCTCACTGAGCAATGACATGCAAACCTCCAAGCGGTTAAACAGATAACAACCACGAGAAATTAGAGAACCGTGGTCTGTCCCCGGGGGTGCGAAAGAATTACAACCGCTGCTGCGCTGAATGATATGAGCAAGCGCCTTGGGTAAGACAATATGGGCACGACTGAATAAGCGAAACACCAAGCGTCTTAAGCCGATAGCGACCTAACAGAAATCAAAAACCGTGGACTGTCCCTGAGGTTTCCCAGGTTCGCATGCCGCATCCTCGAAGAAACAGTAGCGACTCTTACCAGCAAGTTTGGCTCGATACATAGCTTGGTCGGCTTGCAGCAACAATCGCTCGGAGGTGATCTCTTGCATCTGCGGATAGAAGGTGACACCCAGACTTGCGGATACTTTCAGATTGCAGGCCGTACATGCCACTTGTTCAGTCGCCGCATCCAGCAAGCGAGTCAGCATCGGAACGCAAGCTTCGTTTTCGGGTAGGTCGATCAAAACCGCGACGAATTCATCCCCTCCTATGCGCGCCAGTGTATCGCCCTCGCGCAATGTGTGTTTCATACGCTTAGATACCGCAATCAGTAGTTGGTCGCCTGCATCGTGACCGCAGTTATCGTTGACCGCCTTGAAGCCGTCCAGATCAAGATATACGAGTGCCAATTTGTTGCCGCGCCGAGAGGTTTGCGCCATTGCTTGTTGCAAGCGGTCAGTGAGCAATGACCTGTTTGGCAGATCGGTCAAAATGTCGTAGCGCGCGATATGATTGAGCTCCTCCTCTCGCTCCTTGGTGGCAGTGATATCGTACTGGATACCCTCCCACAGGATGTCGCCATTGGAGAGCAGGGTCGGCGTGGATTCGATGTGTAGCCAACGCACTCGCATACCAGTACGCAAACGTCCTTCCCAATGGAACGGTATCACGTTCTTCCGCACCAACTCATTCTGTTTGACGAACATCTCGATCTCGTCGGGATGTAGGCGTGAGATCGCCACGTTCACATCCCGATAAACTTCTTCCGCTTGCACCTCCAGCAGTTCACACCAGCGGGGACTGACGAAATCGAAGCGCATCCCTCCGTCTGCGAGCATGCGCAATTTGTAGACACCTGCCGGGATGCGATTGATGAGACTGTCGAGTTCATTCATCGCTTGGCTGACACGCCCTTCCAGCTTACCCTGCGCATCGGTCAAACTCTCTGCCATCTTATTGAAGGCAATGGCGGTTTCCGCCAGTTCCGGCACCTTGCTCACGGTGGCGCGGCTTTGTAGATCACCCTCGCCAAATCGATGTGCTGTTGCAGCCAAATCTTCGAGCGGCCTCAACCCCCTGCGCAGTGTGATTCTCAACAAAGTAACAAAGAATATGAGCGATGCAACCCAAGTGATTAGCGCAGTCCATATCTGCTTCCAGATGTCTGAAACCAGAAATAGGGACGATGGCTCGGCAACCAGTGAACCGTAATTCACCCCCCCAGCGACAACGGGAAACGCTTGCGACCCGAAACGGAAGTCGAGCCAGCTCACGAACCAGTCGGGCGGGGATTCAGCTACTGAGTTTGCGGCCACCTTTCCTTCTGCAAGGATATTCATCCCAGACTGATCCAACAGGCGCAGGCTACGGAACTGCCCGTGGCGCATGATATTGTCCAGCGTCTCCTGCGCAGTTGCGAGGTCACCGACAATCAGTGCACTCTTCAACATAGGTATAGCGCTTGATGCAGTGGCTCGCGTATCACTGGCAGTATGTTCGTTGGCAGTGCGTATCTCACTCGCAATAACGGTGATTTCGTGGACGGTAAATACTGGAAGCATGGCGATTATCATCACCAGAAATAGTTGATTTTGAAGGCTACCCTTTATCATTTCCCCATGCCTCGGTAGAGGCGACGCACATTGTCGTAGTCACGCTCGCCCGCAGGTTCAAAACCTTGGCATTTCCCTTCTTTCCACAACGAAACTGCTTCAGGATCTGCCCCCATTGCTAACAATGCCTGTCGCAATGCCGCCGCCATTTCGGCTGACACGCGAGGATGAATCAAAATGGGCAACTCATGAAAGGGTTCAGACTGGTAGATGACTCGATATCGCAACGTCTTGCTCGTAGCATACGTTTCCAAGAAACGTGAGTTGACCGCCGCCGCAGTCACCTGTTTAGCCTTGAGTTGTGCAAGAACACCATCCTGATTCCCCGCAAAGAGTGGAGTAACTTCGATGCCCGCCTTTTTGAGTGCTCCCACGGGAACCGCATAAGCCACGAAAGCATCCTCGGATGGGAATGCCACCGTTTGGCCTTGCAAGTCACTCAACGATCTAATCTGACTTTCATCCCTCACAACTAGCATGCCATAAATGGGCTTCCCCTCCCAGCGCACCAGCACTCTGTACTTGCCATCGAACTCTTTTTGGAAGCTATGGTTGGTAAACACGAGATCAAACTCTTCCCGACCCATCATTGCATCTGTCAGTTCTACGGTAGCCCCCATCTTCAACTGCATGGGGATGCCGGTTTTCTGGGTGAGATAACGCAGTATCGGGTTCCATCTCTCGGCAGTCTGGATTGCGCTTTGTTGATTTAGTACACCAAAAATCAGTGTTGACGAAGACTTATTGTCCAGCGATTCGGCCAAGACGGCCATCGACATCATGCACGCCAATATCATCACAAAAATGGACTTAAAAAATGATTTTTCCCGCACTCTAGAACGAGTGATACGCTCATGCCCATAATCGTCCGTTTCCATGAATATTATGGGTGGTGATATGTCTTCGTTGATGGGATACATGTTCATTTCAAAATCAAAGGCTGCACGATCCAAGCCCAGTTGATAATACACACATATGCAGCAATGGAATAGCGCGATTCGGGAGCCCGCAATTCAGCACACCCGACTCTCATGATGCAATCAATTTTCCCTTCGGAAAATTAGTCTGATACCGCCGCGTATCCCGCGTCAGTAATTGACACCACAGCAGCGCTACATGTGCGTCGATGAAAAAGTCGGCCAGCACGTTGTTGGCTTTGCCGCCCTAATGACAGGAAAATACCGCGCTGAAATAGCCGAATGTGTTTTAAGAAGCATCACTATACAAAGCAAAACGGTTCTTGCCCGCCTGCTTGGCGCGGTACATTGCCTCGTCGGCACGGATGAGCAGTTTCTCGACGCCGGTCGCGTCCTGCGGGTAGCGACTAACGCCGATACTCGCGGTCACATTTGCACTGTATTCGCCCAAAACACAGGGCTGGGCAACGGCATCGACGATTTTATTCAGCAGACGTTCCAGTGCATTTGTTTCGGCAATGCCACGCAACAAGATAGTGAATTCGTCCCCGCCCAAACGCGCCACGCTATCGGCCTCACGCACGCAAGAACGCAGACGCTGGGCGATGATTTGCAGCAAGCGGTCGCCCGCTGCATGACCGTGTACGTCATTGACTTCTTTGAAGCCGTCCAGATCGATAAACAACAGAGAAAACTCGTTTTGTTCGCGTTTTGCCTGACTGATGGTTAATTGCAAGCGGTCTTGAAATAACACCCGATTGGGTAAGCCGGTGAGCATGTCGTGATAAGCCAGATATTCAATCTCGCGTTCCAGCTCTTTTTTCTCCGTGATGTCCTGTTGGATCGTCAGAAAGTGAGTCAACTCGCCCGCGTCGTCATACAGCGGCGTAATGGTTTGCATCACCGTATAGGTATGGCCGTCTTTGCGCCGATTCAGCACTTCGTTTCGCCACGGCTTTCCTTGCGATAAGGTCTCCCACATTTCGCGCCAAAACTCTGGGGCGTGCTCGCCAGAACTGAACATGCGCGGATTGCAATTCAGAATATCGGCACTGGAATAACCGCTAAACAGATTGAGTGCCTGATTAAACCAAACGATAGTGCCGTCGCGCTCGGTAATAAACATGGCATTGTTGGCTGCATTCATTGCAGCACTCAGCAGACGCGACTGTTGCTGTTCTTGGCAAGCTAGCAGCCCCACGGCCAAACGGTCGGCAAATGCCTGAAAGCGTTTAATCGCAGCTTCGCCGAAGGCATTACTGCGCGTCGAATACAACATCAACGTGCCAATCACATCACCGCGCGTCACCATCGGCAAGGCCAATACACTGGCTATCCCAAAACGCTTTGCCTGCTCGCGCCAAGGCGCGAAATCAGCTTCATCAACCAATAGTAATTGCGGCTGATGCGACTTAATCGCCTTTCCCGTTGCGCCACTTCCTTTTGGACTATCGTCCCAACGCACATCGAGCCCGTCCAGATACTCGGCCTCGCCAGCACTCGCCAACACAGCAACCTCGCCATCTGGCCGTTTACTGCCGATCCAGACCAGTTTGAGTTCAAACAACTCAAACATGCGCGCACAAACACGCAGCACCAACGGAGCAACCTCCATGCCGCGCAAAATCAATTGGTCAATTTCGCTTAACAGGTAATCGCTGACGATCTGCTCTTTCTGTTCCGCACGCATTTGCACATTGACCAGCTCGCGCCGGACAGCGGGCAGAATACGCGCCACATGCTTGGCGGTGATGAAGTCCTGCGCACCCGCGCGCATCGCATCAACAATGTTTTCATGGAAACCATCGGCTGCGTAAGCTAAGACCGGAATATCCAGCATGCGCTGGCGCAACACAGCAACAACACGCTCCAGCAGCGTTACATCACTGGCCTGTACCGCAACCACCAGAATTTGAGTTGAGTTACTCGCGCCCTCTATCACCTCGTCCGCATCGGCAACAGACAGGCTGTGCGGCGCAAAGCCATCGGCGAGCAAAGGCTGCGACAGTCGCTCTACATCTGCCTGCGAGACACCGACGAACAGCAGTTGCAGAGGAAGACTCATATCAACAATTCATCCCAGAGAAAACTACAGCTTAGCGGATACCCAAGCCACAACACCGGCTAGCGCAGTATCCAAATTTTCTGGCTGCGTACCACCCGCCTGTGCCATGTCTGGGCGACCACCACCCTTGCCGCCGACTTGCTGGGCAACAAAGTTCACCAACTCGCCCGCTTTCACCTTCGCGGTTGCATCGGCAGTCACACCTGCAATCAAACTAACCTTGCCGTCGCCAACCGAGGCCAGCACGATGGCCGCGCTATGCAATTTATCTTTCAGCTTGTCCATGGTTTCGCGCAAGGTTGCCACATCCGCGCCATCCAACTTGGCAGCCAGCACTTTTACGCCCTTGATGTCCTGCGCTTGCGCAAGCAGCTCATCGCCTTGCGACGATGCCAATTTGGATTTCAAAGTAGCCAATTCTTTTTCCAGCGACTTCACGTTATCAAGTATCTGCGCGATACGTGTTGCAGCTTCCTGCGGTTGCGCTTTAACGGCATCAGCCACTTGCTGCAATTGGTCTTGCTGCTGCTGCACCAACGCTAGGGCACCCTCGCCCGTCACGGCTTCCACACGACGTACGCCAGCAGCCACACCACTTTCCGCCACGATCTTGAACAGACCAATGTCGCCCGTGCGCTTCGCATGCGTACCGCCGCACAGTTCGATGGAAGAGCCGATGTTCAGCACGCGCACTACGTCACCGTATTTCTCGCCAAACAGCATCATCGCACCGGTTTTTTGCGCCTCTTCGATTGCCATCACGCGCGACTGGCATTCCGCATTCGCCAATATCTCGGCGTTCACGATGCCTTCGACTTTGCGGATCTCCGCGTCGCTCATCGGCTGCGTATGCACGAAGTCGAACCGCGTCTTATCAGCATCAACTTGCGAACCCTTTTGCTGCACATGTGTGCCCAGCACTTCGCGTAGCGCCTTGTGCATCAAGTGCGTCGCCGAGTGATTGCGCACCGTTGCCGAACGCGCCGCCACATCCACTTTTGCTGTCACACCGTTACCGACTGTCAACTTGCCGGTCTTCACTGTGCCGTGATGACCAAATACCGATGCTTGAATTTTCTGAGTGTCTTCCACCGCAAAGATGCCGTGCACACTGCGCAACTCGCCACTGTCGCCGACTTGACCGCCAGACTCGGCATAGAACGGAGTGTCATCCAACACGACCACACCCATATCTCCCTCGTTCAACTCATTCACTGAAGTGCCATCCTTGTACAGCGCAAGGATGTTGCCCTTGTGTTCCAGCGTGTCGTAACCGTGGAAAGTCGTCGCGGGGCCAGCATATTCGAGATTGGCCGCCATTTTGAATTTGCCCGCCGAGCGCGCCATTTGCTTCTGGTTTGCCATCGCCGCATTGAATGCAGCCTCATCAACCTTTACTCCGCGCTCGCGGCAAATATCGCCTGTCAGATCGAGTGGAAAGCCAAAGGTGTCGTGCAGTTTGAATGCCAAGTCGCCGCTCAATACCACGCCAGCACCCAATGAAGCCAATTCGCTTTCAAGGATTTCCATACCATTTTCGATGGTGGCAAAGAAACGCTCTTCTTCCTGTTTCAATATTTCCATCACACGCACTTGGCCTGACAACAACTCAGGATATGCAACACCCATCTGTTCAACCAAGTCAGGCACGATTTTGTGGAAGAAGGCAGCACGCGCGCCCAACTTGTAACCGTGGCGAATAGCGCGGCGGATGATGCGGCGCAGTACGTAGCCGCGACCTTCGTTGCCGGGGATAACGCCATCGGCGATGAGGAAAGAGCACGCGCGGACATGGTCTGCCAGCACTTTGAGCGAAGGCGAGTCCATGTCGGCACAATGCGTTTCGCGCGCAGCGGCTTTGATGAGTGCTTGGAATAAATCGATTTCGTAGTTGGCATGCACATGCTGCAACACCGCCGAGATACGCTCCAGCCCCATACCGGTATCCACCGAAGGCTTGGGTAGCGGATGCATTACGCCCGCTTCGTCGCGGTTGAACTGCATGAACACGTTGTTCCAAATTTCGATATAGCGGTCGCCATCTTCTTCCGGTGAACCGGGCAAGCCGCCGGGGATGTGCGCGCCGTGGTCATAGAAAATTTCGGTACAGGGGCCGCATGGGCCAGTATCGCCCATCATCCAAAAGTTATCGGATGCGTAGCGCGCACCTTTGTTGTCGCCAATGCGGATCACACGATCCGCAGTCAGCCCGACTTCTTTCGTCCAGATGTCATAGGCTTCGTCGTCCTCGGCATACACTGTGACGTAAAGCTTGTCCTTGGGTAGCTTGAAGACTTCAGTCAGCAGCTCCCATGCGTAGTTAATCGCATCACGCTTGAAGTAGTCACCAAAACTGAAGTTGCCAAGCATCTCGAAGAAGGTGTGGTGACGCGCGGTATAGCCGACGTTTTCCAGATCGTTGTGCTTACCACCGGCACGCACACATTTTTGCGAAGAGGCTGCGCGAGTGTAAGGACGTTTATCAAACCCTAGGAACACATCTTTGAACTGATTCATCCCGGCATTGGTGAAGAGCAGCGTGGGGTCTTCATGCGGAACCAGCGAACTGGAGGCGACTACGGTATGGCCTTTGGAGGCGAAATAGTCTAAAAATTTCTGGCGGATTTCACTGCTTTTCATGTGCTCACCTGACGAATGCGAAATGACTTAAGGAGGCGCGAATCATACCATTCAGCGCACCCTCCCAGCTATTCCCCAGTGCAGGTAATACCGTTGAAAAAACTAGTTTTATTGGGTCACTTGAACAGCCAGCGCACCGATACGCCCGTCCACTACACGCATCTCAATCCCGCAACGGGGCAAGCTACCTTCGATAGACTCAAGAGCTTGACGCATAGAGACCAGCGCATAACCTTGCGCCTTCCAGCCTTCCAGTAATTGCTCAAACACCGGCATCCATTTACCGCCTTCCAGCTCGGCATGGAGCGTAAAAACGTGCCCGTTGACGGGCGCATCAGCAGTCAATGCCAGCACATGCTGGGCAATAATTTCCAATGTGATGCCGTCACGATTAATCAGTTCATCTAATGTCGGCAATGTAGTGGGGAGCTGCGGGCAAGCCACGATCTCGGCATTCCATGTCGGCGTGAACGGATGCGTGCCACGCGTATCGGAACTGTAATCAAAACCCAAGTGTTGCATCATGCGCAGGGCATGGCGATTCATCTGCCAACCCGCTGCCGCATGCGACTTGGGGGCTTCACCAAATATCTTGGTAAAACGATCTACCGCTTTTTGCAATTCACGTCGCGTCCACACTTCATCCTGATCGGCTACATGATCCTGCCAGCGAATGTGGTCAAAGCAGTGAATACCGACCTCAAACCCCTCATCTCGCACGCTACGCATGATGTCGCCGCACTGCTTGCCGATATCCGGCGCGGGCAACAATGTGCCATACAACAGCGTCTTGATGCCGTAGTGTTCGACCACCGACATGCGCGAAACTTTAGAAAGATAACCGGGACGAAATACACGTTTGATTGCGCGCCCCATATGATCTGGCCCCAGCGTGAAAAAAAACGTCGCTTGCGCTTCGTGTTTTTTGAACACCTCGACCAGACGCGGCACGCCTTCTCGCGTACCGCGATAGGTGTCGACATCGACTTTTAGAGCGATTTGTTTCATAACAGGATCGAGAAATGAGAAACGGGAATCGAGTAAAAGGCGGACCTCAGTCCGCCTCGCACTTCAATCCCCGCTCCTCAATCCTGCATTTAGTCCACCAGACCGCGCGCTTCGGCAATTTGCGTACGATAGGCATCGAAGATTTTGCGCAGGGTATCGGCCATCGTCGTGGTCGGTTTCCAGCCTAATTCTTCGCAGGTGTTGGTGATTTTTGGAACGCGGTTTTGCACGTCCTGATAACCCTTGCCGTAATAAGCGTCGGAAGTGGTTTCAATAACTTTCACTTTGGCTGCAGAATCGCGGTATTCGGCATATTCACTTGCCAACTTCATCATCATGTCAGCCAAATCGCGGATGGCGTAATTGTTGGTCGGATTACCGATGTTGTAAATCTTGCCCGTCGCAATACCGTCCTTGTTTTCGATGATCTTCATCAGCGCGTCGATGCCGTCATCGATATAAGTGAACGCACGTTTCTGGTGGCCGCCATCAACCAAGCTGATATTTTCACCACGAATGATGTGCCCAAGGAACTGAGTCACCACGCGCGAACTGCCTTCCTTCGGGGTATTGATCGAATCCAGACCGGCCCCAATCCAGTTGAACGGACGGAACAGGGTGAAATTCAGGTTGTCTTGCATGCCGTAACCCCAGATCACGCGATCCATCAACTGTTTGGAGTTGGAGTAGATCCAACGCGGTTTGTTGATCGGGCCGCAGATCAGCTCGGAATTTTCGGGATCGAATTCTTCGTCGTGGCACATGCCGTAAACTTCGGAAGTAGACGGGAACACAAGATGTTTGTTGTACTTCACGCAGGCGCGCACGATGGGTAGGTTGGCCTCAAAGTCTAGCTCGAACACACGCAGCGGCTGTTTGACGTAAGTCGCTGGGGTCGCAATAGCAACCAGCGGCAAAATCGCATCGCACTTTTTAACGTGGTACTCAACCCACTCTTTGTTGATAGTGATGTCACCTTCGAAGAAATTGAAGCGCGGCTGACCGATCAAATCACCGATGCGATCACTGCTCATATCCATGCCGTAAACTTCCCAATCGGTAGTGGCAAGAATGCGTTTGGACAAGTGGTGGCCGATAAAACCGTTCACACCCAAGATCAAGACTTTTTTCATTTCTGTTTCCTCAACGATTAAATTCAAATTTTTCCGTGCCGTACTTTGCCGCAAATGCATCGGCACTCATCTCTATTCCATCCAGCTCGAAGCGCACCACAGACAACACACCACCGGGACAAGCCGCATATGCTTTACCATTCTGCACATAAAAAACGGGCACTGCTTCGCCTTCGTTTGTCGCCACCAGCGTCTGCAAAATTTTCAGCGGCTTACCCGCCACTTGAGTCATCGCACCCGGGTAAGGCGGTGCCACCGCGCGCACCAGATTGTGTATTTGCACGGCGGATTGCGACCAGTCAATGATGCCGTCTTCCGCTTTGCGACCGCCGAAATAAGCACCCTTGGTCAAATCCTGCTTTAGCGCAATCGCGTTCCCGTTCAGCAAGGCAGGCAAGACGTTATTCAATGCCATTTCTGCCGCGACGGTCACCTTTTGAAACACCTCGTGCGCCGTGTCATTCGGCAAAATCGGCACTGCCTGCTGCGCCACGATGTCGCCGTTATCTGGCTTTTCGGTCATGTAATGCAGCGTTGCGCCCGTTTCCGTTTCGCCGCGAATTATCGCCCAATTCACCGGAACACGTCCTCGATACTTGGGCAACAAGGAACCGTGCATATTCAACGCACCGCGTTTGGGAATCGCCAGCAGGGGTGCCTTCAACATTTCGCGGTAATAAAACGAGAAGTAGAAATCCGGCTGCAAGGCACGAATATGCGCTTCCACTTCCGGCACATTCGGATTATCTGGCGTGATAGTTGGAATACCATGCAGCTCCGCCAGTTTTTGCACACTTTCAAACCAGATCGTTTCTTTGGGGCTGTCGCGGTGGGTCACCACCAGCGCCACGTCTACACCATGCGCCAGCAGCACGTTCAGACAGCGATAACCTACGTTATGGTAGGCGAAGACGACAGCCTTGGTCATTCCTCACCGTCCGCAAACAGGTCGGTAGGCGCCTCGGCAACCTTGGGCTTGCGAGTTCGTTTCGGCTTTTCGGCAACCTGCTGTTCGAGTACAGCTTCCAACAGATAGCGCGGGCGATGACGTACCTGCTGATAGATGCGCCCGATGTATTCACCCAGCAAGCCAATACCAAACAAGGCCATACCGATCAGGAAGAACATCAAGGCAAACAGCGTGAACAGTCCTTCAGCTTCTGGGCCGATAATCAGACGACGCAACACCAACAAAATGAAGAAACCCGCCGAGCCCAGTGCGATCAACATCCCTGTCATCGAAAACCATTGCAAGGGCACCAGCGAAAAGCTGGTCATCAAGTCAAAATTGAGTCGAATCAGGCTGTACATCGAATATTTTGACTCGCCCGCCGCGCGCTCCTCATGCCCCACGACCACTTCGGCAGGATTGCGTGCAAACGTGTAAGCCAGCGCGGGGATAAAGGTGCTGACTTCCTTGCAATCGTTGATCGCGTCGATGATGTGACGGTCATAGGCGCGGAACATGCAGCCTTGGTCGGTCATCTTGATGCGGGTGATACGTTCGCGCAGGCCGTTCATCGCACGAGAAGCGACATGTCGCCACCAACTGTCGTTGCGCTGGCGGCGAATCGAACCAACATAGTCATAACCCTCGTCCATCTTGGCCAATAGCAAACCGGTATCTTCCGGTGGATTTTGCAAATCGGCATCCAGCGTCACGATACGCTGCCCTCGGCAATGCTCGAACCCAGCCATGATCGCCATGTGCTGGCCGAAATTGCCGCTGAACAAAATCACCCGAGTCACATCAGGACGCGCCTGATATTGCTCGCGCAGAATGGCGGCGGAGCGGTCACGACTGCCGTCGTTGACGAAGATAACCTCGTAAGAAATAGCCAGCTTATCTAGCGCCGGATACAGACGATCAAACAGGGCCTGCAGGCCCTGCTCTTCGTTATATACCGGAATGACGACGGAAAGTTGCAGCGCGGTCATGTGGCGATTTACTCCCACTCGATGGTGGCGGGCGGTTTGCCCGACACGTCATACACCACGCGATTGATGCCGCGCACTTCGTTGATGATGCGATTGGAAACTTTACCCAGCAATTCATAAGGCAGATGCGCCCAGTGTGCCGTCATAAAGTCCTGAGTTTGCACAGCACGCAAGCTAACCACCCACTCATAAGTACGGCCATCACCCATCACGCCAACGCTCTTGACCGGCAGAAACACGGTGAAAGCCTGGCTGGTCAGGTCATACCAACTCTTACCCGACGCATCCTTGGTATTGCGTAATTCCTCGATAAAAATCGCATCGGCACGGCGCAATAGCTCGGCATATTCCGCTTTCACTTCACCCAAAATACGTACGCCCAAGCCGGGGCCGGGGAAGGGGTGGCGATAGATCATGTCGGCAGGCAAGCCAAGTGCGATTCCCAATTCGCGCACCTCGTCTTTAAATAGTTCGCGCAACGGCTCCAGCAATTTGAGGTGCATAGACTCCGGCAGGCCACCGACGTTGTGATGCGATTTGATGGTGTGTGCTTTCTTGGTCTTGGAGCCAGCCGATTCGATCACATCGGGATAAATCGTGCCCTGCGCCAACCATTTTGCGCTTTGCAACTTAGCCGACTCGCGCTGAAATACCTCAACGAACTCGCGTCCGATGATTTTGCGTTTTTGTTCGGGATCAGAGACACCCGTAAGATGTTTCATGAACTCACCGCTGGCATCGACGCGGATGACCTTCATCTTTAAATTCTGCGCAAAAGTCTCCATCACTTGGTCGCCTTCGTGCAAACGCAGCAAGCCGTTATCCACAAACACGCAGGTAAGCTGATCGCCAATGGCGCGGTGTATCAGTGCTGCCGCGACGGAAGAATCGACCCCGCCGGACAAGCCGAGGATCACTTCTTCATTGCCGACTTGAGCCTTGATTTTGGCTACCGCTTCGGAGATGTAGTCGGGCATATTCCAATCCTGCCCACAACCGCAGATGTCGTGCACGAAGCGGGCGATGATGGCTTTACCCTGATAGGTATGGGTGACTTCGGGGTGGAATTGCACGGCGTAATAGCTGCGCGACTCATCCGCCATCGCGGCAAACGGCGTCGCTTCATTCGACGCAATCGCGGAGAAACCTGCAGGCAATGCGGTCACTTTATCGCCGTGACTCATCCACACATCCAGCAAACCATGCCCTTGCGCATTGGTTTTATCCTGTATGCCCTCGAATAATTTGGAGTGCCCGTGAGCACGAATCTCAGCATAGCCAAACTCGCGCACGTGACCGGACTCAACCTTGCCCCCCAACTGCGCAGCCATCGTCTGCATACCGTAGCAAATACCGAATACTGGTACGCCCAACTCAAAAGCAACTTGCGGTGCTTTGGGTGTCTCGTCTTCGTAAACCGAATTAGGCCCACCGGAAAGAATAATACCGGACGGTGCAAAAGCACGAATATCGGCTTCCGACATATCCCACGGATGCAATTCGCAATAGACATGTGTTTCGCGCACGCGGCGGGCGATGAGCTGGGTGTACTGGGAGCCAAAATCGAGGATGAGGATCTTTTTGTGCATGTCAAAGCCTGGGAGGGGTGAAGAGAAAAGGGATCGCGCCTACAGCACTCAAGGGTGAAGAAGATGAGTCGGTTTTATCCTTCCCTCTTCTCCCCCGTCCCTTCCCGCAGATTAGTCAATATGGTAATTCGGTGCTTCCTTGGTGATCTGCACATCATGCACGTGCGATTCACGAATACCGGAAGAGGTAATTTCAACGAACTCAGCTTTCTCGTGCATGATAGGAATGTCGGCACACCCCAGATAACCCATGCTGGCACGCAAACCACCCATCAATTGATGGATCACGGCAAGCACACTGCCCTTGTAAGGCACTCGCCCTTCAACGCCTTCCGGCACCAGCTTGTCCTGATTACCTTCGCCGTCCTGGAAGTAACGGTCGCTAGAGCCCTGCTGCATTGCACCCAAGCTCCCCATGCCGCGATAGGACTTATAGGAACGACCTTGGAACAGTTCAATCTCACCAGGCGACTCTTCAGTACCAGCGAACAGTCCGCCCAACATTACCGTATGCGCACCGGAGGCAATCGCTTTGGCGATATCGCCAGAGAATCGCACACCACCATCGGCGATCAGCGGCACGCCTGTGCCCTGCAACGCTTTGGCAACATTTTGAATGGCCGCGATTTGCGGCACACCCACACCAGCAACGATGCGAGTAGTGCAAATCGAACCGGGGCCGATACCCACTTTTACGCCATCCGCGCCGTGCTCCACCAACGCCAGTGCCGCAGCACCCGTGGCGATATTTCCGCCGATAACCTCAACGTGCGGAAAATTAGTTTTCACCCATTTGACACGATCCAGCACACCCTGCGAATGACCGTGCGCCGTATCGACCACAATCACATCCACACCGGCTTCGGCCAGCAAACCAACGCGCTCCTCGGTTCCCTCGCCCACACCAACCGCTGCACCAACACGCAAACGACCTTGGCTATCTTTGGAAGCCAATGGATGTTCGGTGGATTTCAGAATATCTTTGACCGTCATCAAACCGCGCAACTCGAAAGCATCATTCACCACCAACACGCGCTCGATGCGGTGCTTGTGCATCAGTTCGCGCGCTTCTTCCAAGCTGGCGTTTTCTTTGACCGTAATCAACCGCTCGCGCGGGGTCATGATGTTCTGGATAGACTGATCGAGATTGGTTTCGAAGCGCAAATCGCGGTTGGTCACAATACCAACCAGCTGCTTACCATGCACAACCGGCAAACCGGAAATTTTGTGTTGTTTGGTCAAACCCAGCACATTGCGCACCGTCATTTCAGGCGTAATAGTGATTGGGTCCTTTACAACCCCACTTTCAAAACGCTTAACTTTGGCAATTTTGGCCGCTTGCGCGTAGGCCGACATATTCTTGTGCACAATGCCGATACCGCCTTCTTGCGCCAAGGCAATTGCCAAACGCGACTCCGTGACGGTATCCATCGCGGCGGACAGCAAGGGGATATTAAGGCTGATGTTTCGTGTCAACTGAGTGCGCAAACTGACATCACGCGGCAACACATTGGAATAAGCAGGGACGAGCAGAACGTCGTCGAATGTAAGTGCTTTTTGAATAATGCGCATTTATCGGCCCTCGGCAAAGCGCGCATTATACGCATCGCGAGCGGGTCGGTAAATGCGCCCGCCCACAAGATAAATTAGATTGCTGTTTCGTCGGTTTCGCCGGTACGGATGCGAATCACCTTTTCAACTGACGAAATAAATATCTTACCGTCGCCGATCTTGCCCGTATGCGCGGCCTTGATGATGGCATCGACCGCTGTATCCAACAATTCGCTGGTTACCACCACCTCGACTTTAATTTTTGGCAGAAAATCAACCACATACTCAGCGCCACGATACAGCTCGGTATGGCCTTTTTGACGACCAAAACCTTTAACCTCGGTCACAGTCAGGCCGCTTACCCCCAACTCTGACAATGCCTCACGCACCTCGTCCAGCTTGAACGGCTTGATGACAGCTTCGATTTTTTTCATTGTTCGCTCCCTACAGTGTGGTTGAATTTGCGTACCTTAACTTCTTGCCGCCAAAACGCTGGCGATTTCGTCATGCTTGTTTTTTTGCGCTAGATCCAAAGCAGAGGAGCCGTCTCGATACTTCAGCTTCACGTCCGCTCCCTTACTAAGCAACAACATCACCACCGCAAAGTGCCCATTGGCTGCGGCTTTCAGCAAAGGAGTCCAGCCATCGTCAGCCGCCGCATTGGCATCAGCACCATATTCCAGCAAGAGCGAGCAGGTCGTCAACTGTCCTTTGGTTGCCGCTTGCAACAATGGAGTCCAAGCATGATTGCTACACGCATCCACCTCGGCATGTTTATTTAACAGCAACTCCGCCACACGCAAGAAACCGTTGAAAGCTGCCCAATGCAAAGGTGTGTAGCCGTTCACATCGCGGTGATGAATATTGGCTCCACTGCGCACCAGCAAAATCGCCATTTCCTCGTTGCCGTTAAAGGCCGAAATCATCAGCGGTGTCCACAAACGCTCGTCGCAGGTATCAACATTAACACCCGCACTGAGAAACAGTGCCACCACACCAGACCGCCCAGACTCCGCCGCCTTGATAAAGCCCTTGGCATCACAGGTCAGTCCTTGCTGCACAATTTCCTGCCGTAGGGTTTCGGGAATCCCGCTCCATGCATCAGATTGCTCCGGCTGCCCCCCCCAGACGGGCATGAACCATACTGAGGTAGATAATGTCGGAAGCAACATCCTTTGGAAATCCGGCGCGATCACCGCGCTTATTCACCATCAGTTCGACAAAAAACTGATTCATATCCGGCGTATCCCACAGCGCCATAATCTTGGCGAGAATGCGCGGAAACTGCTTATCCAGCGCGTGCGGATAATTCTGTTCTCGATTGTTGAGTATGCGTAATAAGCGTTGATCCATGACCTGTCAGTTTGCGCGGAATTGCTCCCGATGAGATTTACTTCGCCCGATTGTACCGCAGCAGCAGATCAAGGCAATGTTACAAATCCGCCCCCCTTGTTCAGCATTGCCTTCAAATTGGCCAATTTGCTTTTACCCTCATCCTTGCTCACGGTTTGCACCGCTTCCTTGTGACCGCCGGTAAACAACAACTCATCCTCCGGCATTTCTTCCACAAAACGACTGGGTTCACACACCATAAAATCTTTGCCGCGTTTACGCCGGTTGCAATAACTGATTTGCAAACTGCGCTCGGCACGGGTAATGCCCACATACATCAGACGGCGTTCCTCCTCGATCTGTTTTTCATTACTGTCGCGGAACGGCAAAATATCCTCTTCCACGCCGATGATAAACACATGCGGAAACTCCAGGCCTTTGGCGGCATGCAAGGTGGAGAGCGTCACCGCATCCTGCTCCTTATCCTTGCCTTCCAACATATTAATCAAGGCGATGGTCTGCACCATATCGAGCAGCGACTTTTCATCTTGCTCAGCTTTGCGTTTCAACCAAGCGATGAAGTCCTGCACGTTTTTCCATTTTGCATCCGCCTGACGTGATTCGTGCGAATCGTATAACCACGTTTCGTAATTGATGGCGCGCAATAATTCATCCAACAACTCGCCGCAGGCATCTTTCTCGGCACGCTCCTGAATCCGGTTGATAAAGTTGCAAAACAACATCAAGTCTTCATGCTGTCGCGGCGGCAGCTCGTCAACCATTTGCGTTTCAAATGCGGCCTCAAATAGACTAATTTGTCGTGCCCCAGCATAGCTACCCAACTTCTCCAAGGTCGCATTACCCACGCCACGCTTGGGCGTGGTAATCGCACGAATAAAAGCTGGATCGTCATCGGGGTTGGCAATCAGTCGCAAATAGGAGGTGATATCTTTGATCTCGGCGCGGTCAAAAAACGAGGTGCCACCACTCACCGTATAAGGCACGCGTTGTGCCCGCAACTGTTCTTCAAACACGCGCGACAAATGGTTGCTGCGATACAAAACGGCATAGTCGGCAAAGCGGGTACCACACTCAAATTTATGCGCCATCAACCGCATCACCACACTCTCAGCCTCATGCTCATCATCACGCGCGGCATACACTCGTATCGGATCGCCGATACCATGCTCGCTCCACAATTTCTTCTCGAACACCTTGGTATTGTTGTTAATGAGCTGATTGGCTACAGTCAGAATGCGTTGCGAAGAGCGGTAGTTTTGCTCCAGCTTGATAACGCGCAGATTCGGGTAGTCGTTACGTAAATTGTGCAGATTTTCAACGCTCGCTCCGCGCCAAGCATAGATTGCCTGATCGTCATCGCCCACGGCGGTAAAGGCAGCGCGACTCCCCGCCAGCAACCGTGTCAGCTGATATTGGCAATCGTTGGTGTCCTGATATTCGTCGATCAACAGGTAGCGCAAACGGCTTTGCCAACGCACCAACGCTTCGGGATGCTGCTTGAACAACACCACAGGAAGGTGAATTAAATCGTCGAAATCGACAGCTTGGTACGCGCGTAGCGTTTCCTGATAACGGGCATAGATGCGCGCTTGCACCTGAGTCTCAGCCGCACCGCCTGCCTCAGCCGCCTGTTCGGGCGAAATAAATGCCGACTTCCAGTTTGACATCTGCGTTTGCAAGTCGCGTATCTCCTGCTTGTCGCCGGAGTTGGTCAGCTCACTCAATATCTTCCATGTATCACTGCTATCAAAAATGGAAAACTGCGGCTTATAACCGAGCAGCTTCGCCTCGGCGCGCAGAATGTGCATCCCAAGCGAGTGAAAAGTGCTAACCACCAAGCCCTTGCTGTTTTTGCCTTGCAATAACTTACCGACCCGCTCGCGCATCTCGTTCGCCGCTTTATTGGTGAACGTAATGGCGGCAATGTTTTTCGGCTCGTAGCCACACTCCTCAACCAGATACGCAATCTTATGCGTAATGACACGCGTCTTGCCGCTCCCCGCCCCAGCCAACACCAACAGTGGGCCGTCCAAATAACTTGCAGCTTCGCGCTGCGCGGCATTGAGCTTGCTTAACATGAGGTAAACGACCGGAATCAAAAACGGCGCGCATCATACCAAATCGCACGGCCATCTCTGGCGCACCCGACTCAGGGGGTTGTGAGCGAGAGGTAATTAGGCTACCTTTCGGAAAAACACATAAAGCTTGGGGAGATTCAATGGCAGACGCGGCGTTTCGCGTTGAAGATCAGACTGATGGCAGCAAGCGCGTGATTCTCACCGGCGCTTGGTCGTTGCGCGGCGTGCAGAACAATTTCTCCGATCTGCGCGAGCATCTGTCAGGCTTTTTCAGCAACCCTTTCACTCACTGGGATCTCAGTGCCGTCGAACAACTCGACAGTGCTGCCGCTGTCATGCTGTGGAGCGGCTGGGGCAAACATGTAGATCAGCGCATGACCTTGCGTCCGGAACATACCGCACTGTTCAACACCATCGCCGCACTCCCCCCCGCCCACTCGCTGGCGGCCGGTCGCGGCAATCTAATGACACCGCTGCGCACCTTGTGGGATGGCTATCTCGACTTTTTTAGCCATCTGGTCGATTTCGTCAATCTAGTTGGCGGACTATTGCTCGAACTACTCTACATCCTGCGCAATCCACGCAACATTCCGCTCAAGGAAATTTCGGCCAACGTCTACAAGGGGGGCGTACAGGCTTTGCCGGTGACTGCGTTGGTCAGCTTCATGATTGGTGTTGCGATGAGCTATCTGATGGCGATCCAGTTGCGCAAATTCGGCGCGGATATCTTCATCGTCAACATCATCGGTCTCGCCGGCATCCGCGAACTGGGCCCGATTTTAATGGCCATCATCGTTGCCGGACGCTCCGGCTCGGCGATGACCGCACAGATCGGCGTGATGCGCGTCACCGAAGAAATCGATGCGCTCGCTACCATGGGCATTTCGCGCACACTCAGACTTATCCTGCCAAAAGTAATGGGGCTAACGCTAGTCGCCCCGCTGCTTGCCTTCTGGACTTCGGCCTGGGCTATTCTGGGCGGAATGCTGGCAGCGCAACTGCAACTCGGCATCAGCATGGAATTTTTCCTCGACTACCTGCCGCGCGTGGTCACACCGGTCACCATGCTGCTGGCTATCTTCAAGGGATTAACCTTCGGCTTGCTAGTCACACTCATCGCCTGCCACTTCGGCATGCGCGTCAAACCTAATACCGAAAGTCTTTCCGCCAGCACAACATCCTCTGTCGTAAGTGCGATCACCACCGTAATTCTGGTCGACGCAGTCTTTGCCATCATCACTCGGAACATCGGCCTATGAGCGAGCACAGCATTGCCTGCGAGGTTACCGGCGTTTGGACGCAATACGGCACGACCGTCATCCACCGCGACTTAAATCTGAAGGTCTATACGGGTGAAGTCATGGCACTGGTGGGCGGCTCCGGCAGCGGCAAAACCACCCTGCTGCGCCACATCATCGGACTGACCACGCCGTCGCGCGGCGAGATTCGTTTGTTCGGCGTGAACCTAGCGCAACTCGACCGAGATGGTGCGCGCCAAGCACGCAATCGTTTCGGCATGTTATTCCAGCAAGGCGCATTATTTTCGGCACTCACCGTGTATGAAAACATCGCCTTCCCGCTACGCGAACTACGCCAGTTCGACGAAGATGCAATTCATTTACTGGTGATGCACAAACTGGCATTGGTCGAACTCGAACCCAAACACGCTTGGCTGCTACCCTCGCAACTGTCCGGCGGCATGATCAAGCGCGTCGCACTAGCGCGTGCGCTGGCACTGGAACCAGAGCTGCTGGTGCTGGACGAACCCACCGCAGGACTCGACCCCGACCGCAGTGAAAAATTTGTCCAGCTCATCAAAAATCTGCGCAAACAACTGGGACTGACTGTTATTTTCGTCACCCATGATCTCGACACACTGGTCGGCATGACCGACCGTGTTGCCGTACTGGCCGACCAGCACATCATCGCCTCATGCAGTCTGCCGGAACTCGCCAACATCAACCACCCCTTCGCTCAAAACTTTTTTCAAGGCGTCAGTGAACGTCTGGAACGGACCAATAAATGGAAAATCGCCCCTACACCCTAATCGCCGGAATATTCGCCCTATTACTCGGAATCGGCCTTATTGCTTCGTTCTGGTGGCTAGGCAATTCTCACACGCCGCAAACCCATTACCACATGATTTCGAATAGTCCGGTTTCCGGGCTTAACGAACAGGCGGCCGTGCGCTTTCGTGGCGTAGATGTCGGGCACGTCGAGAAAATCACACTGGATCCAAGCAACCCGATGGCAATCGCCGTGGAAATTTCCGTCGACCATCGCCTCGTGCTGACCCGAGGCACCTTTGGACACCTTGCTGGGCAAGGACTAACAGGCCTTTCCTACGTTGAGCTGGACGACAGCGGCACAGACAAAACTCCGCTAGGCGAACAAGTCATTGTGCTAAACGACTCCGAGATGAATGCCATGCTTAACTCGGGAAAGAAAATGGTCGCACAAGTGGCGGACATCGCCGTCAATGCCGACAAGCTACTCAAAAGCTTGAACATGGTGCTGGATGAAAAAGGCCGCGAGCGCGTCAGCCGTCTGCTGGAAAACCTAGACAACGCTAGCACCGAACTACAACCCTTACTAAAATCATCCACCGCCACCATGGATGCCGCACGCCCCAGCTTCGCCAAACTCAACACCACGCTGGATGAAATCAACAAAGTTGGTGTCACAGTCAACGAAGAAACACTGCCGCGTCTGCATCAACTCACCCACCAACTCAACCAAGATGCGGTCAGCCTTAATCGCCTGATCAACACCCTAGACGAACATCCAGAAAGCGTCATTTTCGGCAAACCCGCGAGCAAACCCGGCCCCGCCGAGGCAGGCCATAAACCATGAACTCATTGTCACACAATGGCGATACGAACAGCACAATGCGCCACCGCACAGGTATAGGGATAGCCAGCGCGTTGATACTGGGGCTCGCTGCCTGCGCGCCCACCCCACGTGACATTCAGCTATTCGCCGCGCCACCTGCCGTGCCCGCAAAAGTGCTAACAGCCCCTATTTTGCTGGCACCGATTGATGCCGCGCCGACCTATTTGAGCAAAGACATCAGCTACCGCTTGCACTACGAAACTGACCGCACGCAATCCTATTCCGATAGCCGCTGGACTGAGCCGCCTATCGCGCAACTTGCCCGCAGCTTGCATGCCACCAGTAATAATTTGCTCGCGCTGAACGAGCAGCGCCAAACCGCTCACTGCGCGCTTAATATCGAACTACTAGGCTACGACCATGTATTCAGCAGCGCACAGCAAAGCCACGGTGAAATTCACCTGCGCTACGCACTGACACATCTGCGCAGCCACCGCAAACTCAAACACGGTGAACTGCGTGTTGAAATCCCCGCCGTCTCTGCCGATGCACGCGGCGGTGCAACCGCGCTGCAACACGCCAATCAAGATGCCACCGCGCAACTCTTAGACTGGTTACACGCCAGCCTCAACGAAGCCGAATCCAGCAAGCTCTGCGCACGCTAAACATCTGCCGTTTGTTGCCGATATAACTAGCAAGGGCGCTACATTCAGCGTCCCCCGCAACCAGCAGGAGGGCATCATGGCAACCATCACAATGAACATGGGCAGTTACGAAATCGAACGCGATGCAGCGCCCGAGTACGGTGAAGAAGTTTTGTGCGCGGGATGGGTACCAACCTTGGCGCTACGTGAGCGCGAAGCCGAACCTATCGGCATGCCACACCCGATGGCAGACATTGATGTCGATACGTTTCTGCGCACGATGTATGCACAGCAACGCTAACTCAGAAACAGCACCAGACTGCGTGGTGATGGCGATGTGCTTTGCGAATAGATTCGCACATCCTGCAACAAGCCAGTCATTTCAAAATGGCGCGAAGATGCCATAAAGAACCGCCAATACTCGCGGCGATCTCGTTCAAACTCAACTCTGTTTTAGCAGCGAATATCTCAGTTAGGAAATGTTGACTTGCAACCCAAGCGTGCGTAGCCGTTCGGCAAATGCATCCATCGCACGCGCATCAAGATTGCCGAGTCGAGCCGCTTCGGCTTGCATCGAGGGGCGTGCCAAGCCGTAGAGCAATACGCCCTGCGGCCTATGCCCAGCGTTGATTACACTCTCGACGAACGCCACATACTCGTCTTCCGCACTTTGCCCCGGTACCACACCATCAAGGGTAAACCAGCAGGTCTGTAGCCAAGTTGGGCACAACGAGATAGCGGTAATCAGGTTGTCACGCACGGCTGCCGTGGTTACTTGCGTGTCGTTTATTTGCGCCCTGCCCGCCGCGTCCGCTCGATCCAGTTTGAACCAGATTTCGCCATTGATCTTTGCCAACTGCCGCAGCCCGTCCTGAACTTGCGCGCGATGCATCAAGCTGCCGTTGCTAATGAGCACGGTCTTAACTCCAGCCGGAACAGACAGTTCGTTGCGCAACTTAGCGATGAGTTCGATCACGCCAGCAAATTGCCCACTGCTGGTTGGCTCGCCATTACCGGATAACGCAATATCGTTAAGACGACGCGCACCTTCCGGCACTCGGGTCTGCATAAAATCTCCCTGCAACAACTGGTGCAAAAATCCGCGCAGCTCCTGCTCCAGTGTATTGAGATCGATCTGCGGTGCGCTACCGTTCACCAGCCCGGGGACTTGGCAATAGACGCAACGCCAGTTGCAAGCGTTATTGGTATTGAGATTGATGCCGACGGAGACTCCGCCGGCTCGGCGTGAAACTACAGGATAAACGTATTGCAAAGACGCACTGTCGCGTCCGTGATCGGAGGTGCTAAGCAACTTTCCGCTCAAGACTTGGCCGCAGGCAAATATTTGGCCGGATCAACCGGTTTGCCGTAACGACGCACTTCGAAATGCAGTTTAACCCGGTCGGCATCGCTGTTACCCATCTCGGCGATTTTCTGTCCGCGTGTAACGCTTTGCCCTTCTTTGACCAGCACTTTGTCGTTGTGCGCGTAAGCACTCAGGTAAGTGCTGTTGTGTTTGATGATGATGAGCTTGCCGTAACCGCGCAAACCGCTGCCGCTGTACACCACCTTGCCCGGCGCACTGGCAACGATGGCCTGCCCCTGCTTGCCCCCGATGTCGATACCCTTGCGATTGGCCGCTTCCGAATAGTCGGCAATGATCTTGCCCTGTGTCGGCATGCCCCAGTCGATATTCTCATCAGCATCATCGCTACCCGAGTCGGCAACGGCAGGCTTGCTCTCCGCTTTGACCGGCGGCTTATTCTCTGCCACGGGCGGCTTGGCCGGTGCATTTTCCACCGGCTTAGAGGGCGCACCGCTCTGCACTTTATCGATCTGCGCGGCAGCTGCGTCGGTGTAGGCGTACTTCACCACCTTAGGTTGGTCTTTAATGACAGGTTCGGCGACCTTAATCTCGCTCACCGGCACGCGCGCAGCAGCAGATGGAAATAGCTTCAGTTGCTGTCCAACCTGAATGCGATTCGGGTCATCAATGCCGTTAAACTGCGCCAACTCGTGATAGTCGAGACCGTAATTGAAGGCGATGCTGTACAGCGTGTCACCCTTTTGCACAGTATGTGTTTGCGGACGCCAATCTTGCTCGCGCGCAAACTTTTTCCCCGCTGCAGATTGTATTTTTCCGGCTTTGCTTGTGGTGCTGCCCTGCTCAACCACAGGTGCGCGCCGACCGTCCGAAGCGCAGGCGGAAACAAGCAGTGCTACAGCCAGCACAGCAATACGATGATTTAAGTTCATGCCTTCCCCGTCAACAAAGGTACGAATTTGACTGGCTCCAGCCGCGTTTCGCGGAAACCGTTTTTGTCCCGCTCAACCAGATACAGCCATTGTTCCTGCATCCCCACAGGCATCACCATTCTACCACCCAGCGCCAGTTGCTCCCGCAGCCCGGCGGCCAGTGTTGGCGCGGCACACGCCATGATGATGCCATCAAACGGAGCTAATTCTGGCAGGCCGATACCACCGTCACCGTAGCGCACGCTGATGTTGCGCATTTTGAGATCACGCAGTTGTTTGCGGGCGCGCTCATATAGCGGCTGAATGCGCTCTATGGTCTGCACTTCTTTGGCGACTTGCCCCAGCACCGCCGCCTGATAGCCGCAGCCAGTACCGATTTCCAACACTTTCCCCAGCGGTTGTCCGTTGCGCAAAATTTCGGTCATGCGCGCCACGATGTACGGTTGCGAAATGGTTTGATTGAAATTGATCGGCAGCGAAACATCGTCGTAAGCGCGGCTGGCCAGTGCTTCGTCCACAAACAGATGACGCGGCACTTCGTACATAGCGGCTAGCACCGCTTCGTCACGTATGCCCTGCTCGCGCAAACGCTCGATCATGCGCAAGCGCGTACGAGGTGAAGTCATGCCGATGCCGGTGATACGCATATTCATTTGAGCCAGTCCTTCACCGCGTCCAATTGCCCGAACTGGGTCAGGTCGATCTGCAAAGGCGTGACCGATACACGTTGTTGGGACAGCGCGTTAAAGTCGGTTCCCTCGCCCGCATCCTGCGCCTTGCCTGCCGCCCCCACCCAATACACGGTTTCACCGTGCGGATTGCTCGCCTTGATAACCGGCTCGGCTTTGTGGCGTTTACCTAGACGCGTCACCTCAATGCCACCTAATTGGTCGACAGGGACATCGGGCACATTGACGTTAAGCAGCCAAGGCTTGGTGTGGGTTTGTCCGGCAAAGCGCCGCACCAAATCGCACGTCACATCGGCAGCGGTTTGGTAATGGCGAAACTCTTTGCTCACCAATGAAACGGCAATCGCAGGAATACCCAGCAAAAAACCTTCCGTTGCCGCCGCGACAGTGCCTGAATAAATCGTGTCATCCCCCATATTGGCTCCGGCATTAATCCCTGAAACAACGATGTCAGGCTGATATTCCAGCATGCCGGTCACGGCCAAATGCACGCAATCCGTCGGCGTGCCGTTGACGTAATAAAAACCGTTGGCCGCTTGGCGCAGTTTGAGAGGACGATCCAGCGTCAGCGAATTGCTCGCGCCGCTGCGGTCGCGTTCCGGCGCAACCACAACAACATCAGCAACCGTTGCTAGGGTGCGCGCCAAACACTCCAAACCGGGTGCGAAATAACCGTCATCATTGGAGATTAGAATACGCATGGTGGGGACAGAAAATCAGTAAGAATAAGAATCGGCGCGCATTATATCGGCTTTCACCGTCACCGCACCGCTCGCATCGAATTGCCCTATAATTTGCCCGAACAACCACGCAGCCCATGCCCGGAGAGCCGCACATGAACGAGCTAGATGCCATTCAACAAAGCTTGGCGAGTTTCACCCAACATTTCGATGAATTGTCTTCGGACAGATTCAATGCTTTGCGCGAGTCCTCATTTTTCGATCCGGTACCCAGCGACAAGTTAGCCACCATTGCCAAACTTGCCGAAATCAAAACGCTCAACGCGGGGAAAGTTATCATCACCGAAGGCAGCGAAATCAACTCTTTTTATGTCGTGCTGTTCGGCAATGCGATTGCAACCGTCCACAACAAAGTGGTCGGCCACATTCGTGGCGGCGAGTGTCTCGGCGAAAGCGTATTTTTCCGGCATGACCATATGCTGACATCCGCAACCGTCAAAGCGGACGGACAACTCATCGTTGCCGAATTCACCAAGTCGGCACTGGACGGACTAGCATCAGACAGTAAGCTTTATCTGGAAAAAGCACTGCTGCTGGCGCTGTTCAAAAAACTGCAATTAGCCAACAAAACCATCACCCAACTGGCCAGTTACGCTGCCGCCTCCGCCGATCAGTAAACAGCTACAACTTATTGCCTGCGGTATCGCGCCGCGTTGACAGATATTTATGAATCTCATCATCCAATCACTGCACGACATCCCCGCCGAATCACTCGACCATCTCAAACAACTGACTGGCGCAACACGAATTGAGCAAGTCGCACCGCACGCCTATCGACTGCGTGATGCCCGCCCCGAATCTCAAATATCCGACTATTGTCTAGCTAGACAAGTCGACTACGGCTTTGTGCCGCAAGGTAAACACTTGTCCGATTTCGGTCTGGTGGTAATGGATATGGATTCGACGCTGATCTCGATTGAATGCATCGACGAAATTGCCGACATGCAAGGCATCAAGCCGCAAGTAGCCGAGATCACCGAAGCCGCCATGCGCGGTGAAATTGACTTTGCCGAAAGCCTGCGCCGCCGCGTCGCCCTGCTCGCAGGTCTCGATGAAAGTGCATTAAGCCGTGTTTACGAAGAACGTTTGCAATTAAATCCCGGCGCGGAAATCATGCTCGCCGAACTACAACGACACGGCATCAAAACTTTGCTGGTGTCAGGCGGATTTACTTTTTTCACCGAGCGCCTGAAAGCCAGAGTCAGCCTCGACTTCGCCCATGCCAACACGCTGGAGATCGTCAACGGCAAACTCACCGGAAACGTGCTCGGCACCATTGTTGATGCCCAGGCCAAAGCCGACTGGCTCATCCGCATACGCGACGAACTGGGACTTTCGGCGACACAAGTGATCGCCATGGGCGACGGCGCGAATGACTTGAAGATGATGGCGCAGGCCGGGGTCAGCATCGCCTATCACGCCAAGCCAGTCGTGCGAACGCAGGCCAGTTACGCGTTCAATTTTGTCGGTTTGGATGGATTGGTAAAACTATTCGCCTAAAGTCGGGCGGGCTTCAGACTGTTTTACCCATGAACTCACCTGCATCGAAATACAAACGGATGTAATAGCTTCAATAGTTGGACACACACACCAGCCAAACCTGATCAGGCCGAATCAATTCAATTCGGCAATCAGCGCCTCCCTCAACCTTTTTGCGGAGAACAGACTTGCTCACCAAAAACTCGCTGCGACTGTTCGGCCCCCATCAACCCCGCATCTCCCTCGCTGAAAAACTCCGTAGCGGCTTCGCTGGCGGGATCGCCATTTTGCTACTGGGATGGATACTGCATCACTTACCGCAGTTGCATTACCCAATTCTGATGCTGGGTTCGATTGCCGCCTCGGCGGTACTGCTTTTTGCCGCACCGCATACGCCGATGGCGCAACCGTGGAATCTTGTCGTCGGCCATCTCGTGTCAGGCTTGGCCGGATGGAGTTGCAGCCTAGTCGTGAGCGATCCGCTACTCGCAACCGGGGTCGCGGTTGGCTCTGCCATCTTGCTGATGTATCTGCTCGATGCCCTGCATCCTCCCGGCGCGGCAACCGCACTAACCATGGTGTTAAGCAGCACGCAGTATCACGATATGGGGATGTTTTGGTCTCTTCTCATCGTTGTCGCCAATGCCGGTTTTGCTTTATTACTGGCTATCGCCATCAATAACCTGCTACCCCATCGCCGCTATCCGGTGCCGCAAAACACCGTACCGCCCGCACTCAAACCGGCAACTATCGCCAATATCGAGCAAGCCGATATGACTTGGGCGCTGGCTCAAATGGAAGGCATGATCGATATCGGCGAAGACGACCTCGCCAAAATTTATGCGTTGGCACTAAGCCGCTCGCAACATCGCAATGAAGGAAAACCCGCATGAGCCCTATCAGCACTTCGCCTGCATGCAACCCACCACCTTGCGCCGCCTCGGAGCTCACATGGTGACGCTACCCGGTAGTGCCGCCGCACCCAGCTTTGACGATCCGCTAGAAATGCTGCGCGCCTGCCATGGCCGCATTCAAGCGCAATGCACGACACTGCGAAAGTTGCAGTCACATCTCCAACTGCACGGCTGCGACGTACAAGCCCAGCAAGCAGCCCAAGCCATCCTGCGTTATTTCGACACCGCCGGACGATATCACCATCAAGATGAAGAACGCGATCTATTCCCGCGACTCATCGCCACCCAACATCAGGTCGCAGCATCGCTCATCGCACGCCTGCTGCATGAGCATCAGGGAATGGAGTCCGCATGGCAAAATTTACGTCCCTTGCTGCTGGCTATTACTGAAAGTCACAGCACATCACTCGACGCGAATATCACCCAACATTTCATCGACCTCTATGCAAGTCACATCGAAACAGAAAATGGGACGCTGTTACCCTTGGCACAGACCTTGTTGAATGACGAACAACTGCACACCATCGGACAAAACATGGCAGCACGACGCGGAGTGGCACTTTGAGTCGCACCCGACACAATCACTCCGTCGTCATCATCGGTGGCGGCCCCGCCGGATTGATGGCGGCGGAAGTCTTGGCTCAAGCCGGTATTCATGTCGATGTATATGACGCGATGCCGAGTGTGGGACGAAAATTTTTGATGGCAGGAAAAGGCGGCATGAACATCACGCACTCCGAGCCGCTGGCTCATTTCCTGACGCGCTATGGCTCACGCCGTGAGCAGATAGAACCACTCCTTCAAATGCTCTCCCCGGATGCACTGCGTGAATGGATACACAAGCTTGGTGTTAATACCTTTGTCGGCACTTCGGGGCGTGTTTTCCCTACCGACATGAAAGCCGCCCCCCTGCTTCGCGCATGGCTGCATCGCTTACGCGAAAACGGCGTGCAGTTTCACATGCGACATCGGTGGATCGGATGGGATGGGGCTGGTGATCTACGATTTACCACTCCGACGGGAGAGCTCAGCATCAAAGCACAAGCTACCGTGTTGGCATTAGGCGGCGGTAGCTGGCCCCAGCTTGGGTCAGATGGTGCATGGGTGCCACTACTTGCGCAACACGGTGCAACTGTCGCACCACTACGTCCAAGTAATTGCGGATTCGAGGTAGCTTGGAGTCATCACTTCCGCGAGCGCTTTGTCGGTGAACCGCTCAAGTCCGTAGCAGTCGATTTCGAGGGAACGCACAAACTGGGGGAATGCCTAGTCACCGAACACGGCATCGAAGGTGGCCTCATCTATGCGCTCTCAGCAGCACTGCGCAACGAGATTGAAAGTAACGGCAGCGCTACCTTGCTCCTCGATTTACTCCCAGACTGGTCAGTGCAACGCGTTCAAGACGAAGTCTCTCACCCACGCGGCTCGCGCTCGCTATCCAGCCATCTGCAAAGCCGCTTGGGATTGAAAGGAGCGAAAGCCAATCTGCTGCGCGAAGTGTTAAGTGCCGAACAGATGAACGATGCCACCTTGCTCGCAGCCACCATCAAAGCATTGCCGCTGCGCCTCAATAAGACTCGCCCTTTGAGCGAGGCCATTAGCAGCGCGGGAGGTATCACTTTCGAATCCTTGGATAAAAATCTCATGCTAAAAAAATCGCCCAGCATATTCTGCGCGGGCGAAATGTTGGATTGGGAGGCACCGACGGGCGGTTATTTGTTGACTGCTTGTTTTGCCAGCGGGCGCGCGGCGGGAGTAGGAGTAATCGACTGGTTTAATCAATAAACCGCTTCGACATCACCAATGAGTCACCAAGCCGTTCGGGTTGAGCTTGAAGGAACGAGAGTCTGAATCGCAAAGAAATTTCGATAGGACACAACCCAACGCTATTGCAAATTTACTTAACTGACTTTCTAAACGCGATCAGCAACGCCCATACACCAAGCGTCACATAACACAGCAGCGACCACTCGGGGATGCCGAGTGTCAGGAATACCCACCCCTTTTCCGCGCACTCACCAGAGCCGTGCATCAATTCTTTCAACACATCGGCCATCGGCATCGTTTCGAGCATGTAATCCAAACCGGGGCCGCAGGCAGGAACTTGGTCTTTAGGCAGATTTTGTATCCAGATGTGGCGAGCCGCGACACCAATACCGGATAGAGAGATCAGCCCTATCAGAGCCGCATAAACTCGTTGTCCTAGACGCTGTGGGCCATGCAATGCCGCCAGTGCAAACGTCACCAAAATAGCGATGAAAATCACCCGCTGCACCATGCACAAAGGACAGGGATCCTGATGTTTGACGTATTGCAGATATAAGCCAAATCCCATCAAGCCGCTGGCGAACAAAGCTCCAGCCAGATAGAGCCAGCGGTTGGATATTTTTTGCCACATTTCGCGCATCATTCCGCCTCGTCTATCCATGCAGCCTGGATTGCCTCAAGCACTTTTTCACCGCCTCGGCTGTGATCGTCATCAAATCCGTCCAGCTCAACCACCCAGTTATGCAGATCAACAAAACGCACTGTGCGCGGATCAATGTTGCTGTATTTTTCCGACAGTGCGATGGCGATGTCGGTCACGTCTACCCATTTCATCGCTTCACTCCTTGACCATATTGATAGTGTATTTCGGTATTTCCACTACCAGATTTTGATCCGCCACCCGCGCTTGGCAGGATAGCCGCGAGGTCGGCTCCAGCCCCCACGCCTTATCGAGTAAATCTTCCTCGATTTCTTCGGCGGAGCTCAAGCTATGAAAACCCTCGCGCAGGATGATGTGGCAAGTGGTACAGGCGCAGGATCTTTCGCAGGCATGCTCAATTTCAATACCATTGGCGAGCAATACGTCGCAAATAGTCTCGCCCTGCTTAGCTTCGATCAACGCGCCCTCGGGGCACAGTTCAACATGCGGTAATACGATGAGTTGTGGCAAATCAGCTCTCCAAATCCGATAGTTTTCGTCCGCCCAAGGCACGCTGCACGCTTTGATCCATGCGCCGCTGAGCGAATTCTGTCGTGGCAAAATTAAGCGCTTCTAGCGCGCGCTTAATGGCATGGTGATCCGTCTTTTGCAACACACCACTCAATGCGTCCATCGCGGCGAGGATGCGCGTTTTTTCGGTTTCATTCAACAAGTCGCTATCCTGCACCAACGCTTGCTGCACCGCTTCCAGTAATTGTTGTGCTTCAGTCTGTTGTTCGCGCAATGCGCGGGCCAGCATGTCATCCTGCGCGTGTTGCGTGGAATCCTGCAACATGCGTGTAATTTCGGCATCAGACAAACCATAGGAAGGTTTGACCGTAATTGCCGCCTCAATCCCATTGCTCATTTCGCGTGCCGAAACATTAAGCAGACCGTCCGCATCAACCTGATAGGTCACACGAATGCGCGCCGACCCCGCCACCATTGCGGGAATGCCGCGCAGCTCAAACTTAGCCAACGAGCGGCAGTCGCTCACCAGCTCACGCTCGCCCTGAACTACGTGCACACTCATCGCGGTTTGGCCGTCTTTGAAGGTGGTAAATTCCTGCGCGCGCGCAGTGGGAATCGTGCTGTTGCGCGGAATAATTTTCTCCGACAAACCGCCCATGGTCTCGATCCCCAAACTGAGCGGAATCACATCGAGCAGCAGCCAGTCATCGCTGCCACGATTGCCTGCCAGTAAATTGGCCTGAATCGCTGCGCCCAGCGCCACTACTTTGTCGGGGTCAAGATTAGTCAGTGGCATTTGCCCAAAGAACTCACCCACCGCATGTTGCACTTGCGGCATCCGTGTCGCCCCGCCCACCATCACCACCCCCTTGATCTCATCCACCTCCAACCCAGCATCACGCAAGGCGCGGCGCATGGGTTGCAGCGTACGCTGTACAAGGTTGCGGGTGATTTCCTGAAACTCCTCGCGCGTTAATTCGTTGTCGATCAATTCACCGCTGGACAGCACCGCCGTAATGCGCGTCTCGGTATGATCGGTGAGTTGCTCTTTGGCCGCACGAGCGTGGGTCAGCAGCAAGCGGGTGTCTTGCGGGCTCAATGCGGAAAGATCATTTTTCTCCAGCAGCCAGCAATGGATGCGCTGATCGAAATCATCCCCGCCCAGTGCCGAGTCGCCATTTGCCGCCAGCACTTCGAACACCCCGCGCGACAGGCGCAGAATGGAAATATCAAACGTGCCGCCGCCCAAGTCATACACGGCATACACGCCCTCGGCAGCATTATCCAACCCATAGGCAATCGCAGCGGCAGTCGGCTCGTTCAGCAAGCGCAACACACTCAAACCGGCCAGTTTGGCCGCATCCTTGGTAGCTTGGCGCTGCGCGTCGTCAAAATAGGCGGGCACCGTAATCACCGCACCGACCAGCTCGCCCCCCAATGCCGCTTCTGCGCGCGCGCGCATCACTTTGAGTATCTCGGCAGAAACTTCAACCGGGCTTTTCACACCAGCCACAGTGCGTAGTTGCAACATACCGTCGGCATCGACAAAGCGGTAAGGCAGACGACTGATGTCGCCGATGTCCTGCAAGCCTCGCCCCATAAAACGTTTGACCGAAACAATGGTATTCACCGGGTCTTCGCTCTGCGCCGCCTGTGCCGCTTCACCGACACTGACACCGCCGTCCGCCGCATAACGCGTCACCGATGGCAACATGGCGCGGCCATTCTCGTCATTCAGCACGATGCTGATACCGTTGCGCACCGTAGCCACCAGTGAATTGGTTGTGCCAAGATCAATGCCCACCGCCAAGCGATGCTGATGCGGAGCGGTACTCAGCCCCGGTTCGGAAATTTGTAAGAGTGCCATCAGGAGTCTATTGCGTCGTAAGCGGAGTGAATTTCTTCCGCGAGTTTTTCCATGAATCGTAACTTGCGTACCAATTCGGCAGCTGCCACGTAATTTTTTTCGCTGTCTATTTTATCTGCGAGCACATGTTCCAGCGCGCGTGTTTCTCGGCGCATCTCGGCTTGCAGCGCGTCCAGCTTGTCGGCATCTTTAGCCTGCTGCGCTTCGGCGACCGCTTCGCGCCGCTCCATCTGTGCCATCAAAAAATCAATCGGCATCGCGGTGTTGGTCTCTTCCTGCGTATCCACGCCCTGCAAAGTCAGCAGGTAACGCGCACGCTTCAGCGGATTACGCAAAGCCTGGTACGCCTCGTTCACCCGTGTAGATTGCTGCATTGCCATGCGTTGCTCGGCATCGGAAAGATGCGCCGACTTGTCGGGATGCACTTGCGTTTGCAGCGTGCGGAATTGTTGATCCAGCTGCCCCGCATCCAGCGCGAAAGTCTGCGCCAAACCGAATAGTTGAAAATGATTTTGCTGAAAATCGAACGACATCATGCCTGTTTCATTTCAAGGTCAACGCCGTATGCCGATGGGAAGATTGCCGGATCAAACCTTGAAACTCTCGCCGCAACCGCAGGAGTCTTTGACGTTGGGATTGTTGAACTTAAATCCTTCGTTCAAACCCTCGCGGGCATAATCCAACTCCATGCCGTCGATATACGGCAAGCTTTGCGGATCAACCAGCACCTTCACTCCGTTGCTGTCGAATTGCAGATCGTCACCGCCCACTTCGTCGGCAAATTCCAATTTATAGGCCATACCCGAACAACCGCTGGTGCGCACGCCGATGCGCAAACCCGCACCCTTGCCGCGTTTGGCAATGAAATTCAACACATGCTTGGCTGCATTTTCTGTCAGCGTAATTGCCATGATGCTTTCTCCGTCTTACCCCTGAAGGGGACTTGAGTTCAGAATTAAAAAATTAGACGCTACCTTTGCAGGCCGATGTCTCGACATTGCCACCCTGCTTGGATTTGTAGTCTGCCACCGCTGCTTTGATTGCATCTTCAGCAAGGATGGAGCAATGAATCTTCACTGGGGGTAAGGCCAACTCTTCCGCGATTTGCGTATTTTTAATTTCCAGTGCCTGATCGACCGTCTTGCCTTTAACCCATTCAGTCACCAGCGAGCTGGATGCGATTGCCGAACCGCAGCCGTATGTTTTGAATTTGGCATCTTCAATCACACCATCCTTACCGACCTTGATCTGCAACTTCATCACATCGCCGCAAGCTGGTGCGCCAACCATCCCAGTTCCCAAGCCTGCTTCGTCTTTGGCAAAAGAGCCCACGTTACGTGGGTTTTCGTAGTGATCCAATAATTTTTCGCTGTAAGCCATTTTTTGCTCCTTCGTCGCAGTGAAGGGGGAAGAGGCAAGGAAGACCGGTAACAACCGCTCTCGTTTTTGACTTTACCCTTCCCTCTTTACCCTTCCCGCAGTTAATGTGCTGCCCACTGCACAGTATTCAGGTCTATGCCATCTTTGTACATCTCCCATAAGGGGGATAGCGCGCGCAACTTTCCTATTTTGCTGTGCAACAATTCGATGACGTAATCAACTTCTTCCTCCGTGGTGAAACGTCCGATACTGAAGCGGATAGAGCTGTGCGCCAGTTCGTCGCTGCGCCCCAATGCACGCAACACGTAAGACGGCTCAAGGCTGGCCGAGGTACAGGCCGAGCCGCTGGAAACCGCAACATCTTTCACCGCCATGATGAGCGACTCGCCTTCGACAAAATTAAAACTGAGATTCAGATTGTGCGGCACACGATGCGTCATATCACCGTTGACGTGAACCTCTTCCATCTCTTTCAGGCCATTCAGTAAACGGTCACGCAACGCGCGGATGCGCTCGTTTTCCTCAGCCATTTCTTCCTTGGCGATACGAAATGCCTCGCCCATACCAACGATCTGGTGCGTTGCCAGCGTGCCGGAACGCATACCGCGCTCGTGGCCGCCGCCGTGCATTTGCGCCTCGATACGCACACGCGGCTTACGGCGCACGTACAACGCACCGATACCCTTGGGGCCGTAAGTTTTATGCGCCGAGAACGACATCAGATCGACCTTGAGTTTTTGCAGATCAATCGCCACTTTGCCGGTCGCCTGTGCCGCATCCACATGGAACAAAATACCGCGTTCGCGGCAGATATCGCCCATCGCCACGATGTCTTGAATCACGCCAATTTCATTGTTTACCAGCATGACCGAGAGCAGCACCGTGTCAGGACGCAAGGCTGCTTTGAGCTTTTCCAGATCAAGCAAACCATTTGGTTCAGGATCAAGATAAGTCGCACTAAAACCCTCGCGTTCCAACTCACGCACAGTATCCAGCACAGCCTTATGCTCGATACGCATAGTGACGATGTGTTTACCTTTACCCTGATAAAAGTGCGCTGCGCCTTTGATGGCTAGGTTGTTTGATTCGGTCGCGCCGGAAGTCCACACAATCTCTTTCGGATCGGCGTTCACCAATGCAGCAACGTGCGTGCGCGCCAACTCAACCGCCTCGTCGGCAGCCCAGCCGAATGCGTGCGAACGCGAGGCTGGGTTGCCGAATTTTTCGGTCAAATAAGGAATCATTTTTTCAGCCACCCGTGGATCAACCGGCGTGGTCGCCGAGTAATCCATATAAATAGGCAACTGCAATTGCTTGACCGCTTGCATCATCAAAGCTCCTAAATTGACGCTGTTGTGGACTTCGCCGCGCCTGCGACACTAATTACCGAAGCGGCCACTTGGCGTTTGTTTTGGCTGTCAACCAACTGCTGCACACTGACAGATTCCAGATAATCGTAGATTTTTTCGTTCAAGCCCATCCACAGATCGTGGGTGATGCAAGGCTGCCCGCCTTGGCAATTGCCCTCGCCGTCGCAGTTGGTCGCATCGACTTTTTCGTCAACCGCTTGCACGATGTCGGCCACGGTGATTTTGCCGGCGGAACGCGCCAGATAATAACCGCCACCCGGACCGCGCACGCTCTCAACAATGTTGTTGCGACGCAGCTTGCCAAACAGCTGCTCAAGGTAAGACAGAGAAATATTTTGGCGCGTACTAATCGAAATCAGCGTCACCGGCTTTTTACTTGCCCGCATTGCCAAATCAAGTACCGCAGTTACAGCAAAACGACCTTTAGTTGTTAGTCTCATCATCCCCTCCAGAGGTATCTACTCGCTCAATTCGGTCCACTGTTCCCCCAGCGAAACCAAACACCCGGATGAATCATAAGATACCCGATTATTTTAATCAACAATCTTATTCAGATAGTTCGGATCGAACTTGTCGGCTGTCGCGCGTTCGTCATCCACCCGCACGCCCATTTTTTCCAATTGCTGCAAAATCAACTCGATACGCTGATCAACCGTCACACTGTGCCCGATCAAACCATGCAAGGCTTTCGCAACCGGATCGTTTTGATCGTTGCCAATGCCATAGGCATTAAAGCCATGCACCACTTTTTTCTCGTCATCCAGAATACGCGCGGGAATACCTGCCGCCGTTGCCCCCGCAGGCACTTCCTTCACCACAACGGCATTGGAACCGATCTTGGCACCGTCACCAATATGAATCGGCCCGAGAATTTTAGCGCCCGCCCCGACCACCACACCGTTCCCCAGCGTTGGATGGCGCTTACCTTCTTTCCACGACGTACCGCCCAACGTTACCCCGTGATACAGCGTGACATCATCGCCAATCTCAGCCGTTTCACCGATCACCACCCCCATGCCGTGGTCGATGAAAAAGCGCCGACCAATCGTCGCCCCAGGATGAATCTCAATGCCGGTTAATCCACGCGCGATGTGCGACAAAAAGCGCGCCAGCCATTTGAAACCACCGTGCCATAAACGATTCGATGCGCGATGAATAATGCGCGCATGCAAACCGGGATAGCAGGTCAGCACCTCAAAAGTAGTGCGCGCCGCCGGATCGCGGTCAAACACGCTGCGAATGTCTTCTCGGATATTGCTAAACATGGGGATGCTCTTCTTGGTAGCGTTTTCTTAAGCGCGAATTGTACTCGGTAGTCACACTCAATATGCCACGCAGAATGTTGACCTCTTCTGTTTCCAGACGAGCGCGCGCATACAAACGACGCAGACGCTGCATCAGACGCGCCGGTTTTTGCGTGGTAAAAAATCCGATCTCGAATAACGTTTTTTCCAGATGACTGAAATAGCCCTCAACTTGCTCATAGGATGCCGGTGTAACCGCATCCAGCACGGGCAACTCGCCCTGCAATGCGATACTCAATTCATACGCCATCACTTGCACCGCAGCCGCCAGATTCAACGATGAATAATCGGGATTCGCGGGAATATTCGCCAGCACTTGCGCCTTACCCAACTCCTCATTGGTCAGGCCGGACATTTCCGTACCAAACAGCAACGCGACGGGATGCGCCTGAGCTTGTTGCGCCAATAAAGGCATCGCCTCTCGCGGGGTTTTGACCTCGATAGAAATATCGCGCAAACGCGCTGTCATCGCCACCGTAAACACCGCCCCCTGCAAAGCTTCGTCGATAGAACCGCACACCACCGCGTTATCAAGAATATCGTCCGCCCCAGCCGCCATAGCAACCGCCTGCGGATCAGGAAAATAGCGGGGATTAATCAGATAAAGCTGCGACAACCCCATCGTCTTCATCGCGCGCGCCGCCGCGCCGATGTTGCCGGGATGAGAGGTATGACTGAGGACAACACGAATATTATTGAGCATAGTTTTGGACGTTAGACGTTAAAGCGGGGGTGTACTTGAAAGGTTCGGCTTTGAGCGAGGGGATTCTGGTTATCCGTCAATACTGCAACAATGTCCACAACAGCGAACTGCCGCCGTTGTGATTTGTCGTCCCAAATGGAACGAATCTGCTTCGACTCAAACAGCTTGATGTTGCTCATGGCATTCCCCCTCGCAAAGGATTTGGTTTATTCCGAACGCAATACCAACTAAAATACGCGCCGGATTTCCCTAGCTCATTAAAAAGGTCGTACTAATATGCACCCAATGCTCAACATCGCGGTGAAAGCCGCACGTCGCGCCGGCAATTTGATCCATCGCGCGTCCGACAATATTGATCACCTCACCGTGACCAAAAAGTCCCAAGCAGATTACGTCAGTGAAGTGGATCGCGCCGCCGAGCGCACCATCATTGAAACCTTGCTGGAAGCCTATCCAAGCCATGCGATTCTAGCAGAAGAGAGCGGCGCTCAAGGCCAGTCAGAGTACGTCTGGATCATCGATCCGCTTGATGGCACGACCAATTTTTTGCACGGCTTTCCGCAATATGCTGTCTCTATCGCGCTGCAACATAACGGCGTGTTGAGCCAAGCCGTCATCTACGACCCAACCAAAAACGACCTATTCACCGCCTCTCGCGGGCGCGGTGCTTTCCTCAATGACAAACGTCTGCGTGTGAGCAAGCGCAAGGAAATGATCGACAGCCTGATCGGCACAGGTTTCCCCTACACACGCTTTGAACATATGGATGCTTATATGGACATCTTCAAAGATGTAATGCAAAACAGCGCTGGCCTGCGTCGCCCCGGTTCCGCCGCGCTAGATTTGGCTTACACCGCAGCGGGACGTTTTGACGGCTTTTTCGAGACGGGCCTCAAGCCTTGGGACATCGCCGCAGGATGCCTGCTCATCACCGAAGCGGGTGGCATTGTCAGCGACTTGGCGGGCAATCAAAATTACCTCGCCAGCGGCCACGTCTGCGCGGGCAATCCGCACATCCACGAGCAATTGCTCAAGATCATCGCTCCGCATCTGACCGACGGTCTGAAGGGCTAAACACCACCACCTGCCGTCATGGACTCCACTATTCTCGTCCTTGCGATTACGACTATCGTTATCGTTCTAGTCTTTGAGTACACCAACGGATTTCATGACGCGGCCAACATCATCGCCACCGTCATCGCCTCACGCGCGATGACACCGGTACAGGCGGTACTGCTGGTTGCTTTTTTCGAGTTTCTTGGCCCGCTGCTGGTCGGCACCGCCGTCGCCAACACCATCGGAAAATTTATTACGCTGGATGACATCGACCGCGTGTCTGCACTGACTATTGTGCTGTGCGGTCTGCTTGGTGCGATTGCCTGGAATCTGCTGACTTGGTGGCGCGGCATCCCATCTTCCTCGTCGCACGCGCTGGTCGGTGGCTTGGCGGGTGTGGTAATGGTTGCTGCGGGTTCCGACCATGTCGTATGGGGATTCGGTGACTTGTTGCACGGCGAGCTAAACGGGGTCGCCAAAGTGCTCGTCGCGCTCGTGCTTTCACCTATCATCGGCTTTGGTGTCGGCTATCTGCTGCACCGCATCATGCTGCGGCTACTGCGCGGCGCGCACCCCTCGATCAACCGCGACCTACGACACTTGCAATACGTCACATCGGCTGGTTTGGCTTTTTCGCACGGTGCTAACGACGCGCAAAAAAGCATGGGAATATTGACGCTAGTGCTACTGATCGGCGGCTTCATCCCCACCTTTGAAGTGCCGTTCTGGGTGATGCTGGCCTGCTCGCTGACCATCACGCTAGGCATACTTTCCGGCGGCTGGCAGATCGTGCGTACGCTGGGATTTTCCATTTATAAAATTCGTCCGCTGCACGCGCTGGATTCACAGATGACTGCGGCAACGGTCATTTTTAGCTCGTCCCTGTTTGGTGCGCCAGTTTCCACCACCCATGTAGTTGCCTCTTCCATCATGGGTATAGGTGCATCGGAACGCCCCAAGGCCGTGCGCTGGAGCAAGGCGCGCGAGATCGTCACCACCTGGCTCATCACCATTCCCGGTGCGGCAGTGATGTCGATTACCTGCTATCTTCTCGTTCACACGATCACAGGGTAAATGCCATGCTAGAAGCCTCCAAAACCTTGCTTGCTATCATCCTAGACCGCGTCTTTCCCAAGGTGCCGGACTTTTTCCAGATGCTCACCGAACAGGCGATCAAGGTGACTTACACGGTCAACCTGCTGGTTGAATATATGGAATACAGCGACCCTGCAACGGCCGATGAGCTGAAGCAAAACGTACACGAAGCCGACCTCATTAAAGTGCGCAATCTGCACGAATTAAACGATGCTTTTTCAACCCCCATCGACCGCGAAGACATATACCGCGCCATCATCGCCTTGGATGAAATCGTGATGTACTGCAAGACCACCGTACACGAGATGGACGTACTCGATGTGAAGCCAGACACTTTCATGCGCGACATCTCGCACTGCCTAAAAGATGGAGTCGAGGCACTGACCAACGGCTTCGCCAAGCTGGGCAGCACCCCTGCCGCCGCCGCGATTGATGCCGATGCCGCACGCAAAGCCGAACGTCACGCTGAAAAACTTTATCGCGTCGCCCTGCCTCAACTTTTTGAGGGCGACAACTACATCAACATGTTTAAACGCCGTGAAATTTATCGCCACCTAACCAACGCCGCCGAACACATGGCGCTGTGCGCCAACCGCCTACACGACATCGTCGTCAAAATCAGTTAAGTCCTCTCGCATGAACGCACCAGAAAAATCTAGCCACACCCCCATGATGCAGCAGTACCTGCGCATCAAAGCGGAACACACCGACAAGTTGCTGTTCTACCGCATGGGCGATTTCTACGAATTGTTCATGGACGATGCCGTGCGCGTCGCCAAACTGCTCGACATCACGCTAACCCAACGCGGCGCATCCAACGGCAACCCGATCAAGATGGCGGGGGTGCCATATCACGCGGCTGAGCAATACCTCGCGCGTTTGGTGAAGATGGGAGAGTCCGTTGCCATCTGCGAACAGATCGGCGATCCAGCCACCAGCAAGGGCCCGGTCGAACGCAAAGTGGTGCGCATCGTCACGCCCGGCACGGTGACCGATTCCGCCTTGTTGGAAGAGAAACGCGACAACCTACTCTTGGCGATTTCGTCACCTCCCCTGTCAAGGGGAGGCCGGGAGGGGTTAGGGTTTGAAGTTGGTTTAGCTTGGCTCAACCTCGCATCAGGGCAATTCACCCTCGCCGAAGTCGCCGCCAAACAACTGCCTGCGGAACTAGAACGTCTGCAACCTTCTGAGATTTTGGTCGCTGAGAGTGTCGCCGCACCGCAATTCAAGAACGCCGCGAACAAATCATTACCTGATTGGCACTTCGACCGCGACACCGCGCACCGTGCGCTGTGCCAACAGTTCGCCACGCGCGACCTCGCCGGTTTTGGTTGTGATGATTTCACCGTGGGATTGGAAGCCGAAGGCGCATTGCTCGGCTATGCCAAACTCACCCAAGGCCAGAGCATCGCGCACATCCGCAACGCACAGGTTTATCACGCTGATGAGTTCGTGCGCATGGACGCCGCAACCCGTCGCAATCTAGAGATCACCCAGACCCTGCGCGGCGAAGCTGCCCCCACCCTGCTCTCTCTGCTCGACACCTGCGCCACCAACATGGGCAGTCGTCTGTTGGCGCACTGGCTGCACCATCCGCTGCGTAACCGCACGACATTGGGCGCCAGACTAGAAGCCGTCGAACAACTAAGCGCCTTGTACCGCAACGCACACGACCACCTCAAACCCAGCGTGGACGTGGAACGTATCACCGCACGCATCGCTTTGCGCTCGGCTCGTCCGCGCGACCTGTCTGGCCTGCGCGACACATTGCTCACCTTGCCACAGCTACACAGCACATTGGCGAAGTGTGATGCCGCACTCATCAAGCGGCTAGCTAATGCACTTGATCTCTCCGAGCCCCACCAAACCGTTCGTCCTGAGTCTCACCAATCCGTTCGTCCTGAGCTTGTCGAAGGATCGGCGCGCAGCGACGGCCAGACCAGCGAGCCCATTCATGCTTCGACAAGCTCAGCACGAACGGGGGAAAAAGGTTCTGCACAAACAGGAAATGAATTAGTCGAGTTACTGCAAAAGATGTTGAAGGCCGAGCCTTCCTCCGTCCTGCGCGAAGGCGGCGTCATCGCCGATGGTTTCGACGCAGAGTTAGACGAGCTGCGCGGCATCCAAACCAACTGCGGAGATTTCTTGTTGGAGTTGGAAGCACGCGAACGTGCGCGCACCGGCATCAACACACTGAAAGTGGAATACAACCGCGTGCATGGTTTCTACATCGAGGTGAGCATCGCGCAATCGGTGAACGTGCCAGACGACTACCGGCGCCGCCAGACCTTGAAGAACGCCGAGCGTTACATCACGCCCGAGTTGAAGACCTTCGAAGACAAAGCACTCTCTGCCAACGACCGCGCATTGGCGCGCGAGAAGATGCTTTACGAACAACTGCTGGATGCACTCGCGCCGAGCATCCCGCAACTGCAAGCTATCGCTGCCGCCATCGCCGAGTTGGACGTGCTCGCCACCTTCGCCGAACGCGCCGCCACGCTCAACTTCTGCGCACCACAGTTCAGCAACGATGCACGCATAGACATCAAGCAAGGTCGCCATCCCGTCGTCGAAGCGCAAGTGGACACCTTCACCCCGAACGACTGCACACTCAACGACACGCGCCGCACGCTACTCATCACCGGCCCCAACATGGGTGGTAAATCGACCTACATGCGGCAAACCGCCATCATCGCGTTGCTCGCGCATGTCGGCTGCTTCGTGCCGGCACAACAAGCGGTGCTGGGCGAGATCGACCAGATATTCACGCGCATCGGCGCATCGGACGACTTAGCCTCGGGGCGTTCCACCTTCATGGTCGAGATGACCGAGGCCGCCAACATCCTGCACAACGCGACCGACAAAAGCCTAGTGCTGGTGGACGAGATCGGGCGCGGCACCAGCACCTTCGACGGCCTCGCCCTCGCCTACGCCATCGCGCGCCACCTGCTGGAGATCAACCGCAGCTACACCTTGTTTGCCACGCACTATTTCGAACTCACACGACTAGCCGAAGAATTCAAACAACTCGCCAACGTCCACCTCGCCGCCATCGAACACCAGCACAGCATCGTCTTCTTGCACAGCGTGAACGAAGGTGCCGCCAGCCAAAGCTACGGCCTGCAAGTCGCCGCACTCGCAGGCGTGCCGAACAGTGTCATCCGCAGCGCAAAGAAACAGCTAGTGAAGTTGGAACAGAACAGCGCCGCACAAAGTCCGCAAGGCGACCTCTTCGCCGCAGCCCCCGAAGTGCCGGAACCGGAAGAACATCCGCTGCTGTCTGCGCTGCGCGATCTGCAGCCAGATGAGATGAGTCCGAAGGAAGCGTTGGAGAGGATTTATCAGTTGAAGAAGTTAGTGTAGCCACTTACCAGATTAATTATGGATATCTTCTTTGCCGATGACTCAACACAAAAAAGTGCCCGAGAAGGTATGGGAACTGTTGTAGCTATTGGCGGCATCTTTGTGGAGGACTCCGCATTGCGACCTCTCAATACAAGAATTGATGAGATTGCCTCCAAATTCGGCATACCAAAAGGAGATGAGCTCAAGTGGTCTCCTCGCAAAGGTACATGGATACACAGCAATCTACATGCCGAAGCTCGAACTGAGTGCTATTCGCAAGTCCTGCAAGCTGCGATTGAACACGAGGTGCGCGCCATAGTCATTTGTTGGGATACAGGCCAAACCACACTAAAGGGTGAAAAAGCATTTAATAAATGCGTCGACTATTTATTTGAACGCATGGCGGTTCATCTGGAAAAAAGAGATACAACAGCAATTCTCGTCGCCGATAGACCTGGCGGCGGCAAAGATCAAGAAGAGCAGTTTCTCAGCGACTTTGTAACTCGCGTGCAGAACGGTACCGAACACGTAGTACCTGATCGCATCCTTATGAATGTACTCACCACTCCTTCAAACCTGGTTCGCCATTTACAACTTGCCGATTTAGTAACTGGGATAACTACCGCTATGGTTTGCGGACAATACAAATACGCCGCTCCTCTCTTCGATTCAATAAGAAGCATTTTGATACAAAACCATTTTGGCTCCATTGGAGGCACAGGACTAAAGCTGTTCCCAGACCAACTTATCAATGTCTACCACCATGTCCTAAAAGAAAATACATTCTGGCGAGTCGGTGCAGGCATGGGTGTGACTTTACCCTACCCCAAGTACCCTTATGAACACGACGAATTTAAGAAATAATAATTGAAGGATTCAGCTTCGCATTTCCTTCGCCCCCCTCACTCCAAAGCTCTAAGCGCTACAAATACTTATCAAGGAATATCAGATGATCGAAAGTTCGCTTCCCGAAATCCAAAGCGTGTCCGTCGCCATCCGCGATGCGGTCGCCCCCGTATTTTTGTTGACGGGTGTTGGCTCTATCCTCTCTGTGCTGGTGAACCGACTTGGCCGAGCGATCGACCGTGCTCGTGTGCTTCACACTATGAATGAAGACCAGCGTGCCAAGCATGTGGATGAGTTCGAGATCATTGTGCGGCGCACTGCTTGGATTCGCAGGTCTATCGGGCTGATCACGCTGGCGGCATTGAGTGTGTGTACGTCTATCGCATCACTCTTCGTCGAGGTGAAGATGGGCTTGAATATGCCGGACATCGTCGCCGGTACGTTCTTCGCAGCCATGTTCTTTCTCATTCTGGGCTTGCTGTGCTTCTTGCGAGAGATCTCTTTGGCTTCAAGAGAGTTGAGCTTCTTGAACAAGTTGAATTAGTCCGCAAAATGACGCCCACTTGAACAATGTGGGCGCTTATCACTCCAATATCTGATAAGGCTCCATCGTCACCGATTCGACGCGCTCACCGAGCATGATGATCTCCCCTTCTCTTCGGCTGTTTCCCGTTTCGGTGAATTCGAAGCGATAGGTGCGGCGCAGTATGCGGCGGCCAGATGAGTCGCGATCAAGCGCGAGGCTGGTGCTGGCGACGGTGTCATCTAGAAATTGCAGTTCTTCTTTGGCGCAAGCGCGTCTGCTCGCATCACGTGCGATCTCCAAGATGCGGATGCTGTGTAGCCAGTACCATCCCAAGGCGATGATGACCAGCAATGCGAATAAGCTCAAGATGTCCATTTTGGTTTGCTATCTAACGGGGGCTGGATTCTAACTTGCCGTTGAACTATGGGCTCATTTAGGGACGCGATGAAGCATAGCCCTTCTCCATATAACTGCTAGACTCCGGCACTTATGGATATCGCAAAGATTTCCTATCAGCTTGAGCACTCCGGCTACATTGTTCTAGCCAAGCCGCTGGCGGAGGGACTGCTGGCTGACTTATTCGTGCGCTGTCACGATGACAACTCCACTCGCTTCCATGCTGCCCAAGTTGGGCGTGGTGCGGGCAAGCAGCTCAGTGGGATGCGTGGTGATGTCATCAATTGGCTCGATGCCTCCAACGATACCGATCAAGCCTATCTCGCGTGTATGGAGTTGTTGCGTTTGGGATTGAATGAGTCGGTATTTTTGGGGTTGTTTGATTACGAATGCCATTACGCGATCTATGGCGAAGGCGAGGGTTACGCCAAGCATTCGGATGTGTTGCAAGGCCAGAAGAATCGCATTCTCACAACGGTGTTGTATTTGAATGAAGATTGGCATGCGCCCGATGGCGGCGAGTTGGTGGTGTTTGAAGCTTCAGGGAAAACTGTGGTTACCACGGTGAATCCAACTTTTGGCACGATGATTATTTTCTTGAGCGAGTCTTTTCCGCATGAGGTGCTGCTCTCACGCGCCACACGCCGCAGCATCGCTGGCTGGTTTCGCGTAAGCGGAAGTTGAGCGTCAGGAAATTGGGGCAAACCTCGGCACGAACTCCCCCTCGTGTTGCACCAGTTCAAAGAAAACTTGTTTGGGTCTGGCCCAGATCATGCCGTTTTCAGATTGGTAGATCATCATGATGACCGTCGGGTCTGATTCCAGTTTGGCTTCACAAACGATCTCGTAGATACCACCTTTGTAGTGTCGATATTTCATTGTTTGCGTTCCTCGTCTGGTTGCGGCTTGCCTCACAAAATACGACGACTTCCAGTTCTTAAATCTAGGCGAATAAGCGGCGCAGCTGTTCCGCATCGGGGTGATGTATTACACCCTTTTCTGTAATCAGCCCAGTAACCAATTCCGCTGGGGTGACATCAAATGCGGGGTTGCGTATCGTCACTCCCGCTGCGGCCCAGTGATAGTCGCGGAAGCCTTTGACTTCCTCGGTGGAGCGCTCTTCGATGGGAATGTCTTTACCCGTGGCAATAGTCATATCGATAGTCGATAACGGGCAAGCGACATAAAACGGAATGTTATGCCGCTGGGCTAGTACCGCCACCATGTAAGTCCCAATCTTGTTCGCCACATCGCCGTTGGCAGCAACGCGATCCGTCCCCACCACTACAGCGTCGATTTCCCCTTGCGCCATCAGGTGTCCGGCCATATTGTCAGTAATGAGTGTTACGGGAATATTTTCCTGCACCATTTCCCATGCGGTCAAACGCGCCCCTTGTAAAAAGGGACGTGTCTCGTCTGCGATAACCGAGATTTTTTTACCGCTTTCCACAGCAGAACGGAACACGCCAAGTGCAGTACCCCACCCTGCTGTGGCCAGCGCGCCCGCATTGCAATGCGTCAAGACGCGCGCACCGTCTTGCAGCAAAGCAGCGCCATGCGCGCCCATGGCTTTGTTGATGCGAACGTCTTCGGCCAGAATTTCGTGCGCTTCGGTTAGCAAGTGCTGAGCTATCTGCTGCTGCGTTTGCGTAGCCACAGATTCCCAAACTTTACGCATGCGCTGCAATGCCCAGAACAGATTTACCGCCGTTGGGCGACTTGCCGCAAGCACGGCAAAACCAGCTTCCATACCTTGCTTGAAGTCAGCCTTCTCATCATTCCCTTCGCCCTTAGCGCGTTGGGATAATTTCAATGCCTCCAGTGCCACGCCATATGCCGCCGCCACGCCAATCGCCGGTGCACCACGCACCACCATGCTGCGTATACCCTCGGCCACCGAGGCCGCTGTGTAGTAGCTTAAATACTCAAAAGCGGCAGGCAGAATGCGCTGATCGATCATCTCAAGCCGGTTGTTGAACCAACGCAGGGTTTCGATTTTCATATCGTCACTCAGTTGTTTTTCAGCGCTTGCATACACAGCGCCAAATTGGCTTGCCAATCTCCCGCTGCCAGACCAAAAGTTTGGGTAAGTTTATTGTTGGACATCACGGAGTTTTGCGGACGGGCTGCCGGAGTGGGATACTCCGCCGAGGTAATAGGGTGCAATACGGGCGAGTTGGACAATTCAGCCAAGCGCAATATCTCGGCAGTAAAGCCACACCAAGACACACTTCCCGACGAGGTAAGTTGATACGCACCGGACACTTCAGCTCTCCGGTCGGCATCGGCTTTCGGTGCGTAGAGCTGCGCCAGTATTTGCGCGGGAATTTCGGCCAGCGTGCGGCTCCATGTTGGCGCACCGATTTGATCGTCAACTACGCGCAATTGATCGCGTTCTTTGGCCAAGCGCAGCATAGTCAGCAAAAAGTTTTTTCCGCGCGCGCCGTATACCCAACTAGTGCGGAATATCAGGTGATTGCAGCCAGACGAGCGGATGGCCTGTTCACCCATCAGCTTGCTCTTGCCGTACACGCCCAGCGGATTGGGTGTGTCATCTTCCTGATAAGCACCTTGTTTACTACCATCGAAAATATAGTCGGTGGAGTAATGCAGCAGTAATGCCCCCAGTTTTTTGGCTTCTTCCGCCATCACGGCGGGTGAGGAGGCATTCACGGCCATCGCAATCTCCGGTTCAGTCTCCGCTTTATCTACCGCAGTATAGGCAGCAGGATTGACGATGATGTCCGGGCGAATCTCCCGAATCGCGGCTCGCACAGCATTCGCATCACGTAAATCGAGTGCCGCGCTGTCAACCGCGATGACTTGCCCGAGCGAGGTCAGCGTGCGTTGCAACTCCCAACCGACTTGCCCATTCTTACCCGTGAGCAGTATTTTTTTCACTCAAACACCTCAGCATCTTTGAACCGAATTCCCGCTTGGTCTTTCGCAGCCAGTAGTGGGGTTGCGCCATCCAACTGCCAGTCGATGTTCAGATCAGGATCGTTCCATAAAATAGAACGCTCGTGTTCGGGTGCCCAGTAGTCGGTCGTCTTGTAAAGAAACTCAGCCGTTTCGCTCAATACGACGAAGCCGTGCGCGAAGCCAGGAGGGACCCATAACATGCGTTTGTTGTCTGCGCTGAGTCGAATGGTGATGGCTTTGCCAAACGTGGGGGAACTTTTTCGAATGTCGACGACGACATCCAGCACTTCGCCTTGTACGGCACGCACTAGCTTACCCTGCGCTTGTTTGATCTGGTAATGCAAGCCGCGCAGTACATGGCGTGCCGACTTGGAGTGGTTGTCTTGAACGAAGGGGGTGGTGATGCCGGTCAGTTCGGCAAAGCGCTTGGCGTTGAAGCTTTCGTAGAAGAAGCCGCGTGCATCGCCGAACACTTTGGGTTCGACGATGAGGACATCGGGTATGTCTGTTGGGATGAGGTTCATCTCTTAGCTCTTTTCTTGTAGCAGGCGTTGCAGGTATTGGCCGTAGCCATTTTTGGCCAGTGGTGCGATGAGTTTTTTGAGTTGGTCGGTGTTGATGTAGCCGCGTGAGTAGGCGATTTCTTCGGGGCAGGCGATCTTTAAGCCTTGGCGTTTTTCTAAGGTCTGGATGAACAGGGAGGCTTCCAGTAGGGATTCGTGAGTACCGGTATCCAGCCAGGCGTAGCCGCGTCCCATGACTTGTACGTCAAGTTTGCCGCGCTCCAGATAGATTTGGTTGACGGTGGTGATTTCGAGTTCGCCGCGTGCGGAGGGTTTGATGGTTTTGGCGATTTCAACAACGTCGTTGTCGTAGAAGTACAGGCCGGTGACGGCGTAGTTGGATTTGGGGTGCTTGGGTTTTTCTTCGATGCTTAAGGCGCGGCCAGTTGCGTCGAAGTCGACGACGCCGTAGCGCTCAGGGTCGAGGACGTGGTAGGCAAACACGGTGCCGCCTTGTTGTTTGTTAGCGGCATCTTTGAGGAGTTCTTCCATGCCGTGTCCGTAGAAGATGTTGTCACCCAGTACGAGTGCGCAAGGTTCTTTGCCGATGAATTCTTCGCCGATGATGAAGGCTTGGGCTAAGCCGTCGGGTGAGGGTTGGACGGCATAGCTGATGTTGACTCCCCATTGGCTGCCGTCACTCAGCAGTTGTTCGAAGCGCGGGGTGTCTTGGGGGGTGGAGATGATGAGGATGTCGCGTATTCCCGCCAGCATGAGTATGGACAGGGGATAGTAGATCATCGGTTTGTCATACACCGGCAGGAGTTGTTTGGAGACGGCTTGTGTCACAGGGTATAGACGGGTGCCGGAGCCTCCGGCCAAGATGATGCCTTTCATGCTGCTGTCCTTTCGGCGTAGTTTTTTTGCATCCAGTTTTGATAGTCGCCGCTGGTAACACCTTTGACCCAGTCGGTGTTGTCGAGGTACCACTGGACGGTTTTGCGCAGGCCGGTCTCGAAGGTTTCTTGCGGTTTCCAGCCTAGGTCGTCTGCGATTTTGGTGGCATCGATGGCGTAGCGTTTGTCGTGACCAGGACGATCTGCGACGTAGGTGATGAGGTTTTGGTGGGGGGCACCTTGAGGGTGTAGTTCGTCAAGGATGGTGCAGATGGCTTGGACGACTTCGAGGTTGGTTTTTTCGTTCCAGCCGCCGATGTTGTAGGTTTCGCCTAGCTTGCCTGTCTCAAGGACGGTGCGCAGTGCACGGGCGTGGTCGTCGACGTAGAGCCAGTCGCGGATGTTGTCGCCTTTGCCGTAGATGGGCAGCGGTTTGCCGTTGACTGCATTCAAGATCACTAAGGGAATGAGTTTCTCGGGGAAGTGGTAGGGGCCGTAGTTGTTGGAGCAGTTGGTGGTGACGACGGGCATGCCGTAGGTGTGGTGCCATGCGCGCACGAGGTGGTCGCTGGCGGCTTTGCTGGCGGAATACGGGGAGTTGGGTTCGTAGGCGGTGTTTTCTGTGAAGAATCCTTCGTTACCCAAGCTGCCATACACTTCGTCGGTGGAGATGTGGTGGAAGCGGAAGTTGGCTTTGCGTTCTGCGTCGAGGGTGTTCCAGTGGGCGCGGGCGGCTTCGAGTAGGGTGTAGGTGCCTACGATGTTGGTCTGGATGAAGTCGGCCGGGCCGCTGATGGAGCGGTCGACGTGTGATTCAGCAGCCAGGTGCATGATGGCATCGGGTTGATGCTCACGGAACACACGGTTCACTTCAACTGCATCGCAGATGTCCACTTGCTCGAATTGGTATCGCGGATGACTGGAAACAGACACCAGCGATTGCAGGTTGCCCGCGTAGGTGAGTTTGTCAACGTTGATTACGCGGTAGTCGGTGTCGTTGATAAGTTGACGCACGACGGCTGAACCAATAAAACCGGCTCCGCCGGTGATGAGAATGGTTTTCATGGCAAGTCCCGAACAACAAGAATAATAAGGCCGCAATTTTACAGCCAGACAAATCTAATATCCGGCCTTTTTGCGCTTAAAACTTTGCGATGCCGCGCTGCCCCAAAAACGCAATCACTTGCGCTACACACGCCTCCAATGTCTCGCTCCCCGTAGGAGCGATCAATTCTGGATTGTCCGGTACTTGGTAAGGAGATGAGATACCGGTAAAGTCTTTGATGAGACCTTGACGCGCTTTCTGGTAAAGCCCTTTAACATCGCGCTGCTCACACACCTCAATGCTGCTATCGCAAAATATTTCGATGAAATCGCCATGCTGGCACAGTCCACGAACACGGGAACGATCTTCACGAAAAGGCGATATAAATGCGGTCAACACAATGGTACCGGCTTCGACAAAAAGTTTGGACATTTCGCCGATACGGCGAATATTTTCTTTTCGATCTGTTTCCGAAAACCCCAAGTCCGAACACAAGCCGTGCCGAACATTGTCGCCATCCAGCACAAAAGTGCGGCAGCCTTGCTGATGAAGTGCCTCTTCGACGGCATGAGCCAGCGTTGATTTACCCGCGCCGGAAAGACCGGTAAACCACAGCAACGCACCACGATGCTCGTTGAGTTGCTGGCGACGCTCGCGCGTCACGGTGGCGTGATGCCAGACAACGTTGCTTGATGCGTTTTTGATTTGATCGCTCATGGGAATAGCTCGTCCATTGAACGAGATCATTCCATATACATGCCGCCATTGACATGCAATGTCACGCCAGTGACATAGGCGGCACTGGGGCTGGCCAAAAAGGCAACCGCCGCCGCAATATCAGATGGCTGACCGAGACGCTTCAACGGCACATGTTCAACCAATTTCGCACGCTGCTCTTCGCCCAGTGCATGCGTCATATCGGTATCGATGAAACCCGGTGCAACGCAATTGACGGTGATATTGCGACTGCCGATTTCCTGTGCCAATGATTTGGTGAAGCCAACCATACCTGCTTTGGATGCGGCATAGTTAGCTTGTCCGGGATTGCCCATGCTACCCACCACTGACGAGATGCTGATGATGCGCCCAGCGCGAGCTTTCATCATGGCGCGCAATACGGCACGGCTGAGGCGGAACACGGACTTGAGATTTGTTGCCAATACATCATCCCATTCTTCGTCTGTCATGCGCGCCAACAAGTTGTCGCGCGTAATGCCAGCGTTATTAACCAGAATAGAAATTTCGCCAAACTGGGTACGAATCGCACTCAACACCAGTTCAGTTTGCGCCACATCGTTGACGTTCAAAGCAAACCCAGCACCTTTGACTCCTGCCGCCTGCAAATACGTACTGATTGCTTGCGCACCGCCCTCGCTGGTTGCAGTACCCAACACGATTGCCCCCTGCTTGCCCAGCTCAAGTGCGATGGCCTGACCGATACCGCGCGATGCGCCGGTAACGAGTGCGATTTGTCCTTGCAGTGTCATAGTGTTCTCCTTATGCCAGTGTAAGCAAGGCTTGTTTCAGTGCCTCACCGTCGTTGATGGCTAGTGATTGCTGGTTGGTGTCGATGCGTTTATTCAGGCCAGCCAAAACCTTGCCAGGCGCACATTCAACATTGTGCGTCACGCCTTGCTTGCCAAATGCCTGCACGGTTTCGACCCAGCGCACCGGTGAGTAAAGCTGGCGCACCAGCGCATCTTTGATCGATGCCGCATCGCTGTAAGCAGCAACATCAGCATTGTGCAAAACAGGCACTGTCGGAGTTTGAATAACGACATCGTTCAGATAGGTACGCAAGCGCTCTGCCGCGCCTTTCAACAAGCTGCAATGCGACGGCACGCTCATCGGCAACATGATGGCGCGTTTCGCACCCTTGGCCTTGGCCAACTCCATGCCGCGCTCGACAGCTGCACGATCACCCGCAATCACGATTTGACCAGGTGAATTGAAATTAACCGGCTCCAATACTTGCGTTTGCGCAGCTTCGGCGCAAACGGCTCGCACTGCGTCATCCTCCAAACCCAAAATCGCAGCAATACCACCCACACCTTCCGGCACAGCTTCTTGCATGCACTGCGCGCGATAGCGAACCAGCGGTAACGCATCGGAAAAACGCAAGGCTCCGGCTGCAACCAGCGCGGTATATTCGCCCAAACTGTGCCCAGCCATGATGGCGGGCATTGAACCATTCTGCGACTGCCACGCACGGTAGACCGCAACTCCGGCTGTCAGCATGAGCGGCTGTGTATTTACGGTTGCATTCAAACTGGCATCATCGCCTTCGACGACCAATTGCCACAGGTCTTGATTCAATACATCGGAGGCTTCAGCAAAGGTGTTACGCACAGCAGCGAAATCGGCATAGCCGTTCATCATGCCGCGCGACTGCGAACCTTGTCCGGGAAATACGAATGCGAAATTAGTCATAAAAATAATCCGTCATTGGTCATGAAAAATAGAGAAGCATGTTTGCGCACCGCATATCTGGTGCAGCCGTTACCAGCGAATAAGTGCGGCACCCCACGTAAAACCGCCGCCAACCGCTTCAATCATGATGTTTTGCCCAGTCTGGATACGTCCATCACGAACAGCGGTATCCAGAGCCAAAGGAATCGAGGCCGCCGAGGTATTCCCATGCTGACCGACAGTCACCACTACGTTTGCCATACCCAAACCCAGCTTTTTCGCTGTTGCTTCAATAATGCGAATATTGGCTTGATGCGGCACCAACCAATTGATGTCGGAGCCCTGCAACCCGTTGTCTTTAAGTACTTCATCCACCACATCACTCAGTACTTTGACTGCGAATTTAAACACCGACTGCCCATCCATTGATATTTTCGGATCGGCTTTCAGCATCTCGCGATGTCGTCCATCGGAATGCAGTTTGGCCGAGATAATGCCGGGTTGTTCGCTGGCGCGCAGCACCACAGCCCCAGCACCGTCGCCAAACAAAACACAGGTGGTGCGGTCATTCCAGTCCAGCATGCGCGACAACACTTCTGCGCCAACCACAAGTACCGTTTTCGCCTGCCCACCCCGAATGTACATATCTGCCGTATTCAACGCAAAAACAAAACCGCCGCATACCGCCTGCATGTCGAATGCAGGACCGCCGCTGCGAATCCCCAACTTGTCTTGCAAAATACACGCGGTACTTGGAAAAAGTTGATCCGGTGAAGTCGTGGCAACAATAATCAAATCGATCTCGTCCGCACTAATACCGGCTGCCTCAATCGCGCGGCGACTAGCATGCATGGCCAAATCGCTGGTCTTCTCGTCATCAGCCGCAAAGTGGCGCTCCGAGATACCGCTACGCGACACAATCCAGTCGTGTGAAGTATCAACAATTTTTTCGAGATCGTGATTGGTAACCGTCTTGACTGGCAGGTAACTGCCAGTACCGATGATTCGAGAATAGATCAAAGCGACTCTCCTACTGTTGTTTGACGTGCTCGATGCCATTTTTCAAGATGCGCGCTAATATCGTCCAACATCCCTTCGCGTGCTTCTTCGGCGGCTCGCTCGATGGCGCAACGGAAGGCAAATACATCAGCCGAGCCGTGGCTCTTGACAACGATCCCCTTTAGGCCCAAAAAGCTCGCTCCATTATAGCGACGATGATCGAAACGACGTTTGAATGCATTCAACACGGGCATCGCGATCAGTCCGGCAATTTTTGAATAGAGATTGCGCTTAAATGATTCACGCAAATGACCTCCCAATAGTTGCGCCAATCCTTCCGTGGTTTTTAACGCCACATTGCCGACGAAACCATCGCACACGACAAGGTCTGTCGTGCCTTTGAAGATGTCATTACCCTCGACATTACCGTAAAAATTCAGGTCGCTGGCGCGGAGCAACTGGGCAGTTTCTTTAACCACCTCATTACCCTTAATGTCTTCACTGCCAATATTGAGCAAGCCGACAGTCGGGTTCGGCTTATGCTCCAATGCGGTAACCAAGGCAGATCCCATCAGAGCAAACTGCAACAAGTGCTCTGCCGTGCAATCGGTGTTGGCGCCGAGATCGAGCATGCAGACTTGGCCTTTTTTGGTCGGCAAATACGAGGCAATAGCGGGACGATCAATTCCAGGCAGCGTCTTCAGCACATAACGCGCGGTCGCCATCAAAGCGCCTGTATTGCCCGCGCTAACGCAAGCCGACACTTCCCCCTCCTTGACCAGATTAATCGCCACCCGCATGGATGAGTCTTTTTTGCCGCGCAGGGCAGATTGTGGCGGCTCATCCATACCCACCACTTCGCTGGCAGGATGAATGCGCAGACGCGAGTGAGCCTGCGCGCCTTTAGCACGCAATTCTGCTTCAATCGCTTCGGGAATACCCACAAGGACAATGACATCCTGCGGGAATTGTTCGAGATATTCGAGCGCAGCAGGGATCGTGACCACGACACCGTGATCACCACCCATCGCGTCAATGGCTAGCGTAATACCCACTCAGTGTTTTCCTTGTGGATAAAAAAAGAAAAACGCAGCCGACCCTACGATCGGCTGCGCTCAAACCGGACTTATTCGCCCTTGGTCTGGACTACTTTTTTGCCACGATAGAAACCGGTCGGGCTGATGTGATGACGCAGATGCACTTCGCCTGTGGTCGGCTCAATCGCTGTAGGTGGATTGGTCAAAAAGTCATGGGCGCGGTGCATACCACGCTTGGATGGGGATTTTTTATTCTGCTGAACTGCCATGTTAACTACTCCTAGTAAAAAACTACTTAACTACTTTTAAACCTGCCAAAACAGCGAAAGGATTCTTTCCTGCCGCCAACTTGTCATTTTTCGCTACTTCGCACTGCCCCGCCTCATGCCGAGGCGCAATCGGCAAAGTCAGCAATATTTCTTCTTCCAGCAAAGCAATTACATCCAGATTAGTATCCGCCAAAATGCAATCTACTTCATCGCCTTCATCTTCCAGAATATCTAACTCAGCTTGGCTACATAGCAACAACTGAGTATCGATCACGACTGGCAACACCATCTTTTCCAGACAGCGCTGACACAGCAGATGCAGATCAACTTGTGCCGAAACTCGTAATACCGCACCGTCTTGCTTGTTTACGCTACCACGCACGGCAAACTGCATACTTCCCTGCCTATCGTTCAGCGCATCTACCAGCCGATGCAATTCCTCAATCGGCACTGACCCATTGATTAAATTGCCATTTCTAGCAAAATCGAGACTATCTATGAAAGGCCGTGCGTACATGAGGCGCGCATGATATATTTTTCGCCCTTCCGTGTCAAAAACCGTCGGGGAACATCCTTGAATTCTCAGTTGCTTGTCCTTGCATCCAGCTCCGTTTATCGCTGCGAACTGCTTAAACGCCTACAAATCCCTTTTGTGACAGCCTCACCTGATGTGGACGAAACCCCACTACCGCAAGAGTCCGCACGCGATACATCACTTCGATTAGCCAAATTAAAAGCCTTGGCTCTTGCTCACACATACCCAGACGCACTGATTATCGGCTCCGATCAAGTCGCCTTGCTTGATGGCACTCAACTCGGTAAACCGATGACGCACGATAACGCGGCCAAACAACTCCGCTTCATGCGCGGGAAAACCACCCGCTTTTATACGGCACTGGCACTCCTGAATAGCAAAACCGGCCATATTCAATCCGAAGTTGCGGAAAACGGGGTCACACTGCGCGACCTCAGTGACAACGAAATCGAAACTTACCTACTAAAGGAGCAGCCCTATCACTGTGCCGGCAGCGCCAAATCTGAAGGACTGGGCATCGCACTGATAAGCCATATGTCGGGAGACGACCCGAATGCATTGATAGGACTTCCCCTTATACTACTTTGCAACATGCTGCGCCGCGAAGGCCTCAGTCCCTTTTAATTATGAAACCCACACTCGGCACACTTTATTTGATCCCCTGCACGCTCGGCGACTCTCCCGCCGACAATGTGCTACCCAATCATGTTATTAATATCGCTCGCCGCATCAGTCATTTTGTTGTCGAACACCCCAAAAGTGCGCGCCAGTTTCTCTCATTATTGAAGCATGAGCAGCCAATCCAGAATCTCGCATTCGAAACGCTCAACGAACATACCGTAGCCAGCGAGTTAGATGCCCTGCTATCCCCGCTACTGGCCGGTCACGATGTTGGAATCATTTCTGAAGCAGGTTGCCCTGGTGTCGCCGACCCCGGTGCAACCTTGGTCGATTTGGCACATCGGCGTGGCATTCGAGTAACACCACTGGTTGGCCCATCGTCCATCCTGCTAGCGCTCATGGCTTCCGGCCTGAATGGTCAATGCTTCGCCTTTCACGGCTACCTACCCATCGCAGACGATGCCCGCAAGCAGGCCATACAGTTACTGGAAAAAGACTCGGCACGCCTTAATCAAACCCAAATGTTTATTGAAACCCCATACCGCAACAGCAAACTATTCAGTGCGCTACTGACCCATTGCCGCCCAGATACCCGTATTTGCGTGGCAACAGACATTAGCTTAGCGGAGGAATCAATTCACACGCGCTCAGTCAGCGAATGGAAAAAAGCAGCAAAAACCCCGCCGGATAAGCACCCAGCCCTATTTTTACTGCTGGCACCCTCAGTAAAAAAACGAAACTAAAGTTGCCCTCACGCAGCCTTTCTGGTATTAAAGCGGACTTTGAAATTTCCCAGTTGGAGAAGCACGATGCCGGTACAGCCTCACAAACCCGCTGCCCCTTACAAGCCGAAGAAGGGCGAAGACTACATGAACCCCAAGCAACTTGAGCATTTCCGCAAAATTTTGCAGGATATCAAGTCGGAATTGAGCCAAGACATCGACCGCACAGTACATACCATGCAGGACGAGGCAACGGTTTTCGCTGATCCTAATGATCGAGCCACCCAAGAGTCCGACATGAGCTTGGAGTTGCGCAACCGTGACCGTGAACGCAAGCTCATCAAAAACATCGATAAAATGCTGGCTCGAATCGATGCTGGTGACTATGGCTATTGCGATAACTGCGGTATTGAAATCGGCCTGAATCGCCTAGAGGCTCGCCCTACTGCGACACTCTGCATTGACTGCAAAACGCTAGACGAAATCCGCGAAAAACAAGTCGCCAAGTAACTTTTGCGCGACCAATAAAAATCCCCTGCGCTCATCACGCAGGGGATTTTTGTTTGGTTCGAACGAGTATCAGTTAATCGCGTTGCGCAATGCCTCGATACGCTCTTCCAACGGTGGATGAGTCATAAACAGTCTCGACAACCCTTTGCCACCAGAGATACCAAAGGCCGCAATTTGCTCAGGCAGGTGCGCTGGCTCTTGATTGCGCTTCAAACGCTCCAGTGCCGCGATCATCTTCAAGCGTCCGGCCAAATTCGCACCGCCCGCGTCGGCACGGAATTCACGCTGACGGGAGAACCACATCACAACCACACTAGCTAGTACCCCCAAGACTAACTGAGCAACCATTTCAGCAACAAACATCCCGATACCGGGACCATCGCGGCCATCATTTTTGAGCAACACACGATCCACAAAGTAACCGAACAATCTGGACAGGAACACCACAAAGGTATTAACCACCCCTTGAATCAAGGCCAGCGTCACCATGTCACCATTGGCGACGTGACTTACCTCGTGCGCCAAAACAGCTTCCGCCTCGTCGCGACTCATACTGTGCAATAGCCCCGTGCTTACGGCCACCAAGGCATTGTTACGATTCCAGCCAGTCGCAAACGCATTCACATCTGGCGCATCATAGATTGCCACTTCAGGCATCCCGATACCCGCCATTTGAGCTTGACGACTCACGGTGTCAACCAACCAACGCTCGGTAGGATCGGATGGATTTTCGATAACATGCGCGCCCACCATACGTTTAGCCGACCATTTCGACATCAGTAAAGATATGATGGAACCAGCAAAACCAATCACCGCCGACATCACCAGCAGGGCACCGAAATTAATCCCACCGGACTCATCCAACCAGCGATCCACACCCAAGATGCGTAGCGTGATATTAATCACGAACAACACCGCCAAGTTGGTCAGAATGAAGAGGAAAATACGTTTCATGTGATTACCCTTAAAAATTAATTAATGCACAGCAAGCTTATCTCCGCGCACCCGATGCCTGTAATGGGGATGACTCAGTAAATTTCAAGCGCGTAGTCAGATGCATTTTATTGCCTGAAGTTCTGCCACTCAGGTTTTCTGACAATAAAAAGGGCAAACCAACGGCCTGCCCTTCTCCTGCCACGTACTGATATGGTTACAAATTACCCATTCTTGGCAACTCGCCCACCAGCGGTGCAGCGTAATCTATCCAAGCCTGCGTCACATCATTACCTGCCGCATTAATGAACTCATCTTTCATATGCGTTGCTTCGCGCGCTACTGATGCCAACGGAGTGATGAAGCACTCGCTCGCATAAGGCGTACTCGATAGCCGACGAATCGCCACCGAACCAGGCGTACCTGCTGTCGCCGCATGATTCACAGCATATTTACCCACCTCACGCGCCTCCTGCGCATCAATGGGGGAGATGATCGTCGGAAAGGAACGCTGCAAGTAACCAAAGGTATCGGCACGTACGCGCACCTTCTCCCCCGTAAAAGCTTCTTTCACCAATGCCGCCAACGAGTCTCCCAATGCGCCCGTACCGGAAAGCTGGACATTACCGTGCGAGTCACGCTCACCAGAAGTCAAAATAGGATTACCGTCTTTATCCGCAATACCCTCAGATGCCGCAATCACGCAGCGCCCATACTTGGCGACCACGTCACGTACATCCTGCTTAAATTGCGCCACATCAAACACGCGCTCCGGTAGATAAATCAAGTGCGGGCCATCGCCATCGGCTTGTCGTGCCAATGCCGAGGCAGCAGTAAGGTATCCGGCATGCCGCCCCATCACCACATTCACCTTGATGCCGGAGAGTGCGCGGTTGTCGCGATCATCCCCCATGAATGCCAAAGCAACGAAACGTGCCGCCGAAGCAAATCCTGGACAGTGGTCGGTCACTTTAAGGTCGTTGTCGATCGTTTTTGGAATATGCACGGTACAAAAATCGTAATTCGCCTCGCGTGCCATTTCAGCAATGATGTGCGCCGTTTCAGCAGAGTCATTGCCGCCAACATAGAAAAAGTAACGCACATCATGTTTGCGAAACACCTCGAATACTTTTTCGCACTCGGCTTTGCCTGGCTTAAGTCGCACCGAGCCCAGTGCCGCCGCTGGCGTGTTAGCCACCAACTCCAGTTGCGCTTCACTCTGCGTGGAAAGATCGATGAAATCCTCTTTCATAATACCGGCGATACCATGACGAGCACCAAGAATGCCGGTGATATTCGCCTGCTTGCGCGCCGCCAATACAGCCCCCACCAGCGATTGGTTGATAACGGCGGTGGGGCCGCCAGATTGCCCAATAACCATTTTCCCGACCAGTTTTGCTGTCATGTCACACCCTCCTTAGTTGAACGCCAATACGAGTATTTCGATTCTAACACCCCGCTGCGTCAACAGCCTGTATCGCTTATAATCGCGCCCTTCTTAAAACTAGCCTAATTGAAGGAATAACCATGAGCCTGCTGAACGTACGCCCCGGCGACAACCTCCCCCATGAATGCAACGTCATCATTGAAATCCCCAAGCATGCCGACCCCGTTAAATATGAAGTCGACAAGGGCGCGGGCGTGCTGGTAGTGGATCGCTTTATCGGCTCGTTGATGCGCTATCCCGCCAACTACGGATTCATCCCAGAAACCATCGCCGACGATGGCGATCCAGTTGATGTACTGGTTGTCACTCCGTTTCCTATCGTGCATGGCGCGATTATTCCTTGCCGCCCAGTTGGCGTATTGCAAATGAGTGACGAGGGCGGTGACGATGCCAAAATTATCGCTGTACCGACCGATAAACTGACTCCGCTCTACCGCGAAGTGAAGTCTTATGAAGACCTGCCCGCAATCACGCTGGAGCAAATCAAACACTTCTTCGAACTGTACAAAGCACTGGAGCCGGGCAAGTGGGTCAAGATTCGCGGCTGGGAAGGCGTTGAAGCCGCCCATGCCGAAATTACAAAGGGCATCGAAGCTTATCAAGCATCGACAAAATAATTTCGCATAGGAGATCAGCATGACGGCACGTATCATCGACGGCAAAGCCATCGCACAAGAAGTCCGCGCCGAGTGGCGAGTTCGCGCCGATGCACTGAAGGCTCGCGGAATTATGCCCGGATTGGCCGTCATCATCGTCGGTGAAGACCCTGCATCCAAAGTGTATGTCGCTAACAAGGTGAAGGCATGTGCCGAGCTCGGCTTGTATTCGCTGCATATCGCCCTACCCGCCGACATCAGTGAAGCGGCACTGCTGGAAAAAATCGCTGAGCTAAATGCTGATCCGAAAATTCACGGTTTACTGGTGCAATTGCCTGTACCCAAACATATCGACAGCGAAAAAATTCTGAACGCAATTAGTCCCGACAAAGATGTGGATGGTTTTCATCCACTCAATGTCGGCGCACTCGCCACTGGCAACATGCGTTTTGCGCCATGCACACCTTATGGCTCACTGGTACTGCTGCAAAAAAGCGGGGTCAGCATAGAAGGTAAACATGCAGTTGTGATCGGACGCAGCAACATCGTCGGCAAACCGATGGCACTACTACTGTTGCAACATAATGCTACGGTAACCATCTGCACGTCGAAAACCGTCGATCTAGCCAAGCACACGCTAGATGCCGATATTCTTGTAGTCGCAACTGGCAAGCCTAGAATGATCACGGGCGACATGATTAAACCGGGCGCAGCCGTGATCGATGTCGGAATTAATCGCCTCCCCGATGGCAAACTCTGCGGCGATGTCGATTTTGATTCCGCCAAAGAAGTGGCCGGCTGGATCACCCCAGTACCCGGTGGTGTCGGTCCAATGACCATCACCATGCTGGTTGCCAATACCGTTCAATCCGCCGAGCGAGTGGCGGATCAGCCCAAGGAAAAAACAGTCACCACTTCGTCAGGTCTCAAATACGAAGACCTTACCACTGGCACTGGTGATGAGGCGAAAGCGGGAGACTACGTCACCGTGCATTACACCGGCTGGCTCACCGATGGCCAGAAATTCGATTCCAGCAAAGACCGTAACGACCCGTTCCAATTCGAACTGGCCGGAGGCATGGTAATCCGAGGTTGGGATGAAGGAGTGCAAGGCATGCGCGTTGGTGGCGTACGCAAGTTAACCATCCCGCCTGAGCTTGGCTATGGTCGTCGCGGCGCAGGCGGTGTCATTCCGCCAAATGCAACACTGGTGTTTGAGGTAGAGTTGCTGGCGGTTTAAACCAAGCAATTAGTGCATAACAGGAACAGAGGAAGCCGGCGCAGAAATCGCTGGCTTTTCTGCATTCGGAAGGGGAACGGCATCGACGATCTGATAGAAAATCTCGCCTTGCTTGATCATGCCTAGCTCACTACGGGCTCTCTCTTCGACTGCCTCGGTACCTTGCTTTAGATCGCGCACCTCGGCATCCAATAAATCGTTGCGCGCCCGCGTCTGCTGATTAATTTGTTGCTGAGCCTGAAGTTGTTGATTCGTATCCCACACCTTCAACCAGCCGCCCTTGCCCAACCACAGCGGGTACTGCAACAGCAGTAATAGGACAGCCAGTATCAGTGTGACGGCACGCAACGCATCAGCCTAGTTGGTAGTAAGCCTCACGTCCCGGATAGGAAGCGGTCTCGCCCAGATCTTCTTCGATACGTAACAACTGGTTGTATTTCGCCATACGATCGGAGCGCGACAAGGAACCCGTTTTGATTTGCATCACGTTGGTACCCACGGCCAAGTCAGCAATGGTTGAATCTTCAGTCTCACCAGAGCGATGCGACATCACGGCGGTGTAACCCGCACGTTTAGCCATCTCGATAGCTGCGAATGTTTCGGTCAGCGTACCGATCTGATTCACTTTAATCAAAATAGAGTTGGCAATACCTTGCTTGATACCTTCGCGCAAAATTTTAGTGTTAGTGACGAATACATCGTCACCCACCAGCTGGATGCTCTTACCCAAACGCTCCGTCAGCAGTTTCCAGCCGTCCCAATCCAGCTCGCTCATACCATCCTCGATGGAAACGATAGGATATTTATCCACCCAACTCGCGTACAAATCGACCATCTGCGTCGAATTTAGCACCATGCCATCGGCTTTGAGGTGATACATACCGTCTTTGTAGAACTCAGAAGAAGCTGGGTCCATTGCAATCGCGACATCCGCGCCCGGCACATAACCGGCAGCCTCAATGGCCTCGACGATCACTTTCAGTGCAGCTTCGTTGGAACCCAACGCTGGCGCAAAACCACCCTCATCCCCAACCGTCGTCGCGAAGCCGCGATGATGCAGCACATTTTTCAAACTATGGAATACTTCGGCACCGTAGCGCAATGCCTCGCGGAAGCTAGGAGCACCCACGGGTACGATCATAAACTCTTGCATGTCCGAACCACCGGTTGCATGCGCGCCGCCGTTGATAACGTTCATCATCGGCACTGGCATTTCCATCCGTGCCGCGCCACCAAAGTAACGATACAACGGTAAGCCCGACTCTTCAGCGGCAGCTTTAGCCACGGCAATCGAAACCGCCAGAATGGCATTAGCACCCAAACGGGATTTATTCTCGGTGCCATCCAGCTCGATCATGGTCTGATCGATGAAAGATTGATTTTCCGCATCCAGACCGATGATCGCTTCGGCAATTTCAGTATTAACGTTTTCAACTGCCTTCAACACGCCCTTACCCAAGTAACGCTGTTTGTCGCCATCGCGCAGTTCGACCGCCTCTTTGGTACCGGTCGAAGCGCCGGACGGCACTGCGGCTCGTCCCATCACACCAGACTCCAGCAAAACATCGGCCTCAACAGTCGGATTGCCACGGGAATCCAAAATTTCACGGGCGATTACATCAACGATAGCACTCATATCTTTCCTTACTCTCTCTCACTAAATCAAACGTTTCTCAAATCGATTTTTTCTTCGATCAAACCCTGCTGCTTAACCGTCACATCCAACACCATCAGCGTCTTCAACAATGATTTCAAATGCCCTAAAGGGAATGCATTTGGCCCATCCGACATGGCCTTGGCAGGATTGGGGTGGGTCTCCATAAATAGCCCAGAAATACCCGCCGCAACCGCCGCGCGCGCCAGCACAGGAACAAATTCTCGCTGACCACCACTAACCGTACCCTGCCCGCCCGGCAATTGCACCGAGTGCGTTGCATCGAAAACAACCGGACAACCGGTATTACGCATAACCGCAAGGGAACGCATATCCGACACCAGATTGTTATAACCGAACGAAGCACCGCGCTCACACACCATAATGTTATCCGCGCCGCTTGCATCACGTGCTTTTTCCACCACATTCTTCATGTCCCACGGTGACAGAAACTGCCCTTTCTTGATATTCACCGGCTTGCCGCAAACGGCGACTGCATGAATAAAGTCAGTTTGTCGACACAAAAATGCGGGGGTCTGCAATACATCCACTACTTCGGCAACTGGCGCGATTTCTTCGATGCTATGAACATCGGTCAACACTGGCACTCCGAGCTGAGACTTCACTTCACCGAGTATTTTCAGACCCGCATCAATACCAAATCCACGAAAGGACTTACCCGAACTGCGGTTTGCCTTGTCATAGGATGACTTGTAGATGAAGTTTAAGTTCAATTCATTACAAATTTCCTGCAACTGCCCAGCAGTATCAATCGCCATCTGCTGCGATTCGATCACACATGGCCCTGCAATCAGGAACAGCGGTTGATCTAGTCCCGCGTCAAATGAGCATAACTTCATGCTTGAGTACCAGTAGTTGTACGCTGCTGCAAAGCCGCCGCAACGAAAGCCTTGAACAAGGGATGCCCGTCGCGCGGCGTAGAAGTGAATTCAGGATGGAACTGCACGCCCACAAACCAAGGATGAACGGTTTGCGGCAACTCCATCATTTCCGGCAAATCTTCGGAAGGCGTGCGCGCGGAAATTACCAAGCCAGACTTTTCCAGCGACGGCACATAATAGTTATTAACCTCATAACGGTGTCGGTGACGCTCGTTGACTTCGTCGCCATAAATACGTTGCGCCAGCGTGCCACTCTTAATTGGGCAACGCTGCGAACCCAGACGCATGGTGCCACCCAAATCGGAATCAGCACTGCGTGTTGCCACTTTGCCATCTCGGTCCAGCCATTCAGTAATGAGCGCGACAACAGGGTGCTCGGTTTCCAGATCAAACTCTGTACTATTGGCATCCGACATTCCCGCAACATGCCGCGCATACTCGATCACGGCCAGTTGCATGCCGAGACAAATCCCCAAGTACGGAATTTTATTTTCGCGCGCATAACGAATCGCGGCAATCTTACCTTCCGTGCCACGCACGCCAAATCCGCCCGGCACAAGAATCGCATCGAAATGCGTCAAGCCCTGAATACCGGAAGTTTCGATATCTTCTGAATCAATGTATTCGATATTAACTTTGGTTAGCGTATGAATCCCCGCGTGACGCAAAGCCTCAATCAGTGACTTGTAAGACTCGGTCAAGTCCACATATTTACCGACCATACCGATGGTGATGTGATGCTGGGGATTTTCTTGTGCAACCACCAGTTTTTGCCAAACGGACAAATCAGCTGGTGGAGGCTGTAGCGCCAACTCTTCGCAGATCAGACGATCAAGACCTTGCTCGTGCAGAATTTGCGGGATTTTGTAGATACTATCAACATCCCACATCGAGATAACGCCGTCTTCGCGCACGTTGGCAAACAAAGAAATTTTGCTGCGCTCGTCATCGGGAATACGACGATCTGCACGACATACCAATGCAGTCGGGAAAATACCGATCTCGCGCAATTTTTGTACGCTGTGTTGGGTTGGCTTGGTTTTCAACTCGCCTGCGGTCGCGATATAGGGGACCAACGTGAGATGAACATACGCAACCTGATTACGCCCCAAGCGCAAACCCATCTGCCGCGCAGCTTCAAGAAAAGGCAAGGACTCAATATCCCCCACCGTACCACCGATCTCAACAATCGCGACATCGGCTTTGCCATCATGCGAAGCTGCCGCACCGCGCTCAACAAAGGCTTGAATCTCGTTGGTAATGTGCGGAATTACCTGCACTGTCTTGCCCAGATATTCGCCGCGACGCTCCTTACGGATCACGCTATCGTAGATCTGACCCGTCGTGAAATTATTGGATTTGCGCATCTTGGCCGAAATGAAGCGCTCATAGTGCCCCAGATCCAGATCGGTCTCCGCACCGTCTTCGGTCACGAATACCTCGCCGTGTTGAAACGGGCTCATCGTACCGGGGTCGACATTGATGTAGGGATCGAGCTTGAGCATCGTCACCTTGAGTCCGCGTGACTCCAAGATAGCCGCAAGTGAAGCGGCGGCAATGCCTTTTCCAAGGGAAGAGACAACGCCGCCGGTAATGAATATGTATTTGGTCATAATGGGGTGCGATTGTACTGTAAAACCCCCTCCACTTAAAGCCAAGAAGTCTTCGTTCAACTCAATTTGTTCATCAACACGAAATTCACAGCACTCAGCCGCGCATCCGATCATCGCAAATTCTTACACGAGACTTACTTAAATGACGCTAACTGCATCGATTTAGCGAATATTTCACGCAGATTATTGACATCACGAACTAAAAAAACCTACAGTTAGCGCAGCATTAAAAAACCTATGCTTATACCAATCCACCATAACAATTATTGATCGTCTAGGAGTCTTCCCCATGTCCAACATTCAGTCCGTTCTGCATGAAAACCGTGTGTTTAATCCTTCTGATGAGTTCGTGCGACAAGCCAATGTTTCTGGCATGCCCGCTTACCAGGCCATGGTTGATGCTGCGCAAAAAGATTATGTGGGCTATTGGTCTAACTTAGCCCGCGAAACCATCGCTTGGCAAAAACCCTTCACCAAAGGATTAGACGAAACCAATGCCCCCTTCTACAAATGGTTTGAAGATGGCGAGCTCAACGTCAGCTACAACTGCCTAGATCGCAACCTAGCGAACAACGGGGACAAAACTGCCCTCGTTTTTGAAGCAGACAATGGCGACATTACCCGCGTCAATTATCGCGAACTGCATGCGCGCGTCTGCCAGTTTGCCAACGCACTGAAGTCACGTGGCATCAAAAAAGGGGATCGCGTCGTTATTTATATGCCGATGAGCATCGAAGCCGTTATCTCCATGCAAGCTTGCGCCCGCATCGGCGCAATTCACTCTGTCGTATTTGGCGGTTTTTCATCAAAGAGCCTGCACGAGCGCATCACCGATGCGCAAGCCGTCACCGTTATCACCTCCGACGGCCAGTTCCGTGGCGGCAAAGCAATGCCACTCAAACCGGCAGTTGACGAAGCATTAAGCTTGGGTGGTTGTGATGCAGTACACAGCGTTATCGTTTATCGCCGCACAGGCGGGGACGTGGCTTGGAATGCCCAACACGATATCTGGTGGCATGATGTCGTTGCGAATCAATCGGACGTTTGCGAACCTGAATGGGTCAGCGCAGAACATCCTTTGTTTATTCTTTACACATCCGGCTCGACCGGCAAACCCAAGGGAGTACAACACTCCAGCGGTGGCTACCTGCTAGGCGCAATGCTGTCAATGAAATGGGTGTTCGACTACAAACCTTCCGATATTTTCTGGTGTACTGCTGACGTGGGCTGGATCACTGGTCACAGTTATGTCGCTTACGGCCCGCTTGCAATGGGTGCCACACAAATCATCTTTGAAGGCGTTCCGACCTATCCCGATGCGGGGCGTTTTTGGAAAATGATCCAAGATCACAAAGTCACGACCTTCTATACCGCACCAACCGCCATCCGCTCCCTTATCAAGCTCGGCGGTGACCTACCCAGCCAATATGATCTATCAAGCCTGCGCTTACTAGGTACCGTGGGCGAGCCGATCAATCCCGAAGCCTGGATTTGGTATTACAACACCGTCGGTCAAGGTCGCTGCCCTATCGTGGACACTTGGTGGCAAACTGAAACTGGCTCGCACATGATTGCCCCATTACCAGGTGCGATGCCGATTAAACCAGGCACCTGCACCCTGCCATTACCAGGCATCATGGCCACGATCTACAACGAAGCAGGTGATGAAGTGAACGACAAACATGGCGGCTTCCTCGTCATCAAAAAACCGTTCCCATCGCAGATTCGAACCATTTGGGGTGATCCTGAACGCTACAAAAAGAGCTATTTCCCAGAAGAAATGAAGGGGGCTTATCTGGCTGGCGACTCAGCACATCGTGACGACGATGGTTACTTCTGGATTATGGGACGTATCGACGACGTATTGAACGTTTCCGGTCATCGACTGGGCACCATGGAAATCGAATCCGCGCTGGTTGCCAACCCGCTGGTTGCCGAGGCTGCCATCGTAGGCAAACCCCATGAAATCAAGGGAGAGGCCGTAGTCGCCTTCGTCGTACTGAAAGGTGCGCGACCAGCCGATGCCGCAGCAGCAAAGAAGCTGGCGGAAGAGTTGCGCAACTGGGTTGGCAAAGAAATTGGCCCAATTGCCAAACCCGACGAGATTCGTTTTGGCGACAACCTGCCCAAAACCCGCTCGGGCAAAATCATGCGACGTCTGCTGCGTGCAATCGCCAAGGGAGAGGAAATCACTCAAGATGTTTCGACGCTGGAAAATCCTGCTATCCTCGAACAACTGAAAGAAGTCATTAAGTAATCTCCAGCATCGGCAGTATGCTCAATTATGGCGGCAAGGTACTAACACGCACCTTGCCGCCATTTTCCTTGGTACTATTCCTGCCCCTGCACACATCCCGACTTGCAAATTTCGTCATGCCCCTAGGCAAATCTCTTTTATTCCGTTGCCTGATACTTGTTCCGCTTCTTGCGTCAGCATCTCTTTTTGCTGCCGACTTCCCGACGTTTACCCCTTGCTTCGGCTGCATCCAATCCGTCAGTCAATGGCATCCAAGCCTGATCGAAGAAGAAGAGGACTCAGACGAAGAACCACCAATCTCTGCAACCACTCAAGTGCTGCCGAATAGTGCAGAGCCTCCAGCGCCCACCACTATAGATACCGTAGATTCGGCTGATAGCAAACCTGTTTTCGACGATGTGTGGCAACGAATCCGAGCCGGATTCAGCATGTCAACTGGCGACCCCAAACTGGTCGCGCAATATGAACGTTGGTATGCCGCACACCCAGACTTGGTGACAATGGTTTCAGCGCGCTCCCACCGCTATTTGTATTTCATTGTTGAAGAAGTTGAAAAACGCGGCATGCCCACTGAAATAGCACTTTTGCCATTTATCGAAAGTGGATTTAATCCGGCGGCCTATTCCGTCGCCAATGCCGCAGGCATTTGGCAATTCATTCCATCAACCGGAAAAAAGTTTGGCATGACACAGGACTGGTGGCGCGACGAGCGCCGCGATATTGTCAGCGCCACTAACGGCGCACTCGATTACCTACAAAGCTTATATGTCATGTTCGGTGACTGGGAATTAGCACTAGCCTCCTACAACTGGGGAGAGCGATCCGTGCAACGCGCTATCGACACCAATAAAAAAAGGGGGCGGCCTACCAGCTATGCCGCCATCAACATGCCGGAAGAAACGCGCAACTATATACCCAAGTTATTGGCCATCAGGAATATCGTCAAAGACCCAGCTCGCTTCAAGCTGTCATTGCACCCCATCCCCAATCGTCCCTATTTCGCCAAAGTCGCCACAACCAAGCATATGGATATCAAGCTTGCAGCAAAGCTTGCTGGGATTTCAATCAAAGAATTTGCGGCACTCAACCCCAGCCACATTCGCCCTGTCATCTTGCACAAGACCGGCCATCAATTATTACTTCCCGCTCAAACCGTCGAAAACTATCAAACCAACCTCGCGCAGCATGAAGGGCCTTGGCTTTCATGGAAACCATATCGCCCGAAAAAGGGAGAAAACCTAGATAGTCTCGCGCCCCGCTTAGGTATTTCCAGCGAGAAGCTAAAACTCATCAACGACCTTTCAAGTGAAACCCGCGTTAGCGATGGTCAAACTTTACTTGTCCCTACCTCATCCAAGCGTGCTGAAAATGCTTTTGAGCCATTTAATATGCATATTCACCCCGTTGCTCCCCAATCAGTCTCACCTCCGGCCAACAACACCAAATAGCGTAACAACCGCCTCACACCCAAGCTCCATACCTTGATTTTCAATTGACCCGCACAGCGCAACTCAGCTACTATCGCGCAAATTTTTGCCCCTCGGAGTCAAGCCCGTGCCTTTGATTCGACTGATTTTTTCCACATTTATCTGCCTTCCTCTCCTATTCATCTCCCACGCTACCCACGCGGAAGATCAGTTGGCGCTAAGCACATCTTTATCTGCACCGGAACTTAGCGATCCATTAACGCTGACCACAGCACGAAATATTCGCTTGGATCTTGTGCCCATGCACGATGCCAATGCCACAGATTTGTGGGCACGAATCCGCAGCGGATTCGTGATGCGCGACTTAGATAGCAGCCTCGTTACCAAGCATGAAAACTGGTATGCCAGTCGCCCAGAATACTTGGCGCGCATGACAGATCGTGGCCGCCGTTATCTCTATTACATTGTCAGCGAAGTCGAACGACGCGGAATGCCCACTGAAATTGCGTTGCTGCCGATGATCGAAAGTGCATTCAATCCGGGGGCCTACTCAACTAGCAAAGCCTCCGGCATCTGGCAATTTATCCCCTCCACTGGCAAGCATTTCGGCATGCAACAAAACTGGTGGTATGACGGTCGTCGCGATGTCATCACCGCCACCACCGGCGCATTGGATTATTTAGAAAAGCTGCATGGCATGTTTGGCGACTGGGAGCTTGCCTTGGCCGCCTATAACTGGGGAGAAGGTGCAGTTCAACGCGCGCAGGAACGCAATCGTAAGCGCGGCTTACCGGTTAATTACACCAGTTTGAATATGCCGGATGAAACGCGTAATTACGTACCGAAACTGCTGGCTGTCAAAAACATTATTGCCAACCCGACCGCCTTCGGTTTAGTTTTGCAGGACATTCCAAATGAGCCTTATTTTGCGGCGATTTCAACCTCCAAGCACATCGATGTCAAACTGGCAGCGCAACTTGCCGAAGTATCAATGGAAGAGTTTGCCGCATTGAACCCAGCACATAACCGGCCAGTGATCCTGCAAGAGAACAGCGACTTAATCCTGCTGCCAGTGGATAAAGTAGAAACCTTCCGTAGCAATTTGGAAAGCTACGACAAACCGCTGGTTAGCTGGCAAGCGTACCAGCCAAAGAAAGGGGAAACACTGAGTTCTCTGGCACCACGCTTTGGCATGTCGGTGGAAAAACTGCGCTCGGTCAACGGACTGTCTGGCAACCGTAACCTCTCAGGCAGTCAAACATTGCTAGTGCCAGTAAACGGGCAAGAAAGCGAAATCGAAGCAGAGTTCGAAACCTTCAACATGCACCTGAATCCGATCGCTGCCAGCCAACCACACTCGATCAGATACACCGTACGCAAAGGCGACTCTCTCTCCAGCGTGGCTCGCCGTTACCATGTCAGCACGGCTCAGTTGCGCAGTTGGAATCAAGGAGTCCGAAAACTCACCGCCGGACAAAAACTAACTATCGCCACCAGTAGCAAGGCAGGAAAACACACCGGACGCAGCAGTAAATTAGCTAAGAGTCGTGGCGGCAAAAAGTTGGCGAAAAATCGCAGCTCCCAAAAACAAGCCAAACGCGGTGGCCAGAAACGCGTTCATGTTGCATACCGAAAATAAGCCATGTTACTTAACCTCACCGGAAAATTTCAGGCTTTCAAAGGCACCGAAACTCCCCAGCTAACTACAATGCGCGGCATCACGCTATTCAGCCAGGTGGCCACCAACGAATTACGCGCAATCAAAGGGTTGCTACATCGGCGCACTTACATCAAAGACGAAATTATTTTCGACGAAGGTGAAAAAGGCCAAGCGATCTACTTCATCATCGACGGAAAAGTGCTGATTTGCAAACAAGGACGCCCACAAGATGGTGCTATTGCCGAACTTGGTGCAGGGCAGTGCTTCGGCGAAATGGCATTAATCGATAACTCCCCTCGTATGGCCCAAGTCAGAGCCGCCGAGGATTGCACATTAGACGTATTGTTCCGCGAAGACTTCCTTGGTCTGATCGAAACACATTCGCGTATTGCTTCCAAACTGTCGTTAGAACTGGCCCGCATGATGGGTGAGCGTCTGCGCCAGACCATCAATAGCTACGTGCTGTAGCCCGCCATGTCCGACTCAGACTCACCCAGTGCAATTACGTGGTGTGCCATCATTGCTGCCACCTGCCTACTGTTATTTCTGTTCCAACAAATACTCTGGCTAGTTGTCCCCTTTCTACTGGCTCTGGCGCTCTACTACCTACTAGCACCGCTAAATAAAAAACTGGTGCTATCTGGTTTAAGCCCCGATTTTTCGGCAGCTTTGTTAAGCGGAGCCTTTCTGCTCCTATCGGGTGCTGCGCTCCTATTTATTTACCCCATCGCCATCGCCCACGCTTCGGAGTGGCAAATTGCATTGCTGCGATATTTAGAGGGGGGTACTCGTGCGATCGAGGGAATGATCGCAATGATGCAAGATAAATTCGTTTTCTTGCGCGACTCCGATATCAGTAACGATGCTCGACAAAATCTGATGAATTTTGCCGAACAGTTCTCGGACAAACATCTGGGCAAAGTCATTCTCACCATTGCAGCGTGGCTTCCATCAATATTGCTCGCACCAATCATCACCTATTTTTTGCTCAAGGACGGTGCGCAACTGCGCCGCTTTATTGGTTGCACAGTCCCTAACGCCTTCTTCGAAAAAACGCTCTATCTGATCTACGCCCTTGATCGCACCGCACGGCTTTATTTTCTAGGGCTTATCAAAGTTGCCGCTATCGATGCTGCTTTTCTGACTATCGGATTGTGGTTACTGGGCGTGCCATCGGCACTCATACTCGGCATCATTTCAGCCTTGCTGGGCTGGATCCCCTATATCGGCCCGCTGATGGGCTTGACGCTGTCGATCATGGTCACGGCCACAGACTTCCCCGGCGACATGGTTTTACTGTATTGGGTAATGGGCTTGTTTGGGGTCCTGCGTATTCTGGATGACTTTGTGTTTCTGCCTTACATCGTCGGTAAAAGCATGCACCTACACCCTTTGCTGACATTGCTTATGTTTTTCGTGGGCGAGGCTATTGCCGGTGTTGCCGGACTTATGTTGGTGATCCCGATTTTGGCGATGGTAATGGTACTGGGCGAAACGCTGGAAATTATTCTGCTCGACACCCGCTTGCGTGCACGTCACACCTATGCCAGAAACTTGCACAAGCGCGCTGTCACCCGTGACTTGAATATCAGCTGATCAAGCGTTATTTTGCATTGAGTTTATCGGCAAATGAACTCAAAGAGCGGTACGCCCTCCAGAGTTTAAATCCTCGTTTTACTAAACCAACGACACCACCCCGGCGTATCGCAAAAATAGCGGCGACACCGGCCACCAATAGGGGATGGCGACGCAAATAACGCACCCCATTCACCCCTTGATCTACGATAGCTAATGGCTTTTCAAATCGAGCAGAAACTTGCGCTAATTGCCCGCGCTGAGCCGAAATGCGTGCACACAATTCACCGCGCCGCTGCATGATGTCTAGCATTTTGTCATTCATGAGGATGTAACAACTGAGCGCGATCCTGCTCCAGTTCAGCCAGACTGGCCGAAAAAAGTTTGGAGCCAGAACGCAATTTAGCGTTCAGTCCAAAAACAAACAAACCACCAATAAGAAAAAATATCGCAGTCATCAAGCCTAATGCGGCGAGCCTGTGCTCATCCCAAAATAACACCGCAACAAAAATAACCAATAACACACACGCGATACCAAAACTAATCGCAGCCAACAATGCAAAAAGGAGCACCTGCGTTAAACGCAGACGCTCCTCTTGCCACTCATTCACCAGCAACGCAAGTCGAGTCGCGGCAATACCGGTCAGTGTGGCAAATAGCTGCCGGACCGAAGCAAACAGTCCGGTATTTTGCGACATACTCAACGACCGCGTGAAATCAACATACCGACGACCAGTCCCACGCCAGCCGCGATACCAACTGCTTTCCATGGATTTTCGTGCACATAATCGTCAGTTGCACTGGCCGCTTGCTTAGCCTTATCCATCACAGCATGTTCAGCATCAACCAAGCGCATCTTGGCTGCTGCCAAGTTTTCCTGAATACGCTCGCGTGCGGCGGCCACTTTTTCACCAGCTTGACCGGCTGTTGCACGCAGCAATTCCTCCGCATCCGCCACGACCACACGCAGATCCTGCATCAATTTTTCTTTGCTGACTTCAGTTGTGATTTCGCTACCCATGATTAGCTCCTTGATTGATTAAACTACCTTCCGAAACCCGACGCAGCATCGGCTGCATCCTTGCGACATTCTCTTGCCAAAGCATTATTCAGTCAATGGAAATCAGCCGAATAAATGACAGCTCACACGATGCGTCCCACCCGCCGTATGAGAGCTCGGATATTGTCCGCAAAGTGCCATTACATGCGGACATCTGGGAGCAAAATGACAGCCTTGCGGTGGTCGTGCAGGCGATGGTAACTCGCCTTCCAGCTTGATTAATTCCCGTCCTGCGCCATCAATACGTGGCACCGCAGACAACAATGCCTGCGTGTACGGATGTTTCGGTGTACGCAACACCTCAGCCGCCGTACCGCGCTCCACGATGCGCCCCAGATACATCACACAAACCTCGTCCGCCATATAGTCAACCACGGCGAGATTATGCGTAATAAACAAATAACCCAATCCCAACTCTTGCTGCAAGGACCTCATCAAATTCAATATCTGTGCCTGCACCGACACATCCAGCGCACTGGTTGGCTCATCGCAGATAAGCAATCTTGGCTCTACAGCTAAAGCCCGTGCAATAGCAATACGCTGGCGCTGACCGCCGGAAAACTCATGTGGATAGCGCCACTTGGCCGCTGCGGACAGGCCAACCTTGTCCAGCAACGCATCTATACGCAGCTGACGTTCGTCCGCACCTTTACCAATACTCAGTGCATCCATCCCCTCCTGCAAAATTTCCGCCACGCGCATTTTCGGATTCAGCGAAGCATACGGATCCTGAAACACCATCTGCATCCCCGCACGCTGGATACGCAACGCTTGCTCACCCAGCCCGACCAACTCATTCCCAGCAAAACTGACACTACCTGCCGTTGGCTTAAGTAATTGCAGCAACGCCTTACCCGCCGTGGTTTTTCCGCACCCCGACTCACCCACCAATGCAACCGTACGCCCAGCCGCAATCTCCAGCGATACACCATCGACCGCTTTAACCTCTCCCGCAACACGCTGCAACAACCCTTTTTTGATCGGGAAATAAACTTTCAGGCCATCGACTTTGAGCAGAGGCGAGTTTTGGGCATTATCGAGTGCAGAATGTTGCGGGCGTGTTGGACATCCACTTTCCTCATGCGGCAAAGAAGACAGCCCAGTTTTCGCCACATGCCCATCATTATTGGCATACAGGTGGCATCTCACCCCCCCATCCACCACCTTTGTCCAAGCTGGCATCTGCTCATGACATAGTGCCCAAGCTTGGTCGCAACGCGGCGCAAAACGACACCCGGAGGGCAAATTATTAAGCGAGGGAACCGAGCCTGGAATGGCCGCTAAAACCTGTCCGGCACGTTGTACACTAGGCAGCGCGGCAAATAATTTTTTTGTGTAGGGATGTAGCGGTTTTGCAAACAGTTGTTCACGTGATGACTGCTCAACAATATGCCCCGCATACATCACGCCAATCTGGTGTGCATTTTCTGCCACCACGCCCAGGTCGTGCGTAATGAGCAGCATTGCCATACCGGACTTTCCCTGAGTCTCGCGCAACAACTGCAACACCTGCGCCTGTATCGTTACATCCAACGCGGTAGTTGGCTCGTCGGCAATCAATAACTTGGGCCGTCCTGCCAATGCCATCGCAATCATTATCCGCTGCTTCATTCCACCCGAAAGTTGAAACGGGTATTCCTGTGCACGCCGAGCTGCATCAGGAATGCCCACCTGATCAAGCAATTCGGTTATGTGCGTTGTCGTATCCGGTTTTGGCAGAGACCTATCGTGCAAGGCCAACACTTCGGCAATTTGTTCGCCGACAGTCATTACCGGATTCAAACTCAATCCAGGCTCCTGAAAAATCATCGCCATATTGCCGCCGCGAACCGAACGCATTTCGCGCTCTGACATACACAGCAGCTCGTGATTTTCCAGCCTGAGCGTTCCCCCGCTATTCCGCACACCATCCGGCAACAATCGCATCAGCGAAAGTGCTGTCATAGACTTCCCGCAGCCCGACTCCCCAAGCAATGCAAAGGTTTCACCAGAACGAATGAAAAAAGAGAGGTCGTCAACAATCGCAACCCCGGATGACAACGAGGTCGTTAGTGACTCAACCGAAAGGATTGCATTCATCGCGCCCATACCTATGATGAATTAAACCGGATGTTTGACCAGATTGCATGGCCACAACAGATGGGATGCCATCTCCGTCAAATCCACTGTTTTATCTCGTGATATTGCTGCTTTTTGTGGACAAGTTATGTTTTTCAGACTCATGCTAAATCCTAGCATTTCACCCCAACGTACGTGCAGAAATAAACAAGCCCTGCTGAGTTTCAGGCAGGGCTTGTAGGGGTGAATTAATACAAATGATCAATAGCGGCGATAGCGCTCATCTCGGGCACCATCGCTACGCTCTTCGTAGCGATTACTGCGGCGATCATCATAGCGACTCTCGTCGCGACGATTGTCGTAGCGGGAAGTATTGCTACTACTATCTTCCCCCAGAACACTTACGCCCACACGCAAAATCGAGCCAGGTTGCACTTGATAGGGCAAGGTTGTCGTGATGTCTTTGTTGTTATAGCGATACACCACGGTGTAGCCTTTGACCACTTCGCGACTACTATCCACTTGTTTGCAACGCTGCACTTGACGAGTTTGCGCCACTGCCGGATTGGCCACGCGATCACCAATCAGCGTACCCGCTACCGCGCCAGCCGCAGTTGCAGCCTTGTTGCCGGAACCACCACCCACTTGGCTACCCAGCAAACCGCCAACCACGCCCCCAACCACCGCACCGCCCATGGAGCGATTGCTGTCTGGATTCGCAACACGGTCACCTGCAATCGTACCGACTACCGCACCAGCCGCAGTCGCGGCAGTATTACCGTTGCCGCCGCCCACTTGACTACCCAAAATACCGCCAGCCACACCGCCCAACACGCCGCCGCCGATACCACGTTCTTGCGCAGGCTCGTTAACCGTTTCCGTCCAGCACTCTTGGCGCGGCTCATTTACCCGATCATAGATCGGCGTGCTGGAAATCACGCGCGCCGTATCGGTAAAGTCACTCGCTTGCGCCACACCGATGACGCCCAGCAAACTCAACGCCAACATACTTTTCTTCATTTCATGTCTCCTTATCAATTCCCCGATTCAAACGAGGCGAAACTATGACCCATGCCTACCACAGTCGTTCAATGGTTTTTGTATCAAAATGTTTTCAGACTAGAGATCAGGCTACTCGGCGATGACGGAACACTTCGCGTATTGCCGGCAGTAACGTGATGAAAATAATACCAATGACGATAAGCGTCAGATTGTTTTTAACCAGCGGAATATTGCCAAAATAATATCCAGCCACAGTCAAGCTACCTATCCATGCAAAGCTTCCCAGGGCACTGAACATCACAAACAGACGGTAACGCATCAGTCCGACCCCAGCTACAAACGGTGCAAATGTACGGATTATGGGAACAAAGCGGGCAAACAAGATAGTTTTGCCGCCATGCTTTTCATAAAACGAGTGGGTTTTGTCGATATGTTCACGCTTGATGAAGCGCCCTTCGCTACGCTGAAGCAAGCGCAAACCGATTAAGCGCCCGATCCAGTAATTGGTATTATCACCAATGAAAGCTGCCATCATCAACAACGGCGCGAGCATCTCCAACTCCAAAGCTCCCATACCACACAAGGCTCCTGCCACAAACAACAGCGAATCACCCGGTAAAAATGGGGTCACTACCAAGCCGGTCTCGCAAAAAATAATCAAAAATAGGATGGCGTATACCCACACACCATACTCCTGCGTGAGTGCCAGCAAATGCGCGTCCAAATGCAGAACGATATCGATAAAAGCAGTCAGTAATTCCATGATTAAGGCAGTACCTCTTCCGCGTCCTCTTTTACTGGCTTAATGAAATCTTCGCGCGACACGCCCAGCAAAATAAGCAACGGGCTAGCAACTAACACCGAAGAATAAATACTGAACATAATGCCGATGGTCAATGCCATGGCGAAGTAATGCAAAGTTTCGCCGCCAAGGAACAGCATCGCGCCAACCATCATCTGCGTGGAACCGTGGGTGATGATGGTACGAGACATAGTGCGCGTGATCGCATTGTCGATGATCTCGGTCACTTCAGCTTTGCGCATATTGCGGAAATTCTCTCGAATTCTATCGAACACCACCACCGACTCGTTCACCGAATAACCTAACACCGCCAGTACCGCAGCCAAGACTGAGAGCGAAAACTCCCACTGAAAAAAGGCAAAAAAACCGAGAATGATGACCACGTCATGCAGGTTGGCAATAATCGCGGCCAATCCAAACTTCCACTCAAAGCGTACCCACAGATAACCGACGATACCAAACGACACCAAGAGTAAAGCCAAGGCACCGTTTTCAACCAAATCATTGCCAACTTGCGGGCCAACGAACTCAACGCGACGCTTTTCCACTTTTGCATCATGTTGAAGTAGCGTCTCCATTACATGTTCGCTCAATTTGGCACCCGCCACATTTTGCTTCAGCGGAATCTGAATCAGCACATCTTGACTGGAACCAAAGTTCTGTACCAGCGCATCCGGCATACCATTAGCGGCCAAATGCTCACGCACTTGCGCAACATCCGCTGGTTGCGCGTAATGCACTTCAATCACCGTGCCACCAGTAAAATCAACGCCAAAGTTCAAACCTTTAGTCGCCAAAAAGAAAATCGCGATTAAAAATGTCACCAGTGAAATGGAAGTGGTATACCTCCCATAACTCATGAACGGAATATCACGTTTGATTTTAAAAAAGTCCATACATTCCTCCTAGCCGATTGAGACGCTGGCAAGACGCGCCTTGCGGCCATAAATCAGATTGACCAACGCGCGTGAAATTAAAATCGCGCTGAACATCGAAGTCAAAATACCGAGGCACAGCACAACGGCAAATCCTTTGATCGGCCCCGAGCCAAACATAAACAGCGCGATACCGGCAATCAGCGTTGTCACGTTGGAATCCAGAATCGTGCCAAATGCGCGGTCGTACCCTGCATGAATCGCAGCCTGCGGCGACACACCGTTACGCAACTCATCACGAATACGTTCGTTAATCAGCACGTTGGCATCAATTGCCATCCCCAGCGTCAGCGCAATGCCAGCCATACCCGGCAGCGTCAGTGTCGCCTGCATCATCGACAGCAAAGCCACCAGTAGCAGCAAGTTTGCCCCCAATGCCAAAACCGAAATCGTGCCAAACATCAGGTAATAAGCAATCATGAAGATCGAGACCATGATGAAACCGACCTTGGTGGAATCAAACCCGCGCGTGATATTTTCTTTGCCTAAGCTGGGTCCCACCGTACGTTCTTCAACAATCTCCATCGGGGCAGCCAATGCGCCTGCACGCAACAACAGGGACGTATCCTGAGCTTCAACGGTATCCATCTGCCCGCTGATTTGCACGCGCCCGCCACCAATCTCCTCACGGATCACTGGCGCGGTAACAATCTCGCCCTTGCCTTTTTCAAACAAGATGATCGCCATTCGCTTGCCTACATTTTCGCGCGTGGCATCCTTGAACTTGCGCGCCCCCACGCCATCCAGATTGATATGCACGGCAGCTTCGTTAGTGCGATTATCAAAACCGGGCTGGGCATCGCTGATACGTTCGCCGGTCAGAATCACCTGTTTTTTCACTAGCAAAAATCCGCCATTACGCTCGCGGAACATCTCGGTACCAAAAGGAGGGGCAACACCTTCCACCGCCTGATGCTCCTCGTCCACCATACGCACTTCCAGCGTCGCAGTACGACCAAGAATATCCTTGGCGCGCGCCGTATCCTGCACCCCTGCTAACTGCACCACCACGCGATCCACGCCCTGCTGCTGAATCACCGGCTCGGTCACGCCCAACTCATTCACGCGATTGCGCAAAGTCAGCAGATTTTGCTGCACGGCGGAATCCTGAATGCGGCGCTCTGCTTCCGGCTTAAGTACCGCACGCAATAAAAACTCGCCCCCCTCATCTTTACTGCTCAGTGCGTAATCGTTGAAACGCTGTTTGAGCTCGGCCTCGCCTTTGGTGCGCGCAGCTGCATCGCGGAAGCGAATCTGCAAAGCCGCACCCTCACGGGTAATACCCGCATAAGCGATATTTTGCTCGCGCAAGTCACCACGAATATCGCTAGCAGCCCCTTCCAATGCCTTATCCATTGCGGCTTTCATATCCACTTGCAGTAGAAAATGAACACCGCCGCGCAAATCCAGTCCCAGATACATCGGCAACGCATGAAGCGAAGTCAACCATTGCGGCGAGCGCGGCAACAGATTAAGCGCGACCACGTAATCCTCGCCTAGCTTCGCGTGCAAAACATCCTTGGCTTTGAGCTGGCTGTCGGTATCACCAAATCGCACCTTGACACTGTTGCCGTCCAAAGCCGCCAATTCCGAGTTAATGCCATTCGTTTTTAATACCTCGCCCACATTGGCCAACAAGGCATCATCCGCCTTTATGCTGGCGCGCAGAGGTGACACCTGCACAGCCGGTGACTCACCGTAAAAGTTAGGTAGGGTATAGACCAAACCAACCAGAACAACGGCCAGAATGAGCAGATATTTCCACAGGGGATAACGGTTCATAGACAACCTCTTGACGATGCGCTCATCACATTAAGCACTGATACCGAAAACGCTCCGGCACATAAAACAATCCCGGCAGGGATGCCGGGATAAGGGATTACTTGATAGCTTTGATGGTGCCTTTGGGCAGCACGTTCTGAATCGCCGCTTTTTGCACAGTAACCACCACGTTCTCAGCTACTTCCACACCGGCATAATCCGCATAGACCTCGGTAACACGACCGACTTCACCGCCCAGCGTAATGACCTCATCACCACGTTGCAGCGCAGTAACCATGGCTTGATGCTCTTTCGCACGCTTTTGTTGTGGACGCAAAACAAGGAAATAGAACACCGCAATCAAAGCGATCAACGGCAAGAATTCCATGAATCCAGCTTGGGGGGCAGCTTCGGCTGCATAAGCATTACTGATGAACATCTTTAAGTCTCCGACTAAACAATCAAAAGGGCGCGCATTCTAACATGAAGCCCAGCGCACAAATCACGCCGTACCGGCACGCTCGCGGTGGAATCGCTCGACGAACTGATCGAATGCATCCGCTTCGATAGAAGCACGAATATCGCGCATCAGATCTTGGTAGTAATGCAGGTTATGGATAGTGTTCAAACGCGCACCCAGAATCTCGCCAAGGCGATGCAAATGATGCAAATAAGCGCGGCTAAAATTGCGACAGGTGTAGCAACTGCACTGCTCATCCAGCGAACGCGTATCCAGCCGGTGCTGCGCGTTCTTGATGCGTACATCGCCAAAACGGGTAAACAGATGACCGTTGCGCGCATTGCGCGTTGGCATCACGCAATCGAACATGTCGATGCCATGCCCGACGGCTGCCACCAGATCTTCCGGCGTGCCCACTCCCATCAAATAACGCGGTTTGTCCTGCGGCATCTGCGGTGCGGTATGTTTCAGAATGCGCAGCATGTCCTCTTTCGGCTCACCAACCGACAGCCCGCCAATGGCATAACCATCGAAACCAATATCCTGCAAACCGCGCAAAGACTCGTCACGCAAGTGCTCATGCATACCGCCCTGCACGATGCCGAATAACGCGTTTGGATTACCCTCGTGCGCCTTCTTGCTACGCTCAGCCCAACCCAGCGACAAGCGCATTGACTCACCTGCCACCCGCTCATCCGCCGGATAGGGAGTACATTCATCGAAAATCATCACAATATCGGAATTCAATACACGCTGAATACGCATGGACTCCTCCGGCGACAAGAAACACTTATCACCGTTCACCGGCGAGCGAAACTCAACTCCACCTCCAGTGATTTTTCGCAATTCCCCTAGGCTAAAAACTTGAAAGCCACCCGAATCGGTGAGGATTGGCCCTTCCCAACTCATGAACTGGTGCAAGCCACCGTGTGCCTCAATCACCTCCAATCCCGGCCGCAACCACAAGTGAAACGTATTACCGAGCACGATATGCGCATCAATATCTTTCAACTCCTGCGGCGACATCGCTTTTACCGTACCATAGGTACCCACCGGCATGAATGCTGGGGTTTGCACAGTTCCGTGCGCCAACGTTAGCTGACCTCGACGCGCCTTGCCCGAGGTTGTTTTCAAATCAAACTTCATGATCATTCCGTTCTATAAACATGGCATCGCCATAACTGAAAAAGCGGTATTTCTCCGCCACGGCATGGCGGTAAGCATGCATCATCGCGCGCATTCCTCCGAATGCACACACCAGCATCAGCAAAGTAGAACGCGGCAAATGGAAGTTGGTCAGTAACACATCCACCACCTTGAATCGATAACCCGGCGTAATAAAAATCCGCGTTTCGCCAGAGCAGGCCTGCAAATCACCTCGTGCCGCTGCACTTTCTAAAGCCCGCAAACTGGTTGTCCCCACCGCCACCACGCGTCGGCTCGCACCCCGGGTAGCTTGTATCGCATCCACCGTCGCTTGCGGGATGGTGTAACGCTCGCTATGCATATGATGCTCTTCGACATGCTCGACACGCACTGGCTGAAACGTGCCAGCACCAACATGTAACGTGACATGCGCAATATTCACGCCCTTATCACGCAAGGCTTGCAACATCACCTCATCAAAGTGCAGCCCAGCCGTAGGAGCTGCCACCGCCCCCGCCTCGCGAGCAAACACAGTCTGGTAACGCTGCTCATCTTCGTCGCCCGCCACATGAGTTATATATGGAGGCAAGGGCAAACTGCCGTACTGCTCCAGCACCTCCAGCACAGGCATCTCACCGATGAAACGCAGATGAAAAAACTCATCTTCCCGCCCCAGCACCTCAACGCCGACCGCATCCGCCAACAACAAGCGACTACCCGCCTTGGGCGACTTGCTCGCGCGCACCTGAGCTAACACTTCCCGCTCGCTCAGCACCCGCTCCACCAGCACCTCAATCCTGCCGCCGCTTTCCTTGCAACCAAACAAGCGCGCCTTGATTACGCGCGTATCGTTTAACACCAGCAAGTCACCTGCATCCAACCGCTGCAACACATCCACAAAATTACCGTCGCACACACCGTCGACATGCACATGCAGCAGGCGACTACTGCCGCGCACCTCTGGTGGATGCTGAGCAATCAACTGTTCGGGCAACTCAAAATCAAACTCTTCAGTACGCATCAAAAACTATGGGGGATTTTTCGAGGGCGGGATTGTAGTTGATGTCGCCGCCAGTTTCATGGATAATGCGCGCCGCTTCGCCGTACAACTAGGTGAAACAAGCAACGCAGCCGGGGTGATGGAACTGGTAGACGTGCCGGACTCAAAATCCGGTGCCAGAGATGGCGTGGGGGTTCGAGTCCCCCCCCCGGCACCACACAAACTAAAGAGGCAGGTTTTCCTGCCTCTTTGCTTTTTCTGGGACATCGCATGATTTGGACACCCCATGCCACCGTCGCCGCCGTCCTCGAACAGGATGGGAAATTCCTACTGGTTGAAGAAGAAACCGCACAAGGCATTCGCTTTAACCAGCCCGCCGGACACTGGGAAGCCAATGAAACACTTGTGGCCGGTGCCGCGCGCGAAGTCTTGGAAGAATCCGCTTACGACTTCGAACCTGAATATCTTATCGGTATCTATCGCTGGCGCGCGGAAAGCTCCGATGTCACCTATCTGCGCTTCGCCTTCGGCGGCCATATTCTCGCCCACCATCCCGACCGCGCTTTGGACGACGGCATTCTGCGCGCCGTGTGGATGACACCCGATGAAATACGCGCCACACAAGCACGCCATCGCAGCCCGCTAATTTTGCGCTGCGTGGAAGACTATCTTGCTGGCAAACGCTATCCACTGGAGATCATCACTCACTATGAGTAAATGCGTTGTCGTTGGCATGTCCGGCGGAGTGGATTCCTCCGTCACCGCCTTACTGTTGAAACAGCAGGGATTCGAGGTTATAGGCCTGTTCATGAAGAACTGGGAAGATGACGACAACAGCGAATACTGCTCCTCACGCCAAGATTTACTGGATGCCGTGGCTGTAGCCGACACGGTTGGCATTCCCATCGAAGCGGTTAACTTTGCGGGCGAATACAAAGACCGCGTATTCAGCTATTTTCTACGTGAATATGAAGCTGGACGTACCCCAAACCCAGACATCCTGTGCAATTCAGAAATCAAGTTCAAAGCGTTTCTTGATCACGCCATCCGCCTCGGTGCAGATGCTATCGCTACTGGTCATTATGCAAAAGTGCGCGAACTGGATGGCACATTCCAACTGCTCAAGGCGGATGACGACAGCAAGGATCAAAGCTATTTTCTGCACCGTCTGAATCAGGCACAACTCTCGAAAGCGATGTTCCCGCTGGGCGGATTATTAAAGTCACAAGTACGCGCCATTGCAGAACAACATGGCCTACACAACCACCAGAAAAAAGACAGCACCGGCATTTGCTTTATTGGCGAGCGTCCTTTCCGCGAATTCCTTAATCGCTACTTACCCACCAAGCCGGGCGACATGGTCACACCCGAAGGACGAGTCATGGGCGAGCATATGGGATTGGCTTTTTACACACTCGGCCAACGGCAGGGGCTTGGGATCGGCGGCGGCAAAGATGGCTCGGGGGAGCCTTGGTTTGTAGCGGGCAAGGACATGACGCACAATCGTTTGGTCGTGGTGCAAGGGCACGATCACCCGGCTTTAGCCAACACAGAGTTGAACGCCCTAGATACCCACTGGATCAGTGGCTACGCGCCGGATATTAGCCTCCCCTATGCGGCCAAAACCCGCTATCGTCAAGCCGACGCAGCCTGCCGCATCACCTCACTTGACGGTACTCGCAGTCACTTTACCTTCTCACAAGCACAATGGGCAGTCACACCGGGGCAGTCCGTTGTCGTCTATGATAAAAACGTTTGTTTGGGTGGCGCGATCATCGAGTAAACACATCGGCGTTCCGGCGCGTCCGCATCACTGGCAATATTTCGTAACATCCGCCTGCGTTTGCTCAATACGTTGTTGACGTTGCGCATCCGTCACGAAAGAACGCTCACCATTGGCATCAATCTCAACCATGCGCATTCCTTCTTGCAAAGTGCGCAAATTCTGTCGCGCCGAAGCACAAGCTGATGCTTGCGCATCTTTCCTAGCTTGCTCTTCAGCAGCCTTAGATTCAGCCTCCTGCTTGGCTTTCTGTGCCTTTCTCAGCTCTGCTTCCTTTTCGGCATATGTTTTGGGGGCGGCAGGCGCACTCGCTGGGCTCAATTCAGCAGCAGGCGCAGCACTTACCGCAGAACCACGCAAGACTTTTGCCTTAACCGTCGGCGGTGGCTGATCCGAGTAATGCACACGACCATTTGCATCAACCCATTTATTCAGTGCCGCATCAACCGGCAAGGCGAGCAGCAACAACAGGAACGGAAAGTACTTTTTCATGGGTTATTTCCTCGCGGGACGTAATGTTTTTTTCGTGAAACGCGCACAAGTCTAGCATATGACGTTATCATTTCACCTTATTACACAAAGAGCGCGAAGGGGTTCGCGCTCGACAATGCGACTAGGGGGAATGATGGAGATCAAAGGAGCCACATTGGCTTACCAAGTTTTCTTTGATATTGACCGAAACGCGGAAGCCGCGCTCAAAGTATTCAATGCGTACTACCGCGCCCACAACCATTCGGGCAAGACTTATGATAATTTTCCAGACTTTTTTCTGGTGCGGCCAGAATTACTCGAGGGACGAGACATTGCCAGCCGTGCCTCAGAAAAAATGCTGCTGGAAGACTGTATTCAACGCGCCAAAGCGCGGAACGGTTATATCGGTGTCACCAAAAACCGTAATCCGAAGCTTGGCTATTATTGGATCGAATTGTCTGTCTTCCCGTTCATGCTGGGTGATCCGGTAACCGAAGAAAGCAAAGGGGAGTTTTTTCACATCCTGACTAAATTCATCGAGTACACCAAAAACAACCCGAAAATGTACGGTGACCTGACGGCTGAAATCGATTCGGACAAGGACCTCGCCTTAATGCTGAAAGAAATCGGGCGCATGGCCGGACGCTTGGCTGGCGTACTAGATAACTACCCTTTGGAAATGCTCGTCACCTTTAATCCGGCATGGCCCGTCGGTGAAGTAAAGAAGCTGCTGGCATCGCTTAAAGACAATGATCAAGATTGGTGCGAAGTATTCTTTGAGTATCTGATCTACGTCATGGGGAAAAAGACCAAAGCCTGAGTCTCCAACTGTAAAGAGGGGGCACCCCCTCTTCACGTAAAGCAATACCATTACGCCACCACTGCTTCACCCGTCATCCGCAAGGCTTCCTCGATGTCAACCGCAACCACCTTGGAGACCCCTTTCTCCTGCATGGTGACCCCCACCAATTGCTTGGCCATTTCCATCGTAATCTTGTTGTGACTAATGAACACAAACTGGGTCTGCTGCGCCATCCGCTTAATCAGGCCGCATAAGCGCTCGGTATTGGTATCGTCAAGCGGTGCATCAACTTCATCCAGCAGACAAAACGGTGCCGGATTAAGTTGAAATAAGGAAAACACCAGCGCAATCGCCGTCAGGGCTTTTTCCCCGCCCGACAGCAAATGAATGGAACTGTTTTTCTTGCCCGGCGGCTGCGCCATAACCTGCACACCACTATCTAAAATCTCTTCACCGGTCAGTACCAATCTAGCCTCACCGCCGCCGAATAGAATAGGGAACATTTCAGCCAAATGACTGTTAACCTGATTGTAGGTGTCCATCAGCAAGTCGCGCGATTCTTTGTCGATACGCTGAATAGCCTCTTCCAAAGTCGCCATCGCCTCGGCCAAATCCTTAGCTTGCGCATCGAGATAAGTCTTGCGCTCGGTTGCCGCCTGCAACTCCTCCAACGCGGCCAAATTGACAGCACCCAAAGCCTCGATTTCAGCCGCAAAACGGTTCAACTCAGCCAGTAGCACATTAGGGCGATTATTACCGCTCTCCAGCAAGGGGAGCAGTGCCGGCTCATCAACACCCTGCAATTGCTCGGCCCACTGTTCATAGTGCAAGCGGGCTTCCTGCTCTTTCAGCGTCATTTCGTTGAGCTTTTCGCGCATGGGCTCCAACTTGTGCTCACACGCCAAACGCTCCTGCTCCAAGCCCTGCAACACTACCGTGGCGTTATCCAAAATATTGCGCGCCTCGGCAAGTGCCTGCTCGCACAGCTGGCGTGTCGCCAACGCCGACTGCAATTGCTGCTGAGGCTCCTCCTGTTCGCTCACAGTCAAGTCGGTATGCAACTCGGTCAAATCCAATTCAAACTGAGCCAACGCAGCCGAGATCTGCTCGGTGTTATGGTTCAAATCGGCAATTTTGTCCGCGCAAGTTTTGGCAAAAAAGCGCGCCTCCTGCAAGCCGTGTTGCGCCTGTTGCGCGCGCGCGCGTTGGTCGCGCAACGCCGTATCCATCGTATTCGCCGCGCGCTGTGCATCACTTACCTGCAATTGGAAGGCATCGATCTTGCCGCGCAACTCGGCAATCTGCTCAACGTCAACTTGCTGTTGCTGGCGCTCGCTCTCGCCCTGTTCGGCATTTTCCTGCAACTCAGCATCAATCTGGCTAATACGCTCACTACTACGCTCCTGCGCCTGATGCAGCTTGACGATTTGCAACTGCAAGGCATGCAAGCGTTGCTGAGTCTCGTTGGCGGTACTGCGCAATGGCAACACGCGCGCGTCCAGCGACTGGTAATGCTGCTCTGCTTCGCCCAGTTGCAAACGCCCCTGCTCGACCGTGGCAGCCTGCTCTTCCAGTACCGCCTCCAGTTGTTCGATCTCGCGCTGGCGGGCAAGCACACCGTGCAACTGGCTGTCCGGCGCATGAAACAGCACGCTGTGCGCACCAACCAAATGCCCCTGCGGCGTGACAAACCAGCCTCCCGCTGGCAAGGCAGCGCGCTGCCGATAAGCCTGTGCCACATCAGCAACGGCATACACATGCGTCAACCAGTCGCGCACCACTGGTAGTACCTGAACATCATGGCAAACAACGTAATCCAGCAAAGGCTTCAAGCTATCAACTTGCTGAACGGGCATCGCCCCAACCTGCGCTGTTGTGAACAATGCCAATTTGGCGGGCGGCGAATCTATCCAAGTCGCGGCTTCCTGCAAAGAAGCCAGAGACACCGCATTCAAACGCTCGCGCAGCACTGCCTCAAGCGCATCATCCCAGCCACTTTCAATACGCAGCGATTGCCACAGACGCGGCAACTTATCCAACTGGTGTGTTTGCAGCCAAGCGCTCAATTTCTGATCGTTATCCAGACGCTGTTGCAGTTGTTGCAGCGCATGCAAACGGGCTTCGGTTTGCGCCAGTGCTCGCTCATGCTGCTGTAAATCATTGCGCAACTCGCGGCGACGCTGGTCGGCTTGCGGCAACTGCGCCTGTAATTGCGCTTGTTGCTCGGTCAGTCCGGCGTGTTCAATTTCTAGCTCCACCACCTGCTCTTGCGCCATACGTAAGGCATCCAGATCGGGACGCGGCAAATTATCTTTTTCCAACAGCAGGCGTGAACGGCGTGAATCCAGTTGCTGCAAATTGCGCTGGATATGTTCGCGGCGCGAATCGGCCAACTGCAAGCCTTGGTGTAGCTGCATCTGTTCGCGTTGTAGCGCGTTGTATTTTTCCTGCGCCGCCCGCGCAGTGTCTTCAGCCTGCGGCAGATTCTCCGCCTCAATTTCCGCCTGCTGCTCGCTTTCCACCAGCTTTACCGCTGCCGCCTCCTGCTGGCGCTGCCAATGCTCCAACAGAGAATTCAATCCCTGCCGCTGCTGCTTTTGTTGCTCAACTTGGCGCTGGGTGTTATTGATCTGCTGAGTGAGTCGCTGACGTTTATCCGCAACGTGTTTGATTTCCTGCTCGATGCGCGCAATTTCGGCGTTGGCGGCATACAAATCGCCCTGCTTCACATGCACTGCGTCGGAAAGCTGGTAATGCCCGCTACGCATCCCTTCCAGCTTATTTTCTATCTCGCGCAAACGCGCAGTCTCAGCCTCCAATTCGGTGCGAGTTTTTTCCTGCACCTGCACACAGCGAGCGCGCTGCGTTTCAGCTTCCTGACGTTTAACCATCCAGAACAAGCGTTGCGTGGTGTCGCGCTGCGCCTCTAGCGTGCGGTATTGCTTGGCCACCTCAGCCTGCGCCCCTAGATGCTCCAACTGCTTGTCTAGCTCTTGCAAAATATCGGAAACGCGCAACAGATTGTCGCGCGTGTCACCCAAACGCAATTCTGTCTCGCGCCGACGGTCACGGTATTTGGAAACGCCCGCTGCTTCTTCGAGAAAAACGCGCAGCTCTTCCGGCTTCGCCTCGATAATGCGCGAAATCATGCCTTGTTCGATAATGGCATAAGCGCGTGCACCCAGACCAGTACCCAGAAAAATGTCGGTCACATCCTTGCGCCGCACATGCTGATTATTGATGTAGTAGCTGGAATCGCCGTCGCGCTGCAACACGCGTTTGATGGAAATTTCGGCGTAGCTAGACCACTGTCCAGCCGCTTTACCCAACGAATTATCGAACACCAACTCGACGCTGGCGCGTGCCACCGGCTTACGTTTGCTGGAGCCATTGAAAATCACATCCTGCATGGTCTCACCGCGCAAAGCGGAGGCTTTGGATTCGCCCAGCACCCAGCGCAATGCATCAATCACATTCGATTTTCCGCAACCGTTTGGTCCGACCACCCCGACGATTTGTCCCGGCAAGGGAATATGCGTTGGATCGACAAAGGACTTAAAACCGGCAAGTTTGATATGAGCGAGACGCAATTCGGACACCGTGAAGATATAATGCGCGCCATTCTAACCGATGCTGACGAGCCTAGACAAAATGAGCACACTACCCAATAAAACCCTGGAAACTTTCCCCAATCCCCAGTCCGCTCGTGATTACCACATCCACATGGAAATCCCAGAATTCACCTGCTTGTGCCCCAAAACCGGCCAGCCTGATTTCGCCACGCTGATTCTGGACTACATCGCCGACGAAAAATGCGTCGAACTGAAGAGCCTGAAACTTTATATGTGGTCTTTCCGCGAAGAAGGCCATTTCCATGAAGATGTCACCAACCGCATTCTTGACGACTTAGTGAACGCAACGCAACCGCGCTTCATGCGTCTGACTGCCAAATTTTATGTACGCGGCGGCATCTTCACCAATGTCGTGGCAGAACACCGCAAAGCTGGGTGGCAACCCGCTCCCTTTGTGGAACTCAGCCGTTTTGACACGCAGTCCAACACACGTTAAACATTAGGTGCGGACGGGGCTGCGGGCTATTTCGGCAGCATCCGTTCATGCACCACCTGCTCGAACTGCTCCACTGGCACGGGTCTGCTGAATAAATACCCCTGATAATTACCGCAACCACAGCGACGTAGCACCTTGAGTTGCGCCTCGGTTTCCACCCCTTCGGCAATGACATCCAACTCGAAATTCATCCCCAGATCGACCAGCGTCATGACCATCACGCTATCAGCCGCATCGCTGGTGATTTCGCGCACAAATGACTGGTCGATCTTTAGCTGATCCAAGGGCAAGCGTTTGAGGTAAGACAAGGACGAATAACCGGTACCAAAATCATCCATCGAGAACAGCACGCCAATCTCTTTCAATGCCGACATTTTGGCGATGGTTTCATCCACATTCACCAGCACCGTACTTTCAGTCAACTCGATCTTAAGCGACAGCGGTTTAATCCCGTATTTGCGCACTGTCATCATCACCTCAGCAACAAAGCTAGGCTGTTGAAATTGCTTGGCACTGACGTTTACCGCAAACGACAAGTTGCTCATCGCCTTATCCTGCTGCCAGCGTTTAATTTGCGCACAGGCATTATTCAGCACCCAAGTTCCTATCGGAACAATCAGCCCAGACTCCTCGGCCATTGGAATAAATTCCGCCGGCGACACCAGTCCGCGCAGCGGATGTTGCCAGCGCAGCAATGCCTCGGCACCAATCGGCTTACCACTGGCGTTGACCTGCACCTGATAGAACAGGCGGAACTGATCTTGTGCCAACGCCGTATGCAGATCTGCTTCCAGTGCGGCACGCAATTCAATCGCGGTTTGCATATCCGGATCAAAGAAACGAATGGCGTTACGCCCCGCATCTTTAGCGCGATACATCGCCATATCCGTCCACTTGAGCAACTGCTCCAGCGTTTCATCATGCTCGCAGAATACGGTCACACCGATACTTGACGAACAATGGTGAACGATAGGATCGTCCTCACCCACGCGTTTCAGCACATAGGGTTGCGACAAAGCAGTACGCACTTTTTCTGCTACCGACTCCGCTTGCACGACCGCTTCACCCGATTTTTCCGACAAGCCGTCCAAGAGCACCACGAATTCATCGCCGCCGAGGCGAGCAGCACTATCCTGCTCACGAATACAGTGCAACAAACGGGCCGCCACTTCAACCAGCAGCATGTCGCCAACATCATGACCATGCAGATCGTTCAGCATTTTGAAATGATCCAGATCGAGGAACATCAACGCACCGTGGCGACGCATACGTGCAGCCGAAACCAGCGACTTACCGAGTCGATCAAGCAACAGACGGCGATTGGGTAATTTGGTCAGTGCGTCATAAAAGGCCAGATCATGCATCTGCTCTTCCATCTGCCTGCGCTCGGTAATATCGTGGATGATGGAGAATGACAATGCACGTCCCTGCACTTCAAACGGGGAGGAATGCACCTCGACCGTGCGAATTGTTCCATTCGCCAGCCGGTGTGGGAACACGAAGTACCCTCGATCCTCCTGCTGCGCCTTGCCACGCTCCGCATCGATCTCCGCCTTGGACATGACGTTGATCTGATAGATCGTCATCTGCGTCATCTGCTCTATTGTGTAACCGTAGAAAGATGCTGCCGCCTGATTCGCATTCACGATCATCCCGGTATCGGGATCGAGTAACAGCATCGGCGAGGCATGATGTTCAAACATATGCCGGAAACGCGCCTCACTTTGCTGTAACTCATGAGTGCGCAGGGTAACCTTTAATTCTAGCGATGAGTTCGCTAATCGCAGCTCCTCATCCAGCAGCTCTCGCTCATGGGTACTTTGTATCAAACGACGATTGGTACGTGCCAAATAAATAGCCGTTGCCACCATGCCGAGTAACAGCAACAAACCGCCACTGATTAGTTCTGGTGCGTATTTTCGAGTTACATCACGCAAATCAAACTCATGTGCGCGCTCAGGATTTACTTTTAGGCGCTCCATCATTGCTTCTACTGCCGCATAGTTTCCGGCAGGTGCAAAACCATAAAACTTACCCTTTTGGGCCACCAAGTCTTCTGGACGAATTTGCAACAAAGCCAGTGTGACCTGCTTAACCAAGCTATCGGGCACATCAGGCATGGCCGCAATCGGCCATTCTGGATATAAATCAGTGGAGCGTTGTTGTGGAAAATGAGTCAAAGGTTGTTGATTTAATATTTTAAATTGATCAAGCCTAATTTTCCCTTCACGCGCCATGTTTTCTAAAATACCCGTGCGCACAAATCCCACATCTGCCACACCGTTAAGCACCTCCATCACTGCTTTGTCATGGGGCATTCCGGTAAAGTGAACCTGCTTTAATTCTTTAACACCCACATTTTGCTTAAATAAGACCCAGCGTTGCATCAAATAGCCTCCTAGCGATTGCTCGGCAGGCGAGGCCACAATTTTTCCACGTACATCACTCAAGGTATTAATGTCATTTCGATCCGCCCGGGCAAGAATGACACCGCCAAACTGAGTTACTGGATAACCCTCTGCCAGCGGCATCAAGGTCGCAATCGCGTACAAACTATAATCAGCACGGATCGTGATGTAATGCTCTGGGTTAGTGAACACAAAATCGAACTCATGCCGATTCGTAGCTAGATCTAGCTCTTTATAGTAATGAACACTGATATTGAAGTGATATTCAGGTATGCGCTGATTAAGATAGTCTGCCATTGGCTGCCACTGCTGCTCTGTCTGCGCCAAAGGTCGAAACGACAATACTCCGATACTGATTTCTTTTTTTTCAGCTTGCGCGCATGTCATTGTTAAGAGCAACAACAGGGTAAGGAAAAAACGAGGAATGTGCGTAATTAAATACATTCTTTATTCCTCTTCACGATGCGAAAATCTGACACAGTTACGACCGTCGTCTTTGGCTGCATACAAAGCCTTGTCCACCTGATGCAACATCGCATCCAGTGTCTGCGGCGTATTGGGCCGATGCGCACCAATGCTAACGGTAAAAGAAAAAGTGTGCGTGCCAGTTTCAACACGCAATGCCGCAACCGCCTCACGAATACGTTCGGCAATGGCCAGCAAATCGGCTTCGCCGCAATCCGGTAACAACAATAGAAACTCTTCCCCACCCCAGCGCCCGGCGTGATCGTAGCTGCGCTTCATCGAACGCAGGATATTTGCCGTTGCACACAAAGCCACATCACCGGCAGCATGGCCGTAAGTATCATTAACTTGCTTAAAGTAATCGAGATCAAGCAGCAGCATGCCCAGCGAACCGCTTTGCCGCGCCTGACGCGCAATTTCTTTTTGAAAACGATCCGTCATGCCGCGCCGATTGAGCAATCCGGTCAGTGGGTCAATTTCCGTGAGATGTTGCAATGCCTCGGTGCGCTCTCGCACCTTGCGCTCCAACTCTTGATTGGTATGACGTACCACATCCACCATGTGACGGAACGAAATGGCCAGCGCCCCGACTTCGCCTTTGCCCACCAGCGGCGTTTCACTATCGTAGTTGCCGCGCTGCACTTCTTCCGTTGCGCGCTGTAACTGAGCAATAGGCGACAGCACCCAGCGTTGTAAAAACACATTCAGAATCAACATAGCCACCAGAAAAAGCACAACAAATAACAGCGGTAACCAAGCAAAGCCGTGTATCACCGTCAGACTTTTTTCATTCATCAGCGTCAAGTCAAACCAGCCCACTTCAGGCAAATAAGCAATGCCTAGCAAATGCTTTTCCCCTTGGTAGTTTATCCACAGCGTGCGCACCTCCCCCGACTGCGGACGCTTTTCCAGTTCGGCAAGTTCCCTCTTCAGCTGCTGCAATTCGAGTGGATTCTTGAATAGCACATCAATCTTGATCCGTTCGCTCTCATCCTTGGCAATGCTGGCGAAATCAATCAGCTTATCATCTTCGGATAACTGAATAGCCATACGCTGATCGATGAAAAAATTGTGCACGCCCGGTTGCTCAATGCTCACACTTTCCTTCAAAAAGGCGGTCAGATCGATACCCGTTCCGACCACCCCCAGCACTTTATTGCCGTCTTTCAGCAACACATTAATCCACACCTTCACCACGCCTAAATGCGTATCGGGATCAAGGTTGACCTGATAGTCTTTGCCGTTTTCCAACGTGGCATAAAACCAGCGGTCATTTTTTTCTTTTGGGGAAAGTGTGTAGCGAAATTGCTTGCCGGAATAGGTACCGTCGGCATCATTGAAATAATAATTGCCGCTGCGCGCAAATGCGGCGAAATAGCTGTGATCCCGATAATCAAAGCGGTAGCGTTCCATCACACTGACTGCCCGCTGCCTCAGCACCGCGTCCTCCTCATGCAAAGCCATCGCCAGCAAAGCAGGCTCTGCCGCCATCTGTCGGGCCAACTTAATTTCCCGAATCAAAGGCGAAAGCGTGCGATGCTTATCAAACAAAACTTGCCGCCCCGCAAACTCTTTGCCCCACTGCTCGTTAATGGCATTCACCATTGCCATAAACGCCAGCCAAGACAACAACGCAAACACTAAAAAGATTGCGCTGCGCAGCAAAAGGAATCGGGTATTGAGTTTCATAATCCCCTCATAATTTCCTTAAGAAGCGAATTGCCTCATCACTAGCAACTGGCTGACTGAACAAATATCCCTGATATTCCTCGCAGCCCATCTCGGTAATAAACTCAAGCTGGTCGCGATGCTCAACGCCCTCCGCGATCACCTTCATCCCCAACGCATGCGCCAACACCGCAGTGGCACTCACAATACTCTTATCATTGGGATCACTGGCAATATCGCGCACAAAAGACTGGTCAATTTTCAGACATTGCACGGGTAACAACTTCAATCGACTTAGCGAAGAATAGCCCGTGCCGAAATCATCCAGCGCCAACGCAAACCCGGCATCGTGCAAACGTGTCAGCGTTGCCGCGCCACTGGCATCACCCATGGCCAGCAACATACTTTCGGTCAACTCCAACTCGATATAGCGCGAATCCAGACCGACATCGCGCACAATATTCTGGATGCGATCAACTAAGTCACTTTGTTGAAACTGCACTGCCGACAAATTCACCGCAATGGGCAAAACCTCATAGCCTTGTGATTGCCAAATACGCGCCTGCAATGCAGCCTGCCGCAACACCCAATCACCGATCTCATTAATCAGCCCGCTCTGCTCCGCCACGGGAATAAATATGGCAGGCGATACAAATCCAAATTCGGGATGCTGCCAGCGCAACAATGCCTCCATCCCAACCACACTACCGTCGGCAACGCACACTTTTGGCTGGTAATGCAGCAGCAACTCTTTGCGTCCGATAGCACTGCGCAAATCGTTTTCCAAACGCAGTCGCTTGATCGCCTTAGCATTCATTTCCTCTTCGTAGAATGCGAAACGGTTGCGCCCGCTATCCTTGGCACGATACATCGCCAGGTCAGCATTACGCATCAACTGCACCTGTGTTTCGCCGTCGTCAGGATAGAGACTAATGCCGATACTGGGAGTGATATGCAAACGACTCTCACCCACCTCAAACGGGCGCGACAGCGTGTCGATCATTTTTTCGGCGACATATGCCGCTTCGTTTTCTTCCGCAACATCGGTCAACACCGCGATAAATTCGTCACCACCCAATCGCGCCAGTGTATCGCTACGGCGCAGACAGGCTTTGAGACGTAGCGCGACCTGTTTAAGCAACTCGTCGCCCACATCGTGCCCGAGCGAGTCGTTGATGTTTTTGAAATGATCGAGGTCGATAAACAGCCAGCCCACCTTAGACTGGTGACGCTGCGCCTGTGCAACTGCCTGCTCGGCGCGATCATTCAACAAGTAGCGGTTAGGCAAACCGGAGAGTACGTCGAAGTTAGCCAGATACTGAATGCGCTCTTCTTCCTTTTTACGCTCGGTAATATCAAGAAATACGGCGATGTGATGAGTCAGCTTACCCCGCTCGTCGAGCACTTGAGATATGGTCAGCCATTCGGGATATATCTCGCCATTTTTACGCTTGTTCCCTATCTCGCCACGCCACAATCCTTGCTCGGTCAGTGTTTGCCACATCCCGCGATAAAACTCCTTGTC
>JAQUAI010000030.1 GCA_028687335.1 Gallionella sp.
TCAGGGTGCCACCTGCGCCCAGTGCTTGGACGGTGGTGTTGGTGTTGTCCAATGCGAAGGTCCATGCGCCGTTCGCTGCCAGGGTGAAGGTGCCATACGCGCCAACCGTGCCAGCTTGGGCTTGGAATGCAGCTTGACCAGCGTTCAAGTCCGTGATTGTCAGAACGCCTGCAGTGCTGAGCACCACATCTTCGACCACCACCCCAACCCCAGTCGAAATTACAGCCACAACATTTCCAGCCAACAACGCCCCCTCCGTATAACGAGGATCGTTCAGCGATGCGCCAGTACCCAAGTAATCATAATTTGCAGGAGCGAGGGCTTCAGCAATACGCAATACGCGGACAAAATCATGTCCGTCATTAGAAGCCCCGCTACCGTTTAGGTTTGCCGCTGTTTCTTCGAGCAAACTATCTAGGCTACTGCCTTCGGCCAAAGCACGGTTGATGTCGACTGCCTCTCCAACACGATCAAGCAGCGAGGCTTCCTTCGCATCCAGATCAGCACCAATAACAATGCTATCAAGCGTGACCGTTTCTTTTTCCCGTAAAAGGTATGTGTGGCCGTCATCAAACGCAATTTCAACTTTGCTACCAGGCCCAGTGGTAATGACCTCATCTTCATGCACAACATCACCCAATTTCAGCTGGCGCTGCGTACCATCCGGCGACTTGGCAATTACTTGCCCTTGCAGAATGACAACCTTACCGACGATGTTTGCTGTTTGTGCCATGATAAAACTCCAGATGAGGATATAGATATGCCTCGGACTTTAGTCCAAGGCATGATGTGTAGATACTGTACCTTGGTACAGTAAAACGGGAATTTACTAAAGATAACGCTGGGCGTTGACGGCCAGCGCGAGTTGTAGCCGGTCACGCACACCGAGCTTCTCAAACAAGGAGGCTGTGTGCGCTTTGACGGTACGTTCGGTGATGTTGAGTTGTTTCGCTATTTCTTTATTGCTATCGCCACGCGCGACAGCTTCAGCCACTTCACGCTCACGCCCAGTTAATACATGTAGCTTATTTTTGGTTGTAGGCTGCGTCGCCACTAAGGCGACCGACGAACGCAACAGCCGCTGCATCAGACTTGCGCCTATCCACAAACCACCTTGCCCAACCACTTCTGCCACCTGCCGCAACGCCTCTGGAGTGGCATGGGTATTGATATAGGCACTTGCCCCCGCAGACAAACAAGCCAAACCTTCGTCGTCATTGGGGGTGTCGCTTAGCGCGATCAGCTTTGTGTTTACATTCACTCTGCGCTTTATGCTGCCTAACAACAGTTCAGGAGACTGCCCCTGCGGTATACGAACCCAAAGCAACAACTCCTCGGACACCCCGACACCATCCGCCGCGACCGCAACCGCACTTGGAAATGCTTCCACCCAGCGGGAAAGTAATTCGCCGCTTTGCAGCACAAAACTATGCTCTATCACTGTAACCGCCAATTTCCTCACGCCCATCACCGCTCCGTAAATGCCGCTTCTTTTGCCCGTAAAACAGGCTTCAGCAGATAGGCCAAAATACTCTTTTTGCCCGTTATGATGTCCACTTCAGCGACCATGCCGGGAATAATCGGCAAGTTATCGCCCAAGACCGGTTTATTGGTATGTACCCGCACGATATAAAAGGCATTGCCTTTTTCATCCACAAGCGAGTCGGCACCAATTTGATCCAAGGTCGCCTCCAACCCGCCATAAATAGCAAAGTCATAAGCGGTAAATTTCACTATCGCCTTTTGCCCCGGACTCAAGAACGCAATATCGCGTGGCAAAACTTTGGCTTCCAACATCAGCGTATCTTCCAGCGGCACAACCTCGACAATATCCTTACCCGGCTGCACTACGCCACCCACTGTATTTACCAGCAAACGCTTAACCGTACCCCTCATAGGCGAACGAATAATCGAGTGCTTCACCTTATCTTCCAGACCCACATTACCCTCGGACAAGGCATTCAGCTTGGCCATCGTTTCCGCCAACTCCTTGCCGGATTCATTACGAAAATTCAGTTCAACCTCTTGAATCTTGCGATTCGCTTCGGCGATGGCAGATTGACTACGTGAAATCTGCGCCGATGCCATGTCACGCTCACCTTTGAAACGCCCCACATCACGCTCCAAGCGCATCAACTCCACCTCAGAAACCGCCCCCGAAGTGATTAGAGGTCTCGTCAACTCAAGCTCTCTTGTCGAGGATTGATAGGCTTGCGCAGCTTGCTCACGTTTCGCCTGCGCCTCGGCCAACTCCTGCTGCCGTTGCGACATTTGTTGCCGCGCAATCGATACCTGCGCACTTAATTCGCTGGATCTCGCCATATACAAACGACGCTCTTCATCCAGCAACAGCATGTCCTCTGGACCAAACTCAGGCGGAACAACAAAATCACTTCCTTCGGTTAAAGCTCGCAAACGCGCAGCCTTAGCCAAAAGAGAAAAATACTGTGAGCGATTTTCACGCAGGGAAGACTCGAAGCGCGTGGAGTCTATCTTAAGCAGCGCCTGATTCGCTTCTACAATTTGACCTTCTTTTACACTTATCTCAGAAACAATGCCGCCATCCAAGCTTTGCAAAATCTGAAGTTGCCTAGACGGAATAACTTTACCTTCGCCCTTGGTCACTTCATCCACCTCGGCCAGCGCGGCCCACAAAATGAAAATGACCACAACAGCTCCCGCCAAACGCAACAGCACTCGGGCACGCAGCGGCTCTTGATAAATGATATGACGGTCAGCATCGGCGACAAAGTCTTCCTCTGGCCGCTCGCCCTCTTCTTTCCAGCTTTGCATCAAGTGACCGCTACGCGCATCTATTTTGAGCCAGACGCGATCAAGCCAAGCACGAAGCTTTTCGTCTCGTTGCTGCCATTTTTCTTTATCGAACTGAATCATGATGCCCGCCCGACTTTACCCGACTTCAAGGCAGCCAGCACTTGCTCGCGCGCTCCATCTGCCACCACCTTGCCACCGTCAATCACAATCACTCGGCTGGATAGATCAAGCAAGCTTTGACGGTGCGTCACAATAACGACGGTCTTATGTGCCGCCGCTTGACCGAGCTGGTGTTTGAATTGCGCTTCGGAAGAATAATCCATTGAGCTAGTTGGCTCATCTAGCAGCAAAATCGGCGGATCAAGCAATAGCGCACGCGCAATCGCCACTCCCTGCTTTTGACCGCCCGACAAGGTATCACCACGCTCGCCGATCAGCATATCGAACCCCTTCGGGTGGCGATTAACAAAGTCGGCCAAGCCAGCTCGCTCTGCGGCATAAATAATCGTTTGATCTTCGGCAAAAGGCGCACCAATGGCGATGTTCTCGCGCAAGCTACCGTAAAACAACATCGTATCCTGCGCCACATAGCCGATATTACGGCGCAAATCAGCCGGATCGAGCTGACGCACATCCACACCATCAACATAAACCGCACCTTCGCTAGGCGTGTACAAACCCAACATCAGCTTATGTAACGTAGTCTTACCGGAACCCACTCGCCCGATAATGACAACGCATTCACCCTGACGAATCTTGAACGAGATATTTTTAATCGCCGGCTCTTCCTGTCCCGGATAAACAAACGACACATCGCGGAACTCGATTTCACCGCGCATTTCAGGGCGATGAACGAACGCTTTTTCATTCATCCGCTCGCGGTCTTTAGACATTACGCCTTCGAGCGACTTCAACGAAACCCGAGCATTTTGATACTGCAACAGCAAACCCACCATTTGCGACAACGGGGCCAGCGCTCGTCCGGCCAATGTTGTACATGCAATCAAGCCGCCCATGGTCAGCATGTTGTTATGAATCAAATACACACCAAGCACAATCATCATCATGGTCATGAATTGCTGCAACGTCGCCACACCGTTGGTCGCACTCGCCGACAACAAACGCTGATGACCACTGGCGCGCGCCAGAAAAGCCGCTGTCTTTTCCCACTTCGACTGCATGATGCCGTCGGCACCGTGCGCTTTGATCGTTTCCAAGGCTGTCAAACTCTCGACCAGCGTTGCATTACGCATTGCCGAAGCACGATAAGTCGTCTCAGACAATTCTTGCATACGATGCTGAATAATCAGACTGTAGACCACAACCAAGACCGCGCCGACGAGCGGAACGAACACCATCGGCCAAGAAATCCACAGCATCACCAAGAAGAAAATCAAGGCAAAGGGAAGGTCAATCAGTGCAGTCACCGTCGCAGAGGCAATAAAGTCACGCACCGACTCGAACGAGCGCAAGGTCGATGCGAACGAACCCACAGAAGCCGGGCGATCCGCCATGCGCATCCCCAGCACATGCTCCATGATTTTGGAAGAAATATTGATATCAATGCGCAAGCTGGCCAAATCAACAAAATAGCCGCGCAACAAGCGCAATGTGTAATCGATCACAAACACCAACACCATGCCGACGGCGAACATCCACAACGTATCTACCGCAAAATTTGGCACCACGCGGTCGTACACGTTCATGGTGAATAAGGGCATCGCCAATGCGAACAAGTTAATCAGCAACGCCGCAAACATCACATCTTTATAAACCGGCATCTGCTCGAATATTGCCCCCCAGAACCAATGCTTCGCCGGAGTATCAACGACCTTTTCAGCGCGCCGATCAAAACGAAAGTGTGGCCGGGCAAAAATTGCAACGCCGGTATAACGCGCCTCCAAATCCTCACGACTGAGGCTTACGCTGCCCTGCCCCGAATCGGGAAGTAACACTTGTGCCTGCTCACCGCTAGCATCCCACTCCAGCAATAGACAGGCCTCGTCATCCTTAAATAGCAGGACAACAGGCAACAACAGAGGATCTATTTTTTGTAGCGGGCGACGGACGATTTTTGCGGAAAAACCAGCTCGAGCAGCGGCACGAGCAAACAACGACGGTGGTAATTTTTTACCATCCAAAGGCAAACCAGAAACTAGCGCGGCGCGTGTACTCGGACGCCCATGGATACGCGTCAACTCAAGCAAGCAATCCAACAACGGGTCATGATGCAAGACATCTTCCCTCACCCCGTCAACCGCACGCACACGAGCCTGCTGAACGGGCTGCGCGGAGTCGGAATCTGCCGAGAAAACTGTCATTATTTAGACATCCAATCGAATTGCATGCACGAATTAAGGTGAAAAATATCCGCGCCATCTGGGGCGCGGATTATCCATCAACTAAACGGGGTTATCGACAACTATTCTGCAAACTTTAATGCTATTTTTTGGGCTTGGCCGCTTTCTCCACCGGATGCGCTTTGCGCGCCAAGGCAATCACCTCATTCAACACACGTATTGTGTCAGCGGGCTGCAAGCCGGTAATTACATACTTGCCATCCACCACCAAAGTCGGCGTGCCGGAAATGCCGTAACTGCGAATCATCTGCTTGGCGCGAGTCACTTTACTTTGCATGGTAAAGGAGTTGTAAGCCGCCGAAAACTTGGCACGATCAACACCGTGCGCACCAACGAAATCTAGAATTTTTACCTCATCGCTCAGATCAACATTATTCACATTCCATGCTTTGTACAACACGTCGTGCAATTGAGTACGCTGCCCTAACGCATCCATGGCATAAAAAGTACGCGCCATCGGCTCCCACGAACCACGGAAGATCGTCGGCACAAACGTCAGCTCAACGTCCTTGGGCATAGTTTTTTCCCATGCCGTCAAATCGCGATGCAAATGGAAACAATGCGAACAGCCGTAGAAAAAGAATTCCAGCACTTCGATCTTCTGCGTGGAGGTCGGCTGCGCCGGAACCAGCAATGTGTAGCCCTTGTTCGCCTCCTCGGAACACGCCGTATTACCAAACAACAAAGCTACCGCAACAACCAGGGTTTTGAATAACTGTTTCACTTATCGCTCCTCGTAGAAATCGATTTACGCTTATTGCGCGCGAGTTGGAGTAGCTTCGATGCCATTTTGTTTCAAAACAGCCCGCGCTTTACTCAAATCATCCGCATTTTTATAAGGTCCAACGCGCACACGATGCCACACGCCCTTTTCAGGAATATTAACCGTCACAGTTGTGACCTCCATACCCTGCAAAGTCAACTTAGCCTTTAATTTTTCTGCATCATCTGCACTGGCAAACGAGCCCGCCTGCAAATATTGCGGCACATTGGCAGCCGGCTTATTTTCAACCACCGTCTTTTCCGGTGACTTCGGCGTTGCCGCCACAGTCTCTTGCTTGTCGGTCAAGACCTTATAAAACTCGAAGCGCGGCTTCTCGCCCTCAACACCAGACACCGCGCCAACCGGCACCGACGAAGCCGACACAACAGGAGGCGCAACAGCCGGAGCCGACTTAAGATCAATTATCGGCGGCTTAACCACAACCTGATCTTTTTGCACGAACGGACTAGGCGAACGCATGATGAACCATGCCAATCCCGCCGCCAAGCCCACGCCAACCACCATGCCAATCAAAATGCCCGTCAGCAACGGGCTACTCTTACGCGGCGCAGCCGACTTGTTGCCTGTATTTCTACTCATTATTCATCCTTACATTTTTTCCGGCGCACTCACACCAAGCAGTGCCAAACCATTCTTGATCGTTTGCGCCACGGCGGCGATCAATGCCAACCGTGCCAGCTTGACCTTCTCATCCTCGACCAAGAAGCGCGAGGCATTGTAATAGCTGTGGAAATCAGCCGCCAACTCTTTGAGGTAGAAGGCGACCAGATGCGGCGCAAGGTCTTCTGCCGCTGTCTCGATCACTTGCGGGTAATCGATCATGCGCTGCAGCAACGCTGTCTCGTATTCGCTATCCAAGATGCTCATGTCGGCATTCAATAACGCAGCGCGCTCACCGCCCCACTGCCCCAACACGGTGCTGATACGCGCATGGGCGTACTGGATGTAATAAACGGGATTGTCGTTGCTCTGCGATTTCGCCAAGTCGATATCGAACACCAGTTGCGAATCGGGATGGCGCGCGGCGAGGAAATAGCGAGTGGCATCACAGCCCACTTCGTCGATGAGGTCGCGCAAGGTGACGTAGCTCCCTGCGCGTTTGGAGATCTTCACTTCTTCGCCGTTCTTCAACACGGTCACCATCTGGTGCAACACATAGTCAGGCCAACCCTTAGGGATGCCTTCATCCAATGCTTGCAGACCTGCGCGCACACGCGTGATGGTGCTATGGTGGTCAGAGCCTTGTTCATTGATGACTCGCACGAAGCCGCGTTTCCATTTTTCCAAATGGTAGGCGACATCTGGTACGAAGTAGGTGTAGCCTCCGTCGCTCTTGCGCATCACGCGGTCTTTATCATCGCCAAAGTCAGTTGTGCGCAACCATAGCGCATCGTCTTGTTCATAGGTGTGACCACTTGCGATGAGCTTCTGCACTGTCGCTTCGACTTTGCCTTCGGTGTAGAGCGCAGACTCCAACGAGAACACATCGAACTCGACGCCGAACGCGCGCAAGTCCAAGTCTTGTTCGCGGCGCAGATACGCGACGGCGAAATGACGGATGGCTTCAGCATCGTTCACATCACCTTTTCCAGTGATGTTCTGATCGCTAGAGACGATGGTCTCTTTTGCCAGATAGGCGCGCGCCACGTCGGCGATGTAGTCACCGCGATATCCACTGTCCGGCCACGAAGGGTCATCCGGTGTGACACCCTTGCAGCGCAATTGCACCGATAAGGTGAGATTGTCGATCTGCACGCCCGCATCGTTGTAATAGAACTCGCGCGTCACATCCCAGCCTGCGGCATCCAACACGCTGCACAAACAATCACCCACTGCCGCGCCGCGCCCATGACCAACGTGCAACGGCCCCGTCGGATTAGCGGAGACGAACTCCACGCCAACCTTCTTGCCTGCACCTGCATTGATACGACCGAAATTCGCAGTCGCTTGCAACACACCACGCACCACCTCTTGCTTGGCGGCTTTGGTGATGAACACGTTGATGAAACCCGCACCGGCGATCTCCACCTTCTCCACCACTTCGGATTTGGGCAAAGCCGCGATCAGCGCATTGGCGATGTCGCGTGGTGACTTGCGCAACGGCTTCGCCAACTGCATGGCCAGATTGCAGGCGTAATCGCCATGCGAGGCTTGTTTGGGACGTTCGATAAGAATCGTCGCACCGACGAAATCGGGAGCAACCTCGCGCAAAGCGTGCGCGAAAGATTCAGCTAAATGAGATTTGAAATTGAGGACAGCGGACATGAAACAGCACCTTAAAAGAGGCGCGGATTATAGCATTGGAGGGCGTTTCGGTTGTTTGTGAACCTGCTTCAACAACAAAGGGGGCAGTGAGTGTCCGTACTTAACCCGATGCAATCATAGAAGATTCCCAATAGCGGACGTCAACGTGAAGGTAAGCGGGCTGCGCAGCACTTCGCGCAGCTCCGCTTGACCGTAGGGTTAGGCTGCGAGCCGTTAAGGTCCATAGAGAAAAAGTGCTAATGCCCAGACAAGAAAGAACAGTAAAAATGCATATACAACGAGAAATGGCACAAACAACAGAGCCTTTACGAATATATGCAGTGATTGAGCTCTAGCAATAGGGAAGTACGCAATTAAGACTGAAATTGTGCCGAGAACTATCGTTGCACCAAGTCCAGTCGTCTTCGGTGCAAGTGCCATCAGAGGCACAAAGCCCCAGAGAGGAAATGTCGTGAACCAAAACGACGAGGGTGGTCGAAGCTTTGACATATGGCGGCCTAACGAATAGCGTTTATCTGCCGCCCTCCCCAAACGTGTTAACTCCGCGACTTGCAGCGGCGGCAGATAAACCTTGTTGGACTAAACCTTCGGAGAGCGGAACCTATGGGGATTGTAAGGTTTT
>JAQUAI010000020.1 GCA_028687335.1 Gallionella sp.
GGAGTGAACAGACAGAACAGTGTTTTTTTCATCGGATCAGACTACCACCTTGTCTAATTATTCCGCTTCGCCCAATAGCCACGGGCGTTACAGACGGAAAAACCTCCACGAAATGTCACTTAACTCTTAAAAAACTTTATTTTCAAAAAACTTTATTTTCGCTTGATGGACTGGAGGCACATCGCATCATTGAGCCCCATTGATACGCCTTTTAGTTAGACCAAGCGGGGTTGCGGAACTCGCGCTTCGCACTCAGTACGGGCATTCTTGCCAGCCTGGTCGACCGGCTAGTTGTTGCATCAAGCCTCGCCTACCCCCTTACTTGTTTGCAAATTATCGAGTCGGCGCACAGGGGAGGGGAAGTCAAAATCCTCGTAGTGTGGGCACAAATGCCCACGCTGCTTGTCAGGTAATTTCTGAGGGCCTTCGCTGTGCATCAATCAACTTTTCTATGCGGCAGTTGCTGACATCCAATCAATCGATCCGGCTGCCAGTTTTTTATTGCCCAAGCCAGCCCTTCTTCGATGCTGCCCTGACACAACTCAGCGGGTGGTTGTTGGTGCAGGAAGTCGAGTATGGAAATAAGTGTTGCGACTGTATTGTTGGTTGTGATCGCGGGGGCGCGGGTTTGTTTGCTGAGTTTTTCTCCGGCGGCATTTACCGCGACGGGTAGGTGCATGTAGATCGGGGTGGGTAATCCGAGTAGTTGCTGGAGGTAAATTTGGCGCGGGGAGGAGGCGAGCAGGTCGCAGCCACGCACGATGTGGGTGATGCTTTGGTGTGCGTCATCTATAGCAACTGCAAGTTGGTACGCATACAGACCGTCGGCGCGTTTTACGACGAAGTCGCCGATTTGATTTTCGATGTGCTGGGCGATATGGCCTTGCAGGGCATCGTCGAATTCAATTTGAGAAGAAGGAGGTCGGTCGGTGCGTACTCGCCATGCGCGACCTTCGCGTCCATCTGGAATGCCGTTGCGGCAGGTGCCGGGATAGATGATGCCGTCTATGCCGTGCAATGCTGAGTCGGCGATCTCTTTGCGCGAGCAGCAGCAGGGGTAGGCCGCACCGATGGTTTGTAGCTTGCGCAGGGCTGTGTCGTAAGCGGCGGTACGTTGGCTTTGATAGATGACGGGTTCGTCGCTGTGCAAGCCGAATGCATCTAGTGTGCGCAGAATGGTGTCTGCTGCACCCGGTACGCAACGCGGTGTATCAAGGTCTTCAATGCGTATTAGCCATTTCCCGCGATGGTGTTTTGCGTCGATATAGCTGCCAACGGCGACGACGAGTGAGCCGAAGTGCAGCGGGCCGGTGGGCGAGGGGGCAAATCTGCCACGATAAATGGGTGCGGTATCCATACGTGATTGATCGTAGCAGCATGCGTATAATTGAGGCAATTTTTCGTAATAGCCTATGCGTCCCTCATCACACTCTTCTACATTGCCGACTGATCGGAGCGCGCGCGCCGACTGGAAAACCATACGCTCGTTGATTCCATATCTGATGGAGTTTAAATGGCGCGTGACAATTGCCATGTCGCTGTTGGTGCTGGCCAAGCTGGCCAATGTTTCGGTTCCTTTGGTATTGAAGGAAATTATCGATGCGCTCGATGTCGATAATGCCGTGTTGGCTGTGCCTGTATTGCTGGTGGTTGCGTATGGTTTGCTGCGTTTGTTTAGCACGCTGTTTGGTGAGTTGCGTGACGCAATTTTTGCCAAGGTGACGCAGCGCGCGATACGTCGCGTGGCATTGCAAGTGTTCGAGCATTTGCACAGTTTGAGTCTGCGTTTCCATCTTGATCGGCAGACCGGCGGTGTGTCGCGTGATATTGAGCGGGGGACGCGCGGCATCGGATTTTTGCTCAACTTTATGCTGTTCAATATTTTGCCGACGCTGCTGGAAATTGGCTTGGTGGCGGCAATTTTGTTTAGCAAATACAACATCTGGTTTGCGGTGATTACGTTTGCCACATTGGTGATTTATATCGCATTCACTTTGTTCATTACCGAGTGGCGAATGGTGGTGCGGCGCTCGATGAATGATCTGGACTCGAAAGCAAATAGTCGTGCTATCGACAGTCTGCTGAACTATGAGACGGTGAAGTATTTCGGCAATGAGCGTTTTGAAGTGGCGCGCTACGACGACAATATGCAGCGATGGGAGGTTGCTGCCGTGCGTAACACGACTTCGCTAGCGCTGTTGAATGCGGGGCAGAGTTTCATTATTGCGATTGGTATGACATTGCTGATGTTGCTGGCGGCGCAGGAGGTGGCAGCAAAAACCATGACGTTGGGCGATCTGGTGTTGATTAATGTATTTATGATTCAGCTCTACATGCCGCTGCATTTTCTCGGTTTTGTTTATCGTGAAATTCGCCATGCATTGGCGGATATGGAGAAGATGTTCGGCTTGATGCATGAAAACATCGAGGTTGCCGATGCACCTGATGCCAAGCAGTTGGATGCTTCAAATGCGGAAGTGCGTTTTGAAAAAGTCAGCTTCGGTTACGGCAGTGAAAGGCAAATTTTATTTGATGTTGATTTCACCGTTCCGCATGACAAAACGGTGGCGGTGGTTGGTGCCAGCGGTGCGGGAAAATCGACGTTGTCGCGTTTACTGTTTCGTTTTTATGATGCGCAACGCGGGCGTATTCTTATCAATGGTCAGGATATTCGCTCGGTAACACAACGCAGTCTACGTGCCGCAATCGGCATCGTGCCTCAGGATACAGTGTTGTTCAACGATACGATCTATTACAACATCGCTTATGGTCGCCCTGAGGCAACAAGGGAAGAGGTGATCGGTGCGGCACGTTCCGCGCACATACATAGTTTTATTGAGTCGCTGCCCAAGGGATATGAGACAACGGTAGGTGAACGCGGATTGAAATTGTCCGGCGGTGAGAAGCAGCGTGTCGCGATTGCGCGCGCAATTTTGAAAAATCCGGCCATTCTGATTTTTGATGAAGCCACTTCTGCGCTGGATTCGAAATCGGAAAAAGCGATTCAAGCCGAGTTGCGCAGCGTTGCACAAAACCGTACCACGCTCATCATCGCGCATCGTTTGTCGACAGTGGTCGATGCCGACCAGATTTTGGTGATGGATAAGGGGCGCGTCATTGAGCGCGGCAGTCATCAGGAGTTGCTCCGCTTGAATGGAGTTTATGCGCAAATGTGGAATCTTCAGAAACAAGAAGAAAAAAGCGAGCCTAACCCTTGAATTTACAAGATATTGGCGTATCCTATGGCGCTATCAAATTAGTTTTAGTGAGTGCGCAATGAAAAAGATATTTTTTGTGCTCTTTTCCCTGCCGATGGCGCTGGGTATCGGGTCTGCCAAAGCGGATAGTGATGCGCCGCGTTTGCGCATGGATGTCAATCTGCATGGTACGGCTTTGGCGCCGCATTCCTCGCCTGCTTTGCGCTCTAATATTGCACTGATCTACGACGAGATTTCGCAACGTCCGTTGTACGGCAAAAACTCGGAGATGGTTGCGCCGATTGCATCAATCACCAAGCTGATGACGGCGATGGTGGTGCTCGATGCGCGCTTGTCTATGGATGAGACGATTACCATCGACATGGCGGATATGGATAGCCTGAAGGGGACGCGCTCCCGTTTGGGTATCGGCATGAGTTTTACCCGTAGCGAACTATTGAAATTGGCGTTGATGGCATCGGAGAATCGCGCCGCCCATGCTTTGGCTCGTTCCTATCCAGGTGGCGTGAGTGCCGCAATTCGGGCGATGAACGCCAAGGCAGAAGCGTTGGGTATGGAGGATACGCGTTTTCGTGATCCCACTGGTTTGAATAGCGACAACGTTTCAACAGCGCGCGACTTGGTCAAGATGGTTGCCGCTGCGCGTAAATATGCTTTGATTCGGGTTTTTACCACCACCGCATCACATTCAGTTGATGGATGGGGCGGGCGTGAGTTGCGTTTCAACAATACTAATCCGCTGGTGAAAAACGCATCTTGGGACATCGTGGTCAGCAAGACTGGGTTTATCAATGAAGCCGGTCGTTGTCTGGTGATGGAGGCAAAAATCAAACAACGCCCAGTTATCATCGTGTTGCTCGACTCATGGGGAAAGAGTACGCGTATCGGTGATGCCAACCGTATCAAAAAATGGATGGAAAGCTCGGTTCGGCAGGATGATAGGCGTTCGCGCAGGAGTTAATTCACGTGTTTGAATTGGCACTGCTGATTGCGTTGGTTGCTTTGGTAGTGGCCGCGCTTAGAGGTGGCCAAGCCGGATCAAATAACCCGCTGGTATTGAGCCTGCCGGATCATTATCACTTCACATTATCTTCCCAGCTCGCGTGCGTTCAGCCGTTCTTGCATCTTATTGTTGAGCGTGCCACCAACATTGCACGTACTGCGAGTGATGCCCCCACGTTGTTTTTTCATGTTCGGGATATCGTGTTGCATGACGGCGAGTATTTGTTAGCGATTGCCCTGCGGCAACACACCTTATACATTCAGGCGATTAACCAAGCTGCAAATTTGACTTCGGATCAGGCGCGATACGCAGCTGTCGAGGCGTTTTCCGGTGCGGTGATGATTCACCATCCGTTTGTCGCGCAAGCGGATGAGGTGGTCATAAATCAGTTGGCTGATACAGTGCAGGCTGTTGCAATAGAGACGGGGCGGGGTGTGCAACGTTTGCTTCCGCCGACACTCATTGAAAGTGGAAATTGATATGAATTCGGGACTGGGAAAGCTGAAAGTCATGGTAGTGGAAGATAGCAAGGTCGCGGTTAAAGCGATCACTGGCTATCTGGAGGAAATGAACGCGATTCCTTTGGTCGCAGTGACAGGTAACGAGGCAATCGAAATTTATCGCCGCGAACGTCCCGATATTGTGTTGATGGATGTGATACTTCCCGACATCGACGGCTTTGAGGTGGCGGCGCAGATACGCAAACTGCAATCCAAAAATCAGTGGACTGCGATTATCTTTTTGACCGTTATGTCCAAAGATGAGGATATGGCCAAGGGTATCGAAGTTGGCGGCGATGATTATTTGATGAAGCCGGTGAGTCGCGTGGTTTTGCAATCGAAGCTTGCCGCGATGACGCGCTTGGTTAACATGCAGCGCGAACTGGTGCGGGTGACAGATAAGCTGAATAACGCCAATCTGGAATTACAGCGCCTCTCTATGACCGACGGTCTGACTGGGCTTGCCAATCGTCGCTTTCTCAACGAGACGCTGGTGCGTGAGTGGCGGCGCTGTTTGCGTCTGAAGAAGTCGATGTCAGTGGTGATGATCGATGTCGATTTTTTCAAAAGATATAACGACAGAAATGGCCACCAAATGGGTGATGATTGTCTTAAGCGTGTTGCCAGTGAGGTCGCACGCGCCGCGCCGCGTCCGGGGGACTTGGCGGCTCGTTACGGTGGCGAGGAATTTATGTTGGTGCTGGGGGAGACGGAAGAGGACGGCGCACGCTGGGTGGCTCAACGTATCTGCCAGCATGTGCTGGGCATGAAGCTAGCTCACGAAGATTCGCCTCATGGCATGGTCACGGTGAGTTGCGGCGTTTCCAGCGTGCATCCGGCGGATGATAAGACGGTTGAGCAGCTGGTCAAAGCCGCCGATGCGGCACTCTACGTTGCGAAGCAGGAAGGGCGCAACGCAGTGCGCTATTTGGATTACGGCAAGGCCAGCTAATTCTGCGCCACATCATATTTCTGGGGGCTGCACGGTCACGGCGTAACCGTGCAAGCAGCCTACAATAGTACGAGATTGTCCCTGTGTATCAGCTCGCTCTCGCCGCCGTATCCCAGTAATAGCTCGATTTCCTGACTGGCATGCCCAGCGATGCGGCGAGCCTCATTCGAGTCGTAATTGCTCAGGCCGCGCGCGATGTCGGAGCCATCAGGCCCGATACAGGCGAGCACTTCACCGCGTTTGAATTCACCGATAACTTCTTTGATGCCGATGGGGAGCAGACTTTTTCCATCGGTGCGCAGGGCTTTTACAGCGCCGTCATCGAGCATGAGTTTCCCCGTTACTTGCAGCTGATCTGCTAGCCACTGTTTGCGGGCAGCCAATGTCATGGTCGGCGCGAGCAGCAGGGTACCGATGGATTCGCCTGTCATGAGACGCAGCAATACATCGCGCTCATGTCCTGATGCGATAACGGTGTGTGCGCCGCTACGGGCCGCCCGTTTTGCCGCCAATATCTTGGTGATCATTCCGCCGCGTCCGATATGGCTGCCCGCACCTCCGGCCATGAGTTCCAGTTTGCTGTCGCCTGCTTGAGCTTCGTTTACAAAACTGGCATTGCTGTCCTTGCGCGGATCGGCGGTATATAGGCCGCTTTGGTCAGTCAAAATGATTAGCGCATCGGCATCAATCAAATTGGTGACAAGCGCACCTAACGTGTCGTTATCACCGAACTTAATTTCGTCGGTGACCACGGTATCATTTTCGTTGATGATGGGGATGACACCGAGCCCGAGCAGGGTGCTCAGTGTGGCGCGCGCGTTCAGATAACGCTCGCGATCGGCTAGGTCAGCGTGGGTAAGTAAAACTTGTGCGGTATGGATGTTGTGCTTACGGAAGCAGGTTTCATAGGCTTGCACCAATCCCATTTGACCGACTGCGGCAGCAGCTTGCAGCTCGTGGATAGAGGTGGGGCGCTCGTTCCACGCCAGACGTTGCATGCCTTCGGCAATAGCACCAGATGAAACTAGTACAACTTGATGGCCACTGTTGCTGAGTGCGGCAATCTGGCGCGCCCAGTTACTCAGGGCGTTTAGGTCGAGACCCGCACCCTGGTTGGTGACTAGGCTGCTACCTACCTTGACTACGACACGTTTTGTTTGACCGATGACTGTTCCCATATCCACTCTCGCTAGATCGTATCAGCGTCGCTTTCCTGTGCGGCTTCTGCAATTTGCTGGCGTTCCAGCTCATTCATTTCCAGCAGATGTTCCATGATGGCGTAAGTTAGCTCTTTGCAGCCGTCGCCGTTGATCGCGGAGATGGTGAAATAGCGGTCATAATCTTCGAACTCTTTCAGAAATGCCGCAACACTGGAGGCACTGTCTTCGAGTAAATCAAGCTTGTTTAAGATTAGCCAGCGTGGCTTGTCGTACAACGATTGGTCGTATTTTTTTAGCTCGTTCAAAATTGCATGCGCTTCATGAACGGGATCAACCCCTTCGTGTAACGGTGCGACATCGACTAGATGCAACAACAAGCGGGTACGTGCCAGATGACGCAGGAACTGATGCCCCAGGCCGGCACCCTCGGCAGCACCCTCGATCAGTCCTGGAATGTCGGCAATAACGAAGCTTTTTTCGTGCGAAACACGCACAACTCCAAGATTCGGATGCAATGTGGTGAAGGGGTAGTCGGCAACTTTGGGACGTGCGGCAGAAACGCTGCGGATGAAAGTAGATTTGCCCGCATTCGGCATGCCGAGCAGACCGACATCGGCCAGCACCTTCAATTCGAGCTGTAGCTCACGAGTTTCGCCCGGTTCGCCGGGGGTGCATTGGCGTGGTGCGCGGTTGGTACTCGACTTGAAATGAAGATTGCCGAGGCCACCTTTGCCGCCTTGTGCCAGTAGTGCTTTTTCACCATCACGAGCCAAGTCGGCAATTACTTCGCCGCTATTGATGTCGGTAATGACCGTGCCGACCGGCATGCGCAGAATAATATCGTCTGCCCCCTTGCCGTAGCAGTCCGCACCGCGCCCCGGCTCGCCATTTTTGGCGCGATGGGTGCGGGTAAAGCGGAAGTCCACCAGTGTGTTGATGTTGCGATCAGCTTGCGCGTACACGCTGCCGCCGCGACCGCCGTCACCGCCGTCAGGGCCACCTTTTTCGATATATTTTTCACGGCGGAAACTGGCTGCGCCATTGCCGCCTTTACCAGCGAAAACTTCGATTTTGGATTCGTCGATGAACTTCATTTTGTCTTTACCGCAAATAAAAAAGCCCTACCTTACGATAGGGCTGTGGTATTCCTTGTTGCCTGCTTACGCAGCGACGATGGAAACCGTTCTGCGCTTTTGCGCGCCCTTGATCGCAAATACCACCTTGCCGGTGATTTTTGCAAATAGGGTGTGATCCTTGCCCATGCCGACATTGTCGCCAGGGTGGAACTCGGTACCGCGTTGACGCACGATGATGCTACCTGCGTTAATCAGTTCGCCGCCGTAACTTTTGACGCCAAGTCGCTTTGAGTGCGAGTCGCGTCCGTTACTGGTACTACCTCCGCCTTTTTTCGATGCCATGTTGCTTGCTCCTTAAGTCTAATTAAGCAGAAATGCCGTCGATGCGGATTTCTGTGTAGTTTTGACGATGACCTTGATTCTTCTGGTAGTGCTTACGGCGACGCATCTTAAAGATGCGAACCTTGTCGCCACGACCATGAGAAACGATAGTGGCTTGCACAGAAGCGCCTGTCAGCAAAGGCTTGCCAACGGAGAGCTTGTCGCCATCAGCGATCATGAGGACTTTGTCCAGAACGACGGAACTGCCTACGTCGCCAGGAATGATTTCGACCTTTAGCGTTTCACCGGAAACGACACGGTACTGTTTACCACCGGTTTTAATGACTGCGTACATAACAACCTCGATTGATTGCGGTTTTTGCGAAGGCGCGGATTATACATAAATAATCGCGCCGGTCAAAAGCATTTTTAGCGCTTCATGGAGTCAAAGAACTCGTTGTTGTTTTTGGTCGCTTTGATCTTGTCCAACAAGAACTCCATTGCCTCTAGCTCATCCATTGGATACAACAACTTACGCAACAGCCAGATACGTTGCAGAATGTCTTGCTTGATGAGTAACTCTTCTTTGCGGGTGCCCGAACGATTGACGTTGATAGCCGGATAAATACGTTTTTCGGCCATACGGCGATCCAAGTGGATTTCCATGTTGCCGGTACCCTTGAATTCCTCGTAGATCACATCGTCCATACGCGAGCCCGTATCGATCAGGGCGGTGGCAATAATGGTTAGCGAGCCACCTTCTTCGATATTGCGTGCGGCACCGAAGAATCGTTTGGGGCGTTGTAAGGCATTGGCATCAACACCGCCGGTCAATACTTTGCCGGAAGCGGGTACCACGGTGTTGTAGGCACGAGCCAAACGGGTGATCGAGTCGAGCAGAATGATGACATCTTTCTTGTGCTCGACCAGTCGCTTGGCTTTTTCCAGCACCATTTCGGCTACTTGCACGTGGCGGCTGGCGGGTTCATCAAAAGTGGAAGCAACCACTTCGCCGCGTACTGTGCGGCTCATTTCGGTGACTTCCTCGGGGCGCTCGTCGATCAGCAGCACGATGAGCACGGCATCTGGGTTGTTGGATGAAATGGAGTGGGCGATATGTTGCAGCATCACCGTCTTGCCGGACTTGGGTGATGCAACCAACAAGCCGCGTTGTCCTTTTCCGATCGGAGCGACGATATCAATGATGCGACCAGTAATGTTTTCTTCGGCGCGAATATCGCGTTCTAGTTTCAATGGTTGCGTCGGGAACAGCGGTGTCAGGTTCTCGAACAGAATTTTGTTTTTTGCATTCTCGGGCGCTTCACCGTTGACTTTATCGACCTTGACCAAAGCAACATAGCGTTCGCCGTCTTTAGGGGTGCGAATTTCACCTTCGATGGAGTCGCCGGTATGTAAGTTGAAGCGGCGAATCTGGGTTGGGCTGACATAAATATCATCCGGCCCAGCTAAATACGAGGTGTCCGGCGAACGCAAGAAGCCAAATCCATCCGGCAGAATTTCCAGCGTGCCATCACCGTAAATACTTTCGCCTTTCTTGGCCTGACTCTTCAGTAGCGCAAAGATCAGATCTTGTTTGCGCATGCGGTTGGCGTTGTCGATCTGATTGGCCGCAGCCATTTCAACGAGTTCGGTAACGTGTTTGGTCTTTATGTCGGATAGATGCATAGGAATGCGCGAGAGGAGGAGGAAGTGACGAAAGGAAAGTTAGGGTGTGAGTTGTTTAAAGCTAACCCGCAAAGCCTGATGACATATTCGTTTTGGGTATTGAGCTGCGAGGACTGGCCTTGGCAACGAATCGGAGAGGCGATGCGGGTGCGACACTAAACGCTTTAGATGTGGCTGTCAATGAATGCGGTTAATTGCGACTTTGACACTGCGCCGACTTTGGTTGCTTCAATATTGCCATTTTTGAACAGCATCAATGTTGGAATGCCGCGAATGCCGAATTTCTGCGGAGTTTGCTGATTCTCATCGACGTTCAGCTTGGCTACAGTCAGGCGACCAGCATATTCTTTTGCAACTTCGTCCAGAATCGGCGCAATCATACGGCAGGGGCCGCACCATTCTGCCCAGTAATCGACCAGAACGGGCAACGGGGCTTGCAGGACTTCTGCGTCAAAAGTCGCGTCAGTGACGTAATGAATGTGTTCGCTCATGATGGGTTCTCGCTAGATTTAAGGTTAAGACGGGATTGAAACAGGAAAGGGTTGTATTTGAGTCTGTATTGAAACTGGCTGGGTGGCATCCTAACCAAAAAAAACGTCGCTGTGAAGAGTTTGCTAATGTGGCTCAACTTCGCTCAGGTGGCGCGAAACAGACAGCCATGCGCCCAGTCCGCCCAAATACAAGGAAAATACGAGCAGGGACAAGCCATCCAAGCTGTCGAGCGGGGTAAGAGCGAAGTCGCTGCCGTATAGCTGAGCCAATTCGGACAGTCGCGTGTTGAAAAAGAATACGCTGGCACTAGTAATCAGCCAAGCCATCATGCCGCCGAGCAAACCTTGCAGAATGCCAAAATACAGAAAGGGGCGGCGTATGAAGCCATTTGTGGCACCAATTAGTTTGGCGACGATGATTTCTTCCCGTTGCGTCAGAATTTGCAGGCGAATGGTGTTGAATGTAATCGCGATCAAAGCCAAGCTAAGGAGCATGGCCAAAATCAGCACACCGGTTCGTCCGAACTTGAGAATCGCGGCAAGTTTGTATGCCCAGTCAGAGTCGAGTTGAACCCGCTCCACACCAGGGAGTTGTACAAGTTGGTCACGCAATGTTTGCAGGGATTGACCATCGCTGTTTTTCGGTTGAATCACGAAGGCATCCGGCAGAGGATTTTGTTTTAATCCGGCGACGAGATCGGATAGGCCGCTATTTTGCTGCAAGCTTTCCAATGCTTGTTCGCGCGCAACAAATTCGATTCCAGCGATGGCTTTGTTTTCCTCCAGCAATAATTTGAGCTTATCGGTGGCGTCGTGTCCTGCGCTCATATCGAGAAATATGCTGATTTGTGGCGCACCGGAGAATTGCGCAATCGCGCCTTCGGCATTTTTTAGCAGCACATAGAGTCCGGTGGGTAGGCTGAGTGCGATACCGATCACCAGTATGTTGAGCAGGCCGCCTAGTCGGGCAGCAAACATGCGCTTCAACACATTGCGTATCACGGCCAGATGTTGGCTGAAGGTTCCGGTCATTGCAGTGCCCCATCCTTCAGGGAAAGTCGCCGTACCCCAGTGTCGCGCAAGACGCTTTCGTCGTGAGTGGAAATGACCAGCGTTGCGCCGACTTGATGAAACGACTTGAAGATCGCCATGATTTCCTGCGCGTAAGCTGCATCGAGATTGCCGGTGGGTTCGTCAGCCAGCAGGATGGCAGGTCGATTGACGATGGCGCGCGCGATGCAGAGGCGTTGCTGCTCACCGCCGGACAGCGCGATGGGATTTGCTTTTTCGCGTTTAAGTAGACCGACCTTATCGAGTGCAGCGCGTACCCGTTTGCTGCTTTCGCGGTGGTCGAAACCGCAAATTTGCAACGGCAATAGCACATTGTCGAATACGGAGCGGTCAAACAATAGTTTGTGATCTTGAAAAATAATGCCGAGGTGGCGGCGCAGATAGGGTAGTGCGCCGTCTTTTAATACGCCAACATTTTGATTGTTGACCAGTACGCTGCCGGAGTTGGGGCGTTCAATACCAGCGATGAGTTTCAGCAAGGTGCTTTTACCTGCGCCCGAATGGCCGGTGATAAAAACCATCTCTCCTTCGGTAATATCAAACGAGACGTTCTTGAGCGCCTCGTAACCGCCGGGGTAGCGTTTATGCACCTGCTTGAATGAAATCATGTCTCGATTCCCAATAACGCGCCGATAAAGTCTTCCGCAACGAAGGGGCGCAAATCATCCATACCCTCACCCACGCCGATGAAGCGTACCGGTATCGGGTGTGCTTTGGCGATGGCTGCGATTACGCCACCCTTGGCGGTACCGTCCAGTTTGGTCAGAATCAAGCCAGTCACACCTAGTGCTTCGTCAAATGCTTTGACTTGCGATAGCGCGTTTTGCCCAGTATTTGCATCTAAAACCAGCAGCACTTCGTGGGGTGCGTCCGGCATGACTTTAGCAATCACGCGCTTTACCTTTTTGATTTCTTCCATCAAATGCGCTTGGGTCGTCAAACGTCCGGCGGTATCGGCCAGTACCACATCAATTTTGCGTGCTTGTGCGGCTTGCACAGCATCGTAGATTACTGCTGCCGCATCGCCGCTTTGCTGGGCGATTACGGTGACATTGTTGCGTTCACCCCACACCATCAACTGCTCACGCGCCGCCGCGCGGAAGGTATCGCCAGCCGCCAGCAAAACCGACTGTCCCTGATTTTGAAAATACTTGGCCAATTTGCCAATGGAGGTGGTTTTACCCGCTCCGTTTACACCGCAGAGCATGATAACGAAAGGCGAATGCGTATTTGTGCGCAGGGGTTGAGCCAGCGGTTTAAGCAGCTTGAGCAGACATTCGGCCAAAGCCTCCTTGAGCTCCGTCGCTTCCGTCAAACGACGCTCGCGCACGACATGGCGCAGATCGGCGAGCAGCGCATTGGTTGCTGTCATGCCAACATCGGCGGTGATGAGAATGGTTTCAAGTTCCTCGTACAAGTCTTCATCGATCTTGCCGCCGCGCCCGAACAAGTCACTGAGTTGATTGCCGGTTCGCGCTAAACCGGACTTCAGGCGCGCAATCCAGCCACTGTCAGGTTGGGGTTGGGTTGGATCGGATGTCTTTTTTTTCAGAAAGCTGAACATGAGGTGCGGTAAGGGAAAGGACGAACGCGGCGCATTTTATGCCTAGTCGCCGTGCTTGGGCTAGGGAATCGGTAATTATGGTTTGGCGAATCCCAAGTAGAAGTGCGTTAAATCAATCGGAGAGCGGGAAACGAGTTGCTTCATGCAGCTATAATCCGCCACTGTAAAAAGGGTAAAGAAATATTCACGCCCGCGCTGAATGATCGAGGGAAATGGCAGAGCTGACAAAACTTGGTAAGTATGAAATTCGGCGCGAACTGGGGCGCGGGGCGATGGGTGTCGTCTACGAGGCCTTTGATCCGCTTATCGAACGTGCTGTTGCCATCAAAACCATACTGAAGTCTTCCATCGATAAGTCCGAGATGGAAGAGGCTTTCAGTCGCTTTCGCCGCGAGGCGCGCGCGGCGGGGCGTTTGTCGCATCCGAAGATTGTTTCCGTGTATGAGTACGGCGAAGACGATGACATGGCTTTCATCGTGATGGAGTTGATACGTGGTCGGGAGCTGAAAGAATATTTCGATCACGAAGACCGTTTCAGTATCAAGGACGGCATGCGAATTGTGTTGCAGTTGCTTGATGCGCTGGATTATTCGCATACGCACGGCGTGGTGCACCGCGACATTAAGCCGGCGAATATTATGATTACTGCCGACGGGCAGGTGAAAATCGCCGACTTCGGCATTGCTAAGATTGATTCAAGTAGTTTGACTCAAGTCGGTATTGTGTTGGGCACGCCGACCTATATGTCGCCAGAGCAATTCATCGGCAAAGGTGTGGACCATCGCACCGATATTTATTCTTGTGGCGTTCTTCTGTATCAGTTTTTGACAGGAGAGCGGCCTTTCACCGGCAGCGTGATTACCATCATGCACAAGGCGGTAAATCAGGATGCCGTGCCGCCGTCGCAATTCAATCCAGACGTTTCGCCAGAACTGGATGAGGTCGTCAGCAGAGCGATGGCTAAACGTCCCGCTGACCGCTATCAAACCGCTGCTGAATTTATGCAAGCACTCAAAGCAGCGGGCAAAACTGTGCGTCAGACACAAGTATTGCCGACCGCGCGGTCAAGTCAGCCCTTGATTGGCGCGGATGAGATGTTTGATATCACCGACAAAACGATCATCCTGCCTGGTTCGAAAAATCTCGCCCGCAAAACGGAAGTGGCAGCAGGGCAGGCGGTTGCGAACAGTTATCCCGTACCTGAGCATGCTGAGCCGCCGCGAAAGCGCGTTAAGCCCATAGCGCAGCCCAATGACAAATTGCCGCAAAAGACAATATCTAAGGAAGCGCTGGCACGCAAAATTGCCGAGATAAAAAGCGAAGCAACAGAACTCAAAGCGGCAGAAGCTGCACAGCAAAAAAAGGCAGCAGAGGCGCGTGCGCAACGTGTAAATATGCTGGCGGCAACCTTATCTGAGCGTGCCGATAAATTTGCTGCCGTGGTTTCCGCAAGGGAAACCGAACGAGAAACCGAGCAACGGATGGAGGCTGAGGCCAAGCGCAAGTTGGAGGAGGAGGTGCAGCGCAAAAAAGCAGCCAGAGACATGCGACGCAAGCGTCACGCTGCCGAAGAGCCCGTGTCGCCAGCGCCCCATACGGGTGGAATACAAGCCGCATCATCAGGTGTAACGCCGCCGCTCGAAGCGGCGGTTACGGTCAGCCAGCCAGAGAAGCTAGTGAATGAGATACCGGCGCATGAGATGGTGCAAACTAAGCGGCAACGCAAGCTCCTGCTGCTTGTGGGAGTGGTTCTGACGGTTGCTGTGCTGGGAATGGTTTTGCTGACCTAAAACTCAGCATCGTATTTAGCTTAGGCAAATAAACTCAACGACTTCGGTGGGGTCTTTTTTGTAAGTGTGCCCTAAGCTGACGCTGCCACGATTGCGCAGCACCATTTCCTCGCGGCGCAACTGAACTTCCTCCTCGCCGAGAATGGTCAGGTAACTGCCATTGGAACTGAGATCGGTGAAGACGAACTTATCACGACGACGTTCGATTTTTGCGTGTATGCGCGAGGCGCGCTTATCTTGGATAACGATATCTGCCTCTTCGTCGCGCCCGAGTGTGATGCAGGGGCAAGTGCTGTCGATGACGAACTCTTTCCCCTGATGTATCAGCCGTAACTTGGGTTCGATCATGAGCGGGGACAAGGTGTTGCCGACCATCATGGTCATGTCATCGCTTTCCAGCCAGATCACTTCACAGACATCAACATCATCCAGTTTTCCTTTGACCGACAAGGCATCCAGAGTGCGGGTTGATGTGCGCATGATCGCGGGCAGTTGCGCCACGGTTGCGCCGGTTGTGATGATCTGCTGCGACTTGGCAATGCTGGTCATGCGCGCGGCGATGTTTACTGTGTCGCCGTGCACATCACCATCTTCCTGATTTTCAAGCACTGGGCCGCAATGGAATCCGATACGAATTGCAACGCGGGTACTTTCTGTTGGTGGCTGGTTGCTCATGACCATTTGCATCTCGCAAGCGGCTTGTGCCGCTGTGGCAGCATCGGGAAACACGGACATGATTTCGTCGCCGATAGTTTTTACGACACGACCCGAGTGAGCTTCGGTCAGGCGGCGCAAAATATCGAGACAGCCGTTGATAGCGGCAAATGCGAGCTGGTCGCCAAGCACCTCATACAAGCGCGTACTGCCGCTAATATCGGCGAATAGTACCGCCTTGATTTGCGTGTCGTTGGTCTGCGAGCTTGAGGCTGTCATTGGGTTTCGTCGGGAGAAGAATTCCCGTACATTAAAGCATAATTTAACCCAGAAAATCCATTAGAACCGAACCTCATTTAACTCCCGCTGGTACGAGCATCTGCTGCGTGGATTACCTGCTTACCCCGCTTCAAGGGAAGAACTAAGCTCGTTCCTCCCCTGACAGTGGACTGAGAGGGGCAAATGAGTCGTCCGAGCTTAATCAAGTAGACATCGGACAGATGAAGCGGCTAGCCATTCGACTTGAAGTGCGCCCCAATTTCGTTACCAAGCGAATGCAGCATGGGTCATAATCCGCCACTGGTCGTCCCGTGGTCTTGGGGCGTTGTGTAATTCCGTCATCTGCCGAGCGAACACATGCCGATGCTTTTTGATATGCCGCAACACTCCCTTATTTTTGCCGCCATACTCGGCGTGCTGTTGCTTGCGTTTCTGTTCTTCATGCTGTTGCCATCATTTGTGGTTAACCGCCAGCTGTCGCGGGTGATCAAACGGTTGATGGCATTGGGCGGAAAGCCAGACGGCGACTTGACTCCCATTTTTGCTAAAACCGGCGTACTCGAACATCTCTGGCGTGAATATGCGGATACCTTGCACCGTCAGCTGGATGACCTGAATAGCAGTCCGCTGGCCGCACCACGTTTACGCTCGACGATGCCGGCAAGCGTGATTTTCAGGCCGGAGATCGTGGTCGATATTCCATTGCGCGCCGATTTCTTCAAACACCTGCCGGGTTTATTCACCGGGGTAGGCATCATTGGCACCTTTTACGGTCTGTTGCTTGGACTGCAAAGCTTTAACGTCTCGGACAATCCTGTGATTGTCCGCACTAGCCTCACCAATCTGTTGCACGGCGTATCGGAGGCTTTCCTTATTTCCGCATTGGCAATCACACTGGCGATGATCGTCACCTTTGTGGAAAAACTGGTGGTTGCTCGGCTCAATGCCAAGGTCGAAAAAGTCATTCAACTACTTGATAGTCTGTTTGAGGGCGGTGCCGGTGAGGAATATTTGGCGCGACTGGTCAAAGCCTCAGAGTCTTCGTCGGCGCAGACAGCGGGTTTGCTCAAAGGTGAGCTTAGAGAATTGCTTACCGAGTTAACCAGTCGGCAGATCGCGGCGAATGAAGCCAGCATGGCCATGCTGGGTGATCGTGTTGCTGCCAGTCTTGAGCTCGGACTCAAGGAGCCGTTGGCGCAGATCGCCGAATCCGTCAAAGGTGTGCACGATGATCAAGGCGCGGCAGTGCAAACCATGCTGACTAATGTACTCGATGCGTTCAGTCATCAGTTGAAAGATTTATTTGGCAACCAAATTTCCGGTATCAATAGCTTGCAACAGCAAACGATTGATGCATTGCAAGCTGCGGTGGTCACACTTCAACGCATGGCTAGTGACGTTGATAGTGCTGGACAGCGTAGCACCTCGGCGATGGCGGCGCAGTTGGCTGAGTCCATGGATGCCGCAGAAGCGCGCCAGCAGGTGATGAGCGACAAGTTGGGTGAGTTTGTCGAACAAATGCGTTTGGCTGTTACGCATTCGCAGGGTGAAACACAACTCAAATTGCAGCAAACGCTGGACGAACTTTCGCAACGCATGGGTGTGGTGATCAATGGGCTGAGTGAGCAGGTTCGTGCCACCACCGATGCGGGGATCAAGCAGCAGACGAACTTTGCTAGCCAAAATCAGAAGGCGGTCGAACAATTTGGTAGCCAAGTGGCGAACGTCACGGAAGGTGTTAACCGCGCCGTGGCCGAGATGAAATCGGCAGTGCTGGTGATGCGTAATGTCACTGGTGAGGCGATGAACAAGCTGAACAGCGGTGCCGACACGTTGCACATGGCCGCCAAAGATTTCGCCAAAGCCGGACAGGGGGTAGCCGCCACGCTCGATAAATCCAGTCAGGTTGCAGGCCAGCTCACGCAAGCAGCAGGCTCGGTTGCGGCGGCGACTACTGGGCTGAGTAGCATGTTGGGCGATTACAAAGCCGCGCGTGACTCGGTGACCGCGATGGTCGGGACGCTGCAATTGCTGATCGAACAAGCCAAACGCGATGCCTCAATGAGCGGCGAGGTACTCAAACGAATCGAAGCTTCCACGGCAAAGCTGATTGCGGCGCAGAAAGAAACCGATGCCTATCTGGCGCGAGTTTCCGAAGTTATTGGCGTGGCGCACGAATCCTTCAGTGAAGGAATGAGCAAAGCCGTGGGCGAAGCCAACCGTGAATTCCATCAAGCCTTATCAGACTCGGTCAAGCTACTCCGCGAGGGAATACAGGAGTTGGAGAATACGCTTGATGCCGTGAGCGGCGGCTGAGGCAAGCGCAATGTTCGGGAAAATTTTCGTCATCAATAATCGCAATAAAGAGGAGGGGGAGCGCCCCTTCTGGATATCGTTCGCCGATCTGATGTCAGCGCTGATGGTATTGTTTTTGATGGCGATGAGCGTGGCACTGCTGGCCGTAACCAAAGATGTTTCCGAGACTGATCGCCTCAAAGCGCAACGGGAACACGAAATCGATCAGCTATTGATCAAAATCGAAAAAGCCGCCGAGGCCTATCCCGGCATATCCATTGACCGCAACCGCAACGTGATTGATTTTGGTGATCGCGCCCATTTCGAAACTGGCAGCTCGCAACTCTCACCGGAAAAAGCGCAATACCTGAGCCGCTTTGTGTCGGAAGTATTGTTGGTGGCGCGGGATGAGTTGGGGCAGAAGTGGGTTAAACGCATCGTCGCCGAAGGTTTTGCCGACCAGCGCGGCGACTATTTGCTCAACCTAAACTTGAGCTTGCAGCGCAGTCAGCGCGTACTGTGCGTGCTGCTGGCACCGACGGCGGCGCAGCAACACGTGCTGAGTCCGGCGGAGCAGGAGCAGGTGCGCGACTTGTTTTTGGTCGGCGGTTACTCGTTCAACTCCGCCAAAGCCTCGCTGGAAGCAAGTCGCCGTATCGAACTACGTCTGGAGTTTTACGGCGCGGATGAAATTCACCCGGAGCGAGGTTCGATTCAGCGCGGCAATTTTGGAACGTGCCGGATTTGATCGGGGTTAAACAGTGAAAGCGCTGGATCAACTGCAAGACAATCTGCGTAATCTGAATCAGGTTGCATTGGCGCGGATTAAGCCCGGTGACGTGCTATCCATTCAAGCCGAGCGCGCGCGTTTACAGGCATGGCTGGGTGGTGTGGATGTGCCGGGAGATGAAATGGCCGCCACCATAGAAAACGCAATATTGGGCTATGAACAAAGCGGCCATATTCAAGGCGCGCGGCAATTACGGTTGATCTGCTACGGCTGCACCGAGTCGGTTGGAGCTAAAGCCTTTCGGCTGATCGAAGATTACGCGCATTTTGAAAAATTACTTGATTTTGTTGATCGGTACCACAGCCGTCCACGCACATTTCGCCAATGCTATCGGGGCTTGCTGAATGCCTATTTTTCCTATGACCCGTACGCGCGAGATGCTCATCCTGCCGGGTGTGAAAACTGGCGCAAGCTAAGACAATTTCTTGCGACCAGACAAGGGCTGCTGCATGTCGGTGGCTATGCGCCGGAGTGGATCGAGGTATTGGACGAGCATGCCGGATTATTGGGGGAGTTTCCAGCGCATGCCTACAAAAAAATGCTGGCTCAAGGCGACCACTCGGTACTGGCGACACTGGGAGAGTCACTTGGCATCGGCGAAAATTCATGGCTGTTTCGCTTGCTTATTCTCGCGAGCGTGGAAGATGCCTGCTACGAAGATGATGCCGAATTCAAAGAGCAACTCGCCAATATTTTGCTGTTACTTAACGACTATCCCCTGTATGCGGATACCGGCTTGACACTGCTGCTTGACCGTTACGCCAAATGTAGCGGGGCTGAAATCGACACCCTACTCAGAGACTATGCTGTAAAACTGTGGGGCAACCCTTGGTTGGCGGCCTCCGCGCAGAAATGGCAATGCGGTAGTGCAGCCAGACGCATGGTGGCGCGCTGGCTCAAACAGCACCTATTGGCGGAATACTTCTCGCTGCTGTCCGACGACGATGCCAAACAGGCTCGCCGCTTTAATTTCTGGTCGTTGTACTGCGACGATATTCAAGGCATGTACTTCGCGCTGGGCAAAAGTGCATTTGTGCGCGGCACACTTCCGCTGCATAAATTTAGGCGTGATGCCAAAGGACTGATCGTTCGTTTGTCGGAAGAAAAGAATGATCTGCATGCCTGCATCATGCAGTTTGAACATCGTCATGCGGTGGAATTTAATCACCATAACAACGTCGCCTACTTTTACGACTCACGTCAGGGAATGCCCGGTTTTTACCTCAGCAAAGGCTGGCTGGAAGTTGGCGCATTAAGTGTGATTAATCTCCCGCAGAGCACCGAGGCTACCGCTCAAGCGAAACAACTGCGTCATCAGGACAGCAGAAGCCAAAGCTGGGAAGGACGCTTCGCTCACGAACTGGGTGTAACCGAAGGTGCCATTGCTGCATTTTGCCAACAGCATGCCTGCCGATATGAAGATGCCCGCGCAAAAAACGGCTACCGTTGGATACGTCCAAGCGATATTGCTTCGCTCGGGCATATCGCGCAATCCATACTCGAAGCTTGGGGGTTCGCCCTATCGGGCGAACAGAATACCTACTTTCTCAAGGGCGAAAAGACCGCCTAAGCAATAGCAGTTTGAGAGTTACCGTTTCACTTGTCTGCTTTGCCATATCCCGCTGATTTTTTGCGCCTGTGCTGTCGCGCCGAGCGGGGCGAGGTTGTACATTTCCAGCAGGGTGTGCAGCACAGTGTAGTGGTCGATGGCTTGCGCGCTTTTTTGCTTCTTGATCATCGCGCCGGCGAGGATGGTGACAATACGGTTGCCGCCCAAGTAGTTGTCTTCATCCCAAGTCAAAATCAGCAGACTGTTGTTTTTTTCCGCCCAGTCGAGATAGGGGGCGATGTGCTTTCTGAGCCAGTCGTCAGCCATGTAAAAGCTGCCGTCGTGCATATCGTGCAATTGGTCGGGGATGACGAAGGCAACGGTGGGGAGTGCGGCATAGTTAGCGGGAAAGCTGCTGAAAGGTTGATTCATCGCGGCAGGCAGTGCAGGCCAGTTGGCGATGGGGTTGTGCTTGCGCTGGTACGCGCCGGAGACACATATGGGGTCGCCAGCCTGCGGCAATGATTCGGCGTAACTGGTGAAGCTCAGCCCAGCATCGATCAGGCGCGAGGCGAGGGTGTCGCCGCTGAAACTCAGCGGGCAGACATTACTGGTCACGCCCTGTGTTGAGCCGCTGAATAAAGCGAGATAGTTGGGCTGACTGGGATGGGTGATGCCGTAAGAGCGGGTGAATAGCGCGCCTCGCTGCGCCAGCGAGTGGATGTATGAGCCTTGATTAAGCTTGTCCATGATTTGCGCATAGCCGCGATTCTCCATGACCACCACCACAATGTGATCGGGACGTGGCAAATTTTCAGCGCAGGCGGCGGACGAGAGCAGGGTAAACAATAAAGCGAGGATTTTCATTTTTGACATATTGGGCAATAAAAGCTGGAACGCTGACCTTGTTTGATTTGTTTGATTGGGTTGCCGCAACGACGGCATAGCTCGTGTGCGCGACCATAGACGAAGTAATGCTGCTGAAAATATCCTGCGCTACCGTCGCTGTGTACGAAATCGCGCAGCGTGCTGCCGCCCAGCTTGATGGCTTCGCGCAGGGTGGCGCGTATTTCACCAACTAGCAGTGTGCAACGCGGGCGGCTGAGTTTACCTGCGGCAAGTTGCGGTTTGATGCCGCTGCGGAACAGGGCTTCATTGGCGTAGATGTTGCCCACGCCGACGACGTGATGGTTGTCCATGATGAACAGTTTGATCGCGGCGGTTTTGCCGCGTGTGATGCGGTAGAGATATTCGGCATCGAAACTGTCTGTTAATGGTTCGGGGCCGAGTGTCGCCAGCAGCGGGTGTTGCATAAGCTCGCCCTCATGCCATAACACTGCACCGAAACGGCGTGGGTCGCGCAGGCGCATCAACTGGCCGCTGTCGAGCAATAGGTCGAAATGGTCGTGGCGTTGCGGTGGCGTGCCCTGCGGCAGGATGCGCAAACTGCCGCTCATGCCCAGATGCAGAATGAGCGTGCCGTGATCGAAGCGGACAAGAATATATTTCGCGCGACGCTCCATCGAGCGGATGGACTGATTGCACAACAGTCGGGCAAGATCGGCGGGAATCGGCCAGCGCAGGCGTGGATGACGGATGATGACATCCGTGACGATGCGTCCGGCGAGAAGGGGTTCCAGTCCGCGTAGCGTGGTTTCGACTTCGGGTAATTCGGGCATGGTGAATTTTGCTGTGATGATTGTGTTTGTGTGCTTGCCGCATATAGTATCGTGTCAGGCAAATGCTAGGCACGGAAACCCTTTTTTGAATTGAAATTATGAGAAATTACGCCGCATTATTTTTGCTGATGACGCTATCGGCCTGCGCTGCCACCGCACCAGCCAACGGCGGTAAATCGGTACCGCAGGAAAAAGACCGTAACTCGCTTAGCCAGTTGGTGAAGACCGACATGGACAGGCTGGCCGATGTCGAGCTGCGCGAAAACACCGCCAGCCTGCGCCTGCTCATGCTCAAACTGTACAAGCGCAATCCGCGCGAATTGCGCAAAAGCAGCACTGGCGAGGCGGAAGAATGGGTAGGGCAGGTGTTCGATCAACGTGCCGATTGGCGCTTCAAAGACATCAACGAATTACAGGGAACGGATGCGATTCATCAGGCATTGCGTGCTGACTTTACCGGTGACCGAGTGCTGTCGCTGATCGTCGGTTTGCAAACCATGCTGGTTAAAGCGCACGGGGGCAAAAGCGAGTTTTATTTCACTGACAGTATTGATCCGCAATCGCTTTACAACGTGGCACGAAATCTGGAAATCGCGGTTTGGAAGCTCTCCAACGCGCGAGATGATTACGGGCAGTTATTGCTGTTGAGTAACGAGATTAGCGATAGCGACCGCAATCTAAGCTTCGAGCGCGAGTTCGGCAAGATGATAGGAAGGCTGGACTTGTATGCTGTGACGTTAGCAGAGAAATCGGAACGCACACTGACGCGAGTGGTACAGACGATGGCGACGGCGCTGTTTCTGCCGTTTTAGCCCAGCCTTTCCCCTCACATGGGGGAAAGAACCGATTCGGTTCTAATGGATATTCTAGGTTTAAGCGCGGCTGTAGTCCGCCCAGTTGTTTGGTGTTTCAAACAGGCGCACGCGCTCAAGTTTGAGGTGGTTGCCGTAGGTGTCGCGGTATGCCTCAACTAGCAGCTCGAATGCGGCTTTAGCCAAGTTTTCCGCTGTCGGCACGACATCTAATACGACGGTTTTGTGGTTGGGTAGGGTGTTCAAAAAATCCAGCACAACACCATCATTGCGATACACCAGAAAAGCGTGATCCCACGCATCAACAACGCGCTCTTTGGCGATGCGTTTCACATCGGAAAAATCCATCACCATCCCCTGTTCGGATTGGCCCTCGGTGGCGATGATGTCGCCGGATAGCGTGATTTCGATGGCATAGCGATGCCCGTGCAAATGTTTGCACTGGCTGTTGTGGTTGGGGATGCGATGTCCGGCATCAAATTCCAAGCGGCGGGTGATCTGCATGATGTGAATGGCAGGTTGAAGTGGCGCGGATTATACCTTTACCGCACGGATGCGTTGCAGGAATGCCTGTTGCGTGACGGTATCGGGATGCTCGCCGTAACGTAGTGCGATGTAACGTTCGGAGATGTCATGTAAGGTCGCAGCCAATTCCGGCCGCGCGGCGGCGATGCGCGCTGCGTAGTCGCGCGGGCCTTCGTGTGGCGCGCGTGGCAGTCCGGCTTTTGCCAGTTTGCGGCAGAGCTTGAGCCACGCCGCTTGAGTGACATCGGTTTCGCGTTTGAATAAGTGGCGCAGCATGACCAGCGCAAACAGTGCGATAACGAGCCCCAGCCCGGCGGCCATGTTGAGTGCCATCGTTTGCCAATTCACCGACTCCATGCCGAGGCGGGTGAGGAATGCGAATTGCAACTCGGTGTTGTAGCCCAGCACCCACTGGTTCCAACGATTCGATACGGCATCCCAGTTCAAGCGCAGTTCGCGCAGCCATTGCGGCGGATTGCGCGCCATGAACGGCATGGCGGCATTGTCCGGTACGGCGGCGGCAAGCCCGCGTTCGACGCGTGCAGGGGCAATGGCGGCGGTGGGGTCGATGCGTACCCAGCCGCGTTTATCCAGCCACACTTCGGCCCAAGCGTGCGCGTCCGACTGGCGCACGATGTAGTAACCGCCGGTGTCGTTATATTCACCGCCCTGATAGCCGGTGACAACGCGTGCCGGTATGTGTGCGGCGCGCATCAGGAATACAAAGCTGGAGGCGTAGTGTTCGCAGAATCCCTGTTTGGTGCCGAATAAAAATTCATCCACGCTGTGTACGCCCAGCATGGGTGGCTCTAGCGTGTAGCGGAAACCTTCGCGGTTGAAGTGACGCAGTGCGGTGTTAATCAGTGCATCGTCATTGCGGCTTTCCGCGCGCCAGCGGGCGGCTAGTTCCAGCGCTTTCGGGTTGAGTTGGGGCGGAAGCTGCAAGGCGCGTTGTAGTTGTCGCTCCGACTCGCGCAAATTGGCATGGTAAGTGAGGTGCGAGCTGGCTTCGTAGCGCAAGCGAGTTTTCACTGGCTCTTTGCGCGTCATCTGAAAGTCGTAGCTGAGGCGGGCATCGTCGGAGATTTTTTCCGGCATATCCAGCAAAAACAGCCAAGTTTTATTGTGTGGCTCCAGTGTCACGCTATAGCTGACTTCATTGGCGGTATCGCTAAATTCAGGCGGCGACATGATTGAGGTTCTGCCCGGTGTCCATGTGCGCCCATCAAAATCCCACAATACCGGCCCGCGCCAATACATCTGATCGCGGCGCGGTGGAGCCTCCGCATAGGTGACGCGAAATGCAACTTCGTCCGACAACGACAAGCGGCTAAAACTGCCGGGAGACATTTTGTCGTCCAAGCCGCTGCTGGCATAAGCATCCTGCGGCAAACCCCATAACGGCCCCTGCACACGCGGGAACAGTACGAACAACACCAGCGTGAGCGGGATGGCTTGCAGCAGCAATACACCAGCGATGCGTAGTCGTGGCTTGAGCGGAACGCGGGCGGCATTGAGATGTACCCAAGCGGTGACCACCACCAGCAAGGTGGCCAGCATGTAAAGCGCGGTGGGGATGCTTTGCGAGTAGAAAAAATTAGTGATGATGATGAAGCAGGCGAGATAGATCATTACCATCGCATCGCGCGGTTGGCGCAGTTCCATGAATTTCAACGCAGTGAGCAATAGCAGCAAGGTCACGCCGACTTCGCGTCCGAATAGCGTGTGAAAACTGATGAGAATGCCGCCCACGCTGCCGAGCGTGACGAGTGTTAGCAGCCAGCGCGCGGGTAGCGAATTACCGCTGGCGGCGAGATAAGCGCGCCACAGCAGCAATGCGGCGCACAGCGCATTGACCCACAACGGCAGATGGTCGGCGTGTGGTGCGATCACCATCAAGATGGCAAGCAACAAACCAAAAATGAGGGACTTAGTCATTAACTTAGCCCGAACAAAGCGATTCGTTTCAGACAGGCATCGCGGTGTGCGCTGCCGTGTTCGGGTGGTAGTTCGCCATCTGGCATGCGCAAGCCGTAGCGGTAACCTTGCGCTTCCGCCTCTAATACCCAGCGTGTCATGCGCGCGAGTTTGTGTTCGATATTGATTTCCGGTGCGGCAGCAAAATCCAGCCATAACTCTTCGCCGATCTGCGTGGAAAATTGCTTCACTTGCAAACCTTGTTCGCGCGCATAGGCTTTCCACGCGATACGAGGTAGCGCGTCGCCCGCCACGTAGTTGCGTAAGCCGGCAAAGTCATCGTCGCCCGCGACCGCGCGTTTGCCCGCGCCATCGGGCGCATCACCGGGAGGCAATGCCGCTTCCGGCAACGGTTGCGGATAGACCAGACAGGGCGTATCGAAGTGCAGATACGACCATGCGTGAAATAAACCGAGCGGAAACTCGGTGTATAGCGTAATTCTGCCGGTGGTTAGCCAGCCGCGATGCGTTGAGGTTTGCGGATAAATGACTTCGGCGTGTTGTCGCGCAGGCACGTCAATCACGACCGCTGTTCCATCCTGCCCGCGCAGCATGAGTTGGTGGCGGTCCAGCTTGCTCGGATTATGGAAATGGAAAATGAAATGCGCCGCTTCCCCGCAAAACACTGCATCGGCACGTCCTGCTCGGATTTCGATATGCGCGAGGTTGCGAAAGGCGTGCAGCATGGACATCACTGCCATCATCGCCAGCAGAAAAGTCAGCACATAGCCCAGACTCAGGTTGTAGTTGATGTCGCCTAGCAGCATCAGCACCAGCACGAAACCGAGCATCAATCCTTGTTTGGTCGGCAGGATAAAAATGCGGCGTTGGGTGAGCGTGACAGTTCCTTGCTCGATCTTCGGGCGGAACAGCCAAGTGCGGAAGCGTTGTTGCAAGCGGGTAAACACGATGTCAGGGAATCGCGACGGCCTCGATCAGCGCGTGCGCCAAGCTGTCGCTGTTTTGTTTCGCGCGCTCGTCGGTGCTTTGCAGGCGGTGGCTGACTACGCCGGGCAACACGGCTTGCACGTCTTCCGGTAATACGGCATTGCGTCCGTCGAGAAATGCCCAAGCACGCGCGGCGGCGAGTAGCGAAAGCCCCGCACGCGGGCTGAGACCGTGGTGGTAAAGCGTCGATTCGCGGGTGTGACGCAAGATCGCTTGCACGTAATCGAGCAGGGCGGGCGAGACGGCAACCTGTTTGACGCGCTGTTGTAGTTCGAGCAATTCAGCACTGTTCATCTGCGGTTTGAGTTGGGCGACGATTTCGCGCCGGTCAACGCCGGAGAGTAAGCCGCGCTCGGCTTGTGCATCGGGATAGCCCATCTGGATACGCATCAGGAAACGGTCGAGTTGCGATTCTGGCAGGGGGAAAGTGCCGATCTGGTGAGTCGGGTTTTGTGTGGCAATCACGAAGAAAGGCGCGGGCAGCGCGCGCGTTGCTCCTTCGATGGTCACTTGCTGTTCTTCCATCGCTTCCAGTAGCGCGCTTTGCGCTTTTGGGGTGGCGCGATTGACTTCGTCCGCCAATACCATCTGGGCAAAAATCGGCCCCGGATGAAATACGAATTCGCTGGTGTCGCGTTGGTAAACCGATACGCCGAGAATGTCGGCGGGCAGTAGGTCACTGGTGAATTGGATACGTTGGAACTGCAAACCCAGCGTGTGCGCCAGCACATGTACCAGCGTGGTTTTTCCTACGCCGGGTAGGTCTTCGATTAGCAAATGTCCGCGTGCCAACATACAGGCCAGCGCAAGTCTGATCTGGCGCGGCTTGCCGAGGATGATTTGTTCGGCCTGAGTGATAACGTTGTGTAGTGGATGGGTCATGGTATTTTCTTCAGATTTAAGTAAGTGCGCCCTCGATACACCGCGCTTTGCGCGGCACTGATGGAACTACTAGCCAATCCACTAAGCCAGCAAGCTGGCAAGTGGCTGGTTATCGGGACGAACGGGGGGCGGTGCTCAATAAGTTCGTTCATAGTGTTTGGTGTGTGCTACTTTCGACTGGAGCCACGACCGTTGGTCTTCCAATATTGGAATTCTGCTTCGTGGATATCGATGTCTAGTTCCATCACGCGGGCTTGAAGCCTCGCTTGCGCATCGGCGATGGCCTTGTTGTAGACCGATGAGCCGATCTCTTTCAGGAAGAAGTCGAGCAGGGCTTCGGCTGCGATGTTACCCAGCTTTTGATCGATGTATTGCTCAAGGTTCTCTTTGAAATAGCGCTCGATGGAGACGATGGCCTGCGTGCGGTCCTGTTTGGTCAGTTCGATGCTCATAGCAATATCGCCGCGACCACCTTGCGGTCTTCCGCCACCAGAATGTTGTAGGTGCGGCAGACGGCAGCGGTATCCATGAATTCGACAGCGATGCGCGCTTCGATCAGGGCGCGGTAGAGGCGCGGATGGGCAAAACGCTGCCGTGGGCCGGTGCCAAATAGCAAAACTTCCGGTTTTAGGTCAAGGAAGTAGTTAAAGTCTGCTTCGCTCAAGTTCTCAAAGCTAGCGGCACTCCAATCCTGCCGAACTTCTTCGGCACGCACTACGATGTTGTGGTCGAAGCGGTCTGCGTTCACCCTCACATAGTCGCTGCCGTGGGCGGTGAACATTTTGGTCGTGGGCAGTTGGGTTAAATGTAACTTCAAGGTAATCCTCTGTTTAATTAGATAGCATTTGCGGCAGAGGGCGCGGCGCGGGTAAAATCGCGCCCCTTGCGGTCATCGCGCGTCTGCGGCAGATTCTACCATTGCGCGGCAACCCTTCGACCGAACCCAATTGTGTGAGATTAACGTGAAACCCATACTCAAATCGACCAAGCTCTCCAACGTTTGCTACGACATTCGCGGCCCAGTGATGGAACGCGCCAAGCAGATGGAAGAGGAAGGCCAACGCATCATCAAACTGAACATCGGCAACTTAGCCCCCTTCGGCTTCGAAGCGCCGGAAGAGATCCAGCAGGATGTGATCCTGAATCTGCCGAATTCGGCGGGTTATTCCGATTCCAAAGGTATGTTCGCCGCGCGCAAGGCCATCATGCATTACTGCCAGTCCAAGAAGATCATGGGCGTGGGCTTGGACGACATCTACATCGGCAACGGTGCATCCGAACTCATCGTGATGGCGATGCAAGGTCTGCTCAACACCGGCGACGAAGTGCTGGTGCCTGCACCGGACTACCCGCTGTGGACAGCGGCGGTTACCTTGGCGGGCGGTACACCGCGCCATTACATCTGCGACGAAGCGAAAGAGTGGAACCCCGATCTGGCAGATATGAAGTCCAAGATCACCGAGAACACGCGCGCCATCGTCGTCATCAATCCGAACAATCCGACCGGTGCGGTGTATTCCGACGAGACCTTGCAAGCCATCATCCAGTTGGCGCGCGAGCACAACCTCATCATCTTTGCTGACGAGATATACGACAAGATGTTGTACGACGGTTTGACGCACACTTCGATGGCGTCGATGGCGGATGATGTGTTGTTCGTCACCATGAACGGCCTGTCCAAGAACTATCGTGCTTGCGGTTATCGCGCCGGTTGGATGGTGCTCTCGGGCGAGAAGAAACACGCGCAGGACTACATCAACGGCCTGACCATCTTGGCCTCCATGCGTCTGTGCTCCAACGTGCCCGGACAGTTCGCCATCCAGACCGCATTGGGCGGCTATCAGAGCATCAACGATCTGGTCGCCCCCGGTGGCCGTCTGTGCAAGCAACGTGACTTGGCTTACAAACTGCTCACAGAGATCCCCGGTGTCACCTGCGTGAAACCGAAAGCAGCGTTGTATCTGTTCCCGCGTTTCGATCCGAAGATCTATCCGATCCAAAACGACCAACAGTTCATCCTTGAATTGTTGGAGCAAGAGAAGGTGTTGGTGGTGCAGGGCAGCGGGTTCAACTGGAAACAGCCTGACCATATCCGCGTCGTTTTCTTGCCCAATGCGGATGATTTGACCGAAGCCATCGGACGTATCGCACGCTTCCTAGAAAACTATCGTAAAGAACACGGCACCAATTAACACCGTCATTCCCGCGAAGGCGGGAATCTAGTCAGTCAATAAATTCCGCGTAGCGGATAAATGAAAGAAAAAAGCATGAGCATCAAGCCAATCAATGTAGGTCTGTTGGGAATCGGTACTGTCGGCGGTGGTACGTTCACCGTGTTGCAACGCAATGCAGAAGAGATCGCGCGCCGCGCGGGTCGTCCTATCCGCATCGTGATGGTCGCGGATAAGAACGTAGAGTTGGCGAAGAAGGTCACTGGCGGCACATGCCGCGTGACGGACGATGCGTTCTCTGTGGTGTCCGATCCTGAGGTGGACATCGTCATCGAACTCATCGGTGGTTACGGTGTGGCGAAAGAGCTGGTGCTGAAAGCCATCGCCAACGGCAAACACGTGGTCACTGCCAACAAGGCATTACTGGCGACACACGGCAACGAGATATTCAAAGCCGCACAAGACAAGGGCGTGATGGTCGCATTCGAAGCGGCAGTTGCGGGTGGTATCCCCATCATCAAGGCTGTGCGCGAAGGCCTCACTGCGAACCGCATCGAATGGATCGCTGGCATCATCAACGGCACCACCAACTTCATCTTGTCTGAGATGCGCGACAAGGGTTTGAGCTTCGACACCGTGCTGAAAGAAGCACAACGTCTGGGCTACGCCGAAGCTGATCCTACCTTCGACATCGAAGGCGTAGATGCCGCACACAAGATCACCATCCTAGCTGCGCTCGCGTTCGGCATCCCCATGCAGTTCGACAAAGCACATGTGGAAGGCATCTCAAAACTGGATGCGGCAGACATCAAGTACGCCGAACAACTCGGTTATCGCATCAAGCTGTTGGGCATCACCAAGCGCACACCGGAAGGTGTTGAGTTGCGCGTACATCCGACACTCATCCCATCCAAGCGCCTCATCGCTAACGTGGAAGGCGCGATGAATGCCGTCGTGGTGCAAGGCGACGCCGTGGGTGCGACGCTCTACTACGGCAAGGGCGCAGGTGCAGAACCGACCGCAAGTGCCGTCATCGCCGACTTGGTTGACGTGACACGTATGCACACCGCTGATCCGCTGAACCGTGTGCCGCACCTCGCGTTCCAACCGAACGCGATGGCCGACCTGAAGATTTTGCCGATGGACGAAGTGCAGACCAGCTACTACCTGCGTCTGCGCGTACAAGATAAACCGGGCGTTCTGGCCGACATCACTCGCATCTTGGCGGACGAACAAATTTCGATTGATGCCGTCATCCAGAAAGAGCCAGAAGAAGGCGAAGAACAGACCGACCTCATCATGTTGACGCATCTGACACGCGAGAAGCGCATCAATGCCGCGATCGTGAAGATCGAAGCACTAGGGGTTGTTGCAGGAAAGGTTACCAAGCTACGTTTGGAAGAGCTAGGTAAATAAAAGATGAAAAAGTATAAAGGCATGTCTTCGGAGCAATTCCTAAAGCATTTGCAATCCCATGCCGAGTCTTTTGCCGCCGCTGTTGCGACTAATGAAGGCGATTGGATCATCAAGGGTTTTATCGACGTTTATCAGCGTATCTATACTATTTCAGTAGATACAAAGATCGTTTCAAAGGTTCTTGAGTTGTTGCTTTTTCCAATGTTTGTGGAATTTGGAAAGCAGCACGGTTTAAAAGTCGAATTGTCCCCGCATCAGAATTTTTACCCAGACCTGACGTTTGTTGATGAGAAGACAGGAAATAAATTTGCTGTCGATATTAAAAGTACCTACCGAGTGGATGATGCGAATGTAAATGGCATGACCTTGGGTGCGTTCACCGGATATTTTCGCAATCGAAAAAGCAAAAAAAATACGCTATATCCGTATGGTGAGTATCAGGGGCATTTTGTACTCGGTGTGATCTATTCAAAACCCTTGAATGCGATTGATGAAAGAAAACAATACGAGTTGAAAGACATCAAGAAAATCCCATCAGTCATTAAAGATTTTCAGTTCTTCGCACAGCCAAAATATCGAATTGCGGCATCAAGACCGGGAAGTGGGAACACCAAGAATATTGGCTCGACTGCAAAGATTGACCACCTGTTGAACGGCACGGGTGTTTTTGCGAAGCTGGGTGAGGAGGTCTATGACGATTATTGGATGTTCTATTTGACCAAAGATATGGCCAATGCATTGGATATTGAGCGTCCATACACCAATTTAAAGACGTACCTCGAATACAAGCAAAGAGGCGTGGATGCTTTGCGGAAATATGAAAAAGAAATTGCATCTCTTGGCGACGACGAGTTGAGTGGTGAGGAAGACGCGCAATGAGTTCTCCACCGCTTGTCCCCCCCATTAAATGCCAAGGGATAAAAACCAAGTTGGTAAGTGAGGTTGCCAACTTGGTTGGCGAGATGCCGAGTGGTCGATGGATCGAGCCTTTCTGCGGATCGGCTGTGGTTGCATTAAATCTCCAGCCGAAGAGGGCGTTGCTCTGTGACTCAAACATTCACATCATTCAGTTCTACAAAGATATTCAATCTGGTCGCTTAACCCCGCTTGGGGTGAGAGAGTTTTTGAGTGAGCACGGGGCAAAGTTGCTTTCTGTTGGTGAGGATTATTTTTACGAGGTGCGTGAGCGTTTCAACAACGCGCCAAATTCTTTTGATTTTCTGTTCTTGAATCGTTCTTGTTTCAATGGAGTGATGCGTTTTAATCGCTCTGGCAGGTTCAATGTCCCGTTTTGTCGCAAGCCAGAAAGGTTCGCACCTGCCTACATCACAAAGATTGTGAATCAGGTACAAACCATTTCTCGTGTGGTATCGGTGTCTGACTGGGAATTTAGGGTTGCCGATTTTAGGGAATCGCTTGCAACCGCTGTGGCTGGTGATCTTGTGTATGCAGATCCGCCTTATGCAGGGCGACATACAGATTATTTCAATGGTTGGTCTGAGCAAGACGAGGATGATTTGGCTGAGTTGCTGGCCAACCTGTCTTGCAAATTCATACTTTCCACTTGGCACAGCAATGAGTTCAGAACGAATGTACAAGTAGAGAAAAATTGGGCTTCAGACAATTTTCATGTGTTTACCAAGGCGCATTATTATCACGTGGGTGCAGCAGAAGAATTACGGCATCCCATGCTGGAGGCATTGATAACAAACTTTGGATATAGCGCGGCAGTCGGTAGCCATGAAATGAGTCAGCAGTCATTATTTGTTGAGCAACAGCGTGCACGCTATCTCACTGTATAAAGCAAGGAAGAGTGATAAATGAAATACATCTCTACGCGCGGCAATGCGCCCGCTAAAACATTCACTGAAATTCTACTTGGCGGTCTCGCACCTGATGGTGGCCTGTATCTGCCGGAGCAATATCCGCAGGTGACACGTGCCGAGTTGGATGCGTGGCGCAATCTGTCGTATGCCGACCTCGCATTCGCGGTGTTGTCCAAGTTCGCGACCGACATCCCTGCGGCCGACCTCAAAGCCATCGTCAGCAAGACTTACACCGCCGAGGTGTACAGCAATGGCCGAACTGATAGCGATGCAAAGCAGATCACGCCGCTGCGCAAGTTGAGCGAAGGTGTCTATCTGCAAGAGCTCTCCAACGGCCCGACGTTGGCATTCAAAGACATGGCGATGCAGTTGCTGGGCAATCTGTTCGAGTACGCCTTGGCGAAAGACCATGCCGAGTTGAACATCTTGGGTGCGACTTCGGGCGACACAGGTTCTGCGGCGGAATACGCGATGCGCGGTAAGCGTGGTATCCGTGTGTTCATGTTGTCGCCGAACGGCAAGATGTCCAGTTTCCAACGTGCGCAGATGTATTCGCTGCAAGATCCGAACATCTTCAACATCGCCGTCAACGGCATGTTCGACGATGCACAGGACATGGTGAAGGCAGTGTCGAACGACCACGCTTACAAAGCTGCGCACAAGATCGGCACAGTGAACTCCATCAACTGGGGACGCGTGTCGGCGCAGATCGTGTACTACTTCAAAGGCTATTTCGCTGCGACGAAATCCAACGACGAGCAAGTCGCGTTCTCCGTGCCGTCCGGCAACTTCGGCAACATCTGCGCAGGCCACATCGCGCGCATGATGGGCTTGCCTATCGGTCAGTTGATCCTGGCGACCAACGAGAACGACGTGCTAGACGAGTTCTTCCGCACCGGAGTCTATCGTCCACGTGGCACCGATCACACCTACGAGACCAGCAGTCCGTCGATGGATATTTCCAAAGCCTCCAACTTTGAGCGCTTCGTGTTCGACTTGGTCGGGCGCGATGGTGCGAAAGTGCGCGAGTTCTGGAGCAAAGTGGATGCGGGTGGTTCGTTTGATATTAAGGGAACGGACTATTGGCACGAGTTGGCCAAGTTCGATTTCGCTTCGGGCAAGAGCACGCATGAAGACCGTTTGAAAACCATCCGTGAGCTATGGGAAGAGTACGGTGTAATGATCGATACCCACACGGCTGACGGATTGAAAGTGGGTTTGGAACAACGTCGCCCTAGCTTGCCGCTCATCTGCCTAGAGACTGCACTCCCCGCCAAATTCGCCGAGACTATCCAAGAGGCATTGGGTCGCCAGCCTGAGCGTCCAGCGGCCTTGGAAGGGATCGAGGACTTACCGCAACGCTGTGAGGTGATGGATGCGGATGTGGCGACATTGAAGGCGTTCATCTCTTCCAACATCCCTCACTAGTTTGTCATTCCCGCCCTTCGATAAACTCAGGACAGGTTGCCCTGCGGGCAAACGGGAATCCAGCGCAGTTATTTAATATGCAGTTGGTTTTGCCCGCTGCGCGGAAATATTTAATTGCTGGATTCCCGCTTTCGCGGGAATGACGTGCTGTGTTTTTCTAGATAGCTTTCAAGGAATGTGATGTTTAAACAACCTTGTGTCTACATTCTTGCCAGCCAACGCAACGGTACACTTTATGTGGGTGTGACCAGTGATTTGGTGAAGCGAACTTGGGAGCACAAGAGTGATTTCGTTGAAAGTTTTACCAAACGATATGGCATCCATATTTTGGTGTATTACGAGCTGCATACGGACATCGCATCTGCAATCACACGAGAAAAACAGATCAAGAAATGGAATCGCGCTTGGAAGATTGAATTGATCGAGGCTGGAAATCCGGATTGGCGAGATTTGTGGCTGGAAATTCTGTGACTCCGTCATTCCCGTGCAAACGGGAATCCAGCGCAGTTATTCAATATGCAGTTAGGTTTTGCCCGCTACGCGGAATTATTTAATTACTGGATTCCCGTTTGCACGGGAATGACGAACGAATGAACAACCTTCTCCTGCTCATCCTCTGCTTCATCGCGGGCATGTTGTTGCGCCGCTTCAAGCGCATGCCAGACAACGCACCGGCCACACTCAATAGTTTCATCATTCATGTCTCGCTGCCTGCGCTGACGTTGTTGTACATCCACGAACTTGAACTTTCTGGCGATGTGTTGCTGACGGGGTTGATGGCTTGGTTGGTGTTTGGTCTGTCGGCGGGGTTTTTCTGGCTGATGGGGCGTTGGCTGAATTTGTCGCGCGCCACAACGGGGGCGCTGATATTGGTTGGTGGTTTGGGCAACACCTCGTTCTTCGGTTTGCCGATGGTGGAGGCGTTCTACGGTAAAGAGGGCTTGAGTACGGCCATTATTGCCGATCAACTTGGTTCGTTCTTTGCGCTCTCGGTGTTGGGTATTACGGTGGCGGGTATCTATTCATCGGGCAGGCCGACAGCAGCGGAAATCGTGAAACGCATCGCGTTGTTTCCGCCGTTCATCTCGCTGTGCATCGCGCTGCTGCTCATTCCTGTCGAGTATGCAGATTGGTTCAGCGTGTTATTGAAACGCTTGGGCGATACGCTCGCACCGTTGGCGTTGCTTTCGGTGGGGATGCAATTGCGCTTGGGGCACATCGCGGAACATAAGCGCAATCTCGCACTCGGTTTGGGCTTTAAATTATTTCTGGCACCGCTGGCGATCTATCTGCTCTACGTGCAATTGCTCGGCGCGCACGGGCAGGCGATACAAGTGACCTTATTTGAAGCGGCGATGCCGCCGATGATTACCGCCGCCATTGTGGCGAGCGAACACGATCTTGATCCGCCGCTGGCGAACCTGATGGTGGCGGTGGGGCTGATTCTTTCATTTATCACACTCAGCGGGTGGTGGTATGTGTGGAGCGGTGTATGAGTGTGTGGGATGCACGTTATGCCGGTGACGAATATCACTTCGGTACGGAGCCGAATGCTTTTCTTGTGTCGCAGCGGCATCTGCTGAAACCCGGCATGTCTTGTCTGGCCGTGGCTGATGGCGAGGGACGTAACGGTGTGTGGTTGGCCGAGCAGGGTTTGCATGTGTTGTCGTCGGACACTTCTGTTGTGGCGCAGACGAAAGCGAAAAAGTTGGCGCAGCAGCGTGGTGTGTCGATGCGATTTGAACTGGCCGATATGATGAGTTGGGAGGGGGCACAGTTCGCTGTCGTTGCTGCTATTTTTATCCAGTTTGTCGGACCGTCATTGCGTGCGCGGCAATTCGAAATTTTGAAGCAACACTTGCTGCCGGGTGGTTTACTTTTGCTGCAAGGCTACACGCCGCGTCAGTTGGACTACCGCACTGGTGGCCCGTCTCAAGTCGAAAACCTGTACACCGAAATGATGTTGCGCGAAGCCTTTTCCGATATGGAGATTGTGCATCTGGTCGAACACGATGATGTGATTCGGGAAGGTGCGGGGCATAGTGGAATGTCGGCACTGATTGACATGGTGGCGCGCAAAAAATCGGATTAATTCTCAACTGGCAAGCAACGCCAAACAAGTCGCTGCTTATTCGCCGGAGTGGTGGTCTACTGTTTAGGTGCCGGTGTGGCGAGGTGGCCTTGAGCCGCACTCTGCGCGAATAAACTGGGCCATTGCTTTACCCAGCAGCAATGATGGTCGAACCCCGCTATGGAGATGGCGCGCGGGCGGCGTTCCGGCGGAAAGCGAGCGGCATAAGCCGCGAATACGGCACTTGTGATGTTGTCGTCCGCAGCTCCGATGAAGTGAGTTTGCGGGATGGTTTGCAATGCTTGCCAGCTATTCGCCGGATTGAGCGAGCCGGTGAGCGGATTGACATGGTGCAGAGTTGTCCATGTGTCGGGGGCGAGGTTGCCAGCGACGGTGATGAGATGCGCCACATCTTGTCTGCGTGCTGCGACCAGCGCCGCTACCGCACCGCCGCCGGAGTAGCCTACCAGCACGAGCGAGTGCGCGCGGTAGCGCTGTTTTAGTTGGCTGATCGCGTGATCGGTGGCGGCGATAACTTCCGGTGCAAAGCGGTGACTAGTCCAATAGCGGGAAGCGCATTTTCGCGTTCCATCTGGCGCGGCATATTGGCAGGGGCGCGCCAGATAAACAGCCTGCCCCGGCGTATGGCGCAGGGCGAGTTGTAAGGCGAGTGGATCGCGCGGTGTGGGATCGAGCGAAGGCTGGGAACGAGAAAGCCAAGCCAAGCCAAGCCATCGCCTTCAATATAAATCGTGGAGTTAAGTGACATTTCGTGGAGGTTTTTGGATATTTTTTCTGGCCAAATACTCTGCGACTAGCACCTGTTTTTGCTGTTGAGTAAATCCTCGATGTCGATGTACTAATTCCTTGAGTCTGCTGT
>JAQUAI010000005.1 GCA_028687335.1 Gallionella sp.
CTCTGCTTGCTTGAGTACACCGATGATCTGGCTATCTGAAAAGCGTGATGTCTTCATGTAAAACTCCCTCCATTGCTTAGTGAGAAAATTCTACTTCTATCTCATGCTAATTTCAGGGGGGATTACCAAGCGAAACAACAACTCATCATCCACCGCCAACTGGAATTGTTCTGTCATCACGCGCCAGATACGGCGTCTAGCCTTCGCTTCTGGGTGGTGATATTTGATGAGCGCGATGCAGCGCGAAACGATGGCCTCGTCGATGTCGTCCACGCGGTTCGTGGTCAGGAACAGCAGTCCGTTGAAATATTCCAGCACGCGCAGAAACACGCCGACCACTGCATTAGTGGCGATGTTGTCGTCGCGGCGGCGGATATATACATCGGCTTCGTCGATCAGCATCACCGCACCCCAGCGCTGGGCGCGGGTGAGCACTTCTTTCAGCGCCGTTTCCATCGCTGCCACGTTCAGTCCCAGTTGCCCAGAATGCACGCGGTACAAAGGTCGGCGGATGATCTCCGCATACACTTCCGCTGTGAGTGTCTTGCCCACACCCGCCGGCCCGGCACACAGCACGGTGGTGCCGCCGGATTTGCCTTCGATGATGTCGTCCATCAACACATCCATCTCGGCAGTGAGAATGTCGATCAGGTCGGTCTGCTCTTCTGGCAGGATTAGCTTGTTCTTCAGTTCCGGTTGATACGCATAGGGTGCGATGTCGTTCACGTGCACCCACAGGTAGTGGTGCAGTTCGAGGTGAAACATCAGGATGTAAAAGTGAACCGGCAACTGCACGAACAAACCTTTGGGCATGTCCGCCTGTATCTTTTCCACTTCGTCGTCGGACTTGAAGCGCAGATTTTTCGATGCGCGGCGCAAATAGCGGCCAAGGATATCGCCATTGCTATCCAGACCCAGCACACGGTCGTTGAGTATGCCTTCGTCGTTGACCAGACGTGCGCTACCGCCGCCAGAGGACAGCACCACGATGTCTTTGCGCGCCCAGTCGGTATCGCGATGCGTGGCCGCCGGATTCTCGGCGTAGTAGCCGACACCGTGGCCGGAGAACTGCTCGCCGTAGCGCCCGCGCCAATCGAAGTAGCGCTGCGCCGCTTCGTCGTAATTACGAATCAGCTCTTCGGTTTCTTTCAGATAACCCTTGGCCGCGAAGATCTCGGCCACGGTACGCTTGCCCAGATCACGCGGCAAGATCATCAGTGTCACGTTGGCAAGGCGGCCTTTTGAATTGCTCTTCAACTCGATCAGCACTCGCCCAGTCTCTTCGTTTGAAGCCGGTGTGTAGTCGAGCCGGGTCACCACCCAAGCCGTGGGTTTGCCGGTGATGGCCGCGCTGAACAACCAACCGCGAATCGCGCCCGCAGTCAGGTAACGCGCAATCGCCGGAATCAGCGGCTCCAGATCATCACCATCGAAGCGCTCGCCGTCGTCGTTCATGGCCTGCTGCAAGGTGGCCAATTGAGCGGCACGTGCGCGCTGATCCGCATTGCCGTTCGCATAGATATTGCGCAGGAATGCAATCTCCTGATTTCCCAATTGACTGATGGCCACTTCCGCGCTGTTGCCAAAACGCAGCTGTTCGTTCATCCCGACTAGGCGCGGGAATTCGCTGACCATCGCCTCCACATGCGCTCGCTCGATTCGCAGTTTCATTTGTCGCACCATTCCTCAAAAGCGTTGATACTTTGAGCAACAGCAAAATGCGAGCCAATCTGCCAGAGCGGGCAAAGCCCTATGGGGGGCGCAATCCGCAGGCAGGGAGAACATCGGAAGGGGAAGGGGAAACGACAGCTTGGCGTAGATGCGACAATCTTTCGGATTATTGTTTACAGTTTTTTAAATTTCGCGCGCTGAAGTTGTAGCAAGCTGCACCGATACTGCAGGTACGGCAGTATTTTTTGTCAGTTTGAGGGTTTTACTCTTACAGAAATATAACCCTATCTAGTCTAAGTTTTTCACATCAGATTTGTGCTACAAAACAAACCAGACTTATGGCTCGGGCGAGTGTCGGTATTCATCGGGGCATGAGGACACCTCGGGCAAGTTCTGAGCGATGGGAAATTTTAATGAGTGCTTCGAATGGGCTGCGATTTGTTCGAGCTTTTTAATCCATGAAATGATGACGTGGCGGGTGATGTATGTTGCAACAAAAAAAGCTTTTACTTTCGGCGGCTGATGCGCTTAATACAGTTAAAGAATTGGATCGTTCACTGGCCATGCATCAGCAGTGGCTGAAAGATTTTCACAAAATGATGATCTGCCAGGAATTAGGCACGATTGCCCCACCCAACCCTGATGCGCATCGACATTGCGATTTCGGCCTGTGGTACAAAAGTCTTTCTGAAGCGTTATTTGTTCAGGAGGAAAGCATTCGAGATTTGCACGAACCGCATAAAAAAATGCACTTGGCCGCCAATGATTTGCTGAGCCAGCTTTCCCAATCGCCGGGAAAAAGACAGAGTGCCTATGAGGAGTTTATTAACACATCGCTAGACTTCAAGTTGGCCATCAGGCAATGCCAAACCAAGCTCATACAGAGAGTGTGTACGGTAGATCACTTGACCGGCACGTGGAATCGCCACACGATGGAGTCGCGTTTGCACGAAGAAGCCGAGCGCGTTAACCGAGGTTTTCAAACGTGTGCGATCTGTATCGTGGATATTGATTATTTCAAAAGGGTGAACGATCAGTACGGGCATCCTGTAGGGGATAAGGTGCTAAGTGTGATTGCGCGATACCTGATCGAAAACTTGCGTGCCTATGACATCACATTTCGCTATGGCGGCGAAGAGTTCCTGATTTGTCTTCCCGACGCGAGCTTGAGTGAGGCAGCAGAAACTTTGGATCGTATTCGTGAAAATTTGGCCGTTTATCAGATTGATATTGGGCGGAGCGATCCGATCACATTAACTGCTTCGTTTGGTTTAACGGCTATCGGTAAAGATGAGCTGATTACCGATGCCATAGCGCGCGCAGATCACGCCTTGTTGTCGGCCAAGAGCCAAGGTCGAAATCGAGTGTGCGTCTGGGACTGAGATGAATCATCAAATGACAATAAGCAAAGAAGATATTCTCGACGCGATCACAAAGGACGAGTTCGTTTTTTACTATCAGCCTAAAGTTTCGCTGGTTACCGGTAAGGTTATCGGTGCGGAAGCACTTATTCGTTGGGTTAAACCGGATTTGACGGTAATTCCCCCTAGTGCTTTTATTCCGTTTGCAGAAGCTACCTCTCTTATCACCAACATTACTCGGCACATGTTCCCCAAGTTGGTTAGTGACACGATGGTGTTAATGGATATCGATAGTAGCTTATCTATCTCGTTCAATACGTCTGCAAAAGACTTTGAGGATGAGGTCTTTACTCGGCAAATATTGTGCGCGCTAGAGGCTTCGCAACTGGATGGGCATAGTCTACAAGTGGAACTCACAGAAACCGCCACCTTGGAAGCGGGCGATAAGATCAAGGCCAATATCATGCCGCTGCGGCAAGCTGGTTTGGGTTTGGCTATGGATGACTTTGGTAAAGGCTACTCGTCGCTAGATACGTTGAGCAAATGGCCTTTTTCCACGATCAAATTGGATCAAGGCATTGTCAGTCGGATGCTGGAGTCGAGCAAGAATGCGACTATTGTTGAAAACTCGATTCGGATGGCGCACGAGCTTGGCATCAGCGTGGTCGCAGAGGGTGTTGAAAATAACGACCAATACCAACAGTTATTGGAAATGGGATGTACAAAAATACAGGGATACTGGATCAGTAAACCGCTGCCACTCAGTCAATTCATTAGTTTTGTTGAAGCGGATATTCGATGGTCTGGCCTGCCAATCGGTCTGATCCATATGGCCATCATGGATCATGTGCAATGGCGTAAGCATTTGGTTAGCGAAGTGGTCAAGACCGCTTCGTTGCCGCAAGATGTCCGCAGACTCCGTTACATTGACACGCCTGCTATGGGATGTACGGATTGTCGATTGGGTAAGTGGTTTTATGATGCAGGTCAGGTATTCAAGGATCGTCACGCTTTCCAGCAATTGGAAAAACCACATTGCGATTTTCACAATGTCGGGCAAGAGCTGGTTAGGCTGGTGGGAAGTGGGGCCAGTATCGAGATGCTTACCCCCAAGCTTTCGGAATTATCTAGTTTGTCCATGGTTGTGCTCGGTCACTTGCAAACGCTGGAAAATGAGGGGCTGATGGATATGCATGCGGCGCATCGAGAATGGGTTGAGCACGCATTACATCCCGAAAATTTACGAGCTTGAGTTGCGCTTGGCGATTTGGTGGGGGATCAACACGCTCTGAGTTGGGCGAGGGTATTGAAGTCAATTCAGTAAATTGATTTCAGGCTTCAGTGCCCCATGGTTTTATCAATGTTTGTGCCACACCTAGATGATCCAATATGCGCGCCACGGTAAAGTCCACCAAGTCCTGCACGGTTTGCGGGTGGTGATAAAAGCCGGGATTGGGCGGCATGATGACAGCCCCAGCGTGCGCGAGTTTGAGCATATTTTCCAGATGGATAACAGAAAACGGCATCTCGCGCGGCGCGAGGATGAGCGTGCGTTTTTCTTTGAGCATAACATCGGCCGCGCGGGCGATGAGGTCGTCGCTGATGCCGCCTGCGATCTTGCCCAGCGTGCCCATGGTGCAGGGGCAAATCACCATTGCATCACCGGGATTAGAGCCTGATGCCATCGGTGCGAACCAATCCTGAATGCCAAATACCTTTAATTCGCCGCTCAGTTTTCCGAAACGTGCTGCGAGCACTTGCTCCGCATCTTGCGGGCGCGAGGGAAGCGTGAAATCAAGCTCCTGTTTTGCCACAATCTGTGCAGCTTGCGAGTAAATAAGATGCACGCGCTGCCCGCTTTGTAGCAGCGTTTCCAGTAGGCGCATGCCATAAGGCAGGCCGGATGCACCGGTAAAGGCGAGGGTGATTGTTTTCATAAAAGCCATTGTCCTTGAAGGGCGCTAAGCAGGCAATCGGCAGTTTGCCAGAATGCGGGAGCGACAAAATTTTTTCACGGTAGCATTTTGGCGGCTAATGGTTTTCGGCATTACTCATGAAGCGTGTCGCGATCAATCCGTTTATCGTGCCAAAAACCAATGCGGCAGTAGCAAAAATAGGAATCAGATAGCTGATGCCTGCATGCGGAATAAGCCAAAAATAAACCACCATCATTTGTCCTGCGATGTGGGCAAAAGCGGCAAAGATGCTGTGTGTGACGGCACCGAACCAGCGTTGCGGTAGATGCTGCACCAGTCCCAGCATAAACAGGCTTGATACCGCTCCCGACAAGCCTAGAAAAAATCCCGGCGCGAGAAAGTTACCGAATAGCAGACTTCCCGCAAGTACGCGCAGCAGCGAAACCCATGCGGCAACGCGCCAGCCGTAACGTGCCAGCACAATGAGCGTGACAATATTGGCTAAGCCTGGTTTTACTCCGGGCAGGGGCGAAGGAATCGCATTTTCCAGCACGGTGAGCCCGAACGCGATTGCCGCCATCTTGGCAATATGGTGGTCTTCGGGCGATGTCTCAAGTTTAATTGTGCGCGTCATTTTCTAATGTAGTACGGAGTCGCGGGCGCGCTTTGATTAGGCGTTTGGCGCTGAGTATTCTGCGCAGTTTTAATAGTTGAGGCTGTCATACTTTTTTCCTCCGCCTACCAGTTCCACACTCACCTGATTAGGCAGGCAGATGGCGACTTCGCCGGTTTGTTGCAGCCAACCTTGACGCACGCAATATTGGCGAGGGCTGGGGTCGGTGGTGATGCCTGCTTTACGCTGCCGGATGGTGACGATGCTAATGCCGAGCGGGCCGGGAACCTCGATCTGTTGATCGCGCGACAGCGGGACTTCGCGGAATATTTTTCCGCCGCTGCGGATGATTGCAGTATCAGCTAATCCGCCAGACCAGAATGAAATCATCATCCATACGACAAATGCCGCACTCATTAGTAGCGCAAGGTAATCACCGGGTTTGCAAAGGCGTAACCAGGACACGGTTAGTTGGGTTGTGAGAGTTCTCGGTGGCGTATCAGCACTTGCTGTTGCCCAGCGAAGTGCTGCGCGAGTTTTTCTGCCAGATAGACAGAGCGGTGCTGGCCGCCAGTGCAGCCGATGGCAACGGTGAGATAGCTACGATTGTCGGCGACGAAACCGGGTAGCCAGCGCGCAACGAAGTCGCGGATGTCGGCGTACATGTCCTGTGCCATCGGCGTGCCGTCGAGAAACTCGATGACGGGGGTATCGCGACCGGTATAGGGGCGTAGCTGTTCACTGTAGTAGGGGTTGGGCAGACAGCGCACGTCGAATACGAGATCGGCATCCTGAGGGATGCCGTGCTTGAAACCAAAAGTTTCGAATAGCAGCGTCAGGCGCGTGCGATCTACTTTGATGAATTGTTTGATCCAAGCACGCAGGGTGTTGGCATTTAAATCGGAGGTGTCGATGTGATGCCCGATGTCACCGATATCGGCGAGTAGTTCGCGTTCCAGTGCAACACACTCGGGCAAGGTTCGCACACCATCGCTAAGCGGGTGCATACGGCGTGTTTCGGAGAAGCGTTTGACCAGTGCTTCGGTGCGCGCGTCGAGATACAGCAAATGCACCGCTAACCCTTTTCCCATCAGTTCGAACAATACGGTGGGCAGCACTTTCACGCTGTTGGCATTGCGCACGTCGATACTGACGGCAATATTTTCATAGCCTGCAGGTAGCAATAATTCGGCGAGGTTGGGCAGCAGCTCGGCAGGGAGATTATCCACGCAGTAAAAACCGGCATCCTCCAGTGTTTTTAGCGCGACGCTCTTGCCAGAGCCGGATAAGCCACTGACGAGGAATAGTTGCATTTAGTTGTCCTGCAACATTTGGTCGTGCCGCGAAATAAATTCTTGCATGCTGTCGATGCCGCGCTGATGCAGCACGAAGTTACGCGCTGCCGCCTCGACTAGCACCGCGAGGTTGCGTCCTGCGACAACGGGTATATTCACCGTATTGACGCTGACGCCGAGGATTTCCTGACGCGTGGCATTCAGCGGTAGTCTATCCATATTGGACAAATCGCCGCCGGGCGGACGGTGCAAATGCACGATAAGTTTCAAGCTTTTTTTGCGGCGCACGGCAGTCTCGCCAAACATGGTGCGGATGTTCAATACGCCCAGCCCGCGTACCTCAAGAAAGTCGCGTAACAGCTCGGGGCAGCGTCCTTCCAGTGTGTCCGGTGCGATGCGGTGCAGTTCGACGATGTCGTCCGCAACCAGACCATTGCCGCGTGTGATGAGCTCCAGTCCCAATTCACTTTTTCCGACTGCGCTTTCGCCGGTAATCATTACACCAACACCCAATACATCAAGGAATACACCGTGGCGCGTGGTCGCGGCAGCCAGTTCCTTGGCCAAGTAATGGCGCACCAGCCACATCAAATGCACGCTGGGTTTGGGCGAAGCGAATAGCGGGATATGAGTGCGGTCGGCAAACGCGAGCAGCTCGGGTGGGATGTCGTCGGTACCGGCGACGATGAGGCAGATCGTGCCGCCTTGTTCAATTTGGCAGAATGCTTTTTCCAGCCCGGCCGTATCCAGACTGCGCAGATAGTCCAGTTCGGTTTCGCTCAATACTTGCACCCAATTGGCGTGGATTAGATTGAGGTGGCCGATCAAGCCGTTGTTGGATGCATCGACTTCTTCGCTATTGATGATGCGGTCGTTGCCGTCCGCTCCCGCAACGCGGCGCAGCTCCAAGCGAGCTTGCTTGTCCTCGAAGAGTTGGCGGACGTTGACTTCAGCCATGTTATTGCGGCTTCCAATCATAGAACTGCTGATGAATGGCGGCGGCACTCTCGCAGGCGTGCAGACGGGTGCGGAAATCGCTGTCGCTGAACATTTGCGCCAACTCGCCCAGTATCTGCAAGTGTTGTTCGGTGGCACGCTCGGGCACGAGCAAGGCGAAGATTAGATGCACTGGCTGGCCGTCGGGTGCATCGAACGGAATAGGCTGGCTGGTGCGGACGAACGCGGCGGTGGCATCACGCAGCTTGGCGATGCGCCCGTGCGGGATGGCGACACCTTGGCCAAGGCCGGTAGAGCCGAGTTTTTCGCGCGCGAACAGGCTGTCAAACACCTGGCTGCGGGCGATTTGCTGGTGGTTTTCAAACAACAAGCCGACGCGTTCGAACACGCGTTTTTTGCTGGTTGATTCTTCATCCAGCAGGATGTTGTCTGGCACCAGAATTTTGCTGATCAGATTCATACTTTGACGCTCCAAGGCAAAAAAATGGGCGGCATTACTGCCGCCCGTGCCGGTTTATTCGGCTGCTACGTGTTTGCCCGATTCATCGTGACGACGATCTGCCAGTTTTTCTTTGTGTTTTACGACTTGACGATCCAGTTTGTCCACCAGCGCATCAATCGCGGCGTACAAGTTTTCGTCTTCGCACTCGACAAATACATCTTTGCCGCTGATGTGGACGGTCGCTTCGGCTTTCTGTTTCAGTTTTTCTACGGAAAGAATGATGTTCACATCGATCACATTGTCAAAATGACGTTTGATCTTGCCGAACTTGCCGGTCGCATATTCGCGGATGGCTGGTGTAACTTCCAAGTGGTGTCCGGTCAGATGGATATTCATGATGCGCTCCTTATTTAGAGTGATTTACGGAGATTAACCGGGAGAATGTTCATTGCTTCCCGGTACTTTGCAATGGTACGGCGGGCGACGACGATGCCCTGCTGTGCCAATATTTCCGACATGCGACTGTCGGTTAACGGTTTGCGCCGATCTTCCTCGCCGACCAATTGCTTGATCAACGCGCGTATTGCCGTGGAAGAACAGGTTCCGCCGCTATCCGTTGCCAGACCGCTGCCGAAGAAATACTTGAATTCATAGATGCCCCTAGGAGTCAGCATGAATTTCTGGGTTGTACTGCGCGATACGGTTGATTCGTGCAACTCAAGGGCTTCGGCGATTTCGCGTAGCACCAGTGGCCGCATACCGATCTCGCCATGTTCAAGAAAATTACCCTGACGCTCGGCAATCGCCTGCGCCACGCGCAGGATGGTGTCAAAGCGTTGCTGCAAATTCTTGATCAGCCATTTTGCTTCTTGCAACTGTACGCCAAGTTGGCCGCTATTGCCCGCATCGCGTTGTTGCAAGATGCCGGCGTAGAGCTGGTTGATACGCAGCTTGGGCATGGCATCGGGGTTGAGTCGTGCATGCCAGCGATTACGGCTTTTCTCGACGATGACATCGGGAATCACATAATCCGCTACGCTTTGGTCGTAGTCAGAGCCGGGCTTGGGGTTTAATCCGGTAATCAGGTGCTGTGCAGCGCGCAATTCATCATCGCCGCAATGCAGTGCGCGTTTGATGCGGGTAAAGTCATGAGCTGCGAGCGTTTCCAGGTGGTCGTTAACCAGACACAAAGCGAGCTGGCGGTGCGGCGTATCTTCCGGCAGTGCTTTGAGTTGCAAGGAGAGGCATTCTTTCAGTGTGCGTGCGCCTATGCCCGGCTGATCTAGGTGTTGCAGCTGTACCAGCGCGGTTTCTAGGTCGTCGAGACTGATATCCAGCTCGGGCGGAATCATCTCGCTAAGTTCGTTCAGATCTTGTGTCAGGTAGCCGTTCTCATCCAGCGCGTCGATCAGCATGCCTATCAGATGGCAGTCGCGCGTATTTAGCGTGCCGATGCCGAGGACTTCATGTAAATGTTCGCGCAAGGTGTTGCTTTCGGCGGCGCGCTCGGAGAAAAATTCGTCGTCGTCGCCATCATGGCCTGCCCCGCTGCTATAGGCGGGGGCTTCATCCCAGTCGTTAGCATTACTGCTTTCGTCGGAGGATGAGGACTCTTCACTTGATTTGGCGGATGAGGTGTCGTTGCTGCTGCTGCGCGAATCGAGCGGGTAGCTTTGTGGAACGGGTTCGTCGGCAAGTTCCAGCATAGGATTCTCGTCCAGCATCTGCGCCACTTCTTGATGAATATCTTGAGTGGAAAGTTGTAGCAGACGGATAGCTTGCTGCAACTGCGGGGTAAGCGTCAGTTGTTGCGACAGGCGTAATTGCAGGGATGGTTTCATAACATCGGGTTAATCGGGATACCTTCTCGTCATAGCTTGAAGTGTTCACCCAAATATACTTTCCTCACGCCCTCATTATAGATGATTTCTTCGGGCTTACCTTCGGCCATCACAGTTCCGGCATTAATGATGTAAGCGCGGTCGCAAATACCCAGCGTTTCGCGCACATTGTGGTCGGTGATCAGTACGCCGATGTTGCGCTCTTTCAGGAAGCGGATGATTTTTTGAATATCCAGAACAGCAATCGGATCAACCCCGGCGAAGGGTTCGTCCAGCAGGATGAATTGTGGCGCAGTGGCCAGCGCGCGGGCGATTTCGACGCGCCGTCTTTCGCCGCCGGAAAGGCTGATCGCGGCATTTTTGCGGATATGCGTGATGTGCAAATCTTCCAGCAGATTTTCGAGGCGCTCGGCACGTTCGTCATCACTTAATTTTTGTAGCTCCAGCACAGCCTGAATATTTTGCTCCACGCTCAGACGGCGGAAAATCGAGGCTTCTTGCGGCAAATAGCCCAGCCCAAGCCGTGCGCGGCGGTGGATAGGGAAGTGGGTAATTGCAGTATCGTCGATATAAATCTCGCCGCCATCGGCAGCGACCAAGCCGACTATCATGTAAAACGACGTAGTTTTACCTGCACCGTTCGGGCCTAGCAGTCCCACAACTTCACCGCTTTCAACTGACAGCGATGCGTCATGCACGACAGTGCGCGAACCATAAGTCTTTTTTAATCCGACAGCGCGTAAGGTACTCATTCTGGCTCCGGTGGGGTGATGTTTTGGCTGGGAGCAATATCTAGCGGTTCGGAGGGCTTTGGCTCCGCGCCAGTTTTTGGCTTGGGCTGGAATACCGCGCGTACACGCTTCGGTGTCGTGTCGCTTGCGCTGGGCTTGTTACTGTTTACTTGGAAAATTTCGGTCTTCTGGCTATATGTGATGAAGTCGCCGCGTACATCATCCAAATCGCGTTTGACGCGGGCGCGTACAAAAAAATCTACCGTTTCGGCGCGCGTATCGTATTCAATGCGCTCGCCATAACCTTCCACATACTCGTCCAAGCCTTCGCGCTTCTGGCGGAAGCTAGCAGTTTGTCCCCATGCCGTACCATGTTTGAAACCGTCGGGATATTGGATAACCACGATCTTGTCGCCGCGTATCACCATCGTGCCCTGAATCATTTGCACGTTGCCGGTGAAAGTGCTGATTTGTTGTGCATCGTCCACCAGTACTTGGTCGGCTTCGAGATGCATGGGTTTGTCGCGGTCAGCGCGTTCGGCATAGGCGGCCAGCGGCATACAAAGCAGCAGGATGGCACACGATTTATTGAGGATTGGGTGCATGAATGCTTCTTACCTGGGCTAATAGTTTCAATGTACGCGCTTTGTTATCCATCTCCAGCCCGATGGCGTGGGTGGTCATTTGCGCGTCGAAAATCACAACCGGATCGGCGGTTTCCGCCCAGTCTTTGTTCGGTAATAAGTGTAAATGTTCCGTTTGCAGCGTTAATTCCGAGCGTCCGGCGCTGGCTTCGCGCACGACTTCAACATCGCCCGTCAGAAAAATTTCATCGCTGCGGTTATTGACCGTGCCGCTGCGGGCAGCTGTATGTATCGGAGGGTGATCCTGCGACAGTGTGGTTATGCGCGGCATGTCCAGCGTAGCGGTGTCGTCATCGGGATAGTGCAACATCTTTTTTGCCGCCATCAAAAAACGCGGATGCCCTTGATCGTCGAATTTGATAGCTGAAAAATTTTCCATGCTTGCGTCGGGATCGTGCCGGGGGCCGGTTTCCGCTTGGACAGCGAGGGGTTGCACTTGCTGATTAAGCCAATAAGTTAGCCCGAGCAAACCCAGCAAAGGAATAATGGGAAGCCAGTGGCGCGCGCGCGAAGCGAAGGTCATTTCAGATAGGGAGCCAGTTGTGCATCCAGCGTGCCTTGTGCCGACATGATGAGTTCGCACGCTTCGCGCACGGCCCCGTGACCGCCGCTGGCGCGGGTGACGTAGTCGGAATGTTCGCGTACCAGTTGCGGCGACTGCGGTACGCTGATGGCGAGGCCGACATGGCGCATCACGCACAAATCGACCACATCGTCACCCATATAGGCGGCGGCATCGCGCGACAATTTAAGTGTATTGAGCAGGCTAACCATGGCATCGAGTTTGCGTTCAATGCCCTGATAGACATGGTCGATTCCCAGATTTTTGGCACGCAGTTCGACACAGCGCGAAGTGCGGCCGGTAATAATCGCGACTTCCACCCCGCTGGCTTTAAGCATTTTGATGCCGTGCCCGTCGAGTGAGTTAAAACGTTTGAATTCTTCGCCCGAATCGGAAAGGTACAGGCCTCCGTCGGTCAGCACGCCATCAACATCAAAAGCGACGAGGCGGATCAATTTTGCGCGGCTCAATAGCATGACGTTCTCCTAGATAACTTTTGCGTGCAACAGATCGTGCATATTCAATGCGCCGACCAGTATATTTTGTTCGTCCACCACCAGCATCTGGTTGATGTTGTATTGCTCCATTAGCTGCACGGCTTCGGCGGCCAAAGCTTCCGGCGTGATGCAGCGCGGATGGGCGGACATCACTTCGCGTACAGGGGTTGTACTGATATCCAGCCGCTTTTCCAGCGTGCGCCGCAAGTCGCCGTCGGTATAAATGCCCAATACATGGTTTTGGGTATCGACAATGGCGGTCATGCCCACGCCTTTTTTCGAGATTTCCAATATGGCGGTACTGAGCATGGCATCCTCATGCACCTGCGGGACACGTTCACCTCTGCGCATGATGTCGCGCACGTGAGTGAGCAAGCGTCGTCCCAAGCTACCGCCAGGATGTGAGCGGGCGAAGTCTTCCGCGCCAAAACCTTTGGCATCCAGCAGCGCAACTGCCAGTGCATCTCCTAGTGCGAGCGCGGCGGTGGTACTTGCAGTGGGTGCCAAGCCCATCGGGCAAGCTTCTTTGTCGACCCGCGCATCCAAATGCACATCGGCGGCGGTGGCCAAGCTGGAAGCCGAATTGCCGGTCATGCTGATCAGTTTTGCACCCTGACGTTTGATCACGGGCACGATGGTCATCAGCTCCTGACTTTCGCCGGAATAAGACAGCGCAATGAATACATCTTCATCGGTAATCATACCGAGGTCGCCGTGGCTGGCTTCACCGGGATGGACAAAATAAGCGGGAGTGCCGGTACTCGACATGGTGGCGGCAATTTTGCGCGCGATATGCCCCGACTTGCCCATGCCGCTGACGATGACGCGTCCTTCGCAGCGCAGGATCAGATCAAGTGCGCGCAGAAAATGGTCATCAAGACGGGAGGCAAGTGCTTGCACCGCAGCAGCTTCGGTAACGAGAACCTCGCGGGCTAGATCGAGTGCGCGCGGGGCGGCAGAAATATTTTTGTTCATGGCGGCGATTATAACAACAAGGGGCCGCGTGAAGGGAGGCGGTGAAAGGCGGGGGGAGAGTTACGGGAATTTTTGCAAAGCGGCGAGTAGTGCGGCATTATCGGGGGGCTCGCATAATTTTTTAGGGAACTTCTATAAATCCAAATTTTGTCGCAATACTGCGGTGCCCACAAAAAATAGCTCCTTACATATCAAATATATGCAGCGTCGCAATTTTTTGTTCGCGCCCCTTCGATGAACTCAGGGCAGGCTTGTCTTGCTTAATAACCAGCCACTTGCCAGCTCGCTGACTTAGTGGATTGGCTAGTAGTTCCATCAAAACTTTGAATTTATAGAAGCCCCCTTTAGTCACCATGGAAAACGCACTCACCCTTGTTCTGATTTTGCTGGCCACTGCCGTGATGGTGGTGGTGCTGTGCCGCATTCTGCATTTGCCAGTGATGTTGGGCTATCTGGCGGTTGGTATTCTGATCGGCCCGCACGCGCTGGCGTGGATACCCGATGCGGTCGGTACGCAACATCTGGCCGAGTTTGGTGTGGTGTTCCTGATGTTCAGTATCGGGTTGGAGTTTAGTCTGACGCGGTTGATGTCGATGAAGCGTACCGTATTTGGTTTGGGGGGGGCGCAAGTCATCGTCAGTATTTTGGTGGTGATGGCGATTGCTCAAATGTTCGGCTTGGACTGGCGCACGGGGTTGGCGCTAGGCGGCGTGCTAGCAATGTCGTCTACCGCCATTGTGAGCAAAATGCTGGTCGAGCGTGCCGAGTTGAATCTGCCTTACGGTCAGCAAATGATGGGTGTGCTGTTGTTTCAAGATCTGGCCGTGGTGCCTTTACTGATCATCATTCCGGCATTGGCTGTCGGTTCTGGCGACTTATCATCCACGCTGCTGTTCGCTATGCTCAAGGCTGCTGTGGTGCTGCTGGTGTTGCTCGTCTTTGGGCAGCACATCATGCGTCAATGGTTCCATATTGTGGCAAGGCAGAAGTCGTCCGAGCTGTTCATGCTCAATGTGTTGCTTATCACGCTGGGGTTGGCTTGGATGACCGATCTGGCCGGGTTGTCGATGGCGTTGGGTGCATTCGTAGCGGGGATGTTGATCTCGGAAACAGAATATCGCTATCAGGTGGAAGAAGACATCAAGCCGTTCCGCGATGTGTTGCTTGGTTTGTTCTTTGTCACCATCGGCATGAAACTAGATTTGGTTAGCGTGGCAGCCGATTTTGGCTGGGTAGTGCTGGCGCTGCTCGGCTTGATTGCCCTGAAAGCATTGGTGATTGCTGTGTTGGCGCGCTGGGTTGAGGGTGACTGGGGTGTGGCTTTGCGCAGTGCCATCGGTCTTGCGCAAGCGGGTGAGTTTGGTTTTGTGCTGCTGACGCTGGCGGACGGAGCACATCTGATGCAGGGCGAGGTGATGCAAATTACCTTGGCTGCGATGCTGCTCTCAATGTTGGCCGCTCCCTTCCTGATTCAGTACGGCGAAGCGATTGCACGCCGTTTTTCTGCGGCAGAATGGACTAATCGTGCCATGCAGATGCACCAGATCGCTATTCAGAGCATGGGCAGCAATGGTCACGTGATTATCTGTGGCTATGGTCGTAGCGGCAGCACGTTGGCGCAATTCCTTGAGGAAGAAAAGCTACGTTTTATTGCGCTAGACCTTGATTCGCGGCGCGTGCGTGAGGCACTAGCGAACAAAAAAAGCGTGGTATACGGCGATGCGGCCAAACGCGAAGTGCTGATTGCCGCCGGTTTGATGCGCGCCAAAGCACTTGTGGTTTCGTATAAAGATAAGCATTCCGCGCTGGCGATTTTGCGCCACGTTAAAGAGCTGCGCCCCGACCTGCCCGTGGTGGTGCGCACCAACGACGATACCCATGTTGAAGTGTTGAAAGATGCCGGTGCGGCGGAAGTGGTTGCTGAAGTGTTGGAAGGCAGCGTGATGCTAGCCTCACAGGCGCTGCTGATGGCTGGTGTGCCGCTGAATCGTGTGATTCGCCATGTGCAGGAAAACCGCGCTCGCCGCTATGCCGTGTTTAGCGGCTATTTACGCAATGGCCGAGATGAGGGGGAAACTACCGAACGCCTACAAACCCGTTTTGCCAGCGTGCTGCTGAAAGAAGACTCGTTTGCCAATGGCAGGCGGCTGCATGAATTGGGTTTGCCCAAGCTGGGAGTGGAAATTAATGCCATCCGTCGCCGAGGTGTGCGTGGCGCCGAGCCGAGCGACGAAATGTTGTTACAGGCGGGAGATGTACTGGTTTTACTCGGCTTACCGGAAGCGTTGTCGACAGCCGAGCAGCGGCTGCAAAAAGGCTGATGCTCCTCCAAGCTTCATTATTTCCCCGTCTGTTTGTAGGAATCTTGCCTACGCACCTGTAAGAAGTCCGCTAATTCTGTGAATTGGCGGGTTTTCTCAGCCCTGTTCCCCTAAAGAAAATTCAATCCCAGCCGTTAGAGTGCATTCGTGGCGAGAAGGCTTTGCCCGTTAATGGTGCATAAAGGGAGAAACACATGATTACTTGGTGGAGCAAACTTTCGCTGAAGAACAAGCTTCAGTTCCCGATTCAACTCATTTTGCTGCTGGTGATGGTCTTTGTGCAGCGTACCGCGATGAATGCTTTTGAAGAGCGTGTTTTAGAAGATGCGCGTGAAAAAGCGGCAGTGTCGGCGGATGGTGTGTTGAACGGCCTCAATATGCTGATGATTAACGGGATTATCAGCGATGCCGAGCAGCGTGCCCTGTATGTCAAAAAAATGGGCGCATCGGATCGCATCATTGAGTTGCGGGTGATACGCAATAAACCTGTAGCCGATCAATTCGGCCCGGGTTTGCCCTCCGAGCAACCGACGGACTCAATGGATAAGCAGGCTTTGACTTCCGCCAAAGAGCAAACCTCATTACTTCACAACGGCGACAAACAATCCCTACGCGTCGTGGTTCCCTTTATTGCCAGTAAAGATTTTCGCGGTACCAATTGTCTGATGTGTCACACCGTGCCAGAAGGTACGGTTAATGGTGCGGCAAGTATCACGGTTGATGTGTCGGACGAATTCATGCTCATTAAGAAGATGGATCAGATGATGTGGGCTGGTCAGATCATCTTGCAGATTATTTTGTACTTCCTGATTGGTAAATTGATTGCAACCGTGGTGCGCCCAGCGCAAGAGTTGCAGCAGGGGATGGCGGCAATGCATGCCAGCGGTGATTTGGCCAAGCGGGTGCCAGTGCATAGCCAGGATGAAATCGGTAAGACCGTGCAAACCTTCAACGAGTTGGCCAATAACTTCCAAGTTATTGTCACGCAGGTGGATGGTCAGGCCAAGCAAGTCACCAGCGCAGCGCATGCGCTGTCTGCTGATGCTGCACAGCTTGCTGATAGCGCGCAAAAGCAAAGCGATGCCACCGCATCGGTTGCTTCGGCAGTGGGGCAAGTTAGCAGCAGCGTGGCCCAGGTTGCGGAAAGCACTGATCGCGTCGCTCAGGCTTCTCAGGATAGTTTGGATCGCGCTCATCACGGACAAGAAAAACTCAACGAAATGATCGAGGAGTTGGCGCGCGTCGAATCGGCAGTGAATGAAATTGCCACCGCAGTTAGCGATTTTGTTGCCAATACCCAGAGCATTACCAACATGACCCAACAAGTGCGAGACATTGCCGAGCAGACCAATTTGCTGGCGCTGAATGCGGCTATCGAAGCAGCACGTGCGGGAGAGCAGGGACGTGGCTTTGCTGTGGTGGCGGACGAGGTGCGTAAGTTGGCGGAAAAATCGGCGCAATCGGCTTCGCAAATTGACGAGGTAACTCAATCGCTGGGTAGCCAGTCTAGTCAGGTGAAAAAGACCGTACAGCGCGGTATGGATGCGCTGCAAGTGAGCCAGAATCATGTGCGCGAAGTCACAGGTGTGCTGGTCGAATCCAATCGCTCGGTGGAGGAAGTGAACCGAGGATTGGATGAAATTTCCGACTCGATTAACAAGCAGCGAGATGCAACTCAGGATATCGCCCGCAACATCGAGCGTATCGCCACCATGACTGGGCAAAGTAATGTTGTGGTGCAGCGGACGGTGGTCGCAGTCAAGTCGATGGAGCAGATCGCCGAAAGCCTGATTAGCTCGGTTAATCGCTTTAAGGTATGAGTGTTACAAGGAGATAAAAATGTTAAGCAATATGACGATTAAGGCGAGATTGATTCTGCTCCTGAGCACCATCATGGTTATCGGGGCGGGTGTGGTGGTTGCTGCCTACATCGGTTTTTCCAACTTACAGTCCGCCACTCAGGATATTGCCGAGCGACGCATTTTGTTGATTCGTACCGTTAACCGCATTATGTACACGCTGCAAGCCAACAAGGTCGAGGTGATGGCTGCATTGCAGCACGATCCTAGTGGTGCGGTGGCGCTGCTGCACGATCATCCGGTAAGCAAACATTTCGATGTAATCGCTGCCAATAAAAGCAAGCTTGACGAGTATTTCGTCGCAATGGAAAAAGACACTCATAGCGTGGAAGGTAAAAAGCTGGTTTCTGAATTCAAAGGGCTAAGAGACACCTACGTCAGTGAAGGATTGATGCCAACCGTCGAATTGCTCAAGGCGGGCAGTTACGAAGAAGCGGATCGGGTGTTATTGACTAAGCTCAATCCGCTATTAGTTGCTGTGACCGACAAAGGCCGCATGATTGCCGAACACGAAGACGAGGGATCTAAAGCCGCATTCAAGGATGCAATGGATGGCGCGAAAACCTCTGAAATTATTTTACTGATAGGCATGTTGCTATGTGCTGTTGTCGGCGGGGGAATGGGTTATTCGGTGATTTCCGGTATTTCCCGTTCTACTGGTGAGATGCGTGCGGTGATGACTAGCACCGCCGCTGATGGAGACTTGACCCGTAGCGTCAGAGTCAGCGGTAAAGATGAAATTGCTCATGCGGCAGCAGCTTTTAATACCTTGATGAGCAACATTCGTGAATCCATCACGCAAGTTCATCGCGGTGCGGCAGATGTGCTGACGACTGCGACTCAGTTGGCCACAGCTTCGGCGCAGATTACACAAGGGTCGCAAACCCAAAGCGAGGCGGCAGCCTCGACTGCGGCAGCAATCGAAGAAATTACTGTCAGCATTAACTCGGTTGCGGCGAATACCGAGGATGTGCGCAAACTCTCCGAGCAAAGTTTAGTACAGGCCACACAAGGCAACGAAAGTGTCACTGTAATGATGGCTGAAATCGACAAGGTGCAATCGGCAGTTAATCAAATTGCCACATCGGTGAAAGAGTTTGTCGATAGCACGCGCGCTATTGCCAGCATGACGCAGCAGGTGAAAGATATTGCCGATCAGACCAACTTGCTCGCCCTGAATGCGGCTATTGAAGCAGCTCGCGCAGGTGAACAGGGGCGCGGTTTTGCCGTGGTGGCAGACGAAGTACGCAAGCTGGCGGAGAAGTCCGCACAGTCTGCCAACGAGATCGATCAGGTTACGAATACGCTGAACAAAAAATCAGATCACGTCGAGGCGACGGTGCAAGCCGGTTTGCATTCCCTGCAAACTACGCAAGAGCAAGTTGAGCATGTCGCCGAAGTTTTAGCGGGTACCGGTGATGCTGTCAAACGATCCAGCCATGGTGTGCGCGACATTGCCGCATCGGTCGGAGAGCAAAGTATCGCCAGTACCGAAATTGCTCGCAACGTCGAAAAAATCGCGCAGATGGCTGAAGAAAATCATGCCGCAGTCGGCTCGAATTCGCAGGACATTATGCATTTGGAGCAAGTCGCCAAGGCTTTGCAGCAGGCCGTGGGACGGTTCCGCGTGTAAATGACGCGAGCCGCATTAGCCTAAAGAAGTTGTCAGGAGAAGGTCATGCAAAACAAGAACGCATATGTGTCGCAAAAGGAAGTGGTGATGGAGCCCAATACGGTACTTATCACCAAGACCGACACCAAGGGAATTATTACCTATACCAACGAAGCGTTTTGCAAAATCGCTGGTTACTCGCGCGAAGAATTGATTGGAAAAAGTCACAACATCGTGCGTCACCCAGATATGCCGCCTGCCGCGTTTAAGTGGCTGTGGGACACCCTGAAGTCGGAGCGTCCTTGGCGCGGTATGGTGAAAAATCGATGCAACAACGGCGATCATTATTGGGTGCGTGCGACAGTTGCGCCGGTGATCGATACGGGCGGAGAAATTGTCGGTTATGTCTCGGTACGCAAAACACCAACACGACAGGAAGTGGCAGATGCGGAAACGCTCTATCGTAAGCTGAACCAAACTGGCCACGATGTTGTGTCCAAGTATGAAAAATATCAATTCAAAAACTGGCCGTTAACTAACAAGTTGCAATTTTTGATTCAGGGCACGCTGATTGTGTTGCTGACTAGCGCGCAAGTATTCGTCGAGTCCAATTTGGAAGAGGAAATGCGAGTCAATGCGGAAGCGCGGGGTAACCAAGCTGCCAGTGAAATTATCGACAATCTCAATATGTTGATGGTGACAGGGCAGATTGGCGAGCCAGGAAACCGCAAGTTGTTGTTACATAAAATTACGGCAAGCGGGCAGGTGAAAAGCGCGCAAGTTTTTAAAAGCAAGGCAGTGACGGATGTGTTTAGTGCGGGCTCAGCTGAAGCTCCCCCTGAGATTTCGGATGAGTTTCACAAGCAAGTGGCGCAGTCATCTAAAGCTAGCCTAACCTTCGGCAAAAGCGAAAGCGGAACCCCGATTTTGCGTGTGGTGACACCTTATCTGGCCAGCAAAGATTTTCACGGCACCGATTGTACTGGCTGCCATCAGGTGGCTGAGAACACGGTGTTGGGTGTCTCTGATCTGGTGATTGATCTAAAAGCGGATAGCGACCGTATTCACCATATGCAGATGCAGACGGTGATGGGCCAAATTATTCTGCATATTTTCCTGTTCTTCTTCATTGGCTACTGCGTTAAACGTTATGTGCGTCAACCGCTAGCTATGGTAGACGCAGAGTTCCGCCATATCATGGAAGGCAGTCTTGATACTGAGCTGGATATTTCGATTCATGATGAAATGGGTCAGCAGTTGTGCCAAATTCAAGCCATGCAATGCTATTTGCGCACTATCGTCGATGAAATTGTTACGCCGGTGGCAAAGATGCAGGAGCAAATTCGGCATGTCGATAGCCAGGTGAACACAGTGGCGAGTAATGCGGTGGTTGAACAGGATCATGTTCAGGAGATTGCGGCAACCATGGAGCAATTTAGTCAGTCTATTGCCGAGGTGGCCAATATGGCGGCAGATTCACTGGCTGATGCACGCAAAACCATGGCAATTGTTGCAACCAATAATCAACGCATGGAAGCTACCGTTACGACAACCGGCAAGGTGGCCGCAACGGTGCAATCATCAAGTAAAACGATTGCCGATTTGGGCAGTTCTATCGAGCGTATTGGTGCGATTGCCAATACCATCAAAGAAATTGCCGATCAGACCAATCTATTGGCGTTGAATGCCGCCATCGAAGCGGCACGCGCCGGTGAACAGGGGCGCGGTTTTGCAGTGGTTGCTGATGAGGTACGTAAGTTGGCTGAACGTACTGCCACCAGTACCAAGGACATCGCCAATACCATCGGGGAAATTACCGCAATATCCAATGCGGCTGTGCAATCGATGCAGGGGGCGGTGCAGGAAGTGGATGTCAGCATTGCTTCGATCCGCCAAAACGGTGAAGGCCTGCGCCAAATTGTCAGTGCGACTGAAAGCATGACGCAACGCATTGAGCATATCGCCAGTGCTGCCAAAGAGCAGTCGGTGGCCGGTGAAAATGTGGCCAATAGTTTGGAGCGGATAACCGGGCTAGTGGACAACAATTCGTTGGCGGTCAAGCAGGCCAAAGATCAAACGGACAATCTGATGTTGTCGGCAAATGATTTGAGTAAAGCGGGTTATCCGCTTACCAAATGTGCAATGAAAAAATGATATTGGCGAGTCTGACGAGAGAGAGAGGGAGCTGAGATATGCAAAACAAACACGCTTATGTCTCACAAAAAGAGGTGCCGTTTCCTCCGGGAGAGGTGTTGATCTCTAAGACTGACCTTAAGGGCTTCATCACTTATTGCAACGAGGGATTCATCGCTATCTCTGGATATTCCCGCGAAGAATTATTGGGTAAGAACCACAATATCGTGCGTCATCCAGACATGCCTGCCAATGCCTTCAAGTGGCTGTGGGATGACTTGCACCAAGGGAAACCTTGGCGAGGTACGGTGAAGAACCTTGCCAAGAATGGAGATCACTATTGGGTGCGTGCTACGGTCTCGCCGATATTCGAAGATGGTCAAGTCACCGGCTACGTCTCCATGCGCAGGGCGCCTACGCGCGAGCAGATACGGCAGGCTGAAGCGGTCTATCGAGAAAAGAATCAGAGCGATACCCCATTTGTATCGCCGTATGAGCATCTCAAATTTAAGAACTGGTCGTTGAGATACAAGTTGCAACTTGTCATACAAAGTGCGCTGTTGGTCGTGTTGGGGCTAGGTCAGTGGTTCATTTCCATGCGCCTCAATACGGATGTCGAGACGGAACTGGAATTGGTCGCTGGGCAATTCGCACTCCATACATTCCTGTATGTCTTCATTGGCTATTGCATGTCACATTTTGTGCGCAATCCATTGAATGCCGCGAAGCATGAGATCCGCTCTGTACTGCAAGGGAATTTCGATAGTGAGATGGATATCAGTGTGGGGGATGAGGTGGGCGAGATGTGTCGCGAGATAACCAACATGCAAACCTATTTGCGCATGATGGTGGATGACATCGCGGCATCAGGACGTTCTATCCGTCAACAGATCCGAGTGTTGGAACAGCGCGTCACCGAGATGACTGACAATACCTTGGTTGAGCAGGAGCAAATAAAAAGTATCGCTGCTTCAATGAAACAATTCAGCCAATCTGTGGATGAGGTTTCAAGTATGGCCGCTGAATCTCTGAGTGACACTCAGCGTATGCAAGGCATCGTAGATACAAATGATCGCAACATGAATCTAAGTAGCCAAGCAGCCGGAAAAGTGTCCGATACGGTCAGCAGCTCAAGTCAGACCATTCAAGAGCTCGGATTGTCCATCCAAAAAATCGGCATCATCGCTAACACCATCAAAGAGATCGCAGATCAGACCAATCTGCTCGCGCTGAATGCGGCCATCGAGGCGGCACGTGCAGGGGAGCAGGGACGTGGTTTTGCAGTCGTCGCAGATGAAGTGCGTAAATTGGCCGAACGTACGGGCAGTAGTACCAAGGATATTGCTCAGACCATCACGGAGATCAATGCCACTTCTAATGCGGCGGTGGAATCGATGCAAGGTGTCGTAGGTGAAGTGGAGACGAGTATCAGTCTGATCAATCTCAACGGCGAAGGATTGCGCGAGGTCAAAACGGCTTCGCAAGCGGTAGCTGGTAGGGTGGATCACATCGCGTTGGCATCAAAAGAGCAATCTGAAGCAGGGCGGGTGGTCACGCAGAATCTTGAACGCATCACCATGTTGGTGGATAGCAATACTAACTCTGTCATGACAGCAAAGACGGCTACTCAAGCTTTGACCATATCTGCCGATGAATTGAGCAGGGCAGGATATCCGCTGACGAAATGCGCAATACCTAAATGATGTGAGATCAGCGATTCAGAGGAATGGAATATTAGGAGAAAAAAATGTCTGACCTGTTAAGAAATATTGATGCCAGAACCAAACTGGCGGGCACCAACAAGCTGGAGATTCTGATGTTCTCGCTGGGCAAAGATTTGCGCACTGGGCGAGAGGAAACTTTCGGCATTAACGTGTTCAAGGTGCGCGAAGTGATGCGCATTCCCGAGATCACGCGTGCGCCGGAAATGCCCGCAGCGGTGGAAGGTATGGTCAGCTTACGCGGTGCATTGGTGCCGGTAATCGACTTGGCCAAGTACATCGGAATTGAGCCGGAGTTTAAGCCTGACATCATGATCGTCACCGAATATAACGGCCATACCCAAGGCTTTTTGGTTCGCTCGGTGGATAATATTTTGCGTCTTGACTGGTCGTCGATGCGTGTCCCGCCGGCGATGCTTGCCGCCGAAATGGGCGGGTTGGTTACTGCCATTACCGAACTGAAAGACAAACGTCTGGTAATGATGATGGATGTGGAAAAAGTGCTCTCCGAGACGGGGCACTTTGGCACCGACGAGATGATTTTCAATGCGGTTCGTCCGCTGGGGAAAGATAACCGTACGGTATTTTTCGCGGATGACTCTTCTGTGGCAAGGCACCAAATTGCTCGCACACTGGAGGCGATGGGGGTCAAGCATATCTCTGCAATTAACGGTCGGCAGGCTTGGCTGGAACTATCGAAAATAGCTGATTTCGCAGATTCTAGCGATAGGCCGCTGAGAGAATTCTTGCAGGTGATTTTGACCGATGTCGAAATGCCCGAAATGGACGGATATATGCTCACTCGCAAGATTAAAGCGGACAAGCGCTTCAACGGCATTCCCGTGTTGATGCACTCATCCTTGTCAAATAGCCAAAACGAGCAATTGGGGCGCTCCGTTGGTGTGGATGAATATGTTCCCAAATTTGAACCTCAAAAACTGTCGCAGACACTGGCGCGACTGCTGGCGAATTAATACCCGGAAGACCGGACCGCTGAATATTAGGAGAAAAAAATGGCTTACGAAGAACCTACACAATTCGGACATGACGGGCTCCTCGATCATGTTGATGCGCGCACCAATCTGGCCGGTTCCAACAAGATGGAAATCCTGTTGTTCAATCTGGGCAGTGATGAAAAGTTCGGCATCAATGTGTTCAAGGTGAAGGAGGTCTGCGCGGCAGGAAAAATCACCCGCACACCGAATATGCCCGAGGGCGTGGACGGTATCGTCAGCTTGCGCGGGCACGTCATGCCAGTCGTGAATCTGGCTAGCTTTATGCGCATTGACGATCCCGAGCAGCACCAGACCATGATGGTGGCTGAATACAATCAGCACATCCTCGGTTTTCTGGTGAAGGAGGTCGACAGAATCATTCGGGTTGATTGGGATAAAGTCCGCGCCACCGAAGGCATGTTGTCTGACAAGGCCGCGCTTATCACTGCAATTACTGAGATGGACGACGGCTCTTTGATTTCAATTCTGGACGTCGAGCAAATTCTTTCCAATGCATTTGGCGAAGCCATCGTGGGTAATGTTGAGCGTATTGAATCCGCACATGACCTGTGCGTATTTTTTGCCGACGACTCCATGGTTGCGCGCCGCAAAATTGCCGAAGTGCTCGATAAGATGGGCGTTAAACACATCAGTACCAACAATGGTCACGAAGCATGGGAACGACTCAAGTCAATGGCTGATAGCGCGCACGGCAACGGCGGCAGTTTGCGCGACCAGTTTCAGGTGATTCTGACCGATGCGGAAATGCCCGAGATGGACGGCTATGTGCTGACCCAGCACATTAAGTCGGATCATCGTTTCGATGGTATTCCAGTGGTGATGCACTCGTCTCTTTCGTCGGATGCAAACCGAGCCATGGGCAAGCGGGTAGGGGTTGATTACTACGTGCCGAAATTTGACTCGATGATTTTATCGACAACGCTGAGACCGTTGCTTACTTAAGGAATGAGGACTGGGGCTTGAGGGGCAACCCCCCGTTTTTTCTGGCTCCCCAGTCCTGACAAGGAGATTGAAATGGGTATCGAAAATACAAAATTTCTGGTGGTGGATGATTTCTCTACGATGCGGCGCATCGTGCGCAATCTGCTAAAAGAGCTGGGATTTACCAATGTGCAGGAAGCCGAGGACGGCGTGGATGCCTTGAGCAAGTTGCGAGCGGATAAGTTCGACTTTGTTGTCTCCGACTGGAATATGCCGAATATGACCGGCATTGAGTTGCTGCGGGCGATCCGCGCTGATGCGACATTGAAGCACTTGCCGGTATTGATGGTGACGGCTGAGGCCAAAAAAGAAAACATCATTGAAGCAGCGCAAGCGGGGGCTTCCGGTTATGTGGTTAAGCCTTTTACAGCAGCAACTCTGGACGAGAAGCTGAAGAAAATTTTTGCGGCATTTCCGCAGTTGAATAAGTGAGGAAATCATGGCTACCAATACTCAAGATTCCGATGATCTCGAAGCGCTGTTTGACAGCATCGTCGCGGCCAATGTTGCCGATGAGAGTCCTAAACCGGCAGTGGCGCTGAATGCGGCAAACGAGGAACACGCAGGCAAGGTTATCAATCAAATCGGCCAGATGGCGCGCACGCTGCACGATACTTTGCGCGAGCTGGGGCTAAACAAGGAAATCGAAAAAGCGGCTTCCAGCATTCCCGATGCGCGTGATCGCTTGAACTACGTCGCAACACTGACGCAGCAGGCCGCTGAGCGTGTGCTCAATGCGACAGATGCCGCACAGCCGATACAGGAAAAGCTGGAAATCGAAGCGCACCGCCTGTCGCACCAATGGGAACTGTTGTTCCAGAAAAAGCTGGATGTAAATCAGTTCCGTGATTTGGTGACACAAACGCATGCTTATCTGTACGAAGTGCCGAAGCAAACCAAAGCCACCAACGCCTATTTGCTCGACATCATGATGGCGCAGGATTTTCAGGATTTGACCGGCCAAGTCATCAAGAAAATTATCGAGGTGACACAGCATATGGAGCAGCAGTTGCTGTCGATGCTGCTGGAAAATGCACCGCCTACCGTAAAAGCCGAGTTTGAAACTGGTTTACTCAACGGCCCAGTGGTGAATGCAAAGGGACGTACGGATGTGGTGACTAATCAGGATCAGGTAGATGATCTGCTGGAAAGCTTGGGCTTTTAAAACGAAAAGCGTTATTGCGGCGAGAAGATTTAATCCATCCCTCTTTACGCTTCTCCCTTCCCTAATCAGGAGATGAAAAAATGAATGACTTTGCCGGAATGGAAGAACTGTTGAGCGACTTTCTGCTGGAAGCATCGGACATGCTATCCGAGGTGGATAGCAAGCTGATGGTGCTGGAAAAAAATCCCCAGGACAGCAATTTGCTGAACGAAATTTTCCGGGGCTTTCACACCATCAAAGGCGGGGCGGGATTTTTGAATGCGACCGAGTTGGTTACGCTGTGTCATTTGACGGAAAATCTATTCGACAAACTGCGCAACAAAGAACTGTCGCTGGATGCTGAGTTGATGGACGTGATTTTTGCCGCTACCGCCGAGGTCAAAGAGATGTTCGGTGCCTTGCGCAATAATCAGCAGCCAGGAGCGGCACCGGCAGACATCATCAGCGCGCTGCAAGCCGCGTTGGAAGGTAAAAAAGTTGCCAAGCCCGCTGCGCCCGCAGCGGCACCATCAATCCCCGCCGCGTTGGAAAATGTCGATTGGGACGGTCTATACAAATCGCTCACTGGTGGTGATATTGCCGATCAGGTTGGGGTAACGCGCGACCCGGAAAAAATTGCGGCAGCGGTAAGCGAGGAAGAGTCAACCAAGAAAGCATTTGGTCGCCGGACTACTGATGTACCGGGAGCTACGGTTGGTCGTCGTACTGGTGATGTGCCCGGTACCGAGGCAAAAGAAACGACTATCCGTGTTGATACCGTGCGTCTCGATCAGGTGCTAAATCTTTCCGGCGAAATCGGGTTGACCAAAAATCGTCTGACTCACTTGCGCTCGGATATTTTGCAGGGGCGCAGCGATCCCGGCATTTTGAGCGAGCTGGATCAATCGGTCACGCAGCTCGATATGCTGGTGGTGAATTTGCAAAATGCGGTGATGAAAACGCGCATGCAGCCGATAGGTCGACTATTCAATAAATATCCGCGCTTGGCACGCGATCTGGCACGCTCGCTCAACAAGGATGTCGAATTGGTACTCTCCGGCGAAGAGACCGAAATGGACAAAACTATGATCGAAGACCTGAACGATCCGCTGGTTCACTTAGTGCGTAATGCGGTTGATCACGGCGTGGAAACGGTCGAGGCGCGTGTCGCCGCAGGTAAGCCGGAAAAAAGTCAGGTGTTGCTCAGCGCACGTCAGGAAGGCGATCACATTCTCATCACGATTGATGACGACGGACGCGGGATGCGCCCCGAAACTATCCGTAATAAGGCGATTGAGAAGGGGCTTATCACCAACGAAATGGCCAATACACTGGATGAAAACCAGTGCCTTGAACTGATCTTCCTGCCCGGTTTTTCTACCAAGGATGAAATCTCCAGTGTGTCCGGTCGCGGGGTTGGCATGGATGTGGTGAAAACCAATATTCAAAAACTCAACGGCACAATTCGTATCGATTCCGAGCCGGGCAAAGGTTCGTCATTTGCCATCTCGCTACCGCTGACGCTGGCGATTCTGCCAGTGCTAGTACTGCGTTTGGGTGAGCAGTCGTTTGCCGTGCCTTTATCAATGGTGCGTGAAATCTTGCCGGTGACCGCGACAGATTTGCAGCAGGTCTCTGGCAAAGCCACCATGGTGGTGCGCGGCGAAGTGTTGCCGGTGTTGCCATTGGCACAGCTTATCGGTTGGGAACTCAGCCCGAATTCGGAAGTGGGCGTGCTGATGCAATTTGGCAATAACAGCTTTATTTTGACGGCAGACGGTTTCGTCGGTCACGAAGATGTGGTCATCAAGTCGCTCGATACCTTCCGCCCCAAAGGCGTTGCGGGTGTCACCATGTCGAGCGAGGGAGATATTGTGCTGATTCTGGATATCAAGGAGTTGCTCAGCGACGTGCGCGGACATGGATGAGGTAAGAAGTCACCGCATGATTTAGTCGTGCGGGAGCCCGCTTGATCGGGTAATAAAATAATTACAGGCATCAACAGGAGAAGAGTCATGTTTTCAGCAATGTCTTTGAAAGGCAAGTTTCTTGCCTTGGAGTCGGTGTCGTTTGCCATGTTTTTGGCAATGGCGGTATTCGGCTTGATGCAGCTGCATGGCGCGACGGAGAAAGAGAAAGAAAACATCCAACGCCTGCAACTGGATATCGCGGTGATGGAGGGGCTCGATACGATGAATATCGTGGTATTACGCGAGGCCAAAGTTGCAAAAGATGTCTGGTTACGCGGCAGCAATCCCGAAAAGCTAAACCAATACCGCGAAGAGTTTACGGCTAACGTCAAACGCTTTGACGATAACCTGAACCAGGTTCGCATCACGCTAGAACAGCTCTCCCAAGATCACGAAGAAGAGTTCAAACCCTTTTCCGATAAGGTTGAGTTGGTCGCTACCGAACACCGCGCGGTGTCTGAAAAATATCTTGCCGAAATTGCTGCATTTAACGGGGATGGGCATGTTGCAGACAGCAATGTTGCCAGTATTGACCGTGAACTGACTGCGCAAATTAAAACATTGCGGGATGGCTTTATCGAATTTACCGACAAAAAAGGCGCAGAGAAAATTGCCATTGCGGAGGCTGATTACACGCATAGGCGCAATGTCGTCATCGTGTGGGTAGTGATTTCATTGATGCTTACGATAAGTTTGGCGGCGATGATTATTCGCCAGATTATGCGCCAACTGGGCGGCGATCCGCGCGAAGTGGCTGAGGTGGTGAACACCATGGCGGCGGGCGACTTTTCACAGCAGCCGCACAAGCTACCTGATGCGGGGAGCTTGCTGGCGAATGCGTATCAGATGCAGCAACGTCTGCGCGACATGATTGCGACAGTAAAAAAGCAAGCCGAGCAAGTTGGGTCTATGGCCCATACCTTGGCTGGCTCTGCCACCCAAATTGCCGAAAACGTTAATAACGAATCCGATGCGGTATCCGGTATGGCCGCTGCTATCGAAGAGCTCAGTGTTTCCACTAACCACATAAGCGATCAGGGCGCGAGTGCCAAGCGTATCGCCAACAGTTCGCGCAGTAATGCCGATCAGGGGGCGCAAGTGGTGAACAGAACGGTGGCAGGTTTGCTCTCCGCCGCGCAGGAAATTCAGGGTGCGTCGGCAGAGGTTTCGCGCTTGGGTGAAGACGCTTCGCGCATCAGTGATGTGGTTAAAGTGATTAAAGAAATTGCCGATCAGACAAATCTACTGGCACTGAATGCGGCCATCGAAGCGGCGCGGGCGGGCGAGCAGGGGCGAGGCTTTGCCGTGGTGGCAGACGAAGTGCGCAAGCTGGCCGAGCGTACTGCCGGTGCAACTACCGAAATCAATCAGATGTCGGGAAAAATTGGCGATGTGGCTGGGCATGCTTTGTCCGGCATGGATAAAGTGGTGAAAACCACCCAACAAGGCGTGGGCGATGCCGAAGTGGCGCAAGAGTCGATCAAGCATATTCAAGAAAGCTTTGGCGAAGTCTCCGGTGTGATTGACGATATATCGGTAGCACTGGATGAGCAAAGCGTCGCCGCGAGCGATTTGGCCAAGAGCACCGAGCGCGTGTCGCAAATGTCGGAAGCAAACGCCAATTCGGCACAGGGTTTGCTGGCACTGGCGAACGAACTGGAAGGTAAGGCACGTGAAGTACGAAATGCAGTTGAGGTATTTAGAGTCTGAGGGCTCACGACTCAGGTTTCTGAGTCTTAAAAATAATAATGAATTAGGAGAGCACCATGTTTTGCGGACAACTGAAACAAACTAATCAAACGTTGCAGGCCCGGCTGGCGGAAAACGAGCGCGATATGGCTTCGGTGCGCGCGCAGTTGAATAAGCTAGAAAGTGAGCGCGCAACAATGCAGGCCGCCTTGGGTGGAGCGCAAGAAGAATGCGGGCTACATGAAAAAATGTTCAGTAATCTGGCAGGTTTTGGCGAGTCGTTCGTGTCGCTGCAATCTTCACAGGCTGCCGCTGCGCAATCGCTGAAAGAAGAAAAGATGCATGCTATCGAAGCGGCTACGGTGTCAGTGAGTAACCGTGAAGCGGTGATGAATATTGCATCAAGTTTGGAGTCGCTCTCCGGCGATACCTTGCAGGCATCGCAAAATGTGCAGGGTTTGACCGAGCGTGCCGCCCAAATTGGCAGCATCGTGCAACTCATCAAAGAAATTGCCGACCAGACTAATCTGCTGGCATTGAATGCCGCTATCGAAGCGGCGCGAGCGGGTGAGCAGGGGCGCGGCTTTGCTGTGGTGGCCGATGAAGTGCGTAAGCTGGCCGAGCGTACTGCCAAAGCAACCAGCGAAATTTCCGTGATTGTCTCGGCGATTCAAAGCGAGACGCATCGCGCCAAAACACAGATGGAAGACTGGGCGGCAAAATCGCAACTGTTCAGCAAAGATGTGAGCAGCGTGATGGAAAACATGAAGCACCTGTTGGGCTTGTCCAACACCATGGAAGGTACGATTTCGGCAGCCGCGCTGCGCAGCTTCGTCGAAGTGGCTAAGATTGACCACATTCTCTACAAGTTTGAGATTTACAAAGTGTTCATGGGCATCTCCGAGCGTACCTCGGATAGCTTTGCCTCTCATACTGCCTGCCGTTTGGGTAAATGGTATTTTGAGGGTGAAGGTAAAGATTGTTTTGCGCGGCTCGACGGTTATGTTGCCGTGGCGAATCCCCATCAGTCTTTTCACACTAATGGCCGAGAAGCGGTCACTGCCTACTACGCAGGGGAGAAAGCGCGCGGCATGGAGCTGATTGCCAAAATGGAAACCGATAGCATGGCAGTGCTGAATGCATTGGAGCGCATTGCAATTGCAGGTGAAGGTGACAACAGTTTGTTGTGTCATGCGCATCAGTAGGCGAGTGAGATTCTGAGTATTGGGCACTCGGTTTCAGCTGATGTTAGTTCAATAAATGAGTGATGGAGATGACGCGCGAATTTGAGTTTACCCAGCAAGATTTTGAGCGTGTCCGAAAACTGATTTATCAGCACGCGGGTATTGCGCTGGCGGAAAGTAAGCAAGAGTTGGTGTATAGCCGTTTGGCGCGGCGCTTGCGCGCGACGGGATTGAAGACGTTTTCTGATTATCTGACGCTGTTGCAACGTGACGGTCAGGCGGAGTGGGAGGCATTCACCAACTCGTTGACGACCAATCTAACCTCGTTTTATCGTGAAGCACACCACTTTCCCTTGTTGGCCGATCACTTGCGCTCGCTTGATAAATCGCGGCCCATCGTGTTGTGGTGTTCGGCATGTTCTACCGGAGAAGAAGCTTATTCGCTGGCAATGACGGCGGTAGAAGTGTTTGGTGGTTTTGATCATCCGGTACGCATTATTGCATCCGACCTTGATACCAAAGTGTTGGATGCTGCGCGCAGCGGACGGTATTGCGCCGATGCGGTGGCGCGTCTTACCCCGCAACGCATCGAGCATTTTTTTACGCGGTGTGCCGATCCCGATGAAGGCTATCAGGTGCGTGCCGAATTGCAGCGCATCATTACCTTTCAGCGCGTTAACTTGCTCGATACCGTCTATCCAATACGCGAAACGCTGGATGCGATTTTTTGCCGCAATGTGATGATCTACTTCGACAAAGATACTCAGCGCGCTATTCTGAAAAAGTTTGCGCCTATGCTGCGGCACGATGGCTTGCTGTTCGCCGGACATTCCGAAAGCTTCTATCACTCCAACGATGTTTTCAAGCTGCGCGGTAACACCGTCTATGAACTCGCCTGAACGCGTTCACCAGGTCATCGTGGTTGGCTCTTCTACCGGCGGCACCGAGGCGTTGCGCGTGTTCCTGTCACAAATGCCACCGAATGCGCCGCCGATTTTGATTGCGCAGCATATGCCGGAAGCGTTTACCCATTCATTCGCTGAGCGGCTCGATGGTCTGTGCAAGATCCGTGTTAAAGAGGCCGAGCATGGCGAGGTATTGGGCGGTGGAAAAGCTTACATCGCACCGGGTCATTCGCACTTGCTGGTGAGCAGTGCGGGCGCAAGTTACCGAACCGTGCTGAGTAATGCGCCGCCAGTGAATCGGCATCGTCCTTCCGTTGAAGTGCTGTTCAAATCGGCGGCGGTGATTCTCGGGGCGAATGCCGTTGGCGTGATGCTCACCGGTATGGGGCGCGACGGGGCATTAGCGATGATGGAGATGCGTCGTGCTGGTGCGTACAATCTGGCGCAGGACGAGGCAAGTTGCGTGGTGTTCGGTATGCCGCGCGCCGCCATTGAAGCGGGAGCAGTGCATGAAGTGGTACCGCTGGAAAAAATGGCCGGGCGGGTGATGCAGCAGGTAAAGCGTTAGTTTTTAGGCGGGGTAGATAGCACCCAGCACGCGTGGGCCGTGCGCGCCGGTGACAGCAGGCAGGTTGGCCGGATTGCCGTGCAAGGTTTGTTGTGCCAGCCAGGCAAAGGCGATGGCTTCCAGATAATCCCCATTCATACCAAGATCATCCGTGGTGCTTACCCTGCAATGCGGTAGCAAAGCGGTGATACGCAGGTGCAATGCCGTGTTGTGCGCGCCGCCGCCGCACAGATATAGCGCGGTGGCTCCCGGGCAATAATCGGTTACTGCGTGGGCAATGCCGAGTGCGGTTAGCTCCAGCAGCGTCGCCTGCACGTCTTGCGGTGTTTCATCGCCGCCGAGTTTACTTTCCAGCCAATCCATATTGAACAGATCGCGACCGCTGCTTTTGGGCGGCTCGAGAGAGAAAAAATTCTCGGCCAGCATCGCCGCCAATAATGTCGTTAGCACGTTGCCGCTCGCAGCCCATGCACCGCCCTCGTCGAAAGCGCGTCCGGTGTGGCGGGCACACCAAGCATCCATCAATAAATTGCCGGTGCCGCAATCGAAACCAGTCGTTGTGCCACCAGGCGGCAGGTTGGTCAGGTTGCTGATACCGCCGATATTGGCTATGACGCGATGCTCGTGGGTATGGCGCAGCACGCGGTCATGAAATGCCGGAACCAACGGCGCACCTTGCCCGCCAGCGGCGATGTCACGGTTACGAAAATCGCTCACCACGCAAATACCAGTGAGTTCGGCCAGCAGCGGCGAGTTGCCGAGTTGCAAGGTATAACCCAGTTCGGGACGATGGCGCACGGTTTGTCCGTGGCAACCAATGGCACGGACTTGCTGTGCGGCGACTCCGCTACTCTGTAACAGTACAAGCACTGCCTCAGCATAGAGGTGGGCGAGTTGAATTCCCGCGACTTGGGCTGCATGCAACTCGCCGATAGCGGGCAGATGCAATGCCAGTAAAGTATTTTGGAGGGTAGTGTCGAACGGGATGAAGTGGCGGGTGATAAGCCTGGGTACTTCGGTTTGCAGATCAACCAAGACGGCATCCACACCGTCCAGGCTGGTGCCCGACATTAACCCCACATAAAGCTGGGCGTTGGCGGGCACGTTGGAATTAGTCAACTTTGGCCAGATTGGTGTTGCGCAGCAGATTCAAACGGCTGTTGAAATTGTCAGCCAACGCGTCGAACTCATTTTTGCGTGAGTTACTGACTGGCATTGCATTTGGCATTGCGACACGCAACGGGTCGCGTTGTACACCGTCAACCTTGAATTCGTAATGCAGGTGCGGGCCACTGGTTACGCCGGTCATACCGACATTGGCGATGATCTCACCTTGGCTGATGCGCTGACCTTTACGCAGACCTTTGGCAAAGCGCGACAAATGCCCATATACCGTGGTGTAGCGTCCTTGATGGCTGAGCATGACGACATTACCGTAACCATTTTGCTTGCCGACAAAGGCAACCACACCATCAGAGGTTGCGCGCACTGCTGTCCCGATCGGTGCGGCAAAATCGACCCCTTTATGGGCGCGCCACTTATTCAATACTGGATGAAAGCGCGCAGTAGTGAAACCGGAGCTGATGCGTGAGAAAGGAATCGGCGAGCGCAAGAAAGCTTTGCGTACGCTCTTGCCTTCCGGTGTGTAGTAGTCGCCGTTGAAATAAATCGCGCGATACGACTGGCCTTGGTTAATGAACTCGGCAGCTTGAATGCGCCCAGTGCTGACCAGCGCGCCGTTGCTGTAAGTCATTTCATAAACGGCAGTAAATTTGTCGCCGCGTTTCAAGTCGTGGTGGAAGTCGATATCGCCGTTGAAAATCTCGATCAACTGGTTGGCTGCCGCTTCCGGTAATCCGGCGGCATCGGTGGCGGCATACAAACTCGTTTTCACTTCGCCGGTACGCACGAACAAACGTTTTTCCAGTGCGGCGGGCAGCTTGCGGGTGGTGAATTCGGCACCTTGTTTTTCGATGATGACTTGCGCGTTACTGCTGTCCAAATAGCGCAACGAGACCAAATTGCCGTTGGTATCGGTTTCAGCCTGAACTTCGCTGCCGCCGTCCAAGCTGCGGAAAGACTCGGCTGCACTGGCGGTACGCAAATAAGAAGAGGCAGCATTATCTGCCACGCCCAAACGGCGCAAAACATCGGTAACAGTATCGCCGCGTTTTACGCGCTCGCTATGCCAAAAGCTGGTGATGCTGGAAGTGGTGGGGGTTACCTTGGGCAATACCACAGACTCCACAGCCAGTTTATTGGTATCGATATTGAATTCGCTTTGGGGGACTAAGCCGAATGCGGTCACCACACCGAGCAATGGCACGGTAGATAGGGTGACAAACCAACGCAACTTCATTTTGCGTTCTTTGCTGAGCAGGTTTTGGGTTAACATTCGCGCCTCCTTGGGCTTGCTACACAACGCGGGAAATGCCGTTGTTTATTTGACTGGCGCGCACTTTAACAGAAACGCGCCCACCCTCAAAACAAGCCTGACGGGAGGCGTAGGGAAAAAACGAGCGGCGAAGCAAGGCCGACGAGCGGCAAAAAAATTGGAACAAGCGGTCATCTCGCATCGATATAAAGATTAAGTAGGCATCATGGAAGACAATCAACTGCAAAATACCCTGCAACAGATCAAGCGCGGAAGCGATGAGTTATTGATCGAAAACGAATTAAAACAAAAGCTTGCGCTGGGTCGCCCGTTGCGTATCAAGGCCGGCTTCGACCCCACCGCGCCCGACCTGCACCTTGGCCACACCGTGCTTCTGAATAAGATGCGCCAGTTGCAGGATTTGGGTCACCATGCCCTGTTCCTCATCGGCGACTTCACCGGCATGATCGGCGACCCCACTGGCAAGAACGCGACCCGACCCCCTTTGACACGTGAGCAGGTGCTCGCCAATGCGCAGAGCTATAAAGAGCAGGTATTCAAAGTGCTCGACCCGAACAAGACCGAAGTCGTGTTCAACTCCACTTGGATGGACAAGTTCAGCGCCGTTGACCTCATCCGCCTCGCCGCCACCCACACCGTGGCGCAGATGCTTGAACGCGACGACTTTTCCAAGCGCTATAAGAATAGCCAGCCCATCGCCATCCACGAATTCGTCTATCCGCTGGTGCAAGGTTACGACTCCGTCGCCCTCAAGGCCGACATCGAACTAGGCGGTACCGACCAGAAATTCAACCTGCTGATGGGGCGTGAGCTACAAAAACATCACGGACAAGCGCCGCAGTGCGTGCTCACCATGCCGTTGTTGGAAGGTCTGGACGGCGTGAACAAGATGTCCAAATCCTTGGGAAACTACATCGGCGTCACCGACACCCCGACCGAGATGTTCGGCAAATTGATGTCCGTCTCTGACGACCTCATGTGGCGTTACCTCGAACTACTCTCGTTTGAAAGTCTGGCGACCATCGCCCAGTGGAAACAAGATGTGGCAGGCGGACGCAACCCGCGCGACATCAAAGTGATGCTCGGCCAAGAGATCGTCGCCCGCTTCCATAACAAGCAGGCCGCAGTCGACGTGCTAGCTGAATTCGAAGCGCGCTTCCAAAAAGGCGTGTTGCCAGACGACATGCCCGAAGTGACCCTTGCCAGCACGGACGGCCAGATTGGCATCGGTAATCTGCTGAAATCGGCCGGATTGGTCGCCAGCACCTCCGAAGCCATGAGGATGATCGATTCGGGCGCGGTCAAACTGGATGGCGAGAAGATCAGCGATAAAGCTTTGCAGATCAAAGCGGGCGCGGTCGTCGTGGCACAAGTGGGTAAGCGTAAATTTGGACGTGTGAGCGTAAGTTAATTTTCTACTGCCCTGCATCCGGTACAAACTTCAATACGTTGCCGTTGATGCAATAGCGTTTGAAAGTCGGGGCGGGGCCGTCATTGAACACATGGCCGAGGTGTATGCCTGAACTGGCACTGCGCACTTCTACCCGTTTCATCCCGTGGCTGATGTCTTCGTGCAACGTGATGGCACCCTCCAACGGATTAAAGAAACTCGGCCAACCGGTGCCGCTTTCGAATTTGCTGTTGCTGCGGAAGAGCGCTGCCCCAGTAATCGGATCGACAAATGTACCGGCACGTTTTTCATCCAGATTTGAGCCAGTAAAGGGACGCTCCGTCCCTTGGCTAAAGGCGATGCGCTGCTGCTCTGGTGTTAGCAACTGAAATCCTAGCCATTGCCAGAAGCGTGCTTTCTCGCCGTTGTAACCGGTGTAACGCGACACCTCTTTACCCTGCTCGAATAGCACGATGGTCGGCGTTGCAAATAAAACTTTTTCCAGCTTCCATCCCGCTGGTGCTTGTGCGGAAAGGCTGCGAGAAATGGCCACGGGGGATTGCCAATGATCCAATACATCTCGTTTAAACAGGCGGCAATAAGCGCAGTCTTTTGCTTCATACACGATTAACTGGCGTGCAAAATTAAGCGGCCTCTCGTCATGTTTGGGCGGGGCAGATGCGGCACTGGCGGGTAGCACACTCAGAGTAAAAATAAAGGCCAGCAAAACGGACAGGGCAGGGCGCATCAATTATTTACTCCCAGTTGGTTTAATTCCAGATCACTGAATCCCGCCGCACGGCGTGCTTCCAGATTGAATGGCCCGCGTCGCGGGATGGCGTTGTGTTTGGCAACCAATGCGGCATAGGTTGTAGCAGGTGCAAGGCCGCGCTGTTCGCACAGAGTGTTGAACCAGCGGTTGCCGATGGACACATGGCCGATCTCATCACGCAGCACGATGTCTAGAATCGGTGCGATGGCGTGATCACCAGCCTGCACCAACTTTGCTTTCGTACCTGGTGTCACATCCAGCCCGCGCGCCTCCATCGTGCGCGGCAACAGCGCCATGCGTTCCAGCACATCATGCTGCGTACGCATCGCCATATCCCACAGCCCGTTGTGCCCAGTGAAGTCGCCGTAGGTATAACCTTGCGTCTGTAGATGATCCGCCAGCAGCGTGAAGTGCAACGCCTCTTCATCCGCCACGCGCAGCCAATCGGTGTAGTAGTCGCGCGGTAGGTTGGGAAAGCGCCATAGTGCATCCAATGCCAGATTGATGGCGTTGAATTCGATATGCACCAAGGCATGAATCATCGCGGCACGTCCTTCCGGCGTGTTCATCGCGCGGCGTTTCACCGTCAAAGGAGAGACCAACTCGGGCTTGGCAGGATGGCCGGGGATGCCTTGCAGCTCACTCAATGTCGCATCAACATCCAGCGTCAATTCACCCGCCGCCCACATCTGCGCCAAGCGACGCACCCCCGTCGCTTTCTGCACGGCATCGCACTCGACTAGCCAGTGCAGTGCTGCTTGTCTTAATTCAGAGAGCAGAGATAAGCCTTGCGGCATCAATTTCTTGCAAAAGCCAGCTGGTAATCTTCAACTCCGTTGAATACGGCCAACTTTTGCGAGAGCGTTGGAATCGAATAATTGGCGTTTTTCAATAACGCGATAGCGGCAAAATGCCAGCGTTGCTTGCCGCTATGTGAGTCGATCACCAGCGAACCTTTTGCGATCTCGTAGCCGATATCCTGCATCGCGCGACTCAACTCATCCTCACTTGGCATAAACCCCTGAGTGAAATGCAGATCGACGGCGATGGCATGACGTGAAGGTAGCCACATCTCCAACTTGGCGACCCACATCATCACCAGCGCGGACATCACCGTCAATGAGATCGCCGCCGCATAAAAGCCAACGCCGACCAACACACCGATGGCCGATGCCGTCCAGATCGAAGCGGCCGTGGTCAGGCCGCTGATGGTGAACCCCTCTTTGATAATCACACCCGCGCCCAAGAAGCCCACGCCCGTCACGATGCCTTGGATAACGCGCGTGACATCAGGGTTAGATAACACCATCGTTTGCACTGCGACTTGTGCATGACCACCAAACCAGAGACTGGGATAACCAACGATCACCGTCAGCGCAGCCGAGGCAAGACACACCAAGCTATAGGTGCGCATACCTGCCGCTCTGCCGTGATAAGAACGCTCATACCCCACCACCAAGCCCAGCAGCAACGCCCCCAGCAGATTGAAAAAGATGATGACGTTCGCCTCGACGATTGGCACAGACCAATAGGCGGACAAAGATTCAAACGATAGTAGTGTCAAGGGAGTCTCTCTGTTGATTCAGCTTACTGCATCAGGTTAACCCAGTAGTTCGTTAGGCGTGAGTGGGCTATTCGCATGAGCCGCCGTTAATGCTAGGCGACCTCGATGCAACATCCGCATCAGACCTTAAACTGGCTGATCAATTGTTGCAACTCTGATGCGATACGCGCCAAATCATCCGCCATGCGCCCGACATTTTGAATGTCCGATCCATTCTCCTCGGTCACAACAGCGATCTCGTCCAGGTTTTTGGAGACGCTTTGTGTCGATGTGGCTTGATCCTGCGTACTGGTGACAATGTTGCCCACCGACTGTGTGGCCTTGCTTGCAGCATCCACGATTTGAGTCAAAAGCTCATCCGTCAGTTGGCTCAACTGCGCACCTTTTTTCACCTCGATCTCAATATTCCCCATCGCACTGACCGCGCTATCGGTTTCCGTACGAATCGCATTGATGACACCAGAAATTTCCTGCGTACTGGACGAAGTACGTTCCGCCAGCTTTCTAACCTCATCTGCAACGACAGCGAATCCCCGACCTTGCTCACCCGCACGAGCAGCTTCGATGGCGGCATTGAGTGCCAACAAATTAGTCTGATCCGCGATCTCTTTGATGACCGTCGCTATTTGATCGATCTTACGGATGGATTGATTCAGCTGACTGACGATGCTAACCGAGCTATTAACAGTGGCAACCACGCCGCCGATTACCTCCATATTTTTGGCTACATTCATGTTCCCATCATGCGCAAGCCGCTCATTCAGGCGCACTGCCATCGCCGCACTAGCAGCCATCTCTGCGACTTCCGTATTAGAAACCGAGATCGCATCCATATTGCTTGCGACCGTGGTCACCTTGGTACTGAAATGTTTGTCGCGTTCTATCAGGCGTTCTACTTGGGAAGAAAGCGAAACGGAATGCGCTGCCGCATTATCGGCCGCGAATTTAACGCCAGACACGATCTGTTGCAGGCGACTGGCCGTTTCTTCCAGCGACTTGGACATTACGCCAAACTCATCCTCGCTCTTATAACTTCCTTGCAAGAGCAAATTGCCTTGAGATATTTGCGTAAAAGCAGATTGCAGTGCCGACAATCCCTTGGACAGACTGGATAACACGAGCGAGCCGAAATAAATCTGAAGCAAAAGGCTGATGCTAAAAATAGAGATGCCCACGATCACCAATTGTTGTCCTTTGGCTTTTCCGTTTTCGTAGGTCTGCTTAACAGCCTGTTGCTGTTCCGGCAACAGCAGCGATATCGGCTTGATCATTCCGCCTTGGAATGCAGGCCATTCATCTTCCAACATCGGTGTGATGAGTTCTTTTTGGTCTGCGGCATAAGCTGCATCGAGCTTATCCAAAAAGGCGGGGAACAAAACAATTTGTTTGTCGATCTTGGCGATCTGCGCTTTGGCTTCATCACTAAAATCGTTGTTGGCTGTGGCCGCTTTAAAATCGCTCCAGTCCGTCGATATCTTTCCGCGAACCTCCTTCAAGTGATTACGCGAGCCGACCGTTGGCATTTGATCCAGTAACACACCCGCCATCCTAAAGCGGATCTCTTTGACTGCACTGTCTATTTCTTGCAACGCCATAGTGGGGAGCATTTGGTTCTCATAGACGTTCGCCAGCGCGCTATTACTCTTCCTCACGCTATACACATCCACAGCCGTCAATATCAAAGAGGCGAACACCGCCAAAATGAAACTGATTGTTAACTTCGATTTAAGTGTTTTGAGATTCATGATGACAGCCCGCCCTCTTGAAATACTTCACGTCGAAAGACTCCATGCCACTAGGAGTGATTTGGAGCAGGTTGCAATGATCATGCCATGCCCGCTCCAATCACTTGCATCATCAGAATTACTCTACGGGATAACCCTTCGCTTTCCATTCTGGAACGCCCAGACGGAACCAATAGACCGACTTATATCCTCCCTTGATGGCAGCCGCCGCAGCTTTGTAGCCTTTCCAACATTCCGCGCCATTGCAATAAAAGACCAAGTTCGCACTCTTATTTGCCGGTAGTTTTGCTAGATCGATACTGTCCAGACTGGCATCAAAATCAGCCGCTTTCGCACTTTTTTCTTTATACGGGACGCTGATCGCGCCTTTGATGTGACCTTCTGCATACTCATTGGCAACACGGGCATCAACCGCTTGTGCGCCACCATCAATCAATGATTTCGCTTTGGCCGCATCGACCAGAGTTGCGCCCTTTAAAGCATTCGGCGTTTCAGCCGCCAAAATGCCATTGCTGAAAATCAGCATGGCGGCAGTGAATAAAGAAATTCCCGTGTTTTTTACAAGACCTGCGTGACTTAAGTTCATGGCAAAACTCCTATTGAAATAAAAAACAGTCCGGTGATATTGCAACTTCAAACACACCCCCTACTCACACTTGGCGTGTCTGTTTTATCTCGGCAGGAAATCCACAAACTTTAGGGGGATTTCAGCGTACATATAAAAAATCTAGCATTGGGCACGGTAGTTACCCGTAAAAATGATTATTTGACTGATTTTGAGAATCAAATTTTTAAGCTATTTTTTGCCAGTTATTCCCCTAATTCATCGTCATCGACCTGCTGAAAGCACGTCGACACGAGAAGAGCCCCATCATTCGCCACGATGCCTCATATCGAGATAAAACGATCAATGCCATCACTGAAGCAAAGAAGCTGACATTTGATGTCAAAGCGCGATTCAAAACCCTCGCCAATCAACAGGTAGCGGATGATGTCGTCAATTCAGTAAGTCAGATTAGCGACCTTCTTTGCATGCTGCCCACGCTGCACTTCCTGCACCACGAAATGCGCCACATCCGCGCGGGAGATCTTGCCCATACGGTCGTGTTTCTCGAATTGACCGAGGCATCGATACTGTCCCGTCTTCACCCCATTGGTGAGGAACGCTGGACGTATCAACGTCCAATCCAGATCGCTCGCGCGCACGAGCTGCTCTTGCCTGTCCTTGTCGATATATATCTGACCTAACAGCAGCGGCAGGATCACTCGGTCATACAAAAACCCGCCATGCCCGCGACTATCCCCCGCCCCCATCCCGGTGATACACAACAAGCGCGACACACCCGTCTGCCCCATCGCTTGCATGATGTTTTGCGTTCCGCGTGACAACAGCGTCACCGGCGTGCGTTGCAAAGGTGTGCCCAGCGCGCTCACCACCACATCCATCCCGCGCGTCGCGGCAATCATCGCATCGCTGTTCAGCACATCCCCCTGCATCACATCCAATCGTGACGATAGATCGGCAGGCAAGCGCGATGGGGTACGCACCAACACGCGCACTTTCATGCCAGCCGCTAGCGCCTGCTTGCATATCTCGATACCCGTCGGCCCCGTCGCACCGATCACCAGAATGGAACGCGCATTGTCTTGAGTGTTTGTCATATTCGTCTTCTCACTGGCGAACCAAGGGATACGACGTAAGCGCGACTGGACGTGCCTTGGTCAGATCACCCGCACGATCACCAAAATAGATTCGCCCATCTTTGAATGCCACCAGATCGTATTCGCCCATCGCCTGCATGATGCCTGGCACAAAGCCACAACCTTGGCTGACCAGCGGCAAAGCCTTACCTTTCTCAAGTGTGCATCCCATGCTGGCAAACATCCCCACACCCGCATCACTCTCCGCCGTCACATGGCGATGGTTCGCCGGGAATATCCCCTCGAATGCACCAGCCACCGTTGCAGAAGCTTGCCCCAACACATAGAAGCCGCCCACATCCAAACTGAACAGCGGTTGCTTTCCCTGTGCATCTGCATACGCACGGTAAGTCACCTTCCATTCCTTATCCGTGAACTTGAACGTACGCGTCGCAAAATGGCTGCCGTAATTCTCTAGTGCGGCACTTGCCCACCGCCCTTTTAGTTGCGGCACATCTTGCGCTTGCGCGACAGACGCCGCACATAGCAACACGGCACAAGTCGCCAAAACGAATTGATTGAATAGCTTAAACATGTCAGATCCCCTTCTATGGATATTAGTCGCATGGGATGCCCTCGCAATGCGATGAGCAACCCACAGCGGCGAAGGGCACAGCGCCCCTATCGCCCGCAAGAAGGAAGTTAACTGACCGACGGATGGATGAATTGAATGGAACGGCTATTCTGCAGCAAGCCCCCAGCGGGGATGCCAAAGGTACGTTTGAACAAACGACAGAAATGCGCCTGATCGGCGAACCCCGCACGCGCGGCAGCTTCTGTCAGATTCGCGCCATCGCGCACGGCAAACACGATGGCGGCTTTGATGCGTTTCCACATCAAAAACTGCGAGAACGATACCCCCGCCTCCTGCACGAACAGATGCCGCATGCGCTCTGGCGAAAGATGGATCTGCGCCGCCACCTCTGGCAAGCCGATCTTCTCGTGCAGATGTTGCTCCACCCACGTGATCGCTTGCTCGACACGGCTATCGCGGGTATTCATCGGCTGCATATCAGCCGTCACCAACGCCAAAGCCTCCTCGGCCACCACCAAACGTCGATCATGCGTCCATGCACGCATCTCATCCATCGTAGGGGAATACGGCCTTGCCTCTAGCCATATATCTGTCAGATCAAGGATTGGCTGACCATCTAATAACTGCTTCAGCTGCCAGCCAGTGCGGCTTTCCGCATCGATAAAGAAGATCAGATTGCTACCGCCCAGCCCGTTGCAGGCATGCGCCACATTCTGATTGATGAGCAACGCACGCCGCCCGGCGTGCAACACCCCGCCGATATGGCTATCGAATGGCGCAGACATGCCCAGCAAGATCTGAAAACAATGATGCCGATGCACCTCCACCTGCGCATCATGCGCAAGGAAGGAGATGATGTTTTTTTCAGGATGGAAAGGCAGCATCAAGACACACGAATTTTAAAAAGCCCCGCGTTCATTGCTTAGCATCGGCAAGCGCGATTAGCGGCGATGCTTTATGTGGAGGGATGGCCGTTGCGCTGGCTGAACAACTCGATTGCGACATAAAGATGAGTGACGTCATTTCGAAACGGTATCTGCTTGAGCGAGAGAGTGTCATTTTACTGATTAGCCGTGCTTCTCAAGTTCTTTGTAAGTGAATGAAAGCGCGATAACTCCGAGCGCAAGGCCAATATAGAAAAGGATGTACAAGATTGTCTGTTCCACTGCCGTCGCCATATTGCGAGATAAAAGCCCGATCATTTTCTCGATCAACCACGGGAACAAGCCGACCACAGCAAAGATGCGCCATCCATTGCCACGGGTTTTTTCCCATGCCCCTCTCAGAGTGATGCTCTCATCGATCGCCGACGCAGGAAAAACTAGGCACAATCGGGAAAATACATACATAGCCGGAATTGAGCCGATGTCCTTGACCCAGCCTGAAATTCCTTCTTCGGCGGTCATTGCGCTTGCACCCACTAGTGTTTTCAACAAGACAACGAAGGGAATTTCCAAGATCGCTGTCATTGTGTAAATCACGATCCCCCATCCCAGAAATCGCAGCTCCCGATATCCGGGCATGGCATTGAATGATTGAAAACGATAGGCACTCCCGATCAATATCAACCGATGGCAGGTAATCGCAAAAAAAGAGGAGCCTAGTGCCAAAGCAAGCAAAAATATCCAAGACAAAAGGCCGTGTGGTTTACTAAGGAAAAATACCATACCGGCTCCCGCCGCCAACATCAGCACCAATACCAATGTAGGCACAGAAATCGCCCGCAACAACTCACCTTTGTTGGACCAAGCGAAATAAATCGTCGCTACAATAATTTTTAGAGAGGGTAGTTGATAGTTCATACGCAATTATTGGGCAGTAAAAATTGAGCTGAGCGGGAAGTTTAGCTACTTTGATTTTGGTTAGGCTGGCACTAGAAAAGCTCGCCGCACCTTGGTCATCTCTTCGTCGGGGGCGGTGGTGACCATGGGGGCAATACTCTTGTTGTGTGACGGTATTGTCAAGAGGGCTTTGTGCAGGGGATTTATGCTTTAAATTTATTGATGCTCCCGTTAGGGAATGATTAATTAATTCATCTTTGATGAAACAACTAGCCCTTTCACTCAGCCGCAAAGGCTAACCGCCTAGCCAATGGAGGTGCGTATCAAGTTAGTATGGCGACCGTGCAGCACATTGTTGCAGCACTCCGTTCCCACCTAGAAAAGGAAGCAACATGAGATACACCGCAAGCACGCCTAACCTGCAACGCCGTCGTCTGCTGCAAGCCTTGTCCGCAGGATTTCTGGTCTCGCTCATTCCCGTCTCTGCCAGTGCGTTGGAAGGTGCGGTGACGCAGTCGGTGTTTCGACTGAAAGGGCGTGCTTGGGTAAATGGCAAGCGAGTGAATATGAGCACCATCATCAAACCGAACGACACAGTGAAAACCGGACAAGGAAGTGAACTGGTATTTGTGGTGGGCGACCATGCGATGTTGCTGCGTGGTAGAAGTCATCTGGTGATTGAGCCGCATGAAAGCGAATCGGTGGGCGTTGCGTTGATCGGTGGCTTAAGGCTGTTCGCGGGCAAGTTGCTCTCAGTGTCGCGCAACAAAGGCATGCGCATCAACACACCCTCCGCCACGCTCGGCATTCGGGGTACAGGTGTGTATCTTGAGGCAGGGCCTGAGCGCACCTATTTCTGCACCTGCTATGGTGAAGTGGATGTACAGGCGGTAAATGATCCCGACAGCAAAGAGACCGTGATTTCCGCTCATCACGACAAGCCACTCTACATCTACGGTAAAGGTCAGCCAGGGCAGTGCATCCAGCCGATACCCCGTTTGCCCGTGCCCAACCATACCGATGAAGAGCTCATCATGGCCGAAGCGTTGGTGGGGCGTGTGCCGCCATTCACAGAGAAGCCGTAACTACCGGCTCGTCGCTCTCGCGAGGCGGGCGCAAAAAATCTCTCAGCTTAGCCATGCCAATCAACGCTTATTCCAGTGCCCCTTGCCAGAGCATGTCGTAACCCAATTCCTTGGTCTCAACACACAGCTCGGCCAAGGCCGCGAATTTATCCTTGAATGCCTTGTCAGCGTGCGAGCGCTCATGCTCCTCGAAAGACTTCCAGTAAGTCACAATCGCAATATGTTTTTCCGCCGATCTCGAATCGCTCAACGAACCTTCGTTCGAAACGAAACCAGAGAACTCATACACCTGACCGGCAATGAAACCGCCTTTGTCGCCGCCGTAAGTATCCTTCACCACATTGCACATCTCGGCCAGCGCCACCTCGACATCCTCGAAAGCCACACCGGGTTTGATCGTGGCCGTATTGAAAAGCATCTTTGCCCCAAAAGGGATAGTGACAGGTGAAAACATGATGAACCTCCAGTTGAAGTGAATCAGGTTAAAAGGAACCGCTCAAACCAACCACGGGCATTGCACTCTGTACCTATGCAGACAATCCTTCAACCCTTTTCCCATTGGTGGCAATTCAACACCGGACATCACGGGGGCGATTTTCCCGTCTCAGAAATGAACATCGCCCTTGCGGGCGATGTGTGAAATCAATGGATAACGTCACGCTGCCTTTTTCAAGGTAGCAACAGGCATCAACCTGTTCGGCTACAACTCAGCGAAGGGGGGCGAAAGTCATAATCGTCCCCACTAGCTTTGCGATTGCGTACTCGCTTGACGCAAAGGGCTAATGGGTAAACTCTTGAGCTACGTTAATTGCTTTACCGATACGCAGTACATCTTGCACTAGCCTCATAACTTGAGATGTTTTGTTGTGATAGTTGCATGTTCATACATGACCAATACTGTTTTTCTCGCCTTATTCTGAGATCTTCAGCTTGAGTTTGCTGTGCCGTCTCTCGTGCTTGCTGCGCCTCCTTTTGTTGCTGCTCAGCCAACATGCGACTCTCCTGCAACTGGCGCTGTTCTTCGCGCATTCGATCTGCTGTCCTGTTGCGAAGCTCCATTTCTTGGCTTTGCCTTTCCGCCACAAATCTTGAAGCATCACCCCTTAAATCTACTTCAGCTTGTGCCCTTGCTTGAGCTGCATTAGCAATGGATTGTAGAGCCGCCTTCTGTGAATCTATAGCCTGTTGCTGTATTTCATGGCTGTTTTTTTCTTTCAAATAATTGGTGCCCAAATATCCCATGATGCTCAGCGAGAAAACGCCGATGATGAATGATGCTTTACGGGATTCCCACCAAGAGGGGGCATACTCTTCCTCATTAAGGGCCTCATAGGAGCGATTGCCTATGGACATCCTGTTTGAAAGACTTTCTAACAACTGCCCATCGTATTGCGCACGCAAACTGGCATTTCCCAGCGTTTCCTTGGCATATTTAAGCTCTGACGGATGAATGCCTGAACTTGCCTGCTCGTTAAGTTCTAAATCGCTAATGGCCTTTGCAATCGCGGCATCGTCCGCGTCTGGGCTAACTTTAAGAATCGAATACAAGTTGTGCTTCTTATGGTTTGCCAATTGAGTCGTCAATTCCCGACGAATGTGTGACAGCTCATTCAATTCTTTCAACTCTCTGGGAACAGGGGCGGGCAAACTGACAAGAGCACCAGAACCTAAAATAGGGGGCGACTTGACGAGTTCAACAAACCTCAGGCGAATATAAATGGCCTCAGCCTTGTCTGGATCGCCTAACGCGGCTTCTTTAGCCTGTGTCCACAGCGCGCTATCAACCTGCTTTGTTTTTAATTCATCCGCAATTAACTGATATATCTCTTTATCTGACACACAAGCCCCCTTTTTATGCCAATTAAATTCTGCCAAAGACATTTTCGAATTATATGCCTGACGCGGAACTCCCTACCTACGCATTCCTCACACCTAGTTAAAAGCCATTCCTGATCATAATTTCAGTTGGCTGGATCAAGGCAAATCTGACCTGCTCTCATCGCCTGTTGTGGGCGGGGCCGGTTGTAGCGATTTAATGATGAATGACTCGGGCAGCAGGACATCAACAACGCCGTAATGCGCCGGTACTCCTGTGTCGTTTGAAGGGTAGACCTGATGCCGATTGGTGCCAGTAATGTCGCCGATAGCATCCAGAATAATTTGTTTCAAATATTGCTCGCCATCAGGTTTCATTAACCTCTCGTATTTGGCATCCGCGAGCCTTGCAGTTAATTGCTGGCTGATAATTTTTCTGTTGTCTTGAATGAATGAAATGAATTGACTGGAATCAAACGTGCCCACAATAACGCTCAATTCCGTTATGTTCAAAATATGCGTTGCATCGACTGCGGCTCCATTCATTGGCTCAGAGACAACGTTTAGATTTACTTTGATATCCTGAATAAATCTTGGAATAGTTCTCGCGTCCAGCCCAAGAGCTGGCTCGTTAACTTTAATTTGCTGTGTATCGGATGGCAAAGTTTCGACCTGCAAGTTCGCATCTTTGACTACCGGGGTTTGAGACTGTTTGATCTCAGATGAAGTGCCGACATACCAGACGACCCAAGCCGCAGCCACGGCGAATAGCCAAGCAAAGCTGCCAGGCATACCCTTCTTTTTGGCGGGACGAGAGATCGGTTGGGGAATCTTTCTGGGCTGGGCTTGAGCCCACAGCAACTCCTGTTGACGTTTAAGTTCGACATCGTAAGCAGCGCGCCTGCCAGGATCAGACAGCATTTCGTATGCTTGAACTATCGAGGACGAATGTGCGGCAGCCTCATCATCACCTGGGTTTTTATCAGGATGATACCGCTGCATTAAACTTTTATAAGCCGCTTTCAGCACCTCCTGGCTGGCATTAGGGCTCACTTCCAGAATTTCGTATGAATTCATTTTCCGAGGCTGTTTGATCAGATAAATTGCATTATGGATGCTTTATAGCTCGCTTTTAAAAAACCGTGATCCCTGATGTGTCACCTTGCTAATCGGTTGAGCAACACCGTCTGCAAATCACGGTGGCTATCCAACACCGCCATGATCAAGACCTGCTTGTTATCAACTCGGTAAACGATGCGCCAAGGCGCGCTGACAAGCTCACGATATTGCGAGATGCCGGTATGCAACAACTCAGGCACGACGCGACCGCGATTGGGCAAAGTAATCAAAAGTGCGGCTTTGGATTCCAGTTTTTGCAGGATTGCCAGTGCATCGCCAATACTATCCTGTGCAATGTACTCGACGATCTCCGTCAAATCCTGTTGCGCCGTGTGCGACCACAGCACCTGATATTTCCTGACTTCAGCCACGCTGCTTTTGCTGTTTCAGCAAAGACGAGCGCAATCCATCGAACACCTTGGCTTGTGGAGTGAGACGATTCTTCTGCACATCGGCCTCGCCCTGCACCATCAGCTTCAACATCAAAAAGGCATCCTGCTGTTTGCGGTAAGTCTCGTAATCCTGCACCACCGCACTGGCCGAACCATTTTGCGTCAGGATGATATTTGCTCCGCCGCGCGTCTCCTGCAACAAACGGCTAGCGGAAGTTTTGAAATCGGTCAGGCTAATGATTTGCTCTTGCATGACAGGTCACCGAATAAGGACTGAATACGGTCATTTTAACGGGAAGGAAAATAAAGACAAGGCGAATGGTCTTCCTAGAAGCTTGCCGTGGTGCAGTTGCAATGTGAATTCACCTCGCCACTTCGAATAGTTCTATCTTTTCTCGTGGAATCGCGTATGCAGTTCTGTTTTCCTTACTAAGGGCAAATACATAATTGTTATTGGCTGCGATCACCACAAGTGAAGAACTTGCAACTGGCAACGGAAAATTGGTCGATATCTTGGTTAGAGCTTTATTGCCCCATTGGCCTGCATTGAAATCATGTACCTGTTTGTATAGCGACACCCCCGTAATTGATACAAAGGTAAATAGTGCAGTTAAAGCAAACTGAGCGGCTAATGGCTTCGAAAATATCATTTTCGACATTCTCTCGGCTAACCATAACGAAATGAGTCCTCCAAGAATTTGCATTTCAGAAAATGACGGTTCGTTGTTATATGCCCCCCACGCTATGCGAGCGGCAAGGAAAACAACTAATGCAAGCATCCATTGATCCACTCTATTCATTTGGGGCCGCAAAATCTCGCTTTCCATTCTCGACCTCATACTGCTATGCCGCAATCCGGCCGCAAAGGCAATAATCGTTACGATAGTTGAAAAAGCCGCATAACGAATTTGCTCAATGCTTGCCGCCAGATAATCCGCGAGTGAGAAGAAAAGTGACACGTCTATCCCGAAGGCGCCAAGAAGTACTGTTGTATACAGATAACCAGATATGACAAACAAGGCTGAGGTAACACCTATGGCTCCAACCATATCTGAAAGGTTGAAGTCAATTCTCAAAGCTGAACGCTCTGCCAATTCCGAGCTAATTGCACCCAAACGCTTTTTTAACTTTGCATGCAATTGATAAATATTGCCTGCTTCAAAAGGCTGTGCATCAGGCACAAACAGTCGTGCATTATTTATTGCCGCGTCTTTTCTATCATCTTCTTTAAGTTGTAATGCAGCATACGCTTCGGCAAGAAAATAATTCGCCACCACAGTGCAAACATTGTCGGAAGTTCTACTGCGAGCAATTAACTCTGTAGTCAAGTTGCTTCGCGAATGCGCTGCGTTTTCAATCTTTGACGTTATCTCCCGCTGAGTTAAATTCCGAGAAACATACTCCACCAAGGAATCATCATCATCGACCTCCCCAATTTGTAGCAGCGAAGGCTCAAGAATTCGAATCTCAGCATCTAGGACGCGAAGGCACCATCTTTTGAGATCAAGAGCCTTTTTAAAGACTGATAATTGCACCCAGTAATAAAACTTCAGGAGTTTTAAATAAAACCAATTCCGTAGTTTTACAAGGAAAGATTTCATTGGTAAGTTACTGGGCAGTGCTCTGCATTATCGACTAATCGGCTTATATCGAATCCGCTTAGGCTTCGCACCCTCTTCACCCAAACGCTTCTTCTTATCCGCTTCGTATTCCTGATAGTTGCCATCAAAGAACGTCCACTTGGAATCACCTTCGCAGGCGTGGATGAAGGAGGCAGAGGCATACGTCAAGCCGCCTTTTCAAGACCAGCCTCAGGCATCAGCCTGTTCTGGTACAAGTCAGCAATGGGAAAGCAAAGATCATAGTCGCCCCACACCAACTCGCCGTACTCGATGCGAAACGCCGCGAAGCGTGCGGGGTCTAGATAGGCACGAATATCGGGATGGCGCGAAAGCGACAGGAACGCTTTGAAATCCACCGTCTGCGCCGTGCCGTCATCGAAAGACAGGCGCAGCGCATAATCGCCGACCTGCTCCACCGCTGTGATGTTAAGAGTTGCAGGAATCATTTCAGCCTCCTTGTGATGCGCTCCGATTTTACGGGTTTGTGCAGCACGAAAAAATCAATCCACTTACTCACAATCTCTGTCGCACGAGCAGAAACAAGCTCTTCAAAATGACGCATCTCAGTATTGCCTAGCGGAGCGCGTCCGACAACATCCGTATAGCGAATCTCGGCGACCTCGCCGTTAACAACGATGATCTCGGCGCGAGATTCACGGTCTTGGAACTTACCGTGGACATGCACAGGCTCATGCTCATGCTCATTGGCATAGAACATAATGATCAAACCAAAATATTCGTAGAGCTTGGGCATTACGCACTCCGTTCCATCAGATCAATCAAACTCCAAACAATTGCGAAGCTGCCCCCTTTGATTCCGAGCCGGATTGAGGTGACGAATCCAGACGTTGGTATCCGGCAGGTACAGCATTATTCCAAGTCCAGCCGCTGCTCGTATTCGCCCTGCGGCTCTCGAACCAAATGCTCGCCTTGCCATGCCCCAGCTGTTCGCTCCCACACATTTTTTGCATCACCAGCTTGGCTTGTTTTTTTGCCTGCAGCCTCGTCCAGCAGGATCAAAACCCGGACTGGCTGACCTTCTACCAAATGGAGAGTTTTGGGCACAGCGATCTGTCCGTGTTCAAGATGCGAGTTAAATTCGATGGCTTGCATGATGACCTCCTTGGTTAGCGGCGAACTGTCTTTTGCTAGTTTAGCTTAAACGGTTATAGGGTAGATGCCGTTCACCCTTCGACAAGCTCGAATTAAACGGGGACAGACTGAGCTAACCCCTTTGATTCCCAGTGACTCTCCAGGGGGCGGCCATAACAGTTCAATAGGTAAGAGAAACTGGAAGGTTTTACTTTCCCTGCTTGCCTGCGGCGGTGGATTTGCGCACAACAAATGGTGTACCGGTTTGCTCGGCCAGTTGGCGCGCCTTCTCGGATGCACGCATTAACGCCTGCGGAGCTTTTTGCATATCAGGGTCTTTTAAGTGAGAAACAGGAGTTTTCATTTGTTCTGCCCTTCATCTAATAACACGGTAGGTGCGCCCGAATTGTCGTACAACTGCCAACAATCCACCAACAACTTGTAGCGCTCGAAATTCTGGAGGCCATGCACAAAGCGCCGCCGAATAACATCCACAGGAACATTGTGCCCCCCTTGCTTAACACGAATGGACACACGCTCAATTGCCATCTCGACATCCGGCAAGGACAAGAAAAATAACTTCACCAAATACCCCGAAGAACGCCACACCGGGATCATCTGCGCATAAGACAAACCGGAAAGCGTCGTCTCAAATGAAAAACTCTCGCCGCGCTTCGCATAATCCGCAATCGTCTCAAGCATTATCCGCCCCGCCTTGAACGCAGCCAGATCAGGCGCAAAAGGAGACAACCCGGCAGCAATCAGATCGGCATTCACAAAGTTTGGCAACTCCGCATCGGTCGGTAAGAACTCCCGCGCGAAGGTCGTCTTCCCCGCACCGTTCGGCCCGGCGATGATGACAATGCGTTTATTGCTGGTCGATGATGTCATGGTCACTCAGAAAACGTGGTCTGTCCCCGATTATTCATGCTGACCCCCTTTAATTCAGTACCTATGGTTTCTTAAAACTATTTGGGCTCCGTCCCCATTTCATTCATTAAACAAATTTCTTAAGGCCGTTACTTTCAAGCAACTCATCGAAATCAGATCGAGGCATTTTGTTAGTATCACGCAACTTATGGAGCAGCTCTTTTACTTCTATGCTTTCATAAATTTGACTGTTTTCTTGAATCCCTTGAATAAGAATTTTCTGTTGTTCAGTCGAAAAATCAGAAGCATAAAACATCATCTCTTGAGCCCACTCATTAGCCTCAGCATAATTTTTCGATGACAAATAAATTGCTATGAATTTATCTGCAAGCTCATACGTCAAACCAAAAAAGGAAGTACTTCGGAATTCAGCTCTTGTTGTTTTCGACAGACGAATAGATGCCTGCTTTTTAAGAGCCGGGAAATCAAGTAAAAAATCCAAGTACTCCAAGTCTTCAAAGGGTAAATTGGCGACATAATTTTCAATTCTATGGTGTACATCCTGACCAAGAAAATTCCAGCAATCCGAAATCTGACGAAACAACCGAATTACCAAACTCAAATTCGCATCATCCACTCCCTGGCACAAAGGGGTAAGTTTCTCTTTCATGGCAGATTCAAACATCCTGGGATGTAAAGACCTGACCGCCCCTAATGCAGCCAACGTACGCCAGCGTAGCTTCCAGTCGAGACCTACTGAAAGCGCCTGCTTAAGCAATACCACAAGGAAGTTGCGAACCAATGAATCACGCGGACGCTTCAAAGGTCCTGATGAAAGTGAAGCAGTTGCTTTCTTTACATTATCAGGAAAGTACTCAGAATTTACTTCTCGAACTAGCCTCTCAAGAGCTGACTTCCCTTGCACTGGCGGATGCTGAAGCAAATGTGTGACTGCTGATCGTATGTGTAAACGTGCCAACTCACCGGGAGGTTGGAATACCTGGTCATCTGAAAGCAATGAAGGGTGAGCACATCTGTTCCGATCCTGCTGCAACCTGTCCAAATCGACGTGCTCCAAATGCGAAAGGAGTTCAAATTGATCCCGTGCCACATCAAGAAGCTCGCGTTCAAACTTTAATGCGCTAGCCATATCATTCGACACACGAGCTTTATCTAAAGCTTCGACGATATTTTCAGCAGCTTTATCGCCTGAAAGATTTAACTCTCGCAACTTGTCGATGATATCGAAACAAACCGCAATCCATGTAGCAACTATTGCAGCGCGGTACGCACCACCTCGATAACAATTAACAGCCTCTGAAATATACGAACGCGCACGTTCGTCTCGACATAAGAGAACAAGTTCATCCAAATCAGCAATCGAAGAATTAAGCATAAGTTAATCGGGGACAGACCACGTTTTATTTTTCCCCAACTCCTCATGCACCCACTCAGGATCAAGGTCCGCACCGTTAGGCCACGTAAGTGCACCTAGTTCGATGTTAACTTTATTGAAAATTGCTTGATCCTTGAGCACAGCATAGACGCCCGCCTTCTCACTTGAGACCAAGCGAGACATATCGACGACACCGCTCGTGCCGTCGTTGCAGGTGATTGAAAGCCGGTAACCGGGCTGCGGATTGACTGCGCTGACACGCCAAGGTGCAGCCGCGATTACTCCAGCGGGGCGATGTTCTTGGGTAACTGTTTCGATTGGCATAGGTTCCAGTCCTCCATCAACTCGGTGCGATGTTGTGCTGCCCATTCGAGTACGAGTGCCTGCGCCCGTTTCGGCAGACTACCTTTGATGACTTCCAGCGTGCGGATGTCGACCAAGGCTTCGTACTCGCCATACATGGCGTGAAAGTGAGGCGGCGCATGCTCACGCCAGAACATCTGGATGATGATCCCGAAGAACTGGCTGATGGTTGGCATGTCGCTTACCGCGCGTTTGCTTCGTCGCGATTGAAGCGATAGCCGCGCGTGAAAATGATAGTCGCCTTGAAAACGTGTTTGCGCTTTTTGGGTTTGACTGTTTGCATGGTCAAGCTCCTTGTTGAATAAGTAGCATTCTATTCTGCACTAAGCATGTAAGCCAGCAACCCTCACCCCCAGCCCCTCTCCCGCCAGCGGGCGAGGGGAGAGCCCTTCGACAGGCTCAGGGCGAACCTTACCCTCACCCCAACAGCACCCCCACCCTAACCCTCCCCCGGAGGGAGAGGGGATAGATGCGGTTAGCGGCTAATCGGCTTATACCGAATCCGCTTAGGCTTCGCGCCCTCTTCGCCCAGTCGCTTCCGCTTATCCGCCTCATACTCCTGATAGTTGCCATCAAAGAACGTCCACTTCGAATCGCCTTCGCAAGCCAAGATGTGGGTGGCGATGCGGTCGAGGAACCAGCGGTCATGGGAGATGACGGCGACGCAGCCGGCGAATTCGAGCAGGGCATCTTCGAGCGCACGCAGGGTTTCCACGTCGAGGTCGTTTGATGGTTCATCGAGTAGCAACACGTTGCCGCCGGAGATGAGGGTTTGCGCCAGATGCAAACGTCCGCGTTCACCGCCGGAGAGTTGGCCGACGATCTTGCCTTGGTCACCGCCTTTGAAGTTGAAGCGACCGATGTAGGCACGCGCGGGTGTTTCGTATTTGCCCACGGTCAAGATCTCGTTGCCGCCAGAGATGGCGTCGAACACGGTCTTGTCGTTTTGCAGTCCGTCGCGTGATTGGTCGATGTGCGCGATCTTGACGGTCTGGCCGATCTTCACGGTGCCGCTGTCTGGCGTTTCTTTGCCGGTGATCATGCGGAACAGTGTGGATTTACCCGCACCGTTAGGGCCGATGATGCCGACGATGGCGCCGGGTGGGATCTTGAAGCTGAGGTTGTCGATGAGCAGACGGTCGCCATAAGCTTTGCTCACACCTTCGAATTCGATGACTTCGTTACCCAGACGTTCGCCCACGGGGATGAAGATCTCCTGTGTCTCGTTACGTGCTTGGTGTTCTTGCGAGTTCAGTTCTTCGAAACGTGCGATACGCGCTTTGGATTTTGCCTGACGCGCTTTCGGATTCTGGCGCACCCATTCCAACTCTTGCTTCATCGCTTTGGCGTGTGCATCCAGTTGCTTCTGCTCTTGCGCCAGACGCTCGCCCTTTTGGTCGAGCCAGCTTGAGTAGTTGCCCTTCCAAGGGATGCCGTGTCCACGGTCGAGTTCCAAGATCCATTCGGCAGCGTTGTCGAGGAAGTATCGATCATGGGTGACAGCGACCACGGTGCCGGGGAAGCGCACGAGGAATTGTTCCAGCCATTCCACCGATTCCGCATCCAAGTGGTTGGTGGGTTCGTCCAGCAACAGCATGTCAGGTTTTTCTAGCAGCAGCTTGCACAACGCCACGCGGCGCTTCTCACCACCGGAAAGGTTCTTGATGACGGCATCCCACTCGGGCAGACGCAGCGCATCGGCGGCGATTTCCATCTGGTGCGATGCATCGCTACCGCTTGCGGCGATGATGTTTTCTAAGCGGGCTTGTTCGGCGGCGAGTGCGTCGAAATCAGCATCTTCGGCTGCGTAGGCTGCGTACACTTCATCCAACTTAGCTTGCGCTTCCATCACTTCGCCGAGTGCGGATTCCACTTCTTGGCGCACGGTTTTGGCGGGGTCGAGCACAGGCTCTTGCGGCAGGTAACCGATGCGGATGTTGGGCAGGTGCTGCACTTCGCCGTCGTATTCTTTGTCCTGCTTCGCCATGATGCGCAGCACGGTGGATTTACCCGAACCGTTCAGACCCAGCAGGCCGATCTTGGCGCCGGGGAAGAAGCTGAGGGAGATGTCTTTGATGATCTGACGTTTAGGGGGGACGATCTTGCTCACGCGGAGCATAGACATTACGTATTGGCCTTGTACCATTTTGCGGATTCTCTGAATGCGGTTGGAAAGGCCGCAAGCTTACCGCAAAGGTGTGTCGAATGGGAGCGCGGGCGGGGAGATTAGGGCAGGAACATGCGGAATACCGCGCCGTTTGCGTTGCTCAGGCTGATGTGGCCGTGGCGGCCTTCCAGTTGGTGCAGTTTGGCGATGCGGTTAGCTAGGTAAAGGCCGAGTCCGGTACCCACGCCGCTGGCGGCAGCGGGGATGTTGCCGCTGTTGGCGAGGATGTGTTCGGGGTAGCCTTCACCGTCATCCGCAATTTCGATGACGAGTTGCTGATCTTGTTCGTAGGCGGAGAGGCTGATGTGGGTGCGCGTGAAGCGGCAGGCGTTATGCAGCGCGTTGGCCAGCGCCAGACGCACCAGCGCATCGTCAAAAAAAGCGAAGTCGGGTGCGCGTGCGGCATCAATTTCAAAACGCAGTCCGGGGTAGAGTTCTTGATATTCTGCGACGAGTATCGTCAAAAAATCCGCCGCATTGACCGAGTCGACATTGACGCGAATCAGGTCGGCATCTTGTTTGTGGATTAGCAGCATTTCGGTGAGTCGCCGCGCGGCATTCATCGCAATCGACATTTCATGTTGCGCATCGCCACGTTTACCCAATTGCAGCGAGAGTTCAGCCAATTGGTTTTTGACATCGTGGACGATGGCGGCATACAGGTCGTTCATGGTGGCTCCTTTTACGACTTAAGCTGCTTGAGCAGGTTGTCGATTTGCTCGATTTTGGGATAGTTCGGCGATTTTTTGATTAAGGTTTCGCGGTAGTTCATGCAGCGCGCGAGCTTGTCTGCCGTCTTGCCGTTTTTGACCATATCCAGCGCGAGCACGAGTGCGGCATTGCCGGTGATCTGCAAGTTGTTGGGCAGGCGGTCTGCCGCCGTGGAAAGCATGTCGATTGCTTCGGCCAATTCGCCTGCTTGTGCTTTGCGTACCCCATTGTTGTTGAGCAGAATAATTTCCTGCTGGCTGGCGCTGATGATCGCGCTGGCTTCGTTGGCGTCTTTGCCGGAAGCTACCAGCACGGCATGCACGCGCTGGCTGATCTGGTGATCGTCTTCATGGTTTTGCACGGCGTGTTGCAGCAGCTTGGTGGCTTCCGCATCTTTACCCAGCGCGAAGCACGCTTCGGCAACAGCCAGCACCGTGGCGGCAGGCAGGCTGCCGAGGTCGGTGCCGGACATGGCTTTGCTGAGTGCGATCTCGGCCTGCGCCGAGTTGCCCGCAGCGCGATGCACGACGCTTTCTGATGCGGCTAGCATGACGAGGCTTTTTGCGTCCTGAAAGCTTTTTTGCGCTTCTTGCACGGTACTCAACGCTTCGCTGGTTTTGCCCTGATTAAGCAGAGCTTTCGATAATACGGCGTAGTCGTTTGCTTGCCGTACCGGAGAGTGTTTATGTTTTTGCAATGCCTGTCGCATGATTGATTCGGCGAGTTCCGGTTGCCCGGAGTCAACAGCCAGCGCGCTGGTTTCGCGGATGCGGCTCATCGTGCCGGGGGAAATTTGACGGGCTTTTTGCAGCACGTCGAGGGCGGCATTTTTTTCGCCGTTGCGTTCAAGTTGCTTGGCGAGAAAATCGTAAGCGGCCAGGAATTGCGGCGATTCGGCAAGAATTTCACGCGTGATTTTTTCCGACTCACTATGTTCGCCGGTGGCAGCAAGCGATCTTGCCAAGCCCAGCTTGGCCCAGCCTATCGGGCGCAACGCGAGTATCGCACGGTAGCACTCCACGGCTTGTTGCGGTTGATTGTTGCGGAGGAGTGCGCTGCCTTTGATTTTGTGCAACTCGAAAAAGTATTTGTCCTTGCTTGGGATCATGAGGTCGCATTCGGCCACGACGCGCGCCCAATTTTTTTTGTCGGTCGCTCTGTCGAGCGGGGCGAAATACGCCTGTTTCTCCAATAGTTTTTCCAAGCGTGCATTGAACTGCGCGGCGGTGAAAGGCTTGAGCAGGTAGTCGTCGGGCGCGCATTCGGAGGCAACGACGACTTTTTCGTAGGCCTGCTCGGCGGTAATCATGACGAAGATGGTGTTGCGCGTGATCAGGTCGTTGGTGCGCAAATATTCCAAAAACTGCTGGCCGTCAGTGCTATCGCCCAGCGAGTAGTCGCACAGGATGACATCGTATTTATTGGCGGCAATACGTTCGATGGCTTCTTTGATGTTTGAGACTAGATGCAGCTTGGCAAAGCCGGAGCTGGATAAAGACATGCGCAGTTGTGAGCGCATGCCTTCCATGTCGTCGATGACGAGTACCCACTTGTCGGAAAATGTGCTGATGGTTGCCAACGGAAAGCCCTCCGTGATTGCGCTAAGAATTGGGCGGCATCCTAGCGCAATTTGGCTGCATTTGTTCGCGCGAAAAGGGGAGGGAAGTCTGATCGACGGCGGATACCCGCACATACGGGCATCTGGTGTTTTGATTTTTCGGCTTGCCGCTGACGCGGGCTGTTGAGTTTTTTAGCCGAGTTGTTGGCCGTGTTCGCGCGTGGCGTGGAAGGCGACTTTGGGCCAGCGTTCCTGTGCCAGTCGCAAGTTCACGCCGGTATCGGCGAGGTAGGCATAGTTGCCGTCCACGTCTTTGGCGAGGCGCCCCTGATTGGCTTTGACGAATTCGTTGAGGTGGTTGGTGTCGGCGCAAGTTACCCAGCGTGCCGTGTGGATGCCTGCACGCTCGAACACCGCATCAACACCGTATTCGGCTTTTAGGCGATGCTCGACCACTTCGAATTGCAACTGGCCGACCGCGCCAATTAGCAGGGCGTTATCCAGCAACGGTGCGAACACCTGTACCGCGCCTTCTTCACCCAATTGGCGCAAGCCCTTTTCCAATTGCTTGGCTTTCATCGGATCGCGTAGGCGCGCGCGGCTGAAAAGCTCCGGTGCGAAGTAGGGGATGCCTTTGAACGTGAGTGCTTCGCCTTCGGTAAGCACGTCGCCGATCTGTAACTGGCCGTGGTTGTGTACGCCGATGATGTCGCCCGCAAATGCCTCGTCCAGACGCGAACGTTCGTTAGCCATGAAGGTGACGGCATTCGCCAGCTTCATCTCTTTACCAGTGCGGCGGTGTTTGACTTTCATGCCCGAGGTGTATTGCCCGGAACACACACGCATAAAGGCAATGCGGTCGCGGTGATTCGGATCCATGTTGGCCTGAATCTTGAATACAAAGCCGGTGAAAGCGGGTTCGGTCGGTTGCACCATGCGTTTGTCGGTGGCGCGCGGCAAAGGAGCCGGAGCCCAGTCCACCAGCGCTTGCAGAATTTCGCGCACGCCGAAGTTGTTTACGCCAGAGCCAAAAAATACTGGCGATTGTTGCCCCTTGAGAAATTCATCCAGATCGAACGATGCGCCCGCGCCCATAATCAGCTCGCTCTCGTCGCGCATGGTCTGCATTTCGCTCGGCGCTTCCTGCGCCATCTTGTCGATATCCGCTCCGCGCAACACTTCAACGTCCTGATCGGCTTTTTCTTCGCCGGGCACAAAACGCAGCACTTCGTCATTCAGCAAGTGATACACGCCACGGAAGCGTTTGCCCATGCCGATAGGCCAGGTGACAGGGGCGCATTTGATTTTCAGCACGGATTCGATCTCGTCCAGCACCTCCAACGGCTCGCGCACTTCGCGGTCCATCTTGTTGATGAAGGTGATGATCGGTGTGTTGCGCAAGCGGCACACTTCCAACAGCTTGATGGTTTGCGCTTCCACACCTTTGGCGGCATCCACCACCATCACAGCGGCATCCACGGCGGTTAGCACACGATACGTGTCTTCGGAAAAGTCTTGGTGACCCGGTGTGTCGAGCAGGTTGATGACGCAATCGTCGAAGGTGAATTGCATCACCGAGCTGGCGACCGAGATGCCGCGCTGTTTTTCGATTTCGAGCCAGTCGGAGGTGGCATGGCGGCCGCTTTTACGCGCCTTTACCGTGCCCGCCATCTGAATCGCGCCGCCGAATAGCAGCAGCTTTTCGGTCAGCGTGGTTTTACCCGCGTCGGGGTGGGAGATGATCGCGAAGGTGCGGCGGCGTTTGACCTCGCGCGCGATGGCAGCATCGGCTACGGGGGCAGATGCTGCGGATGTCGCGCTGTCGTTTACTTGATCGGTCATATGCAATGGGCAACCCGGAAAAAACAAATGCCCGAACGAGTCGGGCATCTTTCAATCTGGTGGCTCGGGGCGGAATCGAACCACCGACACGCGGATTTTCAATCCGCTGCTCTACCAACTGAGCTACCGAGCCATACTTGTACAACTTTGCTTGTTAAGAACCGCATAAAGCGGCTGTCGTCCCAAACGAAGGCGCGCATTGTAGCCATAAGATGCATTCAGGGCAAACTGTTTTTCGATGCCAAAACAAACCCCGCCGAAGCGGGGTTGTTTGTGGCTTTCAATGTCGTAGCGGTTGGGAATTAACGTCCGCCGCGTCCGCCACCCATGCCTTTACCACTGCCGCCGCCTTGCCCACTACCTTGTCCGCCGCCATTGCCGCGTCCCATGCCGCTTTGCCCACCATTGGGGCGGCCAGATTCATTAATGCTCTGCCCTAACTCGGCTGCGCGTTGCTGCATTTTCTCGTGCTGTGCGGCTTTCAGTTGCTCGCGTTCTTCCGTAGAGTTTGCATTGCGCATTTTTTCCCGTTGGGCATCGCGCTCTTCTGCGGTCATCATTTCTTGGCCGGTTTTTTGGCGTGTCTGGGTCTGGTTTGGCGCGGGTGTGGTGGTGACATCGTCCGCTATGGCAAGGCCGCTGCCCAGTAGTGCGGTTGCAAAAAATAGATTGAGTACGGTGGCTTTTTTCATGATGTTCTCCTGATTTTTTGATTGGCTTGTTTCCGCAGCGCTAACTCTTTAAGAACTGCCTTGAACGATTTTGGATTCGAGTTAACGTGATCACAGTGTCCGCAGATTCACGGTTTAGTTAAGTGACTTAGGTCACATAGCGAGTGCTATGTTTTGTTACCAGTTGTTACAGCAGGCATGGGCACATGTACTTGGTTTGGCAGTGCGATAGGAGAAATCGTAAAAATGCGGGCGCGCAAAAACAAACCCCGCCGAAGCGGGGTTTGTTAGGTGCTAAAAGCGCCTGAACCGTAGCGAGCGGCCTGAGTGCAAGGCGCACGGAGCGCAGAAACCGGAATGTGCAAATGGCACATGAGGATTTCGAGCACCGCGCAACGCTGCAATCAGGTCGCGCATAACCAATGACTTAGTTGGCGTAGTTTGCCAACTTAGTCAGATGGCTAGTTGCTCCATCAGTAGGTTCAATTACATCATGCCGCCCATACCACCCATGCCGCCCATATCCCCGCCACCCATACCACCGGCTGGTTTGTCTTCTGGGAGTTCAGCAACCATGCATGCCGTGGTCAACATCAGACCGGCGATGGAAGATGCATTTTGCAGTGCGGTGCGGGTAACCTTGGTTGGGTCAACTACGCCCATTGCCAGCATGTCGCCGTATTCGCCGGTGGCAGCGTTGTAACCGAAGCTTCCTTTGCCTTCCAGCACTTTGTTGACGATCACGGATGGCTCGTCGCCCGCGTTTTGGGCGATAGCGCGCATCGGTGATTCCATCGCGCGCAGCACGATGGTGATACCTGCGTCTTGGTCGTGGTTGTCGCCCTTGATGGTGGCAACCGCAGCCTTGGCGCGCAACAGTGCGACGCCGCCGCCAGGGACGATGCCTTCTTCAACGGCTGCACGGGTTGCGTGCAATGCATCTTCCACGCGCGCTTTTTTCTCTTTCATTTCAACTTCAGTGGCTGCGCCGACTTTGATGACTGCAACGCCGCCAGCCAACTTGGCTTTGCGTTCTTGCAGCTTTTCTTTGTCGTAGTCGCTGGAGGATTCTTCGATTTGTTTGTTGATCTGGGCGATGCGGCCCTTGATCGCGTCTTCCTTGCCTGCGCCGTCGATGATAGTGGTGTTGTCTTTACCCACTTCGATGCGTTTGGCTTGGCCTAGCTCTGCCAGCGTGGTTTTTTCCAGTGTCAGGCCGACTTCTTCAGCGATGACAGTGCCGCCAGTCAGGATGGCGATGTCTTCCAGCATGGCTTTGCGACGGTCACCAAAGCCAGGTGCCTTAACAGCAACGGTCTTCAGGATGCCACGGATGTTGTTGACTACCAGTGTTGCCAATGCTTCGCCATCGACATCTTCGGCGATGATCAGCAAAGGACGGCCAGCCTTGGCGACTTGCTCCAGTACGGGCAGCAGGTCGCGGATGTTGGAGATCTTTTTGTCGTGCAGCAGGACAAACGGATTTTCCATCGCGGCGATTTGACGGTCTTGGTTGTTGATGAAGTAAGGCGACAAGTAGCCGCGATCAAATTGCATACCTTCAACTACGTCCAGTTCGTCTTGCAAGCCGGAGCCGTCTTCAATGGTGATGACACCTTCTTTGCCGACTTTGTCCATTGCTTCAGCGATTTTGTCGCCGACTGCACTGTCCGAGTTAGCAGAGATGGAGCCAACTTGAGCGATTTCTTTGCTGGTGGTGCAAGGTTTGGAGATTTTTTTCAGTTCTTCAACCGCAGCGATCACCGCTTTGTCGATACCGCGCTTCAGATCCATCGGGTTCATACCGGCGGCAACGAACTTCATGCCTTCTTGCACGATGGATTGTGCAAGCACGGTTGCGGTTGTTGTGCCGTCACCGGCTACGTCGGAGGTCTTGGAAGCCACTTCCTTGACCATTTGCGCGCCCATGTTTTCGAACTTATCCTTCAGTTCGATTTCTTTGGCGACGGAAACGCCGTCTTTGGTGATGGTGGGGGAGCCGTAGGAACGGTCCAGCACTACGTTACGGCCTTTCGGGCCCAGTGTGACTTTGACTGCATCAGCCAGAATGTTTACGCCGACAACCATTTTGTTGCGTGCGGCATCGTGGAATTTAACGTCTTTTGCTGCCATGTTTATTCTCCTGAATCTGTTAGTTGATTAAGCTTGGGGCTACGCTAAACAGCGATTACGCCTCAACCACGCCGATGATGTCGTCTTCACGCATCGTCAGCAGTTCTTGACCGTCCAGCTTGAAAGCTTGGCCGGAGTATTTGCCGAACATGACTTTGTCGCCAACCTTGACGCTCATAGGACGCAATTTGCCGTCTTCACCGATTTTGCCGTTACCGACAGCGATGATTTCGCCTTGGTCTGGCTTTTCTGTGGCCGCATCGGGGATCACGATACCGGACGCGGTTTTGCGCTCTTCTTCCATGCGCTTAACAATAACGCGGTCGCTCAAAGGACGGATTTTCATGCTTAGTTCTCCTAAATCAGTGGGTTAATCGAATGCGAAGGCCTAAGGCGACTTGTGTTTTAGCACTCTAGGCCAGCGGCTGCTAATAATAGGGATGCCCCTGCCCGTTTTCAAGAGCAGGGGAGGTATTTGTTAAAAATAAATATAGCGGAAGACAAGAATCTCCCAAGGAGCCTCATCGGGCCGCACTATATTTTACTTACGTCATTGCGACGAAGAGGCATACCACGGCTAGTGTCCCATTCTTTTTTCGGAACCATCCCGATAACCTCGTCCTTCATACCCTCTGGCAGTAGTAATGCACCTTCCCGCGTGAAGTTCGCCATCATGTCGTTGCGCTCGTTAAGTGCATCTGCCGCCAATATGACCAACCCGGGATTATCTTCCAGCAACACCTCCAGAATTGCACCAGCCTGACGCAAATCCTTGTCCGCTTTCGCCTTCATGCCGGAAGGCCGAAACTGCGAGATCGCCAGCTTGTGCAAAGCAAAGCGTGCCGGATCGGGAACGCGGACCGGTATTCCCGCGCCGTGCAGAATAACCGCTGGCTGGTGGTTCTCAATCAGATAATCCATATACTCAAGCGGCTGCGCATGGACGGAAAGCTGTTCGATCAGCACTGGCACCTTGTCTGCCGCAGATTCTCGGGTTGTCAGAAACTCGACCTTGAATCCATCACTCGCAATCAGCTCGAACGGAACCGATGAAGGAAGCAGTTGTGGTGGAGTCTTGAGGCTTGGATCTACACGTCGCAGGTCATCGCCGATGTTGCGCGCCACCCCGATCTGAATGCCACGTTCAATGGAGAAATCGATGTCCTCGGTTCTCAGTAGGGCAGAATTGAATAAAACGCCCAGCATATTCCCGTAACAGGCAAATGCGAACGAGCCAACGAGAACGCCGCCGCCATCGAAGACCCCCGCAGATGCCATGCTGTCGATGATTTTCGCGGGCCGACCTTTTTCGATAGCGGCGCCACCGACTGATAGCATGGCTACCAGCCGCTTTCGTTCTTCTAGTATCTTGGACGCATCCGCTTTCGCTTCCCGTGAGCTCTCCACCTGCTTGAGGATATCCGGGGTCTCCCGCCCGATACAGATCTGCTTCCTTTGGCCAGCTACCTGCGGAGTCTGGAAATACCAGTAGGTCGCCCCTTTGACTGTCTTAGATACGAAGGAGCCGCCAGTCTGTACGGCAAGACTATCCAGCACCTTCTGCTGGAGATCAGCGTAGAGCGTATTGCAGTTGTCGGGAAGGTGGGAGATCACGGTTATACTCATATTTAATTAAGTGAGTATAACTATACAGAGAGGGCATCCCTAATTCAATGTGATGTTGGGGATAAAGCCATCAAACATGCCCTATCCTTGTGCTGACCTGTTGGTATGTCTTCCGCTTTGTTTGTGGATACCATTTATTTTTGCGGGGGGAGCGCGACTTTATTGTCGGTGCTGAATTGATAGTCTTTGAATACGTGCTCTGCGCTCAGGGGTTGGTAGCTGCCGTCAGCCAGTTTGTGGCTGGTATCTTTCAGTTTGTAGGTGTAATGGCCGCAAGTCCACAGCTTGAAGTTGCGCATGTGGGTACATAGGCAGGTCTTATCCATCACGCTGATTTTTTTCTCGTCGGGATGCAGTGCCACTTCACGGTTGTAGGAGTCGATGTACGAGCATTTGCCGTTGGCATCCAGAATGTAGCCGTAGGATTCGCAGCCGGGGCGAATGCCGGAGCCGATGGCGGGGCTATTTTTCAGCATTCGCATCGGATAGCCAGTGGGGGAAACGCCGTTGACTTCGATGTCGTTTTCGCTTGCGCGGAAATATTCTTGCAGCACATCGGCGGGCAAACCGCATTCGGTGGTGACGGTAAAGCGTGTTGCAACCTGAACGGCTGCCGCGCCTTCTTCGAGGAAAGCGGTGGCATCGCTGCCGGTGAAGATGCCACCAGCTGGAATGACCGGGATGTCGATTTTTTCGTCGCGCAGGTATTGGTGGATTTCATTCACGATGGTGCGTAGATCGTATTCTGCCCAGTCCATGCCGAAACCAAGGTGACCACCCGCCAGCGGGCCTTCGACTACGATGTAGTCGGGCAGGCGGTTGGTCTTGATGTTTTTGCGCAGGAATAGTTGCAGCGCACGCAGTGAGGAAACGATGATGCCCAGCTTGGCATCGCGGAAGCGCGGGTGATCTTCCATTAGTGTGAACGAGCCAAGGTGCAGACCTGCGGCCAGTGTGATGCCGTCGATCCCAGCGGAGAGCGCTTCGTGCAAACGCACTTTGAGCGTTTCGCGCGGCGCGTTCATGGTCAGCTTTTCCATGCAGTTGAGGAACACCATGCCTTCGCCGCGTTTGGCTTCCATGGTCTTGCCGATGTGCAGTCGGGTCGATTCCGCGATGTGGCCGAGATCGAATTTGATGTCGGTCTTGTCGGAGTTTTCGAGGTTGTATTTGTACTGTTTAAGCTTGGTCTTAACGAAGTCGGTGTCGTAAAGACGGTCAGTAACAGTGGGCAGCATTGCATCGGAGATGTGTCCGATCCCGCCCAGTCGTGCCGCTTCCAAAGCCAGTTCGGCGGTGGAAATATCCACGCCCATACCACCGATCATAATTGGAACGATCTCGCGCTTGCCAAAGCGAAGACGGAAGTCATCTACCCGTTTCATTTACTGCATCCCCCCGCTATCGTCACCGGAATTTTTCTGGTGCGACAGGATTCTGAATTATTCGAGGGGCGAAGGATGCCACAAATCGGCGCTTCCCGGAAAGCGATCACGTTGATTTTGTACGTTGACGGCCTATGCAAGCAGGTGTTGTAAGGCTAGTGTCAGGTTCGGATATTCAAAGCGCTGGCGTGCGGTTTCGAGTTTTCGCGGTAATACGCGCTGGCCTTCCAGCAGTAAGCTGGCGGCTTCGCCCAAGGTGCTTTTGAGGACAAAGGTCGGCGCCACCAAGGCGGCGGGGCGGTGCAAAACGGCGGCTAATGTCTTGGTGAACTCGCTGTTGGTAACCGGTTGTGGCGAGGTGAGGTTGTAGGGGCCGCGCATTTGTTCGTCGCGCAGCAAACGTAGCAGCATCGTTAAATAATCGTCGATGTGTACCCAGCTCATCCATTGTTTGCCGTCGCCCACGCGTGCGCCCATGCCCATTTTGAACGGTGGCAGCATGCGTTCCAGTAGTCCGCCGTCGGTGCTGAGTATCAGTCCGGTGCGCAGCAGGCAGACGCGTACATCAAGTTTTTCGGCGGCGCGTGCGGCATCTTCCCAGGCTTTGCACAATTCGGCGGGGAAGTCGTTACCAGCGGGACTGTCTTCATCCAGTATTTCATCGTGGTGTCCGCCGTAATAGCCGATGGCCGAGCCGCTGAGCAGCATGGCGGGTTTTTGCCGAGCGGCTGCGATGCGGCGTACTAGTTCTTCTGTCAGAGCCACACGGCTGTCCCGCAATACTTTTTTGCGCGCATCCGTCCAGCGTTTATCCACGATAGGCTCGCCAGCCAGATTGATGACGGCATCGAACGTTTCATCCGCCTGCCATTCGTTCAATGAGGCAAAGGCGCGCACGCCCGCGCCGCATTTTTTGGCCACACTTTCCGGTTTGCGGCTGAGTACGGTGAGTGTATGTCCTTCGCTGAGCAGTCGTGCGCACAGATGCCGCCCGATCAAGCCTGTTCCTCCGGTGATGAGTACTCGCATACCTGTTCCTTTGCGATGAAGATGATGCATCTTACGTTATGATTCCATCCATGACATCCAATACCGATTTACTCCGCCGTAGCCTTGATGCCGTCTGGCATCCGTGCTCCCAAATGAAGCACTACGAACGTTTTCCGCTGGTGCCGATTGCGCGTGGCGAGGGCGTGTGGCTGTACGACTGTAATGGCAAGCGCTATTTGGATACGGTGAGTTCTTGGTGGGTGAATCTGTTCGGGCACTGTAATCCGCGTATTAATGCTGCGATTGCCGATCAGCTTGGCAGATTAGAGCACGTCATGCTGGCTGGATTTACGCATGAGCCGGTGGTGCAATTGTCGGAGCGATTGGGAGCGCTTGCGCCCGCAGGGTTAGGGCACTGTTTCTACGGTTCGGATGGTGCGTCAGCCACTGAAATTGCGTTGAAGATGAGTGCGCACTACTGGCGCAATCGCGGGCAGGCAGACAAGACGCGTTTTATCAGTCTGAAAAACAGTTATCACGGCGAGACCTTGGGCGCATTGTCGGTTACCGATGTAGCGCTGTTTCGGGACGCTTACGGTGCGCTGATTACGCAGCAAGCTGTTGTGCCCAGCCCCGATGGCCGCAATGCCGAAGCGGGGGAATCTGCCGAGGCGTATGCCTTGCGTTGTGCCGAGCAGTTGGAGTTGCATTTGCAACAACATCACGCGCAACTCGCCGCGTTTATTATCGAGCCCCTAGTGCAGGGGGCGGCGGGAATGGCGATGTATCACCCAGTGTATTTGCGCCGCGCACGAGAGTTGTGTGCGCAATATGAGGTGCATCTGATTGCCGATGAAATTGCTGTGGGCATGGGGCGTACAGGAACGATGTTTGCGTGCGAACAGGCGAGTATCGTGCCGGATTTTTTGTTGATCTCAAAAGGTATTACTGGCGGTTATTTGCCGCTGTCTATCGTGATGACGAGCGATCCGGTTTATCAGGCGTTCTACGCTGATGAAACCGCTCGCGGATTTTTGCATTCGCATTCCTACACGGGTAATCCACTGGCTTGTCGTGCTGCATTGGCAACGCTGGATATATTTGCCGAGGATGATGTGTTGCGAGCCAATCGTGACAAGACGCGCGAACTTAATCGGCTTGCCGCGCCGTTGCGCGAGCATCCAAAGGTGAAGCATTTTCGCAATACCGGCATGATCTGGGCGTTCGAGGTGGAATCGCCACACGTGGATTTTGCGCAGCGTTGTTTTATGCTTGCGCTGGAACACGAGTTGCTGCTGCGCCCGATGGGTAAGACGGTGTATTTCATGCCGCCCTACGTTATTGATGCGGCGGAAATGCAGTTGCTGGTGGCGCGCACATTGAAGATTATTGAGACGCTGACATGAGATTATTTTTTTCCTTATTGCTACTGGGCATCTTCTGCGGTGAAGCACAGGCGGCGTTGCCCACGACCGTCAAACGCGAGTTGAAGCAAGCCGGTATTCCGCAGGAGGCCATTGCGGTCGTGGTACAGGAAGTTGCCACGAGAAAATCGTTGTTGAGCATGAACGCAGAACGTTCGATGAACCCCGCATCAACCATGAAGCTGCTTACCACTTATGCTGCGCTCGATTTGCTCGGCCCAGCCTACACTTGGAAGACCGAGGCTTATCTCGACGGCGAGTTGAAAGACGGTGTGTTGCAGGGAAATTTGGTGTTGAAGGGTTATGGCGATCCCAAGCTGACGGTGGAGCAGTTCTGGTTGTGGCTCGCCGAGTTGCGCGCGCGCGGCTTGCGTGACATACGCGGTGATCTGGTGCTGGATCGCAGCTACTTTGCACTGCCGCCATTTGACGCGGGCGCATTCGATAACGATCCGGTGCGCGCCTACAACGTCGGCCCGGATGCGCTGTTGCTCAATTTCAATACCTTGCGTTTGCGTTATGCGCCGGAGGGGGGCAAGTTGAATATTGTTAGCGAACCGCCGCTGGACGGCTTTCGCTTCGACAATCAGCTAGTGCCGCAAGCAAATGTGACTTGCGACGTGTGGGACGACGGTATTCGAGTGCAGCCCGGGGGCGACAGCGTGCGATTCGAAGGGGGTTATCCGGCTGAGTGCGGAGAGCGCGAACATAGTCTGAGCGTGATGCCGCATGCGCGCTACGTCGATGCCGTGTTTCGTGCGCTATGGAAAAATCTCGGCGGTACCTTGCACGGTGCCTTGCGCGAGCAGACTGTCGGTGCCAATGCGAAACTGTTTTCCACGCATCGTTCCGAACCGCTCAGCCTCACCATTCGAGATATCAATAAATTCAGCAACAACGTCATGGCACGGCAGTTGTTCCTGACGCTGGGGGCAACTGATCAAGCCGATATTGAGCGTGGCGTGCAGGCAGTGGAATCTTGGCTACACACACAGCGGCTCGACTTCCCCGAGTTGGTATTGGAGAACGGCGCGGGGCTGTCGCGCCAAGAGCGCATCAGCGCCGCGCATATGGCGCAGTTGCTGCAACACGCCAACGCGCATCCACTTAGTGCGGAATTTCAGGCTTCGTTGCCGATACTTGGAGTCGATGGTTCGGTCAAAAAACGTCTGAAAGAAAGTCCGGCTGCCAGCCACGCGCATTTGAAAACCGGCACACTGACCGGCGTGAAAACGATTGCGGGTTATGTTAAGTCGCGCGGCGGGCGGGAGTGGGTGGTGGTGTTCTTCATCAATCATGCCAATGCGCAACGTGGTCAGGCGGCACAGGATGCTTTGATCGAGTGGGTACAGCAACGCTGAGAGGCTCGACGATGGCGACCAGATGTTGTGGGAGCGCGATTCATGGCGTGATTGCTTTGCCATAATTTTATCGCGCGATAAATCACATTTCTATTACAACCCCAGCTCATCCCACATTGCATCTACTCTAGCTTTCACCGCTGCATCCATCACGATGGGCGTACCCCATTCACGGTTAGTTTCGCCCGGGAATTTATTAGTCGCATCTAGCCCCATTTTGCCGCCTAGACCTGACACTGGACTGGCAAAATCGAGGTAATCAATCGGCGTATTGGGAACAAGCAGCGTATCGCGCACTGGGTCCATGCGTGTAGTGATCGCCCACATGACTTCTTTCCAATCACGCACGTCGATGTCGTCGTCCACCACGATGATGAACTTGGTGTACATGAACTGACGCAGGAAACTCCAGATGCCGAACATCACACGCTTGGCGTGCCCGGCATATTGCTTCTTGATGCTCACTACCGCCATGCGATAAGAGCAACCTTCCGGCGGCAGATAGAAATCGGCGATCTCGGGGAATTGCTTTTGCAGTAGCGGCACGAACACTTCGTTCAAGGCCACGCCCAGCATTGCGGGTTCGTCGGGCGGCTTGCCGGTGTAGGTGGAGTGATAGATCGGATCGCGGCGCATGGTGATGCGCTGGATGGTGAACACGGGGAATTTGTCCTGCTCGTTGTAGTAGCCGGTATGGTCGCCGTAAGGCCCTTCCAGTGCGGTCTCGCCCGGATGGATCACGCCTTCTAGCACGATCTCGGCGGAAGCGGGGACTTGCAAGTCGCTGCCTATGCACTTCACCAGCTCGGTCTTGCTGCCACGCAGTAATCCGGCAAACTGATATTCGGACAGGGAGTCGGGCACCGGTGTCACCGCACCTAGGATGGTCGCCGGATCGGCACCGATTACGACTGCGACTGGATACGGCTGCCCCGGATTTTTTTCGCAGTGATCGCGAAAATCCAGTGCGCCGCCGCGATGCGCGAGCCAGCGCATGATGACTTTATTTTTACTCAACACTTGCTGGCGATAAATGCCAAGGTTCTGCCGAGCCTTGTTCGGCCCGCGCGTGACCACCAAGCCCCACGTGATGAGCGGTGCGACATCACCCGGCCAGCAATGTTGGATAGGTAACCTGGACAGATCTACATCCTCACCTTCCCACACGACTTCCTGACAAGGCGCAGAAGACAGCACCTTGGGCGACATGGTCAACACTTGTTTCAGGATTGGCCATTTGTCCCATGCATCTTTCAAACCTTTGGGTGGCTCCGGTTCTTTTAGGTACGCCAGCAGTTTGCCGACTTCACGCAACGCACTGACATTCTCTTCGCCCATGCCTAGTGCCACGCGGCGTGGCGTACCAAACAGGTTGGCGAGTACCGGCATCTTGTGGTCGACGACGTTCTCAAATAGTAGTGCGGGTCCTTGAGCGCGTAACACGCGGTCGCATATCTCCGTCATTTCCAGATGGGTGGAAATCGGTGTGGTGACTCGTTTGAGCTCGCCTATTTTTTCCAGTTGGGAGATAAAGTCGCGTAGGTCGTGATATTTCATCAGTAGAACCTTTCTTCACCCTCGGGGCGGGTCTTGAAGCGTTTGTGCAACCAAAAGTATTGCTCCGGTATTTCGCGCACGCGGTCTTCAATGAATGCGTTCATCTGGCGTGTGTCAGCAGTTTGGTCGTCCGTCGGGTAGTTTTCCCAAGCGGGGTAGAAGCGTAACTCGTAACCGCTGGCATCCGGCAGCATGCGCATGATGAGTGGAACGACTTTTGCGCCGGTCATCGCGGACAAGCGTGGCACGGTGGTAAGGGTGGCGGCTTGCACGCCGAAGAAGGGCACGAACACGCCATCTTTGGTGGCGAGATCCTGATCTGGCAGATAGTAAAACGGTAGCCCAGCGCGCATTGCTTTGACGATGGGCCGCAAGCCTTGCTGGCGGGAATACAGCTGTGAATTACCAAAGCGCAAGCGGCCTTCGAATAGCTTTTTATGGAACACCGGGTTCTTCTGGTTGGAATACACGCTGACCAAATTGCCGTGCTGGGTGAGCCATGACCAGCCGACATCCAGTGCGACGAAATGCGGTACGAGCAAGATAACGGGTTGTCCGGCGACCGCTTGCAAATGCTCGTGCCCGACGATGGTTACCAAACTCTGAATGCGCTGTGCCGAAGACCACCACAAAATACCGCGCTCTAAAAAGCTGCGCGCGAAGGTTTGAAAGTTGCGTCGTGCCAGCGCGGCGATTTCACTTTCATTCAACTTAGGGAAGCAGAGGCGCAGATTGGTGGTGGCGACGAAACGGCGTTCCCGAGCCAGTGCATACAATACTAGTCCGAGCACATTGCCGATTCCTGCCAATACGGGCAACGGCAGAAAATGTAGCAGCCATAGCAGGAAAATACTCAGGCGCGACATCACGATTTCTCCTCTGGCGGCGTGCTGCCGCGCGGGATTTTGTACCGGTTATAGCTCCACAGGTACTGCGTTGGGCAGGCACGGATAGTGCGCTCCAATGCGTCGTTGATTTGACGGCTAATCGCTTGGGTGAAATCCAGCACCAGCGGCGCAACATGGATCACATAACCCGCTCCACCGGGCAAGCGTTCCGAATAAGCGATCAGAGTGCTTGCGCCAGTGCTTTGCGCCAAACGACCGACCAGTGTCATGGTGTAAGCAGGCTTGCCAAAAAAATCAGCCCATTCGCCTTCGCCTTTGCTGGGCACTTGGTCTGGTAGTAATCCGATGGCTTCACCGCGCTTGAGTGCTTTGTATAGCAGGCGCACGCCGCTGACATCGGCTTTGGCAAGTTTGGCTTGCCCGCGTTCGCGCCCAAGGCGCATCACGCTTTCGAGAAAGCCGAGTTTGGGCGGGCGATACAGCACCGTAATCGGCATGCTTTGTGCGGCATACAAGGCGGAGATTTCAAAACAGCCCAGATGCGGGGTGAGAAAGATGATGCCTTTCCCGGCGGCTTGGGCGGCTGCGATATGTTCTAGCCCTTCGCAGCGTTGCACTTTTTTCAATACTTCGTCGTAACTGCGGCCCCACACCCAAGGGAGTTCGATCAGCCCCTTGCCTGTTTCGGCGATGCTGGCGGACAACAGTTGTTGATATGCAGATGCCTGCGGCGTGATGTTGGCTAGGTGCAGATTCTCGCGGGTGCGCGCCGCATACGACGGCGAGAGCACGTAAATCATCCGCCCAAGCAATGCACCGAGGTGATGCGACAGGCTCAATGGCAGACGGGATAGCAGCCAGAACAGGGGTTTGAACAGAAAGGCAACCATGAGTGGGGGAGTTGTTATAATGCGCGCCCTAATTAACCAAGTGTAGTAACGAACGGAGAGCCATGAGCGAATATTTTTTTACATCCGAATCCGTGTCCGAGGGCCATCCGGACAAGGTTGCAGACCAAATTTCTGATGCAATTCTGGATGCGATTCTAGCGCAAGACCCCTATGCACGGGTAGCCGCAGAGACATTGGTTACGACCGGGTTGACTGTGTTGGCGGGTGAGATTACCACCAGTGCCAATGTGAATTACGCCAAAGTGGCACGCGAAACCATTCGCCGTATTGGTTACGACGACCCTAGCTTGCGCTTCGATGCAGACGGTTGCTCGGTGCATGTTTGCTACGGTACGCAAAGCCCCGACATCGCCCAAGGCGTGGATCGCGCTTCTGATGACTACCTGAACCAAGGCGCGGGTGACCAAGGACTGATGTTCGGTTATGCCTGTACCGAAACGGATACTTTGATGCCGTTGCCGATCTACCTGTCGCATCGCGTGGTCGAGCGCCAGTCACAATTGCGCCGCGATGGGCGTTTGAACTGGCTGCGTCCCGATGCCAAGTCACAAGTCACGATTAAATACGTCGATGGCAAGCCTCATTCCATTGATACCGTACTGATCTCCACTCAACACTCGCCGGACATCACACTGGAGCAAATTCGTGAAGCTGCGATTGAAGAAATTATCAAGCCGGTGTTGCCGAAAGAACTGATCAAAGGCGACATCAAGTTTCTGGTGAATCCGACGGGCCGTTTTGTTATTGGCGGCCCACACGGTGACGCTGGCCTGACTGGCCGCAAGATCATCGTTGACACCTACGGCGGCGCAGCCCCGCATGGTGGCGGTGCGTTCTCCGGCAAGGATCCGTCCAAAGTTGACCGCTCTGCTGCTTACGCAGGGCGTTATGTAGCAAAAAACATCGTTGCTGCGGGTTTGGCCGACAAATGCTTGGTACAAATTTCCTACGCTATTGGCGTTGCGCAACCTACCAGCATCATGGTCAGCACCTACGGCACAGGCAAAGTTTCCGACGAAAAAATCACCGAGCTGGTCAAACGCCACTTCGACTTGCGTCCGAAAGGTATTGTGCAGATGCTTGATCTGCTGCGTCCGATTTACCAAAAGAGCGCTGCTTACGGTCACTTCGGCCGCGAAGAACCTGGCTTCACTTGGGAGAATACAGACAAGGCAGCGGCACTACGTGCCGATGCTGGGTTGTAAGCGTAGCGAACAACCCATACGCCGAAAGGCGTACTTGTCTTTATTCGGGCGTAGGCTAACTTGCGTAGCAAGTTAAACCGCGTAGCGGTGGCCGAAGCCAAAATACCGGCAGCGGCACTACGTGCCGATGCTGGGTTGTAAGCGCAGCGAACAACCCATACGCCGAGAGGCGTACTTGTCTTTATTCGGGCGTAGGCTAACTTGCGCAGCAAGTTAAACCGCATAGCGGTGGCCGAAGCCCAAATGCCGGTATTGGTTACGTGCTGATGCTAGGTTGTGAGTTGAAGGTGCTAAAGTACAAAAACAGCCGCATAATGCGGCTGTTTTCTTAATTGAAGAAAAAGTTTTTTGATAGTGTCTGCATGCTAAAACGTATCTCCGTACAACAATTGCGCTTGGGAATGCATGTCCACGAATTTTGCGGTTCGTGGATGGATCACCCGTTCTGGCGCACTTCGTTTCTGCTGGATAGCGAAAAAGATATGCAAGCTATTCTGGCGGCAAATATCAAAGAGGTCTGGATAGATACGGCCAAAGGTCTCGATGCGGAAGGCGGTGTAGCGGAGGCGGAAGTGGTGCAGAGCGTAGAGGCCACGCTGGCACAGGCCGCTTTGCCGGAGAAGAAAACGGTGCGTGCCGACATCGCACAAGAGGCGGTTCGTGCGGCGAAGGTTTGTGCCAAATCAAAACAAGCGGTTACTTCGATGTTTCACGAAGCGCGTATGGGAAAGGCGTTGAATGCCGATGATGCGCTACCTATCGTGGAAGAAATATCCAATTCGGTGATCCGTAATCCTGGTGCGCTAATCAGCTTGGCGCGCTTAAAGGATAAGGATGATTACACGTATATGCACTCGGTGGCAGTGTGTGCGCTGATGGTGGCGCTTGCGCGACAACTGGATTTGAGTGATGAGCAGACGCGTTTGGCCGGCATGGCAGGCTTGTTGCATGACATCGGCAAAATGATGATTCCGCCGGAGATACTCAATAAGCCGGGCAAACTGACGGATGAGGAATTCGAGGTGGTTAAAAATCACCCAGTTGAGGGACATAAATTGCTGCTGGAGGGGAGTGGCGTCAGCGATGTTGCCTTGGATGTTTGCTTGCATCACCACGAAAAGGTGAATGGCGGCGGTTACCCAGAAGGACTGAGTGACGAACAGATCAGCTTGTTTGCCAAGATGGGTGCAGTTTGTGATGTGTATGATGCGATTACCTCCAATCGTCCTTATAAGAATGGCTGGGAGCCCGCCGAGTCGTTGCGCAAAATGGCGGAATGGAGCAAGGGGCATTTCGATCAACGTGTCTTTGAAGCATTCGTGCGCAGCATTGGTATTTACCCGGTGGGTTCGCTGGTGCGTTTGGAATCGGGGCGCCTTGCCGTGGTAGTTGATCAGGGCGAAAAATCGTTGCTGGCTCCGGTGGTAAAAGTATTTTTTTCGACTAAGTCAAACAGTCGTATTTCTCCCGAAATCATCGATTTATCCAAGCCGATTGCGCGCGACAAAATCGTGTCGCATGAAGATCCCGCAAAATGGAATATTGGTGATGTGCAGGTGCTGTGGAGCGGCATTCCGGCCACTCCGTTCTAGCCAAGATATTTCATCCGTGAATGTTTACAGTGCAAACTGGGCTCCTTAGTTACGGGTGAATGTTCCAGTTCTCATCGGTGAACCAGCGGGTATCCTTGCTTTCCCCTTCAAATTAGCCATGGTATTTAACGACCTGCGGGCGTTTCATGCTGGTGTGATTCGCTATAATCAGCCCCATCATTCACTCGCGGGGCGAACATGAACAAGATACTGAAATATTCTCTGGTGGGCGCGGGCAGCGTTTTGGGTATTGCTGTTGCGGGAGCGGCCTATGTCGCAGCCACTTTCAATCCGAATGATTACAAAGAGCAGATCATCAAAGCGGTTAAGGATGCGAAGCAACGCGATCTTAAACTCGATGGCGAGATCAAGCTGACTTTCTTCCCCAGCATCGGGGCAAATCTCGGCAAAGTGTCGCTATCGGAATTTAAGAGCAGTGCCGAGTTTGCTTCTATCGAGGGAGCCAGCGTTTCTTTGGCATTGATGCCGCTGTTGTCCAAGCAAGTGGTCGTGGACGAGGTTAGCTTGAGCGGCGTGAAGGCGCAGTTGGTTAAACACAAGGACGGCAGCACAAATATCGACGATTTACTGAGCAAGGATGAGAGCAAGCCAAGCGAAGGCGGGCAAGTTAAGTTCGATATCGCCTCGGTGAATATCAGCAAGACCGAGTTGAGTTATCGAGATGAAGCCAGCGGCGCCAACTATGCGGTGAAGGATTTCAATCTCAGTACTGGACGCATCGCCAACGGGGTACCCAGCAAAATTTCGTTGTCTGCTGTCGTGCAGGCAAACCAGCCGAAACTAGACATCAGTACCACGCTTAAAACCACGCTCACCTTTGATCTGGAGAAAAAACACTATCAAGTGGAAGGCTTGGACTTGCAAGCTAAAGGTGCGGCTTTGGATATTGGCAATCTGGTATTGCAAGCCAGTGGGGATGCGAGTGCCAACCTGGCTACGCAGGAGTTTTCCGCGCAAAAATTCACTGTGGCGGCCAGCGGCATGAAGGGCAAGGATAATTTTGATGCCAAACTTGATGCGCCTGCGCTGAGTCTGACCAAAGATAAATTCAGCGGCGACAAGCTTACGTTGGATGCCAAGCTTGACGGTGCAATCGGTAAGCTGGTGGCGAGCCTGTCATTGCCTGGTGTGGAAGGCGACGCGCAATCATTCAAGGTGAGTGAATTGATGCTGGATGTTGATATGCAGCAGCCGGAGCAATCATTCAAAGTTAAGCTGACTTCGCCGCTCAGTGGGAACTTCGAAGCGCAGCAATTCAATCTATCCAACCTGACTTTGGCGGTGAATGCCACGGGCGATAAGTTGCCGAATAAGTCGGTTAACAGCGAGATGAAAGGTAGCGTGCAGGTCGATGCGATCAAACAAAACGTGCAAGCTAATCTGGCCGGTGGTTTGTTGCAAAGCCAAGTCAAAGCCAAGCTGGGGGTAATCGGTTTTGCTGACTCAGCGATTCATTTTGATATTGATGTCGATCAATTTGATGCTGATCTGTATATGCCGAAAAAATCGGCTGAGGCGAAATCGAATGAGCCGGAACAGCCGCTTGACTTGTCCGCATTGCGAAAACTTAATCTGGATGGCAGCCTGCGTATTGGTTCGCTCAAGGTGGCGAATATCAAGTCCAGCAATGTGCGTGTGGATGTGAAAGCTCACGGTGGCCAAGTCAGTGTTGCACCGCTATCTGCCAATTTGTACCAAGGTAGCGTCAATGGCAGCTTGAGTATCAATGCAGCAGGAACCCCCAGTATCGCGGTCAACCAAACTTTGAGCGGTATCAATGTTGCCGCACTGACTAAAGATGCGGCAGATTTCGATACGCTCGAAGGCAAAGGCAATATCGGCCTGAATCTGACCATGCAGGGCAACACAGTCAGTGCGATGAAGAAAGCACTGAATGGCTCGATGTCGTTGAATCTGGCTGACGGTGCAATCAAGGGGATTAACATCGCCAAGAAATTACGTGATGCCAAGGGCATGCTGGGTAAGGGTAATGCACAAACCAGCAGCGCGGATCAAAACGAAAAAACCGATTTCAGCGAACTCAAGGCCACCTTCAAAGTGAATAGCGGGGTAGCGCATAACGACGACCTATCGATGAAATCACCGCTGCTGCGTTTGAGCGGCAATGGTGACATTAACATCGGTAACGACAGCATGAATTACCTAGCAAAGGCGACATTGGCAAAAACACTGGAAGGTCAGGGCGGCGCGGATGCAGTTGGCGGATTAACTGTGCCGGTGCGTGTCAGCGGGCCGTTTACCGACTTGAAGTACACGCTAGATTTTGGCGCAATGGTGGGCGAAGCGGCCAAGCAAAAGGTCGAGGCCAAAAAAGAAGAGATCAAAACCAAGGTTCAAGACAAATTGAAAGATAGTCTCAAAGGTTTGTTCCGTTAATGGCTGGGCAGCGGGCGGCAAATGATGGCGGGTGATTTCTCCGCCCGCCTGATTTCATGGCAGCGCGTGCATGGTCGTCACGATTTGCCCTGGCAGGTTCGGGATGCTTATCGTGTTTGGCTGTCGGAAATTATGCTGCAACAGACGCAAGTCATCACCGTCATACCCTATTACCAGCGTTTTCTTGCCGCGTTTCCAAACATCGCCGCGCTTGCCGCTGCGACTGAAGAGCAGGTACTCGCGCACTGGAGCGGGCTTGGCTACTATGCGCGCGGGCGCAATCTGCATAAAGCCGCGCAAATCGTGGTGACACAACATCACGGTGAGTTTCCTCACTCATTCGACACGATCATCGAATTACCCGGTATCGGACGCTCCACCGCTGCGGCAATCTGCGCGCTGGCTTTTCATGAACGCCGGGCCATATTAGACGGCAACGTCAAGCGCGTGTTGGCACGTTACTGCGGGATCGAGGGCTGGACAGGCGCGAAAAATGTTGAAGTGCAGTTATGGCAGCAGGCTGAAGCCCTGTTGCCCGCGAGCGATGTCGCAACATACACCCAAGCACTGATGGATTTGGGGGCGACGATTTGCACGCGTGGCAAGCCTAAGTGTTGTGAGTGTCCGTTGCATGCCGACTGTGTCGCTTTACACACTGATCGCGTTGCTGAACTGCCGACCCCGCGCCCACAGAAGGCAGTTCCAGAAAGACACGCCACCTTCTTGTTATTAATGCACGGTAGCGAAGTCTGGCTGGAAAAACGTCCTAGTAGCGGTATCTGGGGCGGATTATGGTGTCCGCCACAAATAGACGACGGGCAGGGAATTGTGCAGGACTATCTGCATCGCAATGGCATAACGGTCAGCGAGCGCGTGGATATGCCGGAGTTCTCGCACACCTTCACCCATTTCAAATTGCACATCACACCAGTGCTGTTGCGTGTGGCACACAAGCCGTCGCGTGTGCAGCAAGCGGGCAGTTTGTGGATAGAGGTGAACGAGGCGTTGAGCGCGGCAATACCGACCCTAGTACGATCACTACTAAGTAAGTTATAACTTTTCATTCATGCAACTGTTTGCAGTAGTAGATGATGTCGATGGATAGACTGAAAGTCCGTTTAATAATCTTGAAAGGACTTTGGTCATGGGCTTTTTTAGCAATATTCTCAGCAAGCTTGGTTTCCCAACTGACGAAGCAGCGCCGGCATCAGCTCCCATTGCTGCCGCATCGAGCGCGGTACCGGTTGTGACAGCGGAGCCCGTGTCGCGTGCGATTCCGGAGGTGGATGTTGTGGCGAAATTGACAGTGCTGGCGGCTAATAGCCCCGAAAAACTCAACTGGACCGTGTCAATTGTCGATCTGCTGAAGCTGCCCGGTCTGGATAGTAGTTTGGCCGCGCGCAAAGAACTCGCGATGGAGATTGGCTGTCCCGCCGATTACATTGGCGATTCGGCAAAAATGAATATGTGGCTGCACAAAAACGTACTGAAAAAGCTGGCCGAGAATGGCGGGAATATTCCGCCGGAATTACTGAATTAGTTTCGCTTCAACTCCTTATAACCCCGAATCGGCTGCATGCTAGTTCGGGGTTTTGTTTTATCCCCAACCAATCAGAAGCTCATCTATTTCGATGTGCTTAATCCGGTTTATTATCTGTACCTGAGTTAGGATGTGGGCGCACAAAAAACTCCGTCGCGCCGCATTTTTTATGATGTCTATCCAGACAGATAGCTATTTCAATTCCGCAAAACAGCCAGATGAGCAAAGCCTTTACCCGTGAAAACGATGATGTTGATGACGACGATGATGCGCCGTCGTTACCTGCGCTGCCTGCGGGTACGAAAAATTACATTACACCCACGGGCTATCACCGTCTGAAAGACGAATATATGCAATTACTGGATGTGGAGCGCCCAGCACTGGTGCAGACTGTTTCTTGGGCGGCATCCAACGGTGACCGTTCGGAAAATGGCGATTACATTTACGGCAAAAAACGTCTGCGTGAGATTGATCGTCGTTTGCGTTTTCTAGCTAAGCGTCTGGAAAATTCCGAAGTCATCGATCCTGCGCAGCGTAGCGCTTGCGAGCAGATTTTTTTTGGTGCAACCGTGACGGTGTGCCACGGTGACGGTAGTGAAAAGACTTACAGCATCGTCGGAGTGGATGAGGCCAATCCTTCACGCGGCCACATCAGCTGGGTTTCGCCACTGGCGCGTGTGCTGTTCAAGGCGCGCGAAGGTGACATGCTGAATCTGCCTTTGCCCAATGGGGTGGAAGAAATTGAGGTGGTGGAAGTTTGTTATTGCGCCATCGAAATGGATGAGTGAGTTGCTACCATCATGACTGAGCTTAATCTGCATTTCGATAATCGTTTTATTCGTGAGTTGCCCGGCGACGACTCCGGTTCGCCGCATTCGCGTCAGACACCGCATGTGTGTTGGGCGCGAGTCGCACCGACTGTGGTGAGCAAGCCGCGTCTTTTGGCGTATGCGCCGGAAGTGGCTGCTTTGCTGGGGTTGTCTGTTGACGCAGTCGAATCGGAAAATTTCGCCGAGGTATTTGGCGGCAATCGCTTGCTGCCGGGAATGGCGGCTTATGCCACCCGCTATGGCGGCCACCAATTTGGTAATTGGGCGGGGCAGTTGGGCGATGGTCGCGCGATCAGTCTGGGTGAGTCGGTCAATTCGCAAGGTGAGCGATGGGAGTTGCAACTCAAAGGGGCTGGCATTACGCCCTATTCGCGTCGTGCTGATGGTCGCGCAGTGCTGCGTTCTTCGATACGTGAATTTTTATGCAGCGAGGCGATGTTTCATCTTGGCGTGCCTACCACCCGCGCTTTGAGTTTGATTAGTACGGGTGATGTCGTGCGGCGCGATATGTTTTATGACGGCAACCCGCGCGATGAGATGGGGGCTGTGGTGTGCCGAGTTGCGCCTTCGTTTACCCGTTTCGGACACTTCGAGATACTTGCAGCACAAGGTGAAATGACATTGCTGCGACAACTGGTGGCTTTCACCATCGAACGCGACTTCCCCCACCTATCGGGCCCGATAGAGGCGCGTTTCGCCGCGTGGTTTAGCGAAGTATGCGAACGCACTGCGCAACTCATGGTGGCGTGGATGCGGGTCGGTTTCGTGCACGGCGTGATGAATACCGACAACATGTCCATCCTCGGTCTCACGATCGACTACGGTCCCTATGGCTGGGTGGATAACTTTGATCCCAGCTGGACACCGAACACCACCGACGAAGACCTGCGTCGGTACAGCTTTGGCAAACAGCCAAAAATCGCACGTTGGAATTTGGAGCGTTTGGCTGATGCTCTGATGCCGGTTGCGCCCGATAGAAAACTGCTGGCAGCGGGTTTGATCGTCTATGACCAAGTGCTGCAACGCGAGATGCAAACCATGCTGACGGCAAAATTCGGCTGGTTGAACCCATGTGATGGGGATGATGCGTTGCTCGGTGAGATATTCGGGCTGATGCAACAGTGCGAAGTTGATATGACGGAGTTTTTCCGTGCGTTGGCGCTGGTTGATGTGCGCCAACCCGACGTGCAGACATTGGCATCAAGTTTTTATCAGCCGCTGCTATTTGATAATCACCGTGCGCTACTCGATGATTGGCTGCAACGCTATTCTGAGCGCGTGTTGAGCGAAGCGGAAAATGAACCGACACGGCGCGAGCGCATGAATCGGGTGAATCCCCGTTTTGTTTTGCGTAACTACCTTGCGCAACAAGCCATTGAAGCGGCAGAGCAGGGCGATATGGCGCCGCTGCATCGCCTGTTGCAGGCGGCACGTCAACCTTATGCGGAAGACTGTCCCGCCGACCTCATCGCCAAGCGCCCAGAGTGGGCGCGGCATAAAGCCGGTGCGTCGATGTTGTCGTGCAGTTCTTAGATACGCTCGATTACCGCTGCAAAAAAACCGTCCGTGTTGTGTTGTAACGGGGTGAGTTCAAGGTAATCGCCCATTTCCAGTTCGACTTTCTGTTGTTGGAGTACTTCGCTAGCGGAGATCAGTTTGAAGTCGGGATGTTGGGCCAGAAAAGCTTCGACGATGGCTTGGTTTTCTTCACGCAAAATGCTGCAAGTGGCGTAAACCAAACGGCCACCTTTTTTCAGCAGACGGCTGGCCGAGGCAAGGATGGCGGTTTGCTTTTGCGTTAACTCTTCCACGCTGCCGGGGGATTGGCGGAATTTGAGATCAGGGTTTCGGCGCAACGTGCCCAAGCCGCTGCACGGTGCATCAACTAGTACGCGGTCGATTTTCCCGGCGAGGCGTTTTACTTTGAGATCATTCTCGTGCGAGATGAGCATGGGCTGGATGTTGCTGGCACCGGAACGCTTCAGACGCGGTTTGAGATTGGCGAGACGTTTTTCCGACACGTCCAACGCGTACAAACGGCCCTGAGAATTCATCTGAGCGGCGAGCATCAGAGTTTTACCACCTGCTCCGGCGCAAAAATCCACCACCATATCGTTACGTTTCGGGTTGAGTAACAGCCCTAGTAATTGACTTCCCTCGTCTTGGACTTCAACCTTGCCTTCAGTGAATAGCGCATCGCGGTTGATGGGCACTTTTTCTTTGAGGCGGATGCCCAGCGGTGAGTAGGGTGTAGCAGTGGCGGCAATGTTCTTCGCGTGCAGTTGCGTTAGCACTTCATCGCGTTTGGCTAGCAGCGTGTTGACGCGCAAATCCAGCGGGGCACCTTGCTGCAAGCTTTGTCCGAGTGCAAGAATTTCTGCATCGGTATAGACCGTGCGCAGTTTTTCCACCAACCATTCGGGTAACTCGGCTTGCACAGACAGTGACAACGTTTCTGCTTTCACGCCCTTGACGGTGGCAAGCCATTCTTTTTCGGTGTGTTTCAGAACCGGATCAATCTCGCGCAGGTTGTAGCCGCCAAAACGCAGAAAGTAAGCCAGTGCCATGCGGCGCGGCGTGGGGGAATCGCCGCATGTGTGTTCTAACAACAGCCGGTGACGCAAGGTGCCGAACACGGTTTCCGCGACCAGTGCGCGCTCGTTCGAGCCGATGCGATTATCCTGAAAGAAGTAGCGCAAAGTGGTGTCGGCGGGATGTGCCAGCGGCAGGATGGCGCGTAGGGCTTGGATGACGAGGTCGAGGCGGTATTCGGTAATGAGCATGATAAGTAACCTGATTGATTGGTGCGGAGTTTAACGTTTATTTGTCTGCCACGCGGATGTCGGAAATAACCATCTCGGCGGCGGTCTTACCGCTGCGGTTCAGATGGCGGATTTTGACTGGCAACATGCGATATTCGAGGCCGAGCCAGACTTCCAGACCTTCTTCACCAGGGCCGATGATTTTGCGCAAGGGTAGAGTGCGCAGTCGCCCCATACGGGTGTTGATAAATTCTTCGTTACCGATGGCAAGTTGATACGACTCCAGCTTTTTGCCGTTGCTGATATACAGCGGAATGGCATCGCGGTCTTGCGGCAGTTGCGCAAGTTGGTACAGAAAGCTCAACATGTCTTGCGCGCCAGCTTGCAGTTCGCTACTCGAGCCGTTGGCAAAGCTGACACGATGTTGTGTCCAATTGAAATCGGCGCGGTGATCTTCTTCGCCTTTGTTGGTTTTTTTGTGCTGGTGGTAGCTGTCGGGTTGCAGGCCGCGTGCATCCACACTGCCGCTGCTGGTTTCGGTGAAGTCGAAGGTGATAAAGCTCATCCATCCGGTCGGTTTCACGGCGGAAGTCAGGGTGTAGCGTCCGTTTTCAATTTTCAGGTGGTGGCGTGATTCGCCTACGGGAGAGTCGGTGCCCATAAATAAGATGAAAGTCAGTTGTGCTTCATCGGGCAGGGACGGTTTAGTCGCAACGAGTTCGGGTTCTGCGGCTTCCGGCGGTTGCGGCTCGGGATCAATTTGTCGTGGCTCATCTGTAACAGGCGGTTCGGATGGCGTATCGGTTGCGACAGTTTCCGCCACGGCAGGGGCTGGTTTGGGTAACGGCTTGGGTTTCTCTTTGGGTGCTACGGTGGCGGCCTGACGGGGCAGGGGCTCAAGCTTGGCTTGTAGCGGCGGCAGTAAGGGTTCGCTGGGCGGTAATTCGACCATCGGTGTAAACACGATCAGCGCATGGACGAGTAGCGAAATTGCCAGCGCCATTAAAAAGCGCCCATGTTCTGTTCGGGGGAGTGCGATCACGGTTTGATTTGGATGCTACTCAGCACCTGCGTGAGTTGCTCGCCGTTTGCATCGGTGATGGTCATTTTGCAGGGCAAGTTGCTATGCTCGGTTGCTAGCCAAATTTCGGTACGACTTTCGCCTTGTTTGGCTTGGCTGTCGAGGTAGCGCGTATTGAATTTTCCTGCGGGGGTCTCGATGCGCTGGTTGGGTTTGATCGCATAGCGATAGTTATCCAGCTTGCTACCGTTGGTCATTGGAAATTCGATTTTGCTGTTGTCGGTATTAATGAACATAAACTGATACATCGCACTTAGCCTGTCCTGTGCGCCGCCGGGGAGATCAAACTCATTGCGTTGACCGTGGTTAATCAATGTCAGTTTTTTGTTTGCCCAATCGAATTCCGCGCGACTTTCGCGGCTGTCGTCGCGTTCACGCTGATGTTTGAACGCGCGTGGTTGCAGTCCTTGAGCGGTGATGTTGCCGCTGCTGGTGATAAAGATTTTTTCCGGTTTAAACATGGCCAGCAGTCCTACTGGGCGTGTGGTGCTGCTCAGTGTGTAGCGGTCTTGTTCACGGCTGAATGTTTCGCTGATTTCGCCAACTTTGAGCTGACCTTTGTAGAGGTCGTAGATAGCTTGAATATGCATGGGGGCGGCTTGAACGGCGAACGGCAAAACACACAACGCCAGCCATGCGAGGGTTTGCAGCAGTTTACTCATGGTGTTACTCCAGTCCGGGTGAGATCAGCGCGAAACCCGATTGTTTGCGCCGCCGCAGTCTGACATGACCTTCGGATGTGAGTTCAACCTGATCTTGGCATAGCCAACGCACGACTTGCGGAAACACGCGATGCTCTTCGCGCAACACGCGTTTGGACAGGGACTGCTCGGTGTCATCCTGCAATACTGGCACGACAGCTTGGACGATGATGGGGCCGTGGTCGAGGTCAGGCGTGACGAAGTGCACCGTGCAACCGTGCACCTTCACGCCATCCTGCAAGGCGCGAGCATGAGTATGCAGGCCGCCGTAGGAAGGCAATAGCGAGGGGTGGATATTAATTAAACGTCCCTGATAGTGCGCCACGAAAGCCGGAGTGAGAATGCGCATGAAACCGGCGAGAATGACGAAGTCCGGCTGATAGGTGTCGATTAGCTGCGCCAAAGCAGTGTCGAAACTTTCTCGGTTGGGGTGCTGGGCATGAGCGACCACTTCGGTGGGGATGCCGTGCTGCTGAGCTGTCTCTAATCCTTTCGCATCGGCGCGATTGCTGATTACCGCCGCAATGTGGCACGGCAGCTTCGCCTCCAGCAGTGCCTGCATATTGCTGCCACGGCCGGAGATGAGGATGACGATTTTTTTCACGGTGTTCAGCGTACCTGCGTTTGGTGCTCATCACCATTGCGTGTACGGATCACGCCGATGCGCGACACGGTTTCGCCTGAGGCTTGCAAGTGCTTGATGGCAGCGTCCGCATCTGCGGCTGCGATCACGATGACCATACCGATGCCGCAGTTGAAGGTGCGGAACATTTCTTGTGCATCGACGTTGCCCATCTCGCGCAGCCACTCGAACAGCTTGGGCATTTGCCATGTTGTGCTGTCGATGTCGGCAACTACATTGGCGGGTAGTACGCGCGGCACGTTCTCGGTGATGCCGCCGCCGGTGATGTGCGCCATACCTTTGATGGTGATGGTTTGCATGAGTGACAACATCGGTTTCACGTACAAGCGTGTCGGTGCCATGATGCAGTCAGCCAGCGAACGGTCTCCGTCGAAATTGGCATTCAGATCGGGCTTGCTGCGTTCGATGATTTTACGTACTAGCGAATAGCCGTTGGAGTGTGCGCCGTTGGAAGCGAGGCCCAGCACTACGTCGCCTGCCTTGATATCAGCACCGGTGATGATTTTTGATTTTTCAACAACGCCGACGGCGAAGCCTGCGAGGTCGTATTCACCGACGGGATACATACCGGGCATCTCGGCTGTTTCGCCGCCAATCAGTGCGCAACCAGAATCTTCGCAGCCCTTGGCGATACCCTTGATTACCTCGGTGGCGGCGGGAACGTCCAACTTGCCGCAGGCGAAGTAGTCGAGGAAGAACAACGGTTCGGCACCTTGTACCAGAATATCGTTCACGCTCATGGCAACTAGATCGATACCGACGGTGTCGTGACGATTTAGCTCAAAAGCCAGTTTTAGTTTGGTGCCTACGCCATCGGTACCAGAAACCAGTACCGGTTCTTTGTATTTTTTTGAAATCTCCACTAGGCCGCCAAAGCCGCCGATACCGGACAGGACTTCGGGGCGCATGGTGCGCTTGGCGTAGGGTTTGATGTTCTCGACCAGTTGGTCGCCTGCGTCGATATCGACACCGGCATCGCGGTAGGAGAGGCTGGAATTGGAAGTGCTCAAGTTGAGTTCTCGCTTTCTTCGGGATAGAGTGCCGCACATTTTTCGAATACGGATTTTACCCGAAATGCCTTTTAACCGCTCTGTCGCCATGCAATGGTTAGCTGTTTTTGCCGTTCTGTTCGCGCTACTGTACCTGCTGGGCCCGATTCTTACGCCTTTTGTGGCGGCTGCGATTCTGGCTTATATCTGCAATCCGCTGGCACAACGGCTTTATGCATGGAAGGTGCCGCGCACGCTTGCGGTGGTACTGGTGATGGGCGGGTTGTTGTTGGCGTTCGTACTGTTGCTGCTGATTCTGCTGCCGTTGTTGCAAAAAGAGATAGGCTTATTCGTGACAAGGCTGCCGGAATGGGCGGAGTCAGCGCACCTGCATTTGTTGCCCTTGCTGCAACAATGGTTTGGCGCGAATTTGGAATGGGATAGTGCCGCGTTGAAAGATATGTTGCTGAGTCATTGGCAGAGTGCGGGCAATGTGGCAGCCAAAATCCTGCCGTGGCTGGGTAACAGCGGCGGTGCGTTGTTTGCGGTATTGATGAATCTGCTACTGATTCCCGTGGTGATGTTCTATCTGTTGCGAGATTGGGACGACATGATGGCGCGTATTAGTCACCTGCTTCCGCGCCATTGGCATGGCAAGGTGAGTGAAATCGCTGCCGAAGTGGATGGCATCTTGGCGGAATTTTTGCGCGGGCAAATTTCTGTGATGTTGTTGATGAGTGTTTTTTATGTGCTGGCGTTATGGTTGGTCGGTTTGGAATTTGCTTTACCCATCGGCATCGTCGCTGGCATGCTGGTATTTGTGCCTTACCTTGGCATGGTGATGGGGTTGGCATTGGCCACGCTGGCTGCCGCTATGCAATTCACCGCCTTGGGTAGTGTGGTGTTGGTCTGGGTGGTATTCGGTGCGGGGCAGTTGCTGGAAGGGATGGTTGTGACCCCGATGCTGGTGGGCGAGCGCGTCGGTCTGCATCCGCTGGCAGTGATTTTTGCACTGATGGCGTTTGGTCAATTATTCGGTTTTTTCGGCCTTTTGCTGGCATTGCCACTGGCGGCGATTTTGCTGGTTGCATTGCGTCATGTCAGAACTGCTTATCTTGCTAGTGCTATGTATCGCCATCCATGAGTCAGTTGTTATTGGACATCACCCCAGGCTGGCAGCCTAGGCTGGGGAATTTTGTGCCGGGCCGCAATGCCGAGTTGCTTTCCGTATTGGGGCAAGCCTTGGCGACACGCGGCGAGCGTTGCATCTATTTATGGGGTGATAGCGGGAGCGGCAAGAGTCATCTGTTACGCGCCTGCGCGGAAGAGGCGGGCGGGATGTATGTCAACGGAGAGGTTCCATCTGTTGCGGCGATGATTGCTCTGGATGATGTCGAATCGCTGGACGATGCCGCACAAATACGTTTGTTCGACTTATACAATCAGATGCGTGAAAGTGGTGCGATGCTGCTGGTGAGTGGTAATGTCTCGCCCATGCACCTGACGCTGCGCGATGATTTGCGTACCCGTTTGGGCTGGGGTTTGGTGTATCAGTTGCACGGCTTGAGCGATGAAGAAAAGGCGCAAGCACTGGCACGTCACGCCGAATCTCGCGGCTTCGTGTTGAGCAGTGAAGTGACGCAATACCTGTTGCGGCATGGACGGCGTGATTTGCCCAGCCTAATGGCGACGCTGGACGCCTTGGATGCGAACTCATTGCGTTTGCATCGCACGCCATCGGTGCCGCTGCTCAAAGAAATTCTGCAACAAAAACCGGAGTAATTGTAGTGAAGCTAGCTTTATTTGATTTGGACAATACGCTGCTGAATGGCGACAGCGATTTCGAGTGGTCACAATTTCTCATTCGTATCGGCGTGCTTGATCGTGAGTTATTCGAAGCGAAGAACCTCGCGTTTTACGATGCGTATAAAGCTGGCACGCTGAACATCCAGGAGTTTCTGGATTTTCAATTGAAACCGCTATCGCGTCATGCGCGCAAAACACTGGACGAGTGGCATCAGCAATTCATGCGCGAAAGCGTGATGCCGATGATTACCCCGCAATCCAGAGCATTGGTCGAGACACATCGCGCCGTCGGCGACGTGTGCATCATCATTACTGCCACCAATAGTTTTGTGACCGCCCCCATCGCGCGCGAATTCGGTATTGAGCATCTGATTGCCACCGAGCCGGAACATCGCAATGGTGAATTCACCGGACGTGTCGAGGGGGTGCCCTCGTTTCGCGAAGGCAAAATCACGCGGCTGGAAGCTTGGTTGGCTGAGCGAGGCTGGACTTTGAGCAGCTTTACCGACAGCACGTTTTATAGCGATTCGATGAATGATTTACCATTGATGTGCCAAGTCAAACATCCGGTCGCAGCCAATCCCGATGAGACCTTGCGGGCACACGCTGAGCAGAATGGTTGGCGCATCATTAGCCTGCGTTAATGGCCTGTGTCGAGCATTTAGTATTGTACGGTTCCGAATATTGCCGCCTATGCGAACGAGCCGAGGCACTCTTAGCGCAAGCGGGAGTGGCTGCAACAGAGGTTGATATTGGTGATGATGAGGCGTTGATTGAGCAATACGGCACTTGCATCCCTGTGTTGCGTCGAACGGATACAGGGGAGGAGTTGGGGTGGCCTTTTGACCTCTTCGAGCTACAAGCATTTCTGGATTGAGCGGAAAAAAACAGTCGATTTAATTAATAATTTTTTTGTAATTTTAGTAACACAATGAAAAATAACAAAAAAATATTATTAAATTCCCCTAAAGTTTTCCTAAGTGGTGTCGATAACGTAAGCAAGAGTGCTGAGTTTGACCCCTTGCAAACCAGCAGTCCGTAACAACCCTCCGCTTACCCCCTTGGGCGGAGGGTCTCTTTTTTGTAGGGGGAATTCCTACAAGACGATTCTCTCTCGCCTACAAAAAAAACGGCGACCTTCTAATTTCATTGCATCCCATGTTCCGAAATAATGCGACCGTCGAATCAAGGCGTAGCAAGGGGTAGCAAAATTGTCCTGATTCGGTTCTCGTTCTTAACTAGCTTAACAAGGGGGCTAAAATGAACACAATGCAACTGCAAGAAGGTATCCGTGAAATAAATCTGTCCTACCTGATGCTGGCTCAGCAGATGGTGAAAGAGGATAGACCCGCCGCGATTTATCGCTTGGGCATCAGCCAAGATATGGCCGATGTGATCGAAGGACTTTCTCCCGCGCAAATTATCAAAATGGCCGCATCCAATATGCTGCTGTGCTGCTTCCGCTTCGATGACAGCCTACTGTTTAATATGGTGACCGATTACAGCAAGGACAAGCTGATGGCGAAGGCTCATTCGGCTATCCTGATGTCAGCACAACCTGTCGCCGAATTAGCTTAGAGGTGGCGAGTGGCAACTAAAACGGTAATCGGTGAAGCACAAGAGGTCGGCCTCGCTATTGAGCTGATCGAGCTGGGTGCCCGTTTACAGTTGTTACAGGAAGAAACATCGCTGAGTCGTGAGCGTTTGTTGCGGCTATATAAGGAAGTCAAAGGTGAATCTCCCTCCAAGGGGATGCTGCCGTACTCGACCGACTGGTTTTTGAGTTGGCATGCCAATATTCACTCGTCACTTTTTATGGATATTCATCACTTCCTCGTTAAAAATGCGGGAATAGATGGTGTGCGTGCGCTGATTACCGCGTATCGGCTGTATCTCGATCAAGTACAAGGTATCGAAAATGGTGAAGCGGTATTGAGTGTTACGCGCGCTTGGTTTTTGCTACGCTTCTTTAAAGCAGGTATGTTGCAATTCGTGCAGTGCAAAGAATGTGGCGGGCAGTTCGTTAGCCATGCCGACGATTTGCATAATGATTACGTCTGCGGTATTTGCCATCCTCCCGCTCGTGCTGGCAAAACTAAAGCCAGTAAAAATCTTGCCGAGTCCTCGTCGAGCTAAATAATTTTGCTTCTTCAATTGCGGTTAAAGAAATAAATAAATTGTCGAAAAAAGCCATGACGCTGTGTGTCGTATGTGGTGATTTGCATTTAGAATGCGGACAGTGAATCAGGGAGCGGAGTCATGTTAGTCATCGTCGGTTATGTGGTGGTAGCGGGATCGGTATTCGGTGGTTTCGCCTTGGCAGGCGGACATTTGGCTGGTTTGTGGCAGCCGCTAGAATTGTTGATGATTGGCGGTGGTGCGCTGGGCGCATTTTTCGTCGGTAATACGATGAAAGCGATCAAAGCAACATTCAAAGATCTGCCGAATGTATTTAAAGGCTCCAAATACAGTAAAGATACCTACATGGAGTTGATGGCACTGATGTACGAGTTACTCGGCAAAGTGCGCAAAGAGGGTTTGATGTCTATCGAGGGCGATGTTGAAAAGCCGGAAGAAAGCCCTATCTTTTCCAAATATCCCAAAGTGTTGGCCGATCATCATGTGATCGAATTCATGACCGACTATCTGCGCATCATGGTCAGCGGTAACCTGAATGCGATGGAAATCGAAAACCTGATGGATGTGGAGTTGGAAACGCACCATCACGAAGCGATGGTGGGTTCTCATGTGGTTGCAAAACTGGCTGACGGTATGCCAGCGTTCGGTATTGTTGCGGCGGTGATGGGCGTAGTGCACACCATGGAATCGGTGGGAGCGCCACCAGCCGAACTGGGGATGTTGATCGCGCACGCGCTTGTGGGTACTTTCCTCGGGATTTTGCTGGCATATGGTTTTGTGGGGCCGCTCTCTGCCCTGCTTGAGCAAAAAGCCGAAGAAAACGGCAAAATGTTTCAAGCGGTTAAGGTGGTGTTGCTGGCTAACCTGAACGGTTATGCACCGGCGATGGCGGTTGAATTCGGACGCAAAGTATTGAACTCCACTGAACGCCCTGGGTTTGCCGAGTTGGAAGAACACGTCAAACAAAAACGCTAATTGGGGACTGGAAATGACGGAGATAAGCACATCTACTCGTCTCCTGCATTCCCATTTCTTAATCCTCGCTGCTAAGCCTTAAATCATGGCCGACGATAAAAACAAACGCCCGATTGTAATTAAGCGCATTAAAAAGGTGGCCGCAGGCCACCACGGCGGCGCGTGGAAGATTGCCTATGCCGACTTCGTTACGGCGATGATGGCGTTCTTTTTGCTCATGTGGCTGCTAGGCTCGACGGCAAAAGGTGATTTGGAGGGCATTTCCGAATATTTCAAAACTCCGCTCAAAGTGGCCTTGTCTGGTGGCTCCGGCAGTGGAGATAGCTCAAGCGTTATCAAAGGAGGCGGCAAAGACTTGACTCGCAGTGAGGGGCAAGTGAAGGCGGGCGAGTTGCCACCTGAAAAAAAGGTAATTAACCTAAAGGCGGCGCAGCAAGAGTTTTTACGTATTGAAAAAGAAAAAGAAGTTCAAAAACTAAAAGATCTTAAATCAGCCATCGAAAAAGTGATTGAGAACAACGAAAAACTGCAAAAATTTAAAAATCAAATCCTGCTCGACCTCACAACTGAGGGGTTGCGTATTCAAATTATCGACGAAAAAAATCGCGCCATGTTCCAAAGCGGCCGTGCACAGCTAGAGCCCTATACCAAAGAGATATTGCACGAAATCGGTAAAACACTGAATGACGTTCCCAATAAAGTAAGCCTATCGGGGCACACCGACGCGGCACCCTATGGTGCTGGTGGTAAGGGATACAGCAACTGGGAGTTGTCTGCTGATAGAGCCAACGCCTCGCGCCGCGAACTGATTGCTGGTGGTATGGCGGAAGAAAAAATTGTGCGCGTGGTGGGCTTATCTTCTGCGGTACTGTTTAAAAAAGAAGAACCTTTGAGCCCAGTGAATCGTCGCATTAGCTTGATCGTCATGAATAAAAAGGCCGAAGAAGCTGCGCAGCACGATGGCGGAGTCGTAAAAGTCGATGCCAGTGGCGAAGATGAAGACTTGGGCGATACCATCAAAGAAAATGTCGGGGCAATGCCATCGGCTCCTGCCGCCCCGACAATCAAATAAGCAGATTGGGCATTTGCGATCAGCGCAAACAAAAACGCCTCACCAAAGTGAGGCGTTTTTGTTGCCGAACGTTTGCGGAATTATGCAGCCTGCAATGCAGGCAAATTACCGTGCGTTACAGAGAGCGGCAAATGGTGTACAGCGTATTTGCATCGTCCGCATAAGCCGCGTCAGCGGTGCCAGTGGAAGGGAAGCCCCGCATATTGCCTGAGGTGGCTTTGCCATCATCAAACTGATTATCGACAGCTCCGGCAATTTTTCCATTCAGTTGAGAGGAACAAAGGGATGAGCCGCTCAGACCTGTAACAGACGAAACCGAAAGGCTTCCACCGACCGCATTCAATGGTGCGGCAATCACTTCGGATGCATTGCTGGTATCGCCAGAAACAAAACCAGCAAGGCGTAAGTGAGCCCAAAACAAACCAGCTTCGGCAGCATCAATCGTGCCATTAGCATTGGGTGTCGGAGTTAGACCCGTTGGTGCGGCCCAGCGTGAGGGTGCCAAGTTGTCATCTCCCGGCAGCTTTTTATACCGATCCTGATAGCCCAGTACTGCAACGGAAATGGCATCAAAGTCTTTCAGCACGTTTTTTATTTTTGCCTGTGTAATCAGCTCTTGCCCTTTTAGCACGCCGCCAAGCAGCAAGCCAATGATAACCAGAACGATAGCAATTTCGATGAGGGTAAAACCGGATTGATTACGTTTCATTGTGATAGTCTCCTTGTTATGAATGCTGCGTAAAACATACAGCAATTGCCATACCAGAATGTTATTTAATGTGCGTATTGAGTGTGCTATATCAATATTAAACAATAAGTTACTTTTATTTCTGAGTGATGCTTTCTTAAATCTTGCACAAGCTGCGGTTACTGGACACGGCTGAAAAACTCAGCAGATGACGAGATTTTGACGGAGCGGTGACGAGATGCTGACATGAACCGTCGGTGAACGCTTGCGCGCGGGCTGTTGCTGTCCATGCTGGGGCTATTGCATGCGGTCATGCTTTTCGGATTGGGAACGCATTGGACTTCGGTCATCTTGCGCGCGTATCACCGCATTTTTTGACCGCTGGGCGCGGGTGCTGTACTTACTGGTGATAGACATTTGCTGGCGATATTATTGCTTTGGATGCCGCCGCATTAAGCCGCAAAATACGCGGCAAGTGATTGGTTATGCTAGGAGCGCAGCGACGTGACAAACCTAAATTTTGGTTAAGGTCAATAAATTAGATCGCTGCGCTCACAATGACAGACTCGGTGAATAAATCAGTGTCTCCCTAGGCGTTTTTGCTCCGACTTACCGCCGTGAGGATGCCTTGCAGGATGGCGAGAGGGGGCGGGGGGCAGCCGGGGACGATGACATCGACGGGTAGAACTTTGCTGATGCCGCCGCAGCTGGCGTAGCTTTCACCGAAGATGCCGCCATCTTTACCGCAGTCGCCCAGTGCGACGACGAGTTTGGGGTCTGGGGTGGCATCGTAGGTACGTTTGAGTGCCATTTCCATGTGGCGCGATACAGGGCCGGTGACGAGTAGCATGTCGGCATGGCGCGGGCTGGCGACGAAGTGCATGCCGATGCCTTCGATGTTGTAGTAGGGGTTGTTGAGGCAGTGAATTTCTAATTCGCAGCCGTTGCATGAGCCAGCATCGACATGGCGAATGGCCAGTGCCCGCCCGACGATGTTGAGTATCTGTGCGTTGATGTCTTGTATCTGGTTGCGCAATGCGTCATCCGTTTGCGGTGTGGTTCCGCTTTTGATGCCGGTGCGCAGCATTTGTTTGATGATCTGATACATCAGAGGTCCACTCCGCTGTAGCTCAAGTTGAATGATTTGTTGATGAGCGGGAAATCCGGCACGATGTTGCCGATGATGGCGTGTTCCAGCACTGGCCAGTTTTGCCATGATGGGTCATGCGGATGCAAACGATGGATGCGGTTATCGTCGCCGCTATGCAGGGCGACCATCACTTCGCCGCGCCAGCCTTCGACCCAGCCGATACCGAGTTTTCCGGCTTCTGCTTTGCCCAATTCGGTCAGCGTTTCACCCAGCGGAATACGCGCCAAAATTAGTCGGATAAGCCGTATCGATTCGCTGATTTCTTCGAAGCGCATAGTGACGCGCGCGGCCACATCGCCGTTGCGGTGGGTCACCATGTTTACGTCGAGCTGCTCGTAGGGCATGGTGGGGAATTGCGCGCGCACGTCCCATGCCTGACTGCTGGCACGTCCGGCCAAGCCGGTGAGGCCGAGTTGGGCGGCCAAGTCGGGGGCGACACGTCCGGTGGTGAGAAAGCGGTCTTGCACGCCAGCATGTTCGTCGTAGATGTTTTTCAGGCGCGCTGTTTCATCTTCGATATGGCGCAGCGTGTCCGCCATGTGCAGGAGTCCGGCATTATCGAGGTCGCGCGTTACGCCGCCGGGAACGATAATGTCCATCAGGTAGCGGTGGCTGAAGAGTGTCTCGTTCATGCGCAGCAGGTCTTCTTTCAGTATCCAGAATTGCGCGAATCCGAATGCAAGTGCGGCATCGTTACCGAGATAGCCGAGATCGCCCAAGTGGTTGTGTATCCGCTCTAGCTCCAGTAGTAGCGCGCGCAACCATAGGGCGCGTTCTGGCGGTGTGCATAGGCACAGGCTTTCCGCCGCTTGTGCGTAGGCCCAAGCATAGGCGACCGTGGTGTCGCCGCTAATGCGTCCGGCAAGCTTGGCGCCCAGCTGCAAGCTCATTCCTTCAAAGCGTTTTTCGGTGCCTTTGTGTTTGTAGGCGAGACGCTCTTCCAAGCGCAGTACCTTTTCGCCAACCACAGAAAAGCGGAAATGCCCAGGCTCAATCGTACCTGCATGCACAGGGCCAACGGCAATCTCATGCACGCCATCGCCGGTCACGGATACGAAGGGGTAGGCATCTGCTTCAGTTGCGTATGAGGTATGCGGGTCAAACGATTTTCGCAGAGGGTAAGCGTCTTGTGGCCATGAGCCGTGGCGCAGCCACTTGCGTTGATCGCTTTCTGCATCAGGACGCAAGCCGAACATATCGGCCACGCTGCGTTGCATGCGGTCGGCGGCGGGAAATAAGTCGCTCAAGTCGGGGAAGCGGACTTCTGCTTGTGCCAGTGGCAAGCTGAGTACAAGTAACCCTGGCGCTGTCACTAGGGCAACATGCAGTGCATACCCGGCTGCCTTCTGGCTTACTGAATCTTGTGTTTTATCCTCGCCCCACAGCGCGAGCAATTTGCCGCCGCCGTGCAGGACTTGTTTACACAGTGCGCGATAACCTGTGGCATCGACCGTGCCGTGCCATATCGGCATTGCGCCGGGAAGTTGCGCGAAGATTTTGGGGAAGTCGTCCAGTCTCATCGCATCACCCGATTAGTGCCGCAGCCTGTCGATACCAGTCGGCAAGATAAGGCGGGATATATAAGCCGAGCATCAACACCAGTGCCAGATGCACAAAAACGGGAATCAGCGCAGGTGGGTGGGGTAGACGCTTGCCGGTGGTTTCGCCAAATACCATGCGCTGCATCTGGCCGAAGATCGAGGCGAATGCCACGCCCAATGCGATGAGCAAAAACGGCATAGTCCACGGATAGGCGTGCATTGCAGTGGTAAGTATCATGAATTCGCTGGTGAAAACGCCGAACGGAGGCATGCCCAAAATCGCCAGCGTACCGAGAGCCAACCCCCATCCCACGCTCGGGCTGGTTTTGATCAGACCACGTATGCCGTCCATCAACTGGGTGCCGGACTGTTGCGCGGCGTGACCAACGGCGAAAAATATCGCAGATTTAGTCAGGCAGTGCACGGTCATGTGCAGCAATCCGGCAAAGGTTGCGACTGCCCCACCCATGCCGAACGCAAAAGTCATCAGTCCCATATGTTCGATGGATGAGTAGGCAAACATACGCTTCACATCTTTTTGGCGGGAGAGGAAGAAAGCGGCCATCACCACACTGAGCTGGCCGAACCCCATCATCAAGTTACCCGCAAAATGGGTGCCGAGTGCGCCGTCCACCAGCACTTTTGAGCGTACCACTGCATAGAGCGCCACATTCAGCAACAGCCCAGATAGTACGGCAGATACCGGGGTGGGGCCTTCCGCATGGGCATCGGGCAGCCAGTTGTGCAGCGGCGCGAGGCCGACTTTTGTGCCGTAACCAACCAGCAAAAAAACGAAGGCTAGCGACAGCACGGTTGGTTCAAGCTGGCCTTTGACTTCGTTCAAATGAGTCCACAGCAGTGCGGTTCCGCCCGCGCCGAGGATTTTTTCAGCGGCGAAGTACAGCAGGATAGTGCCGAACAAAGCTTGGGCAATACCCACCCCGCACAGGATGAAATACTTCCATGCGGCTTCGAGTGATGCTGGTGTGCGATATAGCGACACCAGTAATACTGTGGTCAGCGTGGCAGCTTCCATCGCTACCCACAAGATGCCCATGTTGTTGGTGAGCAGAGCCAGTAGCATCGTGAAGGTGAATAGCTGATACATGCTGTAATACAGGCGAAGCATGTTGATGCTGAGTTTGCCGTGATGTTGCTCGATACGCATGTAGGGACGCGAGAACAGCGAGGTGGTGAAGCCAACAAACGCGGTAAGTGCAACGAGAAAAACGTTGAAAGCATCGACAAAAAATTGCTCGTTCCATGCGGTAAACGAACCGTCGGAAATGACGCGGGTGGTCAGTACGGCGGAGGCGATTAGCGTGGCGAAGCTCATCAGCGAATTTAATTCGGGCGCATTGCGGTGCGTGCCGAACACCGCCAGCAGCAATCCGCCCAGCAGCGGAATGAACAAGACCCAGAAAATTTCCAAATCAGTCTTCCTTTAGTTTTTCCATATGTGCCAGATCGAGGCTGTCGAAAGCCGTGCGAATCTGGAAGAAGAAAATGCCCAGAATGAACATGCCGATCAGCACATCAAGTGCGATCCCCATTTCAACCACCATTGGCATACCGTAAGTAGCCGAGGTAGCAGCGAAAAATAAACCGTTTTCCATAGCCAAAAATCCGATCACTTGCGGCACCGCTTTGCTGCGCGTAATCATCATCAAGAACGACAGCAGCACAGTCGCCATTGCGATACCCAGCGTACTTTTTGTGATGGTGCCTGCCATCTGCGAAATCGGAGCGGCGAGGTTGAAGGAAAATACCACCAGCAGCAAACCGACCAGCATGATGGTCGGGATATTAAACATAGTCTCCACGTCCCAGCGAATATCCAGTTTGTGGATCAGTTTGTACAAAATCACCGGCAGCACGATGGCTTTGAGCAACAGCGTCAGCGCGGCGGAGTAATACAGATGATGCTGATTGGATGAGTAAGCCACCACCGTTGTACTGACGGCGAGAATCAATCCCTGCAACGCGAACAGATTGATGAGCGACAACACGCGCCGCTGTGACAGCATGGCGAAAGCGATCAGCAGTAGCAGCGCTGCGCACATATTGATAACTTGGGCGCTGAATGGAATCGGCATCAGACCTCCAGTAGGAAATGGGTGAGCAGGCCCAGTACTGCCAGCAGGAAGGCGGTGCCCATGAATTCTGGCACGCGGAAAATACGCATTTTGGCGGAAACGGTTTCGATCAAAGCCAGCCCCGCGCCACCCAGCAATAATTTGAGTGTGAGCAATAGCACCGCCAAAGGCAGTCCGCCCCAGTTACCCGCTTCAGCAATACCGTAGGGGACAAAAAGCGCGATACCGATGGTCATGTAAGCCAGTAGTTTGAGTGTGCTGGCCCATTCGATCAGGGCGAGATGGCGCGCGGAATATTCCAGAATCATCGCCTCGTGAATCATGGTCAGCTCAAGATGAGTGGAGGGATTGTCCACCGGCACGCGGGCATTTTCGGCGAGCAGGATCATCAGGAACGCGACGGCGGCAAAAGCCATGCTCGGGTAGAGCATAAATTGTTTGTGTGCGAGCGTTTCGACGATGGTGATAAGCGAGGTCGAGTGGCTGATGGTCGATGCGGTAAATAGCACCATCAGCAGTGCCGGTTCGGCCAGAAAGCCGACCAGCATTTCGCGTCGTGCGCCCAGCGAGCCGAAGGCGGTGCCGATGTCCATCGCGGCCAGCGCGATGAACACGCGAGCTAGCGCGAAGATGCCGACCAGCGCGATGACATCCACTGCCGGAGAAAGCGGCAGGTTGGTCGCTAGCACCGGAACAAGGGCAGCGGCCAGCCACATACAGGCAAACAAAATATAGGGGGTGACGCGAAACAATGGTGAGGCATTGTTGGCCAGTACCGCATCTTTATGGAATAGCTTGATTAGGTTGCGGTAGGGCTGCAATACCCCGCCTGCGCCGCGTCGTCCTTGCATCCAAGCGCGGCATTGGTTGACCCAGCCCAGCAGTAACGGTGCTGCCAGTAGCACCAGCAGGTTTTGGATCAGTTGCAGAAAAATGGCAGAGAAACTCATTGGACAAAAGCCAGCAAAGCCAGCAGCGTGACGAAGCTATACAGCAGATAAGCATGGATGCGCCCATGCTGCAATTTGCCTATCTGGTAGCCGATCATGTCATTGGCGCGTTTGATCGGGACGTAAATCAGATGCCACAGTCGGTCGTGTATTTCGGAATGAAAATGCGGGTGCTTGTCGAACGGTGTTGGCGCTTTTCTAACCACGCCGACGAACCACTCAAAAATCTGGCGAATAGGCTGACCGAATCCCTCGGCGGTATCCTGCATGCGCGCGCTTTGTTCGGGGAATCCACAATCCCACGCGGGGCCGCGCCGCAAACGCCCGTGATAAAAACGCTTCACCGTGAGCATGGTGAGTAACACGCCGATGACGATGATGCTCATCAAAATGAGTGGCCCATAGCTGGCGCGTTCGGCTTGAATCGGGGTGAGTAACAACCAGCCCGATTGCACGGCACTGCTTCCCAGTGAGCTTTGCACCAGCATATTGGTGACAAAATCGAGATGCAAAATGACAAAGGTGGGAAATAGTCCCAGCGCGATACAACCCAGCACCATGCACAGCATACCGATGCGTTCCCATAGTCCAGCATCGTGTGCGGTGATACCGGCATCACGCGGTTGGCCGAGGAAAATGACCCCGTAAAATTTCACCATGACGAATGCTGCTAGTGCGGCTGCCAGTGCCAGAGCCGCTGCGGCAATAGGAACCAACATATTGATATAGGGTTGCGGCAAGCCTGGCGAGAGCAAAAAAGCTTGCAGCATTAGCCATTCGGACACAAAACCATTCAGCGGCGGCAACCCTGCCAGAGCCAGCGAGCCGATCAGCATGAACAGCGCAACCTTGGGCATTTTGTGAATCAGACCACCTAGTTTGCCGAGGTGACGCTCACCAGTAGCATGCAGGATTGAGCCTGTACCGAGGAACAGCAGCCCTTTCATAAACGCATGGTTGATGGCGTGATAAAGCGCGGCAGTGAGCGAGAGCGCAGCCAGAGCCTCTTTCCCAGATGTATGAAAAATAATGGTGAGGCCGATGCCGACCATGATGATGCCGATGTTCTCAATTGACGAATACGCCAGCAGGCGTTTCATATCCACCTGCACAGCAGCGAAGATCACGCCGAACAAAGCGGTGACCAAGCCGAGCGCGAGGGCAAATGCTCCCCACCACCAGAGCTGAGTGCCCAGCAAATCAAAGCTCACCCGCAAAATGCCGTAGATTGCCGTCTTCAGCATGATGCCGCTCATCATCGCAGAAACGGGTGACGGTGCGGCGGGGTGGGCTTCGGGTAGCCACACATGCACGGGTAGCAAACCCGCTTTGGCACCGAAGCCGAACAGCGCCAGAAAAAACGCCACGCTCGCCCAAAAGTTGGACAAATTCGCTTCACGCATCGAGGCAAAAGAATAATCGCCGTGACCGCCGTGCATCACGCCAAACGACATCAAGATTGCAATCGCGCCGACGTGAGCAATCAGCAAATAGAGAAATCCGGCTCGCCTAACCTCGGGCTGGTCGTGGTCGGTAGTGACTAAAAAGTAAGACGATAAAGCCATCGCCTCCCAAGCCACCATAAACATATAAGCATCATCGGCGAGAAACACCAGTGCCATGCTGGCAAGAAATAGATGGTACTCAAGGCATAGTGGGCCGAGTTCGACCATCTTCATGTGGCGGAAATAGCCTGCGGAAAAGAGAGAGATACCGATGCTAGCGGCACCCAGTAGCAAGAGGAAGAATGCCGACAAGGCATCAAGACGCAGATGGAAAGGTAAATCGGGCAAACCGAGCGGCAGAATAGCAATATTCACTTCGCTCAGACCGGGCAGCGCGGCAATCGCCAAAACCAGTGAACCTAGCGCGCCCAGCGGGAAAATAAATTGGGTGATTTGACGGGCGTTTCGCAACACGAGTCCGCTCATGCCAAGCACAAGCCAGAACACGACCACACCCAGAATGACATCAATGGGTAGTATGTCTAACGAAGCAAACACCCTTAAATCCCCTCCCTATATTAGCGATGCATTGTAGACCGAATGCCTGCGCGGAGAAAATAAATCAGCGCCGCTTTAAGTCTGCAACTATTTGATGCGCATGCCAGGTTGTGCGCCGTCATCCGGCGACAAGATGAACAAGCCCGGTGTCTCGCCAGAAGCAGCCAGCACCATGCCTTCGCTCATGCCGAACTTCATCTTGCGCGGAGCAAGGTTGGCTACCATCACCGTCATGCGGCCTTTCAACTTCTCGGGATCGTATGCCGACTTGATGCCAGCGAATACGGTGCGCGGATTCTCTTCGCCGATGTCCAGCGTCAGCTTCAGCAACTTCTCTGCGCCTTCCACGTGTTCTGCGTTAACGATATGCGCCACGCGTAAATCGATCTTGCTGAATTCATCGATGCTGATGGTCTCAGCGATAGGGGCGATGGCAGGTTTTGCGACGGCAGTGGATTCGGTCATGGATTTCAAACTTTCTTGGTTGGCAGCGATCATGCCTTCGATGAGTTTAGGATCGAGGCGGGTGAGTAAGTGTTGGTAAGTGTTGATGCGATGTCCGTCAGGTAGTAGATGAAACGCATCTGGCCATTGCAAGGCTGGGATGTTAAGGGTGGTTTCAACCTGCGCAACTAATTTTGGCAGTACTGGCTTGAGATAAAGCGATAGCAAACGGAAGCAATTTACGGCAATGCTGCACACCATTTTTAAATGGTTTTCTTGATCATTCTGCTTGGCGATTGCCCACGGTTTTTTATCGGCAATATAAAAATTAACTTCATCAGCTAATTTCATGATTTCTCTAAGAGCCTTAGCAAAATCTCGTTCTTCGTAATGTTGCGCTATTGCGAGTGATGCCTGAGTCAGTTGATAGGTAATAGGGTCAAGATGATCGTCTTCACTGGCAATATTGCCATTACCTATGAGCACCCCTCCTAATTGCCCGCCAAGTTTTTCAATGAACCCCATGGTTCGGCTCGCGATGTTGATGTACTTGCCGATGAGGTCGCTATTCACTTTGGCAACGAAGTCATCGAGATTGAGGTCGAGGTCTTCCATCGAGCCATTCAATTTGGCGGCGTAGTAGTAACGCAGGTATTCGGTGTTCTTGATGTGGTCGATGTAGCTGCGCGCGGTGATGAAGGTGCCGCGTGATTTGCTCATCTTCTCGCCGTTCACCGTGAGGAAGCCGTGCGAGAAAAGTTTGGTCGGTGTGCGGAAACCAGCGTGTTGCAACATCGCAGGCCAGAACAGGGCGTGGAAATACAGGATGTCCTTGCCGATGAAGTGGTACAGCTCTGTGTCTGAACCTGGCTTCCAGTACTCGTCGAAATTCAAAGGCGTAAACCCCTCCCCAGCCCTCCCCTTATCAGGGGCGGGAGCGGACGGCTCCTCCCCTGATAAGGGGAGGTTGGGAGGGGTTTGGTTTTGTTTGTTGCACAGTTGTTTGAAGCTGCCCATATAACCGACAGGCGCATCCAGCCACACATAGAAATATTTGCCCGGTGCATCAGGAATCTCGAAGCCGAAGTAAGGCGCATCGCGTGAGATGTCCCAGTCGGTCAGTTTGTTCTCGCCTTCCGCGCCCAGCCATTCCTGCATCTTGTTCGCTGCTTCGTTTTGCAGCGAACCGCTACGTGTCCATTCGCGCAAGAACTGTTGGCAGGAGTCGGCAGATAGCTTGAAGAAGTAATGGTCAGAATTGCGCAGTTCAGGTTTTGCGCCCGATACCGCAGAGAATGGCTCGATTAGGTCAGTGGGCGCATACGCAGCACCGCACACTTCGCAGTTGTCGCCGTACTGGTCTTTGGCATGACACTTCGGGCATTCGCCCTTGATGAAGCGGTCCGGCAGGAACATGTTCTTGACTGGGTCGTAATACTGCTCGATGGAGCGCACCTCGATGAGATTCTCAGCCTTCAGCTTGCGGTAGATGCCTTGCGCGAATTCCTTGGTCTCGTTCGAGTTGGTCGAGCCATAGTTGTCGAACGCCACATGGAATGCCGCGAAATCGTCGTAGTGTTCTTGCCATACGCGAGCGATGAGTTGCTCGGGTGTGATTCCTTCGTTATCGGCGCGCAACATGATGGGGGTGCCGTGGGTGTCGTCGGCGCACACGTAGTGGCAGGTGTTGCCGCGCATCTTCTGAAAGCGTACCCAGATGTCTGTCTGGATGTATTCGACGAGGTGGCCGAGGTGGATGCTGCCGTTGGCGTAGGGCAGGGCGGATGTCACTAATATCTTGCGGGTCATTTTGCAGGCTTCCTTTAACGAGGCGCGATTGTAGCAAAACCCACGCACCGCCGAGTATTTTGGGTAAAATCGCGCCCGCACAAACCCCTCAAGGAATCAGGATGAGCATCAAGTCAGACAAGTGGATACGCCGCATGTGCGAACAGCACGGCATGATCGAGCCTTTCGAGCCGAACCAAGTGAAGGAAGTGAACGGGCAGAAGATCGTGTCTTACGGCACATCGAGCTACGGTTACGACATCCGCTGCTCGCGCGAATTCAAGCTGTTCACCAACATCAACAGCACCATCGTCGATCCCAAGAACTTCGACCCGAGCTCCTTTGTGAACGTCGAGGCTGACTATTGCATCATCCCGCCCAATTCCTTCGCCTTGGCGCGTACCGTCGAATACTTCCGTATTCCGCGCAGCGTGCTGACCGTGTGCTTGGGTAAATCCACCTACGCGCGTTGCGGCATCATCGTCAACGTCACTCCGTTCGAACCTGAGTGGGAAGGCTATGTGACGTTGGAGTTCTCCAACACCACGCCGCTACCCGCCAAGATCTACGCCAATGAAGGCGTGGCGCAAGTGTTGTTCTTCGAGAGCGACGAAGTGTGCGAGACCTCTTACAAAGACCGTGGCGGCAAGTATCAAGGCCAGGTCGGTGTCACCCTGCCAAAGATCTAAATGCCCCACCGTAAGAAGATCATCTGGCGTTCTCCCACTGGCGATGTCATCGCTTGCGTGGAGAAGAACAAGGTTTTGCAAGAAAATCTGCACGAGATTCGTCAGGTCTGCCAAGATGCACTGGAAGACGCTGTACTGATGGGCTGCGACGAGCAGCAGTTTCGCGCGGTCTTGGCCGAGCTGATTGCTTCGCTGGAGAGTAACTACAACGCGTAATGTTGCAATAATCGCCCGCTAAACTGTGGCTTTCACCTAACAATATTTGATCTCCATTAGGAGTTAATACATGAAATTTCATTTTCCTATCATCATCATCGACGAAGACTTCCGTTCGGAAAACGCCAGCGGTTTGGGTATCCGTTCGTTGGCCGACGCAATTCAAAAAGAGGGCATGGAAGTGCTGGGGGTAACCGGCTACGGCGACCTAACTTCTTTTGCTCAGCAACAGAGTCGCGCTTCGGCATTTTTGCTATCGATTGACGATGAAGAGTTTGGTGCCGGTAGTGCGGAAGAAACCGAAGTGGCGTTGAAGTCGCTGCGTGCTTTTGTTGAAGAGATTCGCTTTAAGAACGAAGACATCCCAATTTATCTATACGGTGAAACACGCACTTCGCGCCATATTCCGAACGACATCCTGCGTGAGTTGCACGGTTTCATTCACATGCATGAGGACACGCCCGAGTTCGTGGCGCGCCACATCATCCGCGAGGCTAAGTCCTATTTGGATTCGCTTGCGCCGCCGTTTTTCCGCGCGCTGCTGCACTACGCGCAGGATGGTTCGTATTCTTGGCACTGCCCCGGGCATTCCGGCGGCGTGGCTTTTTTGAAGAGTCCGGTCGGGCAGATGTTCCATCAATTTTTCGGCGAGAACATGCTGCGCGCCGATGTGTGCAACGCGGTGGACGAGCTAGGTCAGCTGCTTGATCACACGGGGCCGGTAGCCGCCTCCGAGCGCAACGCGGCGCGCATCTTTAATGCCGATCATCTGTTCTTCGTTACCAACGGTACTTCGACCTCAAACAAGATCGTGTGGCACTCGACTGTGGCACCCGACGACATCGTGGTAGTGGATCGCAACTGTCATAAGTCCATCTTGCATTCGATCATGATGACGGGGGCAGTACCGGTGTTTTTGACACCGACTCGTAACCACTACGGCATCATCGGGCCGATTCCGAAATCCGAATTTGATATGGCCAGCATCCAAAGAAAAATTGATGCCAATCCATTCATTAAAGATAAGACCAAAAAGCCACGCATTCTTACTATTACGCAAAGTACCTACGATGGTGTGGTGTACAACGTCGAGATGTTGAAAGAAATGCTGGATGGTCGCATCGACACACTGCATTTTGACGAGGCATGGTTGCCGCACGCCGCGTTTCACGATTTCTACAAAGATATGCACGCTATCGGCAAAGACCGTCCGCGCGCGGCGGAATCGATGATTTTTGCCACGCAATCCACGCATAAATTGCTGGCGGGTTTGTCGCAAGCTTCGCAAATTTTGGTGCGCGAATCGCAGAGCCGCAAGCTCAACAGTCACGTGTTCAACGAGGCTTACTTGATGCACACATCGACCTCGCCGCAGTACGCCATTATCGCCTCGTGCGACGTGGCGGCGGCGATGATGGAATCCCCCGGAGGTCCCGCTTTGGTGGAAGAAAGTATTGCCGAAGCATTGGACTTCCGCCGCGCAATGCGCAAGGTGGATGCCGAGTTTGGCATGGACTGGTGGTTCCAAGTGTGGGGGCCGGAAAACATTGCCGAAGAAGGCATCGGTTCGCGCGAGGACTGGGTACTGCGTGCGCAGGATAAATGGCACGGCTTCGGCGCACTGGAGAGCGGCTTTAATATGCTCGACCCGATCAAGGCGACGATTATTACGCCGGGGCTGGATGTCGACGGCGACTTTTCTGACGGCGGCATACCCGCTTCGATGGTGACTAAATATCTGGCCGAGCATGGCGTGATCGTGGAGAAGTGCGGGCTGTATTCCTTCTTCATCATGTTCACTATCGGCATCACCAAGGGCCGCTGGAATACGCTGCTGACCGCGTTGCAACAGTTCAAAGACGACTACGATAAGAATGCACCTATCTGGCGCATCCTGCCGGAATTTGCGGTGAAATTTCCGCGTTACGAGCGTGTTGGGCTGCGCGATTTGTGCCAGCAAATTCACGATGCGTACAAGGAGCACAACGTTGCGCGCATGACCACCGAAATGTATTTGTCGGATATGCAGCCCGCGATGAAACCCTCTGATGCTTTCGCCAAAATGGCGCATGACGAAATCGAACGTGTGGAAATCGATCAACTTGAAGGGCGTATCACCGCCGTATTGCTGACCCCGTATCCACCTGGTATTCCGTTGCTGATTCCGGGCGAAATATTCAATAAAACCATCGTTGACTACCTCAAGTTTGCGCGCGACTTCAGCCAAAAGCTGCCTGGTTTTGAAACCGATATTCACGGCTTGGTGGCCGAAGTGGTGAACGGTGAGAAGCGCTATTTTGTGGATTGCGTGAAGTAATTCGGGCTCGCATGTCACAGGCATTTAATCCCGCCGAGGACAAAATACGCATCGACAAATGGCTGTGGGCTGCGCGTTTTTATAAAACCCGCAGCCTCGCTGTAGATGCGGTGGAAAGCGGAAAAGTGACCATGGACGGTGCGCGTGTCAAACCGGCCAAAACCGTCGGCGCAGGTGATATGTTGGTGTTGCGTCTCGGCCCTCATCATGTTGAAGTCGAAGTGCTGGGAATCTCCAATAAACGCGGCTCTGCCCCTATCGCGCAAAAGCTTTATCGCGAGACAGAGGCCAGCCGAGTTCAGCGCGAAAAACTAGCTGCCGAAATCAAAGCGCAAGATGTTTCCTTTGCCTTCAAAGGCAGGCCCAGTAAAAAAGATCGCCGCGATATTTCTCGTGTCAGAGATGTCTGGTGACAAACCTGCGCAGTCGCGTGCTGCCAAATGGCGTGGTTACGCCGTCAATCTGCTTATCGTTATTATCGTCGTCACCCTCGTTCGTACATGGCAGCAGCGTGACATCGTTAGTGGCATTGCACCGCCCTTGCGGGGCGTGACACTGGCGGGTCAGTCCTACAGGCTTCCCGCGCATCCCCAACAGCCGGTTCTGGTTCACTTCTGGGCGACATGGTGCCCGGTATGTCGCACCGAACAAGGCAACATCGCTGCCATCGCGCATGACCATCCGAACACCATCACCGTCGCTATGAACAGCGGACTCACCAACGAAGTGAAGCGATACATGCAAGAGCAGGGGGTAGACTTCCCCACAGTGAATGATCCCGATGGCAGCATCTCAGAAACGTGGGGAGTACACGCCGTACCCGCCAGCTTTATCATCGCACCGGATGGAAAGATACAGTTCGTCGAAGTGGGTTACACCACCGAGGTGGGGCTCAGGCTGAGATTGTGGTGGGCAGGGGTTTTATTTTGAGAGGCCGCTGTTAACCCATAAGAGACATCGACAACGGAATGCTATTTCTGATTGATGCAACTCTGATACGGAGCTGCCTCACCCGGAACTATGGGACATAACTTAAGTGGGGTAATTATCTTCAATTTATTTATCCACGCAACAGTATCTAGTTGGATTGGCTTATTCGAAGCAACACCTCGCTCGGCCCATTGAAAAGAATAATCATCATACTGACCTTTAAATGCGATTGTTATTGCAGTAGTGCTATATGGAGGCTCTCCGGGTTTATTTGCTAGGCCGCAACTAACTACCGTACCCACTGCTTCGTACACACTGCTTCGTACACACTAAACTTAATTGTCCCTAAATCAACGGCACTAAAGGTGCTGGGGCAAGTCATCTGAAAAACCCCCGTAATCTGACTAACCATCATATGGGGCAAAAAAAAAGGATCGGATGCAAGTCCTTTAGCGCCAGAAATTGAAATCCATTTAGTAAATTTTTCTTTCGATTCATTCTCAGGTAGAAATAACTGAGCATATCGAGGTCCCTTTGTGACTTCAGAAACAGACTTAAATCCTTTCGGTAGTGTAATGCCCACGAGCTGACCAAAAACTGGATATGCAATAAATGATGCTCCGTTGCTATCTTTCTTTTCTATACCTTCATCAGCATAGGCAGTGGCAGCAAGAATTGAGAGCATAGATATGGATGCGAACAACTGTTTAAACATTCAACGTCTCCTCGTTTGCTGCCATACGTTAAGAAAATAGGCTGCCTACTTATTGTGGAACTCAACGAATAAAAGGGGGCGAGCTGTTGCCCAGTATAGCTTGACTGCAAAGTTAACCAATTTATGACTATTGATTATTTGCAACGATCTCTATTCCCATAGCGCTCATCATGTATGAGGGGGGTAATGCAATCCAGGGTAAACGTCAGGTCTTCTGCTGCCATTGGTGTGCTGACAACTGCATAGAGGTGCTGCTGATTATCAATTGAAATGACATATCCGATAGGCAAAGGATAATGATTGTCCGGAGTGGTTTCCTTGGGAAAAATCATTGAGGTAAGTGCGGGAGTTGGATTGCTGCCAACCTTCTCAATTACTGCACTGTGTCCTTTTACAAAGTCCAGAGCTAACTGGGTCTTGACTCTATTTTTATGTTGGAATGTTTCACGCTGTTGCCACAGGGCAAAGTAAATAACTCCAACTAAAAGAATAAATAACCAACAGGCAGTAACAATGGTTTTATGAGATTGCTTCTCACTTTTCCACTCTCTCACCGAGATTCCTACTGCAGAACCAACAACAAGCCCCAATAAAGGGCCAGGCACAAGAAGGTACGCTGTCAGAACAAACGCAAGAAAGGCATATCCGCTAAGTCCAGCAATAGTTAGTGAATATAGTGCAACCAAGGTGAGAACTATAAGCATGAACCCTAGTGTAAATTTGCCTAATTGTATTTTTGAATCTGCGTACCTAAATGACTTATAAGCCTTATAAGCGAATATGAAAAATAACGGCGCTATCAAAATAATCTTTTGAAGCATCTAAAACTCCTAGAAATTGCTTGTCCGCATATGCATTACCAAAAAGGTAAATGTCTGCTTCTGGCCGAACTGCGACGGTCAGTATTTAACCTCGGCGTGCGTGGAAAGTCACGGGCACCACGCTCGGTGGTGCCGATCTCAAAACATGTTTTTTTATCTTGCCCATCACGTGCATTTCGCACGCTTTGCAATCGAATTCCAGACGCAATTTCTCACTGCCGTTGATGAGTGTCATCGGTTCGGCGCGCACTTGGCCCTGTACGCCGATTACGCCTTTGGCTTGTTTGGGGCAGAGACTTAAAGAGTAGCGGATGCAGTGGCGTGTGATCATCAGCGATACATCACCTTCTTCTTTATGCGATTCGTAAGCAGCGGCGATAAGTTGTACGCCGTGTTTTTTATAGAAGGTGTTGGCGGCTTTGTTGTAGACGTTGGCAAGGAAGGAGAGCGATTCTTCTGGGTATTTCGCGGGCGGCTCGATTGCGGCTTTGCGCGCCAGGCGGGTATATGCCGCGAGGCGGGCAGTTGTAAGCTGCTCGACTGCGTCGCGGCGCAGTTTATTGATGAGTGAGCTGGGGATGAACCACGGCTGCGTCCAGTCGATGCTTAGCCCGCACAATTCAAAATCGGTATTGCCGAAACGCGCGAGTTGTTCGCGCACATTTGTTTCGGCTTCTGCGGGATTCTTCGCGGTTTGTTTGTCGAAGACGGCAGTTGCGGTGGCGTGGATGCCGTCTTCGTCTTGCAGGGTGAGTGCGAAGCCTGCTTCGGTTTCAGCAAAGGTGGCAGTCACAGTGATATGGCGCTCGGCGGATTTTTTGCTTAATGCCTGTTCCCACGCGTGGTCGCTGTTGCGGTTGATTTCCAGCCCAACACACAGACCTTCCAGTTCGAACATTTTTTCATTCGGCCACACGCGCCAAACGTTGTCGCTTTGCTTTACGCTGTTAGCGCGAATGCCCCGCGTTTCGCGTTTGTGCAGATAATTTAGTCCGTCGCCGTTGGCCAGCAGGGCATCAGTTTCAATCTCAAACCAGTCGGGACCGATTTTGCTGACAGTGCCTAGATTCAGGCCGACGAAGCTGGGGCTATCGAATGCACCTATATCCGCTTTGCGCCCGTTAGAAAAATAGTCTGTTGCGCCGCGATGAAAGGTTTTGTCGGGATCGGGCGTGAATAGCAGCTTGGTTTTGCCACTGGATGCTGCACTCAGATCGGGACGCTCGTCGAGTATCTGGTCGAGCAGTTGGCGATAGTGACCAGTGATGTTTTTTACATAGGGCGCATCTTTGTAGCGTCCCTCGATTTTGAAGCTGCGCACACCGGCGGCGATGAGTGCGCGCAGGTTGTCGCTCTGGTTGTTGTCTTTCACCGAGAGTAGGTGTTTGTCGTAAGCGACGATGCGTCCCTGCGCATCTTCCAGCGTGTAAGGCAGACGGCAAGCCTGCGAGCAGTCGCCGCGATTGGCGCTACGCCCCGTATGCGCGTGGCTGATGTTGCACTGGCCCGAATAGGCTACGCACAGCGCGCCGTGAATGAAGTGTTCGATCACGGTGTCGGCGGGAACGGCGGCACGTACTTTGGTGATCTCGCCGATGGTGAGTTCGCGCGCCAGTACCAATTGAGAGAATCCCACGTCAGCCAAAAAGCGGGCTTTTTCCGGCGTGCGGATGTCGCACTGTGTCGAGGCGTGCAGGTCGATGGGCGGTAGGTCGAGTTCGAGCAGCCCCATGTCTTGCACGATCAAGGCATCCACGCCCGCGTCGTAACATTCCCAAGCCAGCTTGCGCGCTGCTTCCAGTTCGGCATCGTGCAGGATGGTATTGAGGGTGACGTAGATTTTGGTGCGGAAGCGGTGAGCATCGTTCACCAGCCCGGCAATTTCCGCCATTGAATTCCCCGCTTTGTCGCGCGCGCCGAATGAGGGGCCGCCGATGTAAATCGCATCGGCACCGTGCACGAGGGCATCACGTCCGATGGCTGCGGTTTTGGCGGGGGCGAGGAGTTCGAGGAATGGATAGGTCGGGGACATGCGGCGCGATTATACCGGAGTGAATGCTAGCGCCGGTTCGGACATTTTGTTTTGGTGCAGTCGGCGTAGATGTGCAGAGAGTGATCTTGTATGGCAAAGCCGAGATCGGACACGACTTTTTTCTGGCGCGTTTCGATGGCGCTGTCGTAAAACTCTTCGACATGGCCGCATTGCAAACACACGATGTGGTCGTGGTGCGTTCCTTCGTTCAGTTCGAATACCGATTTGCCGCCTTCGAAATTGTGGCGGACCAAGAGTCCCGCTTGTGCAAACTGGGTCAGAACTCGATAAACCGTGGCGAGTCCGACGCTTTCCCCGTCGGCTAGCAGTTGTTTGTATACGTCTTCGGCGCTCATATGGCGCTCCTGCCCGCGTTGAAATAGATCCAAAACCTTGAGTCTTGGTAGGGTGGATTTCAATCCGGCGCTTTTCAGGTGTTCGGGTTGCGGGGTATCCATTTGCGGCTCTCCTGATTTTTTTGCATGGTGACAGAATACGCTTGCTGATGCAAATGAGAACGATTATCATTTGCATCAGCAAGCGTATTATTATTCAATTCGGGAGGTTGTCATGAATAAAGCAGCGGTATGCAGTCTGTGTCTTCTTTGTATTACCACAACAGCCTATGCGGGGCCGGCTGACTATTTGTATACGCCGCATATCGAATATGGTGAGCGCGAGCTGGATATCAAATACGGCAATGCCTCGACAGCAACCGGAGCAGCGGTGCAAGCGGCAAGCATAGGTCTGGGCTACGGTGTAAGTGAGTATTGGTTTACCGAAGGGTATTTGAAGCAGAAGCGGGGGGCGGCGGGTGACAGCACTTATGTTGAGTGGGAAAACCGTTTTTTAATCGCGCCAGAGGGAGTGAAAGCGGTGGATGTCGGATGGGTGACGGAACTGGAAATGCCACTGACTAAGGGGCAGCCTTGGGAGTTCAGGATGGGGCCATTGTTTCAGAAGCGGCTGGGGGATTTTCGTCTGAACGGTAATGTGATTTTTGAGCGCGCGTTCGGTGCGCCGGACGAACATGGCACTGCGTTTGCGACGAATCTGGGATACCAATGGCAAGCACGTTATCACGGTAAAAATGGGATTGATTTCGGCGTGCAGGGATTCGGAGAAGTGGGTGCTTGGAATCGTTGGAGTACGTCAAACCAACAAAATCACCGCGCTGGGCCGGTGATGTATGGCAAGGTCAATCTTGCCAGTCATGTCAGCATCAAATACAACGCAGCTTGGTTGTTTGGTCTGAGTGGCGGCGCACCTGACCATACTTTTAGATTGCAACTTGAACATGAGTTCTGAGGAGGGCTTACCCTCCGCAGAACTCATATGTCATGCGAGGAACCCACGCTCACGCAGTGTGGTGATGATTTCATTGATAACGCTGGTGTCGTCTATGGTTGAGGGTACGGTGTACTCTCGTCCATTGACGATGCAGTTGAGTGTTTTGCGCAGCGTTTTGCCGGAACGGGTTTTGGGTAATCGTTTCAGAATGACCGTGTTTTTGTAACAGGCAATACCGCCGATATGTTCGCGGATGCGGGCGATGAGTTCTTTTTCTAGAGCCTCCTCGTCGATGGTCGCACCAGACTTCAGCACCACCAATCCCATCGGCACTTGTCCTTTCAGATCGTCGTCGCGCGCGATGACGGCACATTCCGCAACGGCGGGATGACCTGCCACGACCTCTTCGATCTCGCCGGTGGAGAGACGGTGTCCTGCCACGTTGATCACATCGTCCACGCGGCCCATCACGAACACATAACCTTCATCGTCGATGTAACCGCCGTCGCCCGTGGTGTAGTAGCCGGGCAGGAATTGCAGATAGCCCTCACGGAATTTGTCGTCGTCGCCCCACACGCGATTCATACATGAAGGCGGCAGCGGCAACTTGATGGCGATGTAGCCTTGCTCGTTGGCTGCCATCTGCTTGCCGTTCTCATCGAGGATGCGCACATCAAAGCCTGGAGTGGGCAGGGTAGAGGAGCCCAGCTTCACTGGCTTGGGCTCCACGCCCCACAAGTTGGCGGTGATGCCCCAACCCGTTTCGGTTTGCCACCAATGGTCAACCACCGTCTTGCCACTCTTCTCGGTGAGCCATTCTTGTGTCGGCGGATCGAGACGTTCGCCTGCGGAGAAGATGACCTGCAACTTGCTCAAGTCGTAAGGCTTCATCAGCAGTGCATCGGGGTCTTCCTTCTTCACTGCGCGGAACGCGGTGGGCGCGGTGAAGAAGGATTTAACTTTGTATTCCGAGATGATGCGCCACAACGCACCTGCATCCGGCGTCATGATGGGTTTGCCTTCGTACACGATGGTCGTGCAGCCTTGCAGCAGCGGGCCATACACGATGTAAGAGTGACCGACCACCCAACCCACGTCCGACGCTGCCCAGAATACATCGCCTGCATCCACGTTGTAGATGGCCTTCATGCTGTACTTCAGTGCCACCGCATGGCCGCCGTTCTCACGCACCACGCCCTTGGGTTTGCCTGTCGTGCCTGAGGTGTAGAGGATGTACAGCGGGTCGCTGCCTTTCACCGGTGTGCAACCCACCGCCTTTGATTTTGCCAGCAGCGTCGCCCAGTCATGGTCGCGTCCTGCTGCGAGTGGCGCGTTGCATTGTGGACGTTGGAACACCACGCAGCTTTGTGGTTTGTGTTTCGACAAGTCGATGGCCTTGTTGAGCAAAGGCATGTACTCGATGACGCGCTTGATCTCGATGCCGCATGAAGCGGTGAGGATGACCTTCGGTGTCGAATCGTCGATGCGCTGTGCCAACTCAGGCGGTGCGAAACCACCGAACACCACCGAGTGGATCGCACCCAAACGTGCCACGGCCAACATCGAGATGACCGCCTCGGGAATCATCGGCATGTAGATGATGACGCGGTCGCCTTTGACCACGCCCAAGTCCGCCAGCATGCCTGCCGTGCGCGCCACTTCATCGGTCAGCTCGGAGTATGTGTACTTGCGTTTGGTATCGGTGACAGGGGAGTCGTAGATGATCGCTGTTTGATCGCCGCGACCGTTCTTCACATGATGATCCAACGCCATGTAAGACGTGTTCATCTCGCCATCACCGAACCAATGGCCGATGCCATCCGCATCGGTGGTCAGGATCGTCTGCGGTGCCTTGAACCACTCCAATGCTTTGGCTTGGTCACCCCAGAATCCGGCTGGGTCTTTCATGGAACGGTCGTACTCGGTTTGGTAACTCATGTGTCTGACTCCTCTCATTTAGAACCCGTTTCCTGCCGCCCTTCTAAGGGGTGGTCAAGAGGGAGCATTCTACAAAACAAACATCAAAGACTATCGCCGGGAACACGCACGCTACCTTCCATCAACACGCGTGCGCTGCGGCTCATGGTGACTTTCTCGACCTTCCACTCGCCGCCGTTCTTGCTAGCGGCTGCACCGACTCTTAACGTGCCGGAGGGATGTCCGAACTTCACCACATCGCGCTCACCGCCACCCGCTGCCAGATTCACCAGCGTGCCGGGGATCGCTGCTGCCGTACCGATGGCGACTGCTGCCGTGCCCATCATGGCATGGTGCAGTTTGCCCATCGATAGCGCACGCACCAGTAGATCGATCTCGGAAGCGCTTATCTTTTTTCCGCTGGATGACACATGGTCAACAGGGGGCGCGACAAAAGCGACCTTCGGGGTGTGTTGGCGCGTCGCCGCTTCTTCGGGGGTCTTGATCAGTCCCATGCGCAATGCACCCGCCACGCGGATCTTCTCGAAACGCGCCAGCGCTGCCGGATCGGTGTTGATGGCTTCACGCAATTCGGTACCGGTGTAACCGATATCCTTTGCATTCACGAACACGGTCGGGATGCCGGCGGTGATCATGGTGGCTGGGAAACTGCCGACACCGGGCACATCGAGTTGATCGACCAGATTGCTGGTCGGGAACAGGCTGCCGCCTTCTTCACTATCATCGGAGGGGTCCATGAACTCCAGCACGATCTCCGCTGCCGGGAAGGTCACACCATCTAGCTCGAAATCACCGGTCTCCTGTACCTGACCGTTGCTGACCGGCACATGCGCGATGATGGTCTTGCTGATGTTGGCCTGCCAGATGCGCACGGTGCAGACACCCTCTTTCAAACGTGCGGCATCGATGTATCCGGCATGGATCGCGAAAGCGCCCGCACCGGTGGACAGGTTGCCGCAGTTGCCGCTCCAGTCGACGAAGTCTTTGTCTATGGAGATCTGACCGTAGAGGTAATCCACGTCATGACCGGGACGCGTACTCTTCGACAGGATCACGCACTTGCTGGTGCTGGAGGTCGCGCCGCCCATGCCGTCGATCTGAGCGGCATAGGGGTCGGGGCTGCCGATCACGCGTTGGAACAATTTGTCACGCGCTTTGCCCGGCACCTGCGCGGCTTTGGGCAGATCTTCCAGCCGGAAGAACACACCTTTCGAGGTGCCGCCGCGCATGTACGTTGCGGGGATTTTTATTTGCGGTGCGATGGACATCATGCAGCTCCTTCGAGGAAGTCCTGCGCAAAGCGCTGCAGTACGCCTCCTGCGTTGTAGACACGTACTTCAGCAGCGGTATCCAGACGGCAGGTGACAGGGATGCGCACTGACTCGCCATTCTTGCGATGCATGATCACTGTCAGGTTGGCGCGTGGAGTGATGTCGCCTTCCACATCAAAAGTCTCGGTACCGTCGATGGCGTAGGTCTTGCGTGTATCGCCCGCCTTGAACTCCAGCGGCAGCACGCCCATGCCGACCAGATTGGTACGGTGGATGCGCTCAAAACCTTCGGCCACGATGGCTTCCACACCGGCTAGACGCACGCCTTTGGCCGCCCAGTCGCGCGATGAACCCTGACCGTAGTCTGCACCTGCGATGATGATCAGGTTCTGCTTGCGACCCATGTAGGTCTCGATGGCTTCCCACATGCGCATCACCTTGCCGTCCGGCTCGACGCGGGCGAGGGAACCTTTCTTCACTTGGCCATCAACCACGGCCATCTCGTTGACCAGTTGCGGATTGGCGAACGTGGCGCGTTGCGCGGTGAGGTGGTCACCACGGTGCGTCGCATAGGAGTTGAAGTCCTCTTCCGGCAGGCCCATCTTCGCCAGATATTCACCGGCAGCAGAGTCGAGCAAGATCGCGTTCGAAGGCGATAGGTGGTCTGTTGTGATGTTGTCCGGCAACACTGCGAGCGGACGCATCCCCTTCATCGTGCGAACACCTGCCAGCGCGCCTTCCCAATACGGCGGACGACGGATGTAGGTGGACTGCGGACGCCAGTCGTACAAGGGGCTCTTCGCCGCTTCGATCACGCCCAAGTCGAACATCGGGATGTAGATCTGCTTGAACTGCTCCGGCTTCACGCACTTAGCCACGATGGCGTCGATCTCTTCGTCGGAAGGCCAGATGTCTTTCAGCATGACCGGCTTGCCGGACTTGTCGGTGCCCAGTGCATCCTGCTCGATGTCGAGGCGCACCGTACCCGCGATGGCGTAAGCGACCACCAGCGGTGGGGAAGCCAAAAAGGCCTGCTTCGCATACGGGTGGATACGACCGTCGAAGTTGCGGTTGCCGGAGAGTACGGCGGTGGCGTAAAGGTCGCGGTCAATGATCTCCTGTTGGATCTTGGGATCGAGTGCGCCGGACATGCCGTTACAGGTGGTGCAGGCGAAGCCGACGATACCGAAGCCGAGTTTTTCCAGTTCTGTCAGCAGGCCAGCTTCTTTCAGATACAGCTCGGCAACTTTAGAACCGGGCGCGAAAGAAGTTTTGACCCAGGGCTTGCGCAGCAGACCCAGTGCATTGGCTTTCTTCGCTAGCAGCGCTGCGGCAACTACGTTGCGTGGGTTGGAAGTATTGGTGCAGGAAGTGATGGCCGCGATGATGACTGCTCCATCTGGCATCAGACCCTGCGCTTCTTCGGCCTTGCCCGCTGCCAGCTTGGCTTCATCAGCGATGCCGCGCTCATGCAGGGCGGAAGTCGGCAGACGACGGTGCGGATTGGATGGCCCCGCCATGTTGCGCACCACGCTGGACAGATCGAAGTTCAGCACGCGCTCGTATTCGGCAGCCGTCATTTGATCTGCCCACAGACCGGTGGTTTTGGCGTAGTTCTCTACGAGTGCGACCTGTTCAGGCTCGCGGCCCGTCAGTTTCAAGTAGTCGATCGTTTGCTTGTCGATGTAGAACATCGCTGCCGTGCCACCATACTCCGGACACATGTTGGAGATGGTCGCGCGGTCGCCGATGGTGAGGCTATCCGCACCTGCACCGAAGAATTCGACCCAAGCGCCGACCACTTTTTCTTTACGCAGGAACTCGGTCAGCGCCAGCACGATGTCGGTGGCGGTGATGCCGGGCTGACGCTTGCCCACCAGCTTCACGCCGACGATGTCCGGCAGGCGCATCATGGAAGGCAAGCCCAACATGACGGTCTCTGCTTCCAGACCGCCGACGCCGATGGCGATCACGCCGAGGGCATCCACGTGCGGAGTGTGCGAGTCAGTCCCCACGCAGGTATCGGGGAAGGCCACGCCCTCGCGCGCTTGGATCACCGGTGACATCTTCTCCAGATTGATCTGATGCATGATGCCGTTACCCGCAGGGATCACGTCCACGTTCTTGAACGCAGTCTTGGTCCACTCGATGAAGTGGAAGCGGTCTTCGTTACGACGGTCTTCGATTTCGCGGTTCTTGCGGAAGGCATCCTTATCGAAACCGGCAGCCTCCACCGCCAGCGAGTGGTCGACGATCAACTGCGTCGGCACCACAGGGTTGACCAGTGCCGGGTCACCGCCTTGGTCCGCGATCGCATCACGCAGACCGGCGAGGTCTACCAATGCAGTCTGGCCGAGGATGTCGTGGCACACCACACGGGCGGGATACCAAGGGAAATCCAGATCACGTTTGCGTTCGATCAACTGCTTCAGTGCATCGGTCAATTCATCCGGTTCGCAGCGGCGCACCAGTTGCTCTGCCAGCACTTTGGAAGTGTAGGGCAGCTTGGCATAAGCGCCTGGCTGGATGGCTTCGACTGCTGCACGGGTGTCGAAGTAGTCCAGCGTGCTCCCCGCTAAAGGCCTACGGTATTTGCTATTCATAGATTCTTTCTTTGCTTTCTTAACCGCGCTCAGCCAATGGCACCCACTTCAGATTGTCCGGCCCGATGTAGTTCGCACTTGGGCGGATGATCTTGCCGTCGGCGCGTTGTTCCATCACGTGTGCGCCCCAGCCGGTGACGCGAGAGATGACGAACAGCGGAGTGAACATCTCGGTGGGCACACCCATCTGGTTGTACGACACGGCAGAGAACCAATCCAGATTCGGGAACATCTTCTTCAATTCCCACATCGTCGTTTCCAAACGCGCGGCGATGTCGAACATCAAAGTATTGCCGTTCTCTTTGGACAGACTTTGCGCCACACGTTTGATGACTTCATTGCGTGGGTCAGAGATGGTGTAAACAGGATGGCCGAAACCGATGACGATCTCTTTGCGTTCCACCCGTGCGCGGATATCGGCTTCTGCTTCATCAGCACTCTTGTAACGGCTCTGGATGCGGAACGCTTCTTCGTTCGCGCCGCCATGTTTAGGACCGCGCAACGCGCCGATGGCACCGGTGATGCAAGAGTAGATGTCGGAGTTGGTGCCTGCGATGACGCGTGCGGTGAAGGTGGATGCGTTGAACTCATGCTCGGCGTACAGAATGAGCGAGGTGTGCATCGCGCGTACCCATGATTCCTTAGCCGGCTTGCCGTGCAACAGATGCAAAAAGTGGCCGCCGATGGAATCGTCGTCGGTCACCACGTTGATACGTTTGCCCGAGGTGGTGAAGTGATGCCAGTACACCAGCATCGAACCAAAACTCGCCATCATGCGGTCGATGATCTCGACGGTCTTTGCGGGGTCGTGCTTCTCTGATTCTTGCTCCACCGTGCCGAGTACCGAACAACCCGTACGCATCACATCCATCGGGTGTGCGTTGGCAGGCAGTGCTTCCAGCGCTTGCTTCACCGCTGCAGGTAGGTCGCGCAGTGTCTTCAGCTTGGCTTTATAGGCTTTGAGTTGAGCAGCAGTAGGCAGCGTGCCGTGGATCAACAAGTGAGCGATCTCTTCGAATTCCGCCTTCTCGGCGAAGTCGAGGATGTCATAGCCGCGATAGTGCAGGTCGTTGCCCGTGCGTCCGACGGTACACACCGCCGTGTTACCCGCAACGGTGCCGGATAGTGCGACAGATTTCTTGGGCTTCGGTAATGTCGTTTCTTCTGCCATGTCATTCTCCTAATTGAAAAGTTATTCAGCACCTTTTTCAGCGAACAAGCGATCGAGCTGCTGCTCGAACTCGTGATAGCCGAGATAGTCGTAAAGCTCCATACGTGTCTGCATCGTGGGCACGACGTTCGACTGTGTGCCATCGGCGAGGATGTGTTGATACACGTTCAGCGCCGCCTTGCTCATGGCGCGGTAGGCGGAGAGGGGATACAGCACCAACTGCACGCCCACGCCGGATAACTCCTTCGTGGTGAAGAGTGGTGTCGCACCGAACTCGGTGATGTTCGCTAACACCGGCACGTTCACCGCCTTGGTGAATTCTTTGTATTGCTCAAGCTTGGTCATCGCCTCGGGGAAGATCATGTCCGCACCCGCTTCGACACAGGCTTGCGCACGGTCGATGGCGGACTGCATGCCTTCGACGGCTAGCGCATCGGTGCGCGCCATGATGACGAAGCTGCTATCTACACGCGCATCCACCGCTGCCTTCACACGATCCACCATCTCGCTCTGACTCACGATGGCTTTGTTAGGACGGTGACCACAACGCTTCTGCATCACTTGGTCTTCGATGTGGAAACCGGCCGCACCCGCTTGCGCCACTTCGCGTGTCGCACGCGCGATGTTGAATGCGCCACCCCAGCCTGTGTCCACATCCACCAGCAGCGGCAGATCACTTGCAGCAGTGATGCGACGAGTGTCTTCGCAGACGTCATGCAAAGTGGTGATGCCTAAGTCTGGGATGCCCAATGAAGAAGCGGCCACGCCGCCACCTGAAAGGTACAGCGCCTTGTGGCCACTCTTCTGCGCAAGGATGGCGCAGTAGGCGGTGACGGCACCGACCACTTGCAGTGGGGAATTGTCTTTCACTGCTTGGCGCAGTTTGTTACCGGGTGTGCTCATCTTTACATCTCCTTTTTACGCTGATTGTTTTGTAGGTCGGGTTTGAGCGTGTGTTGTTGGGGCTTTAGCCCCTTACAACCACGGCCTAATCCTTGCGGGTACAACCCGACGCTGTTCGTCAGGCTGAAGCCTGACCTACCTCTTCCTCTTTATCGATCATTTCGCTGATGCTCTTCCATGCGCCGTGGATGTGACGACGCATGAGGAGTTCTGCCAGTTCGCCGTCGCGTTGTTCCAATGCGGCGACGATCTGGCGGTGTTGTTGCAATGCGGGTTTGGTGCGGGTGGCTTTGCGGCTGGTGCGATAGCGGCACATGCGCAGCAGTTGGTATTGCTCACTGCCGAGCATGTCCATCAGCATCTGGTTGCGGCTGCCGCGTGCGATCTGGAAATGGAAATCGAGGTCGCCCTCGCTTTGTGAATAGACTTTGCCGCCGACTTTTTCGATCTGCTCTTCGTGGTTGTCGAGTAGCTTTTTTAGATTGGCGATCTCTTCATTGCTCATCTGTGTGGCGGCGAGGCGGCAGGCCATACCTTCCAGCGCTTCGCGTACACCATAGATGTCCGCGAGGGTCTTGCGATCCAGCACCACCACGCGAGTCCCTGCGTTGGGGATGCGCGTAACTAAACGCATGCCTTCCAAATGTCGTAGTGCTTCACGCAATGGACCGCGCCCCATGCCGAAGCGTTCAGCCAACTCCGCCTCGTTTAATTTCTGGCCTTGCGCTAGCTCGCCAGTGACGATGCTATGCGCCAAACGATGTGTTGCAAGGTCCGCGAGGGTGCCTTGTTCTGGAACTTGAAGCAGCATTTCATGCTCTCCGATTGTCGACAATCTTGGCGAATCCTAGCACTTGATAGTAAAAATGTGGTGTATTTGCTTAAATAATGTCGACATTATTTATTTTTATCTATGTTCGCGCTGCGCTATTGAGGCGATCCGAAGCACTCGATGTAAATAGCGTTTGACAGGGTTGGGAGGGTGAAATAGAATGCGCGCCCTTCGAGGTTTACTGTTTGAATATTTAGGAATTGTGGCTATGAAAACATTTTCCGCTAAAGCCGAAGAAGTCCAGCACGACTGGCTTCTGGTTGACGCAGCTGACCAAGTACTTGGTCGTTTGGCAGCACAAATCGCTGCGCGTCTGCGTGGCAAGCATAAAGCAATCTATACACCGCACGTTGATACCGGCGACTTCGTCGTTGTGGTTAACGCGGATAAGCTGCGCGTGACTGGCAACAAGGCTGAAGCCAAGTTGTACCATCGTCATACCGGCTACCCTGGCGGTTTGTACACTACCAATTTCACTAAGATGCAACAGCGTCATCCACAGCGCGTGCTGGAAAAAGCGGTCAAAGGTATGTTGCCTAAAGGCCCGCTGGGTTACGCAATGTTGCGCAAGATGAAGGTCTATGCAGGTGCAACTCATCCGCACACTGCGCAACAACCTAAACCCATCAATCTGCTGAAGGCTTAATCATGAGCGTTAACTACAACTACGGAACAGGTCGTCGCAAGAGCGCGGTGGCACGTGTATTCATCAAGCCGGGCAAGGGCGATATCGTTGTGAACGATAAGCCAGTGGACGTGTTTTTCTCGCGCGAAACCGGCCGTATGATCGTGCGTCAGCCTTTGGCTCTGACCGAGACGCTGACCAAGTTCGATATCATGGTTAACGTAATCGGCGGCGGCGAAGCTGGTCAAGCTGGTGCGGTTCGCCACGGCATTACTCGTGCATTGATCGATTACAACGTAGAATTCAAGCCTGTGCTGAAGCAAGCCGGTTTGGTAACTCGCGATGCTCGTGAAGTTGAGCGTAAAAAGGTCGGTCTGCGCAAAGCGCGTCGCAGGAAACAGTTCTCCAAGCGTTAATTCGCGAGGATGTACAGAGAAAGCCGCCTTTGGGCGGCTTTTTTCATTTATTATTTACGCCCTCTAAAACAAGGAGCGAACCGTGATTAAAGTAGGTATCGTCGGCGGGACTGGATATACCGGAGTTGAGTTGCTGCGCTTGCTGGCGGCCCATCCAAACGTGGCTTTACAGGTCATTACTTCGCGTGCCGATGCGGGTACGCCCGTCAATCAGATGTTCCCTAGTTTGCGCGGATATGTGGATATTCCTTTCACGCATCCCGATCAAGCAAACTTGGAAAGTTGTGATGTCGTGTTTTTTGCGACACCGAACGGCATTGCCATGCAGCAAACGCGCCAGTTACTGGATGCCGGTGTGAAGGTGATCGACCTTGCGGCGGATTTTCGCATCAAGGACGTGGCGGAATGGGAAAAGTGGTACGGCATGACGCATGCCTGCCCAGACTTGGTGGCGGAGGCAGTTTATGGCTTGCCCGAGATAAATCGTGAGCAGATCAAAACTGCCCGCTTGATTGCTAATCCCGGTTGCTACCCGACTGCCGTGCAACTCGGTTTTATTCCGTTGCTGGAAGCAGGCGTAATCGAAGTAGGCGGTTTGATTGCGGATGCAAAATCCGGTGTGTCTGGAGCAGGACGTAAAGCCGAAATTCCCGCCTTATTCTCCGAAGCGGGCGATAACTTCAAGGCATACGGTGTAGCAGGGCATCGTCATCTGCCGGAAATTAAACAGGGATTGAGTAATGTGGTCGGCAATCCTGTTGGGCTGACTTTTGTGCCTCATTTGACACCGATGATACGTGGCATTCATGCGACCTTGTATGGCAAGCTGACCCGCGATGTCGATCTGCAAGCTTTGTTTGAGACGCGTTATGCCAATGAGCCGTTCGTGGATGTGATGCCCTCCGGCAGTCATCCCGAAACTCGTTCTGTACGCGGGGCCAACCGTTGCCGCATTGCCATCCATCGTCCGCAGGGCGGTGATACCGTGGTGGTGTTATCGGTCATCGATAATCTGGTCAAAGGTGCGGCTGGGCAGGCAGTGCAGAACATGAATATTTTGTTTGGCATAGATGAATCGACTGCGTTGAACAACGTTCCCTTACTGCCGTGATGTGGCGACGCGCGCGGCGCAGATTTGGAATTACCGCGCCGCGTCTGTCGGTGCGGGCGCATATTCCTTGGTACTTGCGCTGGAGCATGATGCTGCCCTTCGTCATCGGAGCGTTAGCACTGGCGTGGTGGGCGTATGGCAGCGGCTTGGAGTTGGCTGGATTTCATCGTGGTGAGACCGAGCAGGAGCTGGCTTTGTTGCGCCAGCAGGTGATCGAGCTACGCGGTGAAAACCTGTCTCTAAATGATCGCGTAGTACAGGCGGAGCGGCAGTTACAGATTGATCAAGCCAGCAATCAGGAAACGAGTAAGCAGCTCAAAAACCTGACGGAAGAAAATGGACGCTTGCAGGACGATTTGGCATTTTTCCAAAATCTCACCGCAACTCGCGGAAAAGAAGGTGAGTTGGGTTTGCACAAACTGCGACTACAGGCAGACACCATTCCCGGCGAATACCGCGTACGCGGGTTGCTGGTGCAAAGCGGGCAGCGAGCAAAAGACTTTACTGGTAGCTTTCAAATTGTAGCTAGCGTGATTGAAGCGGGTAAGCGTACGACTCGCGTATTCCCCCAGGATGAGTCTGGGAATGCCCAATTTCCGCTCGCTTTCAAGTATTATCAGCGGGTGGAACAAACCATACAGTTGCCCACCGATGCGCAACTGCTAGAAGTGCAGATTCGAATTTTCGAACAAGGCACCCGTGAGGCTAGGCTGCGACAAGCAATCAAACCGTCGTAGTGGAGGAGAAACAATATGTTTGGCAAAAAACACAGTAAGCCGCAAAGCCGTATCGACTCACTGATTGGCGCGGGCACCGCAATTGAAGGCAATATCAGTTTCAGTGGTGGCCTGCGCATTGATGGGCAAGTTAAGGGCAATGTTGTTTCCGATGCTGGCAAACCGAGTACGCTGGTACTGAGTGAGCATGCGCAGGTGCAGGGTGAGGTCAAAGTGACCCATCTGGTCATCAATGGAGCGATTACTGGGCCGGTGTCAGTGAGCGAATATTTGGAGTTGCAAAGCAAGGCTAAAGTGCTCGGCGACGTGCGCTACAAAACGCTGGAGATTCATTTGGGGGCTATTGTGGAAGGGCGTTTGATCCACGAGAACATCGCAGTGCAGGACAAAATCGTTGCTTTTAAAACCGCCAACGCGGAATAAACCAATCCAAGGAGACTAAATATGAACACCATTACCGAAAACCAAGATCCGCTGATTTTTACCGACAACGCAGTGAATAAAGTCAAAAAACTGATCGAAGAAGAAGGCAATGCAGATCTGAAGCTGCGCGTATTTGTGAGCGGCGGCGGATGCTCCGGTTTTCAATACGGCTTTACATTCGACGAAGTGAGTAATGAAGATGACACCGTGATGGTCAAGGATGGCGTACATCTGTTGATCGACCCGATGAGTTTTCAATATCTGGTCGGAGCGGAGATTGATTATCAGGAAAGCTTGGAAGGTTCGCAATTCGTCATCAAGAACCCTAATGCAACAACGACCTGCGGTTGCGGGTCGTCATTCTCTGCTTAATTCGCTAACTTGATTCTGCGGGGAGGGTTCTCCTCCCCGCTTTAATTCCCTCAGTCTATTTATTAGTCGGCGCAGAAGCTGGATGCATGAACACGTCCGCATACCGCTTTGCTGTCACTTCGCACCTCGGGGTACTAATCGCTTAGTGTGATTACTTGGCGGTCGCTACTTTCACATAAGCCGAGATTTCAGGGCTGGCGCTCGGAGCTGATTGCGCTACACCGGATTCACCTTCTTGAAATTGAATCGAGGCAGATTCACGTGCCTCAGCGCTGCGTGTCTCCATATTTTCACCGGGCGAGCCAGCGCGGTCACTTTGGCTGAGTACCTGTCCTTTGGTCGAAAGCGAAACGATCTCGCCGGATTGTTTCGCTTGCGCCTGTTGTGCGACTTCAACAATCGGACGACTGTTGTTCATTACGATCTCGGCAATCGAGCCGGGTGTTGAAGATGCAACGGATTGTATGCTGATGGCCATGATGGGTCTCCTTCAATGAGATGTTGCGCCCATTTTACGCCGCGCTTGATTATTCGTCGAATATCTCTGTCTCGGCAGCAGGCGTGATTTTGGCGCTATATTTCTAATAACAAACGTTTACAGTTGGGGTGTGTGTAGGCAGAATGACACGCACCATTTTGTAGTGCAAAACTTAAAGAGGTTTCATGGCGCACAGAGGTAAAGAAGCTCGGCGTATACGTTATCTATTATGGGTTTCATTATTGTCGATTACGCTGACAGTAGGGTTGGGTGCCTATTGGTTTGGCAAGATTGCCCATGAGGTCGGCGGAGATGCGCGGCGACAGAGCGAACAATTGCTGGAAATTAGCAAGACGCTGAACGATGCCGCAATTGCGTTGTCCGGGCAGACGCAGGAATGGAAAGACATGCTGTTGCGCATGTATGACCCGGCGCTATTCACAAAACACAAGCAAGGTTTTGAATTACAGCAGACTCAGGTTCAGTCTGCTTTACTGCGTGCCGAAGCGCAGTTGCAGGCAGCAGGCCTAGATAGCTCAAATGTACGCGCGATGCGCGAGCGTCACCAAGCATTGCGAGAGGATTATGCGGCGGCTTACGCGCGTGTGGATACGCGAACCCCACTATCTTATCGCGCAGCTGATTTGCTGGTGATCGGTAAAGACAAGCAACTGCGCGATGATTTACAGCACTTGCGGCAGGAAGTAGAGGCTCAAGCCGATGCACGGGTGGCAAAGTTGGGTATTGTCACCGCCGAGCGCAGTGAGCGACGTTATTACCTCGTGGGCATATTGGGAGTTTCACTGCCCATTGTTTCATTCATATTGTTTTATCTGGTGTATCGCAATTTGCGCAGTCTGGGGCATGATGATGCCCGAGTCAGAGCCATTTACGAGTCCATCGGTGATGGTGTGGTTGTGACTGATGTGCAAGGCAGAATTGAGTCTTTGAACGAAACAGCCGAACGCATGACGGGCTGGACTCAGCGCGAAGCGATGGGGCTGCCATTGCAAACCGTGTTTGTGGCGTTCGACTCCAGCGGAATAAAGCGTGTTGAGACACCGATAGAAAGCGTATTGCGCGATGGCTCCATGGTGCCCATGTCGAATGGCATGTTGCTGCGCGGTCGCCACGGCAGCGAATATGCGATTGAGGATTCCGCTGCGCCAGTGCGGGACGAGCAAGGGCGCATGATTGGCGTGGTGATGGTGTTTCATGATGTGTCGCAACGCTATGCGATGCTGAGCGATCTGCGTCATGAGCGTGAGCTGTTCCGTCAAACATTTGAGCAGGCGGCAGTTGGAATTGCCCATGTCGCGCCGAATGGCAGTTGGTTACGCGTTAATCACAAACTCTGCGACATCGTCGGCTATAGCGAAAAAGAACTGCTCGGACTCACTTTTCAGGATGTGACCTACGCCGAGGATTTGGCTGCCGATGTGGGGCAGGTGCAGGCTATGCTGGCGGGGCAAATTGATCACTACAGCATGGAGAAACGATACATCCGTAAAGATGGCGTGCTGATCTGGGTCAACCTCACCGTGGCGTTATCTCGAAAGGAAGACGGTACGCCCGATTATTTCATTTCCGTGGTGGAAGATATTCAGTCGCGCAAAGATGCCGAAATGACGGCGGCTATTGCCAAGCATCAGTATCAGGCCTTGTTTGAGCGGTGTGTTACTGGTCGACAAGGAAATGCGTGTAGTTTCCTACAACAACGAAGCCTTGCTTCAGTTGGAATACAGCCCAGAAGAATTGCTCAAACTGCACATTTGGGAAATTGATGCGGTTGATGATGAAGCGCTGGCTCAACAACGTGCCCGAAAAATGCGCGAGAGCGGTGGTGACGAGTTTGAGTCGCGCTACCGGACGCAAAGCGGACGATTGCTCGACGTGCTGGTGTCGGTGCGTTTAGCTCGTTTGCCGAATGGTGCGGAAGTATTCCAATGCCTGTTCCGTGACATAGGGGAACAAAAAGAGGCCGCACGCCAGATCGAGCATCTGGCCTATCACGATCAGCTCACCGGCTTGGCCAATCGACGCTTGCTAAGTGATCGCATGACACAAGCAATTAGTAGTGTGCTGCGACGCGACGCCCATATCGGCGTGCTTTATCTTGATCTCGATCACTTCAAAGACATCAATGACAGTCTCGGGCACCAGTTTGGAGATGCCCTACTGAAAGGCGTGGCGGCACGTTTGCACGACTGCGTGCGCGCGGAAGACACGCTGGCGCGTGTTGGCGGAGATGAGTTTGTCATTATGCTGAACGATATTGCCAGCTCCGAAGATGCTGCCATCATCGCGCAGAAAATTATTCACAACGTCGCCCTGCCGATGGATGTTGAGGGGGAAGAGTTACACATCACGCCGAGTATCGGTATTAGCATTTGTCCGCAGGACGGCAAGGATAGTGACGACTTGTTGAAAAATGCCGATGCCGCGCTTTATCTGGCTAAACAACAAGGGCGTGCGACCTATCGCTTTTGTACCGAGGCGTTGCATACTCGCTCAATTGAGCGTCTGCAAATCGAACGTATGTTGCGCAAAGCCATCGAGCGCCATGAGTTTGAGTTGTACTACCAGCCCAAAGTTAATCTGCGTGACGGTGCGATCATCGGTTGTGAAGCGTTGCTGCGCTGGAATCAGCCCAATATGGGTGTTGTACCGCCGATCAAATTTATTCCTGTTGCCGAACAAAGCCATCTGATTAATGAAATCGGTATTTGGGTGATGCACACGGCCTGTCATCAGGCCGCGATTTGGCAGCAACGCGGGCTTAATTTACAAGTGGCTTTCAACGTCTCGGCCCGACAATTCATGCGACCGGAAGAACTGCTGACCGCCTTGCGTGCCGCCTTGGATGAGAGTCGCGTTGATCCACTGTTAATCGAGCTTGAAATGACTGAAAGCCTGTTGATCGACGAACAGAGCATGGGTGAAGTTCTGCAAAAAATTCGTGCGATGGGTGTGCATCTCGCGCTGGATGACTTTGGTACTGGTTATTCCAGCCTGTCGTATTTGCGTCGCTTCCCCATCAGTATTTTGAAAATTGACCGCTCTTTTGTTAGTGATGCTGATCGTGATCCAGACGATGCGGAAATGGTGAAAACCATCATCGGGATGGCAAACAATCTGCGCATGAATCTGGTGGCGGAAGGAATTGAAACAGAGGGGCAACGAAACCTCCTGTGTATTTACGGTTGCGAAACTGGGCAGGGGTACCACTTCAGTCGGCCGCTGCCGTTGGCTGAATTCGAAGCTTTAGTTGTCGCGCAGCGTCAAAAATAAGTGCGGATGAAAGCTTCGTTTATGTTCTGCTGAGCAGGGACATGAAAGATGCCGGAGGCTAGCCAATAAACACAGGGAGGTTGAGCATGAGTGCAGCAGAGTTTTCGTCATCTCACGAATACGGTAAATATCCAGTATTGATTTTCGGTGGAGGGCGGGGCGGCAGCGCACTGCTGGATATGTTCATCGAAGACAGATTGGTGCATGTGATCGGTATCGTCGACCCCTCGCCTGATGCCCCCGGAATCAAATTGGCTAAACTGCATAACATTCCGACCTATCAGGATGGCATCGCCGCATTGCAAGCCTGCCGCGCCTTCCCCGATTGTATTTTGTACAACCTAAGCAACGACGACTCGGTGGCAGCCCAAGTGACCCAAGTGCTAGGCGACAAACGCGTGGCAACCGGCTTGGAAGCGCGACTATTCTGGCAAATGGTGACTAACCTGAAACAGCTCAAGGCCGAGTTTGAGCGCAGCCAAAATCATTTGCAGGCGATCATACGCAATGTGCTGGATGGCATTGTGACGATGAATGCGGCAGGCGAAATTCACGGCTTCAATCCTGCGGCGGAGCGCATTTTTGGTTATGCCCTGAATGAAGTGTTGGGCAAGCCGATTAGCATGCTGTTGCTCGGCAATGGGGATGCGGGATTTCAGCGTTATCTGACGCAACCAGACGCATCGCGTACATCAGCCCGCGCGGTGGAAGTTGCCGCATTACACAAAGACGGCAGCGAGTTTTCGCTGGAAGTCTCCTTGTCGGACATGACCCTGAATGGTGAGCATTTCTTCACCGCGATTGTGCGTGACATTACCGAGCGAAAATTGGCGGAAGACAAGCTAGCGCATTTGGCGCACCACGACTTTCTCACCGGACTCCCTAATCGCGCGCTATTCCTTGATCGTTTGGAGTGCGCGCTGGCTTTGGCGCGGCGTGATCATTCGCGGCTGGCTGTACTGTTCCTTGATCTCGACGGCTTCAAAAAAGTTAATGATACGCACGGACATGAAATCGGCGACCTGCTGCTGAAAGGCGCGTCAGGCCGATTATGCGCGGCAGTGCGCGTGTCCGATGTGGTCGCGCGCATGGGGGGCGACGAATTTACTTTCGTGCTGAACCGTATCGGCGACGCACACAACGCGCAAATACTGGCTGAAAAAATTGTCGCGGCACTGGCCGAACCGTTCGTGCTGGCCGGGGTTGAATGCCGAGTTGGTGGCAGCATCGGCATCAGCCTGTTCGACGGCGGCACAGAAGATGCCGAAACCCTATTACGTCATGCCGATGCTGCCATGTATCAAGCGAAAAAAGCGGGTAAAAATACTTGGCGGATGTATCAGGAAGGTGACGTGGCTGAATCCTGATGGTGGACTGAAACACGAACTTCACGAACTTAAGTCAATTACTGCTGGAGCTTATCCATTGAAATAAGCGGGGGCGAGCTCTAATCAAGTTAGCGCTAATTGGGCTAAACGGGGGCTCGATTGCAAGCCTGAGGCTGAATAGTCCGAGTTTTCCCCTTGTATTCCGCACATCATCTTGCACTGCCTGTGCCGATAATCGTTTTCATCGGCGGAGTGGATCATGGCAGAAGATAGCGATCTCGAAAAAACGGAACAACCCTCACAGCGAAAACTAGACCAAGCACGAGAAAAAGGTCAGGTTGCACGCTCGCGCGAGCTATCCACTTTTGCGGTGATGATTGCTGGTGGCGGCACGTTGTGGGTAATGGGCGAATCGTTTACCCGCAGTCTGGTCAAACTGCTGCACAACGGACTCACGCTGGACCGCGAGATGGCCTTCAATACCGCGCTGATGGCTCCGCGCTTGTATGAGCTATCGCTAGATGCGCTCATCATTTTTGCCCCATTTATTCTGGCCGTTATGATTGCAGCTGCTTTTTCCCCGTTGTTATTGAACGGTTGGCTGTTCAGTGCGGAAGCCTTGCAACCGCAGTTTTCACGCATGAACCCGATTTCCGGCATTGGGCGCATGTTTTCCACCCATTCCCTGATCGAATTAGTGAAAGCCATTGCCAAATCCGTACTGGTCGGCGGGGTTGGTGCTTGGGTGATCTGGCACTACCGCGATGCATTTCTTGCGCTGGGTTCACAGACGGCTTTACAGGCGATCCCGCAAATGGGGCATTTGATCGGGGTGAGTTTTATGACTATCGTTGGCGCGATGCTGCTGATCGTCATGATTGATGTGCCGTTCCAGTTGTGGGATCACAACAAGAAACTGATGATGACCAAAGAGGAAATTCGTCAGGAAGCCAAAGAGACCGAAGGTGATCCGCAGGTTAAAGGACGCATTCGCAGCTTGCAGCGCGAAGCGGCCCGCCGTCGCATGATGTCGGCAATTCCGACCGCCGATGTGGTGGTAACCAACCCGACGCACTATGCCGTGGCACTGAAATATGCCGAGAACGGCATGCGCGCACCGGAAGTCGTGGCTAAAGGCTCGCATTTGCTGGCACTCCGTATCCGCGAAATTGCGCAGGAAAACAACGTACCGATATTGGAAGCCCCTCCGCTGGCACGTGCGCTGCATAAACATTGCGAGCTTGGGCAAACCATTCCCGAGGCGCTCTATACCGCCGTTGCGGAAGTGTTAGCCTACGTTTACCAACTGCGTCGCTACGAAAAGCAAGGCGGTGCGCGGCCACAACGTCCATCCGAGTTACCCGTACCGAAGGAGCTTGACCCAGCAGAGCAGCCATAAACCCGCCCGCCAGAAAACGCAATGCGTGGCACATGAAATCATCCCCAAGTTGTCACGCTGGCACTGCTTAATTCTGCGAATATTCAGTCTAAAGAAAACTGTAATACTGCCGATAATCTCAGGAGAGCCTGAGGTGCGTGAAAAATATCTGGAGAGCTGCATGAAAGTCGCAATCATTGACGACGCACAACTTAATGTGACGTTGTTGCAACATCTGGTTCGCAAATTACCCGAGTGCGAGCCTGTCTGCTTTACCGACCCAGTTGCCGCGCTGGCATGGTGTTTGGAAAATGAGCCGGATTTGGTGGTGGTCGATTACATGATGCCTAAGTTGAGCGGTGTCGAGTTGACCGAAAAATTCCGAGTGCGCTATCCCGACGTGCCGGTGCTGATGGTTACCGCCAATCACGAAACAGAGTTGCGCCATCAGGCCTTGCAGATCGGCGTGACTGACTTCCTCAATAAACCTCTGGATAATGCCGAGTTCGTTGCGCGAGCCAAGAATATGCTGGCTTTGCGTGCCAGCCACAAAAAGCTGGCGGATCGCGCAGTATGGCTTGCCGATGAAGTCCGCAAGGCCACCGAGCAAATTGTCGCGCAGGAACGCGAAACGATTTTCTGCCTAGCCAAAGCAGCGGAATATCGCGACCCAGAGACCGGCGCGCATATTTTGCGCATGGCACATTACTCGCACCATATCGCGCGAGTGATGGGACTGCCGGTGGAGCAGCAGGATTTACTGCTGGAGGCTGCACCCATGCACGACATCGGCAAGGTTGGTACGCCCGACCTGATTTTGCTTAAACCCGGCAAGCTGACTGATATGGAGTTTGTCATCATGAAGCAGCATGCTGAAATCGGCTACGAGGTATTAAGTGCCAGTAGCTCTCCGTTGCTGCAAGTCGCGGCAGAAATTGCTCGCACCCATCACGAAAAGTTCGACGGCAGCGGTTATCCGCGTGGTTTGGCGGGTGAAGCGATCCCCCTGTTTGGACGCATTGTTGCGGTGGCCGATGTGTTTGACGCGCTAACATCGGAGCGCCCCTACAAAAAAGCTTGGAGCATCGAACAGTCCACCCAGCTACTTATCGATGGCAAAGGAAAACATTTTGATCCCGTCTGTGTCGATGCGTTTCTGGCCGACTGGGGCGATGTGATGGAAATTAAACAACGCTTTGTGGACGATGAGATTGAAATCAGAGATCGCACGCTGGGTTAAGGCGCATCCGCTACCTTCGTTAATTTTGAGCGGGGGGGCTGTGCTGGCACTTGCAGCATTGTTTTTGTTGCCGCGCACGCCGGAAGTCGCGTCCGCACCGATAGCACTTTTTTCGATAAAACCCGTGGCGGAATTTACTCGCCCATTACCGGTGGGCGTGGCACTCGCGACTGACAAAGTTGCGCTGGGTGAGCGCCTGTTTCACGATGTCAGGCTATCCGCCGACGATACTATCAGCTGTGCCAGTTGCCACAATCTCTCGGCTGGCGGGGCGGATAATCGTTACCGCTCCATTGGCATCAAGGGCGGGATTGGTGCGGTTAATGCGCCGACAGTATTCAACAGCAGCTTCAATGTTGCCCAGTTCTGGGATGGGCGTGCCGCCACATTGGAAGATCAGGTTGACGGCCCAGTACATCACCCCAAAGAAATGGGATCGAACTGGCCGCAAGTGATGGGCAAGCTGGGGCGTGATGAGGCTTATCCAGACTTATTTTCACGCAGTTATCGCAATGGTCTTACGGTCGACAATATCAAGGATGCCCTTGCTACGTTTGAGCGCTCGCTCGTCACGCCCAACTCCCGTTTTGACCGTTTTTTGCGTGGCGAGAAAGATTCTTTGAGTGCAGCAGAAAAGCGCGGCTACAAATTGTTTCAGTCTTACGGCTGTGCGAGTTGTCATCAGGGGGTAAATCTGGGCGGCAATATGTATGAACGTATGGGCATGATGGGCGATTATTTCGGAGATCGCGGCAATCCGGTTGAGGTCGATTTGGGGCGTTTCAACGTTACGAAAAAAGACAGTGATCGGCATTATTTTCGCGTGCCCAGCTTGCGCAATGTGGCACGCACAGCGCCTTATTTTCATGACGGCTATGCTGCAAATCTGCCGGAAGCCGTACGTATCATGGCGAAATATCAGCTAGGGCGCACTGTCAGTGAGCAGGATGTGGGCGATATTGTTGCTTTTCTTGAAACGCTGACCGGCGAATACAAGGGCAAGCCTTTATGAGAAAGAACATTGCCAAAATTTCCGGGTTGATAGGGTTGTTCGGCTTGCTTGGATTTTTGTACACCAAGTCTGCCTCGGTAGATGTTGAGCAGCACACCCGTATCAGCACGCAGTTTATGCAGCTGCGTCAGATGGATGAAACATTAGACAAGCTAGTGTTGCAAATGCGTATTGGTTTGCTCAATAACTATGACCCCATCGTCCAGACTCAGCAACAGATTGCAGCGGTAGCATCCAATTTACACAAAAGCGGATTCGGGCTGGCATCGCGGGATGAGCGGGATTTGGCGCAACGGCTGGATGCTTACATGGCAGCCCGCTCAGAAAAAGATTTGCAACTGGAAGCGTTCAAGTCGCAGAACGCGGTTTTACGCAATTCCGTGCGCTACTTTCCGCTGTTGATCGACGAGCTGCTTGGTGGAGTCAATCGCTTGCCGGACGGTGACGTGCTGGGAGCCGAAGTGCGCGACCGTTTATTTCACGCGATGATGGTGTACCAACTCACGCCGGATGAAAACGCGCATAACGCTGTCATGGTGTCGCTCGCCAAAGTTGGGCAATTGGCGGAGCGTTACCCGTCCCCCATCGGCGAATCAGTGCAATCCCTGTTGATGCATTCCGGCATCATGGTGGCGTACAAAGCAGAGAGTGAGCACACCATTGCCACTCTGCTCAATACATCCACGATCACCCAAGGTGACGAGTTGTTCGATGCTTACAATCAAGGTTTTCAGCGAGCCGAGCATAGCGCCGATATTTACCGTCTCTGGCTGTCACTGTTCGCGCTGTTTGGACTGGCTTACGGTGCTTACGCCGTAGCAGGTATGACGCGTGCGCGGAATGCCATGAAGCAGTCGTTGCGGGAATTGGAATTTCAGAAGTTTGCACTCGATCAGCACTCCATCGTCAGCGTGACTGACCGGAGTGGACACATTCTCTACACCAACGATAAATTCAGCGAAGTGAGTTTATACAAACGCGCAGAACTATTGGGGCAGGATCACCGCTTACTCAACTCTGGCTATCACCCGAAAGAGTTTTTCAGTCAGATGTGGAGCGTAATAGGGAGCGGAAAAGTGTGGCACGGCGAGGTGAAAAATCGGCGCAAAGACGGCGAAATTTACTGGGTGGATTCCACCATCGTGCCGCTGCTGGACGAACAGGGAAAGCCAGAGCGCTACGTTTCCATTCGTACCGACATTACCGCGCGCAAAGCCATGGACGAGCAACTGGCCGAGCAGCGCGTTTTTTATGAACGCATCAGCGAAACGCTGGGTGAAGGCTTGTATGTGCAGGATGCCGACGGTTGCTGTACCTACTTGAATGCCGAGGGCGAACGCCTACTTGGTTGGGCGCGCGCCGAGTTTGTCGGCATGCCCGTGCATGACACCGTGCATCCGACGACAGCAGAAGGCGAGGCACTGGCCGCGCATGTTTGCCCGATTGCGCTGGAAGTGATTGCACGTGGCGAAGCGCATATGGACGACCAAGTCTTTACCCGCAAAGACGGCAGTACCTTCCCAGTTGCACTGGTTTCAAAAGCGATTTATGCCGACAACGGCGAAGTAGACGGCATGGTAGTGGCGTTTCAGGACATTTCTGATCGCAAGAAAAATGAGCTGTTGATTCATCTGACGCAAGAACGTTTGAATCTTGCGCTGGACGGTTCCAATCTGGCCTTGTGGGATTGGGATCTGGCTGCCGACCGCATCTATTTCAGCGACAAGTGGTCGGAAATGCTGGGTGGTGCCAAAGAAGATCAATTGATGATGGTGGAGCGTATGTTTGACAGCATTCACCCCGAAGATCGTGGCTCGGCTCGTGCGGCATTGGCTCCTGCACTGAAAGGCCTAACGCCCTATTACTCTGTGGAATATAGAGTGAAGGGGCGCGACGGCAGCTGGATATGGATTCATACACGGGGCAAAGTGGTCGAACGTGACAATGACGGTCGCGCCCTGCGCATGACCGGAACCAATGCCAACATCAGTGCCCGCAAAGAGGCGGAAGATGCCATCGTGCGCGCTAAAGAAGCGGCAGAAGAGGCGAGTCGGGCCAAGAGTGATTTCCTTGCCAACATGAGCCATGAAATTCGCACGCCCATGAACGGCATCATCGGCATGACCGAGTTGGCGCTGGATACCGAATTGAATGAGGAACAGCGCGAATATATCGGGCTGGTCAAATCGTCAGCGGATGCTTTGCTGACTATCGTGAACGACATCCTCGACTTCTCCAAGATCGAAGCGGGGAAAATGAGCATCGACAATATCGATTTCAGTTTGCCCGATATGTTGTCGCAGACCACCCGTTCCATCGCCTTGCGCGCGCATGAAAAAGGCTTGGAGCTGTTGCTCGATATTGCCTCTGATATTCCCGAAATGTTGCTGGGCGATCCTGGTCGTCTGCGTCAAATTGTCGTTAATCTGGTTGGGAACGCGGTCAAGTTTACCGAGCGTGGCGAAATTATCGTCAAGGCCGCACTGGCTGACGCGCAGCCCGATAGCGACAAAGTTAGATTACAGATCAGCGTCAGCGATACCGGCATTGGTATTCCGCAAGAGAAATTTGATGCTATTTTCGAATCATTTTCACAGGCCGACTCCTCGACCACACGCCAATATGGCGGCACAGGTTTGGGTTTGACCATATCGGCTCGGTTGGTCGAGTTGATGAACGGCCGCATCCGCGTGGAAAGTGAAGTTGGCAAAGGCAGTACCTTCCATATTGAAATCGAGCTGGGGCGTTCCGCTGAGCAGGGCAAGCCATTCTACGAGGCGGGGAAACTGCACAATATGCGCGTATTGGTGGTTGACGACAATGCCACCAATCGCCAGCTGGCCGTTGAGTTATTGCAGCGTTGGAGCATGAGTCCCCGAGCGGTTGGTAGTGGGCACGAGGCCATTGAAGAGATAACCCGCGCGCACCAGCATGGCGAAGGTTATCAACTGCTGTTGCTGGATATTCAGATGCCGGACATGGATAGTTTTACCGTGGTTAATTATCTGCGCGACAATCCTGAGTTGGTGGCCGCCCCCATCATGATGCTGACATCCGAAGGGCAGCGCGGCGATGCGGCGCGATGCCGCGAGTTGGGCGTGTCGGCCTATTTACTCAAACCCTATTCGCAGTCTGATTTATTTGACTCCATTATGAACACGCTGGGTTTAGCTAATGTTGATAACGCGCAACTGGTAACGCGCCATAGCATTCAACACAACAAACGTAGCCTGAATATTTTGCTGGCCGAAGACAACGCCATCAACCAAACACTGGCGGTGCGTTTGCTGGGAAAATTCGGCCATACGGTGAGTGTTGCCAACAATGGCAATCAGGCATTTAGCCTATGGCATGCCGGACACCATGATCTGATTCTGATGGATGTCGACATGCCCGAACTCAATGGCTATGCCGCTACGGAAAAAATACGTGAAGCGGAGCGGCAGCAAGGCGGACATATTCCCATCATTGGTCTGACTGCCCATGTGATGGAGGGCACGCGCGAAAAATGTTTGAGTTACGGCATGGACGGCTATCTGTCTAAACCGATTGACACCGAAGCACTTTGGATCGAGCTGGAAACCGTTAAAGTCATTGCGCACGAGAGACCGCAGCCGGAGCCAGTTATCACTGCCGTACCGCCGCAAGCAGGGCGCAGTTTTGACATTAAAAAAGCACTGGCACTGATGGATAACGATAGTGAGTTATTCCGGCAAATGGTGCAAATCTATGCGCAGGACTACCCCGGTTATCTGACAAAATTGGGGCAGGCAATCGAACAAGGCGATAGACCGGAAATGCGTCACTATGCGCATGTCATCCGAGGCATGCTGGCGGTATTTGCAGTGCCGACACTGACACAAGTTGCAGCAAAAATCGAAACCGATGAAGCGTTGGATCACAGGCTGACTTATGTCGAATTGCAGCAAGGGTTGGAGTGGTTAAACGGAGTGCTTAATGAAACACTGCTTGAGCAGGCTTGAAATTCACATATCACGCGGAGGTAAGAAATGAAGACTGAACAAATCCGATGGACACCGGAAAAACAATGGGACGCGCCGCCGGTGCTGGGCAATGCTGATTTGGTGCTGGTATTTGCCGATGTGGCGCATTTTCAAACCGCAGACTGCTTCAATGAATTGCGCGCGATGTATCCCTCCGCGCATATTGTCGGCTGCTCTTCTTCCGGTAGCGTGATAGGTACTCAGATCAGCGATAGTGAAATTGTGGTGACGGCCTGCAAGTTTGAGCGCGGGCACGTGAGTCTGGCCGTGGCGGAAGTTGAAGCAGGGCAAGATGCAGGGGTGATAGGTGCTAGGCTGATGGCGGAACTGCGCGGGAAGGACGCTTTGCGTCACGTATTTGTTTTGTCGGACGGCTTGCAAGTGAATGGTAGTTCGCTGGCCAAGGGCTTGAACGAGGCCGGCATTGCCGCTACTGGCGGTTTGGCGGGCGACGGTACGCGTTTTGCCAAAACTTGGGTGATGGCCGATGCGCCAGCCAAACCGGGGCGCATTGCCGCTGTCGGTTTCTACGGTGATATCAGGGTAAAAAGCGGCTGCTTCGGCGGCTGGGATGAGTTTGGGGCCGAGCGAGTGGTAACCAAATCAGTTGGCAATGTGGTCTATGAATTTGACGGCCAGCCCGCGCTGGCTTTGTACAAAAAATACCTAGCTGAACAGGCCAGCGAGTTACCCGCCAGCGGACTACGCTTCCCGCTTAGTGTGCAAGCCAATAAAGACAGCCTGCCCCTAATCCGCACTTTGCTGGCGATTGACGAGGCGCAGCAGAGCCTGACATTTGCCGGTGATGTGCCGCAAGGGCACTTGTGCAAACTGATGAAAACCAATTTGGACAGATTGATCGATAACGCCGGCTTGGCGGCCGCAGCAGCCAAACCGGAAAATGCCGATGCAGGTGGGTTATGTCTGGTGGTGAGTTGTGTGGGGCGCCGCTTGGTGATGGGGCAGTTAACCGAAGAAGAGCTTGAAATTGTGCGTGAAAATCTCGGCGATAACACCGCAATCACCGGCTTCTATTCCTATGGCGAACTTGCTCCGTTCAGCGACCTGATGCAATGTCAGTTGCACAACCAGACCATGACGCTGACCACCATTTACGAATAGAGAATTTATGCACCGCTTACTCGAACGGCAACTGCGTCGTTTTCTCGGCAAGGATTATCAGCCGGATGTCACCCTGTTGCCGTTTTTTGAGGCGGTCGATAGTTACTATCAGGAAGTGGAAAAAGAGCAACGCCTGATGCAAAACGCGCTGGCGATGAACACCAGCGAGCTGAACGCGGTGAATGAGCGTATCCGTGCGCAAAATGCCGAGTTGACGCGCACCATGCTCAATACTCTGAGTGACGGGTTGTATGCCACCGACAACAACGGTTTGCTGACCTTTCTGAATCCGGCAGCGGAAGAAATACTGGGATGGCGCAAACACGAAATCGTCGGATGCAAAGTGCATCATGCCATTCACCACCATCATCCTGATGGCACCGATTTTCCGGCGGAAAGTTGTCCGCTGCTCAAAGTGTTGACCGAAGGAACAGAGGCAGAAGGAAATAGCCATTTCATACATCGCAATGGCAAGTTCATTCCTGTTTCCTATCGCGCCCGCCCCATCGTCGAGGAAGGGCATGTGGTTGGCTCGCTGGTATCGTTCCATGACATCAGTCGCCAGTTAGAGGCGGATGCCAAAATACAACAGCAGCAAAACGAATTGCAGCAGGCTTATGAACGTTTGCAGGGGACACTGACCGAACTTGAATTTCAGAAATTCGCGCTAGACCAACACGCAATCGTTAGTGCGACCACGCCGGACGGAAAAATCACCTACGTCAATCAGCGTTTTAGTGACATTAGTCAATATGCCCAGGACGAATTGCTGGGGCGGGATCACCGCTTGCTGAACTCTGGTTTTCATCCGCGCGAATTTTTTGCCGAGATGTGGCGGACCATTGCACGTGGCGAGATATGGCAGGGCGAGGTGAAAAATCGGCGCAAGGACGGTAGCTACTACTGGGTTGATGCCACCATCGTTCCGTTTATGGACGAGCAAGGAAAACCGCTGCGTTATGTTTCGATCCGAACCGATATTTCCAAGCGCAAGGAACACGAGGAGCAACTCTCCAAATCTGAAACGCGCTTGCGCACATTATTCGAGTCGACCAGCGATGCGGTGATGCTGCTCGACGAGCGCGGTTTCTTCGACTGCAATCCCGCGACATTGGCAATGTTCGGCTGTGCCAGCAAACAGGAATTTTGTACCAGACATCCGGCAGATTTATCCCCACCGACGCAGCCTGATGGCGACTCAATGCAATTGGCCGGGCAGCACATCGCCCATGCCATGGCGCAAGGGCGAAGTCATTTCGAATGGATACACCGGCGTGCCGACAATGGCCAGACATTTGATGCCGAAGTGTTGCTCAATGCCATGTTGCTGGACGGCAAAACGATCTTGCAGGCAACCGTGCGGGATATTACGGAGCGCAAGCGTGCCGAACGTGAATTGAACCAGGCCAAAGAAGCTGCAGAGCAAGCCAGCCGTGTGAAGAGCGACTTCCTTGCCAACATGAGCCATGAAATCCGCACCCCCATGAACGGCATTATCGGCATGACCGAACTGGCACTGGATACCGAGCTGACGCACGAGCAGGCCGAATATCTCGCGCTGGTGAAATCATCGGCCTATTCGCTGCTCGGTATCGTCAACGACATACTCGATTTTTCCAAAATCGAAGCTGGGCGGATGGATATTGAAAACATCGACTTTTCGCTCGAACTCATGCTGCGCGATACGATGAAATCGCTGGCAGTGCGCGCGCATCAAAAGCACCTTGAATTGTTACTACATGTCGCGCCCGATGTGCCAGATCGGCTAGTGGGTGATCCCGGACGGCTACGCCAAGTGATCGTTAATCTGGTGGGTAATGCAATTAAATTCACCGAGCAGGGAGAGATCGAAGTTTCCGTGCAATGTAAAAGCGCGGCGCGCAACGGACAGGCTGAATTGCGCTTTAGCGTGCGTGATACCGGCATCGGCATTCCCAAGGAAAAATTCAAAACCGTGTTCGAGTCTTTCTCGCAGGCCGACACATCGACCACGCGAAAATACGGCGGCACCGGTTTGGGCTTGACCATCTCCTCGCAACTGATCGAGCTAATGGGCGGGCGAATCGGGCTGGAAAGTGAAGTCGGGCAGGGCAGTACCTTCTATTTCAATCTGACGCTATCAACACTTTCGGCTGATGCACTGGCGCAATATCAAAGCACGGGGCGTATCGCCGATATGGCGGTATTACTGGTTGACGACAACAGCACCAATCGTACCCTGTTACAGGAAATGTTGCGCAATTGGAAAATGCAGCCCAAAGCTGTATCCAGCGGAGCGGAAGCATTGCTGGAAATGGAGCGTGCAGCGCAGGCGGGGCGACCTTACGCATTGGCAATCCTAGATGTGCAGATGCCCGGCATGGACGGCTTCGAACTGGCCGAACGCATCCGACAACATCCCGAGCATGTCGGTGCCACCGTGATGATGCTCACCTCCGAAGGACAACGCGGGCACGCGGCACGCTGCCGCGAATTGGGTGTGACGAGTTACCTCATGAAACCGGTAGCGCAATCAGAATTGCTCGATGCAATCATGACTGCGCTGGGCGAACCGAGCCAACAAAGTGCGAAACTCATTACCCGTCATTCCCTGCGCGAAACGCGGCGCAAGCTCAATCTGTTACTGGCGGAAGACAATGCGGTTAACCAGACCCTTGCCGTGCGTCTGCTGGGAAAATTTGGCCATCAGGTTAGCGTGGCGAACAACGGTGCCGAAGCTGTCGAGTATTGGCAAAGCGGTGCATTCGACGCGATTTTGATGGATGTGGATATGCCGGTAATGAACGGTTATCAAGCGACCCGTCGCATCCGCGAACTGGAGCAGGGCAGCGGGAAACATATTCCCATTGTGGCGATGACAGCTCATGCCATGAAAGGCGCGCGCGAAGAATGTTTGAGCCACGGCATGGATGGTTATCTCACCAAACCGATAGATACAGAAGCCTTATGGCGCGAGCTGGATGTATTGGCGCAAGGGGGGGATGCTGCCGCACTGGCAATCGCCGAAGCGGGGGAGACAGCGGCGGTGGCCGACTTTGGCAAGGCACGCCAAACCATGGACGATAGCCGCGAACTGTTCGATGAGATTGTCGCGTTATTTTTGAGTGATGCCCCCGTTTACATGCAACATATCCGCGACGCGGTAGCGAAAAATGACAGCGATGCCGTGAAGCGTAACGCGCACACCTTGAAGGGAATGGTGGGGATATTTGCCGCCGAGCGCACCATGCAGGCCGCTGCCGAACTGGAACAATTGGCCGATCATCATGGCGAGCTGGATGTTGCGGTACTCAAGCTGGCCAGCGCGTTGGACGAATTGCAAGGGGCAATACGAGAGTACCGCTGGTAAGTTGAATTTAGCGTCATTGCGTCTCGGTATCGTGCCGACAACGCCGGATAAGAGTACGCTGTAGCGTCACAGTACCCCTTGGAGAGTGTCGCGAACGGAGGAATATAGCGACACTTTTTTAAACGAACTCGATACAGAGGTGGTTGAGATGAATCATCGTGTTGCGAGATATTGGCGGTCGATATTTTTGCTGCTGGGAGTATTACTCCTCTCCGGCCACGCCGTCGCGCGCGAGGTGCGGGTCGGTGTGTATGAAAACATGCCGAAGATTTTTACCGATGCCGACGGTAAGCCAACTGGAATTTTGATTGATGTCTTGCAGGAAGTCGCCTCGCGGGAAGACTGGCAACTCAAGTTTGTCATCTGCGCGTGGCAAACCTGCTTGGATAAACTCGTCGCGGGTGAAATTGATCTGATGCCAGATATCGCTTACTCGGCGGAGCGCGATCAACTCTTTGATTTTCACCGGACCCCCGCGCTGTATAGCTGGTCGCAACTTTATCGCCGTGTTGATGTGACTATTAGCTCTCCGCTCGACTTGCAGGGCAAAAAAATTGTTTTTCTGGATGGTGCGATACAAGAGCAGGGACTGACTGCGATGCTGGATGCGTTCGGTGTGAAGCCCCGCATGCAGCCGAAGAAGTCGCTGGAAGACGCTTTTGCCGCAGCACAGCGTGGAGAGGCGGATGCAGTAGTTGCCAACCATTACTACGGCGACCTCAAGTCACACCAATTTGGTTTGGTCGATACGCCGGTTGTCTTTCAACCCGCGCGGTTGTTTTACGCCACCGCGCAAGGTAAAAACTCGTGGCTACTGTCGGCCATAGATGAATATCTGGTTGAGTGGATGCAAGATCAAAACTCACCGTATTTCAAAATCATCAAGCATTGGGGCGGTGAGGTACCGCAAGAAACCGTTCCCACGCACCTCTGGAGCGTGCTGGGCATTGCCATTGGACTGATGCTGGTGCTGTCGATGTTTACGCTGGTTCTGCGGCGGCAAGTTGATCTGAAAACAAAGCAGTTGGCGGAAAAAAGCGCCAATCTGAGTGCGACGCTGAACGCGATTCCTGATCTGCTCTTCGAGGTTGATCTGGACGGGCGATATTGCGAAATACACGCAAGCCGAGCTGAGCTGCTGGCTGCGCCAAAGAGCGATTTGATCGGCAAAAAAATAAGCGATATTTTGCCGCGCGAAGCTGCAAGCATTTGTATGGACGCACTGCAACAGGCGAACTCGCAGGGCTGGGCAGGGGGATACCAGATTGAGTTGCCGCTGCCGCAAGGTAAAAGCTGGTTCGAACTTTCTGTTGCGAAAAAGCCAAGCGACGATCACGCATCACCGCGCTTTATTGTCATGTCGCGCGATGTGACCGATCGCGCCTTGGCCGAGTCGCGGCTGCAACGCCTGACTCAACTATATGCGGCACTGAGCCAGTGCAATCAGGCCATCGTGCGGTGCAGCAACGAGTCTGAATTGTTCCCTCAGATATGCAGTGATGCAGTGATGCAGTGACGTTTGGCGGTATGAAAATGGCGTGGATCGGCTTGCTGGATCAAACCACGGGCATGCTAGTTCCGGTTGCGTCGTTCGGTAGCGGTACGGAATATTTGGACGGTATCGAAATCTCCATCGACAGTAGCGTACCCACTGGGCAGGGGCCAACTGGCACCGCCGTGCGGGAAAATCACCCAGTCTGGTGCCAGGATTTTGTCAATGATCCAAACACCGCCGTATGGCACGAGCGCGCTATCGCATTCAACTGGGCCGCATCGGCCTCGCTGCCCTTGGTGCGTAGGGGCGAAGTGGTTGCATCGCTGACGTTATATGCGGATGAGGTGGATGCTTTCGACGAAGCGGCGCGTAATCTGCTGATCGAAATGGCGATGGATATCAGCTTCGCTCTGGAACGCTTTGAAGACGAGCTTGTGCGCCAGCAAACAGAGTTGAAAGTCCAGTGGCAGACAGATAATTTGGCCTCGCTGTTGCACGTCAGTCAGATGCTGGCAGGCACTCTCAATTTACAGGAGGTGTTGCAAAATTCGACCGCGTATATAGCCAATTTGACCCATCTCGACTCTTCCGCAATTTATCTGTACCAAGATGAAGCCCACCTGCAACTGGGGGCGACCACACCACCTTTATCGTCGGATTTTCCGGGACATTTACGCACGCTGCCGCTGGCCGATCATCCGCATGTTCAACAAGCTATTGCCACGCGTCAGCCTGTGCTGTTTGCCGATACATTAGCTGCGCCGTTGACGGACGCTGAGGCGGAAGTCACCCGACTGCGCGGCTTGCGCACCGTTCTATATTTGCCACTGGTGACAGATAGTAAATTGCTCGGTGTGATGATCGTGGCAAGCACCTCGCGTGCGGTGGTACTGGAGGAAAGCGAGATCGAGCTATGCCGCACCATGGCAAATCTGGCTGCGGTGGCGGTAAACAACGCGCAGTTATTTGAGACAGTGCAGCAGACCAAAACAAAAATCGCGCTACAGGCGCGCCGTGCTGAGGCGTTATTGGCTTTGCCTATCGCGGCAGAAACAATGAGCGAGCGCGATTTCATGCAATTCGGTGCCGATCTTGCTGAGCAGCTGACGGAAAGCCATATCGCTTTCATACATTTGGTTTACGACGACCAGCAGACGATTGAGTTGGGTAGCTGGTCTCACGCAACGCAACAACATTACTGCCATGCCGCTTATGACAATCACTACCCCATCGACGAGGCGGGTATTTGGGCGGACGCATTAAGGCAGCGCGTCCCAGTTGTGTTTAACGATTACACCAACGTCACTCACAAACACGGACTGCCGGAAGGGCATGCCACACTGGATCGCCTGATTAGCGTGCCCGTGATCGATGGTGGCTTGGTTCGCATGATGGTGGGGGTGGGTAACAAGGCCGCAACGTACGACGAACTGGATATAGAAACCGTCCAACTGGTGGCCAACACGGTTTGGCGCATTGTTGCAAAAACGCGCGCAATGCAGGCTTTGAAAACCAACGAGAACAAGCTGGAAGCGATTCTTGACGGAGTCGAAGCGCATATCTACATCAAGGGTACAGACTACCGTTATCAGTACGCCAACCGCAGAGTGTGCGAATTATTCGATAAAAAGCTGTCCGACATTATCGGGCGCGAAGACAGCGAATTATTCGATGCGGCAACGGCAGATAGATTAAGGGGCAGCGACAAGCGCGTTATCGAAGGAGGCGAGCGCGTTGCTGAAGAAGAAGTGAATAGCAATGCTATTGGCAACGTGACCAAAGCTTTTTTGACCGTCAAAATTCCGTTGCGCAACAGCGATGGCAGCATCTACGCGCTATGCGGTATCTCGACCGACATCACCGAGCGCAAGCGCATGGAAGACTCTTTGCTCAAGCTATCTGTCGCGGTGGAGCAAAGCCCCAGCTCGATTGTCATCACCGATCTGGATGCCAATATTGTGTATGCCAACGCGACATTTGTGCAGCAAACGGGCTATATGTTGGACGAAATAATCGGACAAAATCCGCGCATGCTGCATTCCGGTAAAACTTCGCGAGCAACCTACGATGAATTGTGGGCACATCTCATGCGGGGCGAAAAGTGGCAGGGAGAGTTAATCAATCGACGTAAAGACGGCAGCGAATACATCGAAGCCGTGCGTATTTCGCCCGTGCGTGACGGCGGCGGCAAGGCGGTGAATTATCTGGCGATCAAAGACGACATCACCGAAAAGAAACAAGCCGAGGCGCGCATCCAGCAACTGGCGCATTTCGACCAACTCACCGGCTTGCCCAATCGCACTCTGCTGCAAGATCACTTCAAATTTGCCCTAAGTTTGGCGCAACGCAGTGGCGAGCATCTCGCCATCATGTTCCTTGATCTCGACCACTTCAAAAACATCAACGACACACTGGGGCACGGTATTGGCGATCTGCTGTTGATGGAAGTGGCAAAGCGGTTGATGCTCGCCGTGCGCGAAGAAGACACCGTGTCGCGTTTGGGTGGAGACGAATTCATTTTCATCTTGCCGGGAACCGATGCGATAGGTGCGGCGCATGTGGCCGGAAAACTGATTGAAGTGATCTCGGTGCCGTATCAGCTAGAGCAGCACGAATTAATTACTACCCCGTCGATTGGGATCGCAATCTACCCCGAAGACGGCGCGGATATGGAAACCCTCTCCAAAAATGCCGATGCGGCGATGTATCAGGTCAAGCAAGCCAATCGTAATGATTTCCGTTTCTTTACCCCCGCGATGCAGGCCAATTCAGTGCGCAATTTGCGCTTGGGCAGCGACTTGCGCCATGCCTTGGCACGCGAACAGCTGACCTTGGTGTATCAGCCGCAAATCGCCATGCAGGATGGCCGCACCGTCGGCGCGGAAGCACTATTGCGCTGGCAGCATTCCGAGCTAGGCACGATCTCCCCCGCCGAATTCATCCCGATTGCCGAGGCCAGCGGTTTAATTATTCAAATTGGAGAATGGGTACTACGTACGGCAGCGACGCAAATGAAAGTATGGCTGGATAAAGGGCTACCGTCGATGGTAGTGGCGGTAAACCTGTCGGCGGTACAGTTCCGTCATGCCAATCTGGTGAAAATGGTTTCCGACATCCTGACCGAGACCGGCCTGCCCGCCAACTCCTTGGAACTGGAACTCACCGAAGCCGTGGCCATGGATGATCCGCAAGCCGCTGTTGCCGTGATGGATAAACTGTACGAACGCGGCATCCGCATGTCTATCGACGACTTCGGCACCGGTTACTCATCGTTGAGCTACCTCAAGCGCTTCAAAGTTTACAAACTCAAAATCGACCAATCCTTCGTGCATGACATCAGCACCGACAGCGAAGACAAAGCCATCGTCAGCGCCATCATCAACATGGCCAGCAGCCTAGGCATGCACACCATCGCCGAAGGCGTGGAAACCGCCGAACAACTCGCCTTCCTGCGCTTGCACGGTTGCGACGAAGTACAAGGCTACTACTTCAGCAAACCCCTAACCGTCGTTGATTTTGAGAAAAAAATGCTGAATGGCGGCGTGCTACTCGCCCAGTAGCGAACACCCATTGATGCGGCTAATTGTTTGCAACAAAACCACACGCAGTCTCACGATGTCTTGAGCTTGGTTTGGCTTTGTGGGAGTGCTGCGGATACCCCTTGTATTGCGGTTTGTCGTTTTCGAAAAACCGTGGTCTCACAATGCAGTGATCAAGATGGTGGCGAAAGAAACGTAAGTGCTGAGTTGCAGTGATGAGCCATCGCAAGGCTTGCATAGACCGTCAATTTATTTTGATGCATAGTGACCATTATGGTCATAACGGTTAAATAATCATGATTAATGAAACAAGTGCGGTTAGCTTCAGAATGTTGGCTTGGCGTCACGGTTCGGTTGATATTTTTCTTTCTGTTTATATCTTGGATGAGTTGAGACGCGTCCTGCCTCGGCTGACTAATCGACATGGTTTGACCTTGGCCGAAATTGAGGACTTGGTAGATGCTCTTTCCCTGCAAACTGAAATCATTGAGCCACTACCAAGTGTTGAGCCTGACTTCCGCGATATGAATGACCTGCCTGTGTTGGGCACTTTGCTGGCGGCACTTAAAACATCAGACATTGACTACCTCATCACTGGTGATAAAAATTTGCTGGTAATGAGTGAGCGTTATCCAATCGTGCCCCCGGCCAACTTCTGGTCAATGCATGCTGGGCTTTGAGCACTTAGTGCAAGAGCGGGCCATTTGCTAATTCAGTATTGTTGTCTGCCACTGGTTGGCACCATCGCCAATCAATGTGTCGTCGCCCGCGCTGCCACGGCTCCCTTGTATTGAGGCTCGCCGTTTTTCGAAAACCGTGGTCCGTCCCCGATTATTTTCTTTATGTTGGTGAATTCACATTGCAACCGCACCACGGCAAGCTTCTAGGAAGACATCATGAGGAGTCCGATAGTTGAGGCATTTGCGGGGACGATGATTCAGCTTTCTTACCGCTTCTGCAAGTGCTTTTTCA
>JAQUAI010000031.1 GCA_028687335.1 Gallionella sp.
ACGCACTGGGGATGGGCGGCTGAGTTGGCCGAACGCTATGCGGATATCGACGTGGAGCCGGATGTTTTGTACGTGGATGAAGGTGACATCGTCACCTCCGCCGGATGTGCTGCCGCCATCGATTGCTGCCTGCATCTGATACGCAAGCAGCACGGCGCAGAGGTCGCCAATTCCATCGCGCGACGCATGGTCGTATCGCCATTCCGGCAGGGCGGCCAAGCGCAATTCATCGAGCAGCCGGTATTTGATTCCGCCGCACCGGACAGGCTGTCGCAGGTGATGGATTGGATGACGCAGCATCTGAATGTCGCGCACACGCTGGATGATTTGGCAGAGCGCGCCTTGATGAGCCGCCGCACATTCACCCGAAGATTCCGGCAGGCGACGGGTACGACAGTCGGGCAGTGGCTGCTCAACCAGCGTCTGGCCCTAGCGCAACGCATGCTGGAAACGACGGACAAACAGATCGAGATCGTCGCCGAGGCTTCCGGCTTCGCCAGCCCTGCGTTGTTCAGGCGTTGCTTCGGCAAGGCATTTGGAGTCAAGCCTTCTGTCTACCGCAGGACGTTTCGCGGGGAGTGAGTCAGCCTGCCAGCTTTTTTGCCGGAACATCAGCCAAGGCGTAGCGTGATTTCTTCTGTGTCAATCAGTACGCCACCATCAACAACGATTAGGCTGCTGATCGAATACGCATTGCCATACATACCCCTTTCAATAATCAAATTTTCACGATTTCTTGCTGCGCATGGCGGAAAACTTCCTGATGTCCTTGTCTTTGATGAGGCGCTTGTATTCCGCGCTTTCAACAGGGTAGATGGCGATCCTGCCGCTTTCATCGTAATGCGCGCCCCAGCCGTATTTCTTGGTGAGAGGAGATGCGCGCATGCAGGCATAGGGTTTGGCGAAATATGCGTCCCACAATTGCTGGCGGTGAGCTTTGAGTTCGGCGGGCGGTATCTGTTTGTGTCGCACATGGGCGGCGAACTTCAATTCAGATAACGTGTAGGTGTAAGGCTTGCCGCTCAATAACTCGTATTCGATGGTGGCGATGGTGGGCTTGCCGTTTTTTTCCTGCGGCACGATGCTGTGCTGCGTCGGCGAATCCGGCGCGATCTCGATGAACTGGTTGGCGGGGTCATCCATGGGTATTTTCTAGCCAATTATTTTGCCGCGAACATGGCATCGCACCGTTTCTGCATCTCGGCAAACGATACATCCTCAACATGCGTCAGGATATGCCACTTGTGTCCGAACGGATCGGTCAGCGTACCGCTGCGGTCGCCGTAAAACTGGTCTTTCACCGCTTCGACCTCCTTCGCACCCGCAACCAGTGCGTGCTGGAACACCGCATCGACATCATTCACATACAGCGCGATGCCGACAGGCGAGCCCCCCAAGGTGGCCGGGCTTTTGTTGCCCCAGGCAGACATCTCTTCCGCCAGCATAAGTTTGGAATCCCCGATCTGTAACTCCGCGTGACCTACCGAACCGTCCGGCATGACGATACGCCCGATTTCCTGCGCGCCGAACACCTGCTGATAGAACCTGATTGCGGATACGGCATCGACCACCGACAGGTAAGGGGTGATGGCATGGAAGCCATCGGGGATCTTTTTGACTGAGCTCATGGTTGTTCTCCTTTAAGAATGTTGCATCGGTTGGCGAATGATGGTCTTCCATTTCGCCGGGTCAGCCTTGCGAATGTCGCTCAGGTAGATCTCGTGGTGCTTGCCGCGCAAGCGGTTGCCGCTAGCCGCAATGAAGTCATGTACCCTGGCGATGTTCGGCCCCTCTTCGCTGAACGGCCCGACATGCATGATCTGCGCACATTGGCCCTCGCTGAATGCCTCGAAGCGCAGTCTGGCAAGAGAAGCCGGGTTCTTCTTCCTTTTCACTTCTACGATGGCAGCTTCCACCATTGCCGAGGTAACAAAGGGCGGCTGCGCGATCATCATCGTCCACAGCCAGTCGCTCTTGTCTTCGGCGGTGAACTTGCTCATGTCATTAGCCCACCACAAACCTTCCAGCGGCATCACGCCGTAGTCGATGGCTAGCGCACTTTTTTTGACCATGAACTTGACGGTATAGGCGACCGTAAACAAGGCCTCGACGGCATCGGCATATTCCTGCGCGGTGTTGGGATCGCCTTTGCCGTTGATCATCAGGTAATTTATTGCGGGTACATCCACCGCCACAACCTCTTTGGCCGAAGATTGATAAAGGTGTTTGAGTTCCTTTTTCCAGTCCAGGGTTTTCATCTGCACTCCGCAGCTTATTGATGGGCTAACTTTACATCCTGACTACTGACAGCGTCGTGTCAGCAGCGTTTGATTTCACCGGCCTATGCGGCTTTTCGGTGGGGCACCGGTGTTGATTGTAGGATTGGACATCTTGGGGCACATGGCTTACGCACTTAGCTCCACAAGCCGCGACATGGTGTTGAAGTTTCGAGTTGTTGCAGAAACCTTCAACTTTCGCTCGAAGAAATTGTTGTTGAATTTCGAGTCGCTGTGTTTCGTTGCATATAGCGTATAGAGGGCGTCTTGGCCGACCCGCACGCAATCAGGGGAAAAATCGAGTCGAGATAGCTCTTCAGTCAGGTGTGCTGCCGCAGGTGCAGAGAACAGGGAAAAGTAAGTGCGCGCGGCAGCGCTTAAAGGAAACGGATTGCTTTCCATGACTCTCTTAAGTTGCTCGTGTGTCCTGGCTATTACGGCAATGTTGGCACCGATTTTACGGAAGATGACTTCATGCACAAGGGATTCAAGGGGCGACTGAGCGAGGGCCGATTTCGCAATGACGTTGCCGCTTTGAATGTACGTTTGCACATCCTGCAATCCAGCGTCACTCAGGGCGGCTCGCAGTTCAGTCATTGGCACCCGATTCTTGCCGGTAGGAGTAACGCCCCGCAGAAGGATTACATATTTCTTCATTGCGTTCCAAAGCTAACGAATAAAGATACCCAACGAGGCTGTAGAAAAACTAGGTGAGGGGGCAAGTGAATGCATTTCAGGGAGGCACTCGACCCATCCCAACATGATGATCGTCGAATACAGCGCGTTATACGAGGTCGATTGTTGTTCATCGCGAGCCCTGTTTTTTGAAATTGAGTTTTTCTACAGCGTCAACGAGGCTGTAGAAAAACTACGTGAGGGGGCAAGTGAATGCATTTCAGGGGATCACTCGCCCCATCACAACATGATGATCGTCGAATACAGCGCGTTATACGAGGTCGATTGTTGTTCATCGCGAGTCCTGTTTTTTAATATTGAGTTTTTCTACAGCGTCAACGTTCAAGGTCACCGGCGCTGAGCGGCTTTATCGCACAGCATCTGTGTGGACTGTCGGGTTGTGCCTTGGAGTATCGGCTTTGTAGGAACAGCAGGTTGGCGCCCCAGCTCTCCGGCGATCAAGCGGTAGTACCAAAAGGCCTCGTCGTTTGCTAGGCACTCGCCAAAACGAGATGGCGACAGCCCAGTAACTCGGCGGATTTCGCGCCCCATGTGCGACTGGTCGGCAAAGCCCGCATCGGCGGCGATAGCAGCAAGGTTCGACGTGCTACTGTCGTGCGCCTCAAGGCTACGGATAAAAGCCTCCTCGACGCGAATGAAAAGTTGTAGGTCGCGATAGCTCTGGCCGGTCCAGCCACGGACGCGGCGCTGCAGCTGGCGCAGGCTGCGCCCGACGGTCGAATGAGCGGCACGGGTAGCGAGAGAACGCACCCAATCGCCGAGGTAAGGTGCTGGGCTGGCTCGGCTCGGTTCGCGCCATAGGGGCTGGAAATTCGTTTCCAGTGTCGCGAACGGATCGTCATTGCTGGCGGTGAAAATCGCCTGGCAGGCCTGCAAAAGGAGCGGCGGCGCAACCGTTTCCAGCGGCAGGTGCTGGTCGAGGTAGGCTTCCATGGGCTGGCCGAGAAGGCGGCTAAGGGCTTCGGGATAAAAACCGACCGATAGTGCATGTACCGCCCCCGGCGACCAACTAGCTGAAGGTCGGCGTTGCGGCCCAGATAGGACAAGTCGCGGCAAGGCCGGGCCGAGTGTCGCCAGCGCGCCATCTCCCCGCTCTTCTACCAAATGCAATGTTCCTTCGAATATCCAGGAGATTACTGCCATCGGTGTCGCAGGGTAAAAATTGAAACGCTCGGCATCGTCCAGCAAACAGCCGCGCGTATCGCGTTCGACGCCAGCCAGTACACAAGCGCCAAGGGCGGGTGAAGGGACATGCATGAACGCGGAAGAAGTGTGGGGCATTCGGTGTCGTTTCCATTCTAGCTAGGTAAATTCGGTGTTGGCAACATGGCGACAAACCAATGTTGGAGATGCAGATGAAAAAAACGATCATTCAGGGCCGCTTTTCGCACAAGTTGCGAAGTATGGCGATTTCGGGCGGCATCGCAGTTAAGGTGCTGATCCGGCGTGCTTTGGGCCGAGGAATTGTGGCGGAGTGGCCATTCCTCGTTGAATACGGAACGCTGTATATCCGCGCGCAGTTCAACCATGCTTTTCATCTGAGCAACGATATCACGGCCAGTCGGGCCTATTTCGATAGCGTCTATGCGCTGATCGAAACCTATCCCGATGTCGAAATCCAGTCCACCGGAGCAGGTGAGCCGCGCGGCCACTGGTTCGTACCGCAGGTTCGCCACAGCGACGCTACTCTCCTTCATTTCCATGGCGGAGGCTACACCTTTTACGCGGGCGTATCGCATCATTTCGCCGCCTGCCTTGCCCACACGCTGGGCATCACGGTGTTCGCTCCGGACTATCGTTTGACGCCAGAGCACCCTCACCCAGCACAACTCGAAGATGGCTTGGCGGCATACAACTATCTGCTCGAACGGGGTATCGACCCAGCGAAAATCGTGCTCTGCGGCGACTCGGCTGGTGGCCATCTGGCCTTGATGACCTTGGCTAGGCTGCGCCAAGCAGGTTTGCCGAAGCCGGTCCTGACACTGTGCCTCAGTCCCTGGACCGATATTGGTCGGCGAGGCAAAAGTCAGTTCGGCAACGATCCTTATGATCTCGTGCAGGGCTACATGACTTTGCAGTTCGCCGACTGGCTTAAAGGTGGTCAGACGCTGAGTGATGCCGAACTGTCGCCGATCTACCAAGATTTCCACGACTTGGGGCCGATATACCTGCAAGCTGGCGGCAAGGAAATCCTCGTCGATATGATCCGCGATTTTGCTGCGACGGTTGCTGCTCAGAGTGGCCGGGTACGCTTGGATGTCTGGACGCATATGAATCACGAATTTCACGCCTATGGGGACTATCTGCCGGAAAGCCATGATGCGCTGGCCCGCTTGCGCGAGGCCATTGCTTGGGCGCTCGGTCAGCCGAATCAGTTTGGAGCTGATGCCCGCACGGAATGCGATTGCATAGGGGAGTGAACCACCAGTGCGGAAATCAAGTCTGTCGCCGCATTTGTTTGTTGGGTAGTGGTCTTTTCGTATTGGCAGATATGACGCGAACGATTCATGCAGTGCTTTCATCGTTGATGCGATACCGAGGTTCAAGAGGCCTAACGAGGCGGTAGGAAAACTACGTGAAGGGATAAGTGAATGCATTTCAGGGGATCACTCGCCCCATCACAACATGATGATCGTCGAATACAGCGCGTTCGACGAGGTCGATTATTGTTCATCGCAAGTCCTATTTGTTGAAATTGAGTTTTTGTGGAAGTGAGCGGCCTGCGCGGCTTTTCGCGCAGGTTCGCTCGACTGAAGGGTTATGCATCACGGCTTAACCTCCTGCTGTTGCTTGGCAAGTTTGAGAAGCACCATAGCCTGATAGACAGCGTTCACCTTCTTTGGCACGACTTTTACGCCCGTGTCCTTGTCATGGTATCCAACGCCAGCGATGTTGAACAATCCCATTTCGTCATGCCTCCAGGTAACTCCAAGGTCAACAGCGCATTGCTCTTGAATGTCGTGAAGAAGACTGCTCAGCGAGTAGAAAATGCCGCGCAGATGTTTTTGGCGATGTTCTTCACTTTCCAAGGGACCTGGGCCATACAGGCAAAGATCATTGGGATCACTTGCCGATGGGCACACGAAGAAAGTCGCCGCCACGTTGGCATGGCTCTTCGTTGAAAGGACTTGGTAAAGATTGTCGCGCTGGTCTTTTCCCTTTGGCGAAACTTCCCTCCGTATCCACGCCGGAGAGCCAAATGTATTCATATATCGTTTTTCCGCGTCCTCCATCGACGTATCGGAAGGAACTAAGGTAAGCCATTCAAATGACATTTCAGCATTGCGCCGCAAGACCAACGATAACCAGCCAGCTTCCAGTCCAACTCTTGCGGAGTTGTAAGACTCCACGAAGAAGCCGCTGAGGCAAAGTGACATAGCCGCAGAAAATGCGTTGCAGGAGCGCACCAACAGCATGTATTGCGCGGTCGCGCTTGGTGAAGTAAATGGCTTAACGGTGGCCGCGAATTGAACGTACTTTTCAATAGCGGAAAGAAGTTCGGCTTGGATATCAGCGTTCCTATTCATCGGTCAGGCGCTTGGCGATGAGTGATGCATAACGTTTGAATTCACCGACCTGCGCGGCTTTTCGCGCAGGTCCGGTGGAATGATGGGTTAGGAAACACCCTAGAGTGGTTCATTTTTTGGTTGGGTTCTAATAAATTCACACACCATGTCGGTCATTGCCTTTGATGCTCGACGATCTATCTGCCTGAGTCTTTCAATATCCATAATGTCAATTCCTAGAATCTCAGCAATTCCAGGTTTTTGGGCAACCAATGCTTGGTGCGCAATCTCGTTTCGTTCCTCTCTGATTGCCTCAAGCGCCTCATGAAGGCTGCCATTTGTGTTAACCCGCTTGAATTTTTTGATTAGCTGATCGAGAGCCAACTTGTTTACTTTTTCCTTGGTGTACGTCGAGGAGGGATCGCTTGTATTTTCCGGCAATCTACACAGGTATGCCTTGAGCGATGTTTCAATGATTTGGTAACTATTGAGTGCATACAGAATTCGTCCTTCGGCCTCCTCTAGAGTACGAGGCCATTGCGTCAGGTTTTGCATTTCACCAGTTGTCATTTCCAATTCACAGTCCTTGCCATGGTGCCTAACGAATAGCGTTTATCTGCCGCCCTCCCCAAACGTGTTAACTCCGCGACTTGCAGCGGCGGCAGATAAACCTTGTTGGACTAAACCTTCGGAGAGCGGAACCTATGGGGATTGTAAGGTTTT
>JAQUAI010000006.1:0-81945 GCA_028687335.1 Gallionella sp.
TCCTCTTGGTGAATGAGGCGGATTGCCTCGCTTACCAAGTTAGGGAAACAGAACCGCTGTTTCAATACCTTCAATCAAACACTGCAAGATGGTCGGAGCGCCCAATACCGCGAAGCGGTTTAGTCCTCGGCCGATAAACAGCCATCACCTACCTAACAAAACGTGCGAACCATAAAAAAATCAGCCGCACGACCATTCAGGCTCGTGCGGCTGATTTTCTTTGCTGCTTACTTCAGGGTTTCTTAGGAGTGCTGTAAGGCACTTCTTTCTGGGCTGGTTCCCAGATAGTTTCATAGCCCACAAAAAACTGCCCCGGTACGATTTCCTTTTGACGGGTAGTTACACGGAATGCGCGGCCATCTGGAATCTTGGGGCGGCAAAAAGGTTTCTTTTCATCACTCATGTTGCTATCTCCTTCGGTTAAAAAAACGGTGATTGAAAATGGGAAGTCTGTAAGCGGGCATATCGTCTCCTCCCATTTTGCTACTGAAACTGATTATTCAGCGTGTGTAATATGCCTTCTTTGGTATTACATGTCTCACGCCCCCTTGGGGGTTTTCAACGTCCCCTTTGTAGCGGGGGATGAGGTGAATATGGACATGGAAAATGCTTTGCCCGGCTGAGGGGCCGACATTGATGCCGATGTTGTAGCCATCTGGATTGAATTCCTCGTCGATGAGTTTTTTTTCCGCTTTGATGAGCTCCATGCAGGCAGCCACTTCTTCCGGTGTTAGATCGAAAAAGCTGGATACGTGCCGACGCGGGATAACGAGGGTGTGCCCCGGACTTGTCGGGTAGGTGTCGCGCGCACTGAAAGCCAGTTCGTGCTGTAGTGATACCCCGCGCGGGTCTGTGCAAAACAGGCACGGATCATTAGGGTCTCTTTTCTTTTCTTGTGTGGCTTCAGACGACAACTGAACACCTCTTTCTGTACGTTATACTTCGACTCATCATTTTAATTAACGAGAGAAACTCTCATGGCATCGAATAAAGGCCGGACTTACTTTGCATTGCTTGGTTATCATTTCAACCCCGACGACATCACACGCCTGCTTGGGATAGAGCCCACCTCTACCAATGCGGCGGGCGCGCACAGCGGCTTGGACAAACCCGTCATCAGTTCTTGGGAGTTATCTACGGAGACTGTTGCGGGAGCGGTGGACGTATTTGCCTTGACGGACATTCTTGTTAAGCAGCTGGAACCCATCAAAGAAAAGATCGTTGAAGTCTGCAAAAGCCACAATCTGTCTCCACGGTTAGGCGTGGTGCTGACTTTATCGGTCGATAAAGGTGAGTCCAGCCCAGAAGTCGGGTTTGGTGCTCGCACGATCCGTTTCCTAGCGGATACCGGCGCATTCATTGAAGTAGAAAATAAGCTTTCCGAGCGGGTTTGATTCATTTTGCACTCAGCTCAAACCCCTCCCAACCTCCCCTTGTCAGGGGAGGCTCTGGCTCTGCTCTCCCCCTGGCAAGCCTGTCGTGAGCTTGTTGAATCGTGGGGAGCTGGAGTGGGTTCAGTTCTAATGGATTATTTGGGTTCATGTTTCATCAACACCTAGCTGTTGATCACTTCTCGCTGCGCTTGCGCCAGTTTTAGTTGTTCCTGACAATGCTTCAAACACAGCGGTTGCAGGGCGTGCGTAAAGCATTCGATGATTACTTCGAATTCATCTGCAATCTCTTCTGCAAGCGCGGCATCGTTGGTTAGTTGCGCCAGAACATTCTGCGCGGTCGCTTTGTTCACCCGGCAGATGACTGCCACATGGATAGGCAACTGCTGCTCCATGCTGACCGTCCATGCCAATTCGTAGGAATTGATCGCTTCTTTTAAGCGGGCAGGATTCTCTTCCGACTCACCGAGATGATGCAAAGTGACGCCCCGATTGTTATGGGTGGCGGTCAGCTCCAATGCGTAATTGTCTGCATCGAGTGCGGCGAGGGCATTCTTATAGGCAACCACGGATTTTTGCAGTTGTCGGTTGCCTTTAAGCAGTTTGCCCCACGTATGCAAGCTGGCCCCCAGCTGATGCATGGTGTTCATCCAGTCTTCCGGTGACTTTTCTCGCGTCCAGACTAGTAATGCATTGGTGTAAGCATCCACCGCAATTTTTAGCGGGTTTGAGGCCTCAAGCAAGCGGCCCAGTGCTTGGTTGGCTGTGCCTAGGTTGTATTGCGTAGTTGCCCATTCCAATGGCGAATCTTCCTGACGGAATTCCTCTAAGGCATTGCTAAAACATTGAATGGCTTTTTCGAACAATGCAGCATCTCTGCGCTGCTGTCCCATTGCCGCGAGAATGTTTCCGAGGTTATTTTGAGCCTCAGCCCAAGCGAATGGCGCTTGGGCGCGATTGATATGTGGAGTAGGGGTATCAGCCAGCGATGCTTCAAGTGCTTCGCGCAAGTGCTCAAAGATTCTGGTGCTGAAGCGGTGCTGCTCATAATTTCCGCGTGTGAAACGAAAGTTGTCCGCTACGGCGACTTGGGTATCCGGCATGGCCGCTGCGGCCACTTCTTGGCTCAGCATGCATAAAGAATTCCCAATGGCTTGCTCCAGAATCTTGTTCTCGGGATAAATGAGGTAATTGGTCGAGAGCTTCATTTTGCCCGGTCGAGTATCTCGTTCAGTTCAGGATCGGCACCGACGGCTCCGCCAAGGTCAATTTCTTCCTCGGTAGCTTCACGGATAGATAAGACCTCCAGCATAAATGTGACTTCCCGGCCGCAAAGCGGGTTGTTGCCGTCGATAGTCAAGGTCTTGTCGTCAAATCGGGTGACGATAAAGTTCTTGGATTCACCTTTTTCATTTTCCATGGTGATGGTCATGCCGATCTCCCGATATTCTTCTGGGACGTTTTCTATATGATCGGTAAATACTAGTGACTCATCTCTCTCGCCGTATAGCTGCTTAGTGTCAATTGGCACATCGATGATGTCGCCGACTTTTTTGCCATACAGTGCTTTGGTCACTGCTTCAGACATCACGTCATTCACGCCATGAACATAGCCCAGCGGATAATCGACAGTGACGAGAATGTCACCGGTTTTGTTATCGATGACTTTGTAATTCAGCTCAACGAATTTATTGTCTTCAATGGTATCTGACATATCAAATTTTTATAAAAACCTTGTCTTAAAATAGGGTGGCACCAAAGATTCTTACCTTGTCTCTTTCATAACCTAGCACCAGTCTTCCCAGCCATTCCCCCGCTTTTGTCGCGCTTCTCTGTTTGTAGAGCACGGTGACATATTCACCACGACGTATGATGCCCAGATACTCATAGTCTGGTGACAGGTTTTTTGCCAGTTCGCTTCTGGCAAATTGTTTGCCCATTTCAACTTCATTTGCACCTGCAATAAAAGTGCTCGAAAAGTTGCGCGTGAAAGCACCGTAGTTGCCTTCATTCGAGTACTTGACCAGATCTGCCCACATGGGACTTGCGAGCTCCAGAATCTCGTCATCTGTCTTTTCAATGATATTCATCAAACCAACTCCATTCCTGCGCAAGAGATAAAAAGAGGACCAACATGGAATATGCCGATCCTCTTTAATGTACTACAGGTTATCGCAAATATCTTTGCGTAAGCCTGATTTTACAAAAACAGTAAATCAAGCCGATATTTGCTTAGTGCCCTTCTGGTGGCGCTTTTTCTGCATCACCTACCAAGTGGTAGAGCGGTGCTTTTTCCATCGTGTATTCACCTGTTTTTGGATCGCGACGGGAGACTGTCAGTACGTGCCAGTTCTGGTCATCCAGTTTCATTGCATCACCACGGTAGTAGTATCCCGGCCAACGTGTTTCCTTACGGAACAGGGTGTGATGGAACACACTTTCAGAGGTGAGGAAGCGATGCTTCAGTTCCCATGCGCGCAGCAGTTCATGGATGTCGGACGCTGCGACTTTTTCCAGATCTTCTCCCAGAATCGACATCTTCTTCAGGCCGATATTCAGGAGCTTGTCATTGGTCATGTAGTTAACACCAAAACCACCACAGTACTCATCCATCAGCTTTTGCAAACGATCCAGACCTTGTCTCGGATTGATGAAGTTAGGGTTAACGGTACCAGCAACGACTTCATTGCTGAAAACACGGTAAGTTTCCAGTGGCTTGTAGATCTGCTCCTTGCGACGATTGATCTGTGCGTCGGAAACACGGATACCTTCTGCTTTGCCGTCATCTATATATTTGCAGGCAGCTTTGGCTGCTAGGCGACCTTCAGTGAAAGAGCCCGACGAGAAGGCGTGCGGTGTACCGCCAACCGCGTCACCTGCACCGAACAGACCTTCAATAGTGGTCATACGGTTATAGCCCCAGTAGTATTCTGGTGGTGATACATCTTCAGGGCCAGAGCACCAAGCGCCGCAACCAGTAGCATGCGAACCCATGACATAAGGCTCGGAGGTGGTCAGCTCAGGGTTTTCATACTTAGGGTCAACGTCTGTGGCTGCCCAAAGTACCGCCTGACCGACAGTCATGCCCAAGAAGTTGTGCCAACCGATCTCTTCCAGGTGCGGGTCTTGGAACGCTTCCATGGTGACCATGTGAATCGGGCCTCGACCAGCATTTACCTCGTTGATGATTGCGTGGTTACGCAGACAAGTCGGAATAGGGCGATGAGTACGGTGCGACACTTCAGGATCTAGGTATTCCTTGCCGACCATTTGCTGAAGTGCGGGGAACCACTTGGACTCGTACTCTTCACCGTAGGCGTTCTGGGTGTAGGTCTTGAGGTGCAGGAAGTAGGCACCGACTGGGCCATAACCATCCTTGAATCGAGCCAGCACGATACGATTTTCCATCTGTGTCATCTTCGCGCCAGCTTCGATCATCAGACCATAGGCGGAACCCGAAGACCACGGTGCGTACCAGACACGGCCCGCACCTTCGCCGACGGAACGTGGCTTGAAGATGTTGGAAGCGCCACCGGCACCGCAGACAACTGTTTTGGACTTGAATACGTGGTAGTTACCTGTGCGGACATTAAAGCCCACAGCACCGGCAACGCGGTTTTCTTTGGATTCATCCATCAGCAGGTGAGTTAAACAGACGCGGTTGAAAACCTTGTCCGCCGACTTCTTGGCCGCTTCAGCAACGATAGGTTTGTAGGATTCACCGTGAATCATGATCTGCCAACGTCCCTCACGCAGATATGAACCCTTCTTCTCGTTGCGCATAATGGGTAGACCCCATTCTTCAAAATTATGCACAGTGGAGTCAACGTGACGTGCCATATCAAAAGCGAGGTCTTCACGTACCATACCCATCAGGTCGATACGTGCATAGCGCACATGGTCTTCAGGATTGTTTTCGCCAAAGCGTGTGCCCATGTAACAGTTGATCGCATACAGGCCCTGGGCTACCGCACCAGAACGCATGATGTTTGCTTTTTCGGCGATGACGATCTTCTTGTTTTGCCCCCAGTATCTGGCTTCAAATGCCGCGCCCGTACCGCCTAGGCCCGCACCGGCGACCAAGATGTCGATATCATCTTCAATAATTGTCTGGTAGCTCATCAGTATTGCACTCCCTCTTTGATTTCCAGGCCATTGGATTCCAGTGTGTGTAGACCACCGTTATCCATGCGAATGTATTTTGGCTCGTTGAACAATAATTCACTGTTTCGCATCTCCTTGCTTGGAGCGGGTACGTCTGCGAGTTTTGGTGTTGCCGAGCCCCAAGGCTTGGTCGTGATAGGTGCCAGCAGCTCCATATCTTTTTTACCGTTGCGGAACTTGATGCGCCAAGCAATGGTGCCTTTTTCCTCATCACGGATTACGCGTACCGAGTGTCCCAGTGGCGCGAAGTCTGCATAGCCGCGTACATCAATCGCCTGATGTGGGCAGGCTTTTACGCAGGAGTAACACTCCCAGCACATGTTTGGTTCGATGTTGTAAGCACGGCGCAGCTTTTTATCGATGTGCATGATGTCGGATGGGCAGATGTCGACGCATTCTCCGCACCCATCGCAACGAGTCATATATACAAAGGTTGGCATAATTTATTCCTCTATTTTTATAGAAAATGGGGCAAGACAGTGTTAGTAGTGTTTCGCTCTTTCAGCTTTGATACACAAGCCCATGTTGGGCGGATTTTTGCCCATGTACTGGGGGATATCTGGGAACTTGGCATGTACTGCGGGATCGGTCAGGTCATAGTCGGGGGGCAGGTTTTCGCGCCCGCCATCGGCCATGATGACGCGCTTCTGGAAGGCCGCAGCTGGCTTGAAGAACATGTGGGCGAACTTGGACCAGTACACGCCGCCGAAGAGCATGGTGCTGGACAGGATGAACAGGACGAACAACAGGTTCAGCCCGCCGCCGCTGTATGACCAGAGCAGGGCGAAGGTCGAGGTGGCCAGCACCGAGACGATGAACATGTCGGCGCGCTCGAAGCGGAAAATAGGCAGACCTTCCGCAGCCACGTCAACGCGGATGGCGAACCAGAACCAGTAGCCGCCGATGGCCAGCATCAGTGCGCCGATGTGCCACAGCTGCGGCATCAGGGTAGAGGTGGTGTCCGGCGAGAAGATCATGATCGCGGTGGTCACCACGAACATCATGAAGCCGTACATCATCAGCAAGTGGGACATCCGGCGTTGCGGGTTGCTGAACTCGCCAGCGGTCATCACTTCGTTAGTCAGCACGCCCACGGCCATCGCGACTTTCTCGCCGCCGCTCACTTCGCGCTTGGCACTCTTCTGGGCTTTTTTCGCGTTCTCAAAGAAATACTTCGCGCTCTTCTTGTGCAGCATGTCGAGTATCGTTCCGCCCATGACCAGCAGGACCATAAGAACGATATACCCCTGCATCATTTCGGGTGAAATGACTCCTGAAAGTGTGGCAAATGGATTGCTCGTAAACATTAATTCCTCCTCAAAAATAAAACATTAATTACAAGGTAGTTCAGGCAGTCAATGGATGTTGAATGCCCGTTGAGTCTCACTTCGCTTTTTCACTTTCAGCCAATTCGGCGTAGTACTTGCGCAATATTTCCAACACTTCGGGACGACTGAATTCAGCGGGGACATCTTCGCCTTCCGAGAGCATCTTGCGCAACTGGGTGCCAGACACTTGCAAACGGTCGTCATCAGAATGCGGGCAGGTGCGAGCTGAGGCCATGCCGCCACACTTGTAACACCAGAAGGAAACGTCGATCTTGAGTGCTTGCGTCTCCAGTGCGTTGTGGGGGATGGTGTCGAAGATGTGGTGCGCGTCGAACGGGCCGTAGTACTTTCCGACCCCAGCGTGGTCGCGGCCAACGATCAGATGCGAGCAGCCGTAGTTCTGGCGGAAAAGCGCATGCAACAAGGCTTCGCGCGGGCCGGCATAACGCATGTCCAGCGGGTAACCCGCCTGAACGACGGTTTTGCCGACGAAGTAGTTTTTGGTCAATGCGATGATGGCGTGGGTGCGTACCTCGGCTGGGATGTCGCCCGGTTTGAGATTGCCGAGTAGAGAGTGGATCATCACCCCGTCGCATACCTCGATAGCGATTTTGGCCAGATATTCATGCGAACGGTGCATGGGGTTGCGCGTTTGGAACGCAGCGACCTTGCTCCAGCCCATCTCGGTGAAGAGCGCACGCGTCTCTTTCGGGGTCATGAACATCGTGCCGTATTTCTGCGGGAAGCCGCCTTGCGACAGTACTTTCACTGGCCCGGCCAGATTCACCTCGCCCTGTTCCATCACCATTTTCACACCAGGGTGTGCGATGTCGGTGGTGCCGAATACGGTGGCGCATTCGTGGGCTTTATCGATGGTGTATTTCTCGGTCACCTGCATGGTGGCGAGGATGCTGCCGTCGTCGGGATCGACCAGCGCGATTTGGTCGCCAGTGGGGATGGCGTCAGCAGCCGATTTGTCGGTGGAAAGGGTGATGGGGATGGGCCAGAACAGGCCGTTGGTGAGCGTCATGCCGTCGCATACGCCTTGCCAGTCGGCGTGACTCATGAAGCCTGCCAGCGGTGTGAAGCCGCCGATGCCCAGCATGATGAGGTCGCCTTTTTCGCGTGAACTTACTGTTACCTTGGGGTAACTGCGTGCCCGATTTAACTCTGCGATTAGATCTTCGCCTGCTAACAACAGCGGTTTTAGATCGCTCCCGCCATGCGGGTTAACCAATGCCATACGTGCCTCCCTAAATTGTTAGAGTCAACTGCTTCTGGTATGGGGCGGCACAGTAGAGTAAGGGCATTGGGTTGGCGATACCCCTCATGGGTTGAGGGATACACCCCCCTTACGGGTTATGCCGCAATCCCTCATCACGGCTATGGCAGTGCTGGCGCGTGATACGCATACTTGCGCACCATAAAAAGCCGACTGATTTCCTAAGGCTGTTGTTTCTCGATAACTAAAAAACACACTCGCTACCCATGTCATCGACTCCATTGCATGATCCCTTTGCGCCGCCTGTCGCGGATGCAAAAACCGAAATAAAGAAAACGACTTGTTATATGTGCGCGTGCCGTTGCGGTATTCGTGTGCATATGCGCAATGGCGAGGTGCGCTACATCGACGGCAACCCCGATCATCCGCTCAATAATGGCGTGATCTGTGCCAAAGGTTCGTCTGGCATTATGAAACAGTACTCGCCAGCGCGGTTGACTCAGCCCTTGCGCCGCAAGCCTGGCAGCGAGCGCGGAGCAGGCGAATTCGAGGCGATTAGCTGGGAGGAAACTTTCTCCATTCTGGCCGAGCGCTTAGGTAAGCTGCGCGCGACCGACCCGAAGAAGTTCGCGCTGTTTACCGGCCGCGATCAGATGCAGGCGCTGACCGGCTTGTTTGCGCGGCAGTTTGGTACGCCGAACTATGCGGCACACGGCGGTTTCTGTTCGGTCAATATGGCCGCAGGCATGATCTACACCATCGGCGGCTCGTTCTGGGAATTCGGCGGCCCCGACCTCGAACGTTCCAAGCTGTTCATCATGATTGGCACGGCGGAAGATCACCACTCCAACCCGATGAAGATCTCGCTGGCTAAATTCAAGCGCGAGGGTGGTCGTTTCATCTCTATCAATCCGGTACGAACTGGTTACTCGGCTATCGCTGACGAGTGGGTGCCCATCCGCCCCGGTACGGACGGTGCGTTGATGCTGGCACTGATTCACGAAATTATCGCGCTCGGTCTGTACGACCGCGAATTTCTGGTGCGTTACACCAACTCAGGACAGTTGGTGAATCTGGACGATAAGCACGACGAGTTTGGTATGTTCGTGCGCACCGAAGTGCCGGAAGAAGAAGGTTGCTACGATCCGCAGAATAAGCTGTGGTGGGATCGCAATACTAACAAGGCAGTGATTACCCATACCGAAGGTGCCGATCCGTATCTGCTGGGCGAATTCAAATTGGCTGACGGTGTTGCGGTCAAACCGGCGTTCCAATTACTGCAAGACCGCGTCAAAGATTACACGCCAGAGTGGGCGGAGCAAATCACGGGAATTCCTGCCGATACCATCAAGCGTTTGGCGCATGAAATGGGTATTACCGCGCGCGATCAAAAAATTGAGCTGCCTATTGCATGGACCGATTCATGGGGTAAGGAGCACGACACTGTCACCGGCAACCCCGTTTCGTTCCACGCCATGCGTGGCTTGGCGGCGCACTCCAATGGCTTTCAAACCATACGCGCACTTTCTATTTTGATGACGCTGCTGGGGACCATTGATAGACCCGGTGGCTTCCGTCACAAACCGCCATTCCCACGCCCGATTCCACCTTGCGCACGCACGCCGAATGATCCGCGTGCCGTGCAGCCAAATACGCCGCTGGACGGTATGGCATTGGGTTGGCCATCCGACCCAGACGATTTGTTCGTTCACGCGGACGGCTCTCCGGTGCGTATTGATAAGGCATTCTCCTGGGAGTATCCGCTGTCGGTACACGGCTTGATGCACAATGCCATTACCAATGCATGGCGCGGTGACCCCTACAAGATCGATACGCTGCTGTTGTTCATGGCCAACATGGCATGGAATTCTTCGATGAATACCAGCGAAGTGCGCAAAATGCTTTGCGACAAAGAAGAAAATGGCGAGTACAAAATTCCGTTCCTAGTGGTATGTGATGCATTCCATTCCGAAACCACCGCATTTGCCGATCTGATTCTGCCCGATACGACTTACCTCGAACGGCACGATGTGATGTCCATGCTGGATCGTCCGATCTCCGAATTCGACGGCCCTGTGGATTCGGTGCGCATTCCCGTAGTGCCACCGACAGGTGAGTGCAAGCCGTTCCAAGAAGTGCTGATCGAACTTGGCACGAGATTGAAGTTGCCTGCCTTTGTCACCAAAGAGGGCGAGCGCAAATACCGCGACTATCCCGACTTTATCGTCAATTGGGAGACTGCACCTGGTTCCGGTATCGGCTTCCTCTCCGGTTGGCGCGGCAAGGGGGGCGAGAAATCGATGAAGGGTGAACCGAATCCGAACCAATGGGAAATGTATGCCAAGAACGACTGCGTGCATCACCATGTGTTGCCGCGTTCCTATCAGTTTATGCGTAACTGGAATAAGGGGTATCTGGAATGGTCACAGCGCAGCGGTATTACGCGTTACGCCGAGCCTATCCTGATTCACTTGTATTCCGAAGTGCTACAGAAGTTCCGCCTCGCCGCGCAGGGCAGGAGTATCACGCGCCAACCGCCTGCACATTTGGCAAAACGTATCGAAACTTTCTTTGATCCGCTGCCGTTCTACTATGAGCCGCTGGAAACGCAAACCACCGACAAGCTCAAGTACCCGCTGTCAGCATTGACTCAGCGCCCGATGGCGATGTACCACTCGTGGGATTCGCAGAACGCATGGTTGCGTCAGATCCATACGCACAACTACCTTTACGTCAACGCGCTGACTGCGAAAAATGCAGGTATCGCCGATGGCGACTGGATTTGGTGCGAATCGCAATGGGGTAAGGTGCGTTGCATGGCGCGTTACAGTGAGTCGGTCGAGCCGGGCACAGTATGGACATGGAATGCCATCGGCAAAGCTGCTGGGGCATGGAATCTGTCGCCTGATGCGAACGAATCGCAGCAAGGATTTTTGCTCAACCACGTGATCTCTGAAGAGTTGCCGCCGGGAGCGGACGGCAAGCGTTTTTCCAATTCCGACCCGATCACCGGTCAGGCGGCTTGGTACGACGTGCGTGTGCGCATTTATAAAGCGGAAGAGGGCGAGCCTGAACAAACCTCGCCGCAATTTAAGCCCATGAAAAAATATCCCGGTATGAAAGAACATCCGATCTGGCAGGCCTACTTCGGCGGCGGCAAGAAGAAGGGCGGTGCAAAATGACACAACTTGCGCTTGTCATCGACTTGAATGTTTGCGTTGGCTGCCATGCTTGCGTAACCAGTTGTAAAGAGTGGAATACTTCGGGTTCGGCTGGGCCATTATGCGACGAGAATCCCTACGGGTTGAATCCAACAGGTACATTCTTCAATCGCGTGCAGACTTATGAGATCGGTCAGTACCCGCATAGCGAAACACTGCATTTCCCCAAATCTTGCCTGCATTGCGAAGATCCGCCTTGCGTGCCGGTGTGTCCGACTGGTGCGTCGTATAAGCGCAAGGAAGACGGCATCGTGCTGGTGGATTACGACAAGTGCATCGGCTGCAAATATTGCACTTGGGCTTGTCCGTATGGCGCGCGCGAGTTTGATGAAAAAGCCAAGGTGATGAAGAAATGCACTTTGTGCGTGGATCGCATCTACGATCAATCCATGTCAGAAGCTGATCGCAAGCCCTCGTGCGTCAAAGCTTGCCCGACTAGCGCGCGTCTGTTTGGCGATATTCACGATCCTGAATCCACAGTATCGCAGGCGATACGCGAAGACGGCGGTTATGCGCTGATGCCGGAATGGGGTACACATCCGGCCAACCATTATCTGCCGCGCCGTAAAACCAAGCTCAAGATTCATGCTGATGAATTGGAGCGTGCCGATAATCCGCTTAAGGTTGACGGTCAGCTACCCAAGCCAGGTAAAGATGAGTCATCGATGGATGATGTCTCGGCATGGTAATGGCTGGATAAAAATACTGCCTCTGTCATTCACACGTGAGTGTGAGTCGGGCGGTTGGAGTTAACGTGGTGTCGGGATTTTTTGCGATACCGGTGTTTTAGTTTGTTGAACTGGATTTCCGCTTGCGCGGGAATGACGAAATTTTAGGTGTGTCACTATGAAACCAGCCTTCTCAGTCATATTTTTAACCACGCTCATCGGGGCAGGGCAGGGATTATTCCTCGCTTTGTTTACACATCAGTCCTATGCCTTGTTTGGCTTACTGCCAATGCAGTCGGATGCTTTTTACGGTTACGGCAGTGTGTTGGTGCTATTGCTGCTTATAGGCGGATTGATTGCTTCGTTTTTCCACCTGGGCCGTCCAGAACGAGCATGGCGTTCCGCGACGATGTGGCGCACATCTTGGCTGTCGCGCGAGGTCATTGCATTGCCTGCATTCATGGGCATTGCATTTCTCTACGGTGTATCGCATCTGCTGGCGTATCGCCCCGAGGTGGTGACCTTGCCCAGCGGCTTGATTATTGACCTGTCGGTGGTGCTTGGCGTGATCGGTACTTTGCTGGCTTTTGTGCTGTTTGTTTGCACCGGCATGATCTATGCCTGTCTGCGTTTTCTGCGTGAATGGCATACACCACTGACGGTGATTAACTACATTCTGCTCGGCGGTTCGTCGGGTTTTATTCTCGCGGCGTTTTATGCTGCTTCGGCTGCGCCGGATCAGGCGGACTTTTTTGCCGGTTGGGCAATCATCATCACATTGTTGGCATTTATCGGTCGGGCCGCTTCGCTAGTACGCAATGCGCACTTGAAGGCCAAATCAACAATGCAAACCGCGATTGGGGTTAAGCATCCGCACATCGTGCAGCGTTCGATGGGTTCAATGGGTGGATCATTTAACACGCGTGAGTTTTTTCACGGTAAAAATGAGGCGTTCATGCGCTCGATTAAGCCGACTTTTTTGGTGCTGACTTTCGTGTTGCCGTTACTCCTGCTGGCTATCGGTTTATTCAGTCCAGTTTTGTTGGGATTCGCATTTATACTTCAGTATGCGGGCTTGCTGGCGGAACGCTGGTTCTTCTTTGCGCAGGCGAACCATCCGCAAAATCTCTACTACCAAACCATAGGTTAAATACGACATCTTGAAAGCTACCCATTCGCGCAATTATTGGATTTACCAGATGCTTCCTTTTATGAAATGGAAGCACTTGGTGAACAAGCAATCCACCCGGGACGATTTAATCGCGGGACTTACAGGTGCCTTGATTGTCCTGCCGCAGGGGGTGGCGTTTGCCACTATCGCGGGGATGCCGCCGGAATATGGTTTGTATGCGGCTATGTTGCCGGCCATCATCGCCGCATTGTTCGGCTCATCATGGCATCTGGTGTCGGGGCCGACCACCGCCATCTCCATTGCAGTGTTTGCCGCTATGAGCCCCCTGGCCGATCCGGGTTCGGCTGAATTTATTCGTATGGTGTTGACGCTGACTTTTCTGGTTGGCCTGTTTCAACTGATACTAGGCCTTGCGCGTATGGGCGTGCTGGTCAACTTTATCTCGCATACGGTGGTCATCGGTTTCACGGCGGGTGCGGCACTGTTGATCGCGGCCAGTCAGGTGAAAAACTTCTTCGGTATCGCCATCGAACGCGGTGCACCGTTTTATGTGGTGATCGAACGCTTGATTGCGCAAATCGGTGACATCAACCCTTGGGTTACGCTGGTAGGCGCGGCGACACTGGCTGCCGGTATTTTGGCGAAGCGCTATATTCCCAAGATGCCTTATATGATTGTGGCGATGGTGATTGGCAGCGTGCTGGCGTATCTGTTGAATTTGGAGTTGGGTGCCGAAACGACGCTGATTAAAACTGTGGGGGCATTGTCGGCACAATTACCACCGCTATCGTTGCCAGATTTTTCTTACGAGACGATCCATAAGGTATTGTTCCCCGCCTTAGTGGTAACCATGCTGGCATTGACCGAGGCAGTTTCCATCTCGCGCGCCATCGCAATAAAATCGGAACAGCGCATTGATGGTAATCAGGAGTTTATTGGTCAGGGGCTATCAAATTTGGTAGGTAGCTTTTTTTCCAGCTATGCCTCGTGCGGTTCGTTTAATCGTAGCGGTGTGAACTATGCGGCTGGGGCTCGCACGCCGATGGCGACGGTGTATGCGTCGATTTTTCTGTTGCTGATTTTGTTTTTAGTTGCGCCGTTGGCATCGTATCTACCGACTGCGGCAATGGCCGGTATTCTTTTCCTTGTTGCATGGGGATTGATTGATTTTCATCATATTATTGAAATTGGGAAAACTAGCCTTGCTGAGACCATTATTCTATGGGCAACTCTTTTAGGTACGCTGGTCGATTTGGAGAAGGGAATATTTTTTGGCATTCTGCTTTCGCTCTCTATTTACCTTTATCGTGTTTCTCGTCCAAATATAACCCCTGTTGTTCCAGCACAGGGTGAGGGGACTTATCACTTTGTCGGTGCCGAGGGGCATGCGCAATGTCCTCAACTAAGCATGGTACGAGTTGACGGGGCAGTTTTTTTTGGTGCGGTAGATCATGTCCGCACTCAGCTAATGCGTATAGATGAAGTTAATCCGCAACAAAAGTCTGTTTTGATCGTTGCGCGGGGCATTACTTTTGTTGATGTTGCAGGGGCTCAAATGTTGGAGCAGGAAGCAAGGCGTCGCCGAAAGATGGGCGGAGGCTTGTATTTTTATCGTTGCAGTGACGCGATTTATAAATTTTTGCGTAAGGCCGATAAATTGGATGATATTGGGGCAGGGGGATTTTTTCCTGCGATGTCGAATTGGATTAAGCCTGTTTATTCCACGTTGGATACGGAAATTTGTCGCCAGTGTTCAGCGCGCATTTTTTCGGAATGCCACGATAAACTTCCTGACGGGGAGGTAAGATAGTTTTACGTGGCTCAAGTGCCGTTAGTGTCGTTTTGGTGTTGCCACATGCAGTTTAAATGTCGATTCATTATGGTTGTTCAACCCTCTTATAGGTAAGGCTAAGCCTGCTGTCCTTATGGTAAGGAAGATTGATGGCTAACCATATATCCTATTTTTCTCTTTCTTGAGTCTAAGTTCTAAGACTTATTAGTATTCATTGAATTAGTTATTGCTAATAATAACCCTTTGTGATTATGGGGTTATACCCTTCGTGGGTATGGACGCTAGGGGCTACAGCCTTCCTAATACGCGCACAGTCTCTAAATGTAATTTGTGTGTGAGAGGTTGTATCTGACCGAGCCGAAATCGGTGGTGTCAGTATCTTGAAGATGGTTTTCTAACAGGGAGGAACAATGAGAATGATCAAGCATTTGGTGGTTGCTGTTGGGCTGCTTTTACCGATGGTTGGGGCGCATGCGGAAGTCAATAAACATGCCCGCAGTTTGGCTGCATCCTGTGCGGCTTGTCATGGTACGAATGGAAAAAGTCAGGGCGGTATGCCAGTGCTGGCTGGATTGGACAAGGCTCTGTTTGTGACTCAAATGAAGGATTTCAAATCGGGAGCTCGCCCTGCAACGGTAATGCATCAGCATGCCAAGGGTTACACCGATGAAGAGTTCGAGTTGATGGGTAGCTATTTCGCCTCCCTGAAGCGTTGAGTAACTCGCGCAATATCCAGACAGACTATTTGAGGAGCAGAACATGTCGATAAATCGTCGTGATTTTTTGAAGTTGAGCGGAGCAGGCATTGCCATCGGTGCGTTCCCGGGGTTGGCCTTTGCATCGAGTGAGATCGTTAAGAAAAAAGGGCAGCGTGTCGTGATTGTGGGCGGTGGCTTTGGCGGGGCAACTGCCGCCAAGTACATTCGCACTTGGAGTAACAACAAAATTGAGGTGGTGCTGGTCGAGCGTAATGCCAAGTTTATCTCTTGCCCGATGAGTAATACCGTGTTGGGCGGTACCCGTACCATTGATGATTTGACGCAAAGCTACGATACGCTGAAAAAGAAATACGGCATCAAACTGATTCATGGCGAAGTGACTGCCATTGACACCGAAAAACAAGCCGTCATGTTGGCGAATGGCCATTTGAAATATGACCGGCTGATCGTTGCACCGGGTGTTGATTTCATGTTCGACCAGATCGAAGGTTTGACTGCGGATGTGACCAACGAGAGTATTCCTCATGCATGGAAAGCGGGTGCGCAAACAGTGATGTTGCGCAAACAACTGGAGTCGATGCCGGATGGTGGCGTGTTCGCGCTTTCCATTCCTAAAGCTCCCTATCGTTGCCCTCCCGGACCATATGAGCGTGCTTGCCAAGTGGCTTCTTACCTGAAAAATAGCAAGCCTAAATCCAAGGTGTTGATACTGGATGCTAATCCAGACATCACATCCAAGAAGGGCTTGTTCATGGCGGCGTGGAAAGATTTGTATCCCGGCATGATCGAATATCGCGCTAATGCAGCCGTGAGCAAGGTTGACGTGGCTGGCAAAATTGCCAAGACCGAGTTCGAGGATGTTAAAGCTGATGTACTGAATATCATTCCACCGATGAAGGCTGGCGTTGTGGCCAGCATGGCTGGCGTGGTGAGTGCGGATAAGCGCTGGTGTGAGGTAGATTTTCTTAGCTACGAATCCAAAGTTCACAAAAACGTCCACGTTATCGGTGATGCGGTAGCGGCAGCGTTGCCAAAATCTGGTCATATGGCTACTTCGCAAGCCAAAGTTTGCGCGGCGGCAATTATCGAGTTGATGCAAGGCAAAGTGCCAGATCAAGCCCCAACCATCGTCAATACTTGCTACAGCATGGTGAGTGATCGTGAGGCGATGCACGTGGCTAACGTGTTCCGCTTTAACGCGGAAAAACAGGCCATGGTATCGGCAGAAGGTGGCGGTGTTTCTGCTGCACGCTCCGAGATTGAGGGCACGTTGGCGGGCTACTGGCTCAAAAACATCATGGATGATGTATTGATGTGATGTACCTTGGAACGGATATCCGCATGAAGCTATGAGGCGGATGTCTGTTCCATTTTCTCCCGAGCTGAATGCTCATCTGCGAAGTCGTCAAAATTTAAGTTCTGCGATGTTGTTTAGCGCGCTTTCCCTTTTGATTTATAAGGTCTATTAGCATCTGCTAAAAGATAACCCCATCGGGCTATGACCTTTACCCGTCGTGGGTATGGACGCAAACCGCACACACGTTCTTAATTACACGCTCGCACCGATTGCATCGGAGTGTGGCCTTTTTGTAGAGTAGTGATTTATTAACCAGTAGGAGATTTGAGAATGAATTTTGATAAAGAGTTTGATGCTAGCGGTCTGTCTTGCCCATTGCCCATCGTGAAAACCAAAAAATCGTTGACGGATATGACCTCAGGTCAAGTTCTCAAAGTGATCGCGACCGATTGCGGTGCGGTAAAGGATATGCAGGCGTTCGCCGATCAAACTGGCAATACGCTGCTGTCCAATACTGAAGAAGGCGGCAAGTACATTTTCTTCATGCAGAAGAAATAATTTCACACATCCAGGCTAAGGGAAAAACATGACCACCAAAAAAATGGCGATCATCGCCACCAAGGGCACGTTGGATATGGCGTACCCGCCATTTATTCTGGCCTCAACGGCAGCAGCGTTGGGTTATGAAGTTCAAATATTTTTTACCTTCTACGGTTTGCAACTGTTGCGCAAAGATCTCTCTGACGTGAAGATCAGCCCACTTGCCAATCCGGCGATGCCGATGCCTATCCCGATGCCGGTGATGGTGCAAATGCTTCCAGGTATGGAAAGCATGGCAACCATGATGATGAAAAACAAGCTCAAGGATAAAGGTGTTGCCTCACTGGAAGAGCTGCGCGAAATGTGTCTGGAAATGGACGTAAAGTTCATAGCATGTCAGATGACCGTGGACTTGTTTGAGTTTGATAAGGCAGAGTTTATCGACAACGTCGAATACGGCGGTGCATCCATGTTCTTTGGCTTCGCAGGTGAAACAGATATTTGCCTGTTTGTGTAATACACGAAACTCATTTTCAATCATGCAATCGCAACATCAAATAAGTTGCACATATAAACGCTCAGGGAGAGTCGCATGAAAGTCAAAAAGATTGTAGTTTCAATGTTGGTCGCAGGTGTAACAGTATCGCCACTGGCTCACGCAACCAACGGTATGTTGATGGAAGGTTACGGCCCTATCGCGACTGCGATGGGTGGCGCATCCATGGCTTATGACAATGGTGCTGCGGGCATGGCAAACAATCCCTCAACCATCGGTTTGATGGCCGAGGGGACGAGCCGCTTGGATGTGGCAGTGGGCGGATTGCATCCCGATGTGGTTTCGCGTGTTGCACCAGCTCCCAATGCCAACTCGGGCGGTACAGCCTATTTCATGCCCGCAGGTGGTTGGGTTAAAAAACAAGGCCAGCTGGCCTATGGTGTTGGCGTATTTGCCCAAGGTGGTATGGGGACAGAGTATTCGCCGCTGGATTGGGTGGGAGCTGGTTCCGGTTTGCCCAGCCGTTCCGAGGTGAGTGTTGGTAACGTAATCGTGCCTCTGGCATATGACGTAACACCTGATTTGAATATTGGCGGTTCGCTAAGCTTGGTTTGGGGCGGTATGGACTTGCAGATGGCGATGACTTCGGCACAAATGGGCGCGCTTGCTGCTAGCGGCAATTTGACGGCTACTGGTGCAGGTGCGGCGGCACTGCCTCCATTTTTGGGGGGGGCGACCAACGTGGGTTACTTTGACTTCTCCAATAATAGTAAGTTTACTGGCAAAGCGAATGCAACAGGTTGGTCTGGCAAGCTGGGTATGACTTATAGAGTGAATAATCAATTGACATTGGGGGCGACCTATCACTCAAAAACGAGTCTGGGTGATATGACTACGGGTGGTGCACAAATGCGCATGATTGATAACGCAGGTGCGATGGGGCCGGCAGGAACAACCTACACACTCAATGGCAATATCAGCATTGTTGATTTCCAATTCCCAGAGACTTATGGTTTTGGTATGGCTTATCAGGCTACAGATGACTTGATGCTGGTTGCCGACTACAAGCGTGTTGGCTGGGCCAAGGTGATGAAAGATTTTCATATGACCTTCACCAGTACTGACATGGGTGGCATTGCGATGGATATGAGAATGCCGCAAAACTGGAAAGACCAAGATGTATTCAACTTGGGTTTTGCCTATAAAACATCGCCAGCTGTCACATTGCGCGCGGGCATGAACTTGGCCAACAATCCGGTGCCAGATACCACAGTTAATCCATTGTTCCCAGCAACAGTTAAAAATCACTACACCGGTGGTGTAGGCTATGCCATGGATAAGGTTTCCGAGATCAATGTCTCTGCTACCTATGTTCCTCGGGTGACGGTAACGGCACCTGCAGCTGCTGGTGGTTATAGCATTGATCACAGCCAGCTCAATTGGCAGTTCATGTACACACACCGCTTCTAAGTTCATAGCGCATTACTACGCAAACTGAAAGAGGAGATACGATGAAAGCAGAAGTTGATTTGAATCGCCGCAAGGCGTTGAAGGCGGGCGGCAGTATGGGTTTGCTCGCATTGTTTGGTGGTCTGGGTTTGTTGCAATCGGGAGCTGCATTAGCCGAATGGAATAAGGCGGCTTTTTCGGCAAAGAGCATGGATGATGCGCTGAATGCATTGGGCGTGATTATTCCCGAGAACAGCGCAACAGCGATTCAGCTGACTGTGCCGGAAATTGCTGAAAATGGCTCGGTAGTCCCTGTCTCAGTAGCTAGCAATTTGGCCGATATTGAGCAGATTTCAATTCTGGTGGATAAAAACCCCAATGTGCTGGCAGCAAGCTTCGTTATTCCTCAGGGTACGGAAGGATTGATCACAACACGTGTCAAGATGGGACAAACCGCTAACGTTATCGCACTCGTTAAGGCGGGTGGGAAATACTATCGCGTTGCCAAAGAAGTTAAGGTGACTGCCGGTGGTTGTGGCGGTTAAACACGGACGACGACAACTCAAACGATTAGGGGAAATATTATGGGTAATCCAATGAAGATTCGTGCCACCGCCAAAGATGGGGTGACCGAAGTCAAAATTCTCATGCAGCACGAAATGGAAACCGGCTTGCGCAAAGAGGCTGATGGCACGCTGGTGCCGGCTTGGTTTATCACGGAAGTGAAGGCGCAGTATCAGGGGCGCACAGTGCTGGATGGTCAGTTTGGTCAATCTATCTCAAAGAATCCATACCTGCTTTTCCGTTTCAAAGGCGGTGCGGTTGGGGAAAAAATTGCGGTCAGCTGGGTCGATAATAAAGGCGATAGCCGTACCGACGAGGCGACGATCGCAGCATGATGCGATGAATGAATAAATTGGCTATGCGACTGCATGGCCATTTTTTATCAGGGAGAACAAATGAACACCAATCAAATACATAAAGCAATGATGGTGCTGGCATTGTCGACAAGCTTTGCTGCCGTTGCGGCAGACAGTGCGGTAACCGATTCGGATCGCATCGAGCAATACCGCGAGATGATCAGTGATGGCAATCCTGCCGAGTTCGACGAGATGCGCGGCGAAGAGTTGTGGAAGAAAGCAGCGGGTCCGAACAAGGTCAGTCTGGAGCAATGCGATCTGGGTAAAGGCGCGGGTGTGGTGAAGGGCGCATATTCCGAACTGCCGAAGTATTTTAAAGATACGAAAAAGGTACAGGACTTGGAGTCACGCTTGTTGACCTGTATGACGACACTGCAAGGTTTCACCGAGGATGAGATCACTGCCAAGCCTTTCGCAAGCAGCAAGAAGCCGTCTGACATTTCATCGCTGGCGACCTACGTGGTGGGACAATCCAAGGGCATCAAGATGGCAGTCTCGACCAAGCACCCAAAAGTCAAAGAATCGTATGAGATCGGCAAACGCATATTCAACTATCGTGCTGGCCCCTATGACTTCGCTTGCTCCACTTGTCATGCTACCAGTGGTGTTCGCATCCGCATGCAGGATCTGCCCAACATGCGTAGCAGCAAGAAAGACGCACAAATCGCCTACACTGGTTGGCCTGCCTATCGCGTATCGCAAGGGCTGACACGTTCTTTCCAATGGCGTTTGAACGACTGCTTCCGTCAACAACGCTTCCCAGAACCCAAGTTCGCTTCTGAAGCGACGATTGCATTGACTACCTTCTTGGCCGTCAATGCGAATGGTGCCGAGTATGTCGGTCCCGGTCTGAAACGATAAAGGGGAGATGAACATGAATGCAAAACTGATGAGCATCACCGTCGCAGCCACTTTCGCGTTGGCGATGGCACCTGTGCAAGCGACTGACCTAGATACCAAGACTGCTGAGATCGTGAAGCGCGATTTCCGTGACAAAGGCATCGCCAAGGCCACTCGCGTGAACCAAGACGAACTTCAGGCAGCATGCAGCAAGTACGTCGACAAACTTCCACCCAAATTGAAAGCCAAACTGGAGGCTAAGGAAGCAGAAGCGATCAAGTACCCCGCAGATGGCAAGTTCATGGGCGACTGGAAAGCGGGCGAGAAGTTAGCGCAGAGTGGTCGCGGCATGACATGGAGCGACAAACCTGAAGACGTACCCGGTGGCAATTGCTACAACTGCCACCAGCTATCGGCCAAAGAGATCGCCTACGGCACCATCGGTCCTAGCTTGCTGAATTTCGGCAAAGTGCGTGGCAATGGCGAAGACATCCAGCGTTATGTTTATGCACGCATCTACAACGCAAAGGCATCCAATGCATGTGCCAACATGCCTCGTTTCGGTCATATGAGCATCCTGACTGAATCGCAGATGAAGGATCTGGTCGCACTGTTGTTGGATCCTGAATCACCAGTAAACAAGTAACACTCGTTGATACGCCCCTCCCGTTCGCGGAGGGGCATTTCGACGTTCTTGCAGTATCTATCCGCATTCAAAAAAGGATCACACATGGGTATGAATCGTCGCGAATTCCTCCAGATCATGGCCATCGCAACGGCGGGTGGTTTCGTGCTGAACAGCGAAGACAGTCATGCCGCGAGCGATGCTTCGCGCATGTATGACTTGCCGCGTCGTGGCAATGTCAGCTTCATGCATATCACCGACAGTCATGCGCAACTGTATCCGATCCACTTCCGCGAACCCGCGATCAATCTCGGCGTAGGCGCGATGAGCGGACAAGCGCCGCATCTGGTGGGTAATGCACTACTTAAGCGCTTCGGCATCAAGCCAGGCACGGCGCAAGCTCATGCGTTCACCAGTCTGAACTTCATCGAGGCGGCCAAGAGTTACGGCAAGGTAGGTGGCTTCGCGCACTTGGCGACACTGGTCAAACAGATACGTGCGTCGCGCCCCGGTGCGTTGCTGCTGGATGGCGGTGACACGTGGCAGGGCAGCGGACAGGCACTGTGGAGCAATGGCCAAGACATGATCGAAGCGTGTCTAGAGTTGGGCGTGGATGTGATGACCATGCACTTCGAGTGCATGTATGGTGCGCAACGTATCAAAGAAGCGGAAGAGGGGATATTGAAGGGCAAGATGGATGTGGTCGCGCACAACGTGAAGACCAACGACTTCGGCGACCCTGTGTTCAAGCCTTACGTCATGAAGGAGATGAATGGCGTACCCGTCGCCATCATCGGCCAAGCCTTCCCCTACAGCACCATCGCCAACCCGCGCTATTTCGTGCCGGATTGGTCGTATGGCATCCAAGAAGAGAACCTGCAATCTACGATAGATGAAGTGCGCAAGAAGGGCGCACAGGTCGTGGTGCTGTTGTCGCACAATGGCATGGATGTCGATCTGAAACTCGCTTCGCGCGTCAGCGGGCTGGATGCCATCTTAGGTGGACACACGCATGATGGTATCCCCGCACCTATCCCTGTGAAGAATCGTGGCGGTACCACCTTGGTGACCAATGCGGGCTCCAATGGCAAGTTCCTTGGCGTGTTGGACTTCGATGTCAAAGCTGGAAAGATCACGAGCTTCAACTACAAACTATTGCCCGTGTTCTCCAACCTGCTCGCGGCCGACCCAAGCATGACGGCATTGATGCAGAGACATCGTGCTCCTTACGAGAGCAAGCTCAGCGAAAAACTAGCGACCACCGATGGTCTGCTGTATCGCCGTGGCAATTTCAACGGCAGCTTCGACCAAGTCATCCTCGATGCACTGATGAAAGAGAAAGACGCGCCCATCGCTTTTTCTCCCGGTTTCCGCTGGGGCACATCGCTGTTGCCCGGTTCCGCTATCACCATGGAAGACGTGCTCAATCAGACAGCCATCACCTATCCCTACAGCACTCTCACCGAGATGACGGGGGCTCAGATCAAGAACGTGTTGGAAGACGTGGGAGACAACTTGTTCAATCCTGATCCGTATTACCAGCAGGGCGGTGACATGGTGCGCGTGGGAGGCTTGGAATACACCTGCGAGCCGAACGCCAAGATGGGACAACGCATCCAAGACATGCGCTTGAACGGCGAATTATTGGATGCGAACAAGACTTACAAAGTGGCCGGCTGGGCACCTGTCAGTGAGGCAGCGCGAGACAAAGGCGGTGAGCCGATATGGGACTTGGTCGCACGCCATCTGCGCAATGAAAAAGTCGTCAAAGTCAGCACGCCGAACGTGCCTAAACTGAAAGGCATGTCAGGTAATCTCGGCATGATCTGAAAAAACAGAAAAGGAATCGAAATGAAAAAACTCAAAACACTCGTCGCCATCTTCTTGCTTGCTGTTGCACAAATCGCAGTTGCTGCAACTGATAAGGCGGGCATCAACTACGCCGATGTGAAGTTGCAGATCGCGCGCCTCCAAGTGCAAGAGAGCGTCAGTTTCGACGACGCAGTGGAATCACTCAAACTGCGCGCCAATCAACACAACCTCAAATTCGTCGGTGTGAACCAACTATGGAAAGAGATCGAAGCGCTGACTGGCAAGCCGTCCAAGCGTATGGAGATATTCAACTTCTGCGACGGCCTCACCGCCAACAAGATGCTCACCGCCGACCCCATGATGATCGCCTTCATGCCATGCCGCATCGCCATCATCGAAGATGCAACGGGCAAACGTTGGGTCATCTCCATGATGATGGATTTGAAGCTCATCAAAGCGATGCCTGCCGATACGCGTAAGGCGGCGGAAAAGGTCATGGCTGCCATGAAAGATATGATGGTGGCAGCGAGCAAGGGCGATTTGTAAAAGCTAGTAGACAACAGCCCAGCTGGCCAGGTCGGACATTTCGGGAGCTGCGTCAATTCAGTCATCGCGGCGTAGCGTGTGCGCCAAAATACTGCCTCAGTTGGCTTTCGGCTTACTTCTTAGTGAAGATCACGTTGTGACTTTTGGCATGCGTTCGCATACTCGGTTCTTAATGTGGCGTGGGCGATGGGGACGCTGTGATAAGATTCGGCGCTCAGTCGCGCTGTCGAATCTCGATGTGCGGAGTCAAAAAGGCAACTCAAGTGGCATTCGTTAAAACACGGGTAGTAGAAAAAAACAAAGCGCCGACTATTTCTAGTAACGGCGCTGTTTTTATGCTGCTTGTTGGTGCCCAGAAGAGGACTCGAACCTCCACACCTTGCGGCACACGGACCTGAACCGTGCGCGTCTACCAATTCCGCCATCTGGGCTTTGCTGAAGGCGCGCAATTTAATTGTTAAAGGACATATTGTCAATGAAAAAGAAAAATAATTTACGTCTACAAGACCCTTATCTCGAGCGCGAGCGCGAGACGTATGAGCATCCATTACCGAGCCGAGAATTTATCTTGCAGATACTGGCGGAGCAGGGCGGGCCGGTTAGCGAGGAAGAGTTGTTACAGTTGCTGCTGATTAATGACAACGAAGAGGAATTGTTTGGTCGTCGCCTGCGGGCAATGGAACGAGACGGACAGCTCATGCGTAATCGCAAGCGCGCGCTTTGTGTGGTGGATAAGCTTGATTTGATTAAAGGCAAAGTGCAGGGACACCCTGATGGTTTTGGTTTTCTCGTAACCGAGGACGATAGCCCAGACATGTTCCTTAGTGAAAAGGAGATGCACAAAGTTTTGCATGGTGACGTGGTGATGGCGCGCCAGATCGGTGTGGATCGTCGCGGTCGGCCGGAAGGCAAAATTGTCGAGGTTTTGGAGCGAGCAAATTCGCGCGTGGTTGGTCGCTTATTTGAAGAGCATGGTGTGCGTTTTGTTGTCGCCGAGAATCGTCGCATTAGCCAAGATTTTCTGGTGGCACCGGGTGAACATACCGATGCCCAAGCCGGACAAGTCGTCATTCTGGAAATTATGAAACACCCAGATAAGCATGCGCAGCCTATTGGGCGTGTCGTGCAAGTGCTTGGGAATTACGCTGATCCAGGAATGGAAATTGAGATCGCATTACGCAAGCACGATCTGCCTTACGAGTTTCCGCATGATGCGGAACGTCAGGCAAAGCATTTTTCACCTGAAGTTAAAGCGTCGGATTGGGAAGGGCGCGAAGATATTCGCAGCCTGCCGCTGGTCACAATTGATGGCGAGACAGCACGAGACTTTGACGATGCAGTGTACTGCGCACCGGAAAAAGACGGTTATCGTCTGATTGTGGCGATTGCCGATGTCAGTCATTACGTGCAGAACAATGACGCGCTGGATCGTGAAGCAATATTGCGCGGCAATTCGGTGTATTTCCCGCGTCGGGTGATTCCGATGTTGCCCGAAGAGTTGTCCAACGGGTTGTGTTCTCTAAATCCGCAGGTTGATCGCTTATGTATGGTGTGCGATATGCATATCAGCAGCAAAGGTGAAATCGGTAAATTCCGTTTTTATCCTTCGGTGATGTATTCGCATGCACGATTGACATACACCCAAGTGGCCGCGATGTTGGCCGAACCCGACGGAGCCGAGGCTAAGCAGTATGCTGCCATTTTGCCGCATATTCAGAATCTCTACGCACTGTTCCAAAAATTATTGAAAGCGCGCGAGAAACGCGGTGCGATTGATTTTGAAACGGTGGAAACACAAATGGTTTTCAACGATCAGGGCAAGATCGAGAAGATCGTGCCAGTGGTGCGTAACGACGCGCACAAACTGATCGAAGAATGCATGTTGGCGGCTAACGTTTGTGCAGCCGATTATCTGCACGCCAATAAACACACCGTGTTGTACCGTATACACGAGGGCCCAACACCGGAGAAGCTCGAAGCAGTACGGGAATTCCTCAAAGAATTCGGTTTGCAACTCACTGGCGAGGACGAGCCGCAGGCGGCTGATTATTCCAAGTTGCTCAAGCGCATTAAAGGCCGTCCCGATGCGGGACTGCTGCAAACGGTGATGTTGCGTTCTTTGCGTCAGGCGAAATACGAACCGGAGAATGTCGGTCACTTCGGTTTGGGCTACGAGGCTTATACCCATTTCACTTCGCCGATTCGCCGCTATCCCGACTTATTGGTGCATCGTGCCATCAAAGCCGTATTGCAAGGGAAACAGTACAAGCCAGCGATGAAATGGACCGAGTTAGGCGCGCATTGCTCGATGACCGAGCGGCGTGCAGATGATGCCACGCGTGATGTTGAGGCGTGGCTGAAGTGCTTCTACATGCGGGATCATTTAGGTAGTGTGTTCACCGGAACTGTTTCCTCCGTTACCGGCTTTGGTATGTTTGTTTCGCTCGACGATTTGTATGTGGAAGGCTTGGTTCACATCTCTGAATTGGGCAAGGATTATTTCCACTTTGATGCAGCGAAACATCAGTTGCTAGGCGAGCGAACTGGGCAGCGTTATCGTCTCGGTGATCGCGTGCAGGTGCGCGTGGTCAAGGTGGATATGGAAAGTACCAAAGTCGATTTCGTACTGCATGATGAAGACGACGAAGCTCAGTCTGACGAACAAATAACAGATAAAAAAGTTGCCAAGGGAAAAAAGAAACATGGCTGATTTACGACTCATTTACGGCTTTCATGCTGTCACTTCCCGCATCCGTCAAAATCCTGATGGAGTGCTGGAAATTTACCTGCAATCCCAACGTACCGATCCGCGTATGCGCGATTTGATGAAGCTGGCCGAGGATAACGGTGTGCGCATTATTCCGGTGGATGCCAAACGTCTTGACGGCATGGCTGGCGGGACGCGTCATCAAGGCGTGGCCGCTCGTGTGGATGCCGCGCGGCGTGTGCAGCATCTGGAAGATGTGCTGGATACCATCGAAGAACCACCATTGTTACTGGTGCTCGACGGTGTGCAAGACCCGCATAATCTGGGTGCCTGTCTGCGCAGTGCCGATGCTTTTGGTGTGCATGCCGTTATTGCACCAAAAGACCGCGCGGTTGGTATTACGGCTACCGTGGAAAAGGTTGCCTGCGGCGCAGCCGAAACGGTTCCTTACATCACCGTTACCAATCTGGCTCGCACCCTGCGTGAATTGCAGGAGCGAGACATCTGGGTGGTGGGGGCAGCGGGAGAGGCCGAGCAGGATTTGAATAGCTTCAAGCATACTCGCGCACTGGCGTGGGTGTTAGGGGCAGAAGGCGAGGGCTTGCGCCGCCTGACCCGCGAGACCTGTGATGAGCTGGTACGCATCCCGATGCTGGGCAGCGTGGAAAGTTTAAACGTCTCTGTCAGTGCCGGAATTTGTCTGTTTGAGTCGAGAAGACAGCGCGCGGCATAGCCCGTGCGTAGACGCTTAATAGACTGACTGTTCGCCAAGTGAGTCTTCCGCGCTTATCTCTAAAACTTTTGCGTCGCGATTGGCGTGCCGGAGAGTGGCGCGTGCTGTTAATCGCGCTGGTCTTGGCGGTGGGGAGCCTCTCCACCGTCGGTTTGTTTGCCGACCGAGTGCGGCAGGCATTGCAGCAGCAGGCACAAAGCTTGATTGGTGCCGATCTGCGGCTCACTTCAACCCGTCCGATTTCCCCCGCTTACCGTGAATTAGCTCAAGCGCACAACTTGAGGGTGGTGCAGAGCCGCACTTTCCCCAGCATGGTGTCGCGCGGCGAACAGGTCTTGCTGAGCGAGATACAAGCCGTGCAAGCCGGATATCCTTTACGCGGACAAATCGAGATTGATGATGGTTCGGCGCACGCGGCAAACACTATTCCTGCAAGTACAACGGTCTGGGCGGATGAGCGTTTGCTGAGTCGGCTTAACCTCAAAGTAGGCGATGAGGTTGGCATCGGCACAAAACGTTTCACGGTGGCAGCACGCATAGTGAAAGACATTGATCAGTCCATCGGCTTCGCTAGTTTTGCCCCGCGCGTATTGATGAATGAGGCCGATTTGGCCGCGACCGGACTCTTGCGGGAAGGCAGTCGCGTTTCATATCGCCTGATGTTTGCTGGCGATGCCCAGCAAGTAGCGTTGTTTAAATCAATATTGCGAGAACGACTTTCCGATAATGAAAAAATGGAAGACGTGCGCGATGCCCGTCCCGAAATTCGTACCGCATTGGAGCGGGCCGAGCATTTTCTCGGTCTTGCCGCACTCACGGCGGCGATCCTAGCGGGGGCGGCAATGGCAATGGCGGCGCGGCGTTTTGTGCTGCGCCATCTGGATAGCTGTGCAGTGATGCGTTGCCTCGGTGCGCAGCAAGCACAAGTGCTGTATTTGTTCTTGTATCAGTTTGTTCTACTTGGCACTTTTGCGGTGTTATTGGGCTCGGCCTTGGGCTATTTCACGCAAGCGGTGCTGATCGAAAGTATCGCCGCCATGCGCGAGGCAAACCTGCCGCAGCCCAGTGTATTACCCTTGCTTAAAGCCGCTGTAAGCGGCTTTGCCCTATTGCTCGGATTCGCATTTTTACCCTTGCTGCAATTGCGCAAGGTTTCGCCGCTGCGTGTGTTGCGGCAAGAGCTGGGGTTGCCGGAAGCCAGTGCTTGGCTGATTTATGGATTAGCACTGGTGATATTGGCGGGATTATTTTTGTGGCATGCCGGTTCGTTGAAACTGGGCATGGTCGTGTTATTTGGGCTGCTGGCTGGTTTGCTGCTATTTGGTGGTTCGGCTTGGTTATTGTTACAAGGGTTGGCGCGTTATGCTCGATTCTTTCAGGCGCATTGGCGGCAAGCTTTTTTTAATCTAGCGCGGCATGGGCGTAGTGCCGCCGTACAAGTGGTTGCGCTCAGCCTGGGCGGAATGGCATTACTGGTATTGACGCTGGTGCGTGGCGATTTGTTGGAAAGCTGGCAGGGCAAGCTACCGCCGGAAACACCGAACCGCTTTGTCGTGAATATTCAACCCGAGCAGGTGCAGCCAGTACAAGATTTTTTCATGCGCCAATCGCTATTGCCGCCGGACTTGCAGCCCATGGTGCGTGGCAAACTGGTTGAGATTAACGCTCGACAGATTCACAGCGAAGACTACGCCGAGCCTAGAGCGCGCGCACTGGTGGAGCGGGAATTCAATCTTTCCCATATGACGCAAATGCCGCAGTGGAACGAACTGGCTAGTGGTGTTTGGTGGCAAGCAAAAGCAAATGGTCAGCTCTCGGTGGAAGAAGGCATCGCCAAAACCTTGGGTATTCGGCTGGGTGATACGCTGACCTATGATGTCGCTGGCTCACGTTTTACCGCGCGAGTGACAAGCTTACGCAAGGTGCAATGGGACTCAATGCGGGTTAATTTTTTCGTGATCGCATCGCCGGATGTATTGCAGGATTTTCCCGCCAGCTATCTGAGCAGCTTTTACTTGTCACCCGACAAAATCGGGGCGGGCGATGCACTGGTGCGGGAATTCCCCAACGTACTGTTGATTGATACCGGAGATGTGATCGGGCAAGTGCGCGGCATCATGGATCAAATTTCGCAAACGATGAGCGTGGTATTTCTGTTCACCTTACTGAGCGGCTTGGCAGTGTTATACGCGGCACTGCTCGCCACACAAGACGAACGCACCCGCGAGGTGGCGATATTGCGAACTTTTGGTGCTGACGCAGCCTATCTGCGCCGACTTCACCTTGCCGAATTTTGCGTATTGGGGAGCTTAAGCGGCTTGTTTGCTGCATCGGGAGCGGTCTTGCTGGGCTGGGTATTGGCGCGTTTTATTCTCGATGTTCCCTATCAAAGCGGGGCACTCATCTGGTTGCTTGGTATATCAGGGGGCGCAGCTTTAGTTACCGTGGCCGGATGGCTATCCATGCGTCGGCTTGTGCTCATGCCGCCATTGGCAATATTACGGGAGTAGGTCGAGACATCAGTTGCTCGACATCCCAAAAATACACATCAACCTTCTTGCCAAAAATGCACGAAAAGGTGAAAAAAATGAAGGGATCAATACAAAAGCGAGAACGGCGGGCGTGCGGACTGGGCATCGCCCACGTCGAGCTTACCCTGCAAAACATCAACGATGCCCCAGTTGTGACAGTCGACCAACACCTTAAACCTATCTACGGCTATGACGCGGTCTATCGCTGGTATGGCAGCAGTGAGCAGATGCGGGGCCGCAAGCTAGCGGCGAATGCTGGCGTGTGGGCTGGTGAGATGAGGGCAGTATGAAGAACAAAAAACAAAACGGCTCGACATGGTGCGCACTGCTGCTGACAGCGGCAGTGATGGTGCCGGAGTGTGTGGAGGCATTGGAAGCCCCGTTTCCTACACGCGACAAACCGTTTGCAGTGAAGGATAGCGGGGTTGAGGTTCCGCCTAAGTACGGCGGACTGGTGAAGTGGATGGATAACGACCGAGTGATCTTTTCTGCGCTCAGAAAAGATGTTCCCAAGAACATTAATCCGGAAGGATTGCGCATTGTTATCTGGGATACCGTAAAAGGAACTGTTGCGCATTACGCAGATGGGAAGCTCCGCTGCTATAGCGATGGAAATATTGCTTATCAAACTGAATCCACGAAATTTGTTTCTCGTGGAGTGGCAATTGAGAAAGGAAAAACAGGAGAGTTGGGAAAAGAGCTATTGATTGAGGCCGGAGCCGCCGCCCCATTGTGGTTAATCAACCCCTATTCCTGCAAGAGCTATGGCAGCTTGGGATTTACATCGCGAGACGAAATAGTCCGCCCCGATCCTTTGATGCACATTCTTCGCCTGCGCGAGGATCACGGCTACCTAGATTTGTACACCAAAGGGCAACAAGTAATAGAAAAGGGGCTGAATGGTCGAGTAACGATACGTCAAGTAACGCGCCTGCCGTTCGTTCCGGAAAACAAATATCACATCAAGTATTACCGCACGGGAAAAGCAGAGGCTATCGAGTTGAACAGCGTGAGGGGGGGGGATTTTCGAGCCAGTGTTCTCCAAATACGCCAATGCCTATGTGCTGGATCAGTTGATCCCAGATCGGAAGTCGGTGGAATTATCGCAGCCGAATCGATTCCCAGATGGCCCTCCATCTGTGCATTTGCTTTCACCAGCGGGCGAGCTTACGACGCTGACCTATCCTGATGGGCTATATCAAATGACCAGCGCAATCGGAATCAATTTTTCCCAGAGGGGGTTGTTAATTTCCGCATCGGCGGGCGAGCGGTTCAATCCAAAATCGAAAACGACGGGGTTGTTTCTAGCGCGCAATGAGAGGTTTGTGAAGCTCATAGACGATGTGGTGCGTGAAATGGATGTATCTCCAGATGGATGCAAAGTCGCGTTTGTACACGGGATTACAGGTGTGGGCGGATGGCCGATTCCTGGGAATTCACACACCATCAAAATGATCGACGTTTGCTCCAACACAAATTAAACCAGGGAGAAGAAATCATGGCAACTTTTACCGATGCAGCAACGCAAAACCGCATCAGCCAGCTTTTGTTTACCGCCGCAGACCAGAATTACGGCCCAATCCAAAAAGGTGACGCACTGGCTCCGATCAACAATATAGGGGGATATCTGTACAGCCGTATCCGCCCCCTAGCTTCGCATTTGATTTGCGAATGAGAGCGGGTTGAAGATCAAAGTGATTTTGAGTTTTAAACAGAGGAATTGAAATGCGACAAAATAATGCGTCCTCTTTGATCCCTGATGAGAGGAGATCGGCATGCTACTGATCGCATTTGTTGGAGGCGCACTGACCTTCACCATCATCGTGATGGTTGCAGCAGCCTATCTTGCGAAAGACAAAGGCAAGTCACCATTGAAATGGTCGTTACTGTCGCTGCTTGGACTCTTCGTATTAACAGCTTGGGACTACTACCCAATCCAGTGGGCACACCAGTATTACTGTGAAAAGGAATCTGGATTCTGGATATACAAGACGCTGGATCAGTGGAAGGCTGAGAACCCGGGGGTGATGGAGGGACTAACTTCGACGCGTGTGTCTCCATCAACGCATCAGGATAGTGAATCGGGGCGCACCGTTACATATTTTTTGAATCAGCGTTTCAATTGGGTAGTGAAGAGAACTGGTGAGTTGTCATTCAATCAATGGCGGTGGGAGCAAGTCGTGTTGGACAGCAAGACCAATGAGGTATTGGCGCGTTATGTTGATTTCTCAACTGGCAATGGAGCTATTGGGGGGGTACCAGAGGTTCGTTTCTGGCTTCACCGTGACCATTGCAGTGGTGGCGAAACGAACGATAGCAAGCTCGCCCATTTTTTTATTTCAGCAAAAAATATCAATGAAAAAGGAGTGGTGAAATGAGCGGTATTCAAGATTTTTTTCAACAGGCTCAATTGGTTGAGGCTGCCTATAGTAACTTTGTTGATCCTCAAACAAACTCTCCGTACACGGAAGCCTCAAAAATTCAGGGAGTACTCAAAACTGGCACCTTCAGTCCCGCCCGCGCCACCGCCATTGCGCAACAATGGCGAGTTGTTGATCATCTTCCGAACACCATAAGCGGAACATCAATGACGCTGTTTCAAAGCACATTGACGGGTGCGTACCATTTGGCAGCGCGCGGAACAGAGCCCCTGGTACAGGGTGGTGTGGATTTTTTGCAAGCGGACATGCAGAAAATCCTACAAGACGGCTTGGCGATCAATCAAATCATCGACACCCAAAATCAAAAGGCTCAGCTTTGCATTTGATTCCCAAATCTACGCCACTCACGTATTCGCACGCTTGAATCATGTCGCCTGATGAGCAAATAAAGAGACTTCAAAAGTTAGCCCGGTTTTCTTGGATACCTAGTGGCTTGGTTGTGCTGACCTTGGCATTTTTGGTATTTGGGTATCAAAGTGGATACGAGGCTTTATTTGTGTTGGGTGCTTTTGTGGGGTTTGCTGCTGTGGCATCAAGAAAAGTTGCGCCGCACTGGAGAAATGCAATTCAGGCCACTCGTGCAGGAACGCGGCTAAAAGGGGTTGTGACCATCTTGATCACTAGAGATCCAACGTCGTTTGATGATTATGTTGCAACGGTCGAAGATGAGTCGAAAAATACTTGGCGCTTTCAGTTTAGTCCGCACTACTGGGAGCCTACGGAGGGCACCTACAGCGCTGAAACCTATTATGTGCAGGGCGTTGAGTGGCCGGTACTGCTGCTTACGGAGGGTGGCATCGTGTTCCCAGCGTTTATCCCGCAAAAAATAGCAAAGCCTGCTGAGTCATCGCTTCGGTAGGGTTGCACCTATGAGGTTGAGGAAAATGCGCGGTTGGTGATAGAATGCGCGCCGCTTCGGAATAGGCCGGAGTAAATTTCCCGCTCGTGCAAGTTGGGGTGCTCATCAAGAGGTCGATGGGTCGGGCTGACGAGTGGTAGTTATAACCCTTACGTTTAGGAGTAGTCATGGCAGTAACAATGCGTCAAATGCTTGAGGCCGGTGTTCACTTTGGTCACCAAACCCGTTTCTGGAATCCTAAGATGGCACCGTACATCTTTGGTCATCGCAACAAGATTCACATCATTAACCTGGAAAAGACTGTCGCTAAGTTCGCCGAAGCGGAAGCTTTTGTGCGCAAGCTGGCAGCTAAGAAGGGCACTATTCTGTTCGTGGCAACTAAGCGTCAAGCCCGCGAAATTATCGAAGAAGAAGCATTGCGTGCATCTAGCCCGTTCGTGAGCTATCGCTGGTTGGGCGGTATGCTGACCAATCACAAGACTGTTCAATTGTCGATTAAGCGTTTGCGCGAGTTGGAAGAGCTGACAGCTGAAGGTTCTTCCGAGAAGATTTCCAAGAAAGAAGCACTGATGATGAAGCGCGAATTGGAAAAGCTGAACCGCAGTTTGGGCGGTATCAAAGATATGCCAGCTGTACCTGATGCATTGTTCGTGATCGACGTGGGCTACCAAAAGGGCGCCATCGTTGAAGCCAAGAAGTTGGGTATTCCTGTCATTGGTATCGTTGATACCAACAACTCCCCATTGGGTGTTGATTTCGTGATTCCAGGTAACGACGATTCGACTCAGGCAATTCGCTTGTACGCTCGCGGTATCGCTGATGCGATTTTGGAAGGCCGTGCTCAGGCGCTGAATGAGCTGGTTGAGCAAGTTTCGGAACAAGCCGCCTAAGGTTTTGTGCCGACGTGAAAGGGGCGTCAGCCCCTTTTTTTGTAAGTTTTTTTGAGTTTTGATGGAGTTTAAGATGGCAGAAATTACCGCAGCAATGGTTAAGGAACTGCGCGAGGCAACTGGCCTCGGCATGATGGAATGCAAGAAGGCATTGGTTGAGTCCAATGGCGATTTTAAGGTTGCTGAAGAGCAATTGCGTATTAAGAGCGGTGCCAAGGCTAGCAAGGCGGCTTCGCGCGTGACAGCGGAAGGTATCGTTAGCGCGTTCATCGCGGCTGATGGCAAAGCGGCTGCCGTGGTGGAAGTGAACTGCGAAACTGACTTTGTGGCCAAGAATGACGACTTTATCGCGTTCGCCAAAAATGTTGCGCAAACCGTTGCACAAAACAATCCAGCTGATGTGGATGTTTTGGCAGGTATGGCGTTGGTTAATGGTGCGGGTTCGGTTGATGAAGTGCGCAAAGCATTGGTGATGAAGATTGGTGAAAATCTGACTATTCGCCGTGTTGAGCGTTACGAGACGACAGACGGCAAGCTGGCAACTTATTTGCACGGCAGCAAGATCGGTGTGTTGGTTAGCTACACCGGCGGTGACGATGCATTGGGTCGTGATATTGCGATGCACATTGCGGCAAGCAAGCCAAAGTCTGTTGATGCTTCCGGTGTGAATCAAGAAGACATCGCAACCGAGCGTCGTATCGCGATTGAGAAGGCCAAGGAATCCGGCAAGCCGGAAGCGATGCTGGAAAAGATCGCCGAAGGTACTGTGCAGAAGTTCTTGAAGGAAGTGACGCTGCTGGGGCAGGTGTTTGTTAAAGCGGAAGATGGCAAGCAAACTATCGAGCAATTGCTGAAGAGCAAAGGCGCAACCGTAAGCGCATTCAAGATGTTTGTGGTTGGTGAAGGCATTGAGAAGAAGGTGGAAGATTACGCGGCTGAAGTTGCTGCCGCAGCTGCCGCTGCTCAGGGTTAATCGACATGAACGCGCCCGCTTACAAACGTATTCTTCTTAAGCTTTCCGGCGAAGCCCTGATGGGCGATGATAGCTACGGTATCAACCGTGCTGTGATTGAGCGTATTGTCGGTGAGATTAAAGAAGTTGTGGAGTTGGGCGTGGAAGTCGCCATTGTGATCGGCGGCGGCAATATTTTTCGTGGCGTGGCTCCGGCTGCGGCAGGGATGGATAGGGCAACTGCCGATTACATGGGTATGCTGGCCACGGTGATGAATTCGATGGCTTTGCAGGATGCGATGAAACGCGCCGGTCTTGATTGTCGCGTACAGTCTGCATTGAGTTTGGAGCAGGTGGCTGAGCCGTTTATTCGCGGTAAGGCATTGCGTTATCTGGAAGACGGAAAAGTGGTTATTTTCGCTGCGGGTATCGGTAGTCCGTTCTTTACGACTGATACCGCTGCTGCCTTGCGTGGCGTGGAAATGTCTGCTGATGTGGTAATCAAAGCAACAAAAGTGGATGGCATTTATACCGCCGATCCAAAGAAAGACCCAAGTGCGATTCGCTATCAGAGCCTGAGCTTTGATGAGGCGATCAGCAAGAATCTTAAAGTGATGGATGCGACGGCACTGACTCTGTGTCGCGATCAAAAGCTTCCTATCATCGTATTCAGTATTTTCAAGCCGGGCGCGCTTAAGCGCGTGGTGTTCGGCGAAGGCGAAGGCACTTTGGTGCGCATTGATTGAGGGGTTAACGATGTTGGCTGATCTGAAAAAAACGACCGAACAGAAAATGCAAAAGTCCCTTGACTCACTCAAGGTTGATTTGGGCAAAATTCGCACAGGCCGCGCCCATGTCGGGTTGCTTGATCATGTGATGGTGGATTATTACGGTAATCCGACGCCGGTCAATCAGGTGGCGAATATCACGCTGGTGGATGCCCGTACGATTGGCGTGCAAGCCTATGAAAAAAATATGATCGGTCCGATTGAGCGTGCGATTCGTGACTCCGATCTGGGGTTGAATCCAGCAACGAATGGTGAGTTGATTCGTGTGCCTATGCCGATGCTGACGGAAGAGCGTCGTCGCGATTTGATTAAGGTGGTCAAAAGTGAAGGCGAAGATGCCAAAATCGCGGTGCGTAATATTCGTCGTGATGCAAACCAGCATCTCAAAGATGCGTTGAAGAAAAAAGAAATTGCCGAGGATGATGAGCGTCGTTCACAGGATGAAGTTCAAAAGCTGACTGATCGTTACATCGCCGAAATCGACAAGACGCTGATAACTAAAGAAACAGAGTTGATGGCGGTATAACGGCGCGTGCATAATCGCTCCCAGCGGCTGGCAATGAATAACACTTCCCCGGTCTCAGTTTTTTCAGAGAAGTGTTTCTGCGCTGTTTTTCTCACGGCTCTGTGCCGATAACCGGTCCATCTCGATATGGCACCTCCTCTTCCTAGTTCAACCCGCACCATTCCCGACATTGCGAATGTGCCACGCCATATCGCCGTCATCATGGATGGCAACGGGCGCTGGGCCAAGCAACGCTTCATGCCGCGCGTGATGGGGCATCAGCGCGGGGTCGAGTCCTTGCGCGAAGTGGTGAAAGCATGCCGAGATATGGGGGTTGGCTACCTGACCGTGTTTGCTTTCAGCAGCGAAAACTGGCGCCGCCCAGCAGATGAAGTTTCATTTCTGATGTCGCTGTTCATGAAGATGCTGGAACGCGAAGTCGCCAAGCTACACAAGAATAATATCCGCCTAAAGATCATTGGTGATCGTAGCCGTTTCGATCCGAAATTGGTGCAGACCATGGATGCGGCGGAGCACCTTACCGCATCGAATGGCGGTCTGACACTGACCATTGCCGCCAATTACGGCGGTCGCTGGGACATGATGAATGCGGTGCAGGTGATGCTTAAAGCTCGCCCAGAATTGGCGCAGGGATTTGCCGAAGAAGACTTGTCTCCGTATCTTTCCATGAGTGATGCCCCTGAGCCGGATTTGTTTATCCGCACCGGTGGCGAGCAGCGCATCAGCAACTTTATGTTGTGGCAACTGGCTTATACCGAGCTTCACTTTACTGATGTGTTATGGCCAGAGTTTGGACGCAAGGAGTTGGATATTGCGATTGCGTCATATCAAAAACGCGAGCGGCGTTTTGGTCGCACCAGCGATCAATTAAAAGGGGATGTCGGTGCTTAAGTCGCGCGTAATTACCGCAATCGTGTTGTTGGCTTTGCTGCTTGCGGCCTTATTTCTGCTGCCCCCAATTGCGTGGGAAATTTTGGTTGTTGTGATGGTGATGCAGGGAGTCGCCGAGTGGTCGCGCCTTTCCGGTTTGAGCGGGCGAAAGGGCACGTTGTACTGGGTGGCTACGCTATGCATCATGCTCACCTTGCTTTGGCTTGATCATGGTAGTGATGATGCGCAGCGATTATCGCTGCACCTCGCGGTGTATTTTGTTTCTGCTGTGTTATGGCTGTTGTTGGTGCCGACTTGGCTAATGGTAGGCTGGAAAGTGACCAATCCTTGGGCGATGATTTTTGTGGGTTGGGCGGTATTGATTCCGACCGGATTGGCAATGATTGATCTGCGTGAATTTGATCCCAGTCCGTGGGTGCTGTTGATGGTCATGGGGCTGGTCTGGATCGCCGATACCGGTGCGTATTTTGCGGGGCGGCGTTTCGGTAAAAATAAGCTGGCTCCCAGTATTAGTCCGGGTAAAACATGGGAGGGCGTGATCGGTGCCTTGCTGTGCGTATCACTCTATATTGTGCTGGTGTGGAGTTTCAGTCCGAATTTTGTCTACAAAGAGGTGTTGCCAGGATTGTTACTTGCCTCTTGGTGGTGGGTTGGGTTGGCGGTCATCGGGGATTTGTTCGAGTCGGCCATTAAACGTCAGGCGGGGGTGAAAGACAGTGGTGCATTACTGCCGGGACATGGCGGGCTGCTTGATCGCATCGACGCATTGACATCGACCTTGCCTTTGGCGGCGATGGCGATGTTATTTCAAAGGATAAGCTGATGGTCATGCAATCGATTACCGTTCTCGGTTCTACCGGCAGTATCGGTACCAGTACGCTGGATGTGATTGCACGTCATCGGGATCGTTTTAGCGTGTTCGCATTGACGGCGAATAGCCAGGTTGAGTTGTTGTTCCGGCAATGTGTTGAGTTTAAGCCGCGCTTTGCCGTGCTGCTGGATGAGCCTTCGGCTGCGCGTTTGCGTGAACTGCTTGCTGAGACGGATTTGGCCACTGAGGTTTTGTGTGGTGTTGCTGCGCTGGAGCAAGTGTCCCGTGCTTCAGAGGTGGATGCGGTGATGGCGGCTATCGTGGGGGCGGCGGGTTTGCCACCAACTTTGGCAGCGGCACGCGCGGGTAAGAAAATCCTGCTGGCCAATAAAGAAACGCTGGTGTTGGCGGGTAATGTTTTTATGGAGGCCGTGAGAGCAAGCGGTTCGCCCCTGTTGCCTATCGACAGTGAACACAATGCCATTTTTCAGGCCTTACCGCGCGGTTACGACGGTGATCTCAAACAGAATGGGGTTAGCAAGATATTGTTGACGGCTTCCGGCGGCCCGTTCCGCAATACGCCGTTGAGCGAATTGCAACATGTCACGCCAGATCAAGCGTGCGCGCACCCGAACTGGAGCATGGGCCGAAAAATTTCGGTTGATTCAGCCAGTATGATGAATAAGGGGCTGGAAGTCATCGAAGCGCATTGGTTGTTCAATGCCAGCGCGGATGATATTCAAGTGGTGGTACATCCGCAGAGCGTGATTCATTCATTGGTGCAGTATGTCGATGGTTCGGTGATGGCGCAGCTTGGTAATCCCGATATGCGCACCCCGATTGCCTATGGCTTATCCTACCCAGAGCGGATTGATGCAGGAGTTGCAGCGCTCGATTTGTTCAAGGTGGCGACGATGAATTTTGTTGCTCCCGACTTTGATCGTTTCCCCTGTTTGTCTTTGGCCTATCAGGCACTACGCGCGGCGGGTACTGCGCCCGGTATGTTGAATGCGGCGAATGAGGTTGCTGTCGCAGCTTTCCTTGATGAACGTATCGCTTTCCTCGATATTCCGCGCGTTATTGCCGCCGTGTTAGATGAGTTGCCGGTTGTTGATGTGTGTGGTCTGGATGATGTGCTGGCGGCGGATGCGGCAGCTCGCCGCGTTGCCGCAGAGCGCGTGGTGGCATTGCAACGATGACCACGATTCTTGCCTTTATCGGCGCGATTGCGCTGCTGGTGGTATTTCATGAGTTTGGTCACTATTGGGTCGCGCGTCGTTGCGGTGTCAAAGTGCTGCGCTTTTCCATCGGTTTTGGCAAAGTTTTGTATCGCAAACGTTTTGGCGCAGGCGAAACCGAGTGGGTGGTTTCTGCGATTCCGTTAGGCGGCTACGTCAAGATGCTGGACGAGCGCGAGGGGGAGGTCGCAGCGCATGAGCTGAGTCGCACATTTAACCGCCAACCGGTACGTAATCGTATCGCCATTGTTGCCGCTGGGCCGCTGGCTAATTTCCTGCTGGCAATTTTGTTGTACTGGATTATGTTTGTGCACGGTGTGCCGGGATTGAAGCCTGTGCTTGGTGAGATTACGCCTGCGTCTCCCGCCGCGAGTGCTATGTTGCAGGAAGGCGAAACGATTATCAGCGTGAACGGTGAGCCGGTTCCCAGTTGGCAGGAATTACGTTGGGCCTTGCTTGATCTCGCGCTCAAGGGCGTGGATGCGACTTTAATTGGGCGAAGCGCACAGGGTGAGATGCTTTCGCATCAATTAGCAAGCTCTCAGTTGAAAGCAGATGATATGGACGGGGATTTCACCGCTAAGCTTGGTTTGAAGCCGTATCAACCCTTGATGCTGCCTGTCATTGGCGAATTGGCCGAAGGGGGCGTGGCACAACAAAGCGGTTTGCAGGTGGGCGACTTGGTGTTGCGTGCTGACGGTGTTGCTGTGCAGCGCTGGAGCGAATTGGTTGAGGTGGTGCGTCAGCATCCTGAGCTGCCGATACACTTTGATATTCAGCGCGGCGGAGTGACGACAAGTTTACAGCTGACCCCCAAAGGTGTTGATGAATCCGGCGTGCGAGTCGGCAAAATTGGCGCGGGGCCAAAGGTGGATAAGGAAGCATGGCAGGCATTGTTGACCGAGGTCAGTTACGGTGCGGGTGATGCACTTCGGCAAGCTTTGCGAAAGACATGGGAGACTTCTGTCGTCAGCCTCAAGATGATGGGGAAAATGGTGATGGGTGAGGTTTCAATGAAAAATCTGAGCGGCCCGATTACCATCGCCGACTATGCCGGTCAGTCTGCGGCTATGGGTGTGGCGGCATATCTTGGCTTTTTGGCCTTGATTAGTATCAGTCTGGGTGTGCTGAATTTGCTGCCCATACCGTTATTGGATGGCGGGCACTTGCTGTATTATGTCGCCGAATTAGTAAAAGGCAGTCCAGTATCTGAACAGGCATGGGACATCGGTCAACGTATTGGCATTGCGTTGCTTGGGACACTGATGGTGTTTGCCATGTTCAATGACATCAATCGTCTTATTTCGAGCTAATACAAGATGAAAATTAACCGACTAGCGGGGTTGATCTCCCTGCTTTGTAGTGCACCAGTATTGGCGATACAGCCGTTCACAGTGACCGATATTCGCGTTGAGGGAATTCAACGTACCGAGGCGGGGACGGTGTTCAGCTACCTACCTGTTAAAGTTGGCGACCGGATGGACGACAGTCAGGCTGCGAATGCGATTCGGTCGCTGTATGCCACCGGATTCTTCAAGGATGTACGTCTGGAAGTGGAGCAGGGCGTATTGATTGTGCTAGTACGCGAGCGACCTTCCATCGCCAGTATTCAGTTGAATGGCATCAAGGATTTCCCCGCTCAGCAGCTCAAAGATAATATGAAGTTCGCCGGACTGGCCGAGGCGCGTATTTTCGATAAAGGGGCATTGGAAAAAGCCACGCAGGATCTGAAGCGTCAATACGTAGCGCGCGGTAAATATGCAGTCAGCGTAAAAACTTCGGTCACTGAATTGGAGCGTAACCGCGTCGGCATTGTGTTCGATGTGATGGAAGGTGAAGTTTCCAAGATTAAGCAGATCAATCTGGTCGGCAATCAAGCGTACGAGGAAGACGAATTACTCGGCATGATGAAGTTGAGCACGCCGGATTGGATGAGCTGGTTTAGCAAGGATGATCAATATTCCAAGCAAAAACTTTCCGCCGATATGGAAGCGCTACGCTCTTTCTACATGGATAGCGGTTATCTCGAATTCAATATTGATTCGACTCAGGTGTCGATTACGCCCGACAAAAAAGATATTTACATCACGATCAACTTTACCGAGGGTGCGAAATACACCGTCTCCAAAGTGGCGGTGTCGGGTAATACGCTGATCCCCAAAGAAGAGGTTGAGGCGTTGATACAAGTGAAACCAGGTGACACCTTTTCGCGCAGTGCGCTGACGGCAACCAGCAAGGTGGTGGGCGAGCGACTCGGCAAGGAAGGTTACGCCTTTGCCAATATCAATGGCATTCCCGAATTAGACAAGGAGAAACACGAGGTCGCTTTTAATTTTGTGGTTGATCCGGGGCAGCGCGTTTACATCCGCCGTATCAATATCGCCGGCAATGATAAAACCCGCGATGAGGTTATTCGCCGAGAGTTTCGTCAGGTTGAGGGCTCGTGGTTTGATGTCGATAAAATCAAGAAGTCGAAGCAACGCGTGGACAAGCTACAGTTTTTTGCCGATGTCAACGTTGAAACCCCGCCGGTGCAGGGCACAAATGACCAAATGGATGTGAATGTTCGCGTGGAAGAAAAGTCTACCGGCAATATTTCTGCTGGTGCTGGCTTTTCGCAAGGCGAGGGTTTGTCGATCACCGGAGGTATTACTCAGTCTAACTTGTTTGGTAGTGGTAACCATGCGGCGGTGCAGCTCAATACCGGCAAGATCAATCAGGTCTATTCTTTGTCCTACACTAACCCGTATTACACCGATGACGGCGTGAGTCGCGGATTCGATTTTTACAAGCGCAATACTGACTCGCGCAGTACGGCGGTATCGCAGTACACCTCGCATACACTGGGTGGGGGCGTGCGTTTTGGCGTGCCGACTAACGAGGATGAATATATCAACTACGGCTTGTCATTTGAGCGCACTCAATTGGGTGTCTTGGCGAATACGCCAGCTCGTATTGTGAATTACGTAAATACTTTTGGTGCGACCAATACCAACGTACTAGGCACTGTGGGCTGGGGGCGTGATACACGTGATAGCGCAATGTATACCACCGAAGGGTCGGTGCAGCGCGCGTTTGGCGAAATCGCTTTGCCCGTGTTTGATATGCGTTATTACAAGCTGAATTATCAGCACCAGTATTACTATCCGGTTAGCACCAATGTGACCTTATTGCTGAACGGTGAATTGGGTGTCGCGGGTGGTTATGGTGGGAAGCAAATGCCATTCTTCAAGAACTTCTATGCAGGCGGAACAGGCTCGGTACGCGGCTATGAAGCAAACTCTTTGGGGCCGCGCGATGCGACGAATGCGGTGTTGGGCGGTACGCGTCGTGTAGTGGGTAATGCTGAGTTGTTGTTCCCCGTGCCAGGGATGAAAGAGAAGTCGGTTCGTTTGAGCGGATTCTTTGATGCTGGTGCTGTTTATGGGCCAGGTGATCTGCCTGGTAGTGCGGGTTTACGCTATTCCTCTGGTGTGGCAGTGACTTGGATTTCTCCTGTAGGGCCGATTAAGTTCAGCTATGGAGTGCCGCTGAACAAGCAAGCGGTGGATAAACTACAGAAATTCCAATTTACTTTGGGTTCGATGTTCTGATTGGTTTCGTTGCATGAATTGGATAATTTTTCTTGGTGTATGAGGAGTTAAAAATGAAGATGGTAAAGTGGCTGGCGTTGGTAGTGATGATGTTGTCCGGCCTAGCTCAGGCTGGCGACTTCAAGGTGGGTGTGGTCGATACCGAGCGCGTTTTGCGCGAATCGGCTCCGGCATCCAAAGCTGAGAAACGCATTGAGAAAGAATTTTCTGGGCGCGACCAAGAAATCAAGAAAATGATGAAGCAGGCCAAGGAGATGCAAGCGTCTTTGGAGTCGGATGTTGGCAAAATTTCCGATGCAGATCATCGCAACCGCGAACGCGAATTGACCGCGCTGAACGTGAATTTGCAGCGTATGCAGCGCGAGTTCCGTGAAGATCTAAATTTGCGCAAAAACGAAGAGCTGGCCGTGGTGTTGGAACGTGCAAACAAGGCGATTCAGTCCATTGCCGAGACTGAAAAATTTGACTTGATTTTGCAAGAGGCGGTGTATCGTAATCCGCGCATCGATATCACCGACAAAGTGATCAAATATCTGGCCAACGACAAGTAATACTCGTTTGATGCAAATTAGTTTGACTCTGCAAGAAATTGCCGCGCGCTTGGGCGGACATCTGCTGGGTGATGGCGCGGTGTCTATTTCGCGTATTACCACATTGGATAAGGCTCAGGCGGGTGAAATCAGTTTTTTGACCAATAGCAAATATCGTTCGCAGTTGGCCAGCACGAATGCCTCAGCCTTGATTCTCGGTGAGGGTGACGCGGGTGCGAGCGACTTGCCTCGTATCATTTCAGACAATCCTTATGCTTATTTTGCCAAGGTTTCGGCATTGCTGAATCCTTTGCTGCCTGTTGTGTCGGGTATTCATGCCACGGCAGTGATTGGTGAGGGCGCGCGAATTGCAAGTAGTGCCAGCATTGCGGCCACTGCGGTAATTGGTAGGAACGCTGTTATTGGCGAGGATGCGGTTATCGGTGCGGGATGCTGCATCGGCGATAATGTTGTCATTGGGTGTCGCGCAAGGCTTTATCCGCGTGTGGTGATTTACCATGATTGCGTGATTGGCGATGATTTGATCGCGCACTCTGGTGCGGTAATCGGTTCCGATGGTTTTGGTATTGCGATGGATGCGGGGCATTGGATCAAAATCCCCCAGGTTGGGCGAGTGGTGATTGGTAATGCTGTCGAAATCGGTGCCAACACAACGATAGATCGAGGTGCGCTGGACGATACCGTGATTGAGGATGGAGTGAAGCTGGATAACCAGATTCAGGTTGCGCACAACGTACGTATTGGTGCGCATACGGCGGTTGCCGGTTGTGCGGGTATAGCGGGTAGCGCGGTGATTGGGCGTTACTGCCGCATTGGCGGTGGTGCGCGTATTCTTGGGCATTTGCAGCTAGCAGATCACGTTGAAGTCGCTGCGGATACGCTGGTTGGAAAAAGCATACGCGAAGCGGGTTCGTATGCGGCTATTTTTCCGTTTTCGAAACAGGAAGACTGGCGCAAAAATGCTGTCCATCTGCGTCATCTGGATGAAATGGTTAAACGCATCAAAGTGTTGGAACAAGAACTTGAGTTATTGAAAAAGAGGGAAGAAAAATGAGCACAACGATGGATATTCACGAAATTCTTGAGAATCTGCCGCACCGCTATCCATTCCTGCTGGTTGATCGCGTGCTATCGGTCGAGCCTGGCAAGGACATCGTTGCATTGAAAAACGTCACGATTAACGAGCCTTTCTTTCCGGGACATTATCCTCATCATCCGGTGATGCCTGGGGTGCTAATTATTGAGGCCATGGCGCAAGTCGCTGCGCTGCTGTCGTTCAAATCGATGGATAGCAAACCGGATGAAAAGTCGGTCTACTATTTTGCGGGTATCGACAATGCGCGATTCAAACGTCCGATCGGCCCTGGTGATCAGATTATTTTTAAGGTGACGCTGACCCGTAGTATGCGTGGTGTGTTCAAGTTTTCTGCCAAGGCTGAAGTGGATGGGCAGCTCGCTGCCGAGGCCGAATTGATGTGCACGGTGAAAACGGTCGCATAAACCAGAGGTCGTTATGATTCATCAGACAGCTATTGTTCATCCGAATGCGAAGATTGCCGCCGATGTCGAAATCGGTGCGTACTCCATTATTGGCGAACATGTCGAAATTGATGCCGGAACCGTGATTGGGCCGCATGTGGTGATCAACGGTCATACGAGCATTGGCAAGCACAATCGCATTTTTCAGTTCTGCTCGTTGGGTGAAATTCCGCAGGATAAAAAGTACGCCAATGAGCCGACGCGACTTGAGATCGGCGATCACAACACCATTCGGGAGTTCTGTACTTTTAATCTGGGTACGGCTCAGGATGGCGGGGTTACCCGCGTTGGTAATCACAACTGGATCATGGCTTATGTGCATCTGGCACATGATTGTCAGGTCGGAAATAACACCATTTTTGCCAACAATGCGCAATTGGCTGGGCATGTTCATGTCGGTGATTTCGCCATTCTGGGCGGTTTTACGGTGGTGCATCAATTTGTCCGAATTGGAGCGCATATCATCACAGGCATGGGCACGATTCTGTTGCAGGATGTGCCGCCTTACGTGTTGGCCTCGGGAAATCCTTCCGCGCCTCACGGCATTAATTCCGAAGGGTTGAAGCGGCGCGGATTTTCCAGCGCAGCTATCATGGCAATCAAACGTGCTTACAAGACACTGTATAAATCTGGTTTGAGTTTTGATGATGCGAAAGCCGAAATTTCGGCTCAAGTTTCCGAATATGCCGAGCTACAGATTTTGTCGGAGTTTCTTTCCAATTCGACTCGCGGCATCGTGCGCTGAGTAAGGATTAAGGCATTCCCATGCAGCAGCAAAATATTGTCATTGGCATTGTCGCCGGAGAAGCATCGGGCGACATGCTTGCCAGTCAGTTGATGGCGGAAATAAAAATCAGTCACCCGGAAATTAAGTTTGTCGGTATTGGCGGCCCCAAGATGCAATCGGTCGGAATGGAGGTGCTGTTTCCGATGGAAAAACTCGCAGTGCGTGGCTATGTTGAAGTGTTGCGCCACTATCGTGAAATTGTCGGCATTCGGCGCAAATTGCGTGACTACTTCTTGAGCCATCGCCCCCGTATGTTTATCGCAGTTGATGCGCCGGATTTCAATCTTGATCTGGAGTTGGCGCTTAAAAATAACGGGATTCCCACGATACATTACGTTAGTCCGTCGATCTGGGCGTGGCGGGCGGAGCGAATGGCGAAAATTAAACGCGCTGTTTCGCATATGTTGTCGGTATTTCCGCATGAGTCCAGGCTGTACGAAGCGGCTGGTGTGCGTGTTGATTATGTTGGGCATCCATTGGCGGAAATGTTGCCGGAAACGCCCAAGCGGGGCGAGATGCGTGAAATCATGCGCTTGCCGCAACACGCTCGGGTGTTCGCATTTCTGCCTGGCAGTCGCCAAAGTGAAGTTAAATATTTGGCTCGCACTTATATCGAAACAGCAAAACTGATCCTGGAAAAATATCCTGAAGCGCGTTTTCTCGTGCCATTGGTGAGTCGCGAAACGCGCGGTATATTTGAACAGGCGTTGTATGACTGTGACGCACAGCAGTTGCCGATTACGCTGCTATTTGGTCATGCTCAGGATGCCATGATTGCTGCGGATGGCGTATTGGTGGCATCCGGTACGGCGACGCTGGAATGCGCTTTGCTTAAACGGCCTATGGTGATTACTTATCGGATGCCCGCATTTTCATGGTGGATGATTAAACGCAAACGCTATCAACCTTATTTTGGCTTACCCAACATTCTTTGCGAACGCTTTGTGGTGCCAGAGCTGATTCAAGAAGATGCGACACCGGAAAATCTTGCACAGGCCTTGCTGAATCTGATGAATACGCCAGATGCAGTGGACGATTTGACGCAGACTTTTACAGAATTGCACCAAACCTTGCGTCAGGGAGGGTCGAAAATGGCTGCGGCAGCGGTACTTTCGCACCTCGCCTGATTTATCGATATTCACAGGCGAGCCCGATTCCAGTAAAGTGTCAGCCCGTTCCTTAATCTAGAAGAGCAATAACATGAGTGTCAAAGGACAACAACTGCAGGATCCCTTTCTTAACGCGCTGCGTAAAGAGCATGTTCAAGTCGCCATTTACCTTGTTAACGGCATTAAGCTGCAAGGGCAGGTCGAGTCTTTCGATCAATATGTGGTGCTGTTGAAAAATACGGTAACGCAAATGGTCTATAAGCATGCAATTTCGACCATCGTTCCGGCTCGCGCAGTCAGTATTCCTTACGACGACGCTGGCGCTTGATGCAGCAGCATAGTGCTGCCTCGACGGTTGCCGTTCTGGTCAGCCTGGATTTTGGCGACTCCGATTATGCTGAAAGCTTGGAAGAGCTGCGCCTGCTGGCCAGTAGCGCGGGTGTTCATACGCTTGCGGTATTTGAAGGTAAGCGCCAGCGCCCAGATTCAGCCTTGTTCGCCGGTAGCGGAAAAGTACAGGAAATTGCCGATTTTCTAGTCGACAGCGAGGCTGATGTGGTGATTTTCAATCACGATCTCAGTCCCGCACAGATGCGCAACCTGACCGCGCAATTACAGATTCGCGTAATTGACCGCACCATGCTGATTCTCGATATTTTTGCGCAACGCGCGCAGAGCCATGAAGGTAAGGTGCAAATAGAATTGGCTCAGTTGAAGTATCTGTCCACACGTCTTGTGGGGATGAATATGGACATGGGGCAGCAAAAACATGCTGTCGGTGCGCGCGGGCCCGGTGAAACCAAGTTGGAGTTGGATAGGCGAAAACTCGACAAGCGTATGCATTTGTTGCGAGAGCGCCTAGTCAAGCTGAAAGCGCATCGCACCGTGCAGCGGCGCGCCCGGCAGCGTAGCGGGGTGTTGTCGGTATCGATTGTGGGTTATACCAATGCCGGAAAATCTACGCTGTTTAATCGACTGACTAGAGCCGATGTTTATGTTGCCAACCAATTGTTTGCCACGCTGGATACAACTTCGCGTCGCATGGGGGGCGAGGCAGGCGACTCCATTGTGTTATCTGATACGGTCGGCTTCATTCGCCATTTGCCGCATTCGCTGGTGGCTTCATTTCGCAGCACGCTGGAAGAGACCATACAAGCTGATTTGTTACTCCATGTTGTGGATGCCAATAACATCAATCGTGACGATCAGATTGCAGAGGTGAATAAGGTTTTGGAAGAGATTGGAGCATCCACTATTCCGCAGGTGCTTGTGCTGAACAAGATTGACTTGCTGGGCTTGCCTGCAGGTATCGAGCGTGACGAATATGGTAGAATTACAACGGTACGTTTAAGTGCAAAAACAGGCGATGGATTAGCCGAATTGCGCGACATGTTAATCGAGGTGCGCGATACGCCGGCCGTTGAGGCACCTGCGAAGGCATGGCATCCACTCAATGATGAATAGGTGAAGTATGGGATTGAACGATCCGCAATGGGGCAATAAGAATGCAGGTGGCCCGCCCGATTTGGAAGAGTTACTACGCAAGCTGAACGCCAAAGTAGCGGCAATGATGGGTGGCAACAAAACTCCCAATGAAAATAAGGCGGGTGGTCCGCAAAACGTGGGCGGCGGAATCGGGCTGATTGCCTTGATCGTCGTGCTGATTTGGGTGGCGAGTGGCTTTTATATCGTTGATGCCAGCCAGCGCGGGGTGGTGTTGCGTTTTGGTAAGCAAGTGGAAGTAACCGATGCGGGTCCGCGTTGGCATTTGCCTTTCCCGATTGAGACGGTTGAGGTCGTGAATCTCAGTCAGGTGCGTACTGTCGAGGTGGGTTATCGCGAGAATGTCAAAAACAAGATGTTGAAAGAGTCTTTGATGTTGACTGAAGACGAAAATATCATCGACATTCAGTTCGCCGTGCAATATTTCCTGAAAGATCCGTCCGAATATCTGTTCAATAATCGCATGCCTGACGAAAATGTTCGCCAAGCAGCTGAAACTGCAATCCGTGAAGTCGTGGGTAAGAGTCGTATGGACTTCGTGTTGTATGAGGGGCGCGAGCAAGTTGCAGCTTCGGCGACTAAGTTAATGCAGGATATTCTTGATCGGTACAAGTCCGGTATTGTCATCAGCAAGCTGACCATGCAAAACGCACAGCCACCTGAACAGGTGCAGGCCGCGTTCGATGATGCGGTTAAGGCGGGTCAGGATCGTGAGCGTCAGAAAAATGAAGGTCAGGCGTACGCCAATGATGTGGTGCCGCGCGCACGCGGTGCGGCGGCGCGCTTGATGCAGGAAGCGGAGGGTTACAAGCAAAGTGTGATTGCCAATGCCGAGGGTGATGCAAGTCGCTTTAAGCAAATTCTGGTTGAGTACGAAAAAGCACCGGGGGTGACGCGCGAGCGTATGTATCTTGATATGCAGCAGCAGATTATGAGTAATGTCAGCAAGGTGATGGTTGATCAAAAAAGCGGCAGTAGCCTGCTTTATCTGCCGTTGGATAAGTTAATTGAGTCCACTCGTGCTGGCGGCGCGGCGGCAGGTGAGGTTGTGTCGGCACCGTCGGTACCGGGTACGCAGGGGGCTGATAACACCGCTGCACAAAGGGCTCGCGATTCCTTGCTGAGTCGTGACAGGGAGGCTCGCTAAATGAATAACAACAAAATCAGCAATATTTTGATGGGTTTGGTTGGCTTGCTCATTCTGTTGAGTATGAGCTTGTTCGTGGTTGATCAACGCCAGAATGCAATCGTGTTTCAGTTGGGCGAAGTGGTGAGTGTTAAAGCTGAGCCGGGTTTGCATTTCAAGGTGCCGCTGTTGCAAAACGTGCGTTATTTCGATTCGCGTATTTTGACGCTGGATGCGGGTGAGCCGGAGCGTTTTATTACAGCGGAAAAGAAGAACGTGTTGGTTGATTCTTTCGTTAAGTGGCGCATCATCGATGTGAAGCAGTATTACATCAGCGTTGGCGGCGATGAAGTGCGTGCCAATACGCGACTGCTGCAAACGGTTAATTCCAGTATGCGCGAGGAATTTGGTAAGCGCACAATCAGCGAAGTGATTTCCGGCGAGCGCGACAAGATCATGGCAACACTTCGTACCAAGGCCGATGCCGATGCCCGAAAAATTGGGGTGGAAGTGCTGGATGTACGCTTGAAGCGCGTTGATTTTCCGCTGGAAATTAGCGAGTCTGTTTATCGTCGTATGGACGCGGAGCGGAAGCGCGTTGCCAACGAGTTGCGCGCAACGGGTAATGCTGAGGGCGAAAAAATTAAGGCCGATGCGGATAAACAGCGCGAAGTGATTCTGGCTGAAGCTTATCGGGATGCGCAAAAAACTAAAGGTGAGGGGGATGCAAAAGCTTCGGCTTTGTATGCCTCCGCATTCGGGCGTAATCCAGAGTTTTATTCTTTTTATCGTAGCCTTGAAGCCTATAAGCAAAGCTTCAAAAACAAGAGCGATGTGATGGTGTTGGATCCAAGTTCATCATTCTTCAAGTACCTGAAGAGTTCGGGTAAATCGGGTAAATAGTGTCTGAATATTGGTTGCTCGGTCTGGCGATGATGCTGGTGATCGAGGGGATACTCCCGTTTCTGTTTCCCGCTTTTTGGCGGGAAAGTTTTAGTAAGCTAGTCACGATGACTGATGGGCAGTTGAGGTTCGTTGGCATCATCTCGATGGTGTCTGGGTTGTGTGTGTTGTACTTGATCAATGAGTGATGGTGTCTGATGCGTAACTGGTTGCTGCCGGAATATATACAGGATGTCTTGCCGGAGGAGGCGTGGCGCATAGAGCTTATGCGTGCCCAAGTGCTCGATTTATTGCGTAAATCGGGTTACGAGCTGGTTGCGCCACCGTTGATGGAATATGCCGAGTCCTTGTTGTTGGACGGTAATTTAGAGTTGGATTTACGTACGTTTAAGCTGGTCGATCAACTGAGCGGACGCACCATGGCCGTACGTGCTGATATTACCCCGCAGGTCGCGCGTATTGATGCGCATCTGCTTAATCGTCAGGGAGTTGCCCGCTTGTGTTATGCGGGAAATGTATTGCATACCCAGCCTATTGGACTGACGCGTACGCGCGAACTGTTGCAGATCGGTGCTGAGTTGTACGGACATCCTGGCTTGGCCAGTGACCTAGAAATACAGCAGCTGATGTTGCAATCACTCGCTCTACTTGGCATCAATAATGTTCATCTTGATCTCGGGCATGTTGGCGTGTTGCGCGCGTTGATGCGTGATATCGAACTGGATAAACAAGATGAGAGCGCGTTGTTCATCGCCTTGTTGAACAAAGATCTGACGACGCTACAAGCACTGACTCAAACCTTTCCTTCGAGTGTGCGGGATGCATTGTTGGCATTGCCATCACTGTATGGGGAAAGTGCTGATGTGTTGGCGCGCGCTAGGAACTTGCTCCCTAGCGATAGTCAGATTTTGCTCGCGCTGGATGAGATGGAACGAGTGGCTGGTGCTTTGCGTTCGATGGTTGGCAGTATCGGTATTGATTTGGCTGATCTGCGCGGCTATCACTATCACAGTGGCATCGTGTTTGCTGCCTACCATGCTGGCGATCATGACGCGATTGCCTTGGGCGGGCGCTATGACGGCTTGGGTAAAAGCTTTGGGCGCTCGCGTTGCGCAACTGGTTTCAGCATGGATTTGCGTCAGCTATACCGGCTATTACCAAGTGCCGCACCGCGCGCGGGTATTTGCGCGCCAGCGGTGGCAAATGATGATGCACTGAATACCGAAATTGCGCGGTTGCGTGAGGCGGGCGAAACAGTGGTGGTGGATTTACTGGGTGATGAGGCCTTGCGCGGTGAATTGCAGTGCGACCGCGAGTTGGTTTTGCGAAACGGTGCGTGGCAGGTTGTTACGCGATAGATTTGAATACTTGAAAGTCTGGACATGGCAAAAAATGTAGTGGTGATCGGCACCCAGTGGGGCGATGAAGGCAAAGGCAAGATTGTGGATTGGCTGACCGATCACGCACATGGCGTAGTGCGTTTTCAGGGGGGGCACAATGCTGGTCATACGCTGGTAATCGCCGGTAAAAAAACGGTGTTGCACCTGATTCCTTCCGGTATTTTGCGCGATCACGTGATGTGCTACATCGGTAACGGCGTGGTGTTGTCACCGCAAGCCTTGCTGAAAGAAATGGATGAGTTGCAAGCAGCAGGGATCGATGTTTATAGCCGTCTGAAAGTGTCCGAGGCCTGCCCATTGATTCTGCCTTACCACGTTGCTATTGACCAAGCGCGCGAAGCGGCCAAAGGTAGTGGAAAGATTGGCACTACCGGACGCGGAATTGGTCCGGCATACGAAGACAAGGTCGCACGTCGCGCAATCCGTTTACAGGATATTTTCTTCCGCGAACGTCTTGCCGCCAAGCTGGGTGAAGTGTTGGATTATCACAACTTTGTTTTGAAAAATTATTTCAACGCGCCAACAGTTGATTTCCAGCAGACGCTGGATGAAACGCTGGCGTTGGCCGAGCGTATCAAGCCACTGGTGCTGGATGTGCCGCGCGCCTTGTATGAAGCAAATCAGGCAGGGAAGGGCTTATTGTTCGAGGGGGCGCAAGGTGCTTTGTTGGACATTGATCACGGCACTTACCCGTTTGTGACATCGAGTAACTGTATTGCTGGTGCAGCCTGTGCCGGAGCAGGCGTGGGACCGCAGACGCTGAGTTATGTGCTCGGCATTACCAAGGCCTATACCACACGGGTTGGTTCCGGGCCGTTCCCTACCGAGTTGTACGATGCCGTGGATAAGTGCGATCCGATTGGTGCAGGTTTGGCGGAACGCGGACACGAGTTTGGCTCCACCACCGGACGTGCGCGTCGCTGCGGTTGGTTTGATGCGGCGGCATTGAAGCGTTCGATCCAGATTAACGGGGTGTCAGGTCTGTGTATCACCAAGCTTGATGTAATGGATGGTATGGAGACGGTGCGTATTGGTGTGGGTTATCGCATCAATGGTCAGGATGTCGATATCCTACCGCCAGGTGCAGATGCGTTGAGCGATTGCCAGCCGGTTTACGAAGAGATGCCGGGTTGGAGTCAGAGCACAATAGGTGTAAAGCGTTACGAAGACTTGCCTCAGGCGGCACGTAATTATTTGGAACGCATTGCGCAAGTTTGCGCCGTGCCGGTGGATATGGTGTCGACTGGACCAGATCGTGACGAGACCATAGTGTTGCGTCATCCTTTTGCCTGATTCAAGTTATATCGATGAGTAATGTTTCTTTGCAGGCCGTGCGCGGCATGAACGACATCTTGCCGGAAGAGGCCGGATTGTGGTTATGGTTTGAAGATGTGGTACGCGATTGGTTGCACGGCTATGGCTATCGCAACATTCGTATGCCGTTGGTGGAACCAACATCACTTTTCAAACGGGCCATCGGGGAAGTTACCGACATCGTCGAAAAAGAGATGTATAGCTTCGAGGATAGTCTGAACGGCGATCAACTCACTTTGCGCCCAGAAGGGACAGCCTCGTGTGTGCGTGCGGTTTTGCAACACAATATGCTGTATAACGCCCCGCAGCGTTTGTATTACAGCGGCCCGATGTTTCGCCATGAGCGTCCCCAAAAAGGGCGCTATCGCCAGTTTCATCAGGTCGGCGTGGAAGCACTTGGTTTTGCTGGGCCGGATATTGATGCCGAGCAAATTTTGATGTGTGCACGTTTGTGGCGGATGTTGGGCATACGAGATGTAACGCTGCAATTGAACACGTTGGGTGATGCGGCGGCGCGCCAACGTCATCGCGACAAATTGATCGCTTGGTTCGAGCAGCATAAAGAGACGTTGGATGCGGATGCGAGTCGTCGTTTGTACAGTAACCCCTTGCGGATACTGGACAGTAAAAACCCTGCCATGCAGGAAATTATTGCTGCTGCACCGAAGTTGATGGACGAACTGGAAGACGAGGCACTGCAACATTTTGAGGCGGTACAAGCCGTGCTTAAGCGCCATGGTATTGCCTATGAGATTAATCCCAGACTGGTGCGCGGATTAGATTATTACAACCGTACCGTGTTTGAATGGGTGACGACTCGGCTCGGGGCGCAAGGCACGATCTGTGCTGGTGGACGTTACGACGGATTGGTCGAGCAAATTGGCGGCAAGCCAGCTCCCGCGATGGGGTTTGCGATGGGCGTGGAACGTTTGCTGGCTTTGTTGCAGGATGACGGCATGCCCTTACCGCGTCCCGAAGTGGATGTGTATGTGGTGCATCAAGGTGAATTAGCTTGCCAGTTTGCCAGCCGTGTGGCGGAAAGCTTGCGGGATGATAAATTGCGTGTGGTGATGCATTGTGGCGGCGGTGGCTTTAAGTCGCAGATGAAAAAAGCTGATGCGAGCGGTGCAGTTTGCGCAGTTATCATCGGTGATGATGAGGCGCAGGTAAATGAAGTAAGTGTTAAGCCGATGCAGGGGGGCGAGCAGGTGCGCGTCGCTTTATCCGGCTTGACCGAGTGTATCAATAATATTTTGAAGTCGTAGCGAGGACATCATGGCGGCATTGGATTTGCAGGAACAGGAACAGCTGGAAGAACTTAAAGGCTGGTGGAAAGACAACGGTAATTATGTGCTGGGTTTGGTGTTGGTTGCGGTGTTGGCCGTGGGCGGCTGGCGCGGCTGGCAGTATTATCAGCACAAACAGTCATCCGAGGCATCAACGCTGTATGCTGAATTTGGCAAGCAGTTGCAAAGCGGTGATGCCAAGCGCGTCAACGATGCTGCTGCTGCGCTGATGGATAAATATCCCAAGACTGTTTATGCCGCTAATGCGGGGCTGTTGGCAGCTCAGGTGAATGAGCTGGCTGGTAACGGCTCGGCGCAAGCACACAGCCAATTGCAGTGGGTGCTGGATCATGCCAGTGATACTGCACTGAAAGATGTTGCGCGTCTGCGTCTGGCAGCGCTGCTGCTGGATGATAAAAAATTCGACGATGCACTTAAGCTGCTGACGGTAAAACACGCCGAATCGTTCGATGCGCTTTATGCTGACTTGCGCGGTGACGTGTTAATGGCGAGCGGGAAGGGTGATGAAGCCCGTAGTGCTTACAAATTGGCGTATGAAAAAATAGATGAGAAAAGTAGTTACCGCAATCTGATTGAAATGAAGCTAGATGCCACGGGAGCTGCACAATGATGCCAAAAATGGCCGTGATGTTAGTCGCTTTGCTGCTCAGCGGCTGTGCGGCTGTGGATGGTATTCAAGGCTGGATTGGTAAAAAAGGCGTGGTTGAGCCGGCCAAGTTGACAGGTTTTTCCGAAACGGCAAAATTCGACGTGCGTTGGCATGCATCGCTGGGTGACGGCGGAGCTAGCTTGCTACAACCGGCGCTAACCGTTGATGCAGTTTACGGTGCGGCGGCCAATGGTCAGGTGACGCGTGTTGAGCGTGCCACTGGCAAACAAGTTTGGCGCATCGAAAGTGGTATTAATATCACTGGCGGAGTTGGCGCTAACGATAACTTAATTGTTGTTGGTGGTAACAAAGGCGACGTACTGGCTTTTGATAATGAAGGTAAAAAGCAGTGGCAGAGCAAAGTGCCGAGCGAAGTATTGACCGCACCGCGCATTTCTGACGGCGTAGTATTGGTGCGCAGCGGAGATGGCCGCATCATCGGACTTGATGTTAAAGACGGTAAGCGTCTATGGATGTACGAGCGTGCAACACCAGCGCTAGTGGTGCGCAGTCATGCGGGGGTGGCAGTGCAACGCGGTGTCGCATTTGCCGGATTTGCCGGCGGCAGGCTGGTTGCTATCGCGGTTAAAGATGGCGCAGTGTTGTGGGAGACCTCTGTTTCCCAGCCGCGCGGTAATACCGAACTGGAACGTATCAGTGACATCACCAGCGAACCGGTTGCCGATGACGGACAAGTCTGTGCCATTGCTTTTCAGGGGCGCGTGTCATGCTATGAACCGGCGCAGGGCAGCCCGTTATGGAATCGTGACATCAGCAGCGACAAGGGGATGATGCTACTGCGCAAATTTCTCTACTTGAGTGACCACACTGGATCGGTGCTTTCTCTGGAAAAAAGTAGCGGTGCCACGCTGTGGAAAAACGAGCAGTTGTTGATGCGCGAAACCTCGGCACCGTATGCACTAGATCGCGGTGTGGTCGTCGGTGACTATGAGGGATATTTGCACGCCTTGAGTCGCGATGACGGTTCATTCATTGGGCGTATCAAGCTGGATGGTAGTGCCGTTCAGACTGCACCGGTCGGGATGGATGACGGCTTGCTGATCCAAACCCGTGACGGCGGTTTATATTCCGTCGTACTCAACTGACCATTATGCTACCTACCCTTGTACTTGTCGGCCGCCCCAATGTGGGCAAATCTACGCTATTCAATCGGCTTACCCGTAGTCGCGATGCCCTAGTGGCAGATCAGCCGGGTTTGACCCGTGACCGGCACTACGGCAAAGGACGCGTCGGGACGCGACCCTATCTGGTAGTTGATACCGGCGGTCTTGAACCGGTTGCCAAAGACGGAATTCTGTACGAGATGGCACGCCAAAGTCGTCAGGCGATTGACGAGGCAGATGTGGTGTTGTTTCTGGTGGATGGTCGTGCCGGTTGCACACCGCAAGATGCCATTATTGCTGAGCAGTTGCGCAAGACGGGCAAGCCTATCTTGTTGTTGGTCAACAAAGCCGAGGGTATGCAGCGTGTCAAAGTGACGGCTGATTTCTTCGAGTTGGGTTTGGGCGAACCGCTACCGGTTTCTTCTGCGCATGGCGATAACATTCCCGAGGTGGTTGAACTGGCATTGGAAAGCATGCCGGAAGACATGCTTGAAGAGGCAGAAGCTAAAGAAGATAAACCCAAGCTGGCTATCGTGGGTCGTCCAAATGTGGGCAAATCAACTTTGGTGAATGCAATTCTGGGTGAACAGCGGGTAATCGCGTTCGATCAGCCGGGCACCACGCGCGATTCGATTTATATCGACTTCGAGCGCGCAGGCAAGCAGTACACCATTATTGATACCGCAGGCGTGCGTCGTCGCGGTAAAGTTGATGAGGCGGTGGAAAAATTTTCTGTCATCAAAACCATGCAGGCCATTGAGGATGCGAATGTGGTGGTGCTGGTGGTTGATGGGGCCGATCAAATCACCGAACAAGATGCGCACGTAGCCGACTTTGTGTTGCAAGCTGGGCGAGCACTGGTGTTGGCAGTGAATAAATGGGACGGTTTGGACGCGCATCAGCGCGACACCGTCAAGCGCGACATTGAGCGAAAATTGCATTTTCTCAGTTTCGCTAAGTTGCATTTTATCTCGGCACTTAACGGTACCGGAATTGATAAGTTGCTGACTTCGGTCAACGAAGCCTATGCGGCAGCGATGATTAAATTGCCTACGCCGAAGCTGACGCGTGCGTTGCTGGCCGCTTTGGAAAAACAACAGCCACCCAAAGGTTCGCGCTTCCGTCCCAAGATGCGTTATGCGCACCAAGGCGGCAGCAATCCTCCGCTTATCATTGTGCATGGCAGCGGTTTGGACGATGTGCCTGCAAGTTATCAGCGTTATCTGGAACGCAGTTTTTGCGAGATGTTCCGCTTGCAGGGCACGCCGCTGAAGATACAATTCAATTCGGGAAATAATCCATTTGAAGGCAAAAAGCCGCGCCCACTGACGGAAGAGGAGCAGCGACGTGCTCACCGTTCCCGCATACGCGGACGCAAGCTATACGGATAACCAACTAGTTAATCAGGGAGAGAGCTATGAGCAATAATTTCGCCTTTTATCGCAAAGTGGTCGCACTGAATTCCGATGCGCATCGCAATCTTAAACTTTCCCCAAGTGACATCACCTTTGATTTCGCGCGCGACACTACAGCCGTATTGTTAGCGGCAGTCGAGTTTGCTGAAGCCGGGCGTGAATACCCCATCGTTTTTGTGCGCGGTGCTGACGACAAGATGCGCCCCGTGGTACTGCTGGGCGTGCGCGAAGGCGAAAATTTGTTTGTGGATGCGCAAGGAAAATGGGACGCGCTGTATATCCCCGCTTTTGTGCGCCGTTATCCATTTGTGATGGCGGAAGGTGCAAATCCTGGGCAATTGGTGGTGTGTATCGACGAAGCCTGTGCGGCACTGAATGTTGATCACGGTGAGTTGCTTATCAACCAGGAAGGCAAGCTGGAGCCGCGCATGAATGATGTCATGCAGTTCCTACAAAACTTCCAACAGGAATTTACCCGTACCGAGCTGCTGGCCAATCAACTTGAAGAGCTTGGTTTGTTTGTGCAGCAGGGAGCCCGCTTCGATACCGTTGCCGGTGAAACATTTCAGTTGAATGATTTTTATCTGATTGATGAAGCCAAGTTGGGGCAGCTTGCTGATGATAAATTGCCGGCCCTGTTCCGCAGTGGCGCGCTCGGCATGGCCTACTTGCATCTTGCTTCACTTGGCAACATGCGCAAACTACTGGATCGCATCGCCAAGCATGGTGGTGAAACGCAAAAATCAACGAGCGCAGTTCATTGATTGCCTATGAGTAGCATCCGTCAACAGGACTTTATTGACAGCATCGCGGATGCTTTGCAGTTCATTTCCTATTATCACCCTGAAGACTTTGTTCGCTCGCTGGCGGAGGCTTATCGGCGCGAAGAATCTCTAGCCGCAAAAGATGCGATGGCGCAGATACTGACCAATTCGCGTATGTGCGCATTGGGTAAGCGTCCGATTTGCCAAGATACCGGCATCGTGGTGGCCTTCGTGAAAGTGGGCATGGACGTCCACTGGCAAGATGCATCAATGAGCGTTGCTGAGATGGTCGATGCGGGTGTGCGCAAAGCCTATTTGCTGCCGGATAACGTGTTACGGGCATCGGTTGTTGCCGATCCTGCTGGGCGACGCAAAAATACCGGAGACAATACGCCAGCCGTGGTGCATTTTGATCTTGTTCCGGGCAATAAAATTGAAGTGGATATTGCCGCCAAAGGTGGCGGTTCAGAGAATAAATCGCGCTTCACGATGCTTAATCCCAGTGATGACATCGTTGAGTGGGTCGTGAGTCAACTGCCTGGCATGGGAGCTGGCTGGTGTCCACCAGGGCAGCTTGGCATCGGCATTGGTGGCACAGCAGAAAAAGCGATGTTATTGGCCAAAGAGGCGCTGATGCAGCCCATCGATATGACGGAGCTGAAAGCGCGAGGTGCACAAAATCGCTTGGAAGAACTGCGCATCGAGATATACGACCGCGTGAATGCATTAGGTATTGGTGCGCAGGGTTTGGGCGGACTGACTACCGTGCTGGATGTGAAGATACTGGACTATCCGACACATGCCGCTTCCAAACCGGTCGCATTGATTCCCAACTGTGCGGCAACTCGCCACGTTCATTTTGTACTGGATGGCAGCGGTGTGGCGCAATTTGAGCCACCCAAGCTTGAGGACTATCCCGATGTTCACTGGCACCCCGCCGATGATGCGCGCAGAGTGAATTTAGATACGGTGACGCGGGCGGAAATCGCGGGTTGGCAACCGGGTGAAACATTGCTGTTGAGTGGAAAATTACTGACAGGGCGCGATGCTGCCCACAAACGCATTGTTGATATGCTGGCAAAGGGCGAGAAACTACCGTCTGGCGTGGATTTTACTAACCGATTCATTTACTATGTCGGGCCGGTTGATCCCGTGCGCGATGAAGTCGTCGGACCTGCTGGGCCAACCACCGCGACGCGCATGGATAAGTTCACCGAGACCATGTTGGCGCAAACCGGATTGATCGGAATGGTCGGTAAAGCAGAGCGCGGTAAGACGGCGATTGATGCGATTAAAAAGTATGGTGCGGTATATTTGATGGCAATTGGTGGTGCGGCTTATCTGGTATCCCGTGCGATTAAGAAATCGCGCGTGGTTGCATTCGCGGATTTGGGCATGGAAGCAATCTACGAATTTGACGTGGTCGATATGCCGGTGACGGTAGCGGTCGATACACAGGGGCGGTCGGTTCATGAAATCGGCCCGGCAGAATGGAAGCAGCGGATCGGAATCATTCCGATCAAACAAATCGTTTAGTGACGGATAAAAGTTTGTCGGCTCCGAGTGAGGTGAGAAAACACTCGGTGGGTCGAAATTAGTTTGGCGGGTCTCCCCGCATTGTAGTCTGGTGAATCTGGTCAGGTCCGGAAGGAAGCAGCCACAGCTGGATACTGCAAGTGCCGGGGGTAAGGCTCGCCTCCTTATGTGAGCGGAGGGTGTGATGCGTAAATTGTTTGCTGCATTGATATTGTGCTTGTGTGCCAGCTCGGCTCAGGCGGTGGATGGCGTGATGGTGCAACTTGGGAATGGCGATTACACCGATACTGCCCGCGTCGGTGCAGTGTGGGATTGGCAACAAAGTTGGTTCAATGAAGGCGATTGGCATGTCACCGGTTTCTGGGAAGCCGCAGTGGGGCGTTGGAGCGGCAAGAGCTCGATAGGCGGCAATCAGAACATCACGGATATCGGTATCACGCCGGTGTTTCGTTTTCAGCAAAAAACCCCTTCCGGTTTTGCCCCCTATCTGGAGGGTGCGATTGGCTTTCATTTGATTTCTCCGACTGCGATTTATGCCAATCGTCAATTCGGCAGTGCGTTTCAATTCGGCGATCACATCGGTTTCGGTATGCGTTTTGGCGAACGTCAGCAATTTGATCTGGGCTACCGCTATCAGCATTTGTCCAACGGTGGGATCAAGAAGCCAAACCAGGGTATCAACCTGAACGAAGTCAACTTCATCTATCGTTTCTGATTCGGGGAGTCTCTTGTCCGCCACCACCGTCCTAGCGCGCAAATGGCGTCCAAAAAACTTCGCTCAACTGGCGGGGCAAGAGCATGTCGTCAAGGCGCTGGGTAACGCACTAACGCAAAATCGGCTGCATCATGCTTACCTGTTTACCGGCACGCGTGGCGTGGGCAAAACCACTATCGCACGCATCTTTGCTAAATCACTGAATTGCGAGTCCGGCATCACCGCAACACCGTGTGGCGTATGCAGTGCCTGTCGCGAAATCGATTCGGGACGTTTCGTTGATCTGATCGAGTTAGATGCGGCCTCGAATACGGGGGTCGACAACATGCGCGAGTTGCTGGAAAACGCCATGTACGCACCAACGGTGGCACGATTCAAGGTGTACATCATCGACGAAGTTCACATGCTTTCGAAAGGCGCCTTCAACGCTATGTTGAAAACGCTGGAAGAGCCGCCCGCGCACGTTAAATTCATTCTCGCTACAACCGATCCGCAAAAAGTGCCGGTCACTGTGCTGTCACGTTGCTTGCAATTTAATCTTAAGCAGTTGCCGCCGGTGCTGATTGCCTCCCATTTAAAGTATGTGCTGGAACAGGAGCAAATTGCCTGTGATGCCCCCGCACTGCAACTGCTTGCCCGTGCGGCACAGGGCAGTATGCGCGATGCGCTGAGCTTGCTGGATCAGGCGATTGCATTCTCTGCCAATCAGGTGGAAGAGGCTGTGGTGCGTAGCATGTTGGGTGCGATAGACCAAGGTTATTTGTATGACTTGCTCGATGGATTGCTGGCGGGTGATGGCGAAAAATTAATTCAGGTCGCGGATGACATGGCAACACGCAGCATCGCTTTTGATGCCGCATTGCAGGACATTGCCACGTTGTTGCATCGAATTGCGCTGGCGCAAACCGTGCCAGCAGCAATCGGCAACGACGAGCCTGATCGTGATCGGCTGCTTGATATGGCTCAGCGTTTGACCGCGCAGGATGTTCAGTTGTATTACCAGATTGCGATTCACGGACGACACGACATTGATTTGGCTCCAGATGACTACGCTGGATTCAGCATGACCTTGTTACGAATGCTCGCATTTGCACCTGGCAAGGCGGTTGTTCCAAGTAAGCCGGTTGCGACTGTTGCGGCTTCCGTCAGTCCGAAAGAGGTGGCTTCGACTGAGTTGCGTCCTTTCGCACCCGAAGCCTCACCGCCGCCGGTGCCTCGCGCCGTTGCGACATCTGCTGTGGATGTGCCCGACTGGATCACGCTTTTACAGCAAATCAATCTACAAGGTATCGCGCTGCAAATGGCTCGCCAGTGCGTGCTGGAGTCAATCAACGATGCCGTGATTACCCTGCGTCTGGCGCAGGAGCATAAACATTTCCAGTCAAACAAGATGGCCATCGACAAGTTACAGTTGGCACTGGGTGAGTATTTTGGCAAGCAGGTAAAATTAAACATCATGCTGGGAGCAGTGCAGGAAGCGACACCGGCGGTGATTGAGCAGAATGACAAGGATGCACGTTTGCAACAGGCGCATGAATCCTTGGCGCAGGACGGTTTTGTGCGCGACGTGAGGGAAGAATTGGGTGGGATGTTGTTGGTAGATACGGTCAGAGCCGTACAGTGATAAATCAATTGGTATTAAGTTTTCAGGAGAAGAGAAAATGATGAAGGGCGGATTGGGTAACCTGATGAAACAGGCCCAACAAATGCAGGCAAATATGCAAAAGGCGCAAGCTGAACTTGCTGGCGTTGAGGTGGATGGTCAGGCTGGTAATGGCTTAGTGAAAGTGGTTATGACCTGCGGCCACGAAGTGCGCCGCGTTTCGCTGGACGACAGCCTGATGGGCGATGACAAAGAAATGCTGGAAGATTTGATTGTGTTGGCATTGAACGACGCAATGAAGAAAGCCGAAGCAACGACCCAGCAACGCATGAATGGATTCACTGCCGGGATGGGCTTGCCACCGGGCATGAAACTGCCGTTCTAAGGGATGATGCCCACGCATCTCGAAGAGTTGATCGCGGCGCTGCGTTGTCTTCCCGGTGTCGGGCCCAAGTCCGCACAGCGTATGGCTTACCATCTTCTGCAACGGGATCGTGCCGGTGCCGCGCGGTTAGCCGACTCATTGCGGCTAGCTACCACGCATGTCATGCACTGCATCAAGTGCAATAATTTTTCGGAGCATGAAGTCTGCGAGTTGTGCGCCTCCTCAAAGCGTGACGCGAGTATGCTGTGCGTGGTGGAAATGCCGGCCGATCTGCTGATGTTGGAGCAGACGCAGTGTTATCGCGGTATGTATTTCGTGCTGATGGGCCGGTTGTCGCCGCTCGACGGGATCGGGCCGCGAGAGTTGCACTTTGAGCGTTTGCTCAAACGCGCTCAGGAAGATGCTTGTGAAATTATTCTTGCGACCAACTTCACCGTGGAAGGCGAAGCCACTGCGCATTATCTGGCGGCGATGTTGCAAGCAAAGGGAATTAAAGTCACGCGTATCGCGCGAGGCTTGCCGGTTGGCGGTGAATTGGAACATGTAGATAGCGGGACATTGGCTCAGGCGATGCTCGAACGAAGGGATGCACTGGCATGAATGATGAAATAGAGCAGGAGCAGGATCAGGGAGAAAAACTGCAAAAGGTTTTGGCTCAAGCTGGTTTTGGCTCGCGCCGAGCGATGGAGGAATGGATTGTTGCTGGTCGAGTTAGTGTGAACGGTGAGCCTGCAACGCTGGGAATGCGCGTTTTCGAGGGTGATTTAATTCGAGCAGAGCGGCGCACGATTCGTGTTGGCGAACGCGAAAATACGCCGAGAATTTTGCTGTACCACAAGCCGGAAGGGGAAATTGTCAGTCGTGACGACCCTAAGCATCGGGCCACTGTATTCGATAAGCTGCCGAAGTTGCGCGGCCAAAAATGGATTGCCATCGGTAGGCTGGATTTCAATACCTGTGGATTATTGATTTTCACAACCTCAGGCGAGTTAGCCAATCGTTTGATGCATCCGCGTTTCGAAATCGAGCGCGAATACGCCGTGCGTATTCAAGGCACCATGACACCCGAGCAAATGAATCAGGTGTTGAAAGAAGGGCTTGTGCTTGATGACGGTCCGGTTAAGTTTGAAAAACTGGAAGATCAGGGCGGGGAAGGGTTTAACCATTGGTACAAGGTGATGCTGAAAGAAGGGCGTAACCGCATCGTGCGCCGTACTTTTGATGCATTGGGTTTGCCAGTTAGCCGTCTAATGCGGGTTCGTTTTGGTCTGGTTAATTTACCGCCGCGTCTGAAACGAGGTGCGATGGCAGAGTTGGGGAGTGGCGAAGTTGCCCAAGTGTTGGAATGGGTAGGTATGGATGAAACAGCCGAAACTCCCGCCAAACAAGCTTCTGAGCCGGAAATACGCCCTGCAATGGTGCGTAAAACACCGGGTGCCGCGCCTGCGCCTAACCGCCGAAGAAGAAACACGCCAATACGCAAATCAAGCGCTGGTGTTAAACGTTGAGTATCTTTAGAATCGCACCCGCTATTCACGCGCGGCGTGGAGGGATTCAAATCAATCGTATGTGTATCGGGAACTCTCAATAAAAATGGAAGAGCGCAGCAACAAAACGATCATGTGCAGCGTGTTTTTCTTGGATATCGTCGAATATTCCAAGAAGTCCGTTTCCGGTCAGATTTCCTTGAAAGATCGGTTCAATAGCTATCTATCCAAAGCAATTAGCGAGGTACCGCTGTCTGATCGCATCATTCTCGATACGGGTGACGGGGCGGCAATCAATTTTCTTGGCGATGTCGAAGATGCGCTCAAGGCAGCACTGAGCTTGCGTGAAAGCCTGTTGAGCGAAGATGCGGCAACTGAGCCTCCGTTGCTGGTCCGTATGGGTATCAATCTTGGGCCTGTACGCTTGGTGCGAGACATCAACGGACAACCCAATATCGTTGGGGACGGTATTAATGTCGCGCAACGCGTGATGGGTTTTGCTGATGCCAGTCAGATTCTGGTGTCACGTTCTTATTACGATGCGGTTTCCCGCCTATCGCCGCAATATGCGGGAATGTTTCACTACCAAGGTTCACGTACCGACAAGCACGTACGTGAGCACGAAGTTTATGCGATTGGCTATCCGGGTGATAAGAGCACGACCGTGCGTGCGGCAGCAACACTTCCTGAAAAGTCCCCTGATGCAGCTTGGCAGACGCAACTGAAGACGTTGTGGAACAATGCGGCAGGCAAGCTGAATGAGATGATGGTGGCAGGATTGGCGCAATATCAACGTGCCGATACACAAGCCAAAGCGATATACGGTGCGAGTGTTATTTTGCCGTTCCTTATTGTGGGCGGAGTCTGGCTAAGCGCGGGCGAAAGTGATTCTGCGCCGCAGCCATCCGGTGAAATGGTGCAGCCAGTCTCAGCGGTTGTTGCCTCAACCGCTAACACTGATGTGCCTAATAAGCCGACAGAGGCAGATAAGAAATCTTCCGTGTCACCATCGGAAAAGCTCAAGCCAACCGTACCGGTAAAAAATACCAACGAAAAATCACCTATTCCAAATGAAAATGGTAAGCCGAAGCATGCGGAAACAGGTGTTACGATCAATGGGAACGGTAAGGTTGTCTCGGTCAAGTCCAAGCCAGCTGCCGTGCCAGAGCCAAGTATTCCCTTGGGCGATGCGTATATTCAAGTGAGTTGCAAAGAAGGTGCGCTGGTATTCGTGGATGGCGTACAAAAGGGTAAGCTTGGCGCTTCGGGTAATTTGACGGTTGCGATTGTGCCGAATAAACCACATGCGGTTATTGTCAGCCATCCGGCTGGTGGTTTACAGGCGCAAAATGTTGATGTGGCAGCGGGCAAAACCATGCGTGTGCGTCCCGCATTCTGCAATTAAGGTCAGTATGTCTATTGCCGGATTTTTTGAGATCGTAACTGTCGTTGTCGGGTGGAAGAATGATTAATCAGTTGGGACGCTATGAGGTGCTGGGCGAGCTTGGTCAAGGCGCGATGGGCATCGTCTATAAGGCGAAGGACCCGCTGATTGATCGTATTGTCGCCATCAAGACCATCAATCTGTCGATGGCGATGGAAGAAAAAGAAGAATACGAAGGGCGCTTTTACCAAGAGGCTAAAGCGGCTGGGCGCCTTAGCCATCCAAATATTGTCACCATCTATGATGTGGGCAAGAGCGGCGAAGTCGCTTATATCGCGATGGAGTTTTTGCAAGGACGCGAGCTGCGCGACATCATGAACGATTCCGGTTTACTACCGGTAGATCAGGTTGTCGATATTGTTGTTCAGGTGGCAAAAGGCTTGGCCTATGCTCACGAGCATGACATCGTGCATCGTGATGTAAAGCCGTCCAATATCATGATCGTGCGCGACGGACATGTAAAAATCACCGACTTCGGTATTGCCCGCATGGCTTCCTCTGCGGTGCGTACGCAAACCGGTATGGTGTTGGGTTCACCCAAATATATGTCACCGGAGCAAGTGATGGGCAAAGCCATCGATCAACGCTCGGATATTTTTTCGCTGGGTGTGATGCTGTACGAAATGTTGACTGGAGTTGCACCGTTCACGGGCGAAAACGTCAATGCGATCATGTATCAAACTCTGAATGCTGTGCCCGCACCGCCGAATACGCTTAACCAGTCCGTGCCGGAAATGCTCAACTTTATCGTGGCCAAGGCATTAGCCAAGGGCTTAGATGATCGTTATCAAAATGCCAAAGATTTTGCCGAAGACCTGAAGGCATGTCGCGATACTTTGCCGCGTTCCAAAACACAAATTGATATTTCCCAGCCAGTTGCTGGCGAGAAAAAACTGGCTGATGCTATCGCCATGACGGGCGGTAAGGATGCGGGTGACGAAGAAGCTAAACCTGCTGCCACAGCTGGTTTGTCAACAGCGTTTGATTCGGCGGCGGCAACCATGCGTTTGGCTGCATTAACGGGTTCCAGCGAGGACGTTGATGAACTGTCTAAAACATTCAAGATGGCGCGTCCCAGTGCCGAGGCAATGAAGCAGGCGGCCCCCAAGGCTCCGGTGCGAGCCAGTTCGGCCCAATCTGCGCGCTCGGTTGAGCATCAAGTCCGTGTTGAGCACGCGCCAGTAGGTGGTGGCAATGGTTTGTTGCTCATTGTTGTTATGTTGCTACTGGTTGGCATCGCGGCAATCTTTTTATCCTGAATCAACTCCTACTCAAATCATCTCTGAATTACGCCACTGCACTAGTGGCGAGTCATCTTGTTACAGCTTTAATTGTGTGGAATACGCAGCTTGAACTATGGGTTCGAATGTCGCTTGTTGTCGTCATTCTGTTCAGCGTGCTGTATCTGCTGGTGCGTGAGGTATTTCGACGTTTACCGTCTTCATGGCTGACGTTTAGCGTTGATGGATCAACAATCCAAGCCGCAAAACGCAACGGTCAATTTGTGCAAGGCCAGCTAATGCCTGGCTCTGTGATTTTTCCGTTTTGTTTGCTCTTGCGTATCAAGTCAGAGGGAAGAGGGCACGTGCAAACGCTCGTTGTGTTTTCAGATGCGCTTAATCCCGATGAATATAGGCGGTTATGCGTGCAGCTAAATCAGCACCGATAAATTGAAAAATAGCCGAGTTGCAACCGAGTTATCGCCGAGTTCTAACTCGTAGAAGCACGATCTATCAGGTGATTCACCCAGCACAAACATTCAGTCCTTCCTTTGTGGCTAAATTATTGTTACAAGTGAATGAGTTGGGGTAAAAATGCATATGCATTTTGGTCTATTCATTTTCCTTGCCAAGTGTGTGACAATCGGGGGGGATTACAAATTCGGGTCATGCTGTGCGTAAGAAAAACACCTACAAAAAACCAACCGCCTTTCAGCTCAAGCCAGTCTGCGCTGCGCTGCTGATCGCCTTTGGTTCGCCGCAGGCTATTTCTAACCCCATGGGGGGCGTTGTTGTTAACGGCCAAGCCAACATGGCCACCGTTGGCAATACACTGACTGTCACCAACACCCCCGGCACCATCATCAACTGGCAAGGCTTCAGCATCGGAGCCAATGAGGTTACCCGCTTCATCCAGCAAAGTGCCAGCTCTGCCGTCCTTAATCGCGTAATTGGCAACAACCACAGCAACATCCTTGGCACCCTGCAATCCAACGGTCGCGTCTTCCTCATCAACCCCAACGGCATCGTCTTCGGTGCGGGCTCAGTGGTTGACGTTGCGGGACTCGTTGCCAGCACGCTCAACATGAGCAATGCCGACTTCCTCGCCGGACGCTACAACTTCACCAAAGTCCCCGGCGCGCAAAACATCAGCAACGCAGGCAACCTTAACGCCCAACAGGGCGGCCAGATATTCCTCATCGCCCCCAACGTCGATAACAGTGGTGTTATCAACGCGCCAGGAGGGGAGATTCTCCTCGCGGCGGGCAATAGCGTTGAGCTTGTTAACAGCCTAGATCCGAATCTTCGCGTCAACATTACTTCACCAGCAGGCAACGTTACCAATCTTGGCCAGCTCGTTGCCGATGCAGGCAATCTGGGCTTGTTCGGTGCGGTAGTAAAAAACAGCGGCAGCGTCAGCGCCGACAGTGCCACCATGCAGGGCGGAAAAATCGTATTTCGCTCCAGCCAACACACCGAGGTCAGTGGTACCGTCAGTGCCAAGGGCGTGGGTGGTGGCGAAATCAAAGTTTTGTCCGACATGCAAAGCGGCACGGTGCAAGTTAGCGGAACCTTGGATGCGTCGGCCCCCAATAGCGGCAAAGGCGGCTTCATCGAAACATCTGCCGCTCATGTGCAGATTGCGGATAGTGCGCGCGTCAGCACCCTAGCAGCCAAGGGCAAAGCAGGCATGTGGCTGATTGATCCGACTGACTTTTACATCTCAGCCACTGATCCGGCAAATGGTAGTAGCTGGATGTCGAACGCAACCCTATCGACCAATCTGGGTGCTGGTAATGTACTGATTCAAACGCTGGCAACCGGTGCTGGAAACGGAGATATTTTTGTCAATGGCGCAATCAATAAAACGGGGACAGGTGCCACCACTCTGACGCTGCAAGCGATCAACAACATCAACATCAATGCCGGTATTGCCTCCACGGGCGGAGCTTTGGATGTAGTGTTAAATGCCGACTCGGACAGCAGCGGTGTGGGGGCGATTAACCTCGGTACGACCACCATTTCGCTCAACGGCGGAACCATGAGCGCCTTGACTGCCGCAGGTTCTTCCGGCGTGGTTAATCTGTCGACAGGCACGGCGACGATCAATAGTGCAGCTAATTTCAGCACACTGAATTTCAGCGGCGGCACACTGGCCGGAACAGGCAATACGACCGTGGCCAATGCTATGACTTGGACTGGTGGGACATTGACCGGTCACCTGATTACGCAAGGTACGACCACAATTCCCTCCGGCAATATCACCTTGGGTGCCAACGCCCTCTGGGATAACACGGGCACGGTCACGATTACCAGCGGTGGCTGGGGTTACATCGGCACCAATGCGATTTTGAATAACAGCGGCACGTTTGATATTGGCGGGAACTTTGCAACCAACTTCAACGGCACTGGCGGGGCGCAATTCAACAACCTGTTGGGCGGTACAGTAACCTTATCCGGCATCTACAGTGCGCCGATCACGGGCAACGGCGGTACCTTCAATAACAGTGGCACGCTGAACAAAACTTCCGCCACTACGCAGTCGATCAACAATCTCAGCAATAGCGGCACACTCAATGTGAATGCCGGCACGCTTAATCTGCTGGGAACTTGGTCGAATATGGCAGGAGCAACTCCGGGCACAATCAATGTTGGCAATGGAACTGTGCTCAATCTTGGTGGCAGCTTCAACCTAGCAGGCTTGGGCAATTACACCCGCAGCGGCGGCACGGTCAACATCACCGGCACATTGGATTTACAGAACAGCGCCACCCCGTTCGACCTCAGCGGCACAGGCCAACTTGGCACGGGCGGCCTTGGCACTTTGAGCGGCACCTTGCTGAACGGCACCATCACTGGTGCCAGCCTGACATCAAGTAGCGGCACACTCGACAACATCAGCATCGGCAGCAGCATGACTGAGAGCGGTACGCTCTACATTAACAACAACCTATTACTGGGCGATGGCGTGAACTTTGATGTGGGGGCGAGTCAAGTTCGCTTCAACAGCGCGGCATCGACCATTGGCTTAGTGGCGGGTGCGACCACTGGCATTCTGAGTCACACTAGCATCCTGTATGCGAACCAATCGAGTAACGCCGGAGTAGTAACCATCGCCAATGGAGTTACCGTGCGTGGCAGTGGTAGTTTGAGCCAAATTTATGGCAGCGGAGGCTGGATCAACAACGGCGTGATCGAGAACAATACGGCTGGCACACTCAACATCAACCCGACCACCTTTACCAACAACGGCATCGTCAGAGCCAGCGCGGGCATCACCACCATCAGTCCGACCAACCTCATACTGGGCGTGGGCAACACCCTTGACGTGGCAGGCGGCACCCTCAACATCCAACCGACCAACGCTTGGAGCAACGCAGCAGGCAATACCAGCATCAGCGCAGGCACTCTGAATCTTGGTGGCAGCTTCAACCTAGCAGGCTTGGGCAATTACACCCGCAGCGGCGGCACGGTCAACATCACCGGCACATTGGATTTACAGAACAGCGCCACCCCGTTCGACCTCAGCGGCACAGGCCAACTTGGCACGGGCGGCCTTGGCACTTTGAGCGGCACCTTGCTGAACGGCACCATCACTGGTGCCAGCCTGACATCAAGTAGCGGCACACTCGACAACATCAGCATCGGCAGCAGCATGACTGAGAGCGGTACGCTCTACATTAACAACAACCTATTACTGGGCGATGGCGTGAACTTTGATGTGGGGGCGAGTCAAGTTCGCTTCAACAGCGCGGCATCGACCATTGGCTTAGTGGCGGGTGCGACCACTGGCATTCTGAGTCACACTAGCATCCTGTATGCGAACCAATCGAGTAACGCCGGAGTAGTAACCATCGCCAATGGAGTTACCGTGCGTGGCAGTGGTAGTTTGAGCCAAATTTATGGCAGCGGAGGCTGGATCAACAACGGCGTGATTGAGAACAACACGGCTGGCACGCTTAACATCAACCCGACCAACTTCACTAATAATGGCGTGATGAGCGTGACAGCGGGGACGATGACCATCAGTCCGACCAACTTCACCAATACTGCGACGGGCACTATCACCTCTAGCGGAGCAAGCACCCTTAACATCACACCGACCAACTTGAGTAATGCGGGCAGCATTACCTTGGGTGGCACCGCAGCCACAATTGGGGCGGGCACCAACACCTGGACGAACACTGGCAGCATAGCGTTGAACGCAGGCGCATTGAACTTAGCCGGTAGCTTTAGTGCTGCCCAACTTGCCCCGATAAACTACACCCGCTTGGTTGGCACTACACTCAACCTGACAGGGAGTTACGACAACACCGGCAGTACGCTGGATATTGGCAATGCGGGCATCTTTGGCGCAGGCGGCTTGAACTTATTGACTGGCACCATCAAGAACGGCACGCTGGTGAGCAACGATGGCACTGTATTGAATGCTAGCCAAGCTGGTGGCGGTGTGCGGATTTTGGATGGTGTCGCGATTGGCAGCAACCTGACCGTCAATGGTGAATTGGATTTTCAGCATGGACTTCTGCTGGTCGACGGCATTACGGTGAACAAGGGTAGTGGTAACTGGTACTTCGACGGACAGTATGCTTCACAAGCCGCTAACACAGTGCATCACCTCGGCATGGTGGGCGGGACAGGTACAGCCACCGTCAACAGCACCGGTGGCATTATCCAAATCTATGCTGCCAACGGGCAGACTCTCCAAATCGATAACGGCATCACCCTTCAAGGTTATGGCACCCTGAATCAGTACTGGGGGGCTAACAGCATCATCAACGAAGGGGCGATCATCGGCAACACCGCAGGTCAGACCTTCACCATCAACCCGACCACCTTCACCAACAATGGCGTGATGAGCGTGACAGCGGGCACGATGACCATCAGCCCGACCAACTTCACCAATACTGCGACGGGCACTATCACCTCTAGCGGAGCAAGCACCCTTAACATCACACCGACCAACTTGAGTAATGCGGGCAGCATCACCTTGGGTGGCACCGCAGCCACCCTAGGATCAAGCACCAATGCCTGGACGAACACTGGCAGTATTGCATTGAACGCTGGAGGTTTGAGTCTGGCGGGCACGTTCGGTGCAGCGCAACTCGCCCCGGCAAACTACACCCGTGCGGCGGGCACCACAGTTAACCTTGCGGGCATCTACGACAACACCGGCAACACACTCGACATCGGCAGCGCGGGCATGTTTGGCACAGGTGGCCTGACTACCATCAACGGCGTGACTGGCGGTGGCACCATTAAAGGTGGCACGCTTATTAGCGGAGACGGCACTGCATTGACGCTCGCGGGTGGATGGACAGCGCTGGACGGAGTAACGCTGGGCGATGCGACACACCAAACGTTCACTACTGCTGGCAACCTTAGCTTTTTTAATGGGCTCACCTTGGCCGATGGCATGACGGTAAACAAGGGGAACGGTAACTGGTATTTCAACGGTCAGGATGATCCGAAAGTTGCGGGCACCGTACACCACCTCGCTACACTGGGCACATCCACAGTGAACAGCACGGGTGGCAATATTTACATTTGGGCCAGCAACGGGCAAACCCTGCAAATCGACAGCGGCGTGACCCTGCAAGGTTACGGCTACCTGACACAATACTGGGGGGGCAACAGCATCATCAACGAAGGGACAATCATCGGCAACACCGCAGGACAGACCCTTTACATCAACCCAACCACCTTCACTAACAATGGCGTGATGAGCGTGACAGCGGGGACGATGACCATCAGTCCGACCAACTTCACCAATACTGCGACGGGCAGTATCACCTCTAGTGGCGCAAGCACCCTTAACATCACACCGACCAGCTTGAGTAATGCGGGCAGCATTACTTTGGGCGGCACAGCAGCCACGATAGGTTCGGGCACCAACACTTGGACGAACACGGGCAGCATAGCGTTGAACACAGGCGCGTTGAACTTGGCGGGTGGTTTTAGTGCAACCCAACTTGCCCCAGCAAACTACAGTCGTGCGGCAGGCACCACCGTTAATCTGGCAGGCATCTACGACAATACTAGCAGCACACTCGACATCGGCAGTGCAGGCATCTTCGGCACAGGTGGACTTAACAATCTCAGTGGAACGATCAAGAACGGCACGTTGGTTAGCAACGACGGCACAGTACTCAAAACAAGCGGCGACCGGATATTGGACGGCGTAACCATCGGTAGCAATTTGACGCTCAATGGCGAGCTAAACATCTATCACAACCTGACGTTGGCCGATGGTGTGACGGTGAACAAGGGCGCGAGTAACTGGTATTTCAACGGTTATGACACCGGAACTGGCACGGCAGGCGCGGCTGCGACTGCGGGCACAGTGCATCACCTCGCCACACTGGGCTCATCCACGGTGAACAGCACGGGCGGCTATATCTACATTTGGGCCAGCAACGGCCAGACCCTGCAAATCGATAGCGGAGTCACCGTGCAGGGCTATGGCTACCTGGCTCAATATTGGAGTGGTAACAGCATCATCAATAATGGCTCTATTTTTGCCAACACCGCTGGACAAACTTTCACTGCCAACCCAGATAATTTCACTAACAATGGGTTGATTAGCATTGCAGCCGGAGCGACCTTCGCGCGTACGACTGGGTTTACCAATACGGGAACGATTGCAGGTCACGGCACGCTCAATTTGGGCACTTCCACCCTAATCAACAGCGGCATCATTGCACCGGGCGACGCGGCGGGTGATAACACTGGCGCACTGTTCATTCAGGGCAACTTGCAGATGGGTGTGGGCGGCCAGTTGAACATGGATGTCAATAGCGCGCTGTCCGGTGACTACGACACTTTGCGGGTGAGCGGAACGGCGAACCTGAGTAGTGGCACGCTGAATATCTCCGGTACAGGCACGACGGACGACATCATGTTGCTGACCACAGGAGCCGGATTGGGCGGTACCGCGTTCTTGTCCATCAATGGCGGTGGCGTGCTGGCTTCGCCGCAATACCTGACCAAGAGCTTAATGTTCAGCAACACCGACCTCACTGGCATGATCGTATGGGATGGCGGTGCGGGTACCAGCAACTGGGCGGATGTCGCCAACTGGAGTAATGCATTGCTGCCGACGGCAACCAGCAATCTTTACATTGGTGCGAATGCCGGTAGCGTGACCATATCCTCCGGCGCACAAGCTGCGAACCGTCTGATATCGAATTCGACCATTGTGTTGTCCGGTGGGAGTTTGACATTGGACGGCGATTCGTCCTTGACTGGCCTGATTATTTCCAACGGTACGCTGGCAGGTGCGGGAGCGTTATCGATTAGCAATGGTTTGACTTGGAACAGCGGCACGATAAATCGCACTGGCGTAACAACGATAGCAGGCAGTTCCAGTGCTAACTCGGGTACGCTTTACGGTGCTCTGACGAACCTAGGTACCTTGGATATTGTTGGTACTGGCTTTTTCCAAATTGGCGCAACAGGCGTATTGACCAACGCCAGCGGTGGCCAGATCAACCACACCAAGACGGGTGGCGACTGGCGCTTTGTGAATGGCGGCGTGTTGACTAACCAATTAGGTGGCACGGTTGATCTGCAAAGCAACATTTCACTGTGGTCAAACGGTGTTGGCGCTAATGCGATCAACAACTACGGCACATTCACTAAGACAACCGGTACGGTAGTTGGAGTCGATGGAAACATCGCGTTCAACAGCTTCGATGGTTCTACCTTCCATAATGCAGCCGGAACCCGAGTTGACCTGTATGGCGGCAGCTTTAGCGGCGTATCCACTGGCACAGGCGATGGCCTCAACATCGCGGGTGGCAATTGGACGGGCACGGGAACAATAGCGGGCAACTGGCGTTGGACTGCGGGCTCCTTGAACGGCAACCTGACTAACGCAGGTAACTTGTCTATTTGGGGGGCGAGTGGCTTTGCTGAAATCGGTGGAACCGGCGTATTGACCAACGCCAGCGGTGGCCAGATCAACTACACCAAGACGGGTGGCGACTGGCGCTTTGTGAATGGTGCTGTGCTGAACAACCAACTGGGTGGCACGGTTGATCTGCAAAGCAACATTTCACTGTGGTCAAACGGTGTTGGCGCTAATGCGATCAACAACTACGGCACATTCACTAAGACAACCGGTACGGTAGTTGGAGTTGATGGATACATCGCGTTCAACAGCTACGGCGGTTCTACTTTTCACAATGCCGCAGGGACAAGAGTTGATCTTTACGGAGGCAGTTTTTCTGGGGCAGGTGTATCCACCGGTACGGGCGAGGGCCCCAACATCGCCGGTGGCAACTGGACAGGCTCAGGAACGATAGCGGGCAACTGGCGTTGGAGCGGTGGCTCCTTGAACGGCAACCTGACTAACACAGGTAACTTGTCTATTTGGGGGACGAGTGGTTTTGCGGAAATCGGTGGAACCGGCGTATTGACCAACGCCAGCGGTGGCCAGATCAACTACACCAAGACGGGTGGCGACTGGCGCTTTGTGAATGGCGGCGTGTTGACTAACCAATTAGGTGGCACGGTTGATCTGCAAAGCAACATTTCACTGTGGTCAAACGGCGTTGGCGCTAATGCGATCAACAACTACGGCGCATTCACTAAGACAACCGGTACGGTAGTTGGAGTCGATGGAAACATCGCGTTCAACAGCTACGATGGTTCTACCTTCCACAATGCAGCCGGAACCCGAGTTGACCTGTATGGGGGCAGTTTTAGCGGCGTATCCACTGGCACAGGCGATGGCCTCAACATCGCGGGTGGCAATTGGACGGGCACGGGAACAATAGCGGGCAACTGGCGTTGGACTGCGGGCTCCTTGAACGGCAACCTGACTAACGCAGGTAACTTGTCTATTTGGGGGGCGAGTGGCTTTGCTGAAATCGGTGGAACCGGCGTATTGACCAACGCCAGCGGTGGCCAGATCAACTACACCAAGACGGGTGGCGACTGGCGCTTTGTGAATGGTGCTGTGCTGAACAACCAACTGGGTGGCACGGTTGATCTGCAAAGCAACATTTCACTGTGGTCAAACGGTATCGGAGCTAATGCGATTAACAATGCGGGCATGTTCACCAAAACAGCCGGTGTATCAACGAGCGTAAACGGTGCGATCAATTTCACCAATACGGGCGATGTCAGAGTGCGCAGCGGCACGCTGGCGATTCCAACCTTTGCGGTTAACGACGGTAATATCGAGGTTGATGCTGGTACTACCTTTAGCAAAGCGGGCGCATTCACCAACAACGGTACTTTGTCTGGTGCGGGAACAATCAGTGTTGGCGCAGGCAATACGCTGACCAACAACGGCATCATCGCACCGGGTAGTGTGAGCGGAGATACAACCGGAGCACTATCCATCACCGGCAATCTAGTGATGGGAACTGGCGGGCAGTTGGACGTGCAGATGGACAGTTTGGTCACTGGATACTTTGATCAATTGAATGTTTCCGGCACGGCCAACTTGGCTGGTGGCGTGCTCAATCTTTCTGGTTTCGGCGGTGCAGGGTCATATGCCGTGATCAATGCTACCGGCGGCTTGGGCGGAAGTCAGTTTTCTTCGATTGCTGCGTCGTCGTTCAGTTTGAATCCAACTTATGGCGCATCTACCCTAACACTGGGCGTAATTTCCAATAATCTTGCCGCTGTATTCTGGGACGGCGGTGCGGGCACTAGCGATTGGGCCGATGTTTTGAACTGGAGCACCGACCTGTTGCCGACGCTGACCGACAACGTACTGATCGGTGCAAGTTACGGCAATGTATATATCAATAGCGGTGCGCAATACGGTTTCCGGCTGACGTGCGATACCGGTTTAGTGATTGCCGGTGGAAGTCTGTCGCTGGCGGCGGATTCTTCCATCGTTACGCTGGCATTGAACGGCGGACAATTGAATTCCTCTGGCATTCTCGATGTGGGTGCCTTTACGAATGCAGCAGGTAGCACCCTGTCACTGAGTGGCACGCTGAATGTGGCTCAGAGCATGACCAACTTGGGCACTATCGCCATCAATAATCCTGGCACCAGTGTGATCAACGTAGCAGGCGACTTCACCAACGCCGCGAGCATAACGGCGGTGGCGACTTCGGGATTGACCCTGCGCGCCAACGACAACATCGTGTTTGCAACAGGTAGCACTTTCACTGCCGCGTCGGGTGGAGCCAATCTGATGCTGAATAGCGACTACGACGGTGTGAGCGGTGGTGCGATTTTGCTGGATACCGGCAGCAGTATCGTGAGTAATGGCGGCAATATCGTGTTGGGTGGCGGCGTGGCGGGCGATGGCTCGGGAAATGCCATCGGAAGCACGCTATATGGTGACGGTATCACGCTGAGTGGCACAACCGTTGATGCCGGTGGCGGCAGTGTCACCTTGCGCGGAACCGGTCTAGCCGGAACGACACTGGCGAATGGTATTTACCTCACGGGTAGCAGCGTGCTGCGTACCAGTGGTGCAGGCAATATTGGGTTGTTTGGCACTGGTGGTGCGGGCGTGAGTGACAATAGCGGTATCCGTATTGGCACCAATAGTAGCGTGCAAGTGGTCAATGGTGGCATCACTCTGTCCGGTACGGGCGGAGCCTCCACGGGTAGTTTCAATATGGGGGTTTACGTCCACAACGGCGCTGCGATTACGGCGACGGGAAGTGGATTCATCAGCATCACGGGTAAGGGCGGCAGCGTGGGTACGCTGGGTGGTAGTAATCGCGGCGTACGAGTTGACACGGCGGCGGTGCTCAGCACCAACACAGGTGGTATGTCCATTTATGGCACGGGCGGCTATGACGGTGACGGCTTCCATTTGCTGGGCGGTGCGAGTTTGCAATCGGTTTCCGGCAGTATCTTGGTGGATGGCAGTAGTGGAGTGGGTAACGGTGCCGACTATGGCGTGTGGATGAGCGGTGCGGGCACGCAAATAGCCAGCGGCGGCAACATCACGGTGAATGGTACAAGTCTCGCTTTGCTGGGAACTGGCAATACCGGTTTGTCCATTGATGCGGCGGCGGTGATTGCCGGTAGTGGCACATCTAACATCAATTTGTATGGATCGACCTCGAGTAGCGGGGATGGTTTCCAATTGCTGGGTGGCGCGCAAGTACTGGCTGGAACAGGAACGATTACCCTCACCGGCAACAGTAGCAACGGTGATGGTTCAGATTATGGTGTTTGGATAGATGGCGCGGGCACACTCATCAGCGGTAGCGGCACAATTTCGGTGACAGGTAATAGCGGCGCAATGAGCGGTACTAGCAACCGAGGTTTGGATATTGGTGCCTCAGCTGGTATTAGTGCGCTGGGTAATGCTGCCATTAATTTGATCGCCGTCGGCGGACAGGACGGCGATGGTATGGTCATTCAGAGCGGAGCGACCATCCGTTCCGTCAACGGCGCGATTAGCTTGACGGGTACCAGCGGCAACGGGCCAGGTTCGGATCGCGGTATCAACCTCAAAGGGGCAAGCACCCTAGTTTCCAGCACCAGCGGCAACATTAATATCAGCGGCAGCAGTATCGCCACCGCAGGTAGTGGTAATCATGGCGTAATGATGAGCACTGGCGCGGGTGTGACAACAGGTGGCAACCTGACCTTGGTAGGCGCAACCAGCACCGCAGGAAGTTTGGGTATTAGCATTGCCGGTAAACCTGCACTAAGCGATACCTTATCAGCTAACGTTCTCACACTGATTACAAGCAACGGCGCAAGCATTGCAGCCGATTCCACCGTATCCAGTTCAACACTCAACACCGGTGCCTCATCCGTCATCATCAACGGCGCGCTGACTACCAGTCACATCAGCATGGGTGGCGGCAGCTTGGCGTTAAACGGATCGATGGGCGCACTTAGCACCTTGACAATGAACGGCGGCACACTTAGCAGCGTCAGTAGCTTAGTGGCCGACTCCGTAAACTTATCCAACACAGTTAGCATCACCTCGCCGCTGACCGTGTCGACAGCGCTGAACTTGAGCAATGTCTCGGCCAGCATTAACTCGCTAACCAACAACGGCGCGCTCAGCGGCAGTGGCACCCTGACCTTGGCAGGCGGACTACTCAACAACGGCAGCATCAATCCAGGTGGCGCGTCAGCGACAGGGACACTGACCATCAATGGTGACGTACAACTTTCCGCCACGTCCTCGTTAAACATCGATATTGGCGGCACGGGTGTCGGACAATTTGATCTGCTAAACGTGAATGGCAACATCACTCTGGCAGGCGCATTGAATGTTAACAAACTGGCCAGCTATACCCCAGTTAACGTCGACGCAATTTCATTCCTGACCGCAAGCGGCACGGCGACCGGCACGTTTACAGGTAGCAGCCTTCCGTCAGGATTCAGCACTGGTTACAACCTCGCCGCAGGCGAAGCCGCTCGCCTAATTTATGCGGGCGGCCCAAATACATTTACCTTCACCAATGCCGCAGGTGGTTTGGACTGGTCGCAGGCGGGTAACTGGAGCGGCGGCCTTTTACCGGGTGTGTTGGACACTGCATTGATTAGTGCTGGCTACGCTGTAACACACAGCGTCGGCAACGACACCATCGCTGGATTGACGATCAATCTGGATAATTCGCTGAATGTGTCCGGTGGTTCTTTGACAATATCAGGTCTCACTACACTGGATGGTGCGTTAACGGTATCTGGAACAGGCAGTGCCATTCTCGGCGGCATGCTGAGCGGAGCAACATCAGGTCAGTTGAACGTGGCAGGTGGAAGTTTGAGTTTGGGCGTAGCCTCATCGGTAACTACTTTAAGCATGAGTGGTGGTGTACTGGATGGAGCTGGTGACCTCACCGTCACCACCAACTTTGACTGGCTATCAGGCACCATGCAAGGCATGGGCAACACCATAGTTGGCGCAGGCGTGACGGCGGGCAACATTGTTACCAACCTCAATGGTTACAGCAGCCCTGTTCTGACCCGTACCCTCATCAACGAAGGCACGATCAGTCAGCACCATAATGGCATCGCGGGCAGTCTGACCATTGATGCAGGTGGCGTACTCGACAACCGAGGCACCTACATGTTCAGCACCGACAGTGCTGACATTAACGGCACGGGCGGTCAGATCATCAACAGCGGCACGTTCGGCAAGAGCGGCGGTACCTCGGTCAACAACATCAGCGCAGCGTTTACCAACAGTGCTAGCGGTACAGTCAGCGTCACCTCTGGCACGTTGTTGCAGTCTGGCGCATTTACTCAGGCAGGTACGCTCAATGTGACATCGGGGGCTGCGTTTAGCCTTACGTCAGGTTTCATTAATACCGGTACCATCACTGGCAGCGGCTCTATTGTGGTGGGTACCGGAGCTGCTGCTTTGATTAACAATGGCACCATTACGTTAGGTACTGCCGGAACGCTGGGAACACTTTCCATTAGCGGCGATCTGGTGATGGGCGCGGGTAGTGAGGTGAATATTGACCTAGGCGGCACAGGTGCCGGGCAATACGATGTTCTACACGTTACTGGCAACGTGACCAATGCGGGCACATTGAATACATCATTAGTAAATGGCTATGTGCCAGTCAATGCCGATGCAATCTCCTTTTTGACGAAGGGGGGTACTGCTAGCGGAACATTTACAACAGTGAATCTTCCGGCAGGGTTTAGCACTGGCTACAACCTCGCCGCAGGCGAAGCAGCCCGTCTGATTTATGCCAGCGGCCCAAGTACTTTTACCTTCACCAACGCCGCAGGCGGTTTGGACTGGTCGCAGGCGGGCAACTGGAGCAGCGGCATTTTGCCGGGCGTGTTGGACAATGCATTGATTAGTGCGGGCTACGCTGTAACGCACAGCGTCGGCAACGACACCATCGCCGGATTGACGATTAACTTGGGTAATTCGCTTGATGTGTCTGGTGGCTCGCTAACAGTAACTGGATTGACCGATGTGGCAGGGGTATTGGCGGTATCAGGTGGTACGCTGACGCTGGATGGCCTAGCAAACGTTAATGTGCTGAGTCTTAGCAATGGAACACTTAATGGTGCGGGTGCGCTGAACATCAGTGGCGGCTTGAATATGGCAGGCGGCACGTTAAGTAAATCTGGCGTAAGTACTTTACTGGCAGGTAGTAGCTCAACTTGGACCAACGGTAATTTGGCTGGCACCGTCACCTTGGACACATCCGCCACACTGAACCTCAACGCCAACAACTATTACACAGCCGTACTTAACGGCACCCTGAACAACAACGGCACCGTTAACATTGCGCCGAATAGCTTCCTAAATATTGATGGTGGCACCCTGAACAATGCGGGCGTGCTGAACCTGAACAACGACAACACCATCAACATCAGTGGCATCTACCTCCACGCAGGAGGCGCACTGAACAACCAAGCCGCAGGCACAATCAACGTCAGCGGCAACTACGTTTCCTTCATTGATACGGTAAGCTACGGCGGCGCGGTAACGAACAGCGGCACTGTTAACGTCAACAGCGGTTCGCTGAACTACTACTCCAATGGTCAGACGCATAGCGGCGCATTCAACACCGCAGCGGGAGCCGATCTCAACCTCAGTGGCACAGGCACCTACAGCGGCGCATTCAGCAGCCAAGGTGTGACCAACTTCAACGGTATTAACACCCTTGGTGTGACAGCGACAGGCAATGGCAACTTCAACCTGAGTGGTGGCACCTTGACAGGTGCGATCAACGGCATGGGAGCCAACCTCAACATCACCGGCGGCACCTTGCTCAACGCCTTATTGGGAAGCGGCTACACCATCAACTTGAATGGCGGCACACTACAAGACAGCACAGCGCAAGCAGGCTCAGTCGTAAACTGGACCAATGGCTCCTTGGCTGGCACCATCACCTTGGATACATCCGCCACACTGAACCTCAACGCCAACAACTATTACACAGCCGTACTTAACGGCACCCTGAACAACAACGGCACCGTTAACATTGCGCCGAATAGCTTCCTAAATATTGATGGTGGCACCCTGA
>JAQUAI010000006.1:82045-137692 GCA_028687335.1 Gallionella sp.
GTTCGCTGAACTACTACTCCAATGGTCAGACGCATAGCGGCGCATTCAACACCGCAGCGGGAGCCGATCTCAACCTCAGTGGCACAGGCACCTACAGCGGCGCATTCAGCAGCCAAGGTGTGACCAATCTGAACGGCACCAATACCCTGAATGGCGCGACGATTGCAGGCATGGGCAGTTTTATTGTCTCCGGCGCGGTGGATGCCAATAATGCAGGTACGGTGAATATTGCTTCCTTTACTGTGGCAGGCGGGGGTAACTGGCATCAGGTTGCAGCAGCTTTGGCTAGCTTTAGTGCCACCGACTTTAATGTGACGAACGGCACGTTTGTGCGCGCCCTAGGCGGCGATGGCACTGCTGGAACACCGTATCAACTCGCCGACATCTACGGCGTGCAAGGCATTGGCAGTGTAGGCATGTTGGGCAACAACTATGTACTAGCGAATAACATTGATGCGAGTGGAACGGTCAACTGGAATGGCGGGGCGGGGTTCAATCCGATTGGTAGTTCCGTCACCCCATTCACGGGTAATTTCAATGGACAGAAGAACACCATCAACGGTCTTTACATCAATCGCATGGCGGGTGAGCAAGGATTGTTCGGTGGGCTTGGCACTACAGGGGTAATTAGCAACGTTGGCTTGGTCGGTGGAAGCGTATCGGGCAGTGGCTCGGTTGCCGCACTGGTGGCCTATAACCAAGGCCAGATCAGCAACAGTTATTCATCTGCCATGGTAATCAATAGCACCAATAATACGGGATCGGTAGGTGGTCTTGTGGGACATAACGCAGTGGGTGGCAATATTGCAACCAGCTATTCGTCCTCTAGTGTGAGCGGTGATTGGAACGTTGGTGGTCTGGCTGGCGGGAATGAGGGCATCATCGTCAACAGCTACGCAACCGGCAGTGTGACGGGCACTGCGAGCTCGTCCGGCTCGGGCGGCTTGGTTGGTACCAACTATGCGACGGGCATCATTAACAATAGCTATGCGGCGGGCTTGGTAAATGGACTAGGTTTAGTCGGCGGATTGGTTCAGCATGGTCAAGCAGGCAGTCAGATAAACAATAGCTTCTGGGACACACAAACCACGGGGCAATCGGCTGCTGTCAATGCATCGTGGAACTTCGGCACGACCACAGGCACAGTTGGCCTCACCACCGCCCAGATGCAGAATATGACCAGCTTCACTGGCTGGGACATTGCTGACACAGGTGCCTCAGGCAAAGTATGGCGCATCTACGAAGGCCAGAGCTATCCACTACTGACCGGCCTCCTCAAAACACTCACAATCAGCGCAGATGCGGTGAGCAAAGTATATGACGGCCAAGCCTACGTTGGCGGACTGCTCAATGCGGGTTACAGTGTGGCACCGGACATGGCACACGTCCTAGGTAACGCCTACTCCGCCAATGCCATCAATGCGGGCACCTATGCGCCATCACTGTATTCCGATCAGGCCGGCTACGACATCTCCTACGTTGGAGGCGACCTAACTATTACAGCAGCCAACATTACACTAAGCTTGCGTGCTAACGACGCCAGCAAAGTGTATGGCAACGCGCTCAGTTTCAACGGTCTTGAATTTACACCGACAGGCCTGATTAACGGCGATGTCATCAGCAACGTCACACTCAGCAGCGCGGGTGCTGCGGCAACAGCGGGAGTTGGAAATTACGCCATCACAGCAGGCAACGCCGTATTCAGCAGCGGCAATGCCAGCAACTACATCATCAGCTACGTGGATGGACAATTGACCGTAACACCTGCCGTGCTCAACATCGCCGCCAATGCAGCCAGCAAAACCTACGGCGCACTCGACTCAGCACTGGGATACACCGTTACAGGCGGAACCCTATTTAACGGCGACAACCTAAGCGGCACCCTAACGCGTACCGTTGGCGAAAACGTAGGCAGCTATGCCATTACCCAAGGAAGCTTGGGTAATTCGAACTACACCATCAACTACAGCGGTAACAACCTGACCATCAACCCGGCACTGCTAACGGCGGTCATCGTTGGTAATCCTAATAAAATTTACGACGGCACCACCACAGCAAACCTGACTGTGGCCAACTTCAGCCTGAGCGGCTTTGTAGCGGGCGAGGGTGCCTCCGTCGGACAAACACTCGGGAACTACAACAGTAAAAACGTGCTTGCGGCCAACACCGTAAATGCCACATTGCAGACAAGCGACTTTACCGCGAGTGGCAGCACCTTACTGAGCAACTACATTCTGCCGACGAATGTCAGCGGTGTGGGACAGATTACCCCTGCAACACTGACCGTCAGCGGCATCACAGCCACCAATAAAGTTTATGACGGTACGACCTTTGCCAGCATCAACACAACCGGAGCGTTGTACAGCGGCCTGATCGCCGGAGACATCGTCACCGTAGGCACTGCCAGCGGCGCATTTGCTGATAAAAACGTCGGCATCGGCAAAGCCGTAACAATCACAGCGGGCATCACCGGAACCGATGCAGGCAACTACGCGATCACCACACAAGCCGCGACCACAGCGGACATCACGCAGGCAACGCTAAGCGTCAGCGGCATCACCGCCACCAATAAAGTTTATGACGGTAAGACCTTCGCCAATATCAATACAACCGGCGCGATATACAACGGCCTGATTGCCGGAGACATCGTCACCGTAGGCACCGCCAGCGGTGCATTTGCTGACAAAAATACAGGACTCGGCAAAACCGTAACAATCACAGCGGGCATCACAGGAACCGATGCAGGCAACTACACGATCAGCACACAAGCCACGACCACAGCGGATATCACCGCCAAAGCCCTGACTGTTAGTGGCATCACCGCTACGAACAAAGTTTACGACGGCACGACCAACGCCAGCATCAATGCGACCGGCGCGATATACAACGGCATCATTGCCGGAGACATCGTCACCGTAGGCACTGCCAGCGGCGCATTTGCTGACAAAAACGCAGGACTCGGCAAAGCTGTAACGATTACGGCAGGCATCACCGGAACCGATGCAGGCAACTACGCGATCACCACACAAGCCGCGACCACAGCGGACATCGCGCAGGCAACGTTAAGCGTCAGCGGCATCACTGCGGCCAATAAAGTTTACGACGGCACCACGGCAGCCGTGCTGAACGTCGGTGGGGTAAGTTATAGCGGCATCATTGCGGGTGATATTGTTGCGGTCAATGCAACGGGGGGCGTGTTCACCGATAAGAATGCCGGTCTTGGCAAGACAGTCACCTTCGCAGGCAGTTTGAGCGGAGCGGATGCGGGCAACTATGTACTAACGGGACAAAGCAGCACAACAGCAGACATCAGCGCGCGCGCGCTGAACATTGCCGCAGTCGGACAGTCGCGCATTTACGACGGCAGCACAGGCGTAACTGTAACGCTGTCGGACAACCGCATCGCGGGTGACGTATTGACACTGGGCTATGGCACAGCCAGCTTCGCCGATAAAAACGTTGGCAATGCCAAAGCGGTTGCCGTGAGTGGAATCAACCTTGGCGGTACCGATGCCGCCAACTACCTCGCTAACGCCACAGCCGCGACCAGTGCAAACATCACCGCCAAAGCCCTGACCGTTAGTGGCATCACCGCTGCGAACAAAGTTTACGACGGCACGGCCAGCGCCAGCATCAACGCGACCGGCGCAGTTTATGGTGGCATCATTGCCGGAGACATCGTCACTGTAGGCACTGCCAGCGGCGCATTTGCTGACAAAAACGCAGGACTCGGCAAAGCTGTAACGATTACGGCTGGCATCACTGGAACCGATGCAGGCAACTACGCGATCACCACACAAGCTGCGACCACAGCTGACATCACGCCGCGTACTTTGAACATCTCAACAAGTGGCGTGAACAAGGTGTACGACGGTACCTCCGCAGCAACCGTGGCATTTGGTGATGACCGTGTTGTTGGAGATCAATTATCGGTGAACGGCTCGGCAAGCTTTATCGATCCCAATGCTGCCGTAGCCAAACTGGTCAATGTTTCGACGATTAGCCTAGCGGGAACTGATGCAAGAAACTATATCTTAGCGAGTAATACCAGCAGCACGAGCGCAAACATTACGCCTGCGATGTTGACCGTGGCAGCCAATGCCGCTGGAAAAACTGAAGGCGGCATCGACCCATTACTGACCTACATGACCACAGGTTTGAAAGCAGCCGATACCGTGACCACTACTTTGACTGGGGTGCTGAACCGTTTGGCTGGTGAGGTGGTTGGCAACTATGCAATCAATCAAGGTTCGCTGACATTGCTGAGCACCAACTACACGATGAACTTTGTACCATCGGTATTTAATATTGCAGCGGTACAAAATGCGCCTGTTGCGCCGCCTGCGATTATTAATACGCTGGCCAATACATTTGTTCCTCCGGCTCCTGTGATGATGAATACACCGCCGGTTGTACCGCCAGTCACTGTTGCAAGCGTATCGAATAATAGTGCGGCGACGGCTGCTGCTGTGATCGATGCTGGTTCAACAGCGACAGGTGGTGAGCCCGCTGCAAGTGCAAATGACCCTAATCAGCAGGACGCGCCTGCTGCCACTACCTTGGCTGATGCATCGCCAGCTGTTTCTGATGCGCCAGCTGTTGCGCAGGCCTTACCGGTTTGTCATTAACTCGGATGTTTTGCAAGCTATTGATCCGGTCATGCGAAGTTTGAACCCACTCCTACCTCTGCTTCATCAGGGCTGTGGGGGAGGAGATATAAACCTACTCTCCCTCTAAGCGGAGGCGAGCTAATGGACGTTCTGAAATTCAGAATTTTCTTAGTTTGCTCTGCCCGTCATGGGCGTGAGAATGGTGGGCGCGGAGATCGCCAGCATATCGGTGTAGTCTTTGCTGAAATGTAACCCTCGACTTTCATGGCGGCTGAGAGCACTTTCTACAATCAGCTTGGCATTCAGCACCAGATTGCGCAGTTCCAGCAAATCTGAAGTGACATGAAAGTGCGCGTAATACTCGTCGATTTCATCTTGCAGTAATTGGATGCGGTGTTGGGCTCGTTGCAGGCGTTTATTGGTACGCACGATACCAACGTAATCCCACATGAAGTGTCTTAATTCGGCCCAATTGTGCGAGATGACAATTTGTTCGTCGGCATCCGTCACGCGACTCTCATCCCACTCGGGTAGCTTGACTCGTGTGCTGGCCGGTTTGGCTAGAATGTCTCTGACTGCGGCTTCGGCAAAGACCAAACACTCAAGTAGTGAGTTGCTGGCCAGTCGGTTGGCACCGTGCAACCCAGTGTAAGCCGTTTCTCCGACGGCATATAGATTCTCTAGGTCGGTGCGCGCATGCAAATCGGTCACGATGCCGCCGCAGGTATAGTGCGCCGCAGGCACAACGGGTATCGGTTGTTTGCTGATGTTGATGCCGAGCGAGAGGCAGCGGGCGTAAATGTTTGGGAAGTGTTCTTGTAAAAACTCAACCGACTGATGTGAGATGTCCAGAAACACACAGTCGAAGCCGCCTTTTTTCATTTCATAATCGATTGCACGGGCAACTACGTCGCGTGGCGCAAGTTCGGCACGTGCATCATGGCGCGGCATAAAACGCGTGCCATCCGGTAATTTTAGAATGCCGCCTTCGCCGCGTACGGCCTCGCTGATCAGGAAGGATTTAGCATGGGGATGATAGAGGCAGGTTGGATGAAACTGGATGAACTCCATATTGCCAACGCGACAACCCGCACGCCAAGCCATGGCGATTCCATCGCCGGTGGCGGTGTCAGGATTGGTGGTGTACAGATAGACCTTGCCGCTCCCTCCTGTTGCTAGAATCGTGTGTTGTGCCGCGATGGTGACCACCTCACCAGTCAGGTTGTTTAACGCGTAAACCCCTAGGCAGCGTTCTCCACTTAGGCCGATTTTTTTTGCAGTGATAAGGTCAATCGACGAATGGTTTTCCAGTACCTTGATATTGGGATGAGCCAGCACGCGTTGAACCAGAGTTTCCTGTACCGCATGCCCAGTGGCATCGGCGGCGTGAATGATGCGGCGGCGGCTATGCCCACCTTCACGGGTAAGGTGGTAATCCGCCCCTTCTTTACTGAACGGTACGCCTTGTTCAATCAGCCAATCAATTGCCGCTTTGCCACGCTCAACAACAAAGCGGGTTGTGCTTTCACTGCACAAACCCGCTCCGGCAATTAGGGTGTCGCTGATATGGGCTTCTAGGCTATCGTCATCCGATAGCACTGCTGCAATACCGCCTTGAGCCCAATTGCTTGCGCCGTCGAACAGGGATTTTTTTGTAATCATCCCGACCTTATGTTGGTCGGCGAGTTTGAGTGCCAGCGTTAGTCCTGCCAAGCCGCTGCCGATGATGAGAGTGTCGAATTCCAGCAATTTATTTTGAGAAATCGTTGTGTGATGAGGAACTATAACAAAATAACGCGCTCTGACGTGCCGATTCGCAGATGCTGTGCGGCCAAGAGGCTAGGGGTTATACTTCGCCTCCAAGCCGAACAGGCTAAATAATAACGACATAAAACTCTCAGGGATGGCGGATAAAGAAGTCGATCAACAGCTTGTTGAGCGTATACAACAAGGAGATAAGCGTGCTTTCGATTTGCTGGTGACAAAATACCAGCGCAAATTGGGCAGGCTTATTTCTCGTTTTGTGCGCGACCCGGGCGATGCCGAGGATGTAACGCAGGAAGCGTTTATCAAGGCGTATCGTGCTTTGCCGTCGTTCCGTGGGGAAAGTGCGTTTTATACATGGCTGTACCGTATCGGCATCAATACCGCGAAAAATCATTTGTTGGCGAACAAGCGTAAGCCACCGACCAGCACTTATTTTGATGCGGAGGAGTCGGAGAGTTTCGAGGATGCGGGGTTGCTACATGAGATTAGTACACCCGAGACTGAACTCATGAGCAAACAAGTTGTCGATGTGGTGCAAGCATCGTTACAGCAACTTCCTGAAGATCTGCGCAGTGCTTTGACATTGCGTGAAATTGAAGGATTGAGCTACGAAGAAATTGCCAGCGTGATGAATTGCCCGATTGGGACGGTGCGTTCACGCATCTTCCGAGCACGTGAAGCGGTGGCGGAGAATTTGCGGCCGCTATTGGAAACAAGTAAAGGTAACAGGTGGTGATAATGGAAAATAGACAAGAGATTTCTGCGCTGATGGATGGCGAGTTGTTCGAGGACGAGGCGGATACGTTGTTTGATCATATTCGCCAAGACTCAGCCGCTCATGAGGATTGGGCGGTTTATCACCTGATCGGCGATGTATTGCGCCAACCCGAACATATTCACAACGATCTTGGTGCGAAGATTCGTGAGCGCATGCAGGATGAGCCAGTGGTTCTGGTGCCACGCATGCGTTCGATTCCACAGAAAATACGCAATTACGCCCTGTCTGCTGCAGCTTCCGTCGTGGCAGTTGGGATTGTGGCGTGGATGTCGTTGCAAGTTGCTCCCGAAACCGCGCCGCAGCTTGCCATGCAACAGGATAATTTACGTCAGGCCAGCATGAAAATGCCAGCTCAGGCCGATGAGTATCTGATGGCACACCAAGAGTTTTCGCCTAGCACTGAAATGAACGGTGGTACCAGCTACATTCGTACCGTTGCTTACGGCGCGGTGGAAAAATAAGCATGCGGCTGCCTGTCGTTCTGTTGGTGCTGTTTTTGCCTGTATCTCCAGCGTGTGCGGGAGATGCGCAGGTTGGTCTCGATTGGCTTAAGACTGTTGCCTTTGCCGCGCATCAAACCGACTACAGTGGTACTTTCGTTTATCAGTACGATAATCGTGTGGAGACTTCACGTATCACTCATGTGACGCTGGATGATGGCGAGTACGAACGTCTGGAGCGTTTGGATGGCCCCAAGCGCGAGATCATCAGGCATCACGGTCAAGTGTGGTCGTTTATGAATCACAAGATGGTGCAGATGAATAGCAGCTCCGGCAAGGGGATATTCCCTGCGCTACTGCCCGAGCAGCTGGCGGTACTCAGTGCCAACTACACACCCAAAAGTGGTGCTGTCGAGCGTATTGCGGGATATAACGCGCAGCTAATCAGCTTCCAGCCCAAAGATACCTTGCGTTACGTTAAAAAGGTTTGGGCGCATACCGATTCCGGTTTGCCGTTGAAGTTTGCCGTGGTTAATGAGCAAGGAAAAACGGTAGAGCAATATGCGTTCACCGAACTGAAAATTGGTGATGGAATTGATCGGTCCTGGATTGCGGCCAGTGGTACGGCGGTTGCGGGGGCGGCCTCCAAAAACAAATCGGCACTATCACAAAATGTGGTGAGTGGATGGACGGTGGATGCTCTGCCTTCTGGGTTTAAGAAAACGATGGAAGTTTTGCGTCCCATGCGCGGCAAACACGCATCCGTCACGCAAATGGTTTTCTCAGATGGCCTCAGCGCGATTTCGGTATTTATCGAGCCATCCGATAATGATGAAGATGATGTTGCCGGTTTATCAAGTCGTGGCGCGGTCAATCTGTATCACAACGTCGTCGACAATCATCTCATCACCGTCGTAGGTGAAGTGCCTCCACGCACCGTGATGCAAGTGTTCGACTCGGTTCGTTTCCGTAACCGCTAATCGTTATGCTGGAAACTCGGGCGACAGTATTACGTGTCGAGGGCAGTGATGCTTTTGTGCAAAGTAGCACAAGCGGGTGCAGCAACTGTCAGGGCAAGGGTTGCAGCACAGCCAAACTATCTAAACTTTTTTCCAATTGCGAACGCGAATTCCGCGCACGCAATCCTATTGCTGCCCAGCCTGGCGAAGAGGTGGTAATTGGGGTGCGTGATGGCGCTGTTTGGCAAGGGATAGTGCGAGTCTATTTGTGGCCACTGGCTCTTTTTTTTGTGGGCGCATGGCTAGGGGGACATCTGTCGTCTAGCTTGGTACAAGCGGATATATATGCTGCCATTGGTGCGGTGACGGGGCTGCTCGCTGGCTTTATCTGGGCTCGTTGGCGGAGTCGCTTCCATGTCAGCGAGGAAGGGCAGCCGCAAGTGCTGCGATTGTGGCGTAACGAGGATTAGTTTTATTTTGTTGATGGAGGAATCACATGCTGAATAAGTTCCGTGCGTATTTTTTCTTCTTTTTGTTTGTGTTGACGGCTAGTTATGCCGGAGCCAAAGAGCTGCCCGACTTCACCGAGTTGGTCGAAAAACAAGGGGCCGCTGTCGTCAATATCAGTACCACGCAAATCACCCGCGCCCCCCAAGGTTTGCAAGGCTTGCCTGAAGGAGATCCTTTCTACGAGCTTTTCCGCCGCTTCGCCCCGCAGGTGCCGCGCGAACAGGAGTCTCAATCCTTGGGCTCTGGGTTCATTATCAGCGGTGACGGTTATATATTGACCAATGCCCATGTGGTGGATAGCGCCGATAAAATCACAGTCAGGTTGACCGATAAGCGCGAGTTTCGTGCCAAGGTGATCGGTGCAGACAAACGTACCGATGTCGCTCTGATTAAGATAGAAGCATCAGGTTTGCAGACTGTCAAAATGGGCGACCCGAGCAAGCTAAAAGTGGGCGAATGGGTGATTGCCATCGGCTCTCCATTCGGCTTTGACAGTAGCGTCACGGCGGGTATTGTTAGTGCTAAAGGGCGTTCGTTGCCACAGGATAACTTTGTGCCATTTATTCAAACCGATGTCGCAATTAACCCGGGTAATTCCGGCGGGCCGCTGTTCAATATGGAAGGTGACGTTGTCGGTATCAACTCTCAAATTTATACCCGCTCGGGTGGATCAATGGGGTTATCGTTTTCCATTCCCATCGATGTTGCAAATCAGGTGGCCAGCCAGTTACGTACTAGCGGAAAAGTCACTCGCGGTCGTATCGGTGTCACCATCCAAGAGTTGACGCGCGAACTGGCCGAATCCTTCGGATTGAAAAGCCCTTCCGGTGCGCTGATTAGCAGTGTCGAAAAAGGCGGCCCAGCCGATAAGGCTGGCATTGAGGCCAGTGATGTGGTTCTCGCTTTTGATGGGAAACTGGTGAGTAGCTCCGGCGACTTACCACGTATTGTTGCAGCCACCAAGCCGGGGAGCCATGCGCAGATTGAAATTTGGCGCAAAGGCGAAAGCAAGCGTTTGAATATTGAGGTGGCTGAAATGCCGGAAGAGGGCAAGCTTGCGCAAGTTACCAAGAAACTGGCCGATGATGTGGCGGAAATGATTTCACGCTTAGGTATTGCGGTTAGCGAGTTGACGCGAGATCAGTTGCAGCAATTAAAAATCAATGGTGGTTTGCTGGTTGAAGATGTCAAAAACTCAACTGCACGTGCAGCTGGATTGCATCAAGGAGATGTCATTTTGGCGATAGGTAATATCCCACTTCGCTCGGTTGCTCAACTTAACGAAATTCTTAAGCAAGTACCGAGTGGGCGCAACGTGGCACTGTTGGTGCGCCGTGGCGATGCGGCATCTTATGTGGCGGTGAAGCTGGACGAAAAATAACAACGCTGTTCTGTTAGGCGTATCCCGTCGAAATCGGCTAAAATTCGCGCCTCGCGAATGCCCGCCGAGTCCGGCGGGATTCTTTTTGGTTCAATGGGTTCCATGCAACATATCCGAAATTTTTCAATCATTGCTCATATCGACCACGGCAAATCAACGCTGGCGGATCGCATCATTCAATTGTGCGGCGGATTATCCGACCGCGAGATGGAGGCGCAGGTGCTCGATTCCATGGATTTGGAACGCGAGCGCGGCATTACCATCAAGGCTCAAACGGCCGCGCTGAATTACAAAGCGCGCGACGGCCAAATCTACAATCTCAATCTGATCGATACTCCTGGTCACGTTGACTTCTCCTATGAAGTATCGCGTTCGCTTTCCGCGTGCGAGGGGGCTTTGCTGGTGGTGGATGCCTCGCAAGGGGTTGAAGCGCAGACTGTTGCCAACTGCTATACCGCGCTCGATTTGAATGTGGAAGTCGTGCCAGTGCTGAACAAGATCGATCTACCATCAGCAAATCCCGACAATGCCATTGCCGAGATCGAAGATGTGATCGGTATTGATGCGCACGATGCAGTGCATTGTTCGGCCAAGACAGGTTTGGGCGTGCAAGATGTGCTGGAATCACTCATCGCCAAAGTACCTGCGCCCAGTGGTGATGTGGATGCGCCGTTGCAGGCGCTTATCATTGACTCATGGTTTGATAACTATGTCGGCGTGGTGATGCTGGTTCGTATTGTCAACGGTACGCTGAAACCCAAAGAAAAGATTTTGTTCATGGCCACCGGTGCGCAGCATTTGACCGAGCATATCGGCGTGTTCACACCCAAGTCGGTTAATCGCGAAAGTTTGAGTGCTGGGCAGGTGGGGTTTGTTATTGCCGGTATCAAGGAGTTGAAAGCGGCCAAAGTGGGGGACACGATTACCCATCAGGCGAGACCAGCCGCAGCGGCGCTACCCGGTTTCAAAGAGGTGCAGCCACAAGTGTTTGCCGGTTTGTTCCCAGTCGAATCGAATCAATACGAAGCGTTGCGCGACTCTCTGGAAAAGCTGAAGCTCAACGATGCGGCTTTGCAATACGAACCCGAAGTATCGCAAGCACTGGGGTTTGGTTTCCGTTGTGGCTTCCTTGGTTTGTTGCATATGGAAATCGTGCAAGAGCGTCTGGAGCGTGAATTCGATATGGACCTCATCACCACCGCGCCGACGGTGATTTATGAGGTGGCGCTGCGAGATGGCTCCATTGTGATGGTAGATAACCCATCCAAAATGCCGGATCCGCCCAAGATCGAAGAAATCCGCGAACCTATTGTTGATGTGAATTTGTATATGCCGCAGGAATATGTTGGTGCGGTGATTACGCTGTGTACACAAAAACGCGGTGTACAGATCGACATGAACTATCACGGCAAGCAAGTGTTGTTGAAATATGAAATGCCGATGGGTGAAATCGTGCTGGATTTCTTTGATCGGTTGAAATCGGTATCGCGCGGTTACGCGTCGATGGATTACGAGTTCAAAGAATATCGCGCTGCGGATGTAGTCAAGGTTGACATGCTCATCAATGGCGACAAGGTGGATGCGCTGGCGGTGATTGTGCATCGTGCCAACAGTCAGTATCGCGGACGTGAAGTGGCCGCCAAGATGCGCGAGCTGATCCCTCGACAGATGTACGATGTCGCAATTCAAGCCACGATTGGCTCGAATATTATTGCGCGCGAAAACGTCAAGGCGATGCGTAAAAACGTGTTGGCCAAGTGTTATGGCGGCGATATTTCACGTAAGAAAAAGTTGCTTGAGAAACAGAAGGCCGGTAAGAAACGAATGAAGCAGGTGGGTAATGTGGAGATACCACAGGAAGCCTTCTTGGCCATTCTGCGAGTCGAGGATAAATAAGGATCACCATGGATTTTGCACTCATCTTGTTTATGTTGCTGGTTGTGTCCGGCAGCGTCTGGTTGTTGGACAGTAAAGTGTTGGCAGTAAAGCGTCCAAAAGAAACGGCAGAGCCGTGGTGGGTGGAATACTCAAAAAGCTTTTTCCCCGTGATTTTGATTGTGTTTTGCATCCGCTCTTTTTTGGTGGAGCCGTTTAAAATCCCGTCCGGTTCGATGATCCCAACTTTGCAGGTGGGTGATTTTATTCTGGTGAATAAATTTACTTATGGCATTCGTTTGCCCATCATTAATCAAAAGCTGGTGCAGCTCAACGATCCTCAACGCGGGGATGTGATGGTGTTCCATTACCCAGAAAATCCTTCGGTTGACTACATTAAGCGCGTGGTTGCCGTTGCCGGAGATACGGTTGAATATCGCAATAAGCGTTTGTGGATTAACGGGGTTGAGCAAAAGCAGGAGGACGACGGTGATTACAATTATGTCGAAACTGGGCTGAATTTCGTGCATAGCGAAAAGAAGATCGAAACTCAGGGCGAACACAAGCACGCCATCTTGGTGAACCCAGAGATGCCAACCCTGCACTTGAGCTCGGTGAGTGAGTTTTCGGGACGCGAAAATTGTACTTACGGCGATGATATGGTGCGCTGCAAAGTACCCGAGGCGAGTTATTTTATGATGGGCGATAATCGCGACAACAGTCGCGATAGTCGCTATTGGGGATTTGTGCCGGATCGTATGATTGTTGGTAAAGCATTTTTTATCTGGATGAATTTCTCCGATCTTAAACGTGTTGGTTTGTCGATTAATTAAGTGACAGGGGGAGTATGTAATGAGCAAAGTGATGCGAAATAAACAGCGCGGACTGAGTTTCTCCGGTTTTATGTTTGGGGCATTTATTCTGGTGTTGGTTAGTATTACTGCTTTAAAAGTGATTCCAGCCTACATTCAGGATGAGCAGATAAAAAATATTTTTGTGACTATCGCTAATGACCCTGAGATGCAGCAAGCTGGAATTGGTCAGATCAAGATGTCGTTCAACAAACGTTCCCTGATTGATGACATTAAAGTGATTACGGCGGAAGACATCGAGATTACCAAAGACAATACGGGGCGAATTTTGCTGGCGGCAAATTATGAGGTTCGAGTACCTTTGTTTGCCAACATCAGTTTGGTCATGGCGTTTTCTCCAAGCAGTGCCCAATAAACGTATCGAAACGCTAAAGAAGCAGCTGGGTTACACGTTTACCGACCCAGCGTTGCTGCAACGCGCGCTAACGCACCGCAGTTATTCCACCGCTCACTATGAGCGTTTGGAGTTCTTGGGTGATAGCGTTTTGGGTTGCATCATCGCGCGCCATTTGTTTGCCACTTATCCGCAACTGAGCGAAGGTGATTTGTCGCGCGCACGCTCCAATCTGGTTAAAGAAGACACGCTGATGCGCTTGGCCCAGCAACTCGATTTGGGTAACCATCTCTATCTGGGGGAAGGGGAGCGCAAGAGCGGTGGACATAATCGCCCCTCGATTTTGGCAGATGCAATGGAGGCTCTGATCGGTGCAGTCTTACTTGATGGCGGCTTTGATGCGGCAGAAAAGTTTGTGCTTAGTCGCTATATCCCCTATTTGAGGCAAGTCGATTTACTCACTCTTGGTAAAGACCCAAAAACTCTGTTGCAGGAATATTTGCAAGCCCGCCGCGTATCTTTGCCGCTGTACACCGTTTGCGAAGTGAAAGGTGAGGCGCACGCGCAAGACTTTCGTGTTGAGTGTTCTATTCCTGCATTAAATGTCGTGACACAAGGCGAGGGCAGCAGTCGGCGCAGTGCCGAGCAGCAAGCTGCACAGCTTGCTTATGCCAAGCTGAACGGTAGTACTGTCTGACTCGTTATGCATGCGCCGCAATTTCTCCAACTGAATGCTGAGTGCGGCGGCGTGATTGATACCGTCTTGCTGCGCAAGACGATCAAGGCGCAAGGAAGCGACTGGGCTGATTTGCTTGACGCTCGCTGTCCGCATGTATTTTCATCGCTTGCCGTATTCGTGTCATCCGCACATATCGAACAAATGAATGCACTCGTTGCGGCTGTTGAGCGCATCGTGCATCTCCCCAATTGGTGTGAACAAGATAGTGATGCCTCGTTGGGGGTGTTCTACGGTTATGATTTTCATCTAGATGAGAATGGTGCCCATTTGATTGAAATCAACACCAATGCGGGTGGAGCATTTCTCAATGCGTTGCTGTTGCAAAGCCAACAGGCCGACGCGTGCGAAAGCGACATTGTTGCGATGTTCCGCCACGAGTGGCAGTTACGGCAGGGGGGTACGCCGCTCAAAACGATAGCCATTGTTGACGAGCAACCCGAACAGCAATATCTCTACCCCGAATTTATACTGGCGCAACGCTTGTTTGAGCGCGTTGGTATACAAGCGCATATTGTTGATCCGACGCGGTTGCAAGTGCGCGAAAACGGCGTTTATCTGGATACGCAAAAAATCGACTTGATCTATAACCGTCTGACAGATTTTTCTCTTGAGCAGTATGCCGGTTTACTAGCTGCGCACCATCACGGACAGGTACTGATTACACCTAGTCCTGCGCACTACGCGCGTTATGCCGACAAGCGAAATTTGGTGCGGTTAAGTGACGCGAATTTATTGCGAAAACTGCGGGTAGACGAAGCAGATATTGCCGTGTTGCAAGCCTGTTTGCCGCATACGGTAATGGTGCATCCTGAGATGGCTGAAATGCTGTGGACGCAACGCAAACAATGGTTTTTCAAGCCTGTAAGCGGCTACGGTAGTAAAGGAGCATATCGCGGTGAGAAGCTAACCAAGCGGGTCTTTGCCGAAATCATGCAGGGCGGCTATATCGCGCAACATTTGCTTGCGCCGGGGGAGCGTACTTATTGTCCCGACGGCGAAGAAAAGCAATCGCTCAAGTTTGATATACGCTGTTATGTTTACAACTGCCGCATTCAAATTGTTGCGGCACGCTTGTATCAGGGGCAAACCACCAATTTTCGTACTCCCGGTGGCGGTTTTTCGCTGGTAAGGGTGTCTTAATAGCCTTTACTTATCAAGTAGTTATTTATATCTCTGTCATAAATATGACTAAAATGCATATGCATTTCGGTCTATTGTTCTTTGTAAATCTATGTTTCATACTGCTTGCCAGATCAGTTGCGGTGGAGGCTTGGTATGAGCATGCAGCTTGCAGGGGTTTTGGCGAAAAATCTGGTTTTGGGCAGCATTCGCTTCCCAATTAATTCAGCGAATCTTCGTGTTCGTGCAGAGCAATTGCGCACACGAATGCAGGAATATCCTTCCCTGATTATCAGTCAGATGGTGTTGCAGCCACTGTTTGTCTGGCTGATTTGGGATCAGGCAGATCATCAATCGCTGCTGATTTGGCTGGCCTTGTTTTACGGATTGCATACAGTCGAGTTAATCAAGTGGAGCGTGCATCGCCATCGCCTGAACACAGTGGATGAGTGTACCGATTGGCATGTTCACTTCTGCTTTTATTCGGCCATGGCTGGGCTGATGTGGGGCGCGGTAGCAATCTTCTTTTTCCCGCCTTATCTGGACTATCAGGGCTTGGTGATTTGCATCATGCTGGGCTTGGTCGCTGGAGCCGTCACAATGAATCCCGTACACCCGCCGACCTTAGTTCTCTACGTCGCTGGGATTATGTTGCCTTTGTCAGTGCGGCTTGTGGCCGAAAACGATACGCCGCACTGGATTATGTTTCTCATGCTGCTGATGTTTGGCGGGATTGTCATGGTTGCCGGGCGCGAGTTGAATCGCACGTTCATGGTGTCGCTGAAACAACGTTTCGATAATCTTGAGTTGATCGAAGAACTCAGTAAAAAAACAGCCGCATTGGAAGAATCCCGTTACCAGCTTCAATTGGCCAATGGAATATTGCAGCAAAGTGAATTGATATTGGAGCAGCAGGTTAATGAGCGTACTGCTCAATTATTGCAGCGTACGGGCGAGATCAATGCCATCAAGGACACCACGATCATCGCGCTCACTTCATTGGCCGAAGCACGCGACAACGAAACAGGGAATCACATCCGGCGCACTCAAAACTACATGAAAGCACTGGCTTTGCATTTGCGCTGCCATCCCCGCTTCCGTGATTTTTTGAGCGATGAGAATATCGAGCTTCTGTATAAATTGGCACCGTTGCACGACATCGGAAAAGTCGGGATTCCCGACCATATTTTGCTCAAGCCGGGCAAGCTGACAACGGAAGAATTTGAGATCATGAAAACCCATGCCGCACTGGGCGGCAATGCCATTGCGCAGGCGGAAGATAGACTGGGTTTTACGAGTCAGTTTTTGCGCATTGCACGCCAAATTGTAATTGGACATCATGAGAAATGGGATGGTAGTGGCTATCCGTTTGCATTGCGCGGGGACAATATCCCCATTCCCGCTCGCCTGATGGCGGTTGCCGATGTATATGACGCGCTGACTTGCAAGCGTGTTTATAAGCCGGCGATGTCACACGAGGTTGCTACCGCGATTATTATGGAAGGGCGCGGCAAGCATTTTGATCCCGATATTGCAGATGCATTTTTTTCGATTCAAACAGAATTTATTGCCATTGCAGATAAATATCGCGACTGACGAAATTACGTGATGTCTGCGCTAGAATGCGGAACATCACAATTTCTCCAAGTTGCCTTCATGATCTATTCATTTTTAGCCATCGGCCTTGGTGCCGCCTGCGGTGCTTGGCTACGCTGGGGATTGGGATTGTGGCTTAATCCGGTATTACCGCAAATTCCATTGGGTACGCTGATGGCGAATCTGTTGGGCGGTTATTTGATTGGTCTGGCGATTGCTTTTTTTATGCAATATCAAGCACTGTCACCGGAATGGAGGTTGCTAGTCATTACCGGCTTCCTCGGCGGGCTGACTACCTTTTCCACTTTTTCCGCCGAAGCTGTCACGTTGCTGATGCGCGCCCAATATGCATGGGCGGCGGGTATGATGGTTTCGCATCTGGCGGGATCTATCCTGATGACAGTATTGGGTATTCAAACTTTCAAGTGGCTGAACGGAGGGCAATGATGAATCTGCTGATGTTTTATGTGAACGAGAAACAGCATCATGAGGGTGAGTTGATGTACGAATGGCTCTTACATCGCGCGCGTCATATCGGTGTTCGTGGTGGATCCGCATTTCGTGCGATGGCCGGTTTTGGTCGTCATGGACGTTTACACGATGAAGCTTTTTTTGAGCTAGCGGGCGACTTGACTGTCCGGGTTGAGTTTATTCTGGATGATGGGTTGGCTAAGCGTATGCTGGAGGAAGTGCGTGGATTGGATGTGTTCTACGTGGTGAATAAAGTACAGTCCGGCATTGACTAACAACTAATGAGATATATGAAGCCCAAATAAATTTTGGCGGAAAATAAAAAACAGGCCGTATTCCATAGCATGGAATACGGCCTGATTGTTTTTCAGCACTCGTCTAATTACTGCCCGAAGAAATCCTTCACTTTACCCATCCAAGATTTTGCACGCGGACTATGGCGTGCTGTATCGCCTTGGCTAATATCTTCAAACTCGCGCAGCAACTCCTTTTGGCGCTCGGTCAGATTAGCTGGGGTTTCCACTACTACGTGGCAATGTAAATCGCCATGCGCATGGGTACGCATTCCTTTGATACCTTTACCACGTAGTCGGAACTGCTTGCCGCTTTGTGTTTCAGCCGGAATTTTGATGCGAGCCGAGCCGTCAAGCGTGGGGATGTCGATCTCGCCACCCAGCGCGGCAGTGGCAAAGCTGATTGGCATTTCGCAATGCAAATCATCGCCTTCGCGTTGGAATACGCTATGCGGCTTGATGTGAATTTCAACATACAAATCGCCGTGCGGAGCCCCGTGCGAACCAGCTTCGCCGTGGCCGGTGTGGCGCAGGCGCATGCCGTTATCGATACCAGCAGGTATTTTGACTTCCAGTGTCTTCTGCTTTTTGACTCGTCCTGCGCCGTGGCAAGTGCCGCAAGGGGAGCTGATTTGTTTACCGCTGCCGTGGCAGCGTGGGCAGGGTTGTTGAATCGAGAAGAAACCCTGCTGCATCCGCACCTGTCCCTGTCCGGCACAAGTGGTACAGGTGGTCGGATTGGTGCCGGGTTTTGCGCCTGAGCCTTTGCAGGTTTCGCATTCATCCATGACGGGAATGCGAATCTGTTTCTCGCTGCCGCGAGCCGCCTCTTCCAGCGTGATTTCCATGTTGTAGCGCAAGTCGGCACCGCGATGGGCTTGACTGCGACCGCCACGTCCACCGCCGAAAATATCGCCGAAAATGTCCGAGAAGTCGAAACCTTGGGCACCGCCCGCACCAAAGGGATTGCCTCCGCCCATACCCCCCGCTTCGAAAGCGGCGTGACCGTATTGGTCATAGGCTGAACGCTTTTGGCCGTCGGACAAGGTCTCGTAGGCTTCCTTTGCTTCTTTGAATTGCTCCTCCGCCTTCGGGTTGTCAGGATTGCGGTCAGGATGGTGCTTCATCGCCAGTTTGCGATAAGCCTTTTTGAGTTCATCCTCCGTCGCGTCACGATTGACACCGAGGACTTCGTAATAGTCTTTTTTGCTCATTGAAATGGGATTGAGGATCAAGGACTGAGTTGCCTAATCGGGCATGAGTCAATCCTCAATCCTCAATCCTTGCTCCTTATTTTTTGTCTTTGACTTCGGTGAACTCGGCATCCACGACATCGGCATCGTCGGCCTTTGTATCAGGCTGAGCACCGCCTTGTGCGCCTTGCGTTTTGGCTTGCTCGGCGGCATACATCTTTTCGCCCAGTTTCTGTGCGGCAGTGGCCAATGCTTCGGCTTTGGCATCGATGGCATCTTTGTCGTCGCCCTTCACCACGCCTTCGGCATCTTTAACTGCCGCTTCGATCGCAGACTTTTCATCTGCTGTCAGTTGCTCGCCGTATTCTTTCAAAGACTTGTTGGTGGAGTGGATCAGCGCGTCCAGTTGGTTGCGCGAAGTTACCAGTTCCATTGCCTTCTTGTCTTCGTCGGCATGCGCTTCAGCATCGGCGACCATGCGTTGAATTTCTTCTTCGCTCAAACCAGAGCTGGCTTTGATGGTGATGTTAGCTTCCTTGTTGGTTGCTTTGTCCTTGGCGCTGACGTGCAAGATACCATTTGCGTCGATGTTGAACGTCACTTCGATCTGCGGCATGCCGCGTGGTGCAGGTGGAATGTCGGACAGATTGAACTGGCCCAAGCTCTTGTTGCCGGAAGACATCTCGCGCTCACCTTGCAGCACGTGGATGGTTACGGCGGACTGGTTGTCGTCGGCAGTGGAGAATACTTGCGATGCCTTGGTTGGGATAGTGGTGTTCTTCTTGATGAGCTTGGTCATCACGCCGCCCATGGTCTCGATACCCAGAGACAGCGGGGTCACGTCCAGCAGCAGCACGTCCTTCACTTCGCCTTGCAACACGCCGCCCTGGATGGCCGCGCCAACCGCCACAGCTTCATCCGGGTTCACGTCCTTGCGTGCTTCCTTGCCGAAGAACTCTTTAACTTTCTCTTGCACCAGCGGCATACGAGTTTGACCGCCGACCAGAATTACGTCAGCGATGTCGGCGTTGGAAACACCTGCGTCACGCATGGCGATTTTGCATGGCTCAATGGTGCGCGCAACCAAGTCTTCCACCAGACTTTCCAGCTTGGCGCGAGTAATCTTCACGGCCAAGTGTTTTGGGCCGGTTGCATCAGCAGTGATGTAAGGCAGGTTTACTTCGGTTTGTTGCGCAGACGACAATTCGATCTTGGCTTTTTCTGCCGCGTCCTTCAGGCGTTGTAGAGCCAGCATGTCCTTCTTCAGATCCACGCCGCTTTCCTTTTTGAACTCTTCCACCAGAAATTCGATCACGCGCATGTCGAAGTCTTCGCCGCCGAGGAAGGTGTCACCGTTGGTGGACATGACTTCAAACTGGTGCTCGCCGTCGATTTCGGCGATGTCGATGATGGAAATGTCGAATGTACCGCCACCCAAGTCATACACCGCGATCTTGCGGTCGCCTTCTTGTTTGTCCATACCGAACGCCAGCGCAGCCGCTGTGGGTTCGTTGATGATGCGCTTCACGTCCAAGCCTGCGATACGGCCTGCATCTTTGGTGGCTTGGCGTTGGCTGTCGTTGAAATAGGCAGGCACGGTGATGACGGCTTCGGTGACGGGCTCGCCCAGATAGTCCTCGGCGGTCTTCTTCATTTTCATCAACACTTCAGCGGAGATTTCCGGTGCGGAGATTTCCTTGTCGCGCACCTTCACCCATGCGTCGCCGTTCTTGGCTTTGACGATGGTGTAGGGAACCATGTTGATGTCCTTCTGTACCATCGGCTCTTCAAAGCGACGGCCGATCAGGCGTTTCACGCCGTACAGGGTGTTCTTCGGGTTGGTCACAGCCTGACGCTTGGCGGGCGCGCCCACCAGCACTTCGCCGTCTTCCATGTAGGCGATGATGGACGGTGTCGTGCGCGTACCTTCCGCGTTCTCGATCACCTTGGTCTTGCCGTTCTCCATGATGGCCACACAAGAATTCGTCGTGCCCAGGTCGATACCGATGATTTTTCCCATGATGCTTTCCTTTCAGTTGAATGCTTAAAGAATGAATGTTTTGTTGCTTGCCGCCTAACATCAGGGCGGCGCTGAATATTTCAAGTGCTTTATGAGGGAAAGGGATGGTGAAACCGCGCCCACTAATCTGGAGAGGTTTTTTTACCCTTCCTTAACCCTTTACAGTGTTTATTCCTTGGTCTTTGCCACCATCACCAAAGCAGGGCGTAAAACGCGCTCATTCAGGGAGTAGCCCTTCTGCATTACATTGACCACGGTGTTGGCTTCCAGCTCGCTTTCGATCATGCCAATAGCCTGATGCTTGTGCGGATCAAGCTTTTCACCAACCGGATTGATTTCCTTGATGTTGAATTTTTCGAACACGCTGGAAAGCTGCTTCAGTGTCAGCTCCATGCCGCTCTTGAAGCTTTCCACGTTTTCGGTTTGCACGGCCATTCCTGCTTGCAAACTGTCCATGACAGCCAGCATCTCGTTGGAGAAACGCTCGACGGCAAACTTTTGCGCTTTGCTTACATCTTCGGCGGCGCGGCGGCGGATGTTTTCGCCCTCGGCCTTGGCGTACATCCAAGCATCGTAATGTTCTTGTGCCTTACGCTCGGATTCTTTAAGCATCTCTTCCATGCTGGGCATAACTTCTGCCGTTTGCTCAGGCGTGGTGGACTGTTGTTCTTGCTGCTTGTTTTCTTGCTGTTCCATAAAAATCTCCGTTCGGTGACTCGCTGCTAATTGGGGCGGTATTCTCGATTTCAAGGGGTATCAATAATATTTTCAGCTCGGTTGCTTGGCTGGCTACAATGGCCGCCATCTTCGGGTGGGGCATAACAATGAGTAACCGAGAAAATAAAACGAAGCCACAGAGCGCTGCAATCAGTGCGCGTTTACGTGCCGAGGCTAACAGTCAAGTGGCAGTAATATCGCAGCGGTTTTTTAAAACCGGGCTGGGGGAATATGGCGAAGGGGATGTGTTCCTCGGAATCAAAGTTCCGGTTTTGCGCCGCTTGGTGCGAGAGTTTTGTGCGGCGGAGGCTACAGTAGCGCTGGCGTTGTTAAGTTCTCGATTTCATGAGGAGCGCGTATTTGCGTTGCTGTTGTTAATGCAGCGATACAAGCAAGCTGATGAGGTAGAGCGCGAAAATGTGTATCGCGCGTATCTTGCCAATACAGCCCATATCAACAATTGGGATTTGGTGGATGTGTCCGCACCGCATATTGTTGGTTTTCATTTGCAGACACGTTCGCGTTCGGTGCTGCGGCAATTGGCCGTATCCTCGGATTTATGGGAACGGCGCATTGCCATTGTGTCCACGCTGCATTTCATTCGCAGCAATGAGTTTGCAGATACTTTGCAAATCGCCGAGACGTTGTTGCACGATAAGCATGATCTGATTCATAAAGCTGTGGGTTGGATGTTGCGTGAGGTGGGGAAACGCGACCAATCAGCGGAAGAAGCTTTTCTGCGGATGCATTATCGGACTATGCCGCGTACCATGCTGCGCTATGCCATCGAGCGTTTTCCAGAAAATTTGCGCCAGCAGTATTTGCGTGGTGAAGTTCAATAAATCAGCTATGAGTCATTCTGTCAGCGACGAACCGCTATTCCGTGATCAGATATTTATGCGAGAGGCACTCATGCTCGCGCAACAGGCGGCTGGGTGCGGCGAAGTTCCCGTCGGTGCTGTAGTAGTTAAGGATGATCAAATTGTCGGACGAGGCAGTAACGCCCCGATTACGCGCCACGACCCCTCTGCTCATGCCGAAATCGCCGCATTGCGCGACGCGGCGGCCAATCTGGGCAATTACCGGCTAGTCGATTGCGAATTGTTTGTCACTTTGGAGCCATGTGTGATGTGTGTCGGCGCGATGTTTCACGCGCGCATCGCCAGAGTGGTATTCGGGGCATCCGATTTTAAGACCGGCGCGGCAGGCAGCGTGCTCAATCTGTTCGATACCTCCAAACTGAACCATCATGCACGCGTCGAAGGTGGCGTATTGGCGGAAGAGTGCGGTAAAGTGCTGAGCGATTTTTTCGCCATGCGCCGCGCACAAAAAAAGCTATGAAAATCATCGTACACATTGCCACTCAAACACTTGAACTGTTGGATAACAGCGGTGCTGTGCTGCGCCGATACAGCATTTCGACAGGGAAAAACGGGGTGGGAGAAGAAAGTGGTAGCTATTGCACGCCGCGCGGGAAGCACATCATCCGTGCCAAGATCGGCGGCGAGCAGCCTGAGAACTCGGTGTTCGTGCGCCGTCGCCCCACTGGTGAGATATATACGCCTGCGCTGGGCGCTGCGCATCCTGGACGCGATTGGATACTTACCCGCATCCTGTGGTTGTCGGGCAAGGAACTCGGCTATAACCGGCTGGGTAACTGCGACACGATGCGGCGCTATGTTTATATTCATGGCACGCCGGATGAAACCGAACTGGGTGTGCCCGGTTCGCGCGGCTGTGTCAGGATGCGAAATGCAGATTTACTGGAGCTTTTTGAGTTGGTTGTGTCTGGAGTAGAGGTCGAAGTTATCGCCTGAGGAGGTGCGCAATGAGCAATGCTTTCACGGTAAGCTCGGTTTCATGGCACGACGGCGAACCGTTGTTGCGTAAGGTGCGCGAAGCTGTATTTATTCGGGAGCAGGGCGTGCCAGTTGAGTTGGAGTGGGATGGGCTGGATGAATGTTGCCGTCACGCCTTAGCACTTAGCTTGAGTGGCGATGCCATCGGCTGCGGCAGGCTGTTGCCGGACGGACACATCGGTCGGGTGGCGGTATTACCTGTATGGCGTAAGCAACACGTTGGAACTGCGATTGTTGAGGCGCTATTGAGTGATGCACAGGCGCATGGACACAAGCGTGTGGTCATCGAAGCGCAGACTCATGCACTCACTTTTTACTACCGTTTTGGCTTCGCCGAACAAGGGGAAGTCTTTATGGATGCAGGGTTGCCGCATATCCAAATGGTTTTGGAGTTAGCCTGAATTCATTGCGCAGGCCTTTCACTCCATCTGTCTGGCGCATTTATCAATAAAACCGGTTTCTTGTCACCATGATCGCTAATCCCGCTGTTGAAAAAAACAATCTACATCCGCGCAATTTGCATCGGGAACGTTACGATTTTGCCCACCTGATAACCATCCATCCGCCATTGGCTAGTTTTGTGCAGGTGAATCCACATGGCAATGCGACGATTGATTTCGCTGATCCTGTGGCGGTCAAAGCACTGAATTGTGCTTTGCTGGCGTGTTATTACGACATCAAAGAGTGGGATATCCCAGCGCAATATTTGTGTCCGCCCATTCCCGGGCGCGCGGACTATGTGCATTATCTTGCTGATTTGCTGGCAAGCGAAAATGGCAATGAAATTCCGCGCGGTGATCGAGTGCGGGTGCTCGATATCGGGGTGGGGGCGAACTGTATTTATCCGATTATCGGGCAGCGCAGCTACGGCTGGCATTTCGTTGGTACGGATGTTGACGAAGCCGCGCTGGACAATGCACAACGTATTTTGCAGCGCAACGAATTAACGTCTGCGGTGGAGTTGCGTCGGCAATCATCGTCTTCGGCAATTTTTTCGGGAGTCACTTTTGCCGATGAATTTTTTGCGCTAACGCTGTGCAATCCTCCTTTTCATGCTTCATTGGCCGAAGCCAGGCAAGGCTCGCAACGAAAATGGAAAAATCTGGGTAAGGAAAACAACAAGCACAAAAATCCGGTTCTTAATTTCGGCGGACATGGGCGGGAATTATGTTGCGACGGAGGCGAGGAGGCTTTTGTCAAACGGATGATTGAAGAGAGTCAATCTGGGCGCGAGCACTGTTTGTGGTTTACTACGCTGATTTCAAAATCGGCCACTTTGCCGCATGTTTATCGTGCGTTGAAATATGTCGGCGCGAGCGAAAATCGCACGATAGAAATGTCACAAGGACAGAAAAAAAGCCGCTTCATCGCTTGGACGTTTCTGGATAAGTCACAACGCCAAGCTTGGTGGCAGTCTTAGCTTGTATGACGATTCAGCGCTTTTCTCGCATGCGCGATTAGCGCAGTTGTAGATGCATCGTGGCATGAGGCGGGGGCTTCACCATGTAATTCCGGCAGAATTTTCCCTGCCAGTTGTTTGCCCAGCTCCACACCCCATTGATCGAACGGGTTGATATTCCACACTACACTTTGCACAAATACCTTGTGTTCGTAGAGTGCGATCAGCATTCCTAGTGTGTGCGGGTCGAGTTGCTTGAATAGCAGCGTGTTAGTGGGTTTGTTGCCGGGGAAGACTTTATGCGGCAATAGGGCTTCCAACTCGGCACCGCCTAATCCCTGCGCAGTCAATTCGGCACGTGCCTCATCCGATGTTTTACCAAGCATTAGTGCTTCGGTTTGGGCAAAGCAGTTAGCCAGCAGGATGGCATGATGCTCGCCCGACGGATTTTGGCTGTGCATGGGGGCGAAAAAGTCCGCCGGAATCATGCGGGTGCCCTGATGAATGAGTTGGTAAAAAGCGTGTTGCCCGTTGGTTCCCGGTTCTCCCCAAACCGTCATGCCGGTATCGTAATCGACCTGATTACCGTCACGATCAACACCTTTTCCGTTACTTTCCATATCCAGTTGTTGCAGATAGGCGGCGAAACGGTGCAGATACTGGTCGTAGGGTAGGATGGCAGTGGAGCCAGTGCCAAAAAAATTGCCATACCAAACGCCGAGCATTCCCATCAATACGGGAATATTTTGTTCGAATGGCGCGCTACGAAAATGCTGATCCATCGCATGAGCGCCACCCAGCAATTCTTCGAACTTATCCATACCTAGATAGAGCGCAATCGGTAAGCCAATAGCAGACCACAGCGAGTAGCGTCCGCCAACCCAATCCCAGAATTCAAATACGTTGTCTGGGTTGATGCCGAACTGTGAGGTGGCTTGCAGATTGGTTGAGACTGCCGCGAAATGTTGTGCGACGGCGGCTTCATCACCCAGTTGCGCGACTAGCCACGCGCGTGCAGAGCGGGCATTGGTCAGGGTTTCTTGCGTGGTGAAGGTTTTTGAGCTGACGATAAACAGGGTCGTTTCGGCATTCAGTTTTTTCAACGTTTCGGCAAGGTGTGTGGCATCCACATTGGAAACAAAATGGGCGCGCAATGCTGCGCTTCCGTAAGGTTTGAGCGCCTCGCACACCATGTAAGGGCCGAGATCAGAGCCGCCAATGCCAATATTGACAATGTCGGTAATTGTTTTGCCGGTGTGCCCAAGGTGCTTGCCGTTACGCACCGCATCGGAAAATACACGCATTGCATCCAGTACACGTCGGATATCCGGCATGACATCTTTGCCATTCACCAGTACCGGTTCACCTGAGCGGTTACGCAAAGCCGTGTGCAGTGCGGCACGATGTTCGGTGACATTGATTTTGTCGCCACCGAACATGCGCGCGATCCATTCGGCTAATTGCGCTTGCCGTGCCAAGTCCAGTAGCAGGGAAATGGTTTCAGTGGTGATACGATTTTTCGAATAATCAAATAGCAGGTCAGCCAATTGCACCGAGAAGCGCGCAAAGCGTTCCGGGTCAGTGCGGAACATTTCGCGCATTTGCAATTCGGCAACAGCCGAGTGGTGTGACTTGAGCGCAAGCCAGGCGGGCGATTGTGTGAGCTTGGACATGATGAGGCTTTTCAAATCAAATGAGGATCAATCCTGGGGAACAAGAATTACGCCTGCCAGCGGCGGCAGTGAAATCACGGCAGAGTAGGGGAGTCCCATCCACGGCATTGCTTCGGCTTGGATAAGTCCGCCATTTCCGATATTGCTGCCAGCATAATACTCAGAGTCGCTGTTGAGAACTTCGCGATACTGTTTTTGTGCAGGGAGTCCGATGCGGTAATGTTCGCGCGGCACAGGGGTCAGATTGAGTGCAATCACCACGCTGTTCCCATCCCGTCCTTTACGTTGATAGGAAAGGACGGATTTTTCCGCGTCGCTACAGTCGATCCAAGAAAAGCCACTGGGATCGAAATCAAGTTCGTGTAAAGCCGGAACGGTCCGGTAGAGTTGGTTCAAGTCGTGGCTGAGATTTTGCATGCCGCGATGCATATCCTGACCGAGCTGCCACCACTCAAGCTCCCACTTTGATTGCCATTCACGGCCTTGGGCGATTTCATTACCCATGAAGTTGAGTTTTTTGCCCGGACTGGTCATCTGATAAGTGAGCAGCAAGCGCAGATTGGCGAATTTCTGCCATGCATCTCCCGGCATTTTAGAAAGTAATGAACCTTTGCCGTGCACGACCTCATCGTGCGAGAAAGGCATAACAAAGTTTTCGCTGTAAGCGTAAATTTGACCAAAGGTTAGCTGGTTGTGATGGTAGCGACGATGTACCGGCTCGTGATGGAAATAGCTCAGCGTGTCATTCATCCAGCCCATATTCCACTTGACCGAAAAGCCCAATCCGCCCAAGTAGACCGGACGGGAAACACCGGGCCATGCCGTGGATTCTTCGGCAAATGTTAGTGCGCCGGGAAACTCCTCATGCACCATGATATTCATTTCGCGCAAAAAATCGACTGCGTCCAGATTTTCGCGGCCACCGTATTTGTTAGGTATCCATTCGCCCGCTTTGCGCGAGTAATCGAGATAAAGCATGGAAGCAACGGCATCAACGCGCAAACCGTCGAAATGAAACTCGTTCAGCCAGTAGTGCGCACTGGACATCAAAAAGCTTTTTACTTCATTGCGACCGTAGTTGAATATATGTGTGCCCCAGTCCTGATGGAAGCCTAAGCGAGGATCTTCGTGTTCGTAAAGTGCGGTGCCGTCGAAACGCGCCAGCGCCCAGCTGTCCTGCGGAAAATGCGCTGGAACCCAGTCGAGTAGCACGCCAATATCGGCCTGATGGCAGGTGTCGATGAAAAAGCGCAAATCGTCCGGCGAGCCAAAGCGGCTGGTTGGAGCAAAGTAGCCGGTACATTGGTAACCCCACGACTCATCCAGCGGGTGCTCCGAAATTGGCATCAATTCGATATGCGTGTAGCCCATACCTTTTACATAAGGCACAAGGTCGGCGGCTAATTCGCGGTAGCTGTAGCAACGCCCGTCTGGATGGCGTTTCCACGAGCCTAAATGCACTTCATAAATGTTGATCGCGCCATGTAACCAATCCCATTGGCCGCGATGTGACATCCAGCTTGCGTCTTGCCATTGGTGGTTGTGTGCTGGTGCGGCCAGGGATGCAGTGCCCGGGCGCGACTCATAGCCTTGTGCATAAGGGTCGGTTTTGGTCAGCAATGCACCGCTGTCGCGGTTTCTGATCTCGTAACGATAGAGGGTGTGCTGTGCGATGCCGGGAATAAACAACTCCCATACGCCACCGCCTCCGAGCGAGCGCATCGGGTGACGACGACCATCCCATTGATTGAATTCACCAACTACGCTGACGCGCTCGGCATTCGGAGCCCAAACTGCAAAACGTACGCCTTGAATCCCATTGATTTCAAAAGGAATGGAACCCAGCATGCGGTAGCCTTGGCGTAAACGACCTTCGCTGAATAAATACAAATCTTGCGTGCTGATCGTGCTGGGAAATTGGTAGGGATCAACAATATCGTGCACGGCTTCGCCGTAATGCAGTCGGAGGGAGTAGGGACGCGCAGGCTCTTTGTCAGAGTGCAACTCAAAAAGTCCGCAAGGATCAACTTTCTTAAACTTTGTTAACGCGGGAGTGTTCAGCAGATCAACATCAGTGGCGTGAGGATCATAAACTCGAATTACCCACTGGCCATCTTCTTGATGTAAACCCAGTAATTTGAAAGGGTTATATAAACGTGCTTGCATCAGCGAGTCAATCAGTTCGTGCACTTCATTCCCCTTATTTTTTCTTGTCTGATGCTTCGATTGTAAACGATAATGAGCGCAGTAACTAAGGCAAATAAAAGGGAGAAGAAACGTGAACGCTGAATTGGGGTATCTGCAAAAGAAGTACCAGAACGCAGCCGGCGAACCAGCTCCAAGGTTCGTTAGTCGCATCACGAAAAATACATATGCCATGGTGCTGGCGGGTGGGCGCGGCAGTCGTTTGCATCAGCTGACCGATTGGCGAGCAAAGCCTGCGGTTCCTTTTGGTGGGAAGTTTCGCATCATCGATTTTGTATTGTCCAACTGTGTTAACTCCGGCATCCGTCGTATTGGTGTCGCCACACAATACAAGTCACATAGTTTGATTCAACACATCCAGCGTGGCTGGTCATTCCTGAATGGTCAGTTCGGCGAGTTTATCGACTTGCTGCCTGCACAACAGCGTATCAGCGAAGAGCATTGGTATCAGGGTACCGCCGATGCGGTGTTCCAAAATTTGGATATTCTGCGTGAAACGAATCCTGATTTTGTGCTGATTCTCGCGGGCGATCATATCTACAAAATGGACTACGGTAAGTTGCTGGCTTTCCATGTGGAGAGCAAAGCCGATATGACGGTAGCTTGTCTTGAAGTGCCTGTCGCGGATGCTAAAGCTTTCGGCGTGATGGCGGTGGATGAGCATAGTCGCGTGGTCGAATTTGCCGAGAAACCCGACGATCCTGCCTGTATTCCGGGTAAGCCTGGCACGTCTCTGGCCAGTATGGGGATCTATGTGTTCAACACCAAATTTCTGTTTGAACAGTTAATTCGCGACGCGGATGATAAAAAATCCAGTCACGACTTTGGCAAGGATTTGATTCCTCATATGGTGGAAAAATATCGTGTCTATGCGCAAAGCTTCGAAAATAGCTGCGTTGGCATGGAGATAGATAACATCCCTTATTGGCGTGATGTTGGTACTATTGATTCGTATTGGGAAGCCAATATGGAGCTAACCAAAGTCATTCCCGATTTGAATATGTATGATCAGGAATGGCCGATTTGGACACATCAAGAGCAACTACCTCCTGCCAAGTTCGTCTTCAACGAAGATGACAGGCGCGGGATCGCGATTGATTCGCTGGTTTCGGGCGGATGTATCGTTAGCGGTTCGCTGGTCAAACACTCGCTGCTATTCTCGGATGTGCGTGTTAACAGCTACAGCACGATTGAAGATTCGGTGCTCTTGCCGAATGTGGATGTCGGACGTTACGTTACCCTGAAGCGTGTGATCGTGGACAAGAATTGCAAAATTCCAGAAGGCTTGGAAGTTGGCGTTAATCCGGAAGAAGACCGCAAGCGTTTCCACGTTAGTCCCAATGGGGTGACTTTGATTACCCCGGATATGTTGGGGCAGCGAGTACACAGCGTTCGTTAATTGTTATTTTCATCCCGCCGCATCCCGGCGGGATTCTTGAGTTTTCATGAAAAAATCCCTAGATCTAGTTTTCCTCTGGCACATGCATCAGCCGGATTATCGCGATTATTCAACCGGCGATTTTGTTCTTCCTTGGACATATTTACATGCCATCAAGGACTACACCGACATGGCGTATCACCTTGAGCAGCACCCCAAGGCTCACGCGGTGGTCAATTTTGTGCCGATTCTTGTTGATCAATTGGAAGACTATGCCGATCAGTTTCAAACTGGCTCGTTGCGTGATCCCTTGTTGCGTCTGCTGGCGCACCCCGATTTGAATTCACTGGATGTTGCACAGCGAAAACTGGTGCTTGAGTCCTGTTTCCGCAGTAATCACGCAAAGATGATTGAGCCTTATCCGGCCTACAAACGCTTGCTTGATATTCATACGCTAGTCCAGCAAAGTGATGAGGGGGCGCTGAGTTATCTGTCGGGACAATATTTGTCGGACTTGCTGACTTGGTATCATCTTGCATGGTGTGGCGAGAGTGTCAGGCGCGAACATGAATTAGTTGTGCGCTTGCTGACTAAAGGCAGTGGTTTTGATTTAACGGATCGATTGCAATTGCTGGCGGTGATTGGCAAGCTGATAAGCGATATTATTCCACGCTATCGTAAGCTGGCAGACACCGGACAAATCGAAATTTCCGCCACGCCGCATTACCATCCCCTTGCACCGCTGTTAATCGATTTTTCAACCACCAAAGCGGGAATGCCGGATGCTCCGCTGCCCGAAACAACCGCTTATCCGGGTGGGCGTGAACGTGTTGCCGCACATGTGAAAATGGCGATGCAGAGTCATAAGCGCCGCTTCGGTAGTGAGCCAGTTGGAATGTGGCCAGCTGAAGGCTCGATCTCTGATGCAACGCTGGATGTGATGGCTGAAGGTGGGTGCAAATGGGCGGCAAGCGGGCAGGCAGTTTTGGCAAATAGCTTGCGCGCATCGCTTGGTGATGTTCCCTCCACCGACCAATATCTCTATCGTCCTTATCAGCTACAGGGGCGCAAGGAGGGGTTACGCTGCTTCTTCCGCGACGACAATCTTTCCGATTTGATTGGCTTTGAATACTCGCGCTGGCACGGCAAGGATGCGGCTCAGCACTTTATTGCGCAACTTGAGAATATTTGTCGTCACGCGTCCGACCAGGAAACACCAGTTGTCAGTGTTATTTTGGATGGGGAGAACGCGTGGGAATACTATCCATATAACGGGTTCTATTTCCTTGATGAGCTTTACACGCTACTTGAGTCACACAATAAGATACACACCAATACCTATGCAAATTATCTGCGGCTGAATTCGATCAGATCTGATGCGGCAAAAGCGGGAGCCTTGTCCAACATCACACCTGGCAGCTGGGTCTATGGCAACTTTTCCACTTGGATTGGGAGTGCCGATAAAAATAGAGCATGGGATTTGTTATGTGCGGCAAAACAGCGGTATGACGAAATCACCGCTCAGGACGGCATTCTTACCACGCAAGAAAAAGCGCAGGCTGAAAAACAACTTTGCTCATGCGAAAGTTCCGACTGGTTTTGGTGGTTTGGTGATTACAACCCGTCAAACTCCGTGGCGAGTTTTGATCGTCTATTCCGTCACGACCTAGCTGAGCTGTATCGTTTACTCAAACAGCCTGTTCCCGATGCGCTCAATCGCCCCATTAGTTTGGGTGGTGGCACGCCAGAAGCAGGTGGCGCAATGAGGCGAGCTGCCGAGTGATGCGGCTTGTTAATTTATTCTGACTAGGTTCATGGTTATGCTTACTCAACGTGCCAGCGGTATTTTACTTCACCCATCCTCGCTTCCGGGGCCATTTGGCTCAGGTGACTTTGGCGCGGGCGCCTTCAGATTTATCGACTGGCTACATGAGGCAGGGCAGCGATATTGGCAGGTGCTACCGCTGGGTGAAGTGGGGCCGGGCAACTCACCCTACATGAGCCATTCTGCTTTTGCGGGTAATGTTTTATTGATTGATTTGGCCGATTTGGCGGAGATGGGATGGCTGAATCATGAGGAACTGAAGTCAACTCCGATTTTTGATGAGGGAAGAGTTGAATACGGCAAAGTAGGGGAGTTCCGCCTGCAAAAACTTCGGCAGGCTTTCACTGTTTTTTCGGCAGAAAAAAAATCAATCTTTTTTAAAAACAGTAAATTAAAAGATGAGTTCAATGCATTCTCTGAGCGCGAGTGCGCTTGGTTGGATGATTATGTTTTGTTTATGGCGCTCGCCAAAACGTATCAAACATACAACTGGAATAACTGGCCTGAAAAGCTTGCCTCAAGAGATAAGCTTGAGCTAGATAAAGCATCAACTAAGCTCTCTAATGAATTGAATTTCTGGCGATTTTGTCAATGGCAATTTGACCGGCAATGGCAAAAAGTAAAGCAGTACGCCCACCAAAAAGGCGTGACCCTGATTGGCGATGTTCCGATTTTTGTTGCTTATGAAAGTGCGGATGTCTGGGCGCATCAGGCGCTGTTTGATCTGGATGACACGGGAAAAGCCAATGCCGTTGCCGGAGTCCCTCCCGACTATTTCAGTGCAACAGGACAGCTATGGGGCAATCCCCACTATCGTTGGGATCGTCACGCTGAACAAGGTTATGCATGGTGGCTGGCCAGACTGCGCCAGACATTGCGTCATACAGACCTGCTACGCATTGATCACTTTCGTGGTTTTTCTGAATATTGGGAAATTCCCGCTGGGGCTGAAAATGCGATTTCCGGCAAATGGCAGCTCGGTCCTCGCGAACATTTTTTCGAAGCGGTCAAGGCGGCATTTCCATCCATGCCCATCTTGGCTGAGGATTTGGGCATCATTACCGACGATGTTATTGCACTGAGAGATAAATTCGACTTACCGGGAATGCGTATCCTTCAGTTTGCCTTTGGCGGTGGCGACGACAATCCGCATCTCCCCATGAATTATGTTGCTAATTCAGTTGTTTATACAGGAACGCACGATAACGATACAACCGCCGGATGGTGGCAAACGCTCTCGCCGGAAGAGCGCATGCGCGTCGAATCATTTATTGGCACACAGCCACAAGATATTCATCTGCGCATGATTAACTATCTGATGCAGTCAGTTGCAAATACCGCCATTGTCCCGATGCAGGATGTATTGGGACTCCCATCAATACATCGGATGAATACACCCGGAACGTCGGAAGGAAACTGGAAGTGGCGTTGCTCGGCGAGTTCGTTCAATGCTCAGACTGCGGCATTATTGCTAAAGATGACAAAAGACGCAGGGCGCGCCTAGGTATTCTCATTGGTATTGGAAGATGCTTGTCGTGTTGCATATAAGATCATTATGTTAAATAAAATTCGCATAATGTATATTATGTCAAATGACGAAATTGGTATCAGCCCCCAATCCTAATCAGGATGAATCCAGTGTATCAACCAATAAAAAGCCCTCTTTCGAGGGCTTTTTATTAACATCTGCACAGGTAATTATTAAGCCACTCCACTTTGGGCATCAAGTTGTTCCCAGCGCTCTAAGGCGACAAGCAGTTCTCGTTCGATCACTTCAGCACGTTGCTGCAGTTGCTTGGCTCGTTTGGCATCGGTTCTGAAAATGCTGCCATCGGCGAAATGTACGGCGATTTCGGCTTGTTCTTTTTCAAGTATCTCTATTCGAGCAGGAAGTTCTTCGAGTTCCCGTGCTTCTTTGTAGCTCAACTTTTGCAGCTTGGGGCGCGCTTCGGTAGCGTTGGCTGTTTGGGTTGCGGTCGTTTTGACTGGAGCTGCCGGGCTGGATTTGGAGCGATTAACCCGCAGCCAGTCTTCATAGCCGCCGACATACTCCATCAATTTTCCATTACCTTCAAAGGCAATGACTTGGGTCACCACGTTATCAAGGAATGCGCGGTCATGGCTGACCAAGAACATTGTCCCGTCGTACTGTGCTAGTAGCTCTTCTAGTAACTCCAGCGTTTCAATATCGAGGTCGTTGGTTGGCTCATCCAGCACGAGTACGTTGGCCGGACGGGTAAACAAACGGGCCAGTAAAAGCCGGTTACGTTCGCCGCCGGAGCAGCTTTTGACTGGTGAGCGTGCGCGTTCAGGGGCAAACAGAAAGTCTCCCAAGTAACTGATAACATGCTTCTTCTGGCCGTTAATTTCGATGTAGTCCGCTCCTTGACTAATTGTGTCAGCCAGCGTGGCTTCATCGTCCAACTGTTCGCGGAGTTGATCGAAGTATGCGACGGAGATTTTGGTGCCCAACTTAACGCTACCAGTATCCGGTTGTAACTCACCCAGAATGATTTTTAGCAGCGTGCTCTTACCCGCACCATTCGGGCCGAGCAGACCGATTTTGTCACCTCGCTGAATGCGGCAGGAAAAGTCGTTGATGATGGTACGGTCACCATAACGCTTACTCACGCCAGTCAGTTCAGCAACCAGTTTGCCGGAGCGATCACCAGTTTCGATATTCATCTCCACTTTACCGACTTTTTCGCGCCGTGCGGCACGATCACGGCGGAGTTGCTCCAGCCGTAATACTCGGCCTTCGTTGCGCGTACGCCGAGCTTTGACCCCCTGCCGTATCCATACTTCTTCTTGAGCCAGTACCTTGTCGAATTTGGCATTGACCACCGCTTCGTCCGCGAGCATACGTTCTTTAATTTTTTGATATGCCGAGAAATTTCCTGGGAAGCTGGTTAGCTTGCCGCGATCTAACTCAACAATGCGCGTCGTCACGTTATCGAGAAAACGACGATCATGTGTGACAAACAACACCGCGCCCTTAAACTCATTGAGCAGCCCTTCCAGCCATTCAATCGAAGCAAAATCCAAGTGATTGGTGGGTTCATCGAGAATAAGGACATCCGGCTCGGCAACCAGTGCCTGAGCCAATGCAACACGCTTGCGCACCCCGCCGGAAAGCGAGCCTACCAGTGCGTCAGGGTTTAGAGCCAAGCGCTGAATTGCGGTTTCAATACGCGCTTGAACAGCCCAGCCATCCTGAGCCTCAAGCCGTGTCTGCAATGCTTGCATCTGCTCTAGTAGCGCATCCACATCGGCATCGGGTTCGGCAATTTGATGAGATACATGGTGATAGTCATGCAACAGTTTTTGCAATTCACCCACACCGTGTGCGACCGCATCGAACACGGTATCACCCGCATCCAACGGTGGCTCCTGACTGACAAAGCAGACTCGCGCGGTCGGTGCGCGCCAAACCAGCCCGTCATCCAAATTTCCCAAGCCTGCCAGCACACGCATCATGCTCGACTTTCCGCCGCCATTGCGCCCGATCAGGCCGACGCGCTCCCCCTCGTCGAGTTGAAAATCAGTGTGATCCAGCAGGGCAACGTGACCAAAGGCGAGACACGCCTTATCTAGTGTAATAAGCGGCATTATGGTTTTTCTTGAGGTAAGGCGGATTGATAAATCAGCGAAAAGCCGACAGCGAAGCAGCCCATGGCAAAGTAGCCAAAGGCGGTCGTGAAGCGATCTAACACCAGATGCAGGTTGTAGCTTTCAATTCCCGCAGCGAATAATTGGAAGATAAACAATGAGGCCCCCATCAGATTGCCAGCCAGCACAATCCGGTGGCCGACGACAAACCCTTTGCCCTCCGGCTTGCCTTGTGGAGGCAGCGATTGCATAAAATGCTGAACCAGAAAAATAGCCAAGAAGAACAATAGCCCGCCAACGATCCGCCCTGGAATATCACCCTCAAAAGTCGAGACACCTAACAGTTCCAATACGATGCGGCCAACGGCGGCGATCCAGCCCATTGCCAACGTTTCCAGCATAAAAAACCATGCCGCAAACAGATTCAAATTCGGATATTTCATCCCTGCCCTTTCACAATTAATAGTTTAGTTTTGCGAGTCTTTTTTACTGCGTTCGCGCGTTCGACGCGAGCGCATGAATAACAACAGCAGGGCACCTACCATGCCGATCAAAATGAGCCACTTCATTTGGTTTCCTAGTTTGGGCAGCGAGGCCGTCCGGTTTTACGTTAGAATGCGCGCCGCTTTTATGCGTGCAGTCCTCGTAGTTAAATGGATATAACCGCCCCCTCCTAAGGGGCAATTACAGGTTCGATTCCTGTCGAGGACACCAACACTACCCCGAACTCAGCCTCCTGCTACACCGACTCCCCCGCTATTTTTTTGGCTGCAATCTTCTCGGCGCGGCGTAGTGCCTTATTTGATTTTCCGTGTGCCCCCGATTTTTTGAACAGTACCAAAGCGACCAGCGGATTACGCGGTGGGGCTACTTTTTTAGCTCGCTTCATGGCGTTTAGTTACCGGCCATCGTCCGATAGATATAGCTTTGCAGAGCCATACGCAACGGGCCATGCGACTGAATAAACTCAACCCCGTGATGAAAACCCTCATCCCCTGCCGCATCAGTCTGCTCGCTAACATTGCGAATGACTGCACTGATTGTCAAAGGTATATTTTCACCGTCCACCATCACTTGAAAGCCCAATGCGACCTGCCCTCCCGCTTTACCTAGCTGCTTGCGCGATTGAATACGCGCACCCGAAGTACTGATATCTTCGATCATTGCTGGCATTTTCAATGGACTGTCTGCCGAGCTGATGAAACACGATAACTTGGGACGAATGCGTAATGCGGCGCGCAAAGTGGTGACATCCACATGCGTCGGGAATGAAATATGCAAGTGCGGATAAGGCTCATGTGTCGCAGCGATTACTGTGGCTGTGAACTGATAAATCGTGCGCTCAGAAAAACCGCGTACTTCAAACACCCGGCCGAGATCAGGCAACATCGGGTGACCTTCTACAAACGGAGCTGAGATCACGATGCTTTTGCGATTGACCAAACCGATCAAGCTCACTGCATAACGATTTTTTTGGTCTACGCTATCCTGCAATTGCAAGGTGTCGCCGAAAGCGAGAGTTACGTCCAAAAGCGAGCATCGTTCGGCTACATTATTAAAAGTGGCTTGTTGGCTCATAATTTTAATCTCCGGTTACCACGGGTACGCGAGCTGTCACGCCGCACATTAACTCATATCCGATGGTTCCGGCAGCTTGCGCCACCTCATCTATCGGCATTTCCTCTCCCCACATCACAACCTTGCTACCCACATTGGCACGGGGCAATGCGCTCAAATCCACACACAACATATCCATTGAAACGCGTCCCAGCGTGCGGGTGCGCTGCCCGTCCACCAGAATTGGCGTACCCGTCGCAGCATGACGCGGGTATCCGTCGGCATAACCGCAGGCAACCACCCCGATACGCATAGGCTGATCAGCTCGATAAGTCGCGCCATAGCCAATTTCATCACCGCTGCGCAATTCACGCACGGCAATGAGGCGGCTGCTCAGCGTCATTGCCGGACGCAAACCGAGTTGTGCTGCGCTGACATCGGCAAAGGGAGAGCTACCATATAACATAATGCCAGGACGTACCCAATCGCCGTGAGACTTGGGGTGATGCAAGACAGCGGCGGAATTGGCCAACGAACGCTCTAAGCGATAAGCGCCCGCGACATCGGTAAAGCGTTGCAACTGTGACGCAACACCAGCCGAAGTATCAGCATTGGCAAAATGCGTCATCAAAGTAATCGAATGCATCGCCTGGTGCCGCCCTACTCTCTCTAATACAGCGGAAACTTGTTCCGGCGGAAAACCAAGCCGATTCATGCCGGTATTGATTTTCAGCCAGATGTCCAAGCCGTTACGCTTGGGGTAATTGTCCAGAAAAGGAATTTGCCAATCGGAGTGCAAGACACAGCTTAAATCGTGTTCGGCAGCCAGCTCCGCATCCGCTGCGGTGAAGAAACCTTCCAATAACAAAATTTGCTGACGGTAACCCGCCTGACGTAGGTGAACCGCATCACCATGGTCGAGCAAAGCAAACCCATCGGCATCAGCCAAAGCCTCGGCCACCCGCATCAGCCCATGCCCGTAACCATTTGCCTTGATGACAGCCATGATGCGGGCAGACGGGGCGTAACGACGCGCAACTTGGAGATTGCGTTCCAGTGCGTCAAGATCGATACGGGCTTGGATGGGACGTGACATCGAAAAACAGGACAGATAAACAGGCGCGCATGATAGCAGGGGCGATGCTTTCGTGATATAAATCGGGCTGACAAAAAAGACCCTCTCGGCAATGAATCACGGTTTTGCACTCTCCTTGCAACCTCTTGTTTTTGGCTATGGCCGGACTGCAATGCAGTCTTTAACGCATTGCGCGCATTAACTGCCAAAACAACATGAATCTCGGTTTCTACATCATCCTTGCCGCGCAGTTCTTTTCAGCATTGGCGGACAATGCACTGTTATTCGCCGCCATTGCCCTGCTCAAAGATTTAAGTTCTCCCGCCTGGCATACCCCCATCCTGCAACAAGGCTTCATCGTTTCTTATATTGTGCTGGCTCCCTTTGTTGGCGCTTTTGCAGACTCTCTCCCCAAGGGGCGAGTTATGTTCATCAGCAACATTATCAAGCTCACCGGCTGTATCGCCATGCTGATTGGCGTTCATCCCTTGTTTGCTTACGGCCTGGTCGGGCTTGGTGCGGCGGCCTATTCACCCGCCAAGTACGGCATCCTCACCGAATATTTACCACATGACCAATTGGTCAAAGCCAATAGTTGGATGGAAGGTCTAACCGTCGCTGCCATCGTGTTCGGCGCGGTGATTGGGGGCATGCTGATTAGCCCGACTTTATTTGGCCCGCTAGTGGCCTCGCTTGATATTCCGCTGTTGGATAGCGTTGGTAAACTGGCTATCGCTGCAATTGTGCTGCTCTATATTGTGGCGGCGATTTTTAATCTCTACATTCCCCAAGTAGCCATTGATCATAAGCCGCTCAAACGTAATCCGGTATTCCTGCTGAAGGACTTTTGGCATTGCTTCATCCTATTGTGGAAAGACCCGCTTGGCCAAGTTTCACTTGCAGTAACCACGCTATTCTGGGGTGCCGGGGCGACATTGCGTCTGCTCATCCTCGGTTGGGCTGCGGTGGCTTTGCAATATGACATCAGCGAAGCGGCCAAACTGACCGCTTGGGTCGCTATCGGTATTGCCATTGGCTCGGTATTGGCGGCCAAGTTCATCAAGTTGGAGCACTCGGTCAAAGTATTGCCAGTTGGCATCGCGATGGGGGTCTTCGTATTGCTGATGATTCCGGTCACCAACAGCACACTGGCCATCCTCCTGCTGATCGTGATTGGAGCAATGGGCGGGTACTTTGTGGTACCGATGAATGCGCTACTTCAACACCGTGGACATCTGCTGATGGGCGCAGGACGTTCCATCGCAGTTCAAAATTTCAACGAGAACCTGAGTATTTTCGCCATGCTCGGTTTATATGCAGTCATGCAAAAGATGGATTTACACATCTATCTCATCATTCTGGTCTTTGGTCTGCTGCTGTCCGGCATTATGACGGCACTCTATAAGCGACACGGCCACGATCAGGATACGGGGAAATTCTAGACCACAACTTCCGCAGAGGTGGCACTACGGCTGCGCTCATCCCAACACCCGAGTAAGTTTTCAAACTCATCAATAGGGATAGGGCGACTGAATAGATAACCTTGAAAGGATTCGCAGCCACGCGCTATGAGTGATGCAATCTGCGCGGACTCTTCCACTCCCTCGGCGATTACATCGAAACCAAAGTTTTTCGCCAATTCGGAGATGGTCTGAACCATCACCGCATCGCCCGGGTCAGTCAAAATATCGCGTACGAAAGACTGATCAATCTTGAGCATATTGATCGGCAAGCGTTTGATATATTGCAATGACGAATAGCCCGTACCGAAATCATCCATCGAAAAACGCACGCCAATTTCCCGTAATGTGGCCATTTTTTCAATGGCCAGCTCGACGTTCTCCAGCACGAGGTTTTCGGTTAATTCCAACTCTAAACGTACCGGATTAGCTCCGGTGCTATGCAGAATCGATTTAACCTGCGCCACAAAATTAGGCTGATGAAACTGCACCGGACTGACATTGACAGACAGCGTTAATGCCTTTGCGATTGGATCTTGTTCCCATTTTTTGATCTGCTTACAGGCCGACTCCAGCACCCAGTAGCCTATTGGCAAAATCAGCTTGGTCTGTTCTGCCAGAGGAATGAACTCGGACGGAGCTAACATACCCAGTACCGAACTGTTCCAGCGCAGCAATACTTCCGCACCTAGCAAGCTGTGATTGCGATTGGTTTGCAACTGGAAATGTATGGACAGTTCATTATTGGCTAAGGCATGGCGTAGCGCATTCTCCATTAATGCACGCGCCTCCAATGTTGCCTGCATCGAAAGCTCAAAGAAACGCACAGTATTTCGTCCGGCCTCTTTGGCTTGGTACATAGCGACATCGGTACGCTTGAGTAATTCATCTATGCCGACCTCTTCGCCAAGGAACAAACTAACACCGATGCTCGGAGAACTTTCATGTTCGTAATCATTGAGAACATAAGTCTCGGACAGACACTCACGAATCTTTTCCGCTACCTGACTGGCTTGCTGAACAGCCTCACTCTGTTCCGCACTCAGTCCTTCCAATAAAATCACAAACTCATCTCCGCCAAATCGGGCGACGCTATCCGCCCCCCGAATACAGCGAGTGATTCGTTGCGCCACCTCAATCAACATCAAATCGCCGAAAGCATGTCCCTTGGTGTCATTCAGTATTTTGAAATGATCGAGATCAAGGAAGAGTACAGCACCGTAATGGCGGCTTCTCTGGCTCTGCACCAATGCCAGATGCAACCTGTCCATTAACAAACGGCGGTTGGGCAGCATCGTTAGCGGATCAAAAAAGGCCAAGTTACGAATTTCTTCTTCAGCTTTTTTTCGCTCCGATATATCGACGAAAACGGCCACGTAGTTGCTAATTTGATCACGGTTATAAACGGCGGTAATCGTCAGCCACTTTGGATAGACAGAGCCATCCTTGCGTTTATCCCAGACCTCCCCCGCCCACTTGCCCTGCTCGATCAGCGCATTCCACATAGTGGCGTAAAAACGTTGATCATGACGACCGGAACTCAGTATGCGGGGATTCATCCCGATTACATCGGCAGACGAATAGCCAGTTGTGGCCTCGAAGGATTTATTAACCCTCACGATATTTGCCTTGCTATCTGTCACCATAATTGATTCTTGTGCATTAAATGCGACGGCGGCAATTCTCAACTCTCGGTGCGATTCTTCGATGCTAGCGGCCATCGCATCATAAGCAGCCCCCAGTTCAGAAAGCTCATCTGCACCTTTAAGGTTGGCGCGTACCGTGTAGTCACCCGCCGCTAATTTGGCCGAGATATTTGCCAGAATTTTCGTTCGGCGAGTAACCAATAGATGCAAAATAACAGCAATGAACAGGGAGGCGAGAAGATTGATGAGGCCGAAGATAGATGCCTGCATTAGTGTGGCATCGCGCGCATCGTTCAGGTCACCAGTAATGTCATATTCCACATACAAAACCCCCATGCGCTTTTGCAAGCCCCCTTTTTCATACTTAATGATGAGCGGGAAATAACCTTGCAGCAGGTTTGTATTACTTGAGTTAAAGGCCAGATAGCGAGCTCCCTTGCTTATTGCAATAGAGGAAGACGCAAGGTTATATCCGGTATATTCTGTCGCGAGGTCGCCCTTCCAACCGTAACGGCTGGACATAACGATCTTGTTATTTTCATCGGCTAGCAGCACGGTTTGTACACCCGGGTACATGGCGCTAAGCGACAGGCTCAATAACGCCTGTTGCTCTTCCCCAGCCGTCAGCTTGTTGTACAAAATGTTTTGCAGCATATCCATCTGCAAGCCCAGCTCTTTGCGGGCTCGCTTCTCAATCAACTTGCGATTGGCCATATCCTCCTGATAGTAGATCAGCAGCGAGTTCGTCAGTGAAACGATCACCAGAACAAGCGGAATGAGGAGGGAGAGCCGGTGGTATTTCATTGTGTCAAACAGCTGTCTGCCTCGGCAGAAAGTGCCGTCGAGATATCAACAGGCTTGGTTAACTGCCCCTCGCGCAACATCACTTGCAGCAATTTTTGAGCGGCAGGCGTAATGATCGGCTGCTGACCGAGTAATAACTTCCGGTTTTCTTGCTGGCTCGGAATCGTGATGCCGCCAGCCATGTGGTGGTATTCATTTTCATTGACACCGAGCCGTTTGCTCATGCGTCTGGCTGCGTCATCGGGAGATTGTTTGATGTAATCCAGTGTGCGAAACCACTGCTTCACGACATGACAGACTTCTTGGCGGCGGCTTTGAAATACATCCTCATGCACCACCATCAAATCGAGTATCTCATTCGGGATCTGGCTGCTGTCAAAAATGACATGAGCCCCCATCCCAGCAAGCTCGGATTTGAACGGTTCAAAAGTAATGAAGGCATCTGCCTTCCCTTGTCGGTACATATTTGCATGCTGATTTTCCGAACTGGGTAACACTTGAACATCTTTACGTTCCAGTTTTGCCGCATCAAGCAGTCGGCTCAACATATACACGCCCAGCGGAATATTGGTGATAGCAATGCGTTTTTCTTTTAGGTCGGAAAGCTTTTGAATCTGCGGCGATACCATCACGGCATCGCCGCCATTAGAACTATCCATCACAAACAGGATGCGTAATTTGGCACCGCTGGCTAATAACTCGATCGTCTCATCCAGCGTCAACGTCGCCATATCGGCTGAGCGATTGCGAAAAGACTCCAGCGTAATATCCGACGATGGCAATTCGAAAATATTGGCTTGTGCTTTGGGCAGATAGCCGATGTCGCGTGCCAGATAGATAGGCTCATAGCCTGGCCACGGACTACTGGCAATGCGTAAAGGGATTTGCGACTCAGGGCTACCGCATGACACCAGCGACAAAGCACACAGCCAGCACGCCAAAGCTGTAGCCAGACGCTGCACATTCATATTCATTTTCATCCTTTGGTACTTGAGGCTCTAACGGCCTTTCAGTGTTTTATGGAAATAAGCGGTTTGCTTTCGCCTGAGCTATATTTTTTGTTGTACCAGCGTCTCGAACTCGGTGAGCGGCACCGGCTTACTGAATAAATATCCCTGATATGCCATACAGTTATGTTGTTTCAGCAAGGTGAATTGTGCCTCAGTTTCAACCCCCTCGGCTATCACGTTCAAACGGAAGTTAGTCGCCATATCAATAATCGTCTTTACCATCACTGCATCATTGGCATCGCTGACAATATCCTGAACAAAGCTTTGGTCGATCTTGATCTGATCCAGCGGCAACTTTTTCAAATAAGACAATGACGAATAGCCGGTGCCGAAATCATCCAGCGACAGTTGAATGCCAAGGGCTTTTAGCGCGTGCATTTTTTTCACGACATCTGCCACATCCCCCAGCACAACACTCTCGGTCAACTCTAGTTTCAGAAGCGACGGCTTTATTCCATGCTCGATGAGCATCGCGGCCACAATATCAACGAGATCATCCCGGCGGAATTGGCGCGCACTGATGTTGACTGCCAATGAGAGATGTTGCATTTTTGCATTTCTCTGCCAACAAGCCAGTTGGCGACAGGCTGTTTCCAATACCCAATGACCAATATCCAGAATGAGTGAGCTTTCTTCGGCAACGGGGATGAACTGCGCGGGTGAAACCATGCCCCGCCGAGGATGCTGCCAGCGAATCAGCGCTTCGGCTCCAATCGTATTCAACGCGTTATCAACCTGTAACTGGTAATACAAGTGCAACTCCCCACGCTCAGCAGCATGGCGCAGATCATTTTCAATCGCTTCGTGCTGTTCGACATTCGCCTGCATAGTGGGGTCAAAGAACCTCACCGCATTACGCCCGTTGCTCTTGGCCTGATACATCGCCAGATCGGCGCGACGCAACAACTCATCCGGTGAGCTTTCAGTGCCGTGGAACAGCGTGACCCCGATGCTGGGAGAGCTGTGATGCTCATGCGCTTTCAAATGATAGGGTTTTGCCAATGAAGTACGGATTTTCTCGGCCACTACCCCTACCTTATGAGCGGCATTCTGGGCATCGTCGTCAGCACCCTCGATCAATACCACGAACTCATCCCCGCCTAGACGAGCCACGGTATCCATTTCACGCACGCAAAGTTTGAGACGTTGCGCTACTTCAATCAGCATGAGATCGCCGAACTCGTGTCCCAGCGTGTCATTGAGCGTCTTGAAACGATCCATATCCAAAAACAAAACCGCGCCGTAGTCATTGCGGCGCGCAGAGCCCGGCAACGAGACACGTAAGCGATCAAGGAACAGACGGCGGTTCGGCAGCCGGGTCAGCGGGTCGTAAAACGCCAATACGCGTATTTCCTCTTCGGCACGTTTGCGCTCGGTAATATCGCTGAATATCGCAACATACTGGGTAATCTCATCCCGATCATTTTTCACGGCAGTAATGGTCATCCACTTGGGATAGATGTCGCCGTCTTTGCGCTTGTCCCATATCTCACCTGACCACGAGCCGACGTGCTGTAGCTGCTGCCACATCTCGATATAAAAATTGTGGTCATGTCGGCCAGAGCTCATGATGCGCGGGTTCTTGCCGATCACCTCTTCCAAGCTATATCCGGTCACCTCGGTGAATGCACGGTTGACATTGAGAATACGCGAACGTGCATCGGTGATCAAAATGGCATCATGCGACTCAAAAGTGGCCGCCGCAATACGCAAGGCTTCCTGTGTATTTTTCTGTTCGGTAATATCTTGCACCATCCCCACAGAACGCACCGCCTCACCCGCCTCATCAAATTCGGTGATGCAATGTTCGCGTACCCACTTAATGCTGTCATCCGATAGCAGCAGTCGATGTTCGATATCGTAGGGACACTTTTCAAGCAGTGACCGTTCATACGCTTTATCAATCATCTCGCGGTCTCTGGGATGCACAAAACGCATGAATAAATCATAGGAAATTTCGGCTTGGGACGGGTCAAGCTGGAAGATGCGATAAACCTCATCCGACCAGTGCAATACCCCTGTTTTGAAAATCATTTCCCAACTGCCTAGCTTGGCAAGTCGCTGTGCTTCGTTAAGCAACTCCTGATTGTGTTGTAACGCTAGGCTGGCACTTTTGCGTTGCGAGATGTCATGTGCAAACACGAAAACCTTGCGAATATTCTCCATGAAGGTGACCGAAATTTCGATGTCGTACACCTCGCCGTTCTTACGCCGGTGGCGGGTTTCAAAACGATCCTGACCGTGCTCGAATATTTTCTTAAGGTGAGCGGCGACATCTTCGGGGCGTTCGTTGGCCTCAAGCTCGCTAATATGCATGCCGATCAACTCACTTCTGGTATAGCCGGAGAGCCAAACGTAAGCTTCATTAACCTCTTCCAGAATGCCATCGTCACTCGTCATCCAGAATCCGTCCATCGCCGTTTCAATCACCTGATGATGGCGCTGCAAGACCGACTGTATTTTCTGGCGTTCGGTAATATCACGGCTGGCGACAAAAAGATAAGACTCACCTTCCAGATCAACTCCCGTCATGCATAGCTCGACATCAATCAAATGTCCGTCTTTGCAGCGTTGCACGGTCTCTAATGCTGCGCTATTGCCGATCAATTCGCTAATCTTGGCGCGCAACTCCTCAGCACTCCACTGTACGTTCCAATCAGCGACATTTAATTGAGACATCTCGCTCGGGGTATAGCCGAGCATGTTGCAAAAGGCATCATTTGCCTCCACTACATTGCCCTCGGCATCCAGCACATAAATGCCTTCCATCGAGCTTTTCATCAAGGTTTGATTGCGGCGGAGCAACTTGCTGGTGACGCGCAATATTTCGCGCTGTTCGGTGATATCCAAGCCCATACCAATCAAAAGCACGATCCCACCGCGCTCGATCCGCTTTCCGGTAAACAAGAACGGCGTGCCGTGTCCGTCCTTCGCAATCAGCGTTGCTTCCACTGATGCATCACCCAGTTCAAAGGTCTCGGTGATACGTTTCTCGATCAATGCACGTTCGTCGTCACGGAACAAATCCAAGGGGTGTATCGCCGCGATCTCTTGATCTGTCATACCCAAAAATTACGATTCCACATCAGGAACCGTCCTGCGGTATCAAACATATAGAAAATGCCAGGCAGCGACTCGATCAAACTTTTGCGGAAATTATTCTCGTGCTGCAAGGCTTCTTCCGCCTCGGTACGTTTGTCGATTTCCTCTCTTAGACGCGCGTTAATGACGGTAAGCTCATCGGTACGCTGTTCAACTCGATCCTCCAAATTGGTATTGAGTTGCAGCACGTCCTGTTCACGCTGCAACAATCGGCTCAGCATGGAATCGATAGCAGAAACCAGCAATCCAATTTGCCCTCCGGTTTTGGGTGGGAGCTTGAAAGCATAGTTGCCACCGGCAATAGCGTTGGCCACAGCGGTGAGTTGATCGAGCGGCGCGAACATGCGGCGCAACACAAAAAACACGAAGCCAGCTACCAGCAGTGTCAACAATAGCCCGCTAATAATGTGCTGCGTCGGAATAGCGGTAATTCCCGTTTCAATCAAATCGGCGGGAAGTCCATAAGCCAGTACTAAAAAGCGCGCAGGTTGTGCTGAGTCAAAATGAATGCGTTTTGCTGCAAGGTATTGCTGTGTTTTACCGACACTGTATTCTTGCAGCGACAGTTCATCCTTCGCGTTTTCGCCATACAGAATCGAGGTCACGGGGAAATCAGCCATGATTCCGCCTTGACTGGTTTCAAAGACTCGCGTTACATCGGGGTGCATCAGGTAGATACCATTCATATTGGCGATGTAGGTACGCGCACCGAATGGCATCTCTTGAGTGGCCGATGTCAGCACTCTGCTCATGTCCATATGCGTGACAAGCAAACCAAAGTGCTTTCCCTGCCCATCAAAAACGGGAACTACCGCACGTAAAGCAGGATGTTGTGGAAACACGACTGGCTCTTGCTCGTGATCTAGAAAAAATCTAGATAGCGCTACTTGCCCAGCAGAAAGCTCCATACTTAGCTTGAAATACTCTTGCTCGGCTTTGGATTGCAATCCGGCATCGGGGGTAACTTCGGCTTTCCCCTTATTCCCCATCCTGACTTCCACAAGCTCGCGTCCCCCGTTGGCGACACCGATGTAACGGATGTTGTAATACTCAGGGTGTGCTTGAATAAAAGCACCAAGAATTTCTTGCAGACGCTTTTTCCATACTGCATTGCTATTATTTTCGCGCGGGTCAATGCCACCATTCTGGCTGGCGCGGACGATACCGGTGATCGGCGGAGTATTCGATAAAAACAAGGTGTCGCGGCGTAACGTCTCCACCACATTTCGCAAGCGTTGCGTTTCTGATGTCAGGTTGTGATTGATTTGAGCTCGTCGCTCATTTAGATAGTCATTTTGTAAACGCGATTCCTCGATGAGCAGCAGACTAAATGCACCGAAGACCACGGCAATTAATGCAGTGGTGGTGATAAGTGTGGAAAGGTGAATATCACGCAGTGCCATGAAAATCCCTACTCAGGATAGGACAACCCGATGCTACACCAGCATCATGCGTGATGAAAGCCAGATTAACGCGCAGTTATTTGAACATGGTTGTCAGCGCAAAACACAAGTCTTGCCAGGCTTTGGCTTTCTCAGAGGGGGCGCGCAACAGATACGAAGGATGATAAGTGACGATGAGCGGTATGCCGCGATAGTCGTGCACTGTGCCGCGCAAAGAACCCAGTGTTGCATCTCTACCCAGCAGAGACGTAGCGGCGGTTTTGCCCAGCGCGACAATGAGTTTAGGTTGAATCAATTCGATTTGGCGTTGCAAATAAGGCAGGCAGGTGGCGACCTCATCCGCTTCGGGAATGCGATTGCTGGGCGGGCGGCATTTAACGACGTTGGCGATGTAAACCTTGTTGCCGCGCTTGAGCTTGATCGCCGTCAGCATATTGTCTAGCAACTTGCCAGCCTGTCCTACGAAAGGCTCGCCCTGCGCATCTTCATCCGCACCGGGGCCTTCGCCAACAAATAGCCAATCAGCTTGTTTATCGCCCACGCCAAACACGGTCTGCTGACATCCCGCACGTAACTTACAGGCACTGCAATTGCTAACTTGTTGCTGAAGTTCAGGCCAATTCGCCGTATTGGCGGCCGGTTGAAATTGTTCTGCCGAGCTTGGCGCTAGATCCGGCATAGCTTGTGCGGACAGCTCAGTCTCAACAGTGCGTTCTTCGACCTGCTGGGTCATAACAGGCGCAATCGGCATCGGCTTATCGACATCTGCTTTCGTGTTTGCAGCTTGTGCCGGTAATTCCTGCGATGCGACAGGCGCACTGCGCGCTACCCACGCCGGATACAGATTCAATTCACGCAATATGGCTTCGTTACGATTCACAATTCATAGCCCATCAAAATGGCATCTTCCCTGCCATTGTCGGTTAGATAGTAAGCGCGGCGCAAACCGATCTGCTGAAACCCCGCGTGTCGGTATAACGCAATGGCAGATAAGTTGGAGGCGCGCACTTCCAATACCACGCGTTGTTTGGCTTGCGCGCGTGCCCAAGCCAGCATATTTTCCAGCAACATACGGCCAAAACCGCGCCGTTGCTGCGCCGCACTGATGCCGATGTCGAGCAACTCGGCATCATCCACCCCCGACATCAAAACCGCATATCCGATCAAAACACCTTCGCTTTCCAATACGCGGCACAAGTAGCCCGCCAGCAAGGCATCGGCAAAATTGCCGCGCGTCCACGGATGCGAATGCACTTGCTGCTCGATAGCAACGACCGCATCGAGGTCGGCTTGCATCATCTCGCGGACAATTTCGCTCATCGTTCGCAGGTTTTGAGTGCCACTTTGTCGCGCAAATAGAGCGGCAATGCCAGCGCGGCATCGACCGCCTCTCCGGCTGCAAAAACAGGCGCAGCCAGTTGCACAACAGCGGCAGCGTGAGGAACAGCTTGAGCATCCACGCCATTCAGAGCGCTGCCATAGCGTTGCGCCAGTGCTTCACCCTGCGCGGCAAAACCGCTACCGCAACCAAACCACCCCTCCCCCGCCACCAGCGGAGCCGCCTCCGCTTTGCATAAATTCGGCTCGATCACCGTTACCCACATACCATCCTGCTTTTCATACGCTGCGTGGTAAAGCTCACCCATACGCGCATCCAGCGCAGCGACGACCTTCTCCTTGCCTGATGCTTCCGCCAGTGCCAGCAAAGTACACACGCCGACCACATTTACATCCGCCCCCAGCGCCAGCCCCTGCGTTGCGCCGCACGCAATACGCACGCCAGTAAACGAGCCCGGCCCCTTGCCGAAAGCGATGCCATCTACATCACGTATGCCGTACCCCGCATCCCGCAGCAAGCCGTCCAACATTTCGATCAACATTTCGGAGTGCTTTTGGCCGACCAACTCAAAGCGTTCGCTGATGCAGCCGTCTTGCCATAGCGCGACGGAGCAATATTCGGTGGAAGTTTCAAGGGCGAGGATTTTCATAAGTTAAAAATAATTCTGTCCACGAAAATCACGAAAGACACGAACAAAAACAACCAACTCTTGCTTTTCATTTCGTGCTTTTCGTGTCTTTCGTGGACAAGGTTTTGAATGATTCAGCCGACTGTTTCCACATGCACCAACAACAGCGCCACCGCCTGCGCGGCGATGCCCTCGCCGCGTCCGGTGTAACCCAAGTGCTCGGTGGTTGTGGCTTTGACGTTGACTGCGCTTTTTTCGATGCGGAGATCAGCGGCGATATGCGCGATCATCGTGGGAATATGCGGTGCCATCTTGGGTGCTTGCGCGATGATGGTGGCATCCACATTAGCAACTCGGAATCCTTGCGCATGCACCAGATGCAATGTTTCGCGCAACAGGATACGGCTGTCGATATTCTTAAACTTGGCATCGGTATCGGCGAAATGTTTGCCGATGTCTCCCAAGGCCGCCGCACCCAACAACGCATCGCAGATGGCGTGCAGCAACACATCCGCATCGGAATGACCGAGTAGACCTTTGTCATAAGGAATATCCACCCCGCCGATGATGAGCTTGCGCCCTTCTACCAGTTGATGAACATCAAAACCTTGTCCAATACGCATAACGAAATTCTCCTGTAGGTCGGGTTTGAACCCGACATGTCGAGCTGATGCCCGCGCTACTTTCTTTGATTGAGTAACAACTCCGCCAACACGATGTCCTGCGGATAAGTCACTTTGAAATTACTGCTGTCGCTGCCGACCAGCCTAGGTTGCAAGCCCAAAGCCTCAATGGCCGAGGCTTCGTCAGTGACGCTTTTGCATTGTTGCAGTGCTTGCGCCAGCAGTCCGGCGCGGAACATCTGCGGGGTTTGCGCCTGCCATAAGTTTTCGCGCGGCTCGGTATGAGCAATACGTTGCTGAGCGTCGCCGCGTTTTAATGTATCGGCTACTGGCACAGCGAGTATTCCGCCGACCGGATCGTCACGCAACTCGGCGATCATGCGCGACAGCAAATGCGCGCTCAGGCAAGGACGCGCCGCATCATGCACCAGCACCCAGTCGTTTGGCTCCAGCTCAGAGGACAGCAAACCGTTGCTTACACTCTCGGCCCGTGTCGCGCCGCCGCAATACAAAGGCTCTAACTTGCCCGCGCAGTGCGACCAGTCGTAACGTTTGAAGTGCTCGTCATCGGGTGCCAGCACGACAAACACCGTTTTGATGTTGGGGCAGGCACACAAGGTGGTGAGCGCGTGATAGATCATCGGACGACCAGCCAGATCGAGATATTGCTTGGGCAGCTCGCTGCTCATGCGTGAACCGGAACCGGCGGCGGGGACTAGGGCATAGAAATCGGACATCACCAAATCACCTTCGAGAAGTGCTGCTGAATCAGCGCATCTTTACTGACTAAAACAGCCCCCGCGACCATGCAATGCGCCACGATCATGCGATCAAACGGATCGCGCGTCCAAATCAACGCCTCGGCAGCTTTTGTCACTTGCGCGAAAGATACATCCGCAACGCTCAAACCAACATCCAAGGCCAACGCCTCCAGTATCGATACACTGCTGCGGTTGATGCGCCCGATTTCATGGAGATAAGACAGTTCAAGCTGCACCATGGGAGAGACTTGCAACAAACTCGTTTCAATCGCATTCATCGCAGCCGTCGTCAGCAACTCCGTGCGGCCTTCATACAGCCAGCACACGATATGCGTATCGAGGTGGACTACACCAGATTTTGCGGTTCGCGCCATTCCCCAACTTTCTCCGTGACCAACGACTCTGCATCGCCATTGATGAGTTTCCTGCGTTTCAATTTCAAATGCTTGCTGGGTTTTTCTTGGGTGGCGGAACTTAACACTAATAGCCTGCCATTGCGTTCAATGCTCACAGGCACTCCCGTCACCAGCACCTCGTCAGCGATCTGAAATATTTGCTGGCGTAGCGTTGTTAATGTCAGTTTTTTCATACGCCCTCCATTTGTGTACATGATAAATCGTACCTGTACATATCGTGCAAGTCAAAACCTATATGCATGCAACGATTGCTAGCATGCAGCTTATAATGCGCGCCCTTTGCACAAAGTCCTGCCATGCTGTTCGCTTCCAAGCATTCACGCCCTCGTTATACGAATCTAATCGGTTCTTCCGACGCGCTCGCGCTGGCCCAGCTCGCCGAACAAAAATCGCCGCTCGTGGTTATTGCAGCCAATGCTTTGGAGGCGCAACGTCTGCTTGAGGAAATCCCATTTTTCTCGCCCGCATTGCGCGTGCATTTGCTGCCGGATTGGGAAACGTTGCCTTACGACCATTTCTCGCCGCATCAAGATTTGATTTCGGAACGTCTAGCCACCCTGCATCACATCCGCACGCAGGCTTGCGATGTCGTCATCGTACCGATCACCACAGCTCTTTATCCTTTGCCGCCAGTGAGTTACCTTGCGGCTTACACCTTTTTTCTGAAGAAGGGCGACCAGCTCGATCTCAACCGCTTGCGCGAACAAATGACGCTGGCAGGCTATACCTATGTGCAACAAGTTTTGTCGCCGGGCGAATATTGCGTGCGTGGCGGCTTGATCGACCTATTCCCGATGGGCAGCGTGCTGCCTTACCGCATCGACCTGTTTGACGATGAAATCGAAACCATCGCCACCTTTAATGTTGATACACAACGCACGCTGTATCCGGTACCCGAAATTCGCCTGCTGCCTGCACGCGAATTTCCGCTGGATGAAAAAGGACAAGCTGGTTTCCGCCAACGCTTCCGTGACCGCTTCGATGGCGACCCCTCGCGTTCGCTAATCTACAAAGGCGTGAGCAAAGGCATTGCCCCCAGCGGCATCGAGTATTACCTGCCGCTATTTTTCGAACAAACGGCAACGCTGTTCGACTACCTCCCCGCCGACGCAACGCTATGTCTGCACCATGACGTAGATGCTGCCATCCAGCAATTTACGCAGGATGCAACTTCACGCTACAACCTGCTCAGGGGCGACCCGCAGCATCCGTTGCTGGAGACAAAAGAATTGTTCTTGAATGGAGAACAGTTTTTTATCCGCGCGAAGGAGTTTGGGCGGATGGATATTGTGCAAAGCAAAAGCAGCCCATCTCACCCCCTCCCAGCCGCCCCCTCTCAGGGGAGGAGCAGCGAAGGAGCGGACGGCTCTCCCCCTGACAAGGAGGTGGTTGCTGTTGCCGTTGATGCTAAAAACCTAACCCCATGCCCTACCGCGCCGCTACCCAACATTGCTGTTGATCGGCGCGCTGAAGTTCCCACGCAGAAATTCGCCGACTTCCTGCAACGCTATTCTGGTCGCGTGTTGCTGCTGGCCGATAGTCTCGGGCGGCGCGAAATCATGGCTGAGTATCTGCAAAGCTATAGCATCGCGCCAGTGAGTTGCGACAACTATGCCGCGTTCCTCGCCGCCAAAGACAAGTTCATGCTGACGGTGGCAACGCTCAGCAACGGCTTTATTCTTGAGGATGACACGCTTGCCATCGTCACCGAAAGCGAGCTGTATGCGGCACAACAGCGCAGCCGTGTTTCGCGCGCCGCCAAAAAGAGCAACGTCGAAGGCATGTTGCGCGACTTGTCAGAGCTTAAACCGGGTGATCCGGTGGTGCATGAGCAGCACGGCATTGCGCGCTATCAAGGGCTGGTCAATCTTGACCTTGGCGAAGGCGAAAACGAATTTTTGCTGCTGCAATACGCGGGCGAAGACAAACTTTACGTACCCGTATCGCAGTTGCACGTTATCAGCCGATACAGCGGCGGCGCACCGGAAACCGCGCCGCTACACAAGCTGGGGAGCGGTGCGTGGGACAAAGCCAAGCGCCGCGCTATGCAACAAGTACGCGATGCCGCCGCTGAATTACTAAATCTTTACGCCCAACGTGCGGTGCGCAAAGGACACGCATTCAACCTCAACTTCCACGACTACGACGCATTCAAAGCGGGATTCGGGTTCGAAGAAACACCCGATCAGGCAGCCGCCATTGAAGCGACCATACTCGACCTGCAATCTGGCAAGCCGATGGATCGCCTCATCTGCGGCGACGTGGGCTTTGGCAAAACCGAAGTTGCTTTGCGTGCAGCTTTCATCGCCGCGATGGAAGGTAAGCAAGTCGCCGTGCTGGCTCCCACCACGCTGCTGGTCGAACAACACTTTCAAAACTTCTCCACGCGCTTCGCCGACTTTCCCGTGAAGCTGGCGGAACTGTCTCGCTTCCGCTCGACTAAAGAAGTGAATCTAGCGTTGAAAGAGCTGGCCGAGGGTAAGCTGGACATCATCATCGGCACGCACAAACTGATTCAAAAAGATGTGAAATTTGCCAACCTCGGCCTCGTCATCATTGATGAAGAACACCGTTTTGGCGTGCAACAAAAAGAACGGCTAAAGGCCCTGCGTGCCGAAGTTGATGTGCTCACCCTCACCGCCACCCCGATACCGCGCACGCTGGCGATGTCGCTGGAAGGCTTGCGCGATTTCTCCGTCATCGCCACCGCGCCGCAACGCCGCTTATCGATCAAAACCTTCGTCAGCAGCTTTAGCCAAGGCGTAATCCGCGAAGCTGTATTGCGCGAACTCAAGCGCGGCGGACAGGTGTACTTCCTGCACAACGAAGTGGACACCATCGGCAATATGCTGGAAAAGCTGGAAACCTTACTGCCGGAAGCGCGCATTCGCGTAGCGCATGGGCAGATGGGCGAACGCGATCTGGAAGCGGTGATGCGCGACTTTACCCACCAACGCTTTAACGTACTGCTCTGCTCCACCATCATCGAAACCGGCATCGACGTGCCCACAGCCAACACCATCATCATGAACCGCGCCGACCGCTTCGGCCTCGCGCAATTGCACCAACTACGTGGCCGCGTCGGGCGTTCGCATCACCAAGCCTATGCCTACCTGCTGGTGGACAGCATGGATGGTCTCACCGCACAGGCGAAAAAACGCCTCGAAGCCATCCAAGCAATGGAACAGCTCGGCTCTGGCTTCTTCCTCGCCATGCACGACTTAGAAATACGCGGCGCGGGCGAAGTGCTGGGCGAATCGCAAAGCGGCGAAATGCAGGAAATTGGATTCAGTCTTTACAACGACATGCTTTCCGCCGCCATCACCTCGCTCAGACAAGGCAAAGAGCCAGACATGGCACACCCGCTGGGCGTAACCACCGAAATCAACCTGCACACCCCTGCCCTACTTCCCGACAACTACTGCGGCGACATCCACCAGCGCCTAGTAATTTATAAGCGCCTCGCCAACTGCGGCTCGATGCAAGAAATGGAAGACATGCAGCAAGAGCTAATCGACCGCTTTGGCCTGCTACCCGAACCGACCGAAGCCCTGTTCGACTGCCACCGCCTGCGCATCCTCGCCAAGCCGCTAGGCATCAGCAAACTGGATGCCTCAAGCGAAGCCATCGTAATCCAGTTCGTACCCAACCCGCCCATCGACCCGATGAAAATCATCACCCTGATCCAAAGCAAACGCCACATCAAAATGGCCGGGCAAGACAAACTGCGGATTGAATTGAAATACGGTGATTTGAAACAACGCGTGCTAGCGGTTAAAAACTTCTTTGGGGAGTTGAAGTAACAGCGCGGCGCAGGTTGGGTTAGCGGGTTGGCGGCTCACCCGATAGTAAATTGCGTAAGAAAATCACTTCGAGAGCGCACGATAATAACTGCAAAATTGCTGGTGTATGCCCGCGTACAGCAAAAGAGAATCAATGTCAGGCTGCTAAGAAAACCGAGAAAATAAAAACTGATCTGAGCATCACCGTATTTCGGGCGGTCGGACACGTGCCGCGCAAATAATCTGTAGTAGCTCAGGCATTAGTTGGGAGGTGTCGTCTGATATTCGGCCTAGGACTAAACCGCTTCGCGGTATTGGGCGCTCCGACCATCTTGCAGTGTTTGATTGAAGGTATTGAAACAGCGGTTCTGTTTCCCTAACTTGGTAAGCGAGGCAATCCGCCTCATTCACCAAGAGGA